>CAJTIU010000036.1 GCA_910576335.1 Lachnospiraceae bacterium
TTAATTTTTCCATCGTGCGTTCCTCCTTAAGTGAATTGATAAAATACACTTAAATCTTGATGGATTATGGAAAGTAAATCAACTAAAGAATCCTTTATTTATAAGGATTTCTATCATTAACTTTGCATAATGTATAGCTTTTCATAACCGACATTATGTGAAGCTTCACATAAAGTCGGAAAGACCACCACGGCGGTCAATCTGGGTGTCAGTCTGGCACAGCAGGGTAAAAAAGTCCTGCTCATTGATGCCGATGCACAGGCAAATCTTACCATGTCACTTGGCTACGGCAGACCAGATGATTTGTCTGATACGCTCTCAAGCATTATGCAGGATGTGATAGACGATAATCCTGTCAATGTCCAGAAAGCTATCCTGCACCATAATGAGGGCGTTGACCTGCTCCCGTCCAACATTGAACTGTCGGGCTTGGAAGTAAGGCTAATCAATGCCATAAGCCGTGAAAGCGTGCTGAAAACCTGCATCAATGAGGTAAAAAAGAATTATGATACAGTCCTTATTGACTGTATGCCGAGTTTGGGTATGCTCACAATCAATGCACTTGCAGCGGCTGACAGCGTGGTTATCCCGACACAGCCCCATTATCTTTCTGCCAAAGGCTTAGAGCTGTTGCTTCGCTCCGTGTCTAAAGTCAAGCGGCAAATCAATCCCCATCTGCGGATTGACGGTATCTTAATGACGATGGTAATGCCACGCACGAACATCTCTAAAGAGATTACCGCAACGGTAAAGAGTGCCTACGGGCAGAGGATTAAAGTTTTCGATGCCCAGATACCCCATTCCATCCGTGCGGTAGAAGCCACTGCAGAGGGAAAGAGTATTTTTGCCTACGACAAAGGCGGCAAGGTAGCCGCTGCTTATGAGCAGTTTGGAAAGGAGGTAGCAGAGATTGGCGAGAAGCAAAAGAACAGGAATCGAGCTGACCGCATACGATGACCTCTTTGAAACAGACGAGAGCCGAGCAGAAGCAAATTTAAGCAAGATAAGGGAAATCCCCATTTCCGAGATTGATGAGTTCCCAGACCACCCATTCAAGGTTTTGATGAATGAGGATATGGAGCAGCTTGTGGAAAGTGTCAGTCGGAGCGGTGTAATGACCCCTGCCACGGTTCGGCAGAAAGAGGACGGTCGGTATGAGCTTATCAGTGGTCACAGGCGGAAAAAGGCTTGTGAGCTTGCAGGGCTTGAAACGCTGAAATGTGAGGTTAAGGAGCTGACACATGATGAAGCAATTATTGTCATGGTTGAAAGTAATCTCCAACGCTCTGTTATTCTGCCAAGTGAGAAAGCCTTTGCCTATAAGATGCGGCTTGAAGCGATGAACAGACAAGCGGGCAGACCACCAAAAGATAATTTGACACCAGTGGTGTCAGATTTAGAAACTCCCCGAACAAATGAGAAGTTGGGAAAAGAAGTTGGTGAAAGCCGTGAGCAGATACGCCGCTTTATCCGCTTGACCGAGCTTGTACCCGAAATTCTGCAAATGGTAGATGAACGTCAGATTGCTTTCCGCCCTGCTGTTGAGATTTCCTATCTTTCCGAGGAACAGCAGTACACTTTGCTTGAAGCAATGGGCTACAACGATGCCACGCCCTCACTTGCACAGGCTATCAAGATGAAAAAGTTCATGCAGGAGGGAAAGCTCACGGACGAGGTTATCCAGAGCATCATGCAGGAGGATAAGCCAAACCAGAAAGAGAAGCCTGCCTTTAAGGACGAGCGGATAACCAAGCTCATACCGAAATCTATCCCCAGAGGGCAGGAAACGGATTTTGTCGTAAAGGCGTTGGAGTTTTATAACCGCCACTTGCAGAGGAACAAGGCTCACGAGAGGTAGAGCAGGCAAAATGGGGATTCTGGCATGGAACACCGAGGGAGAAGTCTGCCCTTTGGGGGACAGCAAATTTTTTTCTGATTCCCCCTCTCCACACCTCTCCCCCTTGATACTGCCAGTAACTATCCGAGAAAAGAAATATTAAAGGCTGTCCAGACGGGCAGATTTTTTCTGTCAAAAAGTCAGTCAGCAACTATCAACACGGGAACGAACAGGAGGTAACGATGAAGATTCGTAAATTATTTAAAAGGGCTGCGGCGTTAGCGTTGGCTGCGGTCACGGCATTGTCCGCCGTCCCTGCCACGACAGCGTTTGCAGCGGGCGACATCGGCACGATTAGCTTTACCCACACCTACGACGGTGCAGGGAACGCCATGAGGTATAATTCCAGTGCCAACATTGGAGGTCATACCGCAGGAGGGACAGGCGAATACAAGTACCGTATGTATGTGGACGGGGAAACGGCGTTCTGCCTTCAGCCGGGCGTGCCTTTAAAAACAGGCAACACGCTTGCAAAGGCATCTTCCAACGCTTGGAACGCCCTCTCCGAAGAACAGAGAAAGGCGGTAGGGCTTGCCCTGCTCTATGGGTATCAGGGCAACAGCGGGAATTTATCTGGGAGCGATGATGAGAAATGGCTTGCCACCCAGACCCTTGTATGGGAGTTTGTTACGGGATGCCGCAACGCCACAAGCCCGTACAGCCAGACAAGCACGACCGTTTACAGCCTGCACTTTGGCTCTAATTATGCGAACAGTGGGGCGAGGGCGGCTTACGACCAGATTGTGTCGCTGCTTACAAGGCACAGCACGATTCCGAGTTTCATGTCGGCAGGGAAGAAAGACATCACAAAGGAGCTTGCCTATAAGGACGGCAAATACAGCCTTACGCTGACCAACAGCAACGGCGTGTTATCCGAATATACCTTTACAAGCTCTGACAGCAATGTAAAGGTATCTAAATCTGGGAACAAGCTGACTATCACATCATCAAAGGCGATTGACGGAACGGCAAGGATTACGGCAACGAGGAACAACACGCCGACTGTCAGCAGTGGTGCGATGATGATTGCCTATGGCGACCCGAACCTGCAGGACGTCATTACGGGCGTGGAAAATGTAGATACCATGAAGGCGTATATCAACGTGGAAACGCCGACAGGCACGGTTGCACTCAAAAAGACTTCCGAGGACGGTGTTGTTGAGGGGATTTCCTTTAACATCAAGAGTGACGGCTTCAATAAGACCGTGAAAACCGATAAGAATGGAAATATCACAGTGGAGGGCTTATTCCCTGGCACTTATACGGTCACAGAACAGTCCATTGACCGCTACGAGCCGCAGAAGACCCAGACCGTGACGATTATCGGAGGGAAAACCTCTACGGTCACATTCAGCAATACCTTGAAGCGTGGAAGCCTTGAAGTAGTGAAAACATCCGAGGATAATCTTGTGGAGGGCGTGAAGTTCCACCTTTACGGAACATCATTGAGCGGCTTGGCTGTTGATGAATATGCCATAACCGATAAGAACGGACTGGCAAAGTTTGAGAACGTCCTTATCAGCGGCAGCACGCCTTATACCCTTGAGGAAGTGGACACGGCAGTCCGCTATGTCGTCCCTGCATCCCAGACCGCCCCGATTGAGTGGAAAAAGGTCACAAACCGCAGCTTCCACAACATTTTAAAGAAGTTCAATGTTACGGTATTAAAGACCGACGTGGAAACAGGAAAGAAGCCGCAGGGCGACGCTTCCCTTGCAGGTGCGGTTTACGGCATCTATAAAGGCGAGGAACTGGTTGACACTTACACCACCGATGAAAATGGGCAGTTTACAACAAAATATTATGTATGCGGCGATGACTGGAGCATCCGTGAGATTACCCCGTCCGAGGGCTATCTTCTGGACACGACCGTACACCATGTGGGGGCAGAGCCAGAGCTTTACACCGTGGAATATAATTCTGCAAAGAATGACGTAAACGAGCAGGTCATCAAAGGGAATATCGCCATCATCAAGCACACTGACAACGGCGAAACCCAGATTGAAACGCCAGAGGAGGGAGCTGTTTTTGAAGTGTTCTTGAAATCCGCAGGCAGCTTTGATGCAGCGGAGGAAACGGAACGTGACACGCTCATTTGTGACGAAAACGGATTTGCCCAGACAAAGGATATGCCATACGGCATCTATACGGTTCACCAGACTTCTGGATGGGACGGGCGTGAGCTAATGAAAGATTTTGACGTATTTATCTGCAAGGACAGCCAGACCTACCGCTACCTTATCAACAATGCCAACTTTGAGAGCTATATCAAGATTGTGAAAAAGGATATAGAAACAGGCAAAGTTATCCCGTATGCAGGTGCAGGATTCCAGATTTATGACCCGAATGGGGAGCTTGTGACAATGCGATTCACTTATCCCGAAGTGACGACGATTGACACGTTCTACACTACCGCAGACGGAGAGCTTATCACGCCGCAGACCTTAGAATACGGCAAGGGATACTCTCTGGTTGAGGTGCAGGCTCCGTATGGCTACGTTCTGGATTCCGAGCCAGTCTATTTTGACGTGGAGCAGGGAAACTCCGAGGATGAAAGCGGCATCACGGTTGTCAAAGTGGAACGCTCCAATGTGGCACAGAAAGGGAAAATCACGGTAGGAAAGTCTGGGGAGGTATTCAGCAGGGTATCAGGAAACAAGGGGCTGTATCAGCCGATTTTTGCAGTAGACAATCTGGAGGGTGCGGTCTATGAGATTACCGCAGCCGAGGATATTATTACGACAGACGGAACAGTAAGAGCCGAGAAAGGCGAGGTTGTAGATACGCTCACTACGGGCGAGGATGGCACGGCAGAATCCAAAGAACTGTATCTGGGAAGATATGAAGTCAAAGAAGTGACCGCCCCGTATGGCATGGTGTTAAGTGAGGAAGTCCACTCCGTGGAGCTTGTGTATGCAGGGCAGGAAATCGAAGTGACGGAAGCAGGCAGGGATTTTTACAATGAGCGTCAGCGTGTGGAAATCAATGTAATCAAGAGCCTTGAGGTTGACGAAGCATACGGCGTAGGCAACAACGGAGAAATCAAAGACGTTACGTTCGGTCTGTATGCCGCCGAGGAACTGACCGCCGCAGACGGCTCTGCTATCCCTGCGGATGAACTGATTGAGGTTATCTTCCTTGATGAAAACGGTCACGGAAAGGCAGTCAGCGACCTGCCGATTGGCAGCTACTATGTGCAGGAAATCAAAACAAACTCCGCTTATCTTATAAGTGACGAGAAATATCCTGTTGATTTTGAGTATGCAGGGCAGGAAACCGCCGTTGTGCATATCACAGCCAACGAGGGAGAAGCCATTGAAAACGAACTGATTTACGGCTCTGTCAGTGGGAAGAAATCCAATGAGGACGGCGAAGATTTAGGCGGTGCTGTTATCGGCATTTTTAAGACAGGCATAACAGAATATACAAAGGAAAATGCAATCGCAACTGCCACATCCGAGGATGACGGCAGTTTTTCTTTTGCGGAAGTTCCGTATGGCACATGGGTCATCCGTGAAATTGAAAGCCCGAAAGGTTATGTACTCTCCGAGGAAGAAATCAGCGTGACAATCAATGAGGTTGATGAAGTTGTAGAGGTAGAGCTTGTCAATTACTTCATCACGGGCAATATCGCTCTGACTAAGGTAGATAAGGACTACCCAGAAAACAAGCTCACGGGTGCGGTATTTGAGGTTTACTCTGATACGAACGAAGATGGAAAACTGGATAAGAAAGACGAGCTGCTTGGCGAGATGGGCGAGGTGGAGAAAGGCGTGTACCAGATGGACGACCTGCGTTACGGCAAGTACCTTGTCCGTGAGAAAACCGCCCCGACAGGCTTTGTTCTGGATGAGAATGTCTATCCCGTATCCATCGAGGAAAACGGAAAAACCTACAACGTGGAGAATAAAGCGGGCAAAGGATTCTTGAATGAAGCACAGAAAGGAAGCCTTAAAATCGTCAAGACATCTTCTGACGGAAAAGTAGAGGGCTTCTCTTTCCGTGTGATTGGCAAAGATTACGACCAGACATTTACGACAGACAAGAAAGGTGAGATTACTGTTGAGGGGCTGCGTATCGGTGAATATACCGTGTCCGAGGTCAGCGACAAGGTATCTTCTGGCTATATCCTGCCCGCCGACCAGAAAGTGACCATAAAGACAGATGAAACAGCGGTTGTCACCATGCACAACGAGCTGCGTGACACGCCGAAAACAGGCGATGATTTTAGTTTAGGCTTGTGGGTGAGCCTTGCGGCGGCATTTACAGTCGGTGCAGGAATCTTCGGGTTTGCAGGCTACAAATGCGGAAGAAAGAAAAAGGAGGATTAAGCAGAATGAGAGAAAAAAATAGGATTGCTATTGTGCTTGTAGCGTTTATTGGCGTTGCGGCTATATGGCTGCATATCCGCAGGAAGAAATAAATTAGGCAGATTTTGTATGGATTGGGGCGGTTCATAGCGACCGTCCTTTTTCCATGTACGGAGGTGACTATGGACAATTTAAAAACCATAGAGGGGAAAGTGAAAGCTGTCCTGCAAAAGAATGAGGATGCCAGAAATGACGACATGGTGCTGTACCTTGCCCTCTGCAACCTATATCTGAAAGATGCAGGAGCTATGCCGCTTGCCCGAATACTTTTGAGCCATAAGGAGCTTGGCCTGCCGAGCTTTGAGAGCGTGGGCAGGACACGCCGCAAATTGCAGGAGAAATGCCCAGAACTTTTAGGGAGTGTGCGGATGCAGAAAATCAGAGCCAAAGGCGAAAAGGCATATCGTAGATATGCCAAAGAATCGTGAGGTGTATGATGCAGGAAATGTCTTTTGAATACGGTGGGCATCATTTTATCCCAGAGCGGCAGTTTACAAAGCGGGAAGATGATTTTTTCAAGATTACCCGCAGGTTAAAAACAGACAGGGAACTTGGCTTTTTCGCCGCTGACTATTACGGCAGGGGAAGCCAGAAATTCCCTTATTCTTACGATGATTTTTATGCTGCATCCACGGATAAGAAATGTGATATTTTCCGCTGCGTGGAGAATGGCAGGCTGTACGTCCCCTGCCAGTATGAATTGCAGCAATATATGGACGGAAAACAGCAGGAAATACCACAAGGGCATACCACGATGCCCAAAGAGCGTGGGCAGAAAAAGGAAAGGAGGAACGCCTATGAACGGTGAAACACGCTCCAATCAAGGCTATGAAATCATAGAGAGCTGCACTATCGGGAATACGGAGCTTGTCATCGGGCATCACCCGAAAGCCCCGAACCCTTATGTATGCTGGTACTGCAAGGGCGGCGGCAACTATTATTGGGGCTGCTACTGCAATACTCTCGAAGCCGCAAGGAAGAAACTGAACGAACGCTACCAGTCGGAGTGCCAGATGCCGTACAATCAACAGCCAGATAAAAAAGTGAAGCAGCACGATGGGCGTGAGCGGTAGTATGAGCAGCAATGAAAACTATAAGAAATATGACTGCACGACCTGTCCTTACCCCCGATATAAGGACAGCCGTGTTATCTTCTGCGATGTCTGCATCCGAAAGGTTTTAGACTGGCAGAGGGAGAAAAAGCAGGGAAAGGAGAAGCCCGATGGAGAATGAAGAAAAACGGATGATTAGCTCTTATGAGGTCATACAGAGCATCCACATCGGAAAAAAGGAAGTGGTGTTCGGTATAGATGAAAAAGAGAAATATCCTTTTTTAGTATGCGACTGCACTTATGATAACCCGCTGTCCGCAGAGTGGGTAACGGATGCGGTCGGCTCAGACGACTATCTGGAAGCCATGCAGATTTTTACCGACAGGGTGCAGGAGCAGATAGGGCTTGTGAGAGCCGAGCAGGAACAATTCAAGTTCGACATGACGCCGTTTACCATAGACGACTGCATCCCAGACAATAAAAATGACAGCATTGTGGGAAAGGTCGTCGCTATCAATGCCGAGGTCAATCGTTATGAGTACCGGCATTCCGCCTATCAGCTTGTATTGGTGGACGGCGGACACGGTGCAAGGGGCGGCAGGGGGCAGGCGGTGTTTGGGACTTCGCTTGCGGACGGCAAGCACGCCCGATGGGAAAGGTACGATGTGCTTGGCGAAATCAAGCCAGAAAAAATGCCTGATTGGGCAAAAGAAGCCCTCACAAAAATCCAGACGCAGGAAAAGGCGAAAAAACAAAAAAGCAGGGAGGAACGCTGATGGAGATACGAGCTTTGGCACAGCCCGAACAGAAATACACCTACGCCCAGAGTATGCAGCTTGAGGGGCAGACAGGGTGCATCGGGCATCTGCGGGGAGATTTTGCCCCATCTGGATATGGTTTTTACACTACTTGGTTTGATACAAGGGAGCAATGGAAAACGGATGAATTTAAGTCGGAGCTTGATGATGTAATCAATGCTTTGCGTGAAGATAAGGGGCTTCTGCATAACCGCTATGATATGGCGGCGTTTGCAAGGAAGAATCCCGAAAGTGCTTTTCAGGGCAGCTATTGTGCAGAATACGGATTCCGTGTGGATACGGAGAAACACGCTTTTCTGCTCCGATGCAACCCGACCAAAGGCGATTATAATTTTTACTGCTACTGCTATGTAAAAGAATGGCTTGATAAGCATATATCCAGAGCGGAACAGGGAATCCGCTTTATTGACCCACATTACAAAGAACTGTTCCGCATCCCAGACGGCGGCAAAATTGTCATTACTTCCGCTTGGGGAGAGAAAACGGAGCTTGCCTGCCGTTATATTGATGAAACCCATACCGAGGTGGGCAGCAATCTTCTCCATATATGTGAATTTGCCGAGCGTATGGAGAGGAACGGTGCGGCTTATGAGCCGAAGCCCGAAGATGTGCAGGCGGCAAAAATCCCGAAAAAGAAAGAATATGAGCGATAGGAGGGATATGGAATGGCTGTAAACCAGAAAGCGGTCAAAGTATTAAATAAAGTCTTTGAAGCAGGCTTTACCGATGAAAAGGCGATTGCCGCCATGACAATGGACGACATCCTCTCCATGCAGGGAATCACGGTGGCGGACATCACGCTCATCAATGAGCTGCAAAAAAGCATCAAAGGGAACAAGGTCATCTCATTTCTGGGAGGTGGCACGGAGTGAACGCAGCACAGCAGGTTTGCATGACGGACAGCGTAGGAAAGGCACTTTTCTCTGTCCACGATGGCGGAGTCATCCGTATGCTTTACGGGAACGGGGAGGATTATTTTGCCGTTTGCCATTATTTAGATGAATCCTATGCAGAGATTGATGGCGTAAGGTATGCCGTTCGGGAGTTTGCACGGAGGATGGAACAAAACAAAATCAGCTATACCCCTGCCTAAAGGCGGGGCATGGATAAGAGGAGGATTGATATTTTTATGGAACAGACTGTTTTATCGGGCGGTGGTAGGAAGTGAGTACCGAGCTTATCAATCGCATCACGGTAAAGAAAAACGGTGTGTATGTATCTTCCCACAGCTCCAACGACACTTCCCCGTACCATTCATGGAGGTGCAAGGGGCTGTCAGAAATCTACGATGCCGAGGGGCAGAAAGGGCTTGACCGTGAGGTTATCCGTATGCTCTATGAGTATGCCGAGCTTCGTGGCTCTCATAAGAGCCTTGCCCGTTACCGTTACGCAAAGGATACCCCCGCCGCCCGTGCCATCTATCAGAAATATATGGATAAGATAGACGACCGCTATGGGCAGATGGACGAAGCCGACCAGAAAAGCGTCTGGTACAAGCCCACGGAAAAGGCAAAGGAATACCGAGCTTATGAGCGTGAGATGCGGGAAAAAATGTATTCCGAAATCGCCGAAAGATGCGGGGAATACGACAGGAAGCAGAAAAACAAAGATTTGGAACGATAAGGAGGTGTGAGCCTATGGCTGCAAAATATCAGCTTATCACGGAGCTGTACCGCCGCACGGGGAGGGACGTCACGAGAAACCCGCAGGCGTGGCAGGGCTTTTTATCTTCTGCCTGCCATAATTACAAGTGCCGCTTTGACGAGCAGCTCTTAATCTACGCCCAACGCCCAGACGCTACCGCCGTTGCCGAGATTGGCACATGGAACAGGCTCTTTAAGCGTTGGGTGAACAAGGACAGCAGGGGCATTGCGGTCTTTGACCCGAAAGGACGCAGGAACACGCTGAAATATTATTTTGACGTTTCCGACACCCATGAGGGCTACTATGGCAGCCGACCCGTCCCGATATGGCAGATGGATAAGCGGTACGAGCAGCCCGTCATGGAACGGCTTGCGGACAGGTTCGGCGGCACGGAGGGCGGCGACCTTGCCACGTTTTTAATGGGGACGGCGGAGAACGCCGTGGAGGATAATTTACCCGATTACCTCTCACAGTTAAAGGACTGTACGAAAGACAGCTTTTTAGAGGAACTGGATGATTTTAATATAGAAGTGATTTATAAGCGTCTGGCGGCGAACAGCGTCGCCTATATGCTTTTGAGCCGCTGCGGACTGGATGCGGACGGTTATTTTGAGCGTGAGGATTTTGCTGACATTACGAATTTCAACACGCCCGCCACCCTTAATGCCATCGGCATCGCTGCAAGCGACATTTCCGAGATGGCATTGCGGGAAATCTCTGCGGCAGTCCGAGATGTGCAAATCGAAGCAAAACGGCAGAACCGCATATTTGCAAGGGACATCGCAAGCCAGTATGATAAGGGCAGGAAACAACCCGAAAGGAGCGAATACAATGAGCGAAATCACTTATACGAAACAGGCGGATTATCTTATTCCCGACCTGACATTACCGACAGAGCCAGAGCTTCCGCTTGGCAGGTACGCTTTGATGCACAGGGATTATCTGGAACAGCACAAGAGGGTAATTTACCTCAACCTGCTGACGTCGGGCAGTCTGAACGGACACCTCTACCAGACCGAGCAGACGGCATTGCGGAGGTTGGAGCTTCTGACGAAGCAGCTCGCAGCCGAGCAGGGAGTGACGGAGGAGCTGAAAGAGAAAGCACCGATGCAGTGGCTCGGCATGATGAACAGCATCCGCAGCCAGGCGGAGGAAGTGATACTGGAAGAACTGATTTACAATTAGAAAAATCAGAGCCAGAATCGGACAGTGGCAGACAGGAAGAAGAAACAGTTACGGCACAGACCGCAGAGCCAGAGCCTGCCGAGGGCAGCGTTGCCAATGAGGAAGAAATCAACGCTAATCTTCCAACCGTAGATGAACAGATAGAAATGATTGCTGAAGCAGAGGACGAAAAATCCTCTGCTTTTGCCGTTTCACAGGAGGATATAGACAGCGTACTCACAGCGGGCAGCAGCATTCAAAATGGCAAGTACCGCATCTACCGCCAGTTCCAGAAGCAGGAGGATAAAAGGAGCAATATTGAGTTCCTTCGGGATGAATACGGCACGGGCGGCGGCACATACACCTATCCAGATGGGACAAACGGTCACGAGTGGCATGACGGAAAAGGAATCGCCATTGAAAAGCAAGGTTCCTATACCGCCCCAGATTTGCTTTTAAGCTGGTCTAAGGTGGAGAAATGCCTGCGTGAGCTGATTAGGGATGACCGCTACCTCAATGCAAAAGAGAAAGAACATTATGCGGATTATCTGGAAAGCGTGTCTGCCCCGCAGTATGAAATCGACACCCAGAGGAAGTTAAAAAGGCAGCGGTTTATCGAAGAAAAGAGGGAACTGCCGCCTGCCGACAAGAGGGATACGCTTTCTCTGCGGCTCTCTGATTTTATCCGTGACTTGGACGGCTATGAGAAAGCCCTGCTTGAAAATGTGGGGCGTGGCGACCTTGCCGATGTGACCGAGGGACAGATGGAGCAGTTTTTCTCCGACCCCGCCACCGTGCAGCAGCTCCTTGATTTCCTTAAACTGGTGCAGGGGCAGACCACAAGCGTTTACAGCCGCAGCAATGCGTGGCGTTTTTCGCAGGAGCTTACGGAGCTGTACCCTCTCCGTTACGTTTATCACGAGGGCGATGAGGTATATATTGGTGCGGATAAATATGAGGTCACAGCCTTTGATGAAAACGCCGTGTCTTTGCGTAATGCGGAGTTCCCATTGTTTGGAAAGGAGTTCAGCAGAGCTGATTTTGAAGAAAAGCTAAAGGAGAACCCTGCGAATGACCATCTGAAAACGGTCATTACCGAGAGCCAGAAAACAGAAACACTTGACGAGGAAAAGCCCGACAGTATTACCCTATCTATCGGATTTTCCGAGCATCCCGCCTTTTATGACAGGGAGCTGAACGACCGATTTACGGAGCTTAGCTTTGCACTTGGGAATAAGCTGCTTGGCGTTCTGGACGAAAAACAGCACCGTGAACGGCAGGACGAGAGCAAACAGGTCGGTTGGTATAAAAAGACCGACTTTGAAATCCATGCCGTTATCGGCGGTGAGGAATTTAACTACGAGGGGCGGTTTGACATTGGCGACGGTGAGGGGGATTTAATTGCCCATATCCGAAATTTCTATGAATATTCCCTCTCTCCCGACTGCCCGTTTGTCCCAGAATGGAAACGGCAGGGCGAAGATTATTACCGTGAGCAGATGGAAACGTTGCGTTTTGGGCAGGATGTGTTTATCCCGTTTTTGGAGCAGCATACCGAGCTGACATCAGAGGATGAAAAGCTCCTTGCTAAGATTTTGGCTACTGAATCTGACTGGAACAGGAAAAGTGAGGATAAGGAACAGTCCGAAGAAATAGAAAATACCGAGGAACAGCCTGCCGCCCATGAAATGCCTGCGGAGGTTGAAAAAGCTGCAAAGGAACAGGAAACCGAGCCGCCGCAAGAACGGTTTGAGGTCACAATGACTTCCGATGCTTTCCCAGACCCTGAAGATGCTTATGCCATCTGGGACAACCGCCGTGAGGATTATTATATTGACGGGGACGGCATGGTGCTGACCTACCCTGCCGAGGAAGAAGCACAAAAAGGTCTGGAAAAAGTCAGAAAAGCCGTTACGGATAAGGATATTGAGGATAATTCTGACCTTATAGGCAAAGAGCTTGTGATTGACAACCGCCGTTATCTTATTGAGAGCATCGGGAAAATCAGCGGCGACGTTTCCATGCGTGACATCACTTTCCAGAACAGCATGGGATTTCCGATAAACCGTGTGGAGAAAATCAGCTATGTCCGCAGGCTCCTGGAGCAGGCACAGAAAGAAGTACCACCCGAAGAAAAGACGGATATTCCTGCAAAACCAACTGTCCCTGCTGTTTCTGATGACCGCTACAATTATCATATTACTGATGATGCTTTAGGCGTTGGCGGTGCAAAAGAAAAGTTCCGAAATAATATGTCCGCAATAAGGCTTCTCCACAACCTTCAGATAGAAAACCGCCTTGCCACGCCCGAAGAACAGGAAACCCTTGCAAAATATGTCGGGTGGGGCGGTCTGTCGATGGCGTTTGACAGTAATAATGCGGTATGGGAGAACGAATATAAAGAATTAAAATCAGCACTCTCCGATGAGGAATACCATGCCGCTATGGAATCTACGCTGACCGCATTTTATACGCCGCCCGTTGTCATCAAGGCAATGTATGAAGCACTTGACCGTCTGGGATTTTCGCAGGGGAATATTTTAGAGCCGTCCTGCGGCACGGGGAATTTCTTAGGGCTTCTACCCGACAGCATGGAAAAATCAAAGCTGCACGGCATTGAGATTGACCCAATATCTGGCAGGATTGCAAAGCAGCTCTACCAGAAAGCCAGTATCGCCATTGAGGGATTTGAGGACACTAAGCTCCCAGACAACCATTTTGACGTGGTGCTTGGCAACATCCCGTTTGGGGAGTTCAAAGTCAATGACAGCCGCTACAATGCCCAGAAGTTTTTAATCCATGATTATTTTATTGCAAAAGCACTTGATAAAGTGCGGGCAGGCGGCGTTGTGATGTTTATTACCTCTAAGGGTACGATGGACAAGGCAAGCCCAGAGGTGCGGAAGTATATCGCACAGAGAGCCGAGCTTTTAGGGGCGGTAAGGCTTCCCGACAACACATTTCGGGCAAACGCAGGCACGGAGGTCACGAGCGACATCCTTATCCTGCAAAAGCGTGACAGCGTAATTGACATTGAGCCAGAGTGGGTACACCTTGACACAGATGAAAACGGCGTCACGATGAACAGCTATTTTGAATCCCACCCAGAAATGATTTTAGGCAAGATGAAGATGGAAAGCACAAGGTTCGGCATGGACAGTGCCTGCAAAGCCTATCCCGATATGCCGCTTGCGGGGCTTCTCCATGAAGCCATGCAGCGGATAGACGGCGAAATCCCAGAGATTGAAAATGAGATTGACCGAATCTCTGACGAGCAGGATAAATCCATCCCTGCCGACCCGAACGTGCGGAACTTTTCTTTTGCCCTTGTGGATGGCAGGGTTTACTTCCGAGAGAATAACACCATGACCCCTGCAAAGGTATCCATGACCGCAGAAAACCGCATTAAGGGATTATTGGAAATCCGTGATTGCGTGAGAAGGCTCATCCAGTACCAGACCGACGATTACCCAGAGGAAATGATACAGACCGAACAGAAAAACTTAAACCGCTTATACGATGCGTTTACAAAAAAGTACGGTCTGATTAACAGCAGGGGGAACTACCTTGCTTTTGCGGCAGATGAAAGCTACTTCCTGTTATGCTCCCTTGAAGTGCTTGACGATGAGGGGAAATTTAAAAGAAAGGCGGATATGTTCTCAAAGAGGACGATAAAGCCCCACCATGAAGTGACCTTTGTGGAAACGGCGGGCGAAGCCCTTGCCCTCTCCATCGGGGAAAAAGCCCGTGTCGATTTACTCTATATGGCACGGCTCACAGGCAGGACGCAGGAGGAAATCATCAATGATTTGCAGGGCGTTATCTTCAAAGTGCCATCTTCCGAGCCTGCAAGGTATGTAACCGCAGACGAGTATTTATCGGGCAACGTGCGGGAGAAACTGAAAATCGCAGGGATAGCGGCAAAGGCAGACCCAGAGCTTGCAGTCAACGTGGCGGCTCTGGAAAAAGTCATCCCAAAGGATTTGCCCGCAAGTGAAATTTCCGTCCGTCTGGGTACAACGTGGATACCGCAGGAGGATATACAGCAGTTTATGATGGAGCTTTTAACGCCGTCAAGCTATGCGGAGGGCAGATTGAAAGTACGCTACACGACATATAACGGCGACTGGTTCATTGAGAATAAGAGTTCCGATGTGGGAAATGTCAAGGCAGACAGCACCTACGGCACAAAGCGGGCGAGTGCCTACCGCATTATGGAGGACACGCTAAACTTGCGTGACACCCGCATCTTTGATTATATTTATGATGAACACAACAATAAAAAAGCGGTATTAAACCATAAGGAAACCACGGCGGCACAGGCAAAGCAGGAGGTGATAAAGCAGGCGTTTGGGGACTGGATTTGGAAAGACCCAGAGAGGAGGAATAGGCTTGTACGCTACTACAATGACACATTTAACAGTATCAGACCCCGTGAATACGATGGAAGCCATATCACGTTTGGCGGAATCAGCCCAGAGATTAAATTAAGACCGCACCAAGTCAATGCGATTGCCCATATCCTTTACGGCGGCAACACGCTCCTTGCCCATAAAGTAGGGGCGGGCAAGACCTTTGAAATGGTCGCCGCCGCACAGGAAAGCAAACGGCTCGGACTCTGCCAGAAATCCATGTTTGTCGTGCCGAACCACCTTGTCGGTCAGTGGGCGTCGGAGTACCTGCGGCTCTATCCATCTGCCAATATCCTTGTGACGACCAAGCGGGATTTTGAAACGGGAAACCGCAAGAAGTTCTGCGGCAGGATTGCGACGGGGGCGTATGATGCGGTGATTATCGGGCATAGTCAGTTCGAGAAAATCCCTATCAGTGAGGAACGACAGCGGGAACAGCTCATGCGGCAGCTTGATGATATTGAGCGTGGCATTGACGACGTGCAGGCATCCCACGGGGAGCAGTTCACGGTCAAGCAGCTCATGAAAACGAGGAAAGCAATCAAGGCAAAGCTTGATAAACTCAACGACACCAAGCGGAAAGACAGCGTGATAAACTTTGAGGAATTGGGCATAGACAGGCTTTTTATAGATGAGAGTCATTTTTACAAGAACCTTTACCTTTACACCAAGATGCGGAACGTGGGCGGCATCGCCCAGACGGAAGCCCAGAAGTCAAGCGATTTGTTTATGAAGTGCCGCTATCTGGACGAAATCACGGGCAACCGTGGCGTAATTTTCGCAACGGGAACGCCTATTTCAAACTCGATGGTCGAGATGTATTCCGTGCAGAGGTACTTGCAGTATGACACCCTTGCGAGGAATGGATTGCAGCATTTTGACAGTTGGGCTTCCACGTTCGGCGAAACGGTCACGGCTCTGGAACTCGCCCCAGAAGGCACGAATTACCGAGCCAAGACGAGGTTTGCGAAGTTTTATAACCTTCCAGAATTGATGCAGATGTTCCGTGAGGTTGCGGACATCCAGACCGCCGATATGTTAAAGCTGCCCGTGCCAAAGGTCAATTACCACAATATCAAGACCAAGCCGAGCGAAATCCAGACGGAAATGGTGGCGGGGCTTGCAAAGCGGGCAGAGAAAATCCGTGCAAGACTGGTAAAGCCACAAACAGATAACATGCTCAAAGTGACAAACGACGGGCGACAGCTTGCCCTAGACCAGAGATTGATTGACCCGATGCTGCCAGACGACCCGAACAGCAAAGTCAACGCCTGCGTGGATAATATTTACCGTATCTGGGAGGAACACGCCGATACAAATGCGGCACAGCTTGTTTTTTCCGACCTTTCGACCCCGAAGAACGACGGCACATTTAATATTTATGATGATATAAGGGAGAAGCTGATACGGCGTGGAATCCCTGCGGAGCAGGTGCGTTTTATCCACGAAGCGAATACTGATGCACAGAAAAAGGAGCTGTTCGCAAAAGTACGGAGCGGCGAGGTGCGTGTCCTCTTAGGCTCTACCCCAAAGATGGGGGCAGGGACAAACGTGCAGGACAGGCTAATCGCTATCCATAACTGCGACTGCCCGTGGCGACCCTCGGATGTAGGACGGATTTTGCGGACATTCAAAATAAAAAAGAATGTGGAGGTAACAAACAATGGCAAAATCATTATTTGAGGAACTGGGCGGGAAATACGAACGACAAGGAGATTATCTAATACCGTGTATAGTTTTACCCACCGAAGAAGAACAGACGATAGGCACATGGGGACAGCGGCATCTGGACTATCTGAAACAGTACCACAAGGTTACATATACCAATCTTCTCACAAGCGGCAGGCTCAACGCCTACCTTGCCGACATAAACAGGCAGGCACAGGAACGCTTTGAAAGGCTCATAGAAGGCATGAAACAGGCACAAGGCATAACGGAACAGCTAAAGTCAGAAAACGCCTTAGAATGGCTAGGAAGAATGAATAACATAAGGGCGTGTGCGAGGGAGATTGTAAACGAGGAAATCATTTTTGTATAATTCAAGTGAAAGGTGCTTTTACGTTAAGGATAAAGCATCTTTCACTAATTTGTAATAAAAGGGCCGTTCATTATTCTGTTTGAAGTTACGAGTGATACATAGTATAATATTCAGAAAAGGAAAAAGGTGGTATAACCATGAAAAATAAAATGCTCTCCCAAAGTGTTGCTGATAGTATCCTATCTATGATAACCATAGAAAAGCGTTTTTCTGTTGGAGACAAACTTCCAAACGAAATAGAACTGTCGGAGGAACTTAATGTGAGCCGTACAACATTGCGGGAAGCAATACGAATATTGGTTGCTTATAATATACTGGAAATTAAACGTGGAAAAGGCACTTATGTTACAGAAAAGGTGCTTGAACAGCCACAGGATTTGGAACAGCTCTCTACGGTTAAAGTAAATGCAAAAGATCTTTATGAAATGCGGCTGATTTTCGAGCCAGAAGCTGCTTATCTTGCGGCTGTCAGAGGAACAGATGCGGAAATAAAAAGGATACTTGATTATGGAAAGCGGATTGAAAATGAAATTAGAAACGGAAAGGATAGAACCAAAGATGAACATTCTTTTCATAAAGCTATTGCACAGGCAACGCATAATGAGTTTATGAATAAACTTATGCCAATATTATATCAAGCCATTTCAAAGGGTGTTGTACTATCCATTCAGAGCGAAAAAGCAATTAACGACACGATAGGCGACCATAGGATGATAATGGAATTTTTGGAGCAACGAAATGCGGAAGGGGCAAAGAATGCCATGAGGATTCATATTATGCATGCTATAAAAGAATTAGATATTGAATAAGAATTTAGCACTTGCGATAAAAGCAGGTGCTATTCTTTTAAACATAGACATAATACAACATATTGACATCAGACAACATATAAGGTATAATATAAAAAATTTTATAAGGAGGACGGCTTATGAAGCATATTGATGTATCTACATGGAAAAGAGCCATGCATTGCGAGGTGTTTAGGAACAGCGTTCAACCACAGTATTGCGTTACTTTTGATGTAGACATAACAAATTTTCTCTTGGGGGTAAAGAAACGGCGATTTTCATTCACATTCTCTTTTGTGTATGCAGTAACAAAATGTGCAAACGAAATTGAAGAGTTTCGCTGCCGATTTGTGGAGGGAAAGCCCGTCGTTTTTGAAACAATCAATACGTCATTTACATATCTTGATGAAACCACAGAACTTTTTAAGGTGGTTAATGTCCCTATGCAGGAAATGATTGAAGATTATGTTGCTTTAGCGAAAAAGACAGAGGAAAATCAGACAGACTATTTCGCCTCGTCAATGGCAAATGATATTTATCAGTTTTCCCCTTTTCCGTGGGTATCTTATACTCATATTTCTCATACTGAATCGGGGAAAAAAGATAATGCCACCCCATTGTTTGATTGGGGGAAATTCTATGAAAAAGATGGAAAAATCTATCTGCCTTTTTCTGTACAAGTGCATCATTCATTTGTTGATGGCGTACATATTGGAAAACTTGCGGAAAAGTTGCAGGGTTATTTGGATAGCTTTGAGTAGGTGTTTATATGTTATGGAAACAAGCTTTTTCACCAGAAAAATATGATAAAAATATAGTGGCTACTCTCCCATATTATGAAGAATATTTCAAACAAATAATAGAAATTGTCCATACGGCTTTTTACATACCGATAGTATGGTTAGACATTGGCTGTGGAACTGGAAAAATGGCAGATATGGCGATTAGGAATCTTCAAGTGGAGAATATGATTTGTTGCGATAATTCGCCGCAAATGCTAAAGATAGCGAAAGAACGTGTCTGTTCTTCAAATATTGATTTTCGGGAATCTCTAATACAAAATTTACTATACGATTCAGATTTTGACGTTATAACAGCAATTTTAATTACACATTATCTTGAATATGAGGAAAGAATTGTAAGCATTAGAAATTGTTACAATGCCCTAAAAAAGAATGGTCTATTTTTCACAGTAGAAAATTTTGCACCTAGTAATGATATTTTTAAAAGATTATATTTGGAGCGATGGAAAAATTATCAGTACGAAAATGGAAAAAGTGAAGAAGAATGTCAAAGACATGTACTTAGATATAATACAGAATACTTTCCTGTCACTATTATGGAGCAAATTCATGTATTGCAAGAATGTGGATTTAAGAATGTGGAAATTTTCTGGTGTTCCTATATGCAAGTTGGAATTTTAGGGATTAAATAAATCAAAAATCAATAGATGGAGGATATATACCAAAATGAAGAAAACAGAGTGGATATATTGTCCTGTTTGCAACAGTAAAACTCGTGACAGAATCAGACAGGATACGGTTTTGAGGAATTATCCTCTATACTGTCCAAAATGTAAACATGAAACATTGATTGAAGCAAAAGATTTAAACATAACAGTCATCATAGAGCCAGACGCACAGACGCAGAGCCAATGAACATGTGAGATAAAAATCACAGTTTGTTGGCTCTATTTTATTTCATAAGGGTTTAAGGCAAACGCCCACCAAATAAAAAAAACGAGGTTCGGTGGGCGGTATTGCTATGCCCGAAAAGACTTAACAGACACTCTCCAGACCTGTTTTGAAGTTTGGAGGTTTTTTTATGTCCTTTTTTCGGGCAGTAATCTATCTGCTCATGCAACGCAGATTTGACTTATACATAGCATATCAGGGATTGGCAGAAAGCCAGTTAAAAAAGTTCCTGCTTATGCAACGCTACTTCTCACTATGAAACCAGAAGTAGAATCTCCACTTAACAGAATCAGTATCACTTATAACCGTAAAGGTCACAGAGCCTTTGCGGTTTTTCTTTTGTCGTTTTTTATCAGAATGTGCCGCAGGGTTGTTTCCGCTGTTGGCTGTCGTTCGCCGCCTTTTCAATCTGGATTTTACATTTTCAAAAATTCAGATTGGAGGGAAAGGAACATGGCATATAACCACGGACGAGAGGACAGAAAATGGCGTATCTGGAAAGAAGCCGAGGAAAAAGTGCTGCGTGAACATGGCGTTGATGAAGCAGTCATTGAGCAAATCCGCATAGAGGACAGGGCAGATTTTAATTCCAACAGGCGTTTTTACCGATGGACGAGTGATTTTGGCGAATACCTTGAGGGAATGGCGGACGCCGAACCGCAGGCAGAGCCGAATACCGTTACAGATTTACTGGACGAGATTGAGGACGAAAAGCTGTATCAGGCACTTCTTACGGTGGACAAGCATACCCTGCTCATTCTCCTGCTGAAAATGCAGGGCTATTCCACAAGGGAGATTGCGGCAATGGCAGGGCTTACCGAAAGGGCGGTCTACAAACGCCTTGAAAGGCTCCGTAAAAAATTAAAACCTATTTTTTATCCTTTCGGGGAAATTTAATCATTTCCACGGGCTATTGGGTGGGAGGGCAATCCTCTCACTCAATTTTTTTCGGGAGGAAAGGAAATGGCATACGGGGCAAAGACATACACGCTGAAAGAAGAAACCACCGAGAGCGGCACAAGGTATTTTATCAGCTTTAAGGACGGGCAGGGGGAACACCACGAACTGGAAGTATCAGAACAACTCTTTTTTGAATTTCGGCAGATGGAAAGGAGGAACAGGAATCTTCAGCAATGGAACCAGCGGCACAGGGAGTTTAACGAGGTATGGGACGAAACCCTTTACAGACGTGCGTTAAGAGTGCCTAAAACGCTTGATGAAAGGATGATTGAAAAAGAACGGAACGAACTGTTTTACAAAGCGGTTGCCCGACTGCCAGAGATACAAAGGCGGCGTTTCCTGTTCTATTACGAGTATGATTTCAACTTTTACCAAATCGCCGAGATGGAGCATTGCACCGCTTCCGCAATTCAAAAATCTGTTTCAGTTGCAAAGGAAAAGGTCAAGGCAGAAATGAGGAAGTATCTCCAACCATGACCGCTACCATCCGAAAAAGAAATCCGCTTTTTATCGGCGTGGGACTGGCGGCATTACATACTCTCACTCTTTTTTGTGGGAGTAAATCTATTTTAAGGAGGTCACGCCTATGTGTAACAAAACAAAAGACACCGCCCGAAAGGAGGAAAACCATGCAGAAGCTTCAGACAGTCAATGCCGACACACTCCTTTATGAGCCGCTTGAAAAGCCGTCCTTTGTGGTGGACGGTCTGATCCCCGCGGGCTTAACCCTGTTCTGCGGCTCACAGAAAATCGGCAAGAGCTGGCTCATGTTAAAGCTCTGCCTCTGCGTGTCGCAGGGAATCCCTTTGTGGGATATGCCGACACAGGAGGGCGATGTGCTTTACCTCTGTTTGGAGGACACGTTCTGCCGCATACAGGATAGGCTGTTCCATTTGACGGATGAAGCAAGCGGGCGGCTTCACTTTGCGGTGGCGAGCGACAAGCTGTCAGACGGTCTTATCGTGCAGTTGGAGGATTATCTAAAAGAATTTCCCGACAGCAGGCTCATTGTCATTGACACCTTGCAGAAAGTCCGTACCGCGTCCAAAGACAACGCCTATGCCAGTGATTACGGGGACATCTCCCTTATCAAAGACTTTGCCGACAGGCACTCTCTGGCGGTGGTGGTTGTCCACCACATCCGAAAGCAGAATGACAGCGACGTGTTCAACAAAGTGTCTGGAACGACAGGATTGACGGGGAGTGCGGACGCAACTTTTGTTCTGGAACAGGAAAGCCGTGCGTCCAATGCCGCAAAGCTGTATGTGACGGGCAGGGACACGCCCTATCAGGAGTTTACGCTCCGTTTCCATGATTGCAGTTGGGAGCTTGTGGAGCGTAAGGAGCAGGAACAGCTTGCCAAAGAAGCGATACCAGACGTCCTTTTTCGGCTGGTGGATTTCATGCAGGACAAAGGGGAATGGATTGGGACGGCAACGGAGCTTCTGGAACAGATGGGGGAAACGGGAACGCCGCCCAACATCATGACGAAGCGGCTCAACGAATACCGTGCCAGTTTCCTAAGCGAAAACAACATCCGTTACGGCTACCACAGGAAGAAAGGGTGCAGGGAGATTTCCCTCACAAGGCAGTCGGGTGACGGTGGTGACGGTGATGACGGTTAGTTTGGGATACCCCCTGCTATTGTCACCGTCATAGCAAATGTATGTGAAGTCGGCGGCTCTGCCCTTCGGGAGAACACCCCGTAAACGCAAAATGCAGGCGTGGGCATTACTCGCCTTTTTCGGCTCGTAAAGCCACCCCTGCGGTCAGAAAAATCCCCCGATTTTTCCGACTGCGTTTACAGGGTGTAACACACTACACTTTGCCCTGCAAAGTCGTGTGCCAGACGTTCCCTCTGGACTCCCTAAAAGCAGGGCTTACGCCCTGCCCATCCTCTGCCTTGCGGCTTCGGATGGAAGAATGTGCGGTGACAGTCAGCGGCTCCCGTGGGGGTATCCCAAAAACACCGTCACCACCGTCACCAACCGTCACCCTTTGGGAGATCACCCGCCGAAAGAAAGGAAGATTGACTATGCCCTATGCAATTTTACGTTTCCAGAAACGCAAGGCAGGCGGCGTTGCGGCTTGCGAACGCCACAACGAGCGGAAGAAAGAAGCCTATAAAAGCAACCCAGACATTGACGTGGGACGCTCCAAAGATAACTACCATCTTGTGAATCAGCCCCGTTACACCTATAAGAAAGAGATAAACCGAATAGTGGCTGAAGCAGGGTGCAGGACGAGGAAAGACAGCGTGATGATGGTGGAAACGCTCATTACAGCTTCGCCCGAATTTATGAACAGTCTACTGCCAGAAGAACAGAAAGAGTATTTTTCTATGGCTCTTGACTTCATATCGGAGCGTGTGGGAAAGCAGAATATCCTCTCCGCAGTTGTCCATATGGATGAGAGAACGCCCCATATGCACTTGTGCTTTGTACCGATTACGCCAGATAACAAGCTGTCAGCAAAATCTATTTTAGGCAATCAAAAGAGCCTGTCCGAGTGGCAGACAGCCTACCATGAGCATATGTCCGCACGGTGGAATCAGCTTGAACGGGGGCAGTCCTCAATGGAAACCAGACGGAAGCATATCCCCACATGGCTCTATAAACTGGGCGGCAGGCTTGATAAACAGTATGAAGAAATCGTGTCTGCCCTCTCCGACATCAATGCCTTTAACGCAGGGAAAAAGCGTGACAAGGCTCTGGAACTGATTGCGGCATGGCTCCCAGACGTGGAGAAATTCTCTAAGGAAATCGGGAAACAGAGAGCTTATATCAACAGCTTAAAAGAGAGAATCGGGCAGGAATCCGATTATGCGGGGCGTATGCGTGATGAAAAGTACGAGCAGGAATTAAAGGTACAGAAAGCCAACCAGAGGATATTTGAGTTGCAGAGAACCAATCAGCAGATGGAAAGGTTATTGAAAAAAATACCGCCAGAAGTATTAGAAGAATTGCAGAAAAGCAATCGGAACAGAGCGAAAGAAAGGTAGAAATGTAAATGAAGAAACAGGATTTTAAGGTATTAAAGACCGCAGATTTATATCCGTTTCCCGATAACCCGTTTCATGTAGTGGAGGACGAAATGTTATCAGAATTGGCAGAGAGTATCAAAGAGTTTGGAATCGTAACGCCGATAATCACACGCCCGAAAGAGGACGGGAATGGTTATGAAATCATTGCAGGACAGCGGCGTGTCCGTGCTTCGGAGCTTGCAGGGGTAAACACAATCCCCGCTTTTGTCCTGCCCTTAGACCGTGACCGAGCCATCATCACCCTTGTGGACAGCAATTTGCAACGAGAAAATATCCTGCCATCGGAGAGGGCGTTTGCCTACAAGATGAAATCCGAAGCCATGAAGCGGCAGGGTTTCCGCACAGACTTAACCTCGTCACAAGTTGGGACGAAGTTGCGGACAGACGATAAGGTGGCACAGGGCTTCGGCGTTGGCAGGATGACCGTGCAGAGATTTATCCGATTGACGGAGCTGATACCGCCGATTTTGCAGATGGTGGACGATGGGAAAATCGCCCTCACGCCTGCGGTGGAGCTGTCCTTTTTGAAGAAAGACGAGCAGGAAAACCTTTTCGCCACAATGGAAAGTGAAGAAGCAACGCCCTCACTCTCACAGTCACAACGTATGAAAAGCCTTAGCCAGAGCGGGCGGCTTGACATGGACGCTATCTTTGCGGTTATGACGGAGGAAAAGGGAAACCAGAAAGAAACTCTGAAAATCAACACAAGCAAGCTGAAAAAATATTTTCCGAAGAACACAACGCCGAAGCAGATGGAGGACACCATCATCAAACTGTTAGAGCGTGAATTGCAGAGGAAACGGGGCAGGGACAGCCGCTAATCTTTTCTTTTCGGGAGGTAAATATAAGACACTGGAAGAAAAAAGACAGCCAGATAAGACAGAAAGTTGAGGTAGAAAATGAAAGAAATCCAGTATGAGATTGTAAAGGAAGTCGCTGTATTGTCGGCAAGTGACAGCGGCTATACAAAGGAAATCAATTTCATTTCATGGAACGGGAACGAGCCGAAGTATGACATCCGCAGCTTTTCCCCCAACCGTGAGAAATGCGGGAAAGGAATCACGTTGACCGCTGATGAAGCGACGGCACTCCTTAAAGCATTGCAGAAAGAATTGAACAGCGGCGATTGATGGTGTCTGATTGGCAGAGCAGGGGGATTTTATATACTCCCTCTGCCCTGTCTGGAAAGGGAGATTTGAATATGGGCGAGGATAAGACAGCGAACAAAAAGAGGAAACGTATTGTACCAAAAGCAAAAGTGCAGGTAATTATCAGTCGGGAATATGTCGGCACACAGACCGTTGCCGAAGCGTTTATCCCGATTATCTCTGAGGATATACGGAGGGGGATTGCCAAAGATGACACCTTCGACAATGAGGGCATATCCGCTTAGAATGTACGCAATGGAACATGAAAACGATAGGACAGTTACGGAGGTTTAACAGTATGGCAGGAATAAGAACGGAAAATGTGATTTATGATGTCGGCAATTACTGCCGCTTATCAAAAGACGATGGCACGGATAATGAGAGTGCGAGCATTGCCACACAGAAATCCATCCTCACGGATTATGTGAAGAAACAGGGATGGAATCTGGTAAAAACGTATGTGGACGACGGGTACTCTGGTACGAATTTCCAAAGACCAGCTTTTCAAGAAATGCTTAAGGACATTGAAAGCGGACGGATAAACTGCGTGATTACGAAAGATTTATCACGTTTAGGGAGGAACTACCTTGACTGCGGATTATATCTGGAAGTCTTTTTCCCAGAGCATAATGTGAGGTATATAGCGGTCAATGACGGCGTGGATACCTTGAATAAATCGGCGATGGACATCACCCCATTCCGCAATATCCTAAACGAAATGTATTCTGCCGATGTGTCGGTCAAGATAAAATCGGCGTACCGAGCGAGGTTCCAGCAGGGGAAATTCATGGGGACGTATGCACCCTATGGGTATATCAAAGACCCTGCCGACCATAACCACCTGCTAATAGATGATAAGGTTGCCCATGTGGTAAAGGAGATATTTCAACTTGCATTGGAGGGAAATGGAATCTCCAAAATCCGCAAGCACATCAATAAACAGCATATCTTACGCCCTGCCGCTTATGCGGCGGAGCAGGGGGCGGCAGGTTATGAACGGTACTTTGAGGGTAACGAGGAAAACCGCTATATATGGAGCGAGAACAGCGTGAGGGGCATTTTAAGAAGCCCGATATATGCGGGGAACCTTGCAGGCTACAAGCGGATTGCCGCCAACATGAAAAGCAGGAAACGCCCCTCTAAGCTACCCGAAGAATGGGAAGTGATACCCGACACCCATGAGGGGATAGTCACGCAGGAGGAATTTGACACCGTACAGCAGCTTATCACAAGCCGTCGATTGCCCGAAAACAAGGGCGGTTTTGAGAACATTTTTGCAGGCGTTATCAAGTGTGCGGACTGCGGCTACGCTCTTCGGGCTATGAGTGCAAACAGAAGAAAACGCCCCGACATCATCGACTGCGTACAATACACCTGCAATAATTATGGCAGGTATGGCAACGTCATGTGTACCGCACACGCCATTGAAGCGAGGGATTTATTCAATGCCGTCCTTGCCGACATCAACCGTTTTGCGGATATGGCGGTGAATGACGAACGGGCGGTGAGGGCGATTGAGAAGCGGCTCACGGAAACAGACCAGAGCAAAGCTAAGGCAATGGAGAAAGAACGGAAGAAGCTGAACAAACGCCTTGCAGAGCTTGACAGGCTGTTTTCCTCTCTCTATGAGGATAAAGTTATGGAGCGTATCACCGAGCGGAATTTTGAGATGATGTCGGGGAAATACCAGAAAGAACAGCTTGAAATTGAAGCAAGGCTGAAAGAGGTAACGGAAACGCTCAATGAAAGCTATGAGAAATCGCAGGGAATCCGTGACTTCCTTTCCCTTATCCGCAACTACCAAGGCATTAAGGAATTGGACGCAACAATAATAAATGCACTGATAGACAAGATACTTGTTTCGGAGCGTGAAAAGTCAGCAGACGGAACAGTTAGACAGGAAATCAAGATTTACTATAAATTCATCGGCTTTGTCGGTGAATTACATATCACACCTACAAAACGGTGGACAGCATTATCCGCTAAACACTGTACGGTGTGCGGCGTTGAATATGTCCCAGGCTCTGGCATATCGAAGTATTGTCCTGCTTGTGCCAAGAGGATACAGAGGGAGAAGTCAAACGAGAGCAAACGCAGGAGCAGGGAACAGAAAAGGATGGTATGTATTGAACTGTCCGCAAAAAATGACCGACTGACTTGGAGCAAAGGCTTGGTCGTCTGGAACGTCAGGGCAATATGTTCCCAGAGGTGGAAGTTTACCGTTATGTGACGGAACAGACCTTTGATGCGTACCTCTATCAGCTTGTCGAGGGAAAGCAGAAATTTATCAGCCAGATAATGACGAGCAAAAGCCCTGTCCGTTCTGCCGAGGACGTGGACGAAGTGGCTCTTTCCTTTGCGGAGGTGAAAATGCTTGCCACAGGCGACGAGCGTTTCAAGGAAAAAATGGATTTGGATATGCAGGTAGCGAAGCTGAAAGTCTTGAAGCAGAGCTATCTTTCCGAGCATTATGACCTTGAGGACAGGATACTGAAGCACTATCCGCAGGCGATTAAAGATTATGAGGAACGCATTACAGCTTATGGGAATGATGCGGAGATTGCCAGTCAGCATAAGCCGCAGGGCGAGGATAAGTTCTGCTCCATGACCTTAAAAGGCGTGACCTACAAAGAAAAAGCGGACGCAGGTGAGATGCTCCTTGCTATCTGCAAGGAAAATCCGATGTCACAGCCGATAGAAGTCGGCAGCTACCGTGGTTTCAAGATGGAGGTTTTCTATGATACCATCAATGCACACTATTGTCTGAATCTCTGCGGAATGAAGAAATATAAGGTAGATTTAGGTGTGGATGCTTTGGGCAATCTTACCAGAATTGAGAATGAGATTGCCAAGTTCCCTGCCCGACTGGAAGCTGCCAAGACCAGAAAGGCAGAAACCATTGCACAGCTTGAAACAGCAAAAGTTGAAGTTGAGAAACCGTTTGCTTTTGAAAATGAGCTGAAAGAAAAGACGGAAAGGCTTAATGCCCTCAATATCGAACTGAATCTGAATGAAAAGGACAATGCCGTGATTGATGATGAGCCAGAACAGAACGGTGAGCCGACAGAGAAAAAAAGTGCGGACAGGGAGCGGTAAACCCCGTTTGCACATTTGTATTGAGTATTTCTGGGCAGTATAATAAAGGACAATGAGAAAAGTTGGAGGTGAGCAAGAATGTCTGATGCGTTCAGATTTGAAACTTTTGTAGATGTTCACAGCAATATCTTTAATGAATATCTCGGCTCTGTCATCGCAAAGCTGTCCAGAGAAAACGAGGAATACCGTGCCGTGAGAGCCGAGATTGAGGGCTTGTATGAGAAATATCCGAAAGTATTAGGCGTGTTTGACACGGAAACAGTGGTGGAACTGACCGAGGAAGAATGTGCCGTATTGATTAAAGTGATGGAGCTTAGGAACAAACTTACGGACATGGAGATGCAGTCGGTCTATTTCCGTGGCTGCTATGACAGTGTGGGGTATCTGAAAAAGGCAGGGATTTTATAACGGACTGACTGAGGAAAAAGGCGGTGTCGGCGTGAGTGCTGATGCCGTCTTTTCATGGTTATTATATTTATAAGAGGTAGAAAATAATGACTTTTTGTGATATGATTGCAATAAAAAAGAGAGGGAAGTATGAAAAGAAAAATAGGAAAAACAATAAAAGAACTAAAAATTCAAATTATACTGTTAATTATAGCAATCTTTTTGATTTGTAAATTTTCATCTGCACCACTTTTATTTGGATGGATGCCGTTTTTTCTTAGACCTCAACAAGAAACAATGGCTTTTGAGCTTTTCCGTATTATGGAAAGTCTTAGCTTGGCGTATATTGCATCTTTAATATTCTATTTGGTGGTAGATTATATACCTAAGAAGAAAATGGAAGAAAAGGCGTTTGAGATACTTAAACCTCACCTTGTTTCGCTCTTTATGCGGATGAATGAGATTAATAGTTATTTTAAGTGCGTAATGAATGTTACCGACTTTTCAAAGTTGCCGCAAGAAAAAATAAAGGAAATTGATGATTTTTATTTTACGAACAGAAGCAAATTCTTTATGGAAACTTCTTATAGAAATAATATAAGTAACCGTTCGGATATGGCGGTTTTTCATGGAGCTAAAGAAATAAGAGATAATGGTAAATCAATTTTAAAAGTTTATGAAGATATAGATGCGATTTCTGCAACGATGGTACAAGCATCATCTGAACTTATCACGTTGTTAAGTAAAATAAGAAGTTCAGAATTTCTTGAAAAAATATTAAAGATTTTTAAAGATAAGGAAGAAAGTCTAAATGGAGAAGAAATTATCTGTCGTTATTTGAATTTTTATGAGGATTTAGCAGAATTTTCGTTTCTGGAAATGCAGTTAGCACAATACGATTTTGACAAAATAACTGTTGAATATAGAGAAGCTACAAAGAAAGAAATTGTGGAATGGATTGAATTACAAGTTAAAATGCGAAAGGAACATCCCGAAATAGAAGAATACTTTAAAATGATAAATTCAAAAAGTAACGTATAAAATTTGGGGGGGGGGGGATAATTCGTTTGTTCTATTGAGTTACGAAAATATATTTTTACATAGCCGAGAGGTTTTCACAACGAAAATCTTTCGGCTTATTTTATTTTCAAGGAGGTGTGTGATTGAATTACCAAGAGTACAGACAGTCCCTTAATCAAAAACTGGCTGAAAAGGTAGAGCGTGAGCTTGCTGATTTCCGTGAGGATATTTTAAGCAAAAGCCCGCAGGAGGTTTACGATGTAGCGTATCAGATTATTTTAAAGAATGATATTGCAGAGTGCTTTTCCGATGTGGATTATTCACCACAGGTGGCAAAAGCCCTTATGAAGTCGCCGAATCTTTTGCAGGATATTTATGAGGAATGGATTGGGAGGGAGGATTCCCACATGGACGAATTACGCCAGACCATCGCTGATTTTAAGTCGTATATGGTTAAGACGGAAAAGATTTTGTCTGGGAAAGAGAGGTGAGCTTGTTTGGATGAGAAGTAACAGACCCTATGTGCAGATTGACCCAGACGTGCTTGAGCGGGCAAGGCAGATAGATTTGCTTTCCTATCTTCGGGCTTACGAGCCGAGCAACCTTGTCAAAGTCAAAGGCACGTCGAACGTCTACTGTACCGCCGAGCATGACAGCCTAAAGATTTCCAATGGCAAATGGTACTGGTGGTCGAGGGGCTTCGGCGGCTATTCCGCCCTCGATTATCTGATGAAAGTTAAAGAATACGGCTTTGTGGAAGCCGTGGAAATCCTCACGGGGCAGACGATGGCGGACTGGAAGCCGCCGCCCCCTGTTATGAAAAAAGCTGAGCCAAAGGTGCTGTTCCTGCCGCCGAAGAATAAAAATTGCGACAGGGTGGCGGAATATCTTTTCGGGCGTGGCATTGATTATCTGCTTATCCAAGAGTGCATTGCCGAGGGGATTATTTTTGAGAGTGCCGACTACCACAACGCTGTTTTTATCGGAAAAGATGAGAACGGAACGCCAAAGTATGCCGCCTGCCGTGGCACAATCAGCAGTTTTAAACGTGACGCATCGGGCAGCGACAAGCGGTATTCGTTTCGGCTTCTGGCAGGAAGCCCGTGTGCTTCGGTGCATTTATTTGAAGCCGCCATTGATTTATTGTCCTATGCCACTTATTTAAAGTGTGAGGGGAAAGATTACAAAGCGGAAAATCTGCTTTCTCTTTCGGGTGTGTATCAGCCGAAGAAAGAGATAAAGGACAGCAAAATCCCTGTTGCCCTCACGACTTTTTTGAAAGCAAACCCGCAAATTAAAACTATATTTCTGCATCTGGATAAGGACAGGGCAGGTCGGTTATGCACCGCCGCTTTGAAAGAATTATTGCAGAAAGACTACCGAATCGTTGATGAACCGCCGCCAGTCGGCAAGGACTTCAACGATTTTTTAATGTCATATCTGGGGATTGCAAGGCAGAAACAAAGCCGTGAAAGGGGGGATGCCCGTTGACTGTCGGATGTTTTTTTCTAAGACAGGAGCATGAAACCAGATAAAATTTAAAGCCAAAAGAAAGGAAAAGAAGATTGAAAAAATATGATGTTACGCTCACAGGTCACTTTGAAAAGACCGTTTCCATCTATGCAGACAGCCCCGAACAGGCGGCGGAAAAGTTAAAGATTGTCCTGTTTGACACCGACCTTGTGAGGCTTTCCGATGGGGATTTTGTCTGCGGGGAAGCGGATATTAAGGATGAAGATGAGGACGGTTGTGAAGAAAATACAGCAGAGAATGAGGATATAGAGGACGTATGCTGTTCGGACTGTCCGTACTTCTGCCCCGTGTGCGGAGAATGTATGTATGAGGGCGAAGATTAAAGACACGTCTTACCAAGCACTGAATTTGGTTATCCATCTGCCGATGGAAACAAAATTCGCTTGTTAGGGGAAAGCTCCCCTAATACCCCGTAAAAAGAACAATGCCAAAGTATGCCGCCATGCCGTGTGCGGCACGGCGGTCACAGAAAGGAATCCAAGAATGAGTGAGTTTTTATATTTTATCCTCGGCGCAACGCTCGGCGGCATGGTCGGCGTGGCGGCTATGTGTGTGTTGCAGATTCACAGGCTGTCCGAGGGAAAGGGGGATTTGGATGCGGAAACGAAACGTGCAGATACTGTTCCGACTGACCGAGGAAGAAGCTGAATACCTCTGCTCCCTTGCGGAGAGGGCGGGACACTCCAGACAAGCCCTGCTCCAGTCGATGGTCATGGGCTACCGCCTATGTGAGAAGCCAGACCCAGAGTTTTATAAAATCATGCGGGAATTGTCCGCCATCGGCAACCGCATCAACCAGCTTGCGGCAAAGGCGAACGCCTTAAACTTTGTGGACACGCCGATGCTCTATGACGAAGCCAAACGGTGGCGGGACTTCCGTCTGGACGTGAGCAGGAGCTACCTTGTTCCGAGGAAGATGTCTGGCTGATGGCGGTCTGCGAAATCTGGGACGTAAAGGGCAGGCTCGACCATCCTATCGACTACGCCGAGAACCCAGAAAAGACCGCCAACCCCAAATACAGCAGAGCCGACCTGCAGGCGATGGGCGATGTGATGAAGTATGCCACCAACGGTGACAAGACCGAGCAGCAGTTTTTTGTCACGGGCGTAAACTGCGACCCGTCTACGGCAAGGGACGAGATGATGATAGCCAAAGCACAATGGAACGACCAGAGCGAAATAGTCTGCTACCACGGCTTCCAGAGCTTTAAGGCAGGCGAGGTCACGCCAGAGCAGGCACATGAAGTCGGCGTGAAGTTGGCGGAGAAGATGTGGGGCGACCGATTTCAAGTCGTTGTAGCCACTCACCTTAATACGGAATGCCTGCACAATCATTTTGTTGTCAACTCCGTTTCCTATGTGGACGGAAAGCACTATCACGATAACAAAAAGAATCTGCGGTTATTGCGTAAGCGTTCGGATGAATTGTGCCGTGAGTATTCCCTATCAGTCATCGAACACCCAAGCGGCAGGAAGAAGCCTTATGCTTTATACCAAGCCGAGAAGAACGGTCTGCCTACAAGGGACACCGTGGCACGGCAGGCGGTGGACGAAGCCATCTCAAAATCATTTACGCTGAAAGATTTTGACCGTCAGTTGTCGGAAATGGGATACCGCATCAATTTTGACCCTAACAGAAAATACTGGACGATTATCGGGAAAGGGTGGCAAAGACCAAAGCGGCTCTACAAGCTCGGCGATGATTACACCAATGAAAGGATAACGGAACGCATATGGGAAAATTCCTATGCGGTCAAATTTCAGAGCTTTTCCAAAGAGCAGCCGCAGGTCAAAGTGTACCGTGTCCGTGGCTCTCTGAAGGACGCAAAGAAAATCGGCGGATTGCGTGGGCTGTATCTCCATTACTGTTACAGGCTCGGTATTTTGCCAAAGAAGAAACAACAGAACTATGCACGGCTTCACTATCTTCTGAAAGACGATTTAATGAAGATGGACGCCATCACAGATGAAACAAGGCTGCTCTGCCGCAACCACATCGACACGGCGGAGCAGCTTTTGTCCTATAAAGGCTCTCTGGAATCCGAGATGCAGGAGCTGACCGAACAGCGTAAGGGGCTTTACTCCCAATCCCGAAAATCCGTTGGCAAAGAAACCCCCTGCGGGGATACCTCTATGCCATGCGGCAATAACGAGGAAAAAGAAGCGGTCAAGGCTCGATTGTCGGAAATCACGGGGCGCATGAAAACACTGCGGAGGGAGGTCAGATTGTGCGAGGGAATCGAAGCCCGCAGCGGCACTATCAAAGAGAAGTTGCAGACCATACGGGCAGACGAGAACAAAGAAAAAGGAAAGGAGCTGATGAAGTATGAACACAGGCGGCGAAGCGGCGGAGCAAATCGTAAGGATGAGCTTGGAGGGATTTGAGGTCGCAGCCAGAATCACGGGGGCGGGTGCGAAGAACATCGCAATCCTGCTCTACTCCATTTTAAAAGAGGAACAGAAAACCAAAGGAAAGGCAAGGCTCACAAACATGCTCCGTTCTGGGAAAGAATTAAAGGTCTTTACCGTAAAGAGCGGCGACTTGAAGAAGTTCACGCAGGAAGCCAAGAAATACGGCGTACTCTACTGCGTCCTCGCAGACCGTAAGAACAAAGACCCCAATGCGGAGGTGGACGTGATAGCGAGAGCCGAGGACGCATCAAAAATCAGCCGCATCGTGGAGCGGTTCAGCCTTGCATCGGTAGATACCGCTTCCATTGTGACCGAAGCGGAGAAATCGAAAGGGGCAAAGGGCAAAACGAAAGAAGAAAAGAGCAAGCGGAAAGATGCCAAGACCGCAGATGCGAAAGACGCAGGGGCAAAGGACGGTCAGCCAGAGCCAGACATTGGCGTGGAGGAAAGGGCGGAGAAAGACAGGCTCATGGACGCCCTTATGGGAAAGCCCATGCAGAAAGAGGAAAACGCCCCAAACCCCTCGGTGGCAAAGACAGAAAAATCCCCTCTGTCCGAGCCTACCTCAAAGCAGCAAAGGAAGCCCGCAGAGGGGGCTACTATAGCTAAGGCGGAGAAGCCGTCAGTCAGGGAGGAACTGCGGAAAATCAAGGAGAGCCGCAAGGAGCAGGAAGCGGACGCTTCCCCGAACCTTGACAAAGAGAAATCTCCCGACAGGGGAAAGAAACCGCCCGCAGGAAAGACGGAGCATAAGCAGCCCCAGAAGCGGAAACGGAAACCAAAATCGAAAGGAGCAAGATGAGCATGAGCATTTACGACGTATTCAGCGGCGGCAGACCTTTTAACAAAGAGGAATGGGCGGCGCAGAAACAGGAGCAGCGGAAAGCAGCCTATGAGCTGATTGACACGACCTGCGAAAAAATGATGGCGGACGGAGATGCGTTTCAGCAGTACCTTGACGTGCAGGGGCATTTTGACCGCTACTCCGTCAACAACGCCATCTTGGTGTCGGCACAGATGCCCGAAGCGACGCAGTTAAAAGACTACGGCAGTTGGAAACAGAGCCGTGCCTATGTGGACAACGACGCACAGAAAGTGACTATCCTTGAGCCGGGGAAAGAATACGAGCGGGAGGACGGCTCAAAGGCGGTCGGCTATAACGCAAAAGTGGTCTACGATATTTCCCAGACCTCGGCAAAGGACAGGCAGCCGCCGCAGGAAGCCAAAACCATGCGGGAGCTTGTGTCGGCGATGATTGACGCAAGCCCCGTTTCCTTTGTGCCAGTGGACGACCTTGAGCTGCCTGCGTTCTATGACAGCACACAGCAGACCATCTTCATCAAGACGGGACTTTCCGAGGAACAGCTCTTTGTCAGCATGGCAAAGGAAGTGTCGGCGGCGGTCTTTGACTTCAAGCACAAAGAGAGCCGTGACGCTTCAGAGTTCAAGTCGTTCTGCGTCGCCTATATGGTAAGCTCCCGCTACGGCGTGGATACAAAGGGCTTCCGCTTTGATAATCTCCCAAAAGAGTTTGCGGGCATGGAAACGCAGGAATTTAAGGGAGAGCTTGGCAGGATGCGTGACGTTCTGGGCGAAATCCAGTCGGACATGTATAAGAGCCTTGAAAAGAACAAGCCGCCCAAATCCAAAGGGCAGGAACGCTAATCGGAGGTGCAGCCCATGAAAGAAGAACGATACCATCTGGCATTGGACAAATACGATAAGAACATCGTCCTCAATGCCCTCAACACCCTGCGGACGCAGCAGATACAGGAGGAACGCCCCACCGAGCCTGTTGACGAGCTGATAAGCAGGGTGGCATTCGCCCCGACCAGGAAAGTAAAGGTCGCCCCGTGCAAGTGCCATGAAGAACGGTGACGATTACAAAATGAGCCTAATCCTCTCCCTATTTGGCATTATCCCTGTCGTGTGGCTTGCCCTGCTGACTGCCCCTTATGTCAGCGGCGGCATCGTGGAGATAATCAGTAATTTATCCGTGGCAATGGAGAACCCATTTTCTATAACGGTATGTGGGGACACTCCAAGAACTGTCCTCATTTTTCTGCTTGCCTACGGCATGGGAATCGGCGTTTATTTTTCCACACGCAGGAACTACCGCAAGGGGGAGGAACACGGCTCTGCAAAATGGGGCAACGCAGGTGCTTTGAATAAAAAGTACCGAGATAAGGACGCATCGGAAAACAAGCTGCTGACCCAGAGCGTCCGCATCGGGCTTGACGGGAAGAAACACCGCAGGAACTTAAATATCCTCGTGGTGGGCGGCTCTGGCGCAGGAAAGACCAGATTTTTTTGTAAGCCCAATGTCATGCAGTGCAACACATCAATGGTAATTTTAGACCCAAAGGGCGAGATTGTCCGTGACACGGGCGGGCTTCTGGAAAAGAAAGGCTATGAGGTGCGTGTGCTTGATTTAATCAATATGCACAAGAGCCACTGCTACAACCCGTTTGTATATTTAAGGAATGATAATGACGTGCAGCGGCTTGTGACAAATTTATTTAAGGCGACCACGCCGAAAGGAAGCCAGTCGCAAGACCCGTTCTGGGACACGGCGGCGAGTATGCTGCTTCTGTCCCTTGTATTCTATCTGAAATACGAAGCCCCGCCAGAGGAACAGAATTTCCCGATGGTGATGGAGCTTTTAAGGGCAGGCGAGGTAAGGGAGGACGACGACAGCTATGTAAGCCCGCTTGATGAACTGTTTGACCGCCTTGAGATGGTAAACCCAGAGCATATCGCTTTGAAATATTACCGTGATTACCATTCTGGTTCGGCTAAAACACTAAAGAGCATCCAGATAACCCTTGCCGCAAGGCTTGAGAAGTTCAATCTGGAAAGCCTTGCATCTCTGACCGCCACGGACGAATTGGATTTGCCGTCTTTGGGCGAGAAGAAAGTCGCACTGTTCGCACTGATACCAGACAACGATACCAGTTTCAATTTCCTTGTGTCGCTGTTATACACGCAGCTATTCCAACAGTTATTCTACCTCGCCGACCACAAGTACGGCGGGAGCCTGCCCGTCCACTGCCAGTTCATTATGGATGAATTTGCTAATGTTTCGCTGCCCGATGACTTTGACAAGATTTTGAGCGTCATGCGTTCAAGGGGCGTGTCGGTCAGCATCATTTTACAGAACTTGGCACAGCTTAAAGCCCTGTTTGAGAAACAATGGGAAAGCATCGTCGGGAACGCCGATGAGTTCCTCTATCTCGGCGGCAACGAGCAGAGTACCCATAAGTTTGTGTCGGAGCTTTTAGGCAAGGCGACCATCGACACGAACACCTACGGGAAAAGCTCTGGGCGGAGCGGCAACTATTCCACCAACTACCAGATTTCGGGGCGTGAGCTTTTAACCCCAGACGAGGTGCGTATGCTTGATAACCGCTACGCACTTCTTTTTGTGCGTGGGGAACGCCCCGTCATGGATTTGAAGTACGACATCCTGAAACACCCGAACGTGAAACTGACTGCTGACGGCGGGAAGCCGCCGTATCTTCACGGCGAGCCGACGCAGGCGGTCGCAACCCTTGTGTTTGGCGGGGATATTCCAAAAGACGCTGTTGCGCTTAACCCTGTCAGCACTTCCTATGAGCTTCTGTCCGACGAGGACTTGGAAGAAATATTCAATTTATAAGGAGGAATCACCCTATGAAACTTTTTCAGAAAAACGAGAAGAAAGCAACCCAGAAACTGCCGATGACAGGCAAGGTAAAAAGAGGTTTCCGCTGCTACTGCGTGGCGGTACTGGCTGCGGCTCTGATGCTTGGAACGTCCATGACCGCCTTTGCCGCCAATGACCCGATTGCTGTCGTGAACAACCTCTCCAATTTCATCTTCGGTCTGATACGGGCGGTCGGGATGATTATGCTCGGCTTCGGCATCGTGCAGGTCGGCTTGTCGCTGAAATCCCACGACCCGTCCCAGAGGGCGAACGGCTTCCTCACACTGGCGGGCGGCGTTGTGATTACCTTTGCGAAAGAGATTTTAACCCTCATCACGGGCTAATCCAAAACAGACTGAAATAACAGACTGACACAAGACAGGATAACGGGGCAGATCCGCCCTGCGGAACTTGCCCCGCTATCAAATTTTAAGAACGGAGGTGGTCGAATGTCAGACAACTGGGTAGTCCAGAACTTGGAGAACGCCCTTGACACATGGAATGAAAAGTTAGCCGAGATATGGCAGCTCATCACCCAATCCCCCGAAACCTTTAAGGGCGGTGCGATATGGAAAGTCATCGTTGACATCCACGGGGCGTTGCAGGCTATCGGGCTTGCCCTGCTCGTGCTGTTCTTTGTCGTCGGCGTGATGCGTACCTGCGGCGACTTCGCAAGCGTGAAGAAGCCCGAACACGCCTTGAAGCTGTTCATCCGCTTCGCCCTTGCGAAAGGTGCGGTCACTTACGGCTTGGAGCTGATGATGGCTCTGTTCAAAATTGTGCAGGGCGTGATTTCCGCCATTATGAAAGCCGCAGGCTTCGGCTCGGCACAAAAGACCGTGCTGCCAACAGAGATAGTGACAGCCGTGGAGGACTGCGGCTTTTTCGAGAGCATCCCCTTATGGGCGGTCACGCTGATAGGCGGGCTGTTCATCACGGTATTGTCGTTCATTATGATAATGTCGGTGTACGGCAGGTTTTTTAAGTTGTATCTTTACACCGCCATCGCCCCCGTGCCGCTGTCCTCGTTTGCGGGAGAGCCGAGCCAGAGCGTGGGCAAGAGCTTCATCAAGAGCTACTCTGCCGTCTGCCTTGAGGGGGCAATCATTGTGCTTGCCTGCATCATCTTTTCGGTGTTTGCGGCGTCCCCGCCCGCAGTCAACCCCGATGCGGCGGCGGTCACGATGGTGTGGGGCTATATCGGGGAATTGGTGTTCAATATGCTCGTCCTTGTCGGTGCGGTCAAGATGGCAGACCGTGTGGTAAGGGAAATGATGGGCTTGTAATTATCCAACAGGAAAGGAAAATTGAAATGAAAAAAGAAACGAAGTATTGCCAGAATTATGATATCCATTTGTTAAATGGAGAAGTCATCGGGGCTTCCGAAGCCTATGACCTGCCTGCGGAAAAAGGGCTGGTCGGAAAATTTGGAAAAGCTGACGATAACGAGATATTTGAAATCGGGGATGCCATTTCTGGATTTGCGTATATTCCGAAACGCAGCATCCTCTTTATTTCGACGGGAGATGTCAGGGAGGAGCGGTGCTGATATGGAAGTCAAGATAAATAAGGAAATCCGCAACTACACGGAATCCATGTTCTTCGGGCTGTCGATGCGGCAGTTCCTGTTTTCCCTACTTGCCTGCGGCGTGGCGGTCGGCTTGTTATTCCTGCTCCGTGGCAGGTTCGGGACGGAAACATTGAGCTGGATGTGCATATTGGGGGCTTCCCCCTTTGCAGTCATGGGATTTGTAAGGTACAACGGCATGACCGCCGAGCAGTTTGTGTGGGCGTGGATAAAATCTCAGTTTCTGATGCCGAAGAAGATTTTATTTGTCCCAGAGAATCTATATTACGAAGCGGTGAAGCAGGCACTGGGCGCACATGAGAAAGGCTTGCCCGTCGTGCAGGATAAGAAAAAGAAAAAACGCAGGAGGGCAAGGCGCAAGGCGGCACGGGAACGGAGAAAACAGGCTGAGAAAGCCAGAAAGAAAAATGAAAAATCAAGAAAGCGCAAGGAGGTAGACCATGATTAAGACGCTGAAAACGCTGTTTAAGCAGGACAGGGAGAAATTCATCGTGCCGAAGTCGGTGCAGGCGGTCATCCCGTTAAAGACCATGTGGGAGGACGGCATTTTCCTTGTGGGCAGGAACAAATACGCAAAGACATTCAAGTTTGAGGACATCAACTACGCCGTGGCGAGCCGTGAGGACAAGGAAGCGATGTTCCTCGAATACTCGGAGCTTCTTAACGCCCTCGACAGCGGGGCGACCACGAAAATCACCATCAACAACCGCAGGCTCAATAAGGCGGATTTTGAGCAGACAATCTTAATCCCGATGGCGGAGGACGATTTGGATAAATACCGCAAAGAGTATAACAAGATGCTGCTTGATAAAGCAACGGGGGCAAACTCCACCGTGCAGGATAAATATGTGACTGTTTCCGTCTGCAAGAAAAACATTGAGGAAGCGAGGAATTACTTTGCCCGTGTCGGGGCTGACCTTATCGGGCATTTCAACCGTTTAGGCTCGAAATGTACGGAACTGGATGCCAATGACAAGCTGCGTATCTTCCACGACTTCTACCGCACGGGCGAGGAAACGGCTTTTGCTTTTGACATGGCACAGACCATGCGGAAAGGTCACGACTTCAAGGACTATATCTGCCCCGACTCTTTTGAATTTGAAAAAGATTATTTCAAGATGGGAAACCGCTATGGGCGTGTGATATTCCTCAGAGAGTACGCCGCCTATATCAAGGACAGCATGGTGGCGGAGCTTTGCGAATTAAACCGTAACATGATGCTCTCCGTGGACGTCGTGCCTGTCCCGACGGACGAAGCCGTGCGGGAGGTGGAGAACCGTCTTCTGGGCGTGGAAACCAACATCACGAACTGGCAGAGGAAACAGAACCAGAACAACAACTTTTCCGCCGTCATCCCCTACGACTTGGAGCAGCAGAGAAAGGAAAGCAAGGAGTTCCTCGACGATTTGACGACCCGTGACCAGAGGATGATGTTTGCAGTGCTTACGATGGTGCATACGGCGGACACCAAAGAGCAGCTCGACAATGACACGGAAGCCCTGCTTACGACGGCACGGAAGCATCTCTGCCAGTTTGCCGTGCTGAAGTACCAGCAGATGGACGGGCTGAACACCGCCCTGCCGTTCGGCGTGAGGAAGATTGATGCCCTGCGTACCCTCACCACGGAGAGCCTTGCCGTATTTATCCCCTTCCGTGTGCAGGAAATCTACCATAAGGACGGCGTATATTATGGGCAGAACGTCATTTCAAAGAACATGATAATCGCCAACCGCCGCCACCTGCTGAATGGAAATTCCTTTATCCTCGGCGTGTCTGGTGCGGGTAAATCTTTTACGGCGAAAGAGGAAATGGTAAATATTATATTAACCGACCCTAACGCCGATGTTTTGGTAATAGACCCCGAACGTGAGTACTCCCCTCTTGTGAAAGCCATGCAGGGCGAGGTTATTCACATTTCTGCAACCTCTGAAAATCATATCAACGCAATGGACATGAACTCTGATTACGGCGACGGTGCGAACCCCGTCATCTTGAAATCAGAGTTTATTTTATCCCTCTGCGAGCAGCTTATCGGCGGCGCAAGTCTTGGGGCAAAGCAGAAGTCCATCATTGACCGCTGCACGGCGAGCGTCTACCGCTATTACCAGCAGGGCAACTATATGGGTACGCCGCCGACCTTGCAGGACTTCCGTGAGGAGCTGTTAAAGCAGGACGAGCCAGAAGCGCAGGAAATCGCCCTTGCGATTGAGCTTTTCACGGACGGCTCTCTCAACACCTTTGCCAAGCATACCAACGTGGATACCCACAGCCGCCTTATCTGCTACGACATCCTCGATTTAGGCAAGCAGTTACAGCCTATCGGTATGCTCGTCGTCCTCGACAGCATTTTGAACCGCATCACCCAGAACAGGGCGAAAGGCAGGAACACCTTTATTTTCATTGACGAGATTTATCTGCTCTTTCAGCATGAATATTCGGCGAACTTTCTCTTTACCCTCTGGAAGCGTGTGCGTAAGTACGGGGCGTACTGCACGGGCATCACGCAGAACGTGGACGACCTCTTGCAGAGCCATACGGCGAGGACGATGCTTGCCAACAGCGAGTTCATCATCATGCTGAACCAAGCGTCCACGGACAGAATTGAGCTTGCGAAGCTCCTTAACATCTCCGATTTGCAGATGAGTTATATCACGAATGTCGGTGCGGGGCAGGGATTATTGAAAGTCGGCAGCTCCCTCGTGCCGTTCGTCAATAAATTCCCACGCAATACGGAGCTGTATAAGCTGATGACGACAAAATTTGGGGAGTGCTAAAAGGAGGGATTTTTATGTCGGAGATAAGGTTTCGCAACGCAGCCCACCGTGATTTTTTTCTGGAAAGCATGATGAAATGCAGGGTAAACGACTGCTACCACAGGGCATTCTTCTATGTGATGGGGATTGCGGGGGAAACAAGGCGGAACATCAACGCAATGTTCGATTTTAAGACGGACTGCATCAAGCCAGAGGGGATGCACGCAGGATGGCAGACGAGCGGCACGGTCAAGGTCTGCCACCTTGCCTTTAACCTCTGGAACGGTTACGCCGAGGAGGGGCGTGAGAAACTCTTTACGCCAGAGGAATTGTTCTGCTGCGAGTTCGCCCCGTATTTCATGGAGGGCATCAAGGCACGGTATCCCGAATATTGCAGGGACTTACCCACGCCTAAGAAGCAGGCGGAGCATACACGGTAACTGAAAATAAATGTCAAGGAATTACCCTGCGGGCATACCTCTATGCCCAAAAGTAGGGCAAGAACAAAGAAACACCCTGCGGGTATCCCTCTATGCCCAGAAAGCAGGGCAGAATTAAGGAAAGGAATAATCTATGAATCTGAAAAACTATAAATGTATTCTCTGTACCGCCGCCGCTGTCGCCCTTTTGGGAGCGGCGTTTTTTTGCGGCTTTAAGATTTACAGCCATTACCAGCAGATAGACGAACAGACGGAAGCCTTTGCGGAGATTGCCGAGGTCGTGGAGAACGCCGAGCCAGAGGAAGAACCGCCCAGTGATAAGGATACGCCCGTCAGTGAGGGCGAGGATATATTGGCGAAATACAAAAAGCTGTATTTGCAGAATGAGGATATGGTCGGTTGGATTGCCATTGACGGAACAGGCATCAACTACCCCGTCATGCAGAGCAGGAACAATCCCAACTTCTATCTGAAGCACAGCTTTGAAAAGGAATACAGCGACTTAGGCGTACCGTATATCCAAGAGGACTGCGACATCCCCACAAGCGACAATCTGGTTATCTACGGACACCACATCAAGGGCGGCAGGATGTTCGGTGCGTTGGAAGATTACAAATCCAAGAGCTTTTACGAGAAGCATAAGAGCATCCAGTTTGACACCCTCACGGAACAGGCAGAATATGAAATCATTGCCGTGTTTAAGACCGTGGCGTACAGCTCGGATGGCTACCGCTACTATGATTTTGTCAATGCGGAGAATGAAAAAGAGTTTGATGATTATGTCAGGAAGTGTAAGGAGCTTGCTTTGTATGATACGGGCGTGACAGCCCAATACGGCGACAGGCTCATTACCCTCTCCACCTGCGAATACTCGGCGCAGAACGGCAGGCTTGTCGTCGTGGCAAAAAAGGTAAACTGATGTGACCGCAAATCTTCTGGGAAAGGAGGTCGGATTTTATGGCTGATATAAAGACCAGAGATGCGGTCAATGGGACGATTAAGACCTTAGACAAAGCCGCCATAGCAGGCAGACGAATGAAATCTGCTTACGCAAAGACAAAGGATAAGGCGGAGCAGGGATATTATGCAGAGGAAAATTCTCCCACGGAATATGCCGCCGACAAGGTTTCCCATGCTTCGGGGCGTATCAGGGACGAGGGCATCCACCAGTTTAATAAGCAGGGGCAGAAAAACGCCGAAGCCACAAAAGAAAATATCGGTAAGGCGAAAGATAAAATCGCCGATTTTAAGGCAAAGCGGGCGAAGAAAGCCGCAGAGCAGAAAACAATGCGGAACAAGGCAGGACAAAACGCCATGCGTACAATGGGACAGGACGGCTTGCAGGAGATACAAGGGACTGCAAGCCGTCCCACTGTTTCTGCTACTTCTGCTACTCCTGCCAAGACCGAAACGCCCCAGACGGCGGCAAACTCACTGATAAAGACCAGACAGCAGGGAAAACGGACGATAAAGACGACCGCCAGAAATGCGGAAAAAAACGTCAAGACCACAGCCAAAGGCACGGTCAAGGCGACGGAAAAAGGCGTGAAAACCGCAAAGGCAACATCCAAAACGGCGATTAAGACCACCGAGCAGACCGCAAAGGCGGCACAGAAAACGGCGAAAGCATCCGCCAAAGCCGCCCAGAAAGCGGCACAGACGGCGAAAGCCACCGCAAAGGCGACAGCCGAAGCGACGAAAGCCACGGTCAAGGCGACCATTGCGGCAGTTAAGGCGATTATCGCAGGGACTAAGGCGTTGGTTTCCGCCCTTATCGCAGGCGGTTGGATTGCCGTTGTGATAATCCTTATCGTCGTCCTGCTTGGATGTGCGGTTTCCCTGTTTGGCGGCGGCAGCGACAGCACATCCTATACCCCTGTCAGTGCGGAGGTCGAAGCCTACACGCCGCTGATACAGAAGTATGCAAAGCAGTACGGCATCCCCGAATATGTGGAACTGATAAAGGCGGTGATGATGCAGGAATCTGGCGGAAAGGGTAGCGACCCGATGCAGGCGGCGGAGGGGAGCTTCAACAAGAAATACCCCCATGAGCCGAACGGCATCAAAGACCCCGAATATTCCATCGAGTGCGGTGTGCAGGAACTAAAAGCTGCCCTTGTATCAGCCGAGGTGGAAAGCCCGATTGACATGGAGCGCATCAAGCTCGCCCTGCAGGGCTACAACTTTGGGAACGGGTATATCTCATGGGCAAAGACCAACTACGGCGGCTATTCCTATGCAAATGCGGTGGAGTTTTCTGCTATGCAGGCACAGCGGCTCGGTTGGGAGAAATACGGCGACACGCAGTACCCCGCCCATGTACTGCGCTACTACCCATACGGGCGGGCGTTCACAAGCGGCGGCAATCAAGCCATTGTGGAAGTTGCTTTGACGCAGCTCGGCAACGAGGGCGGTCAGCCTTATTGGAGCTGGTACGGCTTTGACGGACGTGTGGAATGGTGCGCCTGCTTCGCATCGTGGTGTGCCGACCAGTGCGGCTATCTGGAAAGCGGCATCATCCCGAAATTCTCCCTCTGCTCGGACGGCGTGAACTGGTTTAAGGGCAAAGGGCAATGGCAGGACAAGAACTATGAGCCGCAGGCAGGCGACCTTATTTTCTTTGATTGGGGGAGCGACGGCTCAATCGACCATGTGGGCATTGTAGAGAAATGTGAAGACGGGACAGTCTACACCGTGGAGGGCAACTCTGGGGATGCCTGTAAGCAGCAGAGCTATCCAGTCGGGAGCAGTTCAATCTATGGGTACGGATGCTTATGTGACTAATCACATAAGCATCCTTATGTAGAGAAAGCACTTATGTAAAGAGAATGGGTAAATCTTTCATAATACCGAGAGATTTACCCATTTTTATATATCAAAACTTTACATAACACATAGGCAGTTCATCTCCTGACGATA
>CAJTIU010000037.1 GCA_910576335.1 Lachnospiraceae bacterium
CTGTTGACAGTATAGATGGGACAGGATGGGGAAGATTCTCCTTCTGAATTATCCTTCATCTATATCACAAATAAGAATAAGTCCATAGCCTGTTTTGATTGGCTATAAACTTATTATACGAGGAGGAACACGGATGGAACAAAGAAATCAGAAAAGCATAAGGGGCCGTATTGTGGTCCCTTTGGAAAGGAGTAGAGTATAATGTTGGGTAAATTTTATGAAGATGTATTTGACGTGGAACTGTATTGCCAGATGGTGGATCTGATCTTTCGGTTGTCGGAACATGCGCAAAAGGAATATCTGTACCGTGAGCTGGAAGATTCCCTGCTGTTTTTTAAAAAGCCGGAGCAGGGGATGGAGGAAGCCTATGGGCTGCGTTATCCCGGCGAAGTGCTGGAGCGGCTGGATGAAAGGGAGACGGTAGCAGAGAGACAGCTGCGTGCTTTGGGGCTTGCGCTGGCAGAGATGAAAGGATTTCAGAATGACGGGATGTTCATTGGGAAACAAAAGCCTTCCTTTTGGAAACGGATGAAGCGTACCCTGAAAAAGAATGATTTATATTGGCTTGGAATCCAGTATCTGCTGGAATCCAGCAGAGAGCTGCATGAGAAATTATCAGATTTTCAGGCACGGTCTGTTGAAGAGCTTGTTTTTATCCTGTCATTGTTGCCGGATGAACATTTTTTATGGGAGAAGGTAAAAGAGAGAATGAATTTCCTTCTTGGGAAAGGGAGAAGTTTTACTGTTTATACCCATACAGAAATCTATGTATGGCTGGTTACACATTATTATGAGAAAGTAAAAGGATACCAGAAAAAAGATATTGAAACATTGAAATACGTGCTGCGGCTTCCGTTTTCTTATGCGAAGGAGGGGAGCGTGGCAAGGCGGAAACTTGTAGAGGCAGGATATACTGTGCAGGAAATCATGTATCTCAGTATGTCCCTTTTATACCAGGCCCATGCAGTTAATATGTTAAAAAAGGACGGGCTGGCAGTAGAACGGATGGCAGTAGAGACGTGCATGCTGTTCCTTGAAGGGAACGGGGAATACCTGGATGTGGCAGGAGATTTCTGCAGACAGCTTTTAGATGATTACCGTTACTTTCATGTACGGCTTGAGGATACCACCAGTATCTTTGACAGGCTCTATCAGTTGCTGAAGGTGGAGAATGCACAGACATACCAGCTGCTGCTTTCCTGCGACAGAAATGAAGAAAGGCATAGCAGGTGGTTTCGGATCGACCTGACAGATCCCAAATGGCAGGAGTTGTATTTCCGGATAGATGAAAACAGCTTCAGAAGATGGATATTTGAAGCTTTAAGTCTGGAACAGTATGGGAAAGAAAAAATGGAACAGTACCTTTCTGTATATCAGGAGCTGACCGGAGAAAGCTTTTTGAAGTATTTCTGGAATATGGGGAATTATCATCTGAACTGCATATTCTCTAAAATGGCGGAACTGGAGATGATATGTCCACTTAGCCTGCTGAAGGAATATCTGTCAGAACGCCGTTCTGATCAGGAACAAACGGATAAGAAGTGGGAGAATATGGCGGATTACCTGAAAACCTATATGGAAGGGCTGCAGACACCGAAAGCGGTAGAGATGCTGTTTTTGACTGCGGAGGAAATCGGGATTTCCGATCAGGGATTGTTTGCGGTAGAAGATTTGTTATTGGAGAGTGTCGGGATGGAAGACGGCTGTAAAAGAAGTTATTACGTTAGTTACGGTTCTTCTGCCTCTTTTAAATTTTCCAGAATTGACCTGATACGCCCGTTCCTTAGTATGGAAGAGCACCAGAAGCTTTTTTATATTATAGAACGCCATATTTTTGTGAATTATCCGGACAAATACCTTTCTTTTCTAATCGGGGTGCTTTCAAAAGAGGATCATCTGCTTTGGTTCCCCAAGGAAGAAGCAAGAGAGGTTTTTCTGGCGCTTACAGAAACAGCATGTCAGCAGAAGCAGTTGGAAAATCTACGCAAAATTTATCTGACAGGGGAAGAACTGGACGAGTTTAACTTAAAAAGGAAGGAAAGAGAAAAACGGCATCTTTTGCTGGAGCAGAAAAGAAAAACAGATGCCATACGAAAAGATTTCACCCGGCAGGTGGCAGAGATTAGAAATACTGACAGGCATTTCCCCGGGCTGTATGATTATGTGCAGGAATATGGTTATGAGAGTGACGAGAAAAAAGAGAAACGTTATATCACAAAGAGATACCTGTGCAGTTTGTTTCGGGGGAATTCAGGCATGCTTTTGGAACGGAAAGAAGCAGGGAGCCTGTGCGGGCTGCTTAAGTTCCTGTTTATGAAAGAAGAGCTTACTTTTGCTGAGATGAAATGGATACTGGGTTTTGTGGAAGTGAAGGAGAAACGAAAGGAGGCGGCATAGGATACGGTTTTGTGATACGATTTTAAAACATGTAATGCTAAAAAAGGAGATGGAGAAGGCTTTTGTGCCAGATTCCTTACTGAAGGATTATAAGGAAGAGGAGTTATTGAACCTAAGCAAAGAAATCAATCAGGTGGAGGCAGGAGGGCAGATTGCGAAACTAAGCCAGGAGGCAGTGGAATACCTGGTGAAGGATCAGGGCTTCCTGCCCTTTCTGGTACGGCTGTCGCAGGAGGAATGCTACGATCCGGTAAGAATCATCGGTTTCTTATCGAATGCGGAAGATGCGCTTTTATCGGAAGAATACGGTTATGAAAAGATCCTTGCTGTATTGGCGGACGGTGAGGTTGATCCGAACAGGACCTATACCTATCTAAAATACTTTTCTTCGGTGGCGCTTACGGAAGAGGAAAAAGGATATCTGATGCTGGGATTAAATACTTTGGATGAGTGCGGCAAGTTTTCCATTGGCGACCTGACGGAGGAAGAGCGCAGGCTTTTGGCAGAGCCGATGATATCCGGTGGATTTTTAAGGGAGATGGTCCAGGACCGTGGCTTTTGGAAACGGTTGCTTAATCCGGGATATTATAACCTGATAAAGGATTTGTCCGGCAGGTCAGGGCGGCATGTATGCCTGATGCAGAAGCAGGAAAAAGTATTGTGGGAGCATGCGGAAGTCATCCATGCGGGGCTTAACAAAATCCTGAAGCGGATTTCCCCGGAGGCGATAGGGATTTTTCTGAGGCAGTGGCTTGAGAATGAGGCACTGGTGTATGACCTGAACAGGTTAAAGCATCTGCTTTTGAAAGTGCCGCCGGATAAGGAACTGACATTTATGAAAAACAGGGTTTCCTATTTGAGTTTCCTTTATGGGGATATCTTAGAAGGCGTGAATGTGGAGCATCTGTCAAAAGGCCAGAGTAACCTGCTGGTTTATGGAATCACTCATAAGAAAAAGCATTTCCTTTCTGTGGTAAAGGAAAATTTCCATGATTTTACTTACTGCGGCTGGCAGAATCTTTTGCTGGATCAGGATACATATGAGCGGTTTCTGAATATCAATGCGCTGAATTCCCGGAATCTAAAAGAGTGTGCAAGGCTTCATGCCCTTTCGGATGAAAAGAAGCAGGTCTTAACCTGGGAGCAGTATACCTTTGAGGAGATCAAATTCATTGCCACGGAAGATATTTTTTATGTGAAGCTGTACCACCGGCTGGGGGATTTAAAGATTGATAGCCGTCTGCGAGTCATCAGGGAGATGGTAGGAAGGAAGTGCCTGTTGGAGGGCATGGCGGAAGAACGGCTTGATAAGCTTGGGATGATGCTAAAAGAGAAACCGGTTTCCCGGTGGATTGCCGAAGATCTGGGGCATGTGGAAGATCTGTCCTATCAGCAGGCGGTTAACCTTCTGTGCGTATGGGATGAGGCAGAGCGTTTTATTCCGGAAATCCATACGGGATATCATGCAGACTTTCTTGTATATAACCTGGAAAAATTACAGGATATCCCTGATTTTAAGACAGCGGCAGAGCGGATGCCGGAAATCGACGGAAGATGGAAGCAGCTGAATAGAGTCCTGAAGATCGGGGAAGACTTTTTGCTCAAAAACCGGGAGGGGTTCATGCGTTTCTTATGCGAAGGCGGCGCAGAGATTTTCTATGCATTCTTATCCGGAGTACTGGATACGGAAAGAGAAAAAGCCAGGCGTCTTTGTACTGCAGAGATTGCCGGGCGGTTCCGGGAAGTGAAGTACTATAAAAATGACCTGGAACGGGAGATCGCGCTGCGTCTTCCAGAAGAGGTACAGCAGCTTTGGATGAAGAATATGGAAGTGAAAAAGAAGCCCATGAAGCTGTGGGAAGAGGACCGTTTGCTGCCGGTCATGCAGATCGGGGAAGTACTTGGCCATACCTGCCTTTCCTATCGGGACGGGGAATATAAAAGCTGTCTTTTATCCTGTTTTGATGCGAATAAAAAGGTGCTGTTCCTTTCTTTTGACGGCGTACTCGGATTCCGGGCAATCATCCGCCTTACCAAAGGGACATTTTACAGAACAGAGGGGAAACGGCAGGGATTGCAGTTCGCAGACCTCACCCAGGAGGATACAAGGGAGGGGGCAGAGAAGGTTAGGAAGGAACATCTGACCTTGTTTTTGGAACGTCCATATTTTAAAGGGATTTCAGAGGATAAAGAAAAAGAAGCGGTCTGGCTGGTCGTGGAGGCGCTGAAAAAGAAAGCAAAACAGTTACATGCGGAGCTGGTTTTAAGTGATACCTATAAAAGGTTTGCGCTGGAGGAAAAACAGTTTATCCCTGCAAAGTATTATATGTATATTTCGGAATCTAAGAATGGGGAGCAGTATCTGGACAGCCTGGGCGGTATGGCTGGTGCAAGGAGGGAAGGCAGTTATAAGGAAGGATATTTCCTTATTCATGAATCTTTCGTAAATCTGCAGACCGATAAACAGAAATAGAAGCAGGAGGTCATAGATGAGTGAGGATGTAATTATATGTCAGAAAGAAATCCGGCGTTTGCGGTGTGTGGTAAGGACCTATGAATCACAGATGCGGGAACTGGAAAAGTACCTGGGGCAGATGGAGGAAGATCTGGAGCTAGGGGATGAGGCACGTCAGACTGTCAGGGAGATTTCTGAAATCTGGCAGAGGATACAGGAAGAGTAAAGGAAGGAGATACTTATGCCGAAATTTATGGAGATTGATTTGCTGGACAGCTTAGAAAAAATCATGAAAAAGAATACTCGGAGCTATCAGGGAGATTTCTCATATGACAGGAAAGATCTTGAAGAAGCGGCAGCCAAAGCGGATACGCTGCCTCTTAGGGAGCGGACGTATCTGTGGATGTCCCGCTGCTGCGGAACTTGGTGCCTGAAAGAAGGTCGGGTATTTTTAAAGCCGACGGGGGTGCATCATATCTGGACTTACTATGGTGACGGGAGAAATGAGAGGATTTTAGCTTATGCCGTAGAAGTGACAGACCTGGAAGACGGGAAGGTGATCGGAAACCTGTACCCGCTTGATTACCGGGAGCATGTGGAACTGGTGAAAAGAATGTCAGTACCGGCAGATCAGGTTAGGATTGTTCATGAGAAAGGAGCGTATTTCCAGGACTTAGACAAGCGTGTTCATAAGGGAGAGCATAAACTATTCGGTAAATTCTTATATTCTGAATATGTGCCAAATGACAGCGGAGCGCTGGAAACTGTTCTGCGGCAGGAAGAATGGAAAAGAATGAAAATGCGGTGTGGAAAGGTTGAGAACCATATCCGGAATATCCGTAAAAGCGCCGCATAGATAACGGAATGGATTCTTTCTGTGGGATACAGCAGCCTCCAAAAGGCTGTTGTGTCCGTTAGCAGAACCGGGCTAAATTATAACGGATGTTCTTAAGTTATGGATCCCTTTGCTCTTTATAGAAAAATGTTTGAGTATACTTGGGCGGTGTGGTACTATATAAAAAAGGAAGTGGTATGGATGAAAGAGATAGAAACAAAATGGGAGAGTCTTGACATCTCGAATGATTTTTTGTTCGGGAAAGTGATGCAGAATCCGGACTTATGTAAAGAGTTATTACGAAGGATACTGCCAGATTTGAATATAGAACGTATAGAATATCCAGAATTGCAGAAAAGTATCAAAGAAGGGGCGGAGTCAAAAGGCGTCAGGCTTGATGTGTATATCGAGGATGATAAAAATATTGTTTATAATGTTGAGATGCAGGCCAGTGATTCAAAAGAACTTCCTAAAAGAAGCAGGTATTACCAGGGAATGGTAGACCTTCAGTTATTAGATGCAGGTGAAAAATCTTACATGAAATTAAACAGGACTTATGTTATTTTTATCTGTACTTTTGATTTGTATGGGAAGGGCAGGCATATTTATACATTTGAGAATATCTGTAAGGAAGATAACAGTTTATCTATGGGCGATGAGGCTGTAAAAATTTTTTTGAACTCTGACAGCGATATGGATGATGTTGGCGGAGGATTACGTGCGTTCCTGGACTATGTGAAGGGGATTAAGGCTACAGAGGATGAGTTCATATATAATCTGGAAGAGGCGGTCAAGAAGGCGAAAGCAAATAAGAAATGGAGGCGTGATTACATGACGATGGAAATGTTAGAACGTGTGAAGTTTGAAGAAGGAAAGGAAGAAGGCAGGGAAGAATACTTACAGTAAGAATTTTCCAGGAAGCAAAAGCCAATCCAGGCTCTACAATAGAAGAAATAGCGGAAAAAGTAGGGTGCAAAGCACAGGAGGTATCAGACACATTAAAAATGTTTGGTATGTGAGCAAGGTACAATAATAGAAAATGGATAGACAAAGTAACACAGATAGCATGCGGTAAATAGTTTATGCAGAAGGATGTAAGAAGATAGATGAAAGTAGAAAATATACTTGCAAAAAATATAACCGTAGCCGGGGAACAGGCAGAATATGACGCGGCTTGTAAACGGCTGCTTGCGAATAAGATTATATCCTTGCCTGGATTATGAAAAGCTGTTTGGAGGAATTTCAGGATTTTGCAGCGGATGAAATTGCAGAGAAATTGTCAGTTATGACACGTGATAACCGTTTTGAGGACGTGTATAGTCCGGATATGGAAAGGAGACCAACGAACATGTGTGAAGTATTAGACCGCGTAGAGAACAGAGGAATCCAGAAGGGGATAGAAAAAGGGATAGCTCAAGGTGAGGATACAATTTTATCTTTGATGAAATATTTGTTGTCAAATGGTCGGCTGGATGATGCCAGAAGAGCAACCGAAGACGAGGCTTATAGAAGTAAGCTCCTAGATGAGATTTCACTTCAAAAATGATTTTAGAGGACGTGCTTTTGATGTGTAATTTGAGTAAAGGGATAGAAGAAAATGGATTTAAAATGGGAATTTTATTGTCTATCCAAAATCTGATGGAAAGTATGGGGTGGAGTGCAGAGCAGGCAATGAAAGCACTTCGGATTCCAGAGTCTGAGCAGATCCAATTTGTTATTGGGCTGAAAAATAATGGGGATTTTGATAGCAATTAAATGTTTGACGTAGAGCGAATGAAGTAGTGTAAAGAAAAGGCATGGAGAGTTGATTAGGTTTCCATGCTTTTTTCTGTATTCCGGTGTTGTTAATTGAGTTCTTTTTGCTTTGTCCTGCCTAACAGGTAATCTGTGGAGCAGCCATAATATTCAGCCAGTGCAATCAGGATATCAAGGGGAAGTTTTCTGGTTCCATTTTCATAGTGTGAATATGTCCGCTGGCTGATGCCAAGGTAATCCGCCAGTTCTTTCTGCTTGATATCGGAATCTTCCCGCAAACCTTTAATGCGTGTAATATCTACCGTAGCCATATTTTTGCCCTCCTAATAAAGAATTATATGCAGAACAGATTGGATTATTTTATTTTAGAACAATATGGACTAACAAATAGTAAAGAAAAAGTCTGATATCTTAAAAAGCTACTGGAAGTTTCCCGCCAGTAGCCTTTTTCTAATCATTTTTATTTGCAGATGGTATGTATTCTAATAAATCTTCAATGCGGCAATCAAGCGCAGAACAGATTCTTGCCAGAACAACAATGTCAAGCCTTGAGATTTCGTTCCTGCAGTAGTGGTTGATCTGGGTTCTTTGCATTTCTGCACGATGTGCCAGTTTGTTTTTGCTAAGATTCCGTTGTTTTAGCAGCTCATCCAGTTTTACTTTTACGTAGCCATAATTCTTTGTTTCCATGATATACCCCTTTTCGAAAAATATTTAATAATTGCAGTGTAAGAAATCTGATGTAGAAATATAAGCTCGGATAAATCAGATTAGATTTCTTGCACATGGAACATACATTTCCCTGATAGGTTATAGGATGAAACTTCCCGGCCTCTCTTATTTTGAATTTTGTATGCAGAATGGCGTTGTCTGATGATGTCGAAAAAGAGTATTATTTGTAGGGAGAAATATGTTGACAGTCGTAGCAGGGGAAATCTAAGATAGAAATGTAAGTTCTTAAAAGTCTGATTTGACTTCTTGCACATCATAAAATCAAAGGAGGAAACCACATGGAACAAATTATGAAAAAAATGATGGACATGGGTATGAGGCAATTCATGGATGAGAGTCGAAAAGAACTTGGTATGTCAGATGAAACTTATTTGAAGGATTGTAAGGACGAGAGGGAACTTGACGAGAGGTTTATGGAATTAGAGATGGAAAGGAAACAGAGGATGCTGGTAAACGATTATATTGCCTGCATGCAGACAGCGCATAATCGGTATGAGGACATTTGTTATGTGGCCGGTGTCTTAGATGCTGTTAAGATGCTGAACCGGCTAGGGGTATTGACCGGGATTCAGGTATCTGAGGAAAAGCAGCAGAATGTTTTGGGGATCTGTCATATTTAAAAATAATTAGTAAGATCTTGGCTTGGGAAAAATTTGTGGAATGGTATTGGATGATTGAAATGCATATTCAGGAAATTTTCTGACAGAAATCACAAGAGCCTTTTCAGTCATGGCCAGGAACTGAGAAATAAAAAGAGATACGAAAAAATCTGATTGGGGAAAGAAGCGGGCATGGCAGCTGTAAAAGGTTGCCATGCCTGTTCTATGCAGATGGAGGAGCTGTTTCGCTCTTTTCCTTTGTTCGTCCCAGCAGGTAGTCTGTGGAACAACCGTAAAAATTTGCCAATGCGACCAGGACATCAAGGGGAAGTTTTCTTGTTCCATTTTCATAGTGCGCGTATGCCCGCTGGCTGAGGTTAAGAATCTTTGCCAGTTCTTTTTGGCTTAAATCATGGTCTTCTCTTAAGTCTTTCATATGCTTTATATCAATTCCCAACATTTTATACCTCCATGAGATTATTATATGTAGAACAAAATGGCCTATTGAAAAACAGAACAAAATGGGCTATGATTTGTAATGTTCTCATGTAAGGCAATGATTGGAGGAATCAGGAAAATGAAGAAAGGGAAATGGAGCTTTATAGGTATCCTGCTGATCTTAGGAGCTGTGGGTGTGTTCCGCTATGGAGTGCAGGAATTGGAGAAATGGAAAGAAAGCCATTCAGGAATTCCGGATGCAGTCAGCAGTGTCTCCAGCAATAACTGGCAGTATTTAAAAGTAGTGGCAAACAGCAGCAGGATTGACGATAAGGAGGCGTTTGCCCGTAAGGTGATCCAGATGTGCCGGGAGAATTCCTTCCATTCGATTCGGTTTTCTACAGATATAAACGGGTATCCGTCGGGGGTAGACATTACAGTATATTTAAACCGGAAGGACTTGGAAAAAGGCGAGGCGGTTTGTGAGATTGAGTTTCGTACCGAAGGGTATAGGGAAGACTGTGATATTAAAAATGATGTAGAACAATTTCATCTTTATCTGGACGGGACGGAAATTGATTTTATCATTGAAGATTCAGAGGCTTGTGATTCTGCAGAACATTGACAATATTCCGGGCAGACAGGCAGAATGAAAAGAAACAGGGTACGGATACTATGGTAATGATGTTGCATTTTGAATAAGGGAATCTTATAATAGGAGTTATAAATAGATTGGGAGAATCATTCAGATGTTTTTTATCATGGGAATTACCCAGGGAAGAAAGAGTTTTGACTATAACCAGATGATGGTTTGTGAGCATTGCGGCTCTTATGGAAGATATCAGGTGTACATGACTTACATGTGTCTGTCGTTATTCTTTATTCCCTGTTTGAAATGGGACAGGCAGTACTACGTACAGAGTACATGCTGCAATACGGTTTATTCTCTTGCACCGGAGATTGGGAAGCGGATTGCGAGGGGAGACAATATAGAAATCCGGCCGGAACACCTGACACGGGTACAGGCGGGATACAAAAGCAGAGTCAAAAGATGCGTGATTTATTTTTCGCAGACAGGAACAACCAGAGCAGCCGCTGAAAAAATTGCAGAGGTAAAAAAGGCTGATTTAGTAGAAATCCGGCCAGAGAGACCTTATGAGATGTCCTACTTAAAGACTGTACTGACATCTTTAAAAGAGATATTTACGAAAGCACGTCCAGAGCTTGCAATGGAGATGCCGGATATACAAAAATATGACCGTATTCTGATCGGGTGCCCGATTTGGTGCGGATTGGCGCCAAATGTAATCTTGACGCTGTTAGACGTCCTGAATTTAAACGGAAAGCATGCGGCTGTATTTACCACAAGCGGCGCGACAAAGCCGATGAAACTTGCCGTAAAGCTGAAAAAAACATATCCGGAGATTAAATGGCATAAGCCGCTAAATGCAAATGATATGACAGAAGATGAGATCAGAAACTGGATGTAAGGCAGAAGGCTCTCATCAAAACTTTGGTTAGAAGAGCTGAGAGAGGGTGAGGAATCATGGTAAAACAGATTGTAAGAGATGTGTTCTTCCTGGGGCAGAAATCGGAGCCGGCAACCAAGGATGACCTGCAAGTGGGAAGAGACCTGCAGGATACATTAAATGCAAACCGCGGCCGCTGCGTCGGCATGGCTGCCAATATGATCGGCGTGAAGAAAAATATCATCATTGTAAATATGGGCGTTATCGACATTGTGATGTTCAATCCGGTTCTGATTTGGAAAAGCGGGCTTTATGAAACAGAGGAAGGCTGCCTGTCCCTTGACGGGGTTCGTAAAACGAACCGCTATCAGGAGATTGAGGTAGAATACTTTGATTTTAACTGGAAAAAACAGAAACTAAAGCTGAAAGACTGGCCCGCGCAGATCGTGCAGCATGAAATAGACCATCTTTCCGGGAGGGTGATATAGTTATGGGATACAGGATACAGACGGTTCAGGGTGACATTACAAAAGTGGATGATCTGGAAGCGATCGTAAATGCGGCAAACAACAGCCTGCTTGGCGGCGGGGGCGTAGACGGGGCGATCCACCGTGCCGCCGGGAGCGGGCTTCTGGCTGAATGCAGGACGCTTCATGGCTGTAATACGGGCGAGGCAAAGCTTACTGGTGCTTATCATTTGCCATGCAAGTACGTGATCCATACAGTAGGACCTGTCTGGCATGGCGGACAGAAAGGAGAAGAACAGCTTCTTGAAAATGCGTATAGGAATTCCCTTAAGGTGGCAGTGGATCATGGGATTCGGACAATCGCATTCCCTTCCATCTCAACAGGAGTATATAGTTATCCGGTAGACCAGGCTGCACTTGTGGCAGTCCGAACGGTTCGTAAATTCTGTGAGGAACAGATGGACAAAATTGACGTTGTGAGATTTGTTCTGTTTGACCCGGAAACCCTTGCTGCATATGACCATGCGGTCCAGGAAACAGAAATGGACAAATAAATGGAGAATTCAAGGAGGTATTCCCGGAAAACGCGGTGGAATATTTTGTGTCCTAGCATATTGATATATTTGAAACACAAAATATATGATTGAAAAGATGAGCGTAATCAATATATAGTGTATGAAAGGATGCTTTAACATAAGATGGACGTTGTGGATTACGTATAACAGTGAACAGAATTCGTCGAAAGAGAATATATGAAAGAAATAAGAACACAATCAAGAAAAATTTAGTGTAAACCAATAGTTTTGCTGTTATAATACAAATAGAAAATGATGTATATCGCGAGGTGCTTTTGTATTTCTTAGAAAGTGAATTGATGGTACGAATTGAAAAGAATTCTCTAAGAAATAAAAGTTAATCAGTATTGTTAAGAACGGAGGTAGTGTTATGGTATCAGCAGCTATGGTGGTAAGAGATATGCTAAATACATTAGAAGAGGAAGACTGCAAAATGGCAATTAGTTATATCCAGTTTCTTTCTGATTCGAGAAAAAAAGAAAGAGTCAAAAAAGCATCAGACTTAATGGATAAGTTTCAGACCGTAATCGGAGAGGATAAAGGGTGGGATTCTGAGGAAGCAATGCTGGAAGATATGAGCAGATTCAGGAAGGAACGCATGGGCTTATGAAAATTGTATTTTCTGTCAGTATGTTAGATGAATTTTTAGAAAACGAGAAACTATAATATTACTATATATTGAATGGTAACTATGAATGAAACCAGACATGGAGAAACTATTATACTTACCAAAAAAATTAAGTTTGAAAAACAGGATGACATTTTACTGTTATATAATATAATAAAATGTAAGGAATGTAAGGAAAGTAAGGGATGCAGAAAGGAGCTTACCAATATGGAATTGGCAAAAGTAACGTCAAAAGGTCAAATTACAATACCTATCGCAATCAGAAATGCGCTTGGAATACGAGAAGGAGATAAAATCCTTTTTATGGAAGAAGGGAATAGAGTTATTTTAACAAATGCTTCTACGAATGCTTTGCTAAAAGCACAGGAGGCTTTTCAAGGTGCGGCAGAGGAATTTGGCATTAAAAATGAAGAGGATGTTATAAAACTTGTAAAGGGAATTCGTGCGGAAAGAGGAGACAAATATAAATGCAAATCATGTTAGACACAAATATCCTGATTTTAATGTTGCTTTTTCCAAATGAACAATTCAAAAAGATTTTAGATTATATCACAAGAAATCATAAACTGGTTTTATCCTTTTTTATAATTGATGAATTAACCGCCGTTGTTGACCGAAAATTTCCGAAAAAGAGATATGCTGTTGATCTTGTTTCACACATATACGATAAAAAATAAAAAGCGGATAAGTGTCCATATTGGACACCAATGGAACCGAGGCAGAGATGCTTCGGTTTTTTCGTGCATGAATACACGATATATGTATTTTTCAGATTAGTCATATATTGAAGAACAACAGAAGGAGGTGAAAGGCAGATGAAGAAGAATCAAAAAGCAAGGATAGAGCAGGCAGAAGACAGGGCATTAGAAAGCCTGGACTATATTCTGGAGACAATCCCGACACCGGATTTTGTAGAAATTGTCGGCCGTATGGGCGGTGATATTATAACATACCGGGTGTATGATAATGGCGATATGTATGAGCGGTAGGTAAGTATTGGGATGTAATGAAAAAATGTCAAAGATGCCTAAAATGGAGAATAGCCTTTGTGTTTCGAAATAAATCCCAATTTTTGGATTTATTTCGAAACATATTTGCAACCAGAGCGATTGAGGTATATTATGCCTACTTTTTCATTGCTAAAAGGAAATGGTAGCGATATAATATAAATAAGATATTTCTGTTGCCACTATAAAAGGAAGGAAATAATATGAGTAATATATATGACGGCGCATTTCGGACAATTCTAAATGATTGCCGGAACATGATTCTTCCGGTAATTAATGAGATTTTTGATGAAGAATACATCGGGGATGAGAAAATTGAGTTTTTCCCGAATGAACATTTTTTAGACCAGCAGGATACGGCTGATAAAGAGCGGATTACAGATACTAATTTTAAGGTTATCGGAAAGGAAATAAAAAAATATCACCTTGAATGTGAAAGCAGCCTGCCGGATGGCAAAATGACAATTCGGCTTTTCGAGTATGACGCCCAGATTGCATTAGATGAGGGTGAGGTTACAGAAGAAACCCTGACAGTAGCATTTCCAAATACGGCGGTGCTGTATCTTCGGGCATATAGAAAGACGCCGGATAAAATGAGATATGTAATTGTCACGCCAGGAGGAACCGTACAGTATGATATTCCGGTTATGAAAGTGCAGACGTATTCATTGAATGATATTTTTGAAAAGCGTTTATTGTTGTTGATTCCGTTTTACATTTTCTCGCATGAAAAGAATTTTTCAGAGTATAATAGCAATGAACAGAAATTGTCGGAATTGAAGTCGGAATATCAGGATATTTTAGAGAGGCTTGATGAACTGGAGCAACAGGAGGTTATCAGAGCATTTGATAAACGGACGATTATAGAGCTTTCTAGTGATGTGATTAAAGAGATTGCACAAAAATACGAGAATGTGCAGAAAGGTGTAGGTGAGATCATGGGCGGCGCGTTGATTGAGACAAATGCAAGAAGATTAAAAACTGAGGCAGAGAATGAGGCAAATAGGAAATCTGCTCAAAGAATGCTGGATATTGGAAAACTGACAATAGAGGAAGTTGCAATATGTTCAGGACTTAGCGTTGAAGAAGTGGAACAGATTGCCGGATTGCAAGCGGTGTAGAAACTGGGCTTTATCTAATAAGGCATACCCATCCGGGCAGGCTGACGTTCGTCCGATAAGGTATATCCAAGGGGCATCCCGCAATACATGTTCTTGCGGGACGGGCGGACTATCATCCGGTAATGTATAAAAATCTGCCCGAATTGGCATTGGAAGATAATGGTTACAAAAGTGTCTAAATTGGACATCAACAGACTGAGGCAGAAATGTCTCGGTTTTTTTTAATACAATAAGATATAGAAAGAGAGGGACGAGATGAGAATCATAAATTTTTTAAACTTAAAGGGCGGAGTAGCAAAGACCTTTTCGGTGGTAAATACGGCATATGAGCTGTGGAGAAGAGGTTATAAGGTGCTGATACTGGATAATGATAAGCAGGGGAATCTTAGCAAGGCTTATCGAAGGTATGACGCAGAGCTGACCGCTCCGATCACAAGGCTTTTGTGTGGAAACTGGGAGCGCCCGGAAGAACTGATACAGCGTACGGATTATGACGGGATAGATATTGTGACCTCAAATATGTCTCTGTTTGGCGCAGTATGGAATCTTCTGAAAAGTGGGGACAGTGGCCTGATGGAGCGGTATCAGAGATTTATGGAGTTGGTAAAGAACAGCGGGGAGAAGGGGACAGACAGTAGTATAGCAGGAGGATATGATTACTGCCTGATTGATAATCCGCCGGATATCGGACTTAACGTAATCAATGCTCTTGCAGTAGCAGATGAGGTCATTGTGCCTGTAAAGATTGACGAGGATGCGCTCACTGGGCTAGATATTGTGGCGGAGCAGATTGAGGACGCAAAGGCTCTGAATCCTTCGTTAACCTTAAGCGGGGTATTGGTTACTGTATATCAGAATACAGACGGAGAAAAAGCCGGGTTAGAGTGGCTTCTCCGGGAATATGAAAATCCTTCCAGTGAACGGTACGGGAAATATCCTGTTCTTGGGATGATCCGATATTCAAGGAAAGTAGTGGAGAACTCTTTCCTGCGGAAGCCGATTTATGAATACAGCCCCTGCAGTGGGGCGGCACAGGACTATAAGAAGTTCGTAACCAGTTATACAGGGAAAGGCAGGTAATAGTATGGCGAGATTTGGAATCAGTGACATTATAGATGTAAGAAGTAAGGAATCGGGGAAAGATGGCATAAATAACTATAAAGAAATCTGGCTGAATCCCTATGACGTAAAGCCGTCAGAGAGTAATTTCTATTCACAGGAGAACATCGAAGAGCTTGCAGACAGTTTCCTGACAGTGGGACAACAGCAGCCTACGGTACTCGGGCGGGTGAATGGAGAATTTCATATTGTAAGCGGGCACAGGCGGAATCTTGCCAACATTAAGAATCTGGAACGGGGATATGAAGAATATGGAAAAGTCCGTTATCTGTATAAGGATATGACTCCGGCAATGTTTGAACTGTCATTGCTGATAGGAAATGTTTATAACCGGGAACTTACGGCGTGGGAGAAAACGGAGCAGGCAAAGAGATTAAAAGAGGCGCTGTTAAAAGCGAAAAGGGAAGACGGATTAGAGATTAAGGGGAAGATGCGTGATGTGATTGCTGATCTGATGAACGAGAGCAGTACAGGGATAGCCCGGATGGACAGCATTCAGAACAATGCCATTGCAGAAATCAAGGAAGAACTTAGGAAAGGGACGATTGGGATTTGTGCGGCTTATGAAGCGTCCCGACTTCCGCGCGAAGAACAAAAGGAGATTGCGGCTAAAGTTACAGAAAATGGAAACATACAGGCTAAAGAAGTTGCGGAAAGGGCAAGAAGGAAAACAGCGGTCATAGGGGATAAAGGAATGACAGGTGGTCAAAAAGAAGAGAGTGAAGAAGATCTCGGGGAACAAATAGCAGCTTCTTATTCGGAAATCGTGCAGGAATGGACAAAAGAAAAAATATGCGTTCCAACGAAAGAGACAGAAGATGCCATACGGAAGGTGTCCAAAATGGACACACCACAAAAGGGCTGGGGGAATACAGAATGGGCAGTCTTTATGGCGAAGGCGATTATGAACAGGGCGGACTATGTTAATCAGGCAGATTTATATTTACTGCATGAAATAGTAGGACGCTGCCAGAGTGATGAAGGATAAAATCCAATAGCGGGAATGCGAAGCAATATAAAGTAATCTGAAAAAAATTACGAGGAGAAGTCTTTTATGTATTGACAATCCGCTGTCAGCCTTATATACTTTACTTTGTAATCAGAAATTATTTATTCACACTGAAAGGAGGACAATCATGAGGCGTTTTAATCAATTATCAGACAGGAATACAGAAATTAATACAGAGAGCGGATTGTCCGTCATTCAGTTTCGGACAGACAGAGGCTGTCAAGTCTAAGGTTATGCCGTTTAATGGCAGATACTGACAGGTATTTTCTATATCCATTTATAGAGGTATTCCGACAATTCCGCATCTCTGAGTTTCAGAGGTGTTTTTTTGTGTGATTTTGCAGGAAAGCACCAAAAAGGAGAAAAGGGATTATATGAAAATAGTAAATGGAGTCTACACTTCAGCAAAAATATTCACAGAGGCAATTGAAGATTATGCGTTGGCGCAAATACAGATGCTTTGCGATAATGAGGCATTTGAGGGCTGTACAGTGCGAATTATGCCAGACGTCCATCCGGGAAAGGTGGGGACAATTGGTTTTACCTCTACAGTTGGAAAAAGAGTGCTCCCGAATGTTGTCGGAATTGACGTAGGCTGCGGCGTGACGTTAGCAAAATTGAAGAAGAAAAAGACGGAGTTTGGGAAGCTTGATAAGGTTATCAGGGAGAATGTGCCCTGTGGTTTTGGCGTGCGTAAAGGACCCCACCGGTTTAGCCAAGAGTTTGATTTTCTGCAGCTACATTGTGTGGAGCATATAAATATAGAAAAGGCGGAGTTAAGTCTTGGCACACTTGGCGGAGGGAATCATTTTCTGGAACTGGATCAGGACGAAGACGGGAATCCCTATGCGGCCGTACATTCCGGGAGCCGGAGGCTGGGAAAAGAAGTAACGGAGTACTATCTGGCGGAAGGACAGAAGGAATTAAAGAAAAAGGGTATTTCGGTTCCATATGAAATGACCTATCTGGAAGGCGTGCTGATGGAGGAATATCTGCAGGATATTCAGATAGTACAGGATTTTGCAGAACTGAACCGACGCGCTATATTAGATGAACTGGCAAAAGGAATGAAATGGAAGATACAGGAGCAGATATCGTCTGTGCATAATTATATTGATGATGCAGGCGATAGCATGGTTTTACGAAAAGGCGCCATCTCCGCAAGGGAGGGGGAGCCTGTGATTATTCCAATTAATATGCGCGACGGGATTCTTCTCGGCATTGGAAAAGGAAATGCAGACTGGAATTACTCTGCGCCGCATGGAGCGGGACGGAAGATGAAACGGGAGGATGTAAAGACAAGGTTTACCGTATCACAGTTTAAGGCGGAGATGAAAGGGATTTACAGCTCCTGTATCGGGAAGGACACGTTAGATGAAGCACCGTTTGCGTATCGGAATCTGACAGAGATAGAGGGGCAGATCGGAGATACGGTGAAAATCAAGAAGAGAATTAGGCCGGTTTATAATTTTAAGGCAGGAGCAGGAAAGTCATAGAGAAGACAAAATGTGAAATATTCGTTTGAAGTTTGGAGGTTAAAGTCATGGCGAAATACAGAGAAATACCTTGTAAATACTATGTGGCGCGGGGAGAGTGCAGGAAAGGCAGAGATGCCAGTCATAAGAATTACTGTCAGCACTGTGATAAATACTGTCCGCGTGCGAGAGTAAAATGTAGGAATAAGAAGAAGCAATATAACGAGAAAGTGAGACGTCAGTATGTGACGTAAAGAGGGAGACATATATGAATTTACCATTAAGTGTCACACAGGAAGAGTTATCAGAAGTATTATTAAATGTGGCTCCGGTCAGGCCAGTGTATATCTGGGGAGCGCCGGGGATTGGAAAGTCAGCTTTGGTAGAACAGTTTGCAGAAAGTGTTGGGCTTCCCTGTGTATCTTTACTGGGGAGCCAGCTTGCACCGGAGGATATTATCGGGATTCCGCAGATAAAAGACGGGACTTCCGAATTTCTGCCGCCGAAGATGATTGCGAGAAAAGAGCCTTACGTTCTCTTTTTAGATGAATTGAATGCCTGTTCACAGGAGGTACAGAAGGCATTTTACAGTCTGATTTATGAGAAACGGGTGGGTGAATATCATTTGCCGGAAGGAAGTATTATTATTGGTGCAGGAAACCGGATGCAGGATGGGGCGATTGTAAAAACCATGTCCTCTGCCCTGTTAAACCGTATGTTCCATGTACAGATGAAAGTGGACAGCTCACAGTGGCTTGCCTGGGCGTATCAGAATGGAATCCATACATGGGTAACGGATTATATTACACAGCGTCCCGACCATCTGTTTTCCGAACCGCCCAAAACAGAAGAGCCGTATTCCACACCCCGGTCATGGCATATGCTGAGTGATATTCTAAAAGAATACAGGGCAGGGGAGAAGCCGGTGGATGAAGGGGTGGTACGGATGCTGGCATACGGCTGTGTTTCCGCGTCCCATGCAGGAATGTTTGTGGCATATACAAAACAGTTGGGAAATAAGCACCTTCTGAATGACATTATCAAGGGAACGGAGAAGTTCCCGTCCAAACCGCAGGAACGGGATGTGCTGTATTTTCTCGCACAGTCTTTCCGAGCAAAATTAATCCATGAACTGCCGGAGAATAAGCAGAAGATGAATCAGGAGGCGCAGTACCTTTCCCACAGGGCTAAGGCTTTGATTAAGGAATTGTCTGTCATTAATTACGAAATTGCACAGATGGTTGTTTCGGCAGAGGACGGCGTAACGCTGCCCGACTGGTTTATGGTGGAGATTGTAAGAGACCTTCCGAGACTTGCGAAGCTGGCAGGGTAAAACCTGCCGGCAGTGTAATGGAGGACAGTGATGGGAAAGAAGAAAACGAAAAGCAAACGTGCAGGAATACGGAACATAAGGCAGGAGCAGTTGGAACAGGGGATTGCGATCTGTGCGGCACACCCTTTATTCGGAAGAATGGGCGGTTATACCCGAATCAGGGACAATCAGATGCTTGGGAAAAATAATGCGGCTATGGTTACGAGGCATGGAGAGATTCTGGTAAACCAGGATATGAGCCTGCCGCCGAAACAATGGGCGTATATCATAGCACATTGTAAGCTTCATCTGGCATTCGGACATTTTGACAAAGCGAAAATGCCTGAAAACTGTGAGAAAACTCTGTGGAATTTTGCCTGTGATCTGTTTGTCGCCAAATTTTTGGCGGATATTAAATTTGGAGAAGCAGTCTGTCCTAATCCGGCAGATGTACTGGCAGGAAGTTTGACAGACGAGCAAAAAATCTATGCACATTTACTGGAAAGAGTTTTAGGAAAGGGAGATGGCATACCGAATATTTACGGAACGGCGTCAGGTATGGATATGGTTGGGTTGGAGAATCCGAACGTATATTATAAAGAGAAGAATGAATACAATCCTTTTGCGGCGGGGTTTGCAAACGCTTTATCCAGCGCAGTAACCGTTACGGTTGGAGAAGCAGGAGGACATGCAAGGGACAATTATATGTCAAGGGGCAGAGAAGCGGCGAAATGGTTTATGAATCATTATCCGCTGCTGGGAAGTCTGGCGTCTTCTTTTGAGATCATAGAGGATTATACCTATTGTGTCCATGAAGAAATACAAATCGCGGGAGTCAATGTTGCGGCAGGAGAGATTTATCTGAATCCCGCCGCAGTTCTTGGAGCGGAAGAACTGAAATTTGTGATGGCACATGAATTTTTACATGCAGGGCTGGGACATCAGGAACGCTGCAGGGGAAGAGATCCATATCTGTGGAATGTAGCCTGTGATTATGTGATTAACGGCTGGCTGTGTGAAATGAAAGTGGGAGAAATGCCGGAAGGCAGCTTGTATGATGAAAGCCTGAAAAATAAATCGGCAGAAGAGATTTATGACTTGATTTTGACGGATATGCGTAAATATCAAAAACTGGATACCTTTCGGGGTTACGGTAAAGGCGATATGATGGCTGGAAAGGGTATCGGAATACGCGGGAAACAAACGCCGGGTATGACAATGGACGAATTCTGCAGGAATGCGTTAATGCAGGGGCTGGAATATCAGCAGTCATTTGGAAGAGGATATATACCGGCAGGACTGGTTCAGGAGATTCGTGCCCTTGCCATGCCGCCGATTGGGTGGGATGTGGAACTTGCCAGATGGTTCGAGGAGCAGTTCCCTTATATGGATAAGATACGGACTTATGCAAGACCAAGCAGACGGCAGGGAGCCACGCCGGATATTCCAAGACCGCGTTATATTCAGGCAGAATTAAAAGAGGATGCAAGAACATTCGGGGTGATCTTAGATACATCCGGCTCCATGAGTGCAAAGATGATGGGAATGGCGCTTGGAAGTATTGCAAGCTATGCGGCGGTCCGGGAAGTGCCCTATGCAAGAGTGGTATTCTGTGACGCAGATGCCTATGATGCAGGGTATCTTTCTCCCGAAGATGTGGCAGGACGGGTAGAAGTAAAGGGGAGAGGTGGAACCATGCTGCAGCCGGGAATCGACCTGCTAGAACAGGCAAAGGATTTCCCGAAGGATGGTCCGGTTCTGATTATTACAGATGGCGAGATTGAGGATAAGCTAACGATACGCCGGAAACATGCGTACCTGATTCCGAAGGGGAAAAATCTGCCGTTTCGGGCGAAAGGGAGGGTGTTCTATTTTTCGTGATGGAGGTCAAAATGGAAAGAAATATACATATTAGTCAAATAAAAAATTGACTTTAGATAGAAAATAGGCTAAAGTAAAAAAGAGCATTGAGTCATGAAAAGTCTAGGAAATAGAATTAAAATCTAAGTGATAAACGTGCATTATATTCTTGACTTAATACTACATTAATTTAAGGAGGAATTTTGTATGAAAAAAATTCAATGCATGTTTAGCAAGTACTATGAGATAGCCAATGATATAGGAACAGGGGCAGAGATTTACATTGATTTTGAAAATTCATGTGTAGATGCAACCGAGTGTTTGGAAGAACGAGAGGGCGTGCTCCTGACTCCATATAAAGGTGTACTATATCCGAAAGGGAGAGCCTTACAAGACTACCTATTCGAAGAGGGTATAGACACTTCGGACTATTCAAATGATTGGAAATGTATTTATGAAACGGGAAGAAACTATGATTTTCATGAGTATTATAACCAAATCATTGACAGTCTGATGGCAGACTGGTGTGCTGAAAACCAGATCGAAATAGTTTTCAATGCTTAAGCTGAAAGGAGATGCCATATACTGGTATCTCCTTTTAGGTCACATATGGTTTGGATATGTATGTATATCTAAATTCTTACATTAATGGAGTTTATATAGGTTTTCAGCATATCGTATATATCTTTTAATTGTACACAATCATTTTTTGACATTTCCGTAATCCTATAACTGCCATTATTATAATAAGGGTATCTGGAAGCGTTATGTATTGCAGAAAAACGGATACCTTTAAGGACACCATTTTTTAATTGTTCGCTGACTTGAATCCGGAGGTTATTATCATTTCCGGAAACAATCTCTATAAAAAAATCAATAGCGGCATCCAGGGAATGCCCAAGCTGTCTTAATTTATTGGCATAATAATTATTCGTAACATCAATTTTTTGACAGATAAAACTTTTGATAAATTTTTCCATGGATTGAATATAGTAATACACTGATTGATTATAAAATCCCTGCCTGCAGAGCAGACCCGCTACCTCTTCATCCTGTTTGGCAATCATCCCAAATTCTTCCGACATATCATATCCATTATTCACATAGTGCGGTTTTCCTAAGTATATTTTTTTCTGAACCATAACATTTCCTCCTGCGGTATGATTTAGAAAGTATATCACACTTTTAAAAGGTTGCAAAGAAAAAAATGGGATAGCCTGCTGTGATGAGGGGAAGGTCAAAAACATAAGGAAAATGTTTGGCATATAATATGTTATTGGAGAGTAGGAGGTGTCCAAAATGGACACTGGAAGGAGAATGGTTAAGGAGTTATTTAGAGCATCTCTGACTGGCCTGATATGAAGACATCAGGCTAAGATTCAGAACCCGGAATGTTCAAGTATATACTGGTTAACAACAGCCCTGCTCACCCTCCACGTACAGCCAATTTTGAACCCCTTTATTGTGCCGTCCCTGAGCAGGTTGTAGGCACGGTTCCGGCCTATGCAGAGATAATCTGCCAGTTCGGGAACAGTCATGAGCATGGAAATATCCTCTTCGACTGGATAAGGTATATTTGAATAAAACATAATGAAAACCTCCACAAGTATATTAATTTATATTAAAATGTTCCGTTGTGTGTCAAAGCTTACGGAAGCTTTCCGGCTATTTCCGACAGAAATGGGATTCAAACAGGGTATGGAAGAGTACAGCCCGGTAGACTTTAACAAACCTGGAAACTGTTCAATAAACAAAGTCAGGGAGGAAAAAACAGTGAAAGTCAGAATTCACCTTCATGACCAGCCATACCGGTCAAAACCGGAAGGCAGGCAGATTCAGGAAATCAGTTCAACCATCACCCGTAAAATAACAGAGACAGGCATACAAGAACTGGCGGTGCTGGCAGGAGAAGAGGGAAGGGCGTTTACTCCTGCAGTGTTCCAGGGAGCCAGAAGGAAAGAGAACTTTATTTGCCAGCAGGTATATGCCCTGGATTTTGATGAGGGCTTTTCTATAAAGCAGTTTGAAGAACGGGCAGAGAAGTATGATATAAAGCCGGCCTTTCTTTATCAGACATTTTCCAGTACGGCGGCGAATCCGAGATTCCGGGCAGTATTCGTGAATGACTGTGAAATTGCGGATGCAGAAGCAGCTTCAATTCTGATCAGGATGCTTCAGATGATTTTCACGGAAGCAGACCCGGGCTGTAAAGATGTATCCAGAATTTTTTTCGGTGGGAAAGCCCTGTATTATATCCATCCACGGGCTGTAATGAACCTGTTTGATCTTGCCCTGAGCCTGCAGGCATATCTTGCTGACCAGAATAAAAAGAATTATGGGAGAAAGATCGTACAGGTGGGCAGAAAATTAAATGTGGAAGTAAAAAATAAGATTTTGTGTATACACAGATTTGATCAGATTCATAAGGAAGAAAAAAGTGAGGATTTTAATGCAATGACCAGTATTATACTGGTGAATGCACAAAAATCTTCACTTTTTTATGTGATCGAGAAAGCACAGACAAAGGAGGGACACCGGTGTAGTAGATGCAAAAAAAGGAATGGTTCCGGCAGAGCGCGGAATGTGACAGCCAGGCTTCTGAAAGAGGAATGTATGCTGTTTAAGGATTTCTGTGAAACGGAAATCGCACATGATTTCAAATTCCTGATAGCAACAAATCTGCTTCAGATGCATAATGGGAAACAGCTCTTTTTTTCCGGGAGAATCAGCCATGTAGAAAAGTGGGAGCAGACCTGGAAATACCTGAAACATAATGAATATTTCCCATGGAAATGTGGGAGAAGCGGCTGTCCTTATTATGAACAGTGCGGGAGCGCCACGATACTGGAACGGATGACAGATAAAATCCGGAAGACCAGGGATGAAACTTTTGTGGATATCCATGAGGCGGAAAAGCTTCTGGGGGAGGCCATGGAAGAGGCAGTAATGTCAGGAGGAAAGGGGATTCATCTGATCATGGCGCAGACAGCTCTGGGAAAGACTTATACCTACTGCCGGATTGTAAAGAAATATCATACAAAAAAGCCCTTTATGATTGTAGTCCCAACGAATAAACTGCAGGAGGAGGTTGGAAGGGAACTGGAGGGCATGGAAGTTCCGGTGTTTCTGACAGCCAATATAGGTGCACTTTTAGAGAGACTGCATTTACCTGAATTAAAAGCAGAAGTGGAGGTCTTATATAAGAGAGGGTTCGGCTTCCGGGTAAAATCCCTGATTAAAAATTATATAAAAGAAAACAGGGGAGAGCTTGGTGTGTGGCAGCTTAAAAAACTGAGGGAGTATCTTGCGTCCTCAGATAAACTGGATGGAAGTGCATGCGTCGTTACGACACATGTAATGTTTTTGTCTCTTCCATATGAAAAGATAAGCAGATATGAGGTGATTGTGGACGAGGATCTTTTAATGACTGTTTTTAAAAACACGTCATCGGTCAGCTTTGGGGAGATGAAACTGGCATTGGAAACAGCTGCAGTTCCAAAAAAGAAAGCCGGAATAATACAAAAGCTTTTGTGCGCAGGCCATGGGGACATGGTAAAAGGAAATAACGAAGAACTCACCCTGGAAGAGTTACAGAGGTTATACGATCAAGACCTTCAGATCAATACCTCATTTACGGATTTCCTGCAGGCAGACATCTACCATGTGGATGTGGAAAATGGAAAAGTGGATTTTTTTAATGCCAGGAAGATACCGGACATGAAAATGACAGTCGTTTCGGCAACTCTTAATGAGGAACTGTACAGAAACTACTGCAGGGGCAGCAAAATCTTCACAGCAGCGGTTCCTGCAGCAAAATATAAGGGGAAGCTGATACAATATTCCGCACATTCCATGAGCCGCAGTAACATGGAAAATATCGGGTTTGGCATAATTATGGAAAAAGTAGATGAAATAGTAGGGGATTTGGAAAGAAATGTAATTACGTTTAAAAAATTCAGTCCGGATGCTGAAATCTATTTTGGGAAAACGGAAGGGTTTAATGAGTATAAAGGGAAGGACCTGGCAGTTATCGGGACGCCGCATAATGTGCCTTTCCTGTATAATCTGATCGGAGCCTATCTGGGGTACAGGACAGATGACAGACTGAGCGTACGGTATGTGGAAAACGGAATGTATGCGTTCCCATTTATGACATTCAGGGACAAAGAAATAAGGAACCTGCAGTTTTACTTTATTGAAAGCGAACTGGAGCAGGCAATCGGACGGGCTAGAATTCTCAGACATGACTGTACTGTATATTTGTTTTCAAATTTTCCCTGCCGCCAGGCGCAGCTCAGACAGGAGATATGCTTTCCGGAAGAATAGGAATGAAAATACACAGACAGTAAAATGGAAAAGGAGTGGGAATATTATCATGAAGCATAATATGCATGAGAAAGACGATATGTATGATATAGAGAAGGAGTTGGAATCTATCATAAATAGAAACATTGACTTACCAGAAGAGAAACGTAGAAAAATACTGGCCTGTCTTCTTGATTTTTTTGAAAAGAGAAGCGGGGAAATATTTATGGAAGGGTATCGGTATGCAATTTCCGTATTAGAAGATGGGATTGTGAAAAAGTCTACAGGAACAGAGATATCGGAATAATGGAAGGAAAAGGAGGATTGTTATTTCTAATCCTCCTAATTACTGTTGCATAAAATGTCATGAATGATTTGCTGAATGTGTGCGCGTTGTTCGGCAGACAAACCTGTAACGTCAATATGTGTTCTAAAATCTCTTTCCAAGAGAAAGTCGGTGCTAACGGAGAAAAAATCGGCAATTTTTATTAGCATTTCAATTGATGGAAGAATGTTATTATGTTCCCAGTTAGATATTGTCTGTTTGGACACGTTAAGTTTATGCGCAAGTTGAATTTGGTTGAGGCTATGGGAAACCCTTAGATTTTTAATTACATCACCAAACATATATACTCTCCTTTTTATGTATGATACATTTCAAAAGCAACATTTACAAAATACAAAAGTATTGTTATAACGGACAATAAAGAGATAGAGATATAAGTGAAAAGGAAGAGGGTTCTGTTGACCAGGCTGCTTTAGATTAAAATGCCGGGGAACAATCCCGGTTTCGGAAGAACTTTTTGATTTCTTTCGCGGGTTTAGGGCAGTAAAAAGATCTGACAGAAATGTGGGAAAATCTTATTGCGGAGGGAGATATACAGATGGAAACAATCAGGTTCAAAAATACGGAACTTCAAAAAATGTATGACAGAAAAGTGGAGGAGTTAAAGATACTGGCAGACCGCCCGGTTGACAGTTCGCCGTATCTGTGGGATAAGACCGTTGCACGATACGCTGCCACCATAAAGAAGGCGCAGAGACTTCTTGCTGCGGATGGAATGAAGGATTATATTACAACAGGTATGATGAAAAACCTCGGAAAACTTCTGGATATGTGCTCGGATGCGGAGTTTCATATTGCACTGGTAGGAACGATCAAAGCCGGGAAGTCAACACTGATTAATGCCCTTCTTGGGTATGAGTATGCCTCTACGGAGGTTACCCCGGAGACAGCGGCCCTGACAAAATTTAAAAGAGCCGGAACAGATTATATCAGAGTGTCGTTTTATACTAAAGAGGAATGGGCAGAGCTTTGGAAAAGTGCCGAGGATGCCGGGGCGAAAGTATTTCTGGAAGAGTACAGACAGTTAAAAGCAGATGATGAAAAAAGAAAATGGCTGGACAGGAGGAGAATACAGGCTGACTGCAGTACAAAAAAGAAACTGGTGCAGGAGATTACCCGGTGGACATCATCCAGGTCACCCGTCCATTATTTCGTGAAGGAAGTGGAGGTGGGCCTTAAGGATTTTGACCTTCCGGAGGGGGTCGTGCTTGTGGATACACCGGGACTGGATGATATCGTCGAATACCGTTCCAATATTACCCGGGATTACATAGACAGGGCAAATGCGGTTCTTGTATGTGTCAAGGCAGATGCGCTGACCGGACAGGAAATGGGTACGATTTTCAGTGTTTTTTCGAATGCAAGATACCATCCGGAGAAGGTATTCATCATTGCAACCCAGCTGGATACATTAAACAGGCCGGAAGAAAACTGGAAGCATCAGGAAAGGGAATGGATGAAGCATCTGAGCCGGAAAGGCGCTTTTGGAAGCCAGGGGTTGGCAGAACGGAACACGATACCAGTGTCGGCATATTTGTATACTCTTTTAAAAGGGTATGATACCTATGCACAGGATGAAGACAGCGAGAAAAACTGGGACCTGGAATCCATACTGTTGAAGCTGAGGGTCAGAAACATCCACGAAAACTATGACCGGCTGTGCAGTTTCACCAATATAGATAAGCTTAAGCGGGTGATAAAGGATGATATCGCAGAGCATCATAAGGAAAAGCTGCGTGAGGATGTGGAAGGCAGATATTTAGAATGCAGGGAAGAAATCCAAAGCTGTATGAAAAGAATCCGAGAAGATCAGGAAGACATAATCAGGGCGAGCCGGGGCGGGATAGAGGAAATCCAGAAAAAGCAGGAGGAATTTACCCGTAAGTATGAAGATGCAAAGAAAGATAAAAAAGAACTGGAAGCGTTTATCAGTAAACTGCACAGGATGACGCAGGAAAGAGCGGACGAGCTTGAACGGGCAATCAGGTCAACAGGGAGGTGACAGGATGGGTGTGAATCTTTCATCCTTTTCAAAGCTTTTAGATGGATTCCTGAAAGGCTCCTGGAAAGTGATAGGCGGCGTGGTTTCCACAATTGCGAAAGGCATATCGGAAGCCGGCCCGGTTGGTGAAAAGGCTCCCGTTTCAGATATAGACCGCGTCATAGAAGCATTTGAAGCATATAAGGATGAGGTCAGGAAAAGGTCATTTTATATTGAAGAGGCTGTTTATGAAGAAGTCTCCTGCTACATGGAAGAATTGAGGGATTTTCTGGATGGCAGGGCTGCGCTGTTTGAAAAATACGGAATCAGCAGGAGGCGTGCCGTGCGGCAGATTCAGAAACTGCTGACCGGGACGAAGGGATTTATTGACCATGAAGTGAGTAAAGGCATGTCAATGAATAATCATGAATTAAGAATGATTATTGGGATGATACCAGGAGACCGGAAAGAAGGATACATGGAGCGGTTTGCCAATAAAGTATACAGGGATTCGCTGGATGCCTACTGCAGGCATATCCGGGGGATTCTTTCAGAGATTTTCGAAGAAATAGAGGATGACGTTGTGTGCGTGGTAAAAGCAGAAGAAGAAAGAACCTGCAGGAGCAGGATTCTGCTGGAAAATATAAATGAGGACAATGATGAGGGGCAGCTGGAAGGGACGATTGCAAAGGCAGGATTTGTGATATGCAGCTGCAGTATACTCGAAAAAATATTGGAGGAGCAGGAAAATGGGACTTTTTAGTTTTTTGGGGAATATGGTTGGGAAAGCAGTTGAGAAGGCAGGGGATGTAATCGGGGGTGTGACCGGATGGTACGGGGTCAGTAGCGCCGGTATGCTGATTCAGGATCTTTTCTCTGGAAACATAGCTAAGGAAAGTTCCTATGATAAGGATGCGGCGGATGTCTTTACTACAGAAAGACTGAATGAAATACTGGTCTCCTTTTCGGAGGGGAACCTGCGCCAGTGTGAGAAGCTGGAAGAGCAGTGTATCAGGGAGGTGCAGAAATACTGCAATGCGCTGACCGGGCTGGTCAGAAAATCGCCGGGATTTACTGAATACGCTTCCAGTTTAAAGCGGGTAGAAAGAAGCCTTTCCAGGATCCACGGTATGATTACAGGCAGTGTAAAGGAACCCCTTGCAAAGAGAATGTCACTGGATGATTCAGAATGCCTGCGGATATTAAAGATGGATTCTGGGGAAAAGAAAGAAGAGGAGATAAGGAAGTTCAGCAGGAAAATTATCAATGAAGCACTTGATAACCTGGGGAGAAAAGTAAGGGAAGCGATCCGGGAACAGACAGGGGAACTGGAGGAGTTTTTTAGAAATTATATGGAGCAGCAGGAGAAAAAAACGGCAGCAGCAAAGCGCCAGTATGATGCAATGCTTCAGGAAGGAGCCCTTGAGGAGGCGGATATTGAAAAAAACACGATGGAACCACAGATTATTTTAAAGACGGCTGAATTAATAGAAAATATGCTGTAAAAGCAAAAGAAACGTACCAGGAGAATGACCTATGAGCAAATGGGAAAAGGGATTTTACAATAACCAGTTTGGTGAGATAAGGCAGAAATTAGATGATAATCTGCAGAGGCAACAGGAAATGTATGAAAATCTGCTGAAAATGACTGCCGGTATCGAAGAAAGACTGGAGCATACCGAGCGTCTGTTAAATGAGCTTCAGGCATGTGTGAAAGGGACGGAAAAGTCTGCAGAATATAAAATATATGAAGTGTATATGCAGCTGAGGGAGAGGATGGACCATGAGGCTGAATCGAACAGGGAAGGATTTCAGGAAATTTCCTCTTTGATGAAATTGTTGCTGGTTAATTCCGTACTGGATGATATGGAACAGTGCATGGAGGAAAAACAGATAAAGCACAGAGTGAAAGGGAACGGAAGAAGCTGACTGGTATATGGAATGTAGAATGCAAAAGAATAAGGAAGCAGAGGTGGACTGAAATGAAAAAAAGATTAATAGCTGTATTTATGGCAGGAGCAGTAATCTTATCAGGGGCATTTCCTCACACTGCAGGAGCGGCAGGGTTGGAGGAGATGCAGGGCGAAAAGGTCGTCTTAGAAATGCAGGCAAGGTCAGTAGAAGTTGCTGATCAAAAAGTAAATCAAAGCAGGGAGGATACAGATAATATCTTGCAGGAGGCAGAGGTGCAGGAGGGAGAAGATAACAACCTTAATACTGCAGGTGAAGCAGAAGAAAGTGACTTCGAGTATCGGGTATTAGAAGAAGGAACAATTGAGATTACTGGATATAAGGGAGACAACCGGGGGAATCTTGTTATACCAGGAACAATTGATGGACATACTGTAACCAGTATTGGCGATTCTGCTTTCTACAGAAATGATTGTACGGGAAGCTTGATCTTGCCAAACAGTTTGATAAGTATTGGAAATATGGCATTCTCTTACAGTCGTTTTACAGGAAATTTGGTATTACCAGAAAGCATAGAAAATATAGGTGATGAGGCATTTTATCAATGCAATTTTGCAGGCGATTTAATTTTGCCGGATAGTTTGGTTAGAATAGGGAGTAAAGCATTCGTTGAATCTTGGTATGGTAGTTGGAGTAAAACACATTCGCTGATATGCAATAAAATGCCTGAGGATACAAGTAGTACTGCATTCTTTGAGAAATTGGTTATTGGTGGATGTCATGGAAATATGCGTGTTGGAGAAAAGATCAAATTGATTGTTTCAGGAGTGTGGGATTGTGAAAATGGTAAAATAAGTGAGATCAAAAATAATAGTAGTAGTGTAGATATAGACAATAATGGAATCATTACAGCAATTTCTGATGGACAGGTAAAATTACAGATAACTGCTTATAATGGTGAGACCGCGGAGCTTAATATCAGAGTATATGGTGATGAAGAAAAGGTGCAGAAAGGTAATATTGCCTGGTATATTCCGGAGAGAATTAAGTTGGGGTATAAATATAGAGACGATACAGCGGCACTTCATAACTCGATAGCTTATAGTGGTGTTGCGATTGCAGAAGTAAAAAATCTGCCGATAGATAGTGTGGGTAAATCCATAAGAATAAAAACCCATAGTCTTCATGACCATTTTTCGCTGCCTTTTACATATAGCCCTGGTTCAATGATTCAAACAAATGAAGTAGAATATCTGCAGTTTGAGGGATATTATGCTATACGTCCGGGAAAAGTTACGTGCCAGTTGGAGGTAGGACAATACTCACAGAATCCTGATGAGCCTTCGATATGGGTGGGCGAACCCTTGGGGGATCCTTATACAGTAATAATAGAAGAGCCAATAATTGAAACAAATGAGCCTAAGCAAATTACTGTAGGAGATAGTTTTACATTGCGGTCAGAACTACAGAATACATATTTGCAAAATGAGTCTGTGGAGTATTATAAGGAAAAGGTGAAAGACTTGGATAGTCCGGCAATGTGTGCCGGGGGGAATCCGGTTTATGTGCCGGAGTTTGTAATAGAAAGCGGAGCAGAATTGATAGAGTGTTCAAAAGAGGACTTTACTCATACATTAACGGCGTCGGAAGATATAATTTTCAAAAAATCAGGGACAGTCAAAATTAAAATAAGATATAATCTGTTGGAGAAATATGCTTTTGTTACAAATCCCCAATACTCACCAGAGAAAACCATCACTATTCAAGTAAAAGAGAAGGGACAGGATAAGAACGGTAAGAAAGACAAGAAAGTTTCAAGTATCCGGATATCTGGCATCTCCAGAAAGATTGCGGCTGGCAAAAAAATAAAATTAAAGGCAGAGGTATTTCCTTCTGATGCCGCAAATAAGAAGGTGCAGTGGGAATCCAGCAATACAAAGATTGCTACGGTAAATCAATCTGGCATTGTCACCCTGAATAAAAAGTCCGGTGGAAAGTCTGTAAAGATCACCGCAGTAGCCATGGATGGAAGTGGCGTAAAGGCACAGTATAAGATTACCGTCATGAAAGACGCGGTAAAGAAAATCACGATTTTAGGAGGAAAATCAGTAAAAGCAGGAAGGGTACTGAAGCTAAAAGCAAAAGTGGCCAAAACCGGTAAGAAAGCCAATACAAAGCTGAAATGGACAAGCAACAACACGAAATATGCAACTGTTAACGCTTCCGGAAAGGTAAAGACATATAAAGCCGGAAAAGGCAAAAAAGTAAAGATTACTGCAGAAGCAACAGACGGGAGCAAAAAGAAGAAAACGGTAACAATCAAAATCAAATAAAGACTGTTATAACAAACCCAGGGATGTGCCGCAGTGCACATCCCACTTTTTTGCCTGTGGAATGATGTATTCCCACAGGCATCCAGTATCTACAGCAGAGCCTGTAAAAGCATATGGATTCAATTGCATAATATATCCATGAAGCCATCCGTAAAAGAATACCTGTAACAGACAGATATTCCGGGTGGCTTCATTATTTCTTTATATAGGAAGTAACAGAAAAATTTTAAGGAGGGCAGACATGGAAACGAAAGCCAATGAAGAAAAAAGAAGGGGAGGAAGGTACAGAAATGAATTACGAAGTATATAAGGAGTGTCTGAAAGGCAACCTTCAGATTCAGCTGGGAGAAACCGTACAGATCAGTTTCACGGAACTGGTCCGGAATAACAACGTAAAGAAAGAGGCCATTATGCTGAAGCCGGAGGGAGAACCGGCATCACCAGTGATTGAACTGGGTGTTCTCTACCGAGATTACCAGCGTACCGGAGACCTGGAGAAAAGCAGGAACACAGTCCTGTCCATATACAGGGGCAGAGACCGTGTGCCGAAGGAGAAAATCTGTCCCAGGTGGGAGCAGGCCAGACCCTTCATCAGACCCAGGCTGGTCAGGCTGGAGGGAAATGCAGACTATCTGGAGGGCAGGCCATGGAGGTCCATTCTTGACATGGCGATGGTTTTTGTAATGATACTGAAAGAGGAAGAAGAGGAAATTGCCGCCCAAGTCTCGTGGGCATATGCGGACATGTGGGGGATTGATGCGGAGGAGCTTTACCGGGTAGCAATGGAAAACCTTAAGGAAGAAGAAATTTTCATCACAGATATGGCATCCGTTTTCCCCTTTGGACTGCCGGAAAGACCAGGCTCCAGCTCGGGTCTCCATATAATGTCTACAAAGAACCAGGTTCAGGGAGCAAGGGCCATGCTCCGGAAGGACAGGCTGGGGGCATTTGCACAGGAGAAGGGATGCAATGTCTTCATCCTGCCCAGCTCCGTCCACGAGGTTCTGCTAATTTATGACCAGGGGAATGCCAGTGCGGGGAAGCTTGGGGAAATGGTCAGGACCATAAACAATGATCCTAACAGCATGAATGCGGAGGAGGTTTTGTCCGATTCCGTTTATTACTATGACAGGATAAAAAATGAAATCAGAATGGCAGAGGAGGTGGATTCCCATGGACAGGACAAAGCTCTGCATTGCCCTGCTGACGCTGATTGTGATTGTACTTGTGTTCAGGACGGAACTGACTGAGTGGGTATGCAGCATACTGGCAGAGATGCTTTAAGGGATGTGGAACAGGGAGGCGGACAGAATGAAAGAGACGGACAGGATGGAGAGAAGGGATGAAGGAGACAGACAGGATGGATGGGATGAAAGAGACAGATACAATAAAAGAGACAGATACAATAAAAGAGACAGATAAGATGGAAGGGACAGCCTATGTGCCCCTTGTGCGTCTTGCCATGATAAAGGAGCGGGAGCTCCCTTACCGGACAGCCGGGAAAAACGTGGACAACCCGGAAAAAGTGATGGAACTGGCAGGACAGATTCTGAAAGGGGCAGACCGGGAATACTTCCTGGTCCTGTCCATGAACACAAGAAATGTTCCCCAGGCACTGGAAACCGTGGCAGTGGGTTCCGTGAATGCGGCCGGGGTAGTTCCAAGGGAGGCCTTCAAACATGCCGTACTGGCCAATGCGGCTACAGTCATTCTGGTACACAACCACCCTTCAGGGAACTGTACCCCCAGCAGGGAAGACCGGATGATGACGAAAAGGATGGAGGAGGCGGGCCAGCTTCTCGGGATCCCGGTTGAGGACCATGTCATTATCGGGGACGGATATTTCAGCTTCCGGGAACAGGGACTGCTGAAATACAGTGGGAAGAAACCAGGCTGCACGGAAGCTTTACCGGCTTCCGAATCGGATGCCCCTGTATGGAAAGGAGGTGATGGACTATCATCTGGGAGATCATAATCACGGTCAGGAAGCTCGGAAAGACAGTCGGGGAACTGATTTTCCGGTTCTGAGAAAGGCAGGGGAAACCAGGGAAGGACAGACAGGAAGGAGGGATGCAGATGAAAGGCATAGAGGTTGCGGTAATCCTGCTTGTGTGCGGAATCAGGCTGATGGCAGTACTGTCGGATTAACACGGTACTGCAGAATCATAGGCTGATTACACCGTGCCGTACTGGTATCCCACTACAGGATTGTAACAGTTCAGATATTTTCACTATTACTCTGAACTGTTACACAGGATTTCACAATGGAATGTGCAGCACTTTATCAGTACGGCACTGCAGGATTTACAGGCAGAACCAGAAAAGCCGTGAAAGAGAAAGGCCGGGAAAGAGAGGCCCGGGAAGCGGCATAATGAAGAAACCAGGAAGATGAGAACAAAGAAAGAGCAAAAAAGCAAAGAAGAGAAAAGGAGAAAGAGAAGATGACAGGAAAGAAAGACAGTATGTTTCATGTAAGAAGAACCCCGTGGCACGGACTGGGGACAAAGGTAAGGGAGGCGCCTGCATCCGCGGAGGCGCTGGCTCTTGCAGGACTGGACTGGCACGTACAGCAGGAGCCGATCTATACGGGAACCGAGGAACTCATTGACGGGTACAAGGCAAATGTCCGGGATTCTGACCGCAGGGTACTGGGCGTGGTGACGGACCGCTACAAGGTCATACAGAATGACGAGGCATTTGCTTTTACGGATGAACTGTTAGGGGAGGGCGTGAGATACGAGAGCGCCGGAAGCTTCCAGGGAGGAAGGAGGGTGTGGCTTCTTGCCCACATGCCACACGAGTACATCATCTCCGGGGAAAGAATCAGCCCCTATCTGCTGTTTTCCAATACCCACGACGGCTCCGGGGCCATCAAGGTGGCGCTGACACCAATAAGGGTCGTGTGCCAGAACACGCTGAACCTTGCCCTGTCACGGGCAAAACGCTCCTGGGCCATGATTCACACGGGAAATATTAAGGAGAAGATGGAGGAGGCAAGGAGCACGCTCTTCCTTGCCGCGAATTACATGGACGAGCTGGGGAAGGAGTTTGAGGCACTGCGGACAAAAAAGCTTACAGATAAGCAGGTCATGGAATATATTGAAGTCCTGCTCCCACTGGAGGACGGCTCCACCCCGCAGCAGGAACGGAACATGAAGCGCCTCCGGGAGGATATGAAGATGCGGTACTTTGATGCCCCGGATTTACAGGGGCTTGGGAAAAATGCATACCGCTTTATCAATGCAGTGTCGGACTTTGCCACCCATGCGGAGCCCTTAAGGAAAACAGCCAGTTATAAGGAAAACCTGTTTTCACGCACGGCAGATGGGAACCCCATGATTGACCGGGCATACCAGATGGTTCGGGCGGCTTAAGGAATGAAGGGGCGCAAGGGTTCTGTATCTTTGCGGACGGGAAACATTTTTTATGAACATTGCAGGATATGGTAATGTTTCTTGAACCATTCCATATCTTTGCAGACGGGAAATATTTCTTATATACAAGGGAGGAAATGTATGTGTAGAAAACAGTTGGAAAAGATCTTCTGCTGGAAGGCCAGCGGGGAATTAAAGATTTTCAAATACCGGATCCTCAGAATGGGGAGGGAGGAAATCTACCATGCTGCTTATGAGATTGACAGCATGATCTGCATCTATGAACTTCTGCTGGAAATGAGCAGGAAGGTTCCGGATGGGACATTAAAGGCAGGAATCGGATTTCCGGGTCTCCTGTCTTTTCTTTATGACAGGTGGATGCAGTATCCGGGTGACTCCACGGAGGATATCCGGGGCTGTCTGGAAGAGGAGCTTATGAAAATCAGTGGAGATGTAAAAAATGAGGAAGGAGGAGAGGCGGCATGAAAAAGCTGGTGGCAACAGCAGGACTGGACAGGGAGGAATGGCTCCGGTACCGGAAGCGCGGTCTCGGCGGTTCGGACGCAGGGGCGGTGTGCGGTCTGAACCCCTACCGCACGGCCATGCAGGTATACGATGATAAGACAACGGATGCAACCGAAGAGACTGACAATGAGGCCATGCGCCAGGGAAGGGAGCTGGAGGATTACGTGGCAAGGCGGTTTATGGAAGCTGCCGGAAAGAAGGTACGCAGGGCCAATTTTATGTATTATGATGAAGAGAACCCCTTTATGCTTGCGGATGTAGACCGCATGATCGTGGGGGAAAATGCCGGGCTGGAGTGCAAGACGGCAAGCCCTTATCTGGCAGACAGATGGAAGAACGGGGAAATCCCTGTTTCCTATCAGATACAGTGTTACCACTATATGTCCGTCTGCAATGCTGACGCATGGTACATTGCAGTCGTTATCTTTGGGAGGGAGTTTAAATACTACAGGATAGAACGGGACGAGGAAGTAATTTCCGACCTCCGGCAGATTGAGCGGAACTTCTGGGAGAGCCACATTTTAAAAAGGATACTGCCAGAGCCGGACGGCTCGGAGCTTGCGGATAAAGTGATTTCCGGGTATTTTAAGAAATCCATGGAGGAAACCATACCGCTCAGAGGCTTTGATGAAAAATTAGGACGCCGCCAGGAACTGGAATCTCTTCTGGATGAAATGACCACGGAAAAGAAGCAGATTGAGCAGGAACTGAAACTGTACCTGGGAGAGGCAGAGGCGGCAGAGAATGCAAACTACAGGGTGTCCTGGAAGTCTGTGAACAGCCAGAGGATTGATGAAAAGAGGCTGAAGGAGGAGCGCCCGGAGGTGTATGAGCAGTACCGGAAGACACTCAGCTTCCGCAGGTTTACAGTAAAGGCGGCATAAGCTGATAAATTTACATGCGAATCTGCATTGTTATTTTCTGTGGGAGGTGATATACTATGGAAAAAGGAAAGGAACGACTGATTATGCCGAATATCAAACCAATTTCAGATTTAAGAAATTATACAGAGGTTTTAAACGAAGCAACGGAAGGTTCGCCCGTATTTCTGACCAGGAATGGACGGGGGGAATATGTCATTTTAAATATGGCCGAGTATGACCGTATGAAGGCAATGCTGACGCTGATGTCAAAGCTGGAGGAAGGAGAGCGCTCTGCAGGTGAGGGAGGCTTCCTGCCTGCAGACGAAGTAGAGGCGGAACTGGGGTTATGATGGAACTGGAATATACGCCAAAGGCGAAAGAAGATCTGAAAAATGTGAAGGCTTCCATTCTGGATTCCTGCGGCAGTGAGAAAACAGCTGTAAAAGTTCTGAAGGATATTACGGGCACTATCAGAAATCTGATGGTGTTTCCTTATATGGGGACAGAACTTGTAAAGGCAACAGGAATACTGACGGATTACCGCAGCCTGTTCTGCAGGCAGAATTATGTGTTTTACAGGATTGAAGGGAACCGTATACTGGTCATCAGAATCCTGAATGAGAAGCAGGATTATATGAGGATTCTTTTCGGAATCAGGGAAACAGAAGAATAGCAGGATAACCGGAACATGGGAGAGGCAGAAAGCCTCTCCTTATTTGATTGGAGGAGAAAATGACAGTAAAACAGGAACTGGCAAAGAAGGCAGGAAATTTAAGGGAAAAAGATACAAAGGAAAATAGGCAGCAGGAAATGAAAACAGAAGACAGCGTTCTGCAGGGCAGGAAGGATGGGTTTTCGGCGGGAGGACAGCCCTTGCTCCGCCTGCAGCGTGCAGATGAGATTGAGTGCCGGGTCGGGACGGTGAATGAAAAGGGCTTAAGCATTCTCCTGTTTAAAGATGCCCGTGTAGACCAGAAGATTTTAGACGAGACATTTACGCCCTTCGGATGGAAGAGGACGCACCAGAGCATTGACGGAAACCTGTACTGCACGGTGGAAATCTGGGATAAGGAAAAGTGCCAGTGGATTGCAAAGCAGGACGTAGGAACGACCAGTTACTCCGAGAAGGAGAAAGGGCAGGCATCCGATTCCTTTAAACGTGCCTGTTTTAACTGGGGGCTTGGAAGGGAACTGTATACCGCCCCGTTCATCTGGATTCCGACAGGGACTGCCAGTATTCAGAAGAATGGGGACCGGTACACAACCACAGACCGTTTTTCTGTAGATTCCATTTCCTATAATGAAGAGCGTGAAATTACTGGACTTGTGATTCTGAACGGAAAGAAGAATAAAGTGTATGAATTGAAGCAGAAGGCAGAACTACGGAAAAAGAGGGAAGCAGCAATGGAAACAGGAACAAAAGGGATAGCGGAGATACAGAGAAAAGCCCTGGAAAAAGAGCTAGACCGTACCGGGGTCACCATGGAGGCGGTCATGGAGAGATACCGGATTGGATGCCCAGAGGATATGACGCCGGAGATTTATGAAAAAGCACTCCAGGGGCTTAAGAAAACAAAGACAAAAGAAGCCGCATAGCAGGAAAACCCCTGGATGCACATAAAGAATAGGGAATATGTGACGGGGATAAAAATTATAGAGTCAGGAGGATAAAAAAGTGAGAATGATGGAATACCGTGAGTTTGTGGGAGTGTTTCAGAGAAGGGTACAGGAGAAGATGGGAAATGATATAAGAATTGAGACCGTTAAAGTCTCCAAAAATAATCAGGCGGACAGGGAGGAGCTGACCTGTAAAAGCAGGGAGAGCAACATGAACCCTGGGATTATGCTGGAGGAATTTTATGGGATTTTCCAGAAAGCCGGGATGGAGGAGTGCGTGGAGAAAGCCGTGGAGATTTTCGGGTGCAGGGAGCGGGTCAGCAACCGGAAGCTGTTCGGGATATGGGAAAGTGCAGGATGCAGGGTGATGCCGGAGCTCGTGAATGAGAAGTGGAACCACGAGGGCCTGGAGAAAATCCCCCACACCCTGTTTCTGGATCTGGCGGTAATCTTCCGTTTCCGCATAAGGGAATCCGAAAGCATGGATGTAGTCATTACGGTAACGGAAAGCATTATGAAATACTGGGGAATCAGCCAGGAGGAATTATGTGCGGCAGCCTTCCGGAATCTCAGGAAGGAACCCTATAAAATCGAGAGGCTGTCAGATGTCCTGTCAGAGCTGCTCGGGATGGAGGGGATGGAGATGCCGGAAATGGAGGAGGAAGAAAAAAAGCTCCCCATGTTTGTGCTCACAAACATGAAAAAAGTGAAGGGGTCTTCTGGGATGCTCCGGACGGGACTCCTTCAGGAATTTGCGGAAAAGAAAAATAGCAGCTTCTTTATCCTGCCATCGTCCGTGCATGAGCTGCTGCTGATTCCAGATGATGGCAGAATATCAGCAGGGGAGCTCCGGGTGATGGTGCATGATATTAACCGGGAGATAGTCAGGAAGGATGAGTGGTTGTCGGACGAGGTGTATTACTTTAGGAGAAGCACAGGGGCGGTTGAGGTGATTAAGAAGTAGGGAATGAGGACAGATGGTCATGTAATGAAGGGGTGACAGAAGGTTGTTTCGTAATGTACTAGATAAAAAAATTTTCCATAAAATATCATAAAAATAAGCCTTATATAGTGGTAAATCCAGAAAAAATTTTAAAGCTAGTACAGCAGTACACAATTAGATACTTGTGTGATATCGGGATGGTGGTGGGAAATAGAATACAGGTCTGCGCAATAGCTGCACAGACCTGTCAGATTATGATAGACTATATATTTTTTAATGGCGTCGGAATACAGAACTAGCATCTGTCTTTTTCCGAATAATATAATACGTCCTTATATGTTTTCGCTATGCATTCTTTCTCTGTATCGGATAGAAATGGCAGTGCAATCATAGCATTGCATGTGTCTGACCAGGCAGCATTTATATGGCTTATTTCAGGATGATTTGCTGGTAACAGAAAACACATAAGCATACTGCAGTAATAAAATAGACGCATCGTATGATAAGATGTTATTCGGTCATGAACTTCATGATACAGCTGATAATATTCTGTTATGTATGATTCAATCTGCTCGGTGCTGATGGAACTTCCGGACGGCTCGAAATTTTTTATCAAAGGTTCAATTGTGTAATACAGTTTCCAAATTCTGGCACGTAATTGTATATTCGAATCCTCGTCAATATTATTGAAATAGATTCCCGCATTTTTGGAATCTTCAGAAAGATAGGCAGATAGCATACGATAATAGGAAAGAACGGGGTATTCAATAATTGTTAAATCTTGATTTTTAAGGGTTTCTGATTTGCCGTTGGAGGAAGTCTTAACTAGGGAAGAAACTTTGATTGTTAAGTTATTAAAAATGCTAGACAGCGTTTTCAAGAGGTTATCTGTAAGCTTTTGAAACACTTCTGGCATCTCATCTTCTGAAGTGGACAGCCGTATTAATAATGCTTCATCCAGTATATACATGATGAAGCTGTATATTCTTTGGAATAGCAGAATATAGTGCGTACCTTTCGCAGAGGAATCGTACTCTTTCTTCTTTTTTTTGATTATCTCCAAAGCGTTGTTCAGTACAAGGAGAGGATTTTCCCTTTTTGCAAAATCAATATGCAGCTGAAAAATATCACGTTCCCAAAACTGAGGAAGTGAAGATAAATCATGATACAGGCCAGTATTATTCTCATAAATATATAAGCGGGTCAGAAGACTTTGGGCAGCATGCATATTTCCTAGTCTTATAAAATAGAGGACAAGGTCACTTAGCATCTGATTCCACTCTGTAAATGATTTTTTTTTCGGTGCACCCTTAGTATTTGTCTTTGTGAGCTGAAAATGGAACCGGTATACGGTTGTTAAAACATGGTCAGAAAGAGTATCATATGGCATAAGCCTTGTCTGCCTAAAAGACAGCTTGTTAAGGAATTTAAAAATATATTCTTTGTAGTCTTTGTAAGACAGGGGATGTTTCTGCCAGATAATATCAGCTATTATTGACGGCATCTGCAGAAGCGAGTTGTCTATATCTGTATAATGCATGATGCCCAAATTAATTGCTGTTTGTATATCAGAAGACGAAATACCGTTATCATCTAACAACAAGGATTCCGGGATTTCATTCTTTGCAAGAATAGACAGCAGGGAGCCTTTGGTTTTAATAAAGTTACGGTCCTTATTCTCATAGTGCTTTAGGATGTCTTCTGCAATGGTTTTTAGGGACAGCTGAGTCTTAGGTCCATCATGGTAATAGCCGGAATGAACTTTAGGGTATGATTTACAATCCATATGCCAGGAATGAGTATCAAGCATTGTGTTTATAGCTTCTTTATTCAACTTTCCAGATAGCAGAACTTTGGAAAGCATTTCCATAAAGAACGGGCTATAAGAGGTTATCTTACATAATTCACTAAATGCTTCCATGCTAAAATATTTTTCAGAAGTGCAGTTATATTCAGCAGCATGTGCATCAAATAATCGTTTTAGATTTTCGACAGGACGGTTATCCATATTGACTACCTTATATGAGGTGGGCAGGTCTGTTGTTCTTGTAATAATTATAATCTTCAGGTCAATATCCCCAAAATACCGCTCTATTAATCTGCAATCATCTGATTCCATAAGGGATATGGTTATTATTAACTCAAACTTCCCACACCGTTTTGATGTGTTGAAGCTTGAAAAATCAATACTTTAACCCATAAAAAAGGCACAAACCGCTTGCATATGGTATAATTGAATTGCTAAAACCAATTACACAGCAAGGAGATTTATGCCATGTCAAGTATACCACAGATTACAGATAACGGAAACAACGTTTCGGATTTTGCCACAAAATTTATGAAAAGATTCCACATCGGCCGCTTTCTTTTCAAATGTAATGCCGGGAAAGAAAAAGGCATCCCTGTCATAGATATCTTCCGGTATCTTTTCTGCATGATGTTTTCCGACAGGAGCATCTATATGCAGATGAA
>CAJTIU010000038.1 GCA_910576335.1 Lachnospiraceae bacterium
TATCCCCATACACTTCCTGGCTGATCCGTCCGCGGCTTGGTACAATTAGAAAGAATCACATTCAGAGCAGTTTATCTTTTGTATAACTGTTCTTTTTTTGTTGCTCTGAATCTGATACTTTCCTTATGAATTATAGCATAGTGCAATATAATTTACAATGCATTATAGTTTTCATTGCAAATTATATTACTAAACATAATGTATATTTATCTTTTCGTATGCAATATCATATAATCAATAGGAGGTATCGCATATGGCATTTCAGTTAAAATCAAACAGAAAGGAAAGTGAAAACAAGACAATTAGATTTCCATTGTCCTTAGTGGAGAAGATAAATAAAGCAATAGAAAATAGGGAGGTTACTTTTTCGAGTTTTGTGATTCAGGCATGTGAATATGCTTTGGAAAATATGGAAAAACCTAATTAGAACTCTATTTTTACTCTTTTATTCAATTCATTATATCCTTCTTCCAACACTTAATAAGACATTATGTGTGCTATTAGTATTCGTAACAGGTATGAGGAATATCTTTTTGAAGAAAGCGAACAAAAAATCAAAATCAGAGGATTCAGCGGAGCATTGAGACGAACCTGTAAAAGTCTTGATATTCCATTCAGACCAATGCATAAAATTCGAAAAACCTATGGTACTACACTTCTTGACAATCAAGTCTCAGAAACACTTGTAGCATATCAAATGGGACATTCGGATATTTCAACAACCCAAAAATATTATTATCGTAATAATAAAGCAAAAGAGCATAAAGCAGAAGAAATAGAAAGAGCCCTTTCAACTATCTGATATAGTATGAAAAGGCTTTTCTCTATTTGTGTTCTATTACATTCTGAACATGAAAAAACCGCCGGACTCCGGCGGTTTTTAACAGGGGATGAGAGAATCGAACTCCCGCCAAAGGTTTTGGAGACCCCTATCATACCACTTGACCAATCCCCTCTGTCATTTACCGTACTAGATATTTATAGCACATTTCCCCTACATTTGTCAAGTGATTTTTGGTATTAACTTCAATTATGCGTTACTAAAACCAGGCTACGTCCAAACATCCATATTCCAGACTGCACAAAAGTCCCGGTCAACCTCAGGAATGAGCTTATTGAATTGTATTAAAGTCAGATAATGGCGGACAGTGACAGCAGTCTGGACATATAATCTCCCTGATGATCCCCGGCTATCTTCACAAGTCCTGATGACTGGTCCGACAGACTGAGTCCTGCATACATCAGCTCATCCCCATAATGTTCTCCCTCATAACCGCTTTCTCCTGTCTCCTCCTTCACTCTGTATTTCCACTCTGCATTCAGCCCGGAAAGCCGGATTCTCTCAAACCCTGCCTGGGGCGGCTGCAGCACGCGGAAATATGCAAACAATGCTTCCCTCCGGTCCTCTGACACGACCATCCACGCCGAAGAATTATGCTCAAAAGGACTTTTCAGACGATAAAATATCCCTTTTTGTATCAACTTCCTGTGCTTTTTCATGAATTCTGTCTGCTGCCTCATGATTCTGAGCTCCTCTTCTGCTGCCTCAGTAAGGTCAAGCTCATAACCAAATGTTCCAAAGTATGCCACATTTGCCCTTGTATAAATGGGTGTGTCTCGAAAGATCTGGTGATTAGGCGATGCGCTCACATGGCTTCCCATGCTGCTGAGTGGATACACATAGGACGTCCCGTACTGGATCTTAATGCGTTCCACCGCGTCTGTATCATCAGATGTCCAGGCCTGGGGCGCATAATAGAGCATCCCCGGGTCAAATCTTGCCCCGCCGCTTGCACAGGATTCAAATAAAATATCTGGAAATTCCCGAAGCAGCCGCTCATACAGATCATAGACGCCGAGAATATACTGGTGTCTTGCTTTCCCCTGATGCGCCCTGTCCATTCCGTTGGAAAAGACCTCTGAAAACGAGCGGTTCATATCCCACTTTATATAAGCTATGGGGGCTTCCTTTAAGATCTTCCGTATCTGTCCGTGTATATAGTCTACTACTTCCTTTTTGGAAAAATCAAGGACATACTGATTCCTGCTGTGACAGTAATTTCTACGGATATCCGCAAATACCCAGTCGGGGTGGGCGCGGTAGAGGTCGCTGTCCTTATTTACCATCTCCGGCTCAATCCACAGTCCAAAGTCCAGGCCCAGGGCATTTATCTTTTCTGCAAGTCTCTTAAGACCCCCGGGAAGCTTCTCCTCATTTACCCGCCAGTCTCCAAGGGAAGAGGTTGCGTCATTTCTTTTTCCGAACCAACCGTCGTCCAGTACAAACAGCTCCACACCGATTTCCCTCGCCTTTTCCGCCAGCTTCAGGAGTTTTTCCTCATGGAAATCAAAATAGGTGGCTTCCCAGTTGTTGATCAGGATAGGACGCTCCCTGTCGCGCCATTTTCCTCTTGCCAGTCTTGTGCGGTAGAGCCTGTGGAATACCTGGCTCATGCCGTTTAAGCCATTTTCAGAGTAGACAAGCACCATCTCCGGTGTCTGGAACTTTTCTCCGGCTTCCATCTCCCACCGGAATTCGTTGGGGTGGATACCCATAATAAGCCTTGTAACATCAAAATTATCCACCTCTGCCTGGGCGAGAAAATCCCCGCTGTAGACAAGGCCTGCCCCGATTACTTCACCGGAATGCTCATCCGTATTTGTTCTTTTAAGGGCAAGAAACGGATTGAACTGATGGCTGCTGCATCCTCTGAGACTGTAGATACTCTGTATTCCATATTCAAGGCCTCTCACCTTCACATGCCGCTCCCTGGACCACGCACCGGCAAGCTCAACCATCTCGTAATCCTTATCCGGAAGGTCAAGGCATCCACTCATTGCATTCAAAAGCGTTACTCTCTCCTTCTTGCAGCAAAAGCACGTACTCCGCGTAATCACCGGATATTCTTCAAATATAGTATAGAAAAGAATCATCTGCACCCCGGTCAGAGGATCCTCGAGGGTCAGCTCCAGTGTCTCTGCCTCCTCCTCATTCTCCACATATACCGCCGGAAGGCCTTCGAGGCCTTTCTTTCCTTTATATATGGCATGCTCCTTATACTGGAAATCCACTGTGCGGCTTCCATTCTCATATTCTAGCTCAAATGCCGGAAAGCGCATGTCGCCGGAGCCGTATGCCGGATACTCCTGTTTCAGATGCTCTAGCGAAAAGCTTGTGTTGCCCTCAAAGGCACAGGGCGCCATATCTCTCATGGCATATTCTGTCATGTATCCAAAATCCTCCCTGTCAGTGAGCCTCTTTCCATAGTAAATATGTCCTGGCTGGCCGTTGGCAAGAATTCCGAATATGTAACTGATCTCCCCATTGCAAAGATGAAATTCCTTTGTCTTTTCATGAAAAATGACTGGCATCTTCTTCCTCCTGTTTTTTTGGGGACGGGGTATTTTTAAAAATACCCCGTCCCAGATTCGTTTTACCCTGTCCCAAAGGACAGCTGCATTTGTATTCAATATATCACTTCATTTTTGTAATTACAACTGTCTGTTTTTTATTTTTCTCTAAAAATTCTTCAGACAGTAACTCCAGTCCTTCAAAAAGGGACAGGGTAAAACCAAATTGGGGACGGGGCATTTTTAAAAATGCCCCGTCCCCAATTATCTTATTCTTCTCCGTACAGAGTAACCAGCTTCTTGAGATATGCGTATCTCTCCATAGCTTCTTCCTCATTCTTAGCGAAGAGTTTTGCTGCTTTTTCTGGATTGGATCTCTTAAGTGCATTGTAACGGACCTCACCGTCCAGGAATTCCTGGTAATCTCCTGCTGGCTCTTTGCTGTCAAGGGTGAACTTCGCGCCCTCTGCTGCAGGGTTGAACCGGAAGTTATTCCAGTATCCGCACTTAACTGCTAATTCTTCCTCTGTCTGGGCCTTGCTCATACCCTTCTTAATACCATGGTTGATACATGGTGCGTAAGCGATGATGAGTGATGGTCCCGGATAAGCTTCTGCTTCTGCGATCGCCTTTACGGTCTGGTTGAAGTCAGCGCCCATAGCAATCTGTGCAACGTATACATATCCGTAGCTCATTGCGATTCCTGCAAGGTCTTTCTTCTTGGTCTCTTTTCCTCCTGCTGCGAACTGTGCGGTTGCACCTGTCTTCGTAGCCTTAGAGGACTGTCCGCCTGTGTTGGAATAAACCTCGGTGTCAAATACCATAACGTTGATGTCTTCACCGCTTGCAAGTACATGGTCAACGCCGCCGAAACCGATATCGTACGCCCATCCGTCTCCTCCGAATACCCACTGGGATTTCTTAGCAAGGAAGTCTTTGTTCTTAACGATATCCTTACATGTATCGCAGTCACAGCCTTCTAATGCTACAACCAACTTATCTGTTGCATCTCCGTTTGATACGCCGCAGTTAAAGGTATCAAGGTATTCCCTGCATGCTGCCTTTACTTCCTCGGAAGCTGCGTCTGCTGCTGCAATCTCTTCTACCTGTGCTTTTAATCTCTTTCTAATTGCTTTCTGTGCCAGCAGCATACCATAACCAAATTCTGCATTGTCCTCGAATAAGGAGTTTGACCATGCCGGTCCTTTTCCTTCCGGTGTTACCGTATATGGTGTGGACGGTGAGGAGTTACCCCAGATGGAGGAGCATCCTGTTGCATTTGCAATATACATTCTGTCACCGAATAGCTGTGTGATCAGTTTTGCGTATGGAGTCTCGCCGCAGCCTGCGCATGCGCCTGAGAACTCAAGGAGCGGCTGCTTGAACTGGCTTCCCTTAACAGTCTCTGGTTTGAACTTCGCAACAACTTCTGGCTTAACCGGAATCTCTCTTCCGAAGTCAAATGCTGCCTGTGAGCCAACGTTCTCTTCCATGTTCTTCATAACGAGAGCCTTCTCGCCCTTCTTTCCAGGACATACATTCGCGCAGGAGCCGCATCCTGTACAGTCAAGAGCTGATACTGTCATGGTGAACTTCATGCCCGGCATACCGATCATATCAATTGCCTTCGTTCCTTCCGGAGCCTTGTTAAGCTCGTCCTCAGTAAGGGCAACCGGACGGATAACAGCGTGCGGACATACATATGCACAGCGGTTACACTGGATACAGTTCTCCGGAACCCATACCGGGATATCTACTGCGATACCACGCTTCTCATATGCAGAGGAGCCTGACGGTGTAGAACCGTCTACATAATCATTGAATGCAGATACCGGAAGAGTATTACCTTCCTGTGCATTTACCTTTGTCTGTACATTCTTAACGAAGCTTACAACATCTTCTCTTCCGCCTTTCACCTCTGGTGAGAATAAGCCTTCATTCTCGCAGGACTTCCAGGAATCTGGAACGGTTACCTCTACTACCTGCTTCGCACCTGCATCAATGGCGTCATAGTTCATCTGGACAATCTTGTCGCCCTTTCTTCCGTAAGTAGCCTTTGCAGCAGCCTTCATAAGGTCGATTGCTTCCTCCTCCGGAATAATCGCTGCCAGCTTGAAGAATGCGGACTGAAGAACTGTGTTGATACGTCCGCCAAGGCCAATCTCTTTACCAATCTTAATACCATCAATGGTGTAGAACTTGATGTTATGGTCTGCGATAAATGCTTTCACCTGTCCTGGCAGATGCTTTTCAAGGCCTTCCAGATCCCATGGACAGTTCAGAAGAAATGTACCGCCGTCAACAAGTTCCTGTACCATATTGTATTTGTCAACATAAGAAGGATTGTGGCATGCCACAAAATTTGCCTTGTGAATCAGGTAAGTAGACTTAATAGGCTTCTTACCGAAACGTAAGTGTGACATGGTAACGCCGCCGGACTTCTTGGAATCATAGTCAAAGTAAGCCTGTGCGTACATATCTGTGTTGTCACCGATAATCTTAATGGAGTTCTTATTTGCTCCAACTGTACCGTCTGCTCCGAGGCCCCAGAACTTACAGTTAATGGTTCCTTCCGGAGTTGTAACAAGAGCCTCTCCTGTCTCAAGAGAAAGATTGGTCACATCATCTACGATACCGATGGTGAATCTTGCTTTGCTTTCATTGTTAAATGCTGCAACGATCTGTGCCGGTGTTGTATCCTTGGATCCTAAGCCGTAACGTCCGCTGTTAACTGGAACTGCATCAAACTTAGAGCCTTTCAGGGCAGAAACAACGTCAAGGTATAATGGCTCTCCCTGTGCTCCCGGCTCTTTTGTTCTGTCAAGAACATTGATGTACTTAACCGTATCCGGAATTGCATCAATAAGTGCCTGTGCACAGAATGGTCTGTACAGGCGGACCTTGACAACGCCCACCTTCTCGCCTGCGGCTGTCAGGTAGTCGATCGTCTCCTCAATCGTATCACATACAGAACCCATAGCGATAATAACCTTTTCTGCATCCGGTGCTCCGTAGTAGTTAAATAACTTATAATCTGTACCAATCTTTGCATTTACCTTGTCCATGTATTCCTGAACAATTGCAGGCATCGCATCGTAGTACGGGTTACATGCCTCTCTTGCCTGGAAGAAGATATCCGGATTCTGTGCGGAACCTCTCTGGCATGGGTGATTCGGGTTCAGTGCATGATTCCTGAACTCGTCAATGGCATCCATATCTACCAGTTCTTTTAAATCATCATAATCCCAGGCTTCAATCTTCTGAATCTCGTGGGAAGTACGGAAGCCGTCAAAGAAGTTAATAAATGGAAGCTTTCCCTTTAATGCTGCGCAGTGTGCAACCGGCGTCAGATCCATAACTTCCTGCACGCTGGACTCACAGAGCATAGCTGCACCGGTCTGACGGCAGGCATATACATCGGAGTGATCCCCAAAGATGGAAAGTGCATGGCTCGCAAGTGCACGTGCGGAAACGTGGAACACACCCGGAAGCTGCTCTCCTGCTACTTTATATAAGTTCGGAATCATCAGCAGTAATCCCTGGGATGCTGTAAAGGTTGTTGTCAGTGCTCCTGCTGCCAGTGAGCCGTGTACTGCTCCTGCTGCTCCTGCCTCTGACTGCATCTCTGTTACCTGAACAGTCTGTCCAAAGATATTCTTTCTTCCCTCTGTAGCCCACTCATCTACATGCTCAGGCATAACAGAGGATGGTGTGATCGGGTAAATAGCTGCCACCTCGGTATACGCATATGAAGCGTGAGCTGCGGCCTGATTACCATCCATGGTCTTCATTTTTCTTGCCATTTTTGTTGTTCCTCCTTAAAATGTAATATATATTGATATAATATTGACATATACGATTATTATAGTCCACAGAATTTTAAAAGTCTAGTGATTCTTGCGGTATTTTTGTTCATTTTTCGGTACATATGGTATCTATTGTGCAGACATGCCGGAACGGTTACGTACACGTTTTCTGCCCCTGCCCAGGATAATTATGAGTGCTGAGGTAAAAACTAATACCCCTGCCAGAACCTGTGATACGGGGATATCTGTTCCCGGGACCAACAGCTGGTCTGTACGAAGGCCCTCAATCCAGAAGCGTCCCAGTCCATATCCAAGCAGATACAGGAAGAATACCTCTCCATTAAACTTTTTATGACGGCGGTATAAAAGCAGGCATAAAAGGAGTGCCAGACACCACACAGACTCATATAAGAAGGTTGGCGTCACCTGAATAAAGGAAATCCCGTTTTCCTTTTCCATGTTCTGTCTCATAAGTTCTGTAATATCAGAACTCCGCACCGCGCTGACAGGAAGGCGCATGGCAAAAAGCCCGTCCGTATATTCCCCGAAAGCCTCTCTGTTAAAGAAGTTGCCCCATCTTCCGATCGCCTGCCCTGCCACAAGCCCCAGGCCTGCCGTATCAAAAATAAGAGTAACGGACATCTTTTTCACCTTTGCATAGATCACGGCTGTGATGATTGCCGCAATGACGCCGCCATAGATGGCAAGCCCTCCCTGGCGCAGATTGAAAACACTTTTCAGGTCATCTTTATACATATCCCAGGAAAAGGCAACATAATAGATTCTTGCGCCTATGATGGAGAATATCACCGCATAGATGGCAAAATCAAAATAATCCTCTGGATTCTGCCCCGTACGCCTCGCCTCTGCCGCCGCTATAAAAATTCCTGTCAGAATCGCAGCTCCGATAATCATCCCATAATAGGCAATATCAAACCCGAATACTGTGATATGATCTCCTACGTCAGATAAATGGATGCCGAGATTCGGAAACTCTATCATCTTATCCATTCCGTGCTCTCTACCTCCCTATACATTAAACCTAAACAGCATAATATCGCCGTCCTTTACTATATAATCCTTTCCTTCCAGCCGGATCAGCCCTTTTTCCTTTGCCGCCGCATGAGTGCCGCACGCGATGAGGTCATCATAAGATATAACCTCCGCGCGGATGAATCCCCGTTCAAAATCTGTGTGAATCTTTCCTGCCGCCTGGGGAGCCTTCGTACCTTCCGTGATAGTCCATGCCCGCACCTCCGGCTCGCCGGCTGTCAGATAGCTGATCAGCCCCAGGAGACGATAGCTTGCTTTAATCAGTTTTTCCAGTCCTGATTCTTCTAAACCAAGATCCTCGAGAAACATCTTTTTTTCGTCATCATCAAGCTCCGCAATCTCCTGCTCAATCTGCGCACATACAATGAATACTTCACTCTTTTCCTGCGCGGCATATTCACGCACCTTCGCTACGCCTTCATTGCCCGCTGCATCATCCGCAAGGTCATCCTCCGCAACATTCGCAGCATAGATCACAGGCTTTGCCGTAAGGAGATTATAACCGGCAAGCCAGCCTTCTTCATCTTCGTCCTCTGCCCCGTCAAAAGTCTTTGCAAGTTTTCCTTCCTCAAGATGTGCTTTTACTTTTTCCAAAAGTGCCAGCTCCTTTGCGGCTGCTTTATCATTTCTCGCCATCTTTGTTGTCTTTGCAATCCTTCGCTCCAGAATCTCCAGATCAGAAAAGATCAGTTCCAGATTAATGGTCTCTATGTCACGGAGCGGATTAATACTTCCGTCCACATGGACGATATTGCTGTCCTCAAAGCATCTCACTACATGTACGATCGCATCTACCTCGCGGATATTGGCAAGAAACTGATTGCCAAGTCCTTCTCCCTTAGAAGCTCCCTTCACCAGCCCGGCAATGTCTACAAACTCAATCGCCGCCGGGATAATCTTTTTCGTCTGATACATCCTGCCAAGGACATGAAGGCGCTCGTCCGGCACCGTTACAACGCCCACATTCGGGTCTATGGTACAGAACGGATAATTTGCAGATTCCGCGCCTGCTTTAGTAAGTGAATTAAATAAGGTACTTTTCCCAACATTCGGAAGTCCTACGATTCCTAGTTTCATATTTATATTTACCTCCTACAAACCTTTAATTTCAAGGGTTTCAGAACACTTACTTTCACAGGTGAGCCATCACTTTTCCACAAGCACCTCTGCTGCCAAGTCGATCTCTTTCTCGGTAGTATGAACATACAAGTTCATCGTAATTCCAATATTCGAATGGCCCAGCAACATGTGAAATATTTTTAATTTATTTCCAAAACCCTCTTATTCTTTTCTTTTTGTTTTTCAATATGGCAACCGTTTCCACTGTCAAAGGAACCATGGTTGTACGATAACCCTAATATGCCATATCATAAAAATCTTCTGATAATGTAGCGGTTTCACATCTGCCAAAGGCATGTTTCCAATTATAGGTTTAATATTCCTTATACTTCCTTCTCAAGAAGCCGTAATACAGTGACTTATATTGTACCATACCATTATATCTTTGTGAATATTCAGTTTTAAATTCTTCCACATTTCCTATATTTCTACTGGTTTTATGAGGAAAACTGACCCACCTTAGCAACTGGGTCTTAAGTAAGTAGACCTTAGCTTCTAGCTTTGCTAGGTGCTAAAGCGAATCAATTTTAATTGAAAGAATGTGTCAATTCTACTCTACAATCAATACTTACTTATAGAATAGAGGTAGGGCTTTTTTACAACGTGAATCGAAAAATCTTTTTGCATAAATAACTATAGCCATACGACTTCATCTCTGAAATCATATAGCTGTATTTATCATTTCTTAAACAATGAAAGGCAAGTTACAACTTTTTGCAAAATCATTAAACGCTGATTTTACTTCGTTTATTTCTTCTGGAAGATTCTCTTTTACGAATTCGACTGTATCTTTTGCTAGTGCCTCGGCCTTGTCTGCCAAAAATTTTGCGCCTTCAGTTCCCGCCTCAACTGCAGTAACATAAGCTTCTGATGCAACAACGGTTCCAACAACTCCGCCAACAACTGTGCCTGCTGCAGTTCCTACACCCGGGGCAATTACGGTTCCCACAGCCGCTCCAGCTTTAGCACCTGCAAATCCTCCTGCAACTGAAGACGCACTGTCGCCTAACTCATACAACAATTCTCCGCCATCGATTTCACCTTTTGCATAATCAATAATTGAATCTGCGGAATCAACTGCGAAAGTAGCTGCTGCAGCCGGTAAACAACTATTACCTACTCGTTGGAGCAACACTTTAGAAGAACCTTTCATTGATTCTGATACTGCCATACTTACAAATGCTGTGCCATAAGCAACACCACCCGCAATTGTTGTATCTTTTACAATTTCTATTGCGGCTTCTTCACCGGATATTTCTCCATTTATACACGCAGAAATATTATCTACACATGACATTGCACAAGTAAGACCAGCTGCAACAACTCCAGATTTTAATCCAACTTCATTCGCAGTACCAAATCGCTCTTTAGCATTTATCAAGGCTTTCTGAACTGTTGTTTCCTTGGAAGTATTATAGATTTTCTTTAAATCTTCCGGTAACGCATACTCTTTTCCATCCATTGTTATATGGGGTTCAAAAGATGTCGGTCTTGAAGTCTTGGTTCCATTATAATTAGCTCGCATCTCATAATCTACAGTATGTCCTTCTTGTTTCAACTGAGCTGCAATCCTTTCTACCTGACGAACTTTACTACCAGTTCCTCGGTTTACTTCCATCGCCTGAGCAAACGTATTTTCTTTACTTGCAGGACCACCAAACTGATTCGGAACTCCATGGCCAACTTCGTCTCCCTCCAAATAGAATTTATCTCGTAGCTTTGATACCGAATGATAGCCACCATCTTTTAATCTGATATCAGTTACCTTTGTTGATATTGTTCTCCCATATGCATCCGTTGTGGCACTGAAATTTCCCTTAGTGATATTAGCATTTGCAGCCAACTCATAATTCGTATTCTTTCCTGCTTCTGTAAAAGTTCTAAGATAAGGATTACCAGCATCATCATAGCTTGTCTTTAACAACTGATGATTACCAAGGTTTTCTCTTCTCATAGTGATTTTTCCATCTTGGTAATACTCTATGAAAGGATGCCCTGTATCTGCCTTTCCCCTAAGTACTTCTAGGCCATTACCTTTATCGATTCTTGTGATACCGTAACTTCCATTTTCCGGTAATACAGAACTTGTAAAATTCTTATGAAAACCAGTAAGCTTTTCACTAATATTAATACCTTCTGGCATAAACGCTTTTTGCTCTATTACATCCATACTTATTCACTCCCCCTCCCAGTTTCCATTGTAAGAACACAACATACTTCTTCAATCTCCCGATAACTTAGCCCTACTGTTTTCTGTTTAATTGCAATTCTGAGTTCATCAGCTTTTCCATTTAAAACAATGTTTTTAAATTCAGCATCTGAAATCGCAAGCAATGCTTTAACCAAAACTTGAAGATATGCTATTTCTTCTGTTTTCCAAATCATATTACCTTGAAAAAATAGATACTGCTCAATACATTCAGATATACTATCTTTCATTTTCTTTGGAATATCCAATGCTTTAAGATCGTTTTTTAGCATTTTTCCTCTATATTGTTCTCTATTAATCCATGGTTGTAATAACATACATAATAATTCTGTTCTTGCTTCTCGTGCAGTCCTAATTAAAACTGGATTTTCATACTTATATGTTTCTTCCTTAATCTTCGCTTTATCTACCAATGTAAGAACAGGACTAATCCAGTTATTCTGATATACAACAGCCACGCCACTTGGTAATTTAGCGATTTCATTTACCTGTGCAGTCGACAATCCCATAGAACGTCCTACTGCTTCTCTATCATTCGCTTCCGGTGTTCGAAGCACAATCTTTGTATTGGTATTCTTAATTGCAGCTATATCAACAGATGATGGAGATTGATCTACAATTATAAATCCTTCTCCATGTGTACGAATCTCAGCAATTGTATTTGTAATCATCTCAACAGATTTTCCAATCAATTCAGATTCTCCGGCAGACGTATTTTTTAATAGATTATGAGCTTCCTCCAAAACCGTAACATGACGTAACCCGATATTATTTTCTGTTTTTTGATCTGTACGATATTCATTCAGAATATATACCATCAATCCCATAAGAAGTGCTTTTGTCTCAGAAGATTTCACTCTGCTGATATCAAAAACACAATTTTCGTCAAACAATTGCTCATATGGGGTCTGCTCTCCTGTAAAAATATACTTATTTAGTCCTACTGAAAGTGATTTTACTCTTGTTAGCAAAGCACCTCTATAATTCGACTTGATTTCTGCTGCATAATCAGAATTCGTAATCAATTTATCCAACTGTTCCGCAAGAATATCAAAATCCGGATATTCTAAATTATCACCCTCAAAAGTTGAAGAACCCAAATCCCATCGAACTGCTTCGTATGCTTTAAGAATGGCATCTTTGAAAAATGCCGGCATAGCATCATACATCGGCCAACAAACACTAAAGATTTCTACCAATCCATCAATATGCTCCAACACATGAATGGATTGAGGAAACTTAAAAGGATTGATATTAATCAACTGAGCAACATTTGGATTAGTTGAAAATACATTTACATCCGGCAAATGTCCAAACACATCCTTATACTCTCCCTTTGCCGGCTCAATCACAAGGAAAGGTACTCGATCTTGTCTCAATTCCATCAACATTTGATATACAGTATTACTCTTTCCCGATCCGGTAGATCCTGTAATAAATGTATGCATGTTAAGACTCTTGTTATTTAATTCAACAATCTTATCTGTAATCAATCCCATATCAAATACACGACCTAATGTCACTCTGTCCTCTGGGCGATTACTTGCTTCTTTTTCAAACAACTGATATGTATTAACTTCTTTTCCAAATTCTGCATGTTCAATTACCGGAAGTCCCGGCACCGTTGAACGAGGTAATCCCAAATGCAATCCTAATTCTTTTCCGCTAATATTCGTTGATGGAGTAACCATGATATTTCCACCATAGTTAAATAATGGATGAACAAATCTTGATAAATACGTGGTCAAATCTCTATATTCTCCCATTACTTCAAAATCATTGCTTCTCCAGGAATTGATTGCAGACACTTCTCTTCCGTAATTATCACCATTCATTAAAGAACGATAATTACTGGCTGCTATCTCAGAAGCAGACATGTCATCTGATAAGAAATATCCAGCAACACTCCATAATCCATAACTATCATACTCATTCATTTTCTTTAAAGCTTCATCAAGCATAACAAGCATATCTGTAACAGCTTTATTTTCTTCTGTAGTTGTCACTCCATTTGTCATCGCCTTACTAATTTGCTTTGTAGGTGCAAGTGAAGAAATAAAACTACTAATCTGTCCTCCTGCTTGACCACCTATCTGACCGCCCAACATGGCAGCCGTTCCCGCATTTAATCCTGATCCAAACTTAGCCCCTAACGCAACACCAACAACTGTTCCTGCAATAGAAATCACCGCATTTGTAATCATGGCAGCCTTCTGTTTTCCATCCATCTCAGCAAAAGACTGACTCTTCGATTCCGTTTCACTTCTTGAATCCGAAATTTGTACCTTCTGCAATGGGGATAATGCCGTATACAGCTCTTGATACTGCTTTCTCATTTGTTGTATCTCCCATGCGTTCTTATTATCAGCAATAATAACCGCAGTGTATGGACGGCCACTCATTGCAAGGCATAACTTTTCCATTCCCTGTGCAAACTCATTTTCCGGCTGTTCCTTTTCGCGGCGACTATCTCCCACAACACTGACGGAAGCAACATTATTAAGCCTTTTGATTTTCTCTGAAAGCTCTGCAATCTTTCTTCGGTCTTCATTTTCAATTTTTATTCCGGGGAAATGACCAATTAAGGTCTGTTTAAGAGTATCCCCCAAAGTTACTGTAGATCTTTTTTTCAAAGAATCATTTGATTCGTTATTTCTTACACCAAGGTAATAATTTGCCCGTTTTCCATCTGAATCAATCAAGAAAAATATTGATGCATTGTATGTTGCCAATGTATTAAACACCGTAGTGAACTTATCCATAACCGATTCACCTTTTTGATATACCATCTCAGTAATGCGATATAACCTTACATTATCAATCAAATCTTCTTCTAATGGAGTTATTTCTCCTAATGGCATAATCTGCATATCTGAAAGACGTGTAAGATATTTTTTCCTAACGTATTCATCAATTATTTCCAAACGATTTTCTACTGTAATTTCGGACTTGGCAACCAATGCATTTTGTTCCGTTTTTACTAATTCTCTCTCCATAACTACCCTCTTTCAATTTTCTCTAATCGATCTTTAAACGTAACCAACCAGTCATTATCTGCTTGAAGCATTCTTTCATCCTCTGACAGTTGACAGGCTATCTCATTTTTCTCCTCCACCTTGTGCTCATGTAACTGCAATAATTTCTCATGATATTTTTTTGCAAGTCTTTCATAGTAATTTTGTAAATTTTTCTGGCTTTCGATTATATAGTTATCTACAACAGGGATAATTGTTTCGATCGCCTTTTCTCTCCATTTCTCACAACGACAAGTCACTACTAAGACTAGCTCTTTCGGTTCTGAAGAAGCCTTAAAGAAATTCAGCAGATCTTTTTTCTCTTCGTAACGTTCTTCTTTTAATCCCACCAAAATTTCTTTTATACCAGTAATTTCTGGTTTGCTTGGCATATCCAAAACCACACCCTCTGGCTTATATTCCGAGTCTAATGGCTGCTGTAGATAAATTTCATTAAATTCTTTCTCAATCCTACTCTTTTCATACTGATAATATGTAATCGCTTTCTCAAAGAACTCGCCTGTGCATCTAATCAATTCCTGCTCATATTCTGTAGCATTCTTGTCAATTTCAGCTTCTCCAACAACTTTTGTCTTACGGCTCTTCCAGTTTTTTATTCTATCTTCTATTTCAGCTTTCAAGTCATTGAATTGGGTAGCACCTATATAATTGTCCAAATCAACAAAACGACCATCTGATTCTTTTATTTCCTCTATAATTCCTTCCAACTTTGAAATCTGATAATAAACTTCTGCATTTTCAATAGCGCTCTGTTCATTCTTCTCTTTTAAACGAACCTCCATCGTATTAACTTCACATTTGACAACTCGAATTACTTCACTAACATATGCAACCATAGGATAGTTCTTAATGTACATTGCTACATTGCCATCATCGATACTTGATATTAGCTGAGGTTCATCTATCCCTAAGTCACGAATAAAACGAATCGCATAGTCTTTATCCAAAGCAGGTGAAATATAAAAAAACAATTGATTCTGTTCTATATCTTTTCTAGCTAACAATTCTACCAATTCACTTCTGAATCGTTTTATTGTACTTTCTTCTACTACAAATATAATCGGTACATATGTAGGGTTTGTACCCGCTATTTCTTCTACATCATTCACATTCTCAAGAGCAAACGGTAAGTCTTTTGCTACTTCATCCATGCCTCGTACTAAAATGCATGAAAAAGTTTCCTCAAATAAACCTTTGTTGGCATCATAAAAAATATCAAAATCGAACTGCCTATTTCTTTCTTCTTTTAACCACGCAATCATCTCATTTATTTCATTACTTTTTACTTCTGCATCTTCTAATTCATTACGCATAATAAGACGCACCTGTTCTTGTGTAACACCCAGTTGTGCAAATGCCTGATTTAATTTCTGAAAATCATATTCTGTTCCCGAAAAAAACAAATCAAAATCATATCCATTCATTTCGTCATAAAATATGCTTGGAACATTCTTTACCCAATCAGATAATAATTGATTTTCATATTTTTCGATTTGACTGTTAATTTTGGGTCTCTGACCATTAAACTTAACATCCGTTTCTAACAAGTATGGATTGTGCTGCAACTCTGCACTTATCATTGCACTTTCATCTCCTTTGCTTTTCATACTTATCAGTATTTATTCTCACACCTATAATTTTCTTTGCTTTTTTCAATGGTATCTATAAAAGCATATATCTTACCATATAGAAAATAAATAAACGTTCATATACAAAAATTATACCCTATCAAAATTTTGTTTTCAATCCCATTTATTTACATGTTAGCTTGGTTTTTCAATCTTTAGTTTATAGTGACAATAATTTGGAAATGTGATAAAATTACAGAAATTGTTCCTGCAATTATTATTTCTTTTGTAGAGCAATTTAAAATAAAATATTACAAGTAACAGAACAGCTTGTGTATACTGTTACAACGAGGAGGAAAGCTATGAAAAGGAAGAAACAAGCAATTTCATTTTTCATTTTGTTCTGTCTTTGTCTGCTGATGGCAGAACAGAAGGAAGCAAAGGCGGCTGAGACTGTCACGAAAGGGGCATATACTTATTTTGCCGAGGACGGTATTATCTACAAAATGCACACCTCTTCCGGAAAGATCAGCAAGGTTTTTAAAGTAAAACGTTCTAACACGGTAGAGATTTTTTCAGTAAAAGGAAAATGGCTTTATCTTACTGTAGATGATTATTACTCAAAACGCGGGACAGATTTAACCTGGAAATATGTCTGCCGGGTAAAGATCAATGGTAAAAACCTTCAGACTCTGGCAAAAGGAGAAAGTCCTTATATTTCTGGAAATTATATCTATTATATGGCAAAAGATTTTAATAAAAAAGGTAGCCCATATATTAAAGATAAAGGAATCGCCCGCATGAGCCTTAACGGCAAAAAGAAAAAAATACTAAATAGCTCTTATTCCTATTATTACTGGGTAAAGCCTTATAATGGAAGGATCTATTTTTCAGGAGGAACAGGTTCTGGCGATATGGATGTCTGTTCTATGGATCCAAAAGGTCAGAACTTAAAGCAGCATGCCTCCGGTGAAGGAACACCCTACTTCTGTAAAAATATGATGTATTACAATGTTACTTCTACTGGCAGACTGGGACGGATCTATACAGTTTACTCCGAGAATCTGGAAGACGGCACGACAGAATACATTGCAGACGGAGAACTTAAAACCGGTTATGGAAATACTCTTTATTATACTGCTAGTAACGGACAGAAAGATATCCTGTACCGCTACAATATTTCAAAGAAAAAAGCATCTAAAGTTTGCGGAAGATTAATGATCAGAAATGTAATTGGCGGAAAAAAATGGTTGATCGTCCAATACTACAGAGGTGACAGTTCTAAGAAAAACATTGGGGTAGACAGAATCCGGCTGAACGGCAAGAACAAAAAGACAATTACAGCCTACTTTCGCTCTTAAATAGAATAGGAGCAAAATCAGTATCCCAAAGTTTGGCACTAGGGGCTGTCGGGAAATGGCAGTTTGCCTACAATATATTGATGGCCTTTCAGATCAGGCAGGCAATATATTGGGCAGGCGATATCATTTCCCGACAGCCTCTACTAGTATAACCCAATTTAAATACCTTTCTGTTTCACTAAGGATACTTTTTCGAGAGTGCATGTGTAAAAACGCAAGGCTACGCGGGCTGCGTCCCGGCTTTTACACATGTGCTATCGGGAAAGCAGACCAGTGAAACGCCGCATTAATCTCTTGTCTCCATAAGAATTACAATCCCCGTGGAAAAGCTGATCTTCACTTCCTCCTCTTCCATCTGGTTGCTTACACACAAACTGTCATATGGCGTCAGCGTATGATCCCGCAGGGGATACTTCGCCCCTCTTATGCTGAATCCATACACCTCATGCCCTAGCGGAAACAGAGAAAAATACGGTCCATAGCTTTCGGATTTTTTCAGCACCGTATCCCCGCCAATCAGACGGATCCGGTTTCTTGGATCTAAGATTCTCGCATCAATTCCGGCGCGGAAAGGAATCGTAAGGGTCTGTATATTCGCCCACAGATGATCTACTCTTCCGCCTGTTGCGCCCAGTATCATAATCTCACTGCAGCCAAGGGTCATGGCAAGCTTCACAGCAATTTCTGTATCGGAAGCATCTTTCATAGGATTATACTCTCTGATTGGAACTGCCGTCTCATTCCGGTAATAGTCTGCAACCCTCTGGTCTGCACTGTCAAAATCACCTACAATATAATTCGGCATGATACTGTTATGATAGAGAAACTCAATCCCCTTGTCCACTCCGATAATACAATTTGCCACGGCCTCATTTAATACGGACAGGGCAAATTCTTCGTCAAGTTCCCCGCCGCTTATAATTACAATTCTTTTACTCATAATGACTTAATATCTCCATGAACTTTTTCGTGTTTTGCGACGGATCCCCATTAAAAACAGCCGAACCTGCAACAATTACATTGGCGCCGGCATCCAGCACCTCCTCCACATTCGTCAGATAAATACCACCGTCTACCTCAATATCAAGATCCAGTCCCCGTTCTTCTGCCATCTTTCTTACTGCGCGGATCCTGTCAAGAGATTCCGGTATGAATTTCTGTCCTCCGAAGCCTGGATGTACACTCATCATCAGGAACATATCAATCTGATCTAAAAAGCCTTCCGCCTCCCTTACATCTGTCTCCGGACAGATGGACAGTCCTGCCTTCATTTTACACTCATGGATCTTGTGAATTACTGCAGCAGGATCCTGACATGCCTCCAGGTGTATAGTCAGGAAGTCTGCACCTGCCTCTTTAAATGCTTCTACATAACGGACAGGATCCTGAATCATCAGGTGCACATCCTTTATCTGCCGTGTCGCCTCCCGGATGGATGCAAGAACCGGAAGCCCAAACGATATACTCGGTACGAACATTCCGTCCATGACATCAAAATGCAGGTATTCTGCTCCGTTTTCCTCAGTAAGCCTCATCTGCTCTCCCAGAACTTTAAAATCAGCAGATAAAATTGATGGCGCCAAAACATATTTCATAGTCAGTACCTCCTTTTATTTTTTAACTCCTCGTACATGTCTCTATAATTTTCATACCGTATCGTATGGATCTCTCCCTGCTCCACTGCTTCCTTCACTGCACAGTCAGGCTCATGGATATGATCACAGCCGCCAAACCTGCAGCTTCCTTCATATGGCATGAATTCCGGAAAGCAGTACTTAAGTTCCTCCTTTTCAAAATCATTCACATACAGCGAGCTAAAGCCCGGCGTATCCATAATGTAGGCGTCCCCTTCAAGATGGAAGAGCTCAGAATGCCTTGTAGTATGCCTGCCCCGTTCAATCTTCCGGCTAATGCTTCCTGTCTCCATGTTTGCATCTGGCTTCAGAAGATTGATCAGTGAAGACTTGCCAACACCAGAGGGACCCGCAACAGCCGTTGTCTTTCCCGCAAGGAGGCGGCGCACCTCCTCAATATTCTGCTTTAGGCTCACACTGGTAAATACAACCGGGCAGCCGCATCCCTCATAAACTGTCTTAAGCTTCTCTGTCTGAGGCTCTGAGGCAAGGTCCTTTTTATTAAAGCACAGAATCACTGGAATTTCCTTACGCTCCATCATCACAAGAAACCGGTCCAGCAGATAAAAATGAGGGGCCGGTCTGGCGGCGGCGAATACAACCAGCGCCTGATCAATATTCGATACCGCAGGCCGGATCAGCTCATTCTTTCTCGGAAGGATCTGTGTCAGATTTCCTTCCCTTTCCTTTTCATCTAAAATCTCTATTTCTACATTATCTCCTACCAGAGGCTTTGTCCTCTCTTTCCGGAAGATTCCCTTTGCCTTACATTCATAAACACCGGATTCTACTACGTGTACGTAGTAGAATCCGGCAATTCCTTTTATGATCTTTCCCTTCACATTGTCTCTGCCAGGCTTTGTTCTGTTAGTAGGCATCATCTCCGCTATCCCCTCCGTCCGGATCCGGCTCCTGCGTATCCGGCTCTGGCTCTTGACCTGGATCCGGCTCCTGGACCGGCTCAGGACCTTTGCTCAGCACATATTTAATTCTTGTGCCCTTCTTTACCTTTCCGGATGACGGGCTTTGGGAAATAATCGTACCTGCCGGATAGGTATTGCTGTATTCCTCTTTTGATTTTACAGCATTCAAGTCGTTTTCATATGCCCAGTCTGTCAGCGCTTCCTCATACGAGCCGATGAAATTCTCAATCTCCACATTCTCCTCTGGCTTCGGGCCGTCGCTTATCACAATTGTTACCACCGTATCCGGTCCAACCCTTTTTCCTGCCTCCGGACTCTGGGAAATAACTTTTCCTTTCTTCACAGTATCACTGTATTCTGTATTTGTATTATTATAGTCCAGTCCCGCGCTTACAATCTGATCCTGTGCATCAGACTGGGTCTTTCCAACTACATTCGGCACCTTTACCTTCTCCGTGCCCTTACTTACGATCATCTTGATATCTGTATCTTTTGTTGCCTTTGAACCTGCTTGTGGTGTCATACTGATCACATTTCCTTCTGGCACCTCGCTGTCATACTCATATTCAGAGCTTACATTCTCAAAGCCCGAATCATTGAGCGTCTTCTGAGCATCCTCCTCGCTCCATCCGACTATGTTAGGTACAAGAAGCTCTTCCCCTACAAGTCCGGTACTGACTACAACTTGAATGGTAGTGTTCTTCTTTACTTTAGAGCCGGCCTTCTGCTTCTGCTCACATACAATTCCTTCATCATATTTTTTTGATTCTTCTCTTGCTACAGGCTTGTATCCAAGCTTCTTCTTATTCAGAATCTCCTTTGCCTCTTCCTCACTCTTTCCCACAACATCCGGAACCTTTACCTCATCCGTGTTCTTCTCTGCAGTCGTACCAGAACCGGCAGACTTAAAGATGCCGGCCGCCTTCCCTATCCCATAGATGAGAACAAATGCAATGATTACAGCAACCACAATCATGAGGATCTTCATAACCTTGTTCATACGGGGATTGACCGTATCCGAATCTCGGCTGTCCGCCCTCTGTCCGCCTGTTCCCCTGTTATAATCATCCTCATAATCTTCTTCGTCATCCCCGTCGTCCTGGTATTCGTCATCATGGTATAACCTGCTGTCATTATGATAATGATCATAATCCTCATCGTCATCATATTCGTCATCATAAGAATGACGGATATCATCCAGCTCCTCGTCTGTTATAATCACGGTATCCGCATTACGAAGAGGCGGAATATAAACGAAATCACCGTCTGGATCCACCAGCGAGCGCTTCAAGTCCTGAATCAGCGCTGATGTACTGGCATACCGTCTCTCCGCGTTTTTCTGTGTACATTTTAAAATAATCTGCTCCAGGCTGTATGGAACATCCGGCACAAATTCTGAAGGAGGCGTAACCTCTTCCTGAAGATGTTTAATGGCAATTGATACAGTGGAATCACCGTCAAAAGGTACCTGTCCCGTAACCATCTCAAAAAGAGTAATACCAATCGAATAGATATCACTTTTGGCGTCACTATAGCCTCCCCTTGCCTGCTCTGGCGACGTATAATGAACAGAACCCATAGCGTTCGAACTGATGGTGTTGGAGGTTACTGCCTTTGCAATGCCAAAATCCGTAACCTTTACCTTGCCGTCCCTGGATATAATGATATTCTGGGGCTTGATATCACGGTGGATGATTCCCGCCGCATGCGCCGCCCCGATGCCGGTACACATCTGGATCGCAATACTAATGACCTCTTTGTGGGAAAGCCTCCCCTTCCGCTCTATATACTCCTTAAGCGAAATGCCTTCTACAAGCTCCATGACCATGTAATAAAGTCCCCTGTCTTCTCCCACATCATAGACATTCACAATATTCGGATTTAACAGACTTGCCGCAGACTGGGCCTCAGAGCGGAATTTACGTATAAACTCATCCTCTTCACGAAATTCCCTTTTCAAAACCTTAATCGCAACATACCGGTTCAGCATCGTGTCTCTCCCCTTATACACGTCTGCCATACCGCCGGCGCCAACCTTACTCAGCACCTCATACCGTTTTCCTAAAAAAATCCCATCTTTCACCATTTGCTCACCTCATCTGCCAGTGGCTCTGCCATAACAACCCCTATGTTATCCTTCCCGCCATTACTATTTGCTTTTTCTATCAACATCAATACAGCTTCTACAATATCCCTTGCACTCTTTACAATATCAAACATATCTTCATCTTCCACCATATTGCTCAGGCCGTCTGTACACATCAGAATCAGATCTCCCTTATGCAGTCTGTACTCATAGATATCTGCCTCTACGTCTTCCTTTACTCCCATCGCCCTTGTGATAATATTCTTATCCGGGTGGTGCTTCGCTTCCTCTGCCTTAATTCCTCCCAGCCTGACCATCTCTTCCACGAGAGAATGATCCTTTGAGATCTGACGGATCTTATCATTAATCAGATAGAGCCTGCTGTCTCCAACATTCGAAAAGTACAGTGTATTTCCAATTACCGTGGCCGCCACCAGCGTTGTACCCATTCCCTCCAGCTTCACGTCAGTCTCGGATATCTGTATCAGCTTGTGGTTCGCTATCGCAACAACATTCCTCAGAATTTCCTCCGGTTTCTTAAGAGTCGTCTTCTCAAGCTCCTCCCTTAGTACCATGACTGTATACTTCGACGCAAAATCTCCTGCCTTATGACCGCCCATGCCGTCAGCAACTACAAGCAGATTCGGGAACGGACCGATCGGCTTATCCGTCACATATACATAATCCTGATTAATTTCACGTTTTCTTCCCACGTCAGTCATTGCATATAGTTTCATTCTTGTTTCTCCCTCTTGCCGGCAGCATATCTTCTCCTCAGCTGTCCGCATGCTCCATCTATATCGGAACCTCTTTCCCTTCTTATAGTAACATTTATTCCGTTTTTTTCAAGTTTATTTTCAAATTCATGGGCTTTTTTACTGTCAGGCTTCTTAAAATTCCTCTCTTTTACCGGATTTACCGGGATCAGATTCAGGTGGCAGTTTTTGCCCTTAAGAAGCTCTGAAAGCTCTCGTGCGTCCTGTTCTGTATCATTTACGCCTGCTGCCAGGCTATATTCAAAGGTAACACGTCTCCCGGTTCTTTTAAAATAATCATCACAGGCCCCCAGCACCTCTCCAAGCTCATAGCGGTTTGCCACAGGCATTAGCTGCCTTCTCTTCTCCTGATTGGAAGCATGGAGAGAAAGAGCAAGCGTAATCTGGAGTCCTTCTTCCGAAAGTCTTCTCATGCCAGGTACAATCCCGCAGGTGGAAGCTGTAATATTCCTCTGGCTGATATGAAGGCCGTGACTGTCACTGATCATATGTATGAATTTCACAAAATTATCATAGTTATCAAGAGGCTCTCCGGTTCCCATGACAACCACATGGGAAACTCTCTCCTCCGTAAGCTTTTGAATCTGATAGATCTGTCTTAATATCTCCGACGGAGTAAGATTCCTCTCCAGTCCGTCAATGGCGGACGCGCAGAACCTGCATCCCATCCGGCAGCCCACCTGGGATGAGACACACACCGAATTGCCATAGGTATGCCTCATCAGTACACTCTCAATCAGATTACCATCTGAAAGCTCAAACAAAAATTTTTCCGTAGAGTCAAGCTCTGACCTCTGCCTTGCTGCAATGCGCATCTGGACAATTTCGTATTCTTCAGACAGATGCTCCCGCAATGATTTTGAAAGATTGGTCATCCCCTTAAAGCTGTCCGCCCCTCTTTCATGGAGCCAGGCATAGACCTGCTTTGCCCGGTACGGCTTTTCTCCAAAGGCCTGCACTTCCTGTGCCAGCTCTTCATAATTATAAGAAACAATATCCTTTTTCTTCACACTTCTTCCCTCTCACAATAACTCATCTATCCCACTATGAAGCTGCTTCCGCCGCACTTGATATACAAGCCATTACAGCCCCGCCCTTTGGAATAATGCCATATAAAATCCGTCTGTCTTGTCCTTTCCCGGAAGAAGCTGTCGTTCGCGGACAAGAGTGAACTCCGGATATTCCTTTGCAAACCATACGGCATTTTCTTCATTTTCCTTCCGGTGAATCGTACAGGTGCAAAATAGAAGTCTTCCGCCAGGCTTCACATAACGGTTTACTATGGATAAAATCTGCCTCTGGAGACTTACAAGCTCTCCCTGCTGCTTTTCCGTCATCTTATATTTAAGATCCGGCTTTTTCCCAAGTACGCCCAGTCCGGAACAAGGCAGATCCGCAATGACCAGATCCGCCTTTTCCAAAGCTTCCGGTTCCATGACAAGGGCATCACGCTTTAATGCTTCAATATTCAAAAGTCCGCTTTTCTCAATATTCTCCTGGATCAGAGACACCTTATAATCCGTCAGATCTCTTGCTTCCACATGACCGCTGCCGCCAAGCAGTTCTGCAATGTGCAGCGCCTTGCCTCCCGGCGCCGCGCAGACGTCGATCACATACTCCCCTTCCTTCACCTCTGCCCATCCTGCCGCAAGCATGGAGCTTAAATCCTGTACATAGAAATGCCCCTGCTGAAAACTCTTTAACCCTGCGATATAATCATAGCCTGCTATATAAAATGCTCCGGGAACTTCCGGTTCTCTTCTGACTGTAACTCCTTCTGCCGCAAGCTCATCCTCCAGCTCCTCAGGCGTAATCCGGTTCGTGCAGCACCGGATGGATACCGGTTTTTCCTTTAAAAATTCCTCCCCCATTCCAATGACTGTGTCCTCATCATACACCGAAAGCCACTGGCTCACCAGCCATTCCGGAAGGGAATATCTTACTGAGATAAACTTGCGCAGGTCGGTTCTGTCAGGAAAAGGAACCTCACTGATCCTCCGGCTGATATTCCGGAGAACTCCATTGACGAATCCCTTCAGATTCAAGAAACCTTTTTTTGCCGCAAGCTTAACCGCCTCATTACAGACTGCAGAATCCGGGACACTGTCCATATACCGGATCTGGTACACGCTGCTTCTGAGGATTGTCCGTATAACCGGCTTCATTTTTTTCACTTTTATACTGGAAAAATGATCGATGATATAATCCATCTCAATCATGCGTTCAAGCGTGCCATTCACAACTCTCGAAATGAACGCACGCTCCTTCTTATCCAGATACTGATATTTATCAAGAACATTTTTCAAAGCAATATGACTGAACTCTCCGTCCCTTGTAATCAGAAGCAGGGTCTCAAGCACAATCTCCCGGCCTGTTATTGTCATCTTTCTAATCGTCCCTTCTGCCACTGGTAAGAATCAGGATTCTGAGAAGCTGCAGGATTGCAGATGCTGCTCCTGCCACATAGGTAAGCGCTGCCGCTGTCAGCACCTTCCGTGCCGAATGCACCTCATCCGGATATAGAAGGCCGGATTCACCCAGTATCTTAATCGCCCGGCCTGATGCATTAAACTCCACTGGAAGTGTTACAATCTGAAAGAGAACAGCCAGCGAAAAGGCCAGGATGCCAAGATTAATCAAAAGGGAGGATGAGCCGGATCCGATAAACATCCCGATTATAATCAGCGGCCAGGCGATGGTACTCCCGAAATTAGCCACCGGCACAAGCGCCCCCCTGATCGAAAGAGGGAGATATCCCACCTGATGCTGGATGGCATGCCCGCACTCATGGGCAGCCACTCCCAGGGCAGCCACTGATGTCCTGGAATAAATGGAATCCGACAGCCTTAAGACCTTACTCCTGGGATCATAATGATCCGTGAGATCACCTGACACCCGTTCTACCCGGACATCATAAATCCCTGCCCGGTGAAGGATCTGCTCTGCTGCCTCTTTCCCTGTTATGCCGGAATGATTACGTACACCTGAATATTTATGAAAGGTTGATTTCATTCTGGAGGATGCCAGCAGGCAGATAATCACACCCAGAAGAACAAGAAAATATGTGGGGTCAAAATACATTGGATAATACATACAATTCCTCCTTCTATTGTAAAACAGTCAATTCAGTTAAAGACTATTATATATGAAAAACCGCAAAAAAACTTCAATTTCATATTTATTTAATATTTTCAAACACGAAACCTGGTTCGACCGTATATCCACGCAGGAATGCCCCCGCATCCATCCGCTTCTTTCCCGGGATCTGTAATTCTGTTATTTTCAGAAGACCGGCGCCTGTCTGCACAAGAAAGCCATCCTTTTCCACATCCACAACTGTTCCAGGTTCTCTGCCGCTGTCTCCTTCCTGCACTTCGGCCTGCCAGATCTTCATAACCTTTCCGTTCCAGTGCGTGTAGGCACTGGGCCATGGATTAAGCCCTCTTATCAGACGCTCTATGGACACTGCCGGTGAATCCCAGTTAATATTACCAATGCCTTTATCCAGCATCCGGGCATATTCTGTGGGGCTCTCCCCCTGCTTTACCGGCGCAATCTTCCCTTCCTTCAGAAGCTTAAGTGTCTTAAGGCAGAGCGCTGCACCACACTGTGCAATCTTATCATGAAGACTCCCGCCTGTCTCCTTTTCCTCTAAAAAAATCTCCTCTTTAAGGAGTATATCTCCGGTATCCAGTCCTTCGTCCATCTGCATAGTGGTCACGCCGGAAACCTTCTCTCCATTGATCACTGCCCACTGAATCGGCGCCGCACCCCTGTACTTCGGGAGCAGAGACGCATGGATATTGATGCATCCATAGGGCGTCATCTCCAAAATCTCCTTTGGAAGAATCTGCCCGAAGGCAATCACCACCATCACATCTGCGTGATATTCGGAAAGCTTCTTAACACATTCCGGCTCTCTTATCTTTTTTGGCTGGCAGACAGGAATTCCCAGGGAAACCGCTGCTTCCTTTACCGGGGTGTACTGCATCTTCCCGCCTCTTCCCTTTGGTTTGTCCGGCTGCGTAACCGCCAGCACGACCTCGTGCTCCTTCGCAAGCGCCTGAAGCGTTCCTACTGCAATATCTGGTGTTCCCATAAAGATTACTCTCATCTGCTACTCTTCCTCCATCTCAACATCATGAAGCCCGCCTTCTACCAGATCCACGTACATCCTGCCCTCCAGGTGGTCAACCTCATGGCAGATTGCCCGGGCAAGAAGCTCCTCGCCCTCTACCACAATCTCCTCCATCTTTTCATTAAATGCTTTTACCTTTACATAATTGGGCCTCGTCACCGCTCCCGCTTTCCCCGGAACACTTAGGCATCCCTCATCTCCGGTCTGCTCGCCGCTGGTTTCCAGAATCTCTGGATTCACCAGAATCAGTGCACCCGTATCGTCCCCAATATCAATGGTAACAATCCGTTTTAATATCCCCACCTGAGGCGCCGCAAGCCCTACGCCTCCTGCATCATACATTGTATCCAGCATATCCCCGATGAGAATCTTCGTCCGAAGCGTCATCTTCGGTACTTCCTTACACCTTTTTGTTAATACCTCTTCTCCCAGCTCACGAATCTTTCTTATCGCCATAGTTCTATTCTCCTTAAAAAATATTTAGCGGGTTAAAATCAAACTGAACCCGAAGCGTCTGAAACCCTTTATTTATTTCAATATACTGCTCCATATAATTTTTAACCGTGATTAACAGCTGATAGTCTCTACTCTTAAGATAGATCACTCTGCGGTATACATCACTGACTTTTCCCACAAAGGGACTTGCCGGCCCGATGATCTGAAGTCCTCTGTCGCCTCCTGCCCGCCGCGCGAACTCCTTCAGGTATCCGGCTGCCGTGTTAAGGTGCTCCTCATCCTCACCGGTTACGAGAACTGCAAGAAGCTCTGCCGCCGGCGGATAACCCATCAGCCGCCGGTAACGCATCTCCTCCTCATAGAATCCTTCATAATCCTGGCGTGCTGCACAGGCGATGCTGTAATGCTCCGGGCTGTAAGTCTGAATGACCACCTCTCCACGTTTCCTGCCGCGCCCGGCTCTTCCCGCCGCCTGGGTAAGAAGCGCAAAGGTTCTTTCTGCCGCCCGGTAATCATCTGTGTAAAGCGACATGTCCGCTGCCAGCACTCCCACCAGCGTTACATTGGGAAAATCGTGTCCCTTTACAATCATCTGTGTACCAATCAGAATGTCTGCCTCCCCATTTGCAAAGGCAGACAGAATCTTTTCATGCCCATCCTTCGTCCGGGTTGTGTCCATGTCCATGCGAAGCACTCCTGCCTGGGGAAACCGGCGTTTTATAAGATCTTCTATTGCTTCTGTCCCCATCTTGAAGCCTCCGATATAGGGAGAGCCGCAGGACGGGCACTCCTTTACTGCAGGCTCCTCATATCCGCAGTAATGACATACCAGCCTGCCGTTCTTATGGGCAGATAAAGATACATCACAATGAGAACATTTTACTACATATCCGCAGGAACGGCAAGAAACAAATCCTGCATATCCCCTTCTATTTAAAAAAAGCATAATCTGCTGGCCTTTTTGCAGCCTGTCTGTAATCAGTTCACTAAGCCTGTCACTTAAGACCGAACGGTTGCCCCGTCTTAATTCTTCCCGCATATCAACTGTATATACAGCCGCCAGCTCCTTCTTGGCCACGCGGTTTGCCAAAGTCAGGCAGGTGTATTCCCCCTTTTCACACCGGCAAAAGGCCTCCAGGGACGGAGTCGCTGAACCAAGCACCACACTTGCCCCTTCAAGCCTGCCCCGCATAACAGCTGTCTCCCTGGCATGGTACCTGGGAACCTGCTCGCTCTTATATGCTGTCTCATGTTCCTCATCAATTACGATCAGTCCCAGGTTCGAAAATGGCGTAAAAAGAGCGGAACGGGGACCAATCATCACATCCACTTCACCCCGCCCTACCCGCTCCATCTGGTCAGACCGCTCCCCAGGAGAAAGCCTAGAATTTAAAATAGACACTCTGTCGCCGAATCTTCCGTAAAAGCGGAGCACGGTCTGATATGTAAGGGCAATCTCCGGAATCAGAACGATCGCCTGACATCCCTTTGCCACCACATGGCTGATCATCTCCATATAGACCTCTGTCTTGCCGCTTCCGGTCACACCGTACAGAAGATAGGTTCCGTATTTCCCCTGATCGTAGTCCTTTATAAACAGGTCTGCTGCCTGCCTCTGCTCCGGGGACAGGACAATCTCATGCCTGTTCCTTCTCTGGTCTGCCATGTGAAGGGACCAGGGACTTCGGAATGCCTGCTGTTCCTCCACGCTCAGCACGCCCTGTTCCTCAAGTGTCCGGATAACAGATGCGGGCACATGCAGCTTCTTTGTGATCAGCTCATATTCCTGCCGCGGCTGGTCAAGGAGGCCTGCAAGGAGTCTTGCCCGCGCCTTTTGATTCTTATTCATATAGAAGTCCAGTTGTTTTTTCCCTTCATCCTCGTCAAGGAGCAGACACACCAACCGCTTTTTAAGCAGCTTTCCCTTCTTTTTAATAGGGAGAACTGTCTTTAAGGCCTGAATCATGGTGCCGCCATAGTTCTCCTTCATCCATGCCGCCAGGGTTACAAGCTTTGATTCAATAGCTCTTCTGCCATCGGCAATCTGCAAAATCTCCTTGATGTGATCCGGCGCATAGTCCGGTTTTTCCGTAAATCCAACAATATAACCGGATGTCTGCCGGTTCCCCCTTCCGAAGGGAACAATCACCTCCATGCCAGTCCGAAGCACTCCGTCAAGCTCTGGAGGGATACTGTACTCAAATACTTTATCCAGTTTTTCATGTGTAATATCTATAATTACCCTTGCATACATGCTGTCCGCCCTACTCCCCAGGCTCCTCTAATATTTCCTGAATCAGCACACGCTCATCCATGTCATATTTTACTCCCTTAATCTCCTGATAGGTCTCATGTCCCTTTCCGGCAAGAATAATTACATCCCCCGGACTTCCGTTCCTGATCGCATACCGGATCGCTTCCTTCCGGTCACATATTTCAATATATTTTCCTTCTGTCTTCTTAATTCCAGTCACAATGTCATCAATAATGGCCTGGGGCTCCTCAAACCTGGGATTATCTGATGTGATAATCGTAAAGTCCGAAAGCCTTCCTGCCACCTCGCCCATCTCATAGCGCCGGCTCTTCGCCCGGTTTCCTCCGCAGCCAAACACTGTCACGATGCGCTCCGGGTTATAATCCCTCAGCGTGTGAAGCAGGCTCTCAAGGCTCATTGCGTTGTGCGCATAGTCGATCATCAGGGTAAATTCATCCGACACCTTAATCATCTCAATCCGGCCCTTTACCTTTGCCACTTTAAGAGCACTCTTAATATTTTCCGCCGGGACGTCAAAATGCCTGCAAACCGCAATAGCTGTCAGGGAGTTATATACACTGAACTCACCCGGAATGTCAATCTCCACGTCAAAATCACTTAAGCCCGCTACATGGTATCTCACCCCGAGATACCCCGGCCTTGATATATGCTCCACTTGTTCGGCGCGAAGATCCGCCCCCTCCTTAAAGCCAAAAGTCTCGGTCTCACAGGACGCATCCCTAAACACGTCCTTATACCACGGGTCATCCGCGTTCGCAATTCCGATTCTGCACTGCTTAAACAAAAGTCCCTTGCAGCGCTTGTAGTCCTCAAAGTCCTTATGCTCATTGGGGCCAATGTGATCCTCCCCTAGATTTGTAAAGATCCCAATCTCAAAAGGGATGCCCGCTGTCCTGTGCAGCATAAGCCCCTGGGAGGAAACTTCCATAACAACACAGTCGCAGCCTGCCTTAACCATCCTGGAAAAATAATCCTGAATGGTATAAGACTCCGGCGTCGTATTATTTGCCGGAATCGTCTCATCACCAATAATCGCTTCAATGGTTCCGATGAGCCCCACCTTGTGTCCCACGCCCTCCAAAATCGACCGTACCATATAAGTCGTGGTTGTCTTACCCTTCGTGCCAGTAATACCGATTACCTTAAGCTTCTCCGCCGGATAGCCAAAATATGCCGCAGACATAAGCGCCAGCGCATACCTAGTATCTGCAACCCGGATAACAGTAAGCCCCTCCGGCGCCTCCACATCCTTTTCCACAATCACGGCCGCCGCTCCCTTCTTCGCAACCTCCTGTACATATCCGTGTCCATCGGACACGGCTCCCGAGATGCACACAAAGGCGCTTCCCGGCCCGGCCTTCCGGGAATCATTGACCAGGGCGGTAATCTGAATATCACTTCTGCCCTGAATAGTTTCATATTCTAAACGTTCCAACAGCTCTGTTAATCTCATATAACTGCCTCCATCATTTTTAATCGGTACTATTATAGCACCCTTTCCGGCTCCATGGCAATCGGGGACGGGGTAAAATTAATTTTACCCCGTCCCCGATTGCCTTAAATCCTAAATTTTGATAAATATGTCATTGCCTTTTTCCCATTTTCTACGTATAATAAAAATACAGAAAATGTTGCCGCTTACTGATGGTACGAGGTATAAATTATTCAGTGCGAACATTTATCCCCACCCCCGTGGTGGGGATTTCTATTAAGGAGATTAATGGCAAAAGGGGGGGGGCAGTGACTGATGGGACAATTCACGGTTAAAGGAGAGCAGAAACTGTCAGAGAAAAAAACACCGCTTCGTTTATTATACATGTTCAGAGATGAGGTATGTACGGTTATAGATGTTGATGAAAAAAAACGGCATGTCAGCGTAAAAAATTATAGTGGAAATTTCCTAAGGTGTGCATTTGGCAGGCTGGAAAACCCAAGCTATGAACAATACGAGGAATTCCTGGAATCCAGGTGTTTCCCGAGGAGCCGTGATAAGATGAAGCTGATTCTAAGGGAACTGCAGCTGCCGTTTTATGATCCCTTTCTGATCATTGAGAAAACGGAGGGACGGATGGCAGAGGATGAGTTCTGGATTAAGATAGAGAGGTAGCGGCATGGTTGAGTTATTTTCGAAAAATCTGCCGTTTTATACCGGTCTCTCCTCAAAAGGGAATCAGCTTAAATGGGCGGACGGCACTTACTGGTACAAGGCAGATTATACAGGTTATGAAGGACTTGCAGAGTATATGGTATCTAGTCTGCTTCTATATTCTGATCTGGAATCTGAAGAATATGTCATGTATGAAACAGAGGAAATCAAGTATCAAAATCATCTTTACAGAGGGTGCAAAAGCAAGGACTTTTCTAAAAAGGGCTGGCAGCTTATAACGCTGGAGCGTCTGTATCAGATGGAATCAGGTGAGAGCCTTTATAAAAGTATCTATCAGATCTGTGACTATGAGAAGCGTCTTGCCTTTTTGACAGAACAGATAGAGAGGCTGACCGGACTTAAGCATTTTGGCAGATATATGTGCAAATTACTTGCAGTAGATGCCCTGTTTTTGAATGAAGACAGGCATCTGCATAATATTGCCGTCTTATGGGATGGAGAATATGCATTCCGTTACTGCCCGTTTTTTGACCAGGGAGCAGCACTTCTTTCGGATACCCTGATGGATTATCCCATGGGCGAAGAGGTGTTGGAGCTGATGCAGAAGGCAGAGGCAAAAACCTTCTGCCGGTCTTTCGAGGAACAGCTTGACATCGCAGAAGAGCTTTATGGGCAGCAGATCCGGTTTTCCTTTGGAGAAAAAGAGATCCGCAGACTCCTGGAAAAGGAAAGTATCTATGATACAGCAGCCAAGAAGAGAGTCTATACAGTCATTTTGCAGCAGCGAAGAAAATACCAGTATTTATTCAGGTGAGAGGCCTCATCTGGGACGGGGCATTTTTAAAAATGCCCCGTCCCTAGTTGCCATATCCTGCTAAACATGGTATATTATAAGTGGTATTTTTTGTATATCTTAACTAAAATATCGACAAAAAAATAGTAGGAGTGGTCAATATGTATCAAGAAGCGTATAAGCGCTGGATGGCGGCTGATCTGGAAGATGCAGATCTGAAACCCGAATTATCCAGAATCGAAGGAAATGAAGAAGAGATCAAGGAACGTTTTGCTATAGCACTGAAGTTCGGCACGGCGGGACTGCGCGGAGTACTCGGCGCAGGGACCAACCGTATGAATATTTATGTTGTACGTCAGGCAACTCAGGGACTTGCCAACTGGGTAAAGACACAGGGAGGAAGCCAGACGGTTGCAATCAGCTATGACAGTCGGCTAAAGAGTGATGTATTTGCCAAGACTGCGGCAGGTGTTCTTGCAGCGAACGGCATTCATGTCAGAATCTATGACGCCTTAATGCCAGTACCTGCTCTCTCATTCGCAACACGCTATTATAGCTGTAATGCAGGAATTATGGTAACTGCCTCACATAACCCGGCAAAGTACAACGGGTACAAGGCGTACGGGCCGGACGGATGTCAGATGACAGATGATGCGGCTGCCATTGTATACGAAGAGATTCAGAAGACCGACGTACTGGACGGTGCAAAGTATATCTCATTTGCAGAAGGCGTGGAAAATGGTCTTATCCGCTTTGTAGGGGATGACTGCAAGAAGGCTCTCTATGAAGCCATTGAATCACGCCAGGTAAGACCGGGCCTGTGCAAGAGTGCGGGACTGAAACTCGTCTACAGTCCCTTAAACGGCGCCGGGCTTGTTCCTGTAACCCAGGTGTTAAAGGATATCGGGATCACTGATATTACGATTGTACCGGATCAGGAATATCCCAACGGATACTTTACAACCTGCAGTTACCCGAATCCGGAGATTTTCGCTGCCTTAGAGCAGGGATTAAAGCTTGCCGAGGAGACAGGCGCAGACTTGATGCTTGCAACTGACCCTGACGCAGACCGTGTGGGAATTGCCATGAAGTGTCCGGACGGTTCCTATGAGCTGGTAAGCGGCAATGAAGTAGGAGTTCTTCTCCTTGACTATATCTGCGCAGGACGTATCGAAAAGGGAACCATGCCCGAAAAGCCGGTTGCTGTAAAGTCCATTGTATCTACACCTCTGGCTGATGCTGTTGCAGAGCATTATGGTGTTGAACTTAGAAATGTACTGACTGGATTTAAATGGATCGGGGATCAGATCGCACGCCTTGAAGCAGACGGAGAAGAGGATCGCTTCATCTTCGGCTTTGAGGAAAGCTATGGTTATCTTGCCGGACCATATGTGCGCGACAAAGATGCAGTTATCGGTTCCATGCTCATCTGTGAGATGGCCGCATATTACAGAAGCACTGGCAGCTCTTTGAAGCAGAGGATGGAGGAGATCTATGCGGAATACGGACGCTATCTGAACAAGGTGGACAGCTTCGAATTCCCGGGACTTACCGGAATGGATAAGATGGCAGGCATTATGCAGAGTCTGCGGGATAACCCGCCCTCCGAGATCGGCGGTATCAAGGTTGTAAACGCTGTTGATTACACGAAGCCGGAAGAGACAGGCCTTCCTTCCGCCAATGTACTAATCTACACCTTAGAGGGCGGTGCAACGGTAATTGTACGCCCGTCCGGTACTGAGCCGAAGATCAAGACTTACTTTACCACCCTGGGAAAGGATCTTTCAGAGGCACAGGCACAGAAGGATCAGCTTGCAGAAGCATTAAAGCCTCTGCTTGCATAATTCGAGATGTTTTAGGACTACTTTTCAGATCTGTTTCCCCCAAAAAGACCACTCCCGCAGAATTCCGTGTTAGCATGGACTCTTCTGCGGGAGTGGTCTTTGGTTCTGCTACATCATATTCTAAACTCTCCCACTTGAAGAAACCAACGGCGGATTTCCGCTTTTCTCCAATAGTTCTCTGGCTTCACTTGTCTCCCTTTGCCTTGCTATCAATTCATTCTCTGACATGCTGGGAACGGTGTCCTTAATCTTTTCTTTTGCCCACTCTGTAAGCGCCAGTTCAATCCACTTCTCTTTAATCTTATCAAATTCCAATACTTTATCTGTTTGAACCATTTTACCCCTCCTATTACAAAAAATAATTAACTGCTTGCACTTTCATATCTGTGTACTCCATATGACCAAAATGATAATGCAAAAAAAGTAAAAATGCACACAATTGCTGCTCCAAAAAACAGGCCCTTTACTGACAGTGCCCCTATAAATGCCTGTGCCGGCAACGTTGCAATGATTCCATATGGCAATACACAATAAAAAATAAACTTATAAATTCCATAAAAAGCAATCCCTGGTATTTTCAAACACAAGTCAATCGCTGTCTCCTCAATTTTCGTTAAATTGTTTACAGAGAAAACAAAAAAAGCAAAGCATCGTATCAAGAGTTCCATATCGTAGTACAGTATCGTCATCATAAAAACCAGAAACAGATATTCGATAATATTAGACCATGAAAAAACCATGTCTATTTCTTTCGCCCCATACGCAATAATACATGCACTGAAAGCCAATAGCGGTATGGAACCTGGATTTATTTTTTCAAAAGTAATCCGCAATAGCGGATTTACCGGTTTGGTCAGATACAAATCCAGTTCACCTGTTTGTATTTTTTCAGGTATGGAAATCACTCCAAAAAAGTAAATTATCATATTAAGGGCATTGATCAGGGAAAACGTTCCTACAAAAACAAGGATTTCTCCATGCCCCCATCCACGAATTTTATCCACATGCCCGTAAATTGCCTCAAAGGCAAAAAGCTGAACCAGAAAATAACTGGTGTCAATAAAAAACGGTCCAAAGAATCCCAGCCGGAATGTCATGATATGGGATAGCCTTAATTTCATTAATTCTGTCAAAAATTTAAAATTTTCTTTCATATTCCTGCTCCATCATATTTAATTCGATAATGTTCATAAGTTACTTGATTTAAAACAATAAAGAAAATGCACCATATACTTAAAACAAATAAGCCTGTCACTGCTTCATCCTCACATTTTCCTATAAACAACATACTCGGGAGATATGTAACATAATAGAACGGCAGAAATCTCATGCCGGCTATCATCCATTCCGGCAAAAGTGTAAGGGGAATCACCGCTCCTGTCACAACTGCTGATAAATTATCCTTTATCATGAGAAAGGTACTGATCTCCTCAAATTTTAAAGTTAAAATCCCAAGGAAATAATTGAGCTGAGCCATAAACAGCAGACCCAAGGCAACCATGATAATTCCGCATAGCAATATCTTCAAATTGACTGTATGTACAATGGAAATCCTAAACAGACAAAACCACAGAACTGTTGCTAAAAAGCCAATGCCTGAAGAAAATGCAATCTTCCCGGCCTCCATCGCCACAAAATAGCCCTGTGTCTGTACCGGTATCACCATATATTTTGAAAAAGTGCCGTTTCTCAACATCCCCGTCATCTGCTGGCTGATTTCAGCAGACTTTTCCATCTGGAATAGATAGGAACTTATGATATAGTAAGAAATCATAGTGTGAAACTTCAATCCTGCTATCTGCTCTTTTCCTTCAAACAAAATACTCCATAAGATCCATGCAAACAATATCTTAGCCACTGACAGAATCACATCAACAAATACATCTGCTCTCCAGATTAACTGCGCTTTCATATATACCCTAGCAATTTCCAAATATTTCTTCACGTTTTACATCCCCCTTATAGATCCGCTCTACTACAGAGCCTATTTCTTCTTCCTCAATTCCAATATCCCGGATCGGATAATGACCTATATACGATTCCAGAACTTTTTCTGTATTTTGTTTTGGTATTTCAAGCACCAGTTTGTCATTTGTTTTTTCTAATATCCTGCAATGTTTTGGGACATCAGGCTCTACGCTATGCTCAAAGTATATAGTCATTTTCTTGCTCTTCTGGTATTGTTCAAATAACATATCCGTATCGCCGTCATATATTTTTCTGCCGTAATTTACTACAATAGAGCGTTTGCATAATGCCTTAATATCCTCCATATAATGTGAAGTTAGCAGGATGGTCGTCCCTCTCGATTCATTTATATTTTTCAAGAAAGTCCGAATCTGTTTACTTGCCACAGCATCCAGTCCAATTGTCGGCTCATCTAAAAACAGTATTTTGGGATTATGAAGCAATGCAACAATCAATTCCATTTTCATCCTTTCTCCTAATGATAATGTCCTTACCTGTACATCCATAAGCTCCTGCACCTGAAACAGCTCCACAAAAAAGTTCTTATTTTTCCTATACTCGTCTTCTGGAATACGATATATTTCTTTAAACAGTCTCAACGTATCCTCCGCTGTCAGCTCAAAAAACAACTGACTCTTCTGCCCCATAACTACCGCATATTGATGCTTAAATGCCTTCTCCAGCTTATTAGGATAAAATCCCATGACCTGAATTTCGCCGCCTGTTGGCGCAATAATACCAGTCAGCATCTTCACTAAGGTAGTTTTACCCGCTCCATTCGGTCCAATCAATCCTATAAACTCACCCTCATCCACATCCATGTTAAAGGCATCTACCGCAATTTTTTCTTCATATTCTCTATGAAACAGACCCTTAATACTTCCTATCACTCCCTCCTGCTTCTTATACCGTTTATACTTTTTCGTTATATTTTCTGTCCTTATCATCTTCATGTTTAAAACCTCCAAATGAAATATATTTTAGTTCAAGACACAAAAAAACGTGGTTTCTGCCTATCACAAATAGACTGAAACCACGAATCCATATGTCTCAAATTGACGTAGTAAAACAAGGCTTTCCATGAAAGGATACCCGCAATGTCTTAAAACTTGCATTCCATTTCATAGTTGGTCTAAAACAAAAAAAGCATGACCTCTACAGTCATACTTTCCCTTTTTCTCATTCATCAAAACAAGACAATAATTCCCAGTGTATGCAGTATTCTGTAAGGCAGAAACAACCAGCATTCAATAATGCTGAAAAGGGTACCACAAATAAAACACTATCCCTAGTGTTTACCACTCGCAGTGCTTACCCTCTTTATTAAATTTAGTTGTTCTTTGTCATTACAGATACCACCAACATATAGCATATCTACCTTTTCTTTAAAATATGAATATATATTAACTCATAACTTTTCCAGTGTCAATATTTATTTAATAGATGATAGTATCTTCCCTTTTTCATATTTGATAAATCAACTATTTCTTTAAACGATTCTTAATCAATTTACGTTCCAGGCTGAAATTTCATGATCTCTTCATCTGACATCTGTGCCGTCGCTATCAATTGCAGCTTATAATTATTCATACATGCCAACACTCCCGGATCCGCCCCTTCTATCATATCAAATAAACTCATTAGCCCCGTCCACTCATCAGCTCCAAAGTAAATTGTCACCATAACCGAAGGGATTATCACGTTCTTACGGAATGCGCAATTCAGCGCATTCCTGCCCCATGAATAGTAACAAATAACTGTCACCTTATAACAAATCCACCTCCAAAAATCAAAATAATGCAAAAAGGATACAAAGCTCCTTCTCCAACTTCGTATCCCATTTGTTTTATGGTCTATTACTTTTATTCTCTTTTTTGTTAATAAAGTTACAGTGGTTGTCCCTCCAGGACAGTTGCTTAATGATGTTACATAAAACTGACTGATTGTTTTTTCTTATTTAACTCAAACTTCCCACGTCAAAAATGGGATTCGCACCTTGAAAAATCAATACTTTAGTCCACAAAATACCCTTATGCGGCTGTTTCTCTCCGTTCCAATGCGTCCTGCATGTATTTTGGGAGACGCTGAACAAAGCTGGCTGTGAATTCCTCCAGCTGCGATTCTGTGATATGGAAATGCTCCATCACAGTATCCATCAGTGCGTCTATGATGATGCACATGGAACGGCTGAACGTGATATCCTCCATTTCATCCAGCAAGCAGAAACAGAGTTCGCATATCGTTTTGTCATCCTCATTTTCTCGCTGCGCCACCGACAGCATCATATAACGGGCAAAGACAATGGACACATGGGCACACATGGCATCATAAGAAATCCCAC
>CAJTIU010000039.1 GCA_910576335.1 Lachnospiraceae bacterium
CAGAAGCCCAGCTGGAAGAATTCACCACCAGCTTTATTCAGCGTCTTCCCCAATATATGCAGGAGGCTCTGGAGCGGACAGAAACAGCGGCATGAAACTATTTTATAGGTTAAAGTATTGATTTTTCAATGTGCGAATCCCATTTTTGATGTGGGAAGTTTGAGTGGATTATATGGAATAAGAAGATCCTCTATGGCTTCCGTGCCAAAAAAATGCAGACGTACGAGCGAGCATACCATATCGCTAAGTTCCAGATTTCCATTAGCGTCGGGCAAATGCCTGAAATATAATTCCCGGATACATTTTTCCAGATGCTGTTTATCTTCTTTGAAAAACAAAGGTTTATTCTCTGTTAATCGTTCAAGAGTCCAGTCTTCAGAGGTTGCAAGCTTAATAAGTTTGTCAGATGAGAGGGCTTGGCGCTCCCCTTTGTAGAGCATTCTCAAGAATCTTTCGCTTAATCCATTGCTATCCATCTCTTTCGCATGAGGAGAGTTCTGTTTTTCTGTTTTGCGGATTTCCTCTTCCAACTTTTCACCCAAAAAATAGGTCATAAGCTGTTTCTGGGAAAATCGACAGGATGGTTTGAAGTTTTTAATACATTCACCCAACTCTTCTAGAATATTGCAGTTTGTCATATTGCGTATACTCCTTCCATTTTTCTCCATCATACCACAAAATAGTATTTGTCGCACCCCCCTGTTCCTTGGCAAAAATTTGGGGTGCTATAATGTCACTGTGCACAAAAGATGGAATTATATTTGCAGATTGCAAAAATATGAACTTGAAGAAAAGGTAGAAAGCATAGGAAAAGGCTATGTAATGAGGACGCAAACGCGTATATGGCAGTTTCCAAAGATTAGTGAGGCTCACTTTGTGGAAAACAAGGAGGATATGTAATGGAAGACACAAGTTATTTAAGAGGAATGACCTATGAACCTGATCCAGCACAGATTATGGATTCGGTTAGAAATGTGGGGTATATGGTTGGTGTGGCTGATAACCGCATACAGAAGATGCACGGTGACATACAGAACCTGCAAAAAGAAGTGCGGGGCACATCCAGGAAACCGAAACCGAAGAGGGTGGACAGGAAACTGGAAATTCTGCAGACAGGCGAGATGGCTCTGGTTGATTATTACAGCGATGGAAAAAGAACTCTTGCAACGTGTGTATTCGGATTGAGGGGACCGTGGAAAACCTACCGGCTAGAAATCGAGGAGGAGAATCTGGAAATGCCCATTTTTGGAATACACTTCCAAGGGTCTAACACCTGGGTGATTGGTCTGATAGAGAAGATGAAGGCCTCATATCTCTATGACCTTTTTATCCGGCAGGGCATTTGCTTTGAAACGGAAATTCCACGGAACGTTGTAAAAACAGCTCTCTATGAAGGTCTTGCAGGGGATATATTCGGAACAGAAAATACAATAAAAATTTCTGCGCTGGCAGGCTGGTGGAATGGCCGTCTGCAGCATAAGGAAATGTTTATGCTGGGGATTCGGGAGGATATTTGTTCCTTCCCGGTACAAAAAAAGACTTTCAGACATCTGGAATACACAAAAGAGACGGCCAGACAGTACTTCCGGGAAATGCATTGTATCAAAAATGAAAAGGACAGACTGATAGTTATGACGTATCCATTTATAGCAATGTTATCAAGCATATTTTCCCAAAACGGGAATGACGTTAGTTTTGTGTTAAATTTCATAAGGCTCTCTGATATGGATAAAGGAAGAATTGGCTGCTGGCTTAAAATATTCAACCGTGCGTCCTTCGCACCTTTAAGTGGAAATATGACGGAGAAACAGCTGGTACGTGAAATAAGCAGAATGAAGGATGAAGTGCTTCTGCTGGATGCTACATATAATGAGGAGGCATATTATGAAAAGCGAAAAAAGCAGGGCTCGTTTAAAAAGGCGTTGCAACTTATTATGGGAAAGGAACAGTTGGTAATGCGTTCAAATGGAAGAGTTTATGGCGGACTTGCAGCAATTTCAAGCGAGTTTGAGCCGGGAAAAGAGGTCTATAATATATTTTGCACCCCGGACTGGTATCAGAACGATGACAACAGGTTTAGGGAGGATGAGGTAATGGAGCGCCTGCTATCTGAGTTTTGCAGGTTTGCAGAAAAAAATATGGAAGATATAGAAGAGAGAATCAGAAAAAAGCGTGGTTTTCAGGATGCGCGCATGACTAATCTGGCTGTGATCTGCGATATTCTCTCCCTGTTTTGGGGACGGAAGGGGGTTGATTTTTTGCGGTCGGCAGGCTTCAGAGAGTCTCCTGACTTTGCGTCATTCTTTAAAAAAGACATGTGTAGTGACGAGGAGTTCTTGCACCTTCTCGTGAAATATGTGCGGAAGGGAGCAGCAGAATTTTTGTTTGCTGAAAGAGGTACGCCGGAAGAACAGAAAAATCGTATTTCTTACGATTCAGACTATCTTTGGCTTCCACGAAAAGTTTTCGACAGGATTTTGGAAGGGACTGCGATAGAGAGGCAGAAAAACCAGATTCTGATGATCGCAAAAAAGAAAAGATTGCTGTTCACGGATGCAGAAGGACTATCAAAGAGGCTGAATATTGGTGGTGGCATTGAGACTTACAAATTCCGCCGGGATACATTCAACAGCCCTGGACTGACAGATATTGTTGCACTTGGAAAGGAGAATGAAGATGCTGCGAGATAAAGAAAGCAACAGGATTCAGCTTGTGGATGAGCCCAATGGCCATATACTGGTACTGGGAAGTTCTGGGCAGGGGAAGACATATTTTTGCTGCCGTGAACTGGAGGAAAGAATACGGAGGAAACATAAGGTGATCGCTTTTGATTTTTCGGGCTCATACCGAAGCTGCGAGCTTGTAAGGAACCAGATGGAAGAATCAGAAAAAGAGATACAGACTTTGAATCCGTATGAGCGGCCATGGTATTTTTCTGTTACGGAAGACAGTGAAAAAAGATTCTGCAAAAACATTGTTGACGCATTGATAAGTGTTTTGAAAATTCAAAGCTATACGCAAAAAAAGTTTTTGAGCAGAGCAGTGGATGAATGTATAGAGACATATTCCGTTTTTAATATTTTTGCATTGATTGAAAAGCTTGAAATGTATTTAGAATCTGACGGAGAAAGGAAGGAGGATATGAAGGAGATGGAAAAGCTGTTATCTAGATTTGTACCATATGAAGAAATAGATAAAATTTATATCCGTAAGCGGAACAAGGAGGAAAGGGAGAGTCGTTTTCCAGTAACAATTATTCAACTTTCGGATTTTCCAGAGCAGCAGAGACAGTTTCTGACGGAATTTCTACTGACAATTATATGGAAAGAGACCCTTTCAAATGGACAGTCTCCGTATCATCTGATTCTCCTTGACGAGGCACAGCATCTGTCGATGAAGAGCGGGAGTGCCCTGTGCGGTTTTCTGCAGGAAGGGAGAAAGTTTGGTGTATCTGTAATGCTCACAACACAGTTTATGAGCTGCTACAAAAGGGATGAACAGAATTTGCTTTTACAGGCGGCAAGTATACTTTTTTTCAGAGTAACATTTAAGGAGGCTGCCTTCTGTGCAAAACTTATCAGCGGAGAAGAGTGGAAAGAGTGGAAAAAAATTTTGTGTAATCTCGAAACCGGAGAGACCGTTTTGCTTGGAAAATATCGGATAAATAATTACAACAGGGTATGTAATTATCCGGTGGTGTGTAAAGTGTTGAAGAAAAATTTATAAGTTATTTTATGGGTAGGCCATATTCAATATTTGAATAGAAAGAAGCGAGGAGGAAGATACAATGATTGAAAATGACAGCATGGAAGTAAAGGAAACAAAAGTTTACTTAGCATCAGATATTCAGCGGGCGTTATCTTTGGGGCGCAGTAAAACCTATGAATTCCTTGAAGAGGTTTACCGCAAACAGGAGCCTTTCCGGGTTATAAAAGTAGGTAAACTCGTAAGAGTACCCCAGAAATCTTTTGATGACTGGCTTAATGCGGTCAAGTAGGAGGCGAGACTACTTATGACGGAAAAAAAGAAAACAGTTGCCTTTTTTGAGGCGGGAAGCTGGTATCACCGCGTGAAGATTCTGCAGGAAGACGGGACCACAAAATACTCGAAAAAGGGCGGTTTTGCAACGCACGAAGAAGCTGAGAAGAGTTACCGGCGGTCCGAGAAAGAATTTGCCAGGGCATACCGCAATTACCATGCATCAGCTTCAGCGGACTTCGACTTAAAGGACTATCTGGTTTACTGGCTGGAGGAGATTTACAGCCCCAGGATTGAGAACACAACCCGGATGCTGGCATCCTATGTGGTGTATCATTTAATCCTGCCCAGCCTGAGCCGGGGAGTGAAGCTGCGCTATATCAGCGTGGAATATTTGGATGCCTTGCTTCTGAAGGCTTCAAAAATATGTGAATCAGCAGGCAATAAAAGCCGGGAATTATTGAATCTCGCACTGAAGGATGCGGTAGTACTGGGTTACCTTTCAAGTAACCCGGTACCTGCAACAAAGCCATATAAAAGAAAGAAGCCGGCGGTGACTGTTCTGAATAAAGAAGAAATACGGTTATTTTTAGAAAGGGCATCGGAAAACAACTGGTATCTGGAGATACTCCTCGGCCTGTTTCTGGGACTGCGGAAAGGAGAGATCGCGGGGCTCAAATACGGTGATTTTGATCTGGAGAAAAAGACCGTTTCCATTTCCAGGCAGATTACATCCAATCCGGTTGTTCCGAAAGGACAGGCCAGGATATCAGAATACCAGGTAATTGAAAAGCCGCCAAAAACTCCCAACAGTTACCGGACACTCAGGGTTCCTGCAGCGGTTATGGAGGAGGTCGTGAAAAGAAACAGACAGAATGCGCTTAGGAAAGCCAGGCTGGGTGATGCATACACAGACGGGGATTATCTGTCCTGCACTGAAAATGGCCTTCCCCATGCCACATCATCCTTTAATACAGCTTTGACAAAACTCTGCAGAAGGGCAGGGCTGCCGCATCTGACGGTCCACAGCCTGAGACATATGTATGCAAGTATTCTGACAGAACAGGGAGTCCCGCTGATAAAAGTCTCTGCGCTTCTCGGGCATTCTAGCCTGAATACAACGTTTGAATATTACTGCGAGGTTATGGATGAGACCGAGAAGATACGGGGTTTTTTGAATAACAGTTTCATACCGGAAGGAGCGTGAGAATGTGGTGGATTTAAAGAGGCAGAATTATGTGGACTGGGATGTAAAGCCGGTCTTTATGCTGCCGGAACGGAAGAATTATGCTTACCGTGTTGTCCTGAAATATCAGGACGGCACACAGCAGATACAGCAGAAATCAGGTTATCAGACAAAAAAGGAAGCAGAGGATGCCAGAAAGAGGACAATAGGAGAACTGAGCAATGGCACATATGTGGTAAACAGCCATGTGAAGCTGAAAGAGTTTCTGGAATACTGGCTGGAATATGAGATCAGGCAAAGGGTCGGAAGCTTTAACACCTATTCTGTCTATTCACAGGCCGCAAAGAACCATATTATCCCGTATCTCGGGAGGAAAAAGCTGACGGAACTAAGCAGGGGGGATATCCAGAGGCTTTATAAGAACCGTGCAGAATTTTCAGTCCATATTGCGAGGCAGGTAAAGACGGTGATGAATGTATCCCTCCGTTATGCCGTGGCTCATAAGCTGGCGGCAAGGAATCCGGCAGAAGGGGTCAGCCTGCCAAAGAATGTAAAACCCAGTCCCTACCATACCAGAAATATAGACACACAGAAGACACTGACTCTGGAGCAGATGCAGATTTTACTGGAAGCCAACAGGGGAACGCCAATTCACATGCAGGTGTTGTTTAATGTGCTGATGGGATTGCGCCGCCAGGAGATTAACGGATTGAAATATGCAGATATTGACTATATTAACCGTACTTTATCAGTAGAACGTCAACTGGGAAAAGAATTAGACAGGAATCCCAATGCCAGTGGTGAGAAGCCCATGACGAAAAGAGAGCTTCCTTTAAAATCATCGTCCAGCAAAAGGGTGCTTCCCATACCGGACTATGTATTCGAGGCGGTTTTGGAAGAGAGGAAGATATATGAGAAGAACAGAAGCCGCAGGAAGTCACAGTTTTTAGATGCAGATTATATCTGTTGTTCCAGTTATGGAAAGCCGCGAAGCAAGGATTTTCATTGGCGACATTATAAAAATCTTCTTAAAAGCGCCGAATTACCTGATATAAGATGGCATGACTTAAGAAGTACATATTGCACGCTTCTGCTTAAGAGTGACTTTAATCCAAAAGCAGTATCAAAGCTGATGGGCCATGCAAAGGAACTGATTACAGTAGATGTGTACGGTGATAATCAGAACATTATTCCGGAAGAAATACCGGAATTGGTATCCTATATGAATGATGTTATGCCAAAGAAAAGGAGCGGGCAGGATTTAAAAGATGTGGTATTGGATACAGTAATAGAAACAGAAAACTATTTGCCGAATAAATGAAATGATTCTCTTCATTCAAGATGAAGCTTTGATTTCTCTGTTGTCAGAATAGAGAAACCACGATATAATAAAGACAGGATATTTTGTTTTTAAGATGAGGGGAATGTTGGAAAGGGATAAAAAATATGCAGAAAAAAACACCGGATTACGATAATGTGTTTAAGACTATGAAGAGCAAGCACAAGAGATTGTTTATATCCGTAATTAATGACGTTTTCGGAAAAGAGTACCCGTTAGATACAAAAGTGGAAGTTTTACCGTCAGAGGGGTATTTGACTGAAAGTGAGACGGCAGACGGGAGCAAGGAAATAGAAGAGCAGATTTCTGACTTCCTGATTAAGATAGGGAGTGAGATTTATCTGTTGGAGTGTCAGAGCTATGATGACGGCTCTATGGCAATCAGGATTGCAGAATATGCTTTTATTGTTGCGAGGCAGTTCGCAACATGGGATATCGGTCATGCGACGATTCCCATGCCGAGATTTTCCGTAATCTATGTCAAACGGACGGCGAGAACTCCGAAGAATACGGAAATTACTTTTACGTTTCCAGACGGGCAGGAAGTAAATTATGAATCTCCAAACGTAATCCTGGAGGAATTTACAAAGGAATATATTGTTGAAAAGAAGCTGTTCCCTTATATTCCGTTCTATATTGCAAGATATGAAAAGGATATGATATCCGAAGGAAGTATAGAGAACGCAGTAAGGGATTTGAAATATTTCAGGGATGAACTGATCTGTTTGTATGAAGCGGGGGAGCTGACCGAGAATGAACTAATCGACTTAAAGGGATTTATTAATACCATCATTACGCATATTACAAATGGAAATAAAAATGAGGAAAGGCTGGTAAATATTATGGGTGGAACAGTAATTGAAACGGAGTCGGAGAGATTGATTCGTCAGGGAAAAGCACAGCTGCTTATTGAACTGGGGCAGGAAGAGGGGATTGATGACGCGGCGCTTCTGAAAAGGATTCAGGAACGGATTGGCGTGTCATTAGAACAGGCAACCGCTTATTTAGAACGGTATGGAAAACAGCCTGTGTAGATTTGTGAAGACTGGTGATAGCTTGAAATGAAAGGAGTATTTCTGTTAAAAACGGGAGTACTCCTATTTTTGCGAAAGAACGCGTGTTTCGGAACATTTGTTCTAAAATTTCTCGTTTTCATCTGTACAAATAAAAAACCATGTGCTATAATCAGAGTACTTTTTGGAGTACTGTTTTGGAACGGCAGATCCATGCTGTCCGGCTGGTTATAACCAGTCCGGGAAAATGAAATTAGTGAACAAAATTCGTCGAAAGGCAATTTTAAAAAAACAGAAGATGTGCCTCGACGAATTTCTGCCTGATAGGCGAACTTTTTTAATATGAATTTTGGAGGTGATTTTTGTGCAGGATGCACAAAGTGTCTTTAAATTACACAGCGATTACGAGCCAACCGGAGACCAGCCCCAGGCTATCGAAGCCCTTGTCAAAGGCTTCCAGGAAGGCAACCAGTGCCAGACTTTACTGGGGGTTACGGGTTCCGGGAAGACCTTTACCATGGCGAATGTCATCCAGAAGCTGAACAAGCCGACTTTGGTAATAGCGCACAATAAGACCCTTGCTGCACAATTGTATGGTGAGTTCAAGGAATTTTTCCCTGAAAACGCAGTCGAGTATTTTGTGTCCTACTACGATTATTATCAGCCGGAAGCCTATGTTCCCTCATCCGACACCTACATTGCCAAGGATTCCTCTATCAACGACGAGATAGACAAGCTGCGCCATTCCGCAACAGCCGCTTTATCCGAACGCCGGGATGTCATTATCATTGCCAGTGTATCCTGTATTTATGGTCTGGGTTCGCCGATTGATTATCAGGAGATGGTAATTTCCCTTCGTCCCGGTATGACAAAGGACAGAGATGAAGTTGTGCGTAAGCTGATAGAGATACAATATGACAGAAATGAGATGGATTTTAAGCGGGGAACCTTCCGTGTACACGGAGATGTGTTAGAAGTCATTCCGGCTCTTCAGGAAGGACTTGCATACCGTATTGAATTTTTCGGAGATGAAGTGGAAAGAATTACGGAAGTGGATGTGCTGACAGGAGAGATTAAAGCGGATTTGAATCACATAGCAATTTTTCCGGCATCTCATTATGTTGTTTCAAAGGAAAGCATGGATCGGGCAGTCCGAGCCATTGAAGAAGAGCTGGAGGCACAGATTCGCTATTTTAAAGGAGAAGGAAAGCTTTTAGAGGCACAGAGGATTTCCGAGAGAACAAATTTTGATATAGAAATGATGCGGGAGACCGGATTCTGTTCAGGTATTGAAAATTATTCAAGACATCTGACAGGACTTGCGCCGGGACAGCCGCCGCATACCCTGATTGATTATTTCCCGGACGATTTTATTTTGATGATTGATGAGTCTCACAAGACAGTTCCTCAGGTAGGGGGGATGTACCACGGAGATCAATCCAGAAAGCGGACGCTGGTAGAGTATGGATTTCGTCTCCCGTCAGCGCTGGACAACCGGCCCTTAAGCTTTGATGAATTTGAGAGTAAGATTGATCAGGTGCTTTTTGTCTCAGCCACGCCGGGACAATATGAGGCAGAGCACGAGCTTTTAAGGGCAGAGCAGGTTATCCGGCCTACAGGGCTTCTTGATCCGGAGGTAGATGTCCGTCCTGTTGAAGGGCAGATTGACGACCTGGTGGCAGAGGTAAATAAAGAAACAGCCAAAAAAAATAAGATTTTGATTACAACCCTCACGAAACGTATGGCGGAGGATTTGACGGATTACATGCGGGAGCTTGGAATCCGGGTACGCTATCTGCACTCAGACATTGACACGCTGGAGAGAACAGAGATTGTGCGGGATATGCGGCTGGATGTTTTTGACGTACTTGTGGGAATTAACCTTTTGCGGGAAGGTCTGGATATTCCGGAAATTACTCTTGTGGCCATTCTTGACGCGGATAAGGAAGGTTTTCTTCGTTCCGAAACGTCGCTGATTCAGACCATTGGGCGCGCGGCGAGAAATGCGGAGGGACATGTAATCATGTATGCAGATACGATCACGGATTCCATGCGTGCAGCTCTTGATGAAACAAAACGGCGGCGCGAGGTTCAGATGAAATATAACGAGGAACATGGGATTACGCCTACGACCATTCAGAAAGGTGTACGTGACCTGATAAGCATATCAAGAAAGGTTGCGGCAGAAGAGTTTCGTATGGAGAAAGATCCGGAATCCATGAGCATGGATGAGCTTAAGAAGCTTATCGGCGATATAACAAAACAGATGAAAAAGGCGGCAGCAGAGCTCAACTTTGAAGCGGCGGCAGAGCTTCGTGACAAATTAGTTGAACTGAAAAAAATATTACAGGAGAATGAATAGTACGATGGCAGAGAAAAAGGGAAACAGACAGTTTATTAAAATACGCGGGGCAAATGAGCACAACCTGAAAAATATAGATTTAGACATACCGAGAAACGAGCTGGTAGTCCTTACCGGCATCAGCGGTTCCGGAAAATCCTCACTTGCGTTCGATACGATTTATGCAGAAGGACAGAGAAGATATATGGAGTCTTTGTCTTCCTATGCAAGGCAGTTTCTGGGACAGATGGAGAAGCCGGATGTGGAGAGTATTGAAGGTCTGTCGCCGGCAATTTCTATCGACCAGAAATCTACGAATCGAAATCCTCGCTCAACAGTAGGAACAGTGACGGAGATATATGATTACTTTCGTCTTTTCTATGCGAGAATTGGAATTCCCCATTGTCCGAATTGCGGGAAGGAGATTAAAAAGCAGACGGTAGATCAGATGGTAGACCAGATTATGGAGCTTCCGGAAAAAACAAAGATTCAGCTTTTAGCTCCGGTTGTGCGCGGAAGAAAAGGCCGTCATGAGAAGCTTTTAGAGAGGGCAAAAAAAAGCGGTTATGTCCGGGTGCGCATTGACGGAAACCTTTATGAACTGTCGGAGGATATTGCTTTAGATAAAAATATCAAACATAATATCGAAATTATAGTAGACCGCCTCGTGGTAAAGGAGGGGATTGAAAAGCGTCTTACAGACTCTATAGAAAATGTGCTACATCTTGCAGAAGGACTTATGGTTGTAGATGTTATTGACGGAGAACCCATGAACTTCAGCCAGAGCTTTTCCTGTCCGGATTGCGGAATCAGCATTGATGAGATTGAGCCTAGAAGCTTTTCCTTTAATAATCCCTTTGGCGCCTGTCCGGAGTGTTTTGGACTGGGATATAAGATGGAGTTTGACGAGGAGCTTATGATACCGGACAAAAACCTAAGTATTCAGGAAGGCGCGATTACAGTGATGGGCTGGCAGTCCTGTAACGATAAGAAGAGCTTCACGTACGCAATACTGGATGCCCTCAGTAAGGAATATAAGTTTTCGCTTGACACGCCGTTTAAGGATTATCCGAAGAAGATTCATGACGTACTTCTCTATGGAACAAACGGAAAAAGTATTAAAGTATATTACCGGGGACAGCGTGGAGAAGGAACATATGATGTGGAATTTGAAGGATTGATTAAAAATGTGGAACGACGTTACAGAGAAACCTCTTCTGATACAATGAAAGCAGAGTATGAGGAGTTTATGCATATTACGCCCTGCAGCAAGTGCAAAGGTCAGAGACTGAAACCGGAGGCGCTGGCCGTGACAGTAGACGGCAGGAATATTGCAGATGTGACGGCTCTGTCCATTGAACAGCTTCACATTTTTATGCAGAATTTGGAGCTGGGGAAACAGCAGCTTCTTATAGGCGGCCAAATTTTGAAGGAGATTCAGGCAAGAATCAAATTTTTAATGGACGTGGGCCTTGATTATCTTACGCTGGCACGTGCTACGGGCTCGCTTTCCGGCGGCGAGGCTCAGAGGATTCGTCTGGCGACGCAGATTGGTTCCGGTCTTGTTGGTGTGGCGTATATTCTGGACGAGCCGAGTATCGGGCTGCATCAGAGGGACAACGATAAGCTCTTAGGTACGCTTAAACACCTGCGGGATTTGGGGAATTCCGTTATTGTCGTTGAGCATGATGAAGATACGATGCGTGCCGCAGACTATATTGTGGATATTGGTCCGGGGGCCGGCGAACACGGAGGTGAGGTGATTGCAGCAGGGACGGCCAGGGAAATTATGAGGAATAAAAAGTCCCTTACAGGCGCATATCTGAATGGCAGTATCTGCATACCAGTCCCGGAAAAACGCGGAACGCCTACAGGATGGCTTACGATTACAGGTGCAAGGGAAAATAATCTGAAAAATGTGGATGTGAAGATCCCTCTTGGAATCATGACCTGTATTACTGGCGTTTCCGGTTCAGGAAAGAGCTCCCTGATTAATGAGATTTTGTACAAGCGTCTTGCAAAGGAGCTTAACAGGGCGCGGACAATCCCAGGAAAGCATAAAGATATTAAGGGGACAGAAAATCTGGATAAGGTAATTAATATTGACCAGTCTCCAATTGGACGAACTCCGCGTTCTAATCCTGCTACCTATACAGGAGTATTTGATTTGATCCGGGATTTATTTGCATCAACTGCAGATGCCAAAGCGAAAGGATATAAAAAAGGAAGGTTTAGCTTCAATGTGAAAGGCGGGCGCTGCGAGGCGTGTGCAGGAGATGGTATTTTAAAGATTGAGATGCATTTTCTGCCGGATGTGTATGTTCCATGTGAAGTATGTCATGGAAAACGGTATAATCGGGAGACTTTGGAGGTAAAATATAAGGGTAAAAGTATTTATGATGTACTGAATATGACTGTGGAGGAGGCGCTGCATTTCTTCGAAAATATTCCGAGTATCAAAAGAAAGATGGAAACACTGTATGATGTGGGTCTTTCCTATATTCGTCTGGGGCAGCCTTCCACCCAGCTTTCCGGCGGCGAGGCTCAGAGGATTAAGCTGGCAACGGAGCTCAGCAGGAGGAGTACGGGAAAGACGATTTATATTCTGGATGAGCCTACTACAGGACTACACTTTGCAGACGTGCATAAGCTGACAGAGATTCTGCATCGTCTGGCAGCTGACGGGAATACTGTAGTAGTGATTGAGCATAACCTGGATGTGATAAAAACTGCGGACTATATTATTGACATGGGCCCGGAAGGCGGCGACAAGGGGGGCACGGTTATCGCAATGGGAACGCCTGAGGAGGTGGCGGACAGCCCGGTTTCCTATACAGGGAAATATATCCGCAGTATGTTGGAGCGCATTTGAAGCTTCATGCCTGCAGGGCAATGAGCCAAAGCTAATATAAACCAATTTAAATACCTTTCTGTTTCACTGGGGATGCTTTTTCGAGAGTGTATGTGTAAAAACGCAAGGCTACGCTGAGGCTTTTACACATATGATATCGGGAAAGCAAACCAGCGAAACATAAGGTTATTTAAATTGGTTTATACTAGAGCGTGTTTGAAAATTTATTCCTACAATCTGCCGTGAGTATTGCTGCTGTAGAAGACTTTCATTGACAGAGCCTGCCACGATTCGACACCAGGAGGACAGACTTCACAAATAATTAAGGAAAAAGGGGTTTCCAATTACTTTGATTTTGATTATAATGATACGAGGGTGAAAAGGACATGTAAGAGCTACTATTCAACAGGTCTGCTGTGGAGGTACTGAACTGTTACATGTGAGAAACGAAGGATAACGATATGAGACAAATAATATGGAGGAGTTTCGTAAATGGCAGTAGATATAGGGATTGATTTGGGAACCGCCAGTGTCCTTGTATATGTGAGAGGCAAGGGTGTCATATTAAAGGAACCTTCGGTGGTTGCATTTGACAGGGACAGCAATGAGGTGAAGGCGATTGGAGAGGAGGCACGGCTAATGCTCGGGAGAACCCCGGGAAATATTGTTGCTGTGCGTCCGCTTAGGCAGGGTGTAATATCTGATTATACTGTGACAGAGAAGATGATCAAATACTTTGTTCAGAAAGCACTTGGCAAAAGAACCTTTAAGAAGCCCCGCATCAGCATCTGCGTGCCCAGCGGAGTTACTGAGGTGGAAAGAAAGGCTGTGGAAGAAGCAACCTATGCCGCAGGAGCCAGAGAGGTAAAGCTGATTGAGGAGCCGGTAGCAGCGGCGATCGGTGCTGGAATAGATATTTCCAAGCCCTGTGGAAATATGATTGTGGATATTGGAGGAGGGACTTCTGATATTGCGGTCATTTCCCTGGGTGGAACGGTCGTGAATACGTCGATTAAGATGGCAGGAGATGATTTCGATGAGGCAATTGTCAGGTATATGCGGAAGAAACATAATCTTCTGATCGGAGAGCGTACTGCAGAGGATATTAAGATTAAGATTGGGACAACGTATCCGCTTATAGAGAATGAGGTAATGGAGGTACGGGGACGGAATCTGGTAACGGGCCTTCCAAAGACGGTTACAGTTACGTCAGAAGAGACAGAGGAGGCATTAAGAGAGACCACGGGTCAGATTGTGGAGGCAGTAATCAGTGTTCTGGAGCGTACACCTCCCGAACTATCAGCAGATATTCTTGACAGGGGAATTGTACTGACTGGAGGCGGTTCTATGCTCAGAGGACTCGAAGAGATGATAGAAGAGAGAACGGGAATCAATACTATGACTGCAGAGGAACCTATGCAGGTGGTGGCAATCGGAACAGGGCAGTTTGTTGAACTTATGAGCGGAAGAAAAGACGTTTAATACAGATGGAAAAGATAAAAGGATATGTAGAGCACATTGTATACCGGAATGAGGAAAATGGGTATACGGTATTTAATCTGAACAATGACGACGGAGATCTTACCTGTGTAGGAAAGTTCCATTATATAGAAGAGGGAGAACTCTTCGAACTGACAGGTGAATACACAGTCCATAAGCTTTATGGCACCCAGCTTCAGGTGGAGACTGCCAAAGTATGTGCACCGGAGGACTTAGCGTCCATTGAGCGCTATCTTGGGTCTGGGGCAATAAAAGGAGTTGGAGCGGCACTTGCAGGCAGGATTGTAAAGAAATTCAAAGAGGATACCTTCCGGATTATTGCGGAAGAACCCGAACGTCTTGCTGAGATTAAGGGAATCAGTGAGAGAAAGGCAAGAGAGATTGCCGCCCGGGTTGAAGAGAAGAGAGATGTGCGGGAGGCTATGATATATCTGCAGAAGTATGGGATATCAATAGCACTTGCTGTTAAAATTTATGACCACTATGGACAAAGTATCTATCGTGTGATCGAGGAAAATCCGTATCAGATGGCAGATCATGTGCCGGGAGTGGGATTTAAGACCGCTGATGAGATTGCGCTGAAGGTCGGAATTCATACGGATTCTGACTACCGCATACGCAGCGGTATTTTCTATACCCTTTTACAAAGTGTCAGTGAGGGGCATATTTATCTTGGACAGGAGACACTGCTTGCCAGGGCAGGCCTGCTTCTCGGGGTAGATATTGTACATATAGAGCAGTACCTCATGGATCTTGCTATGGAAAAAAAGATTGTTCTGAAGAATACAGAGGGTATTACCAGGGTTTATGCGTCCCGCTATTATTATATGGAGCTGAATACTGCTAAGATGCTGCATGATCTGAATATAAAGTTTGATGTGGCAGGGGAAGTGATTGAAGAGCGGCTGTCCAGGATTCAGGAAAATGCAGGTATTTTACTGGATGATATGCAGGAGACGGCTGTAATGGAGGCGGTCTGGCATGGTGTAATGGTGCTTACGGGCGGTCCGGGTACTGGAAAGACTACTACGATTAACACGATGATTCATTTCTTTGAGGGAGAGGGAATGGATATCCTGCTGGCTGCGCCTACAGGGAGAGCGGCAAAACGTATGACAGAGGCTACAGGATGCGAGGCGCAGACGGTTCACCGGCTTCTGGAGGTGAATGGGAATCCAGGGGAAGACGGGAAAACAGGATTTGGCAGAAATGCTGAGAATCCCCTTGAGGCAGATGTCATTATTATTGATGAGATGTCAATGGTGGATCTGCCCCTTATGCATGCACTTTTGGATGCGGTTATACCCGGAACAAGGCTGATTCTGGTGGGTGATAAAGATCAGCTGCCCAGTGTCGGGCCGGGGAGTGTCTTGAAGGATATTATTGATTCGCAAAGCTTTTCTGTTGTTATGCTTAAAAAAATCTTCCGACAGGCCGGGGAAAGCGATATTATTGTAAATGCCCATAAGATCCACCGTGGGGAGGAGGTGGTTCTGGATAATAAGAGCAGGGATTTCTTTTTTCTGAAACGGCAGGATCCAAATGTGATTATCAGCGTGGTGATAACCTTGATACAGAAAAAGCTGCCGAAATATGTAAATGCAGGAATCAATGACATCCAGGTTCTGACTCCAATGAGAAAAGGACTGCTTGGTGTGGAGAGACTAAATAAGATTCTTCAGGAATACCTGAATCCTCCGGATAAAAAGAAAAATGAGAGAGAATACGGCCACCACCTGTTCCGTGAAGGGGACAAGGTCATGCAAATTAAGAACAATTATCAGCTTGAATGGGAGATCAAGACAAAATATGGCATGACAGTGGACAAGGGACTTGGTATTTTTAACGGGGATATGGGGATCATCCGGACGATTAATACCTATGAGGATGCAGTAATTGTAGAGTTTGATGAACATCGTCTTGTAAAATATTCCCATGCATTGCTGGAGGAGCTGGAGCTTGCCTATGCCATTACTGTGCACAAATCCCAGGGGAGCGAGTACCCGGCGGTGGTTATGCCTCTTCTTCAAGGACCGAGGCAGCTCTATTACAGAAATCTTCTTTATACTGCAGTGACAAGAGCAAAATCCTGTGTCACAATTGTGGGAAGTGAGACTGTGTTTCAGGGAATGATTCACAACACAAGAGAACAGGAAAGAAAGACAAGCCTGGCAGAGCGAATTCGTGAAATTTTATGAAGAAAAGAAAAAAATTAGGTGTTATTCTGTGGCCGGATACCTGCCCTTTTTGCGGAAAAGCAAGTGCAGGTGGTATTTGTGTGTCTTGCAGGAAAAAGTCAGATGCGCGGCTTGTGAGGGAACCTAGATGCATGAGATGCGGGAAACCCATCCGGTATGCAGAGAGAGAATACTGCCATGACTGTATAAGGATGAACCATATGTATGACAGGGGGATTAGTCTGTGGATTCACAAGGAGCCTGTCAATGCATCCATCTACCGTTTCAAGTATCATAACCAGCGATTTTATGCAAAGATATATGCAGATGAAATTGTAAAATACCATGGGAAGCTTATAAGAAAATGGAGACCGGATGTGATCGTGCCAGTGCCGCTTTCTGCCCGCCGGAAACGAAAAAGAGGCTATAACCAGGCAGGGCTTCTTGCCAGCGAGCTTGGAGACTGTCTGGGGCTTCCGGTCTATACGGATCTGGTCCGGAGAGTGAGGGATACCAGTCCTCAGAAGCTTTTGGATAACAGAAAAAGAAAGAGAAATCTGGAAAAGGCATTTTCGGCTGTACGGATTCGGAATATGCCGCAATGCGTATTAGTTGTAGATGATATTTATACAACAGGAAGTACAATTGATGCAGTTGCAGGAGTGCTCAAAGCAGCCGGGGTTCAAAAAGTTTATTTTTTGACCATAAGTATTGGACAAGGATACTGATATTTGTTATACTAAAAATGATGTTTAAATGTTGCAGCGCACCGTACCAATGTAGTGGTCCGGGCTGATGCGAAGATTGCGTGCTTCGAGGTGGATTATGTTAGATGAACGTAAAGTGAAGTTGATGACAAGGCTTGCCCTGTATGAACAGACGCAGGGCAGGGAGGATTTTAAGATCAGTGAGTACTATCGGAAGGATTATGCAGGAATGCATATACTATTTTCTTTTTTCTGGGTAACAATAGGCTATGTCTGCGTAGTGGCGCTGGCTGTACTGGCGGGTCTCCAGGAGCTGATGGCGAAGATGGCCATGAACCTTGTTGTGATGCTGGGAATCATTGTAGTGGCAGGATATGTGGCTCTCGTTGTCATATATTCAATCGTCACAAGCCATATATATAACAAAAGACATAGGGAGGCAAGACAGAGAGTGAAAAGATATAATCATGATCTGACAAAGCTGCTGAAGATGTACGAAAAGGAGAATAGGTAGATGGATGGTTTGATTGTATTTCGTGAAAGAATTCAGGGATTGTATTCTAAAAATTCAAGAATAATTGATAAAGTATTTCAGTTCGCGGTAGCGATGGCAACATTTTATATGATTAATACAAATGTGGGATTTATGAAGATCGCGGCGACTCCGGTAGTAATGCTTGCACTTGCAGTTATCTGCACATTTTTCCCTTTATTTATGACAATAATTGCGGCAAGCGCTTTGATTCTTGCACATATGTATGCAGTGTCACTGGCAGCACTGGGAGTGACGGCACTTGTATTTCTGATTATGTATATTTTTTATTTCAGGCTGACTCCGAAGATGGCTCTGGCAGTTCTTCTGACACCGATTGCATTTGTACTTAAGGTTCCGTGTGTGATACCGGTTGCATATGCACTGCTTGCGGGTCCGACTGCGATTATTGCGATTGCCTGCGGTGCAATTGTATATTATATGATGAAATACGTAAAGAGTGCATCAGCAGGGATGAAAGGCGAGGGTGCAGCAGGGCTTATGGGTCAGGTGTCCGCCTATGTGAAGAAGGTATTTCAGAGTAAAGAGATGTGGATTGTAATTGCAGCGATTGTAATCAGCTTTTTGGTTGTATATACGATTCGTATGCAATCAGTAAACCATGCATGGAAAATTGCGTCAGTAGCAGGAGCGGTCGTGAATGTTGTAGTGATCATTGTGGGAGATATGGCGCTTGGAGTAGATTCCTCCTACGGTCCGCTTATAAGCGGTGGTGTGGCGGCTGTTGTGGCAGGTCTGATTCTGGAGCTGTTCTTTTTGTCTGTGGACTATGCAAGAAGTGAACGGCTGCAATATGAGGATGACGAGTATTATTATTATGTGAAGGCAATTCCGAAACTGTCTGTGGCAACACCGGAAAAGACAGTGAAGCGGATTAATGAGCGCAAAGAGACAGAGATTATCAATACGGCGGAGGTGCGCCGGAAGCATAAGGCAGAGCACAGAGGCAGCCACAGGGGAGGATCCGGGATCGAACATAGAGGCGGGCAGCCGGCAAGGCGGCAGACTGCAAGAAGATCTCCATCTGTGAACAGCCATGATATGAATGAGGTTGACAAAAGGCTTCTGACACAGAGCTTAAAGCATGATCTGGACTTGAAGTAATCGTTTTACGGAAACTTTAAAACGAATTTTTGGGAATGATCTAGAAGTGCGGGGAGGTGGACGGAATGGAACAGCGTATATCAGCGATTATGGGGCGTTTCATGACAGATGTATATATTCCGAATATTTACTGGACAGATATTGTAGAGGTTCTAATTCTTGCATACCTCATTTATCATCTGATGATATGGATTAAAAATACAAAGGCATGGATGCTGTTGAGAGGAATTGCTGTACTAGCCATATTTATTCTTGTTGCATTTATTTTTCAGATGCATACGATTCTATATATTGCGGAAAATTCGGTCACGATTCTGGCAACGGTTGCGGTTGTGGTATTTCAGCCAGAGCTCAGGCGGGCACTTGAAAAACTCGGTGAACGGAAATTCCTGACATCCATTGCACCCTTTGAATCTGGCCGGGAGAGAGCCCGGTTTAGCGAAGATACAATGGAGAGTATTATAGACGCGGCATATAATATGGGACGTGTAAAAACGGGTGCCCTGATGGTTGTAGAACAGGCGATTCACCTGACAGAATATGAGAGCACAGGAATCCATATGGACTGCGTCATATCTATGCAGGTACTGATGCAGATTTTTGAGCATAATACACCGTTGCATGACGGTGCCATTATTATACGCGGAGATAGGATTGTGTCTGCGACCTGTTATCTTCCGCTGTCTGATAATATGGGACTTAGCAAGGAGCTTGGAACAAGGCACAGGGCAGCTGTGGGCATGAGCGAAGTAAGCGATGCACTTGTCATTGCAGTATCAGAGGAGACAGGTGCGGTTTCTGTGGCACAGGGGGGGATTCTCGACCGTGCTGTGACGAGGGATGAGCTGCGTGAGAAACTAACTCTTATTCAGGCAAAGAAGATGGAAACAAGCAGATTTATGGCATTTTGGAAAGGAAGACATAAGAATGAAAAGAAGGCTGATGAATAATGTTGGTCTTAAGGTGCTGGCCTTTCTGTCAGCCTTTGTATTATGGCTTATGGTGGTGAACATAGATGACCCGGTAAAGACGGAGACCTACCATAATATTCCGGTAACAGTAATCAATGAGGAGGTACTGGCGGAGACAAACCAGACGTATCAGATTGTAGATGACACACAGATGGTGAGCGTAACAGTCAGTGCGCATCGCTCGATCCTTAATAAGATAAAGAACGAGGATATAGCAGCAATTGCAGACATGAAAGAACTGACGTTAAATACACAGATTCCGCTTATGGTTATGATCAGTGGTCACGAGGGGGATTATGACGAAGCATATACGGCACCGAGAAATCTGCAGGTGAAGCTAGAAGAAGAGCAGACGAAGAAGTTCCCGATTGTCCCGACCACGACAGGTACAGTACGGGACGGCTATGCACTGGGAGAGATAAAAGCTGTTCCAGAGATGGTATCAATCAGGGGTCCCCTTTCTGTAATCGGAAAGATTAGCAGAGTAGAGGCCGAGGTAAGCGTGTCAGGCCTGTTAGATGATACGGTGCTCCCATCACAGCTTGTTCTCTATGATGACGAAAATAATGTAATAGACCAGTCACTTCTTACTAATAATCTTGGCGTTGACGGTATTGCTGTCAGTGTTCAGATACTGAACACGAAGAGCGTTCCGCTTTCATTTGATACGTCTGAGGTGACGGCAGCAGAGGGATTTACGATTTCCGGGATCACATATGAACCTCAGGAGCTTCAGGTGGCAGGTGTGAACGAAGCTTTGGAGGGAATTAAAGAGATTGAAATTCCGTCGTCGGCACTGGAACTTACGGGTCTTACGGCAAAGACAGAACAGGTTGTGGATATCACGGAATACCTTCCTGATACGGTAAATCTTGTGGATGCTAATATGGGTTCAATTGTTGTGACTATTTCGATTGAAAAGGATGGTACAAAAACATTTGAGGTTTCTCTTGGTTCTGTAGTGGTAAAGGGACTGGATGAGGATTTGGGAATGAAATATGAGACCGTAGATGTGATCGAGGTACAGGTGCGCGGTCCGGCGGCTCTTCTTGAGAGTGTGGAGGTTGATAATAATATCAGCATAGATTTATCGAATTATAAGAAACCTGGCAGCTACAGAGTGCCGGTAGAAGTTGTACTTCCGGATGGCTGCAGGTTGGAACAGGGAATCACAATTGGTGTTATTTTAGAAGAAAAATAGTAACTGCTCAGCAGTTACGAAAAATAATAGGAGCTGTATGACATATGGTATGTAAAAAAGTGAAGATCAGTAATCCAACAGGCCTTCACCTTCGGCCGGCAGGGATATTCTGTAACACTGCCAACAAATATAACTGCAAAGTGATGTTTGAACATGGGGATACAACTGCAAATGCCAAGAGTGTCCTGAGTGTTCTCGGTGCATGTATTAAGTCAGGGGATGAGATTGTCCTTGTATGTGACGGCGAAAATGAAGAGGAGGCATTACAGGCGATGGTGGAGGCTGTAGAAAGCGGCCTGGGTGAGTAATCTGTATGGAATATCGAGATCAGCTAAAATATATCAAGTCTCATGGGAACGGGGACGGAAGGAGAAAAAGAAAAAAGAAGAAAAGGCAGCGCGATGTGTTGCCGTCAGGGTCTGGAGCAGCGGGAAGGATTCTGTGTATGCTCCAGTCAGTGTCATCCGTTGCTCTTTTTGGAGCTATGGCGATACTGGGAATTCTGCCAACCGCGTATATGGCGGGACTTGCAGTGCTCCTGCTGCTCCTCTTCATTACGGTGAAATGGCTGCAGAGATCAGCACTGCGGGGGAAAAGGCGGAAAGGGGCTGGAAATGGCCTGTCTTTGGTGTTAAGCGCACTTTTTATTCTTTTCGGCTTTTATGCGCTTAAGGTTAACGGGGCACTGGATAAAATTGCTACTGGAGAGGAGAGTGGGAATTATACCCAGGAGCATGCCATTGATGTAACGTCGAGTCCCTTTAATGTCTATATAAGCGGGATTGATGTGTATGGCGAGATTAAGCAGGACAGCAGGAGTGATGTAAATCTGATTGCCACGATCAATCCGAAGACACACCGAATCCTGCTTGTTACTACTCCGAGAGATTATTATGTCCCTATACCAGGAATATCTGATGGGCAGAATGATAAACTGACTCATGCAGGCATTTATGGAATTGACGCATCTGTTGCCACGTTGGAGAATCTGTATGAAACAGAGATCCCGTTTTATGTGCGGGTGAATTTTACCTCTGTAGAAGAGATTGTAGATGTGATGGGCGGAGTGAATGTAGAGTCTGAGCTTGCATTTACAACTGGAAAAGAATCTGGTGCAATTGTGGAAGTCCAGGAGGGACACAATCATTTCAGCGGAAAAGAGGCTCTCGCGTTTGTAAGAGAACGGCATGCACTTGCTGACGGGGATAACCAGCGGGGCAAAAACCAACAGGCATTGCTGACCGGACTCATTAAAAAGGCAATGTCTCCAATGATTCTGTTCCGTGCAAATGGGATGATTAACAGCATCGTAGGAAACGCAGAGACTAATATGTCTGAGAAGCAGATTAAGTCTCTTGTACGGATGCAGTTAGAGGACATGAAGGGCTGGGAGATTGAATCAATTGCAGCGACAGGCGATGACAGTGGACAGCAGTATTGCTACTCGCATGACGGAGGTCCCCTGTATGTAACAGTGCCGGACTGGGGATCAGTGAATGAAATTATAGGAAAAATCAGTAGTTATATGGAGTGATGGAAAGTATGGAAAAAAGCAGGCTGGACAGGCAATTTGACTTTTTCCGGGAAATTGATAAGGAAAAATTTATAGAAAGACAGACCTACCTGTCAGATGGAAAGAGAAAGGAAAATGATGCAGAGCATGCATGGCATATGGCAGTTATGACGATTCTCTTAAGTGGGTATGCCAATGAGGAGATTGATGTGTTAAGAACCGTGTCGATGCTGCTGATTCATGATCTGGTGGAGATAGATGCAGGTGATACCTATGCCTATGATACGAAAGGACATGAGGATAAGCGCGAGCGTGAGGTGATGGCTGCAAAACGGATTTTTGCCCTTCTTCCGTCAGATCAGGAGAAAAGGCTTTGGAGTCTCTGGGAGGAATTTGAGGAAGGAAAAACAGCAGAGGCTAGATTTGCACACGCGATGGATCATATACAGCCGCTAATGCTGAATGATGCAGCCGCCGGAAGGAGCTGGGAGGAACATGGCGTGCATGTTGATCAGGTACTTCGGCGAAATGAGAATACAGCAGAGGGTTCTGCAGAATTATGGGAGTATGCCTATAACAATTTCATAAAGCCCAATGTAGAAAAAGGAAAGCTAAAAGAATAACAAAAAAGCCGGGATTTTCCTGGCTTTTTTTGTTACTCTTTTTATGCCATAATATCAATGTTTTCTCCGAGCCCTGGTATGACAGCAGACTCCATCATCTGTGTCAGGGCTTCTCCAGTGGCTTCTGCCGTATCGAGAATTTTAGACATAACGGCAATGTCGACATTTGCACTTAATTTACTCATTGACATGTATGTCGAAAGTGCAGGAATATCCATATAAATCACCTCTTTCTATTAGTTTATCAAAATTGCGGCGAAAATGCAATTATATTTTCAGCCGTTCTGTCGTTGTTTTCCCGTTTTCTGTGTGATAGAATATGGATTGGATGATATGATCAGGGGCAGTACCACTGAATGCTTTATAGAAACAGAGAGGTGTGACAGGATGGAAAGAGCAGTGAAATATGAATGGGTTCGTTCTGATCGAAGAACGATTGCAATTCAGGTAAAATCAGACGGGCATGTAGTAGTGCGCTCTCCATATTCTATGTCAGAGAACCAGGTGGAACACTTTCTTGCAGAAAAGGAAGGGTGGATCAGAGCCCAGCAGGAAAGACTTAGGAAAGAACATGAATGTCAGGAGATGGTTACAGAGGAAATGCGTACAAACGGCATCCGGATGGCTTTAAAGCTCATACCAGAACGTGTAAGCTACTATGCGGAAATTATGGGGGTTACCTATGGAAGAATCACGATACGCGAACAGAAAACAAGATGGGGCAGCTGTAGCGGAAAAGGCAATCTGAATTTTAACTGGAAGCTTGTGCTTATGCCAGAGGGAGTACTGGACTATGTGGTGGTCCACGAACTGGCACATCGTATCGAAATGAATCATTCGAAGGCATTTTGGAGGATCGTGGAGCAGATTCTTCCTGATTATCGTGAGAGAAGGGAGCTTCTAAAGCAGGCGGGATCCCGCTATCAATAACGGAGTTTTCGTTGCCATGAGTTTTCGACAAAGTCAAGAAGCTACTGTTATTTTGTTGTGAAATATGTTAAAATAGATAACAGTGAAGGTATCTGAACTATTACAAAATAGTATCAGCTTAGATAATTGTGTCAAGGAGTGGATAGTATGAAATCATATCGAAAGGAATTGCATTTTCACCTGCCGATGAGAAGAGGACTGGTGAATATTACGGGTGAGGTACAAAAGGCGGTGACGGACAGCAGAATCAGGGAGGGAATGGTGCTTGTCAATGCCATGAATATTACAGCAAGTGTTTTCGTTAATGATGATGAAAGCGGGCTTCATCAGGATTATGAAAAATGGCTTGAGGGGCTGGCACCAGAGAAGCCATATAGTCAGTACCGGCACAACGGCTATGAGGATAATGCAGATGCACATCTGAAGCGTACTATTATGGGACGTGAGACGGTTGTGGCAATTACGGAGGGGCGTCTTGATTTTGGAACCTGGGAGCAGATTTTTTATTTTGAATTTGACGGAAAACGGGACAAGAGAGTTCTGATTAAGATAATCGGTGAGTAAGAATTACGATTTATGGTCTGTGAATGCGTCTTGACTGCGCATCCTGTGACTACATGAGTCGGGTATGAGGGGCAATTTTTGCATGTGACTGTGGAAGTACGAAGCAGTTACAAATATATATGAAAAAATGTAACAGGAGGAGACGTTCTATGCAATTTTCCATCGAATCTTACAATGAGGAGTATAAAAAACGTTTTTTGAAATTTTATGATGAATTTAAGTGGCTGTATCATGAGTTATACAGCGGACGTACAGATATGTTTGAGAGCCTGTGTGATGAGATGTTCCGATGGTATAAGGCGAGAAGTGTGAAGCTTAAGGGGATGGACCGCGAGCGGGAAAGTCACCCGGACTGGTATCGTGGAAACCAGATGTTGGGCATGATGATGTATGTAGATGCCTTTGCAGGTAATCTTAAGGGTGTGAAGGGGAAGCTGGATTACATAGAGGAATGCAATGTAAATTATCTTCATCTAATGCCGCTTCTTGATTCACCGGAGGGCAGGAGCGACGGAGGCTATGCGGTTGCAGATTTCAGAAAGGTAAAGCCTGAACTCGGAACGATGGAGGATTTAGAGAGTCTTGCGGAGGAATGCCATAAGAGGGGAATCAGCATCTGTCTTGATTTTGTTATGAATCATACATCAGAGGATCATGAATGGGCAAGGAAGGCGAGACAGGGGGATCCAGAGTATAAGAGCAGATACTATTTCTATGATAATTATGATATACCGACACAGTTTGAGAAGACTATGCCAGAAGTGTTTCCTACAACCGCGCCCGGGAATTTTTCCTGGCTGCCGGATATGGAGCAGTTCATTATGACAACCTTTTATCCATATCAGTGGGATCTGAACTACTGGAATCCGGTTGTGTTAAATGAGATGATCTATAATATGCTTAACCTGGTGAATAAAGGAATTGATATCATCCGTATTGATGCGGTTCCATATATCTGGAAGCAGCTTGGCACAAACTGCCGTAATCTGCCCCAGGTACATAGTATTGTGCGGATCATGCGGATTATTACGGAGATTGTATGTCCGGGAGTGCTTCTTCTCGGGGAAGTGGTCATGGCGCCGGATAAAGTGGTGCCCTATTTTGGAAGTGTAGAGAAGCCTGAGTGCCACATGCTTTATAATGTAACGACCATGGCAACTACGTGGCACAGTGTAGCAACCAGGGACACGATGCTGCTGAAGCAGCAGATGAATGTTATCAATACGCTGCCGAAGGATTATGTGTTCCTGAATTATCTGCGCTGTCATGATGATATCGGCTGGGGGCTTGATTATCTGTGGCTTATGCAGTTCGGGATCGGAGAGGTGAGCCACAAACGCTATCTTAATAATTTCCTTACTGGTCAGTACCCGGGCTCTTTTGCAAGAGGAGAGCTGTATAATTCCGATCCGGCATCAGGCGACGCGAGACTGTGTGGGACAACTGCGTCCTTAAGCGGAATTGAAAAGGCTGCATATGAGCTTGATGATGAGGCTCTTGACCGGGCAATCCGCCTGGATCTCATGCTTCATGCCTATATGCTCGTTCAGTCCGGTATCCCTGTCATCTACAGTGGAGACGAAATCGGACAGGAAAATGACTATACCTATCATAAAGATCCGAAGAAGTGGGACGATTCCAGATATCTTCACAGAGGGAAGTTTTTATGGGAGAAGGAAGCTCTCAGGAACAAGGAGGGAACGGTTCAGCAGAGGATTTTTGACGGGCTTAAGAGACTTGAGGACATTAGGAAGGATAAAGATGTATTCCGGGGTGATGCAGATGTGTGGACCGTGGATACGTGGGATAAATCCATCCTTGGCATCATACGTGCCACTGAAAAGGAAAAGCTGGTTGCACTCTTTAATTTCAGTGAGTTTGACAAAACGGCATGGATTAACGAGGAAGACGGCATGTATACAGATCTGATTACCGGTCGCAAGATGGAGGCAAGGGGTGTGAATATTCCGGCATACGGAGCGTTCTGGCTGTATAAAAAAGAAGAGGAATAGAGCATGGTTTATTATCTTGCTCCGCTGGAAGGGATTACCACCTATATTTACCGGAGCGCATATCACCAGTATTTTGCTCCCATGGACAAATATTTCACTCCTTTTCTCGTGCCTCATACGAAAAAAGGATTCAGTAAAAAGGAGCAGAACGAGATCCTTCCAGAGCATAATGAGGGAATGTATCTTGTGCCGCAGATTATGAGTAATGATGCAGATGCTTTTCTGCACACCGTGAGGAAGCTGGAGAATTTTGGATACAGAGAGGTTAATCTGAATTTGGGATGCCCTTCAAAAACCGTTGTTTCCAAGTACCGGGGTTCAGGATTCCTGGCAAGGCCAGAGGAACTTGCGTGTTTTCTTGACCGGATCTACAACGGGACGGATGTAGAGATCTCCATTAAGACACGGATTGGAAAGGATTCTCCAGAGGAATTTCAAGGGCTGATGAAGCTTTATAACAAATTTCCAGTTAAGGAGCTGATTATTCATCCGAGGGTACAGCAGGACTTTTATAACAATACGCCCAATCTCCAGGTATTTGAAGAGGCTCTTGGAGAGAGCAGAATTCCTGTCTGCTACAATGGAGACATTTTTACAAAAGCGGATCATGAGAGAATCCGGGGCAGATTTCCAGAAGTTAATGCCATGATGCTTGGACGGGGGATTATCGGGAATCCTGGACTTTTAGATGAGATAAAGGGAACGGGCACGGAGGATAAGAAAAGATTAAGGGCCTTTCATGACAAGGTGTTAGAGGACTACAGAGCATTGGATTTTGGCGATAAGAATGTTCTCTTTAAGATGAAGGAAATATGGTGCTACCTGGGAAGCTCTTTCCCGGACGGAGCAAAGGAGCTGAAAAGGGTGAAGAAAGCGGAAAGAATGAAGGATTATGAGAATGCTGCAGACAGCCTTTTTTGCATGAGAGAGGAGAGCGTATCCGTTATGTGAAGCGGGACGGATGGACAAAGGAGAAATAGATATGAGCGGATTTACATTAGAGTTACCGAACACGGAAGCGATAAAACAAGAAGTTGCTGAAGAGTTGGAGCCGTCTATGGAGGAGAAAGCAGTCATTACGAATGTAGTAAAGGACAAGGCAGAGCAGATTATGGCAGTGGATCTGGATTCCCTTGCACAGCGCAGGGAATTCATCCAGGTGGTAGAGACCTTTGGGGCGGATCTTGTCAGACAGTCGCAGACAAAAAATAATATTCTTCAGAAGAGGATGGGAGACTTTAGCCGTGCAGGTGGAGAATCCGGAGAGGTCGCAAAGGGACTTGAGGAGCTTTCCATTAAAATGCGGGATCTTGATCCTTCTGGACTGGATTTTACGAAGAGTGGGGTACTTGGAAAGGTATTTAACCCCATCCGGCGTTACTTTGAGCGATTCAAGACAGCGGACGCAGAGATTGCAGATATCGTAAAGTCTTTGGAAAAAGGACGGACCATTTTAAAAAATGACAATACAACTTTAGAGATTGAGCAGGCTTCCATGCGTGAGCTGACGAAACAGCTCACGCAGAAGATTGAGCTGGGCTCCCAGCTTGACGGCTATTTGGAAAATGCAGTTGAAAATGCCAGGGCTTTAGGAGAGACCGATGAACGTATTAAGTTTGTAGAGGAGGAGATTGTCTTTCCTCTGAGGCAGAGACTGATGGATTTTCAGCAGCTTCTGACGGTAAACCAGCAGGGGATTATTGCTATGGAAGTCATACGGAAAAACAATCTGGAACTGATCCGTGCAGTGGACCGTGCACAGACGGTTACGGTGGCAGCCCTGCGCACAGCCGTTACAGTTGCCGGCGCCCTGTATAATCAGAAAATTGTTTTGGAAAAGGTGGAGATGCTGAATGAAACAACAAATCATATGATCAGTGCAACATCCAGGATGCTGAAAGAACAGGGAGCTGTAATCCAGAGAGAAGCGGTGGAGGCAAGCATCTCGCCAGATACACTGAAGCAGGCATTTGCAGACACGCTGTCAGCGCTGGATGATATCAGCACCTACAAGAAAAAAGCATTGCCGCAGATGGCACAGACAATTCAGGACTTCCGCCACATTGCAGATGTGGGAGAACGCCAGATTGCAGATATGGAAAAAGGAAGAAATATTGGGTTTTAGACTGGATATCTGATTGCAAAACAAAGAGGGAGCCGGATAGGGAAGAAATATGCGTTAGCGTATTTCCTCTTTCCGGCTCCCTGTCAGATTGTGGAATATATCTGACAGAAATGATTTTTCGTTATGATCCACGGTCAGGAATGCGCATAAGCTGCGCATTCCATGTTTATTGTAATATTTTTTAGAAGCAGGTTTACATATTAGCATTAAATAGTGTTTTTAGCTGATAGACAACATCATCTGTGGAAGCATCAATGCTTGCAGCTTCATTGACAGAGCTGATGCTCTGCAATGCTTCCAGATCCGCATTATAACCGATGGTATATACCGGAATCCTAAGTCCGCCCAGTACATCCCGGATATCATTCAGGTTGTAGCCTGCATTGGTCTCGCCGTCGCTTAAGACAAATAACATGGGCTTGGCATCCGGGTATTCCTTCATCTTTTCATGGATCATGTTCAGTGCAACGCAGATGGCATCAAAAGTTGCAGTGCCTCCAGATGCATATAGATTTTCCACGGTTCCTTTAAAATAAGTCTGCTGCTCTAAATCAAACTGACCAATGGGCAGTTCAATTGTTACATCGTCGGCATAGCTTACGAGGCCGATGTAATTCTCCGTATTAATATATTTCATACTGTTGACCAGGGAATCCTGGAGGGCAGTCAGAGGCTCGCCATCCATGCTTCCTGAAACATCAGTTACAAATACACCGATCACAGGCCTGCCATTGTCCTTGTTGGTCTTGTACAGCTTCTGGGCCGCTGTCAGTACATCCCCAGATACAGGTTCATACTCACATTTATAATCAGGCATGCCATTGAAACCGTATTCGCCTGCCCGGGCTTTTGCCTTTTCGGAACCACAGTATTCGGCAAACCGGGTTAGGATCTCTTTTTCGTCAGGGCTTGCAGCTTCTACGCTGACGAGAGGGTTGTCATGGCGGTAGCCATATGGCGTGAATTTGTAATTTTTGGACAGCATGGTGTCGTTTACATAGGACTGGTATTCCATGATGAACCCATCCAAAGAGCCATTTTCAGCTGCTTCACGCATCTGCATTGTGGTGAGTGCAACAAAGGGGACATTCTTCTGAAACTTCTGAAAGCCCTCAACAGCGGCCTCAGAAAGCGGATTTTCAAGATCATACCGCTCCAGGGTACAGATCAGAAAATTAAGCCCCGCACTGCTGGCAAAGGGATTCGTATATCCCATGGCAAATTCTCCGGCTTCTGTTGCTTCGGTGATTGCTTTTAAGTCAACACTTCCATATTTTTCAACGATCTGATCGTAAGTTTTAGAGGTAAGAAGGATTCCGGCTACATTTCCAACAAGGCATTCAGAGATGGTTTCTGTAGCAGTTCCTCTTGCATTCAGCATGTCCACCCACAGCATACTGGAAGGGGCAAAACCGGCAGGAACTGCTTTCCCGGTGGCAATATAATCAAGAGCCTGTCCGCTGTTGACATTCCGTATCTGGACGGATACCTTCTGTCCGTTTACCTCATAGCCCTGTTTGTTGAATTCCTCCGCCATTTCGCAGAGCCATCCGTCTGTCCCGGTGCCGGCCTTTTCAGGGGAAGAAAAGATCTCGGCATAGAGTCCGGTGGCTGCCTCTACACCTACGGTGCAGGTGTCAATGTCTGGAAGCTCGGATGCCTCATCTTCGGCTGAATCGTATTCAATGGGTGACTTCACAGGGGTGCCGGTCAGAGGATCGATCCGGTCTACCATTTTTGACAGCTGCTTTTCTGCATTTTCACCAGATATGACCTTATCTGATTTTCCAATGTTACGCGTAAAGTAGATGCCGCCGAATACTGCGGCACATACAAGAATGATCACAGCGGCCAGGATTCCTATGGTTTTCTTGTTCATGTTTTCTCTCCTCGTCTTTCTTATTGATAGTATTTTGTATCGTCTATAAGCTTTTCGATCTCTTTTACCAGATCGTTGTTGAGTTCTGTATTTTCACCGGAAGAAGACAGTTCCATTGCAAGGGCATCCAACTTCAGGAGAATCTTCTCATTGAGGGAAATGGTTGTCCGTATATCATCAAAGTTCCTCTTATAGAGCCGGAGCTGTTCTTCTTGAATATCGTCCGGGATATCGTCTTCGCGGTAGTGCTGGAGTCTGGCATATTCCTTTTCATCAAAAAGCAGCATCCGGTTTGCCATGGCAACTACATTCTGAATGGCAGAGGACTCCGCCGCAGCGGCGACACTGTTAAACTTGTCCCAGCTAATGGTGTCCTTTTCAAATCGTTTCTCCAGTATGCCAGACAGACGCTGACGGCATGTAAAGATACGGTCAAGCTGGTCAATGGCTGTCCTTGCTGTGCTGCCGAAATATCTGCCGTTTATATGGCTTTTTAAGATCTCCTTTGCCTTTTCAAGATTTGGTACATCCTGGGGGAGAATCGGCTTCCTGTCCGGCTCCTTTAAAAGCTTCAGATTGAAAAAAAAGAAAATAGCAGTCAGTGCAAGTGCAGCAATAACAGACATACCTGCCCGGAATATACTGTAATCTGAAATCCGGAGGCACACAAGTCCCGGAGAATACAAAACGATCGCCGTAATTACGATGCAGAGATTAATAGCAATTAATTTCAATATTTTTTTCAAAATGTCACATCCTTTTAAACTCTCTTGGCAGCTTTACAGCTTCTCTTCTTCTACATTATACGACACATAATAAAAACTGACAACATGATTCAGATAAAGCTTGAAACAATTTTGAAAGTGTAGTAGAGTTATGTTTATAATATAAAAGGAAAGCAGCAGCCTAAGCAGGTTTGCACAGGGTCTGCCCTTCAAAGAGAGGATATTTACTGCTCTGACTGTAAGAAAGTGATTTGGGAGCGCTAAAATCCCGAAAAATATAAAAGGAGATTAGAAGTATGGACGAACAGAAAAAACGCGTGTATGACGAGTTGGATAAGCTTAAGATTAAATATGAAGTAGTGGATCATGAACCGGTTTTTACTATGGAGGATATGGACCGGCTCGGGCTTCCAGAGAAGGGAACATTGTGTAAGAACTTATTTTTACGGGATGCTAAGGGGAAGAGACATTTTCTGATTACATGTGAGGAAGAAAAGAAGATTGATCTGAAAGCATTGGGCAGACAGCTTGGAGCAGGAAATCTCAGCTTTGCATCAGAAGAGAGGCTGGAAAAGTATCTTGGACTAAAGCAGGGAAGCGTTACTCCATTCGGTCTTATGAACGACACGGATCATGCGGTGGAATTCTTTATCGACAAGGATCTGAGCAGATGTAGAAGTATGGGCATTCATCCCCTTGATAACACTGCTACTGTATTCCTGTCCTTTAAGGATCTGGATAAGTTCCTGTGGAATCTGGATGTGGATGTAGTGAAGATTAAGCTGTAGATACCTTGTGCCTGTCAGCCGGGAAATGATGTCTCCATTGACCTGTTGTACACGGTCATAAACCAGGCGGCTTTGCCCATAGGGTGCAGGGCCGCCTGATAAGTTATACTGCGCGCCAGATAAATCTGCCGTGTGTATATTTACTGAATGTCAATGACTACATATTCGGACTTACATCCTGTTTTAAATCTCATAGCCCATCCGGAGATGCCGGAGGTTACGATAAAGGTCGTGTTTTCTCTTTTTTCCATGCCGTAGGTCTGCTGGTTCATGCCAAGCCATTCTCCCACATAGGTGATGGGGATCAGCTGTCCGCCGTGGGTATGGCCGGAAAGGACAAGATCCACCTCTGCAGCCGCCTGCCTGTCATAGTCATGGGGCTGGTGATCCATAACGATTTGAAATTTTCCAGGATCAAGATCTTTTACCAGTTCCTCCATGGTTGCCCTTGGACTGCCCGAAATAATCTCAGAAGACAGATCCTGTCTTCCAATCAGATAAAAGCTGTCATGAATCAGAACACTCTCGTCCTGCAGGACTGTGATCCCGTTTCGTTCAAGTTCCCGGATCAGCTCATCGGCATTGTAACCTCTCCTCCCATTCACATCATAGCCCTTGTCATGGTTGCCGAAGGTAAAATATACTCCATATTTTGTCTTTAGTTTTCCAAGCGCTGCGCAGGCAGCAGTCATGTCTTCCTTTGAGGTATCATCATCAATATAGTCGCCAGTAATCAGAACCACGTCTGGATTCAAAGCCTGCATTTCACTGACATATTTTGAAAACTCCTGTCCGCTGAAGGTAGTGCCGACATGGGAGTCAGCGAATTGTATGATCCGGAGCTGATCAGCGGATTTCCTATTCTTCACTGTATAGTGTGTCTGCCATACATGATTTGCAAGGTAAAAACCAACTGAAAGATAGGCGGCAGTAAAGAGCAGGGCAAAAACACCTGCATAATAATGCTCTGGCTTCTGCCTGTGGTTTTTCTGTATGATCAGACTGGCTAGATCGGACAGAAGCCAGAATACACACAGATGGAGCAGACATACAACTGCGTCAACACTTCCAAGGGCAAGCCATATTGTGAACAGAATCAGAAGAACAGGAAATATGCTTAGGGCAATTCTAAGCTTTTTCCTTCCCTTTGACAGCTTCTCAGTCAGGCGGAATTTATAAAATCTGCTGGCAAGATAAAAGAATCCTATAGCAGCTAAAAAAATCACGACAATAAAAATAATGATCCAAATCATTTTATTCTCCTTGAATTGTTCTTAAGGTATCAAAGAATCCAGGATAGGAGATATCTACGCACTGGCTGTTCCTGATACAGGTTTCTCCATCGGCAGCCAGACCCGCTACGGCAAAGGACATGGCGATTCTGTGATCCAGGAAGCTGTCAATCCGGGCGCCCTTAAGAGGCGTATTCTCCACGGACAAAGCCCCCTTTCCATGGATGATCATGCCATCCTTTGTGGGCGTAATATCAGCTCCCATAGCACGGAGGCCGGCAGTGACGGTATCAATGCGGTTCGTTTCCTTTACCTTAAGCTCTGCTGCATCCCGGATGACTGTCGTGCCCTCTGCACAGGCCGCCATAACAGCAATCATGGGAATCTCATCAATGAGGGCAGGAATCATAGAGCCGTCAATGGTCGTTCCCTTAAGACTGCCAGAGCGGACCAGGATATCTGCCCGGGGTTCGCCGCCAGTGATGGACTTGTTCAAGAGGGTAAGATCAGCCCCCATTGCTTCACATACCTTCAGGAAGCCGGCACGGGTAATGTTCATGCCTACATTTTTAATAAGAAGTTCAGAATCTGGAACTAATATTCCTGCTGCAATAAAATATGCGGCAGAAGAGATATCCCCCGGCACGCAGATCTGCTGTCCAAAGAGTTCCTCGCAGGGAGAAATCTTTGCAGTGACACTGCCGCCTGGATGGAAAATTGTAGTAACAGGAGCCCCGAAGCTTAAAAGCATTAATTCCGTGTGATTTCTCGAAAGTGCCGGCTCTGTCACAGAAGTGTCCCCATCTGCGTAAAGGCCTGCAAAAAGAATTGCAGATTTCACTTGTGCGGAGGCAACGGGCGTGGAATAGGAGATGCCATGAAGAACTCCCGGCTCTATGCGGAGGGGGGCACAGTTATTTTGGTTTACACTTGTAATTTTTGCACCCATTTCCCGGAGAGGTGTGATGATACGCCCCATGGGGCGGGAGTTCAAGGATGCGTCACCGGACAGGACAGAGTTAAAATTCTGCCCGGACAGGATTCCGGACATCAGTCTCGTGGTAGTGCCGCTGTTTCCTGTCTCTAAGATACTGCCAGGGGCAGACAGGCCGTGCATGCCTTTCCCGTGAACCAGCAGTGTGTCCGATTTTTTTTCTATGGAAATTCCCATTTTGCGGAAACAGCTAATGGTAGAAAGGCAGTCCCCGCCTTCTAAAAAGTTCGTAATCTCAGTTGTTCCAAGTGCGACAGAGCCCAGCATGACCGAACGGTGGGAGATGGATTTGTCCCCGGGGACAGATACCTCGCCCCGAAGCCCGGCAGCTCTCCTGATGATTCTCATATTAGCGTTCATATACAATATACCTAAATTTCTGCAGTAATTCCGAGGCCTTTTTCGAGGAAGCCTCATCATAAAATTCAATCCGCAGAACCCCTTCTTCAAATTCTCTGTTATGTACAATACCGATATTCTTAAGATTGATGCCATTGGATGCAAGAATCGTGGCAATGGCAGCGATACCGCCTGCCTCATCGATGATATCGCAATATACAGCATAAGCCTTTTTGATCGGACCGGCCGAAGAGCCTGGAATAGCATTCCGGTAGCTTCTTGAGGACTCAAACCAGTGATAGAGCGCCTGTTCATCTGAACGGTCTATATACCCCTTTATTTCCTTCAGAGTATCAATATAGGAGCCAAGTATCTGCGAAATATTTTCCTTGTTTTTCAGACAGATATGCTGCCACATAGTCGGCGATGAAGAGGCAATCCGTGTAAGATCCTTAAATCCCCCGGCAGCAAGATTTTTCATAAGCTCCTCCTTCGTATCCGTATCCCTCACAAAATTAACCAGGGACGAAGCAATAATATGCGGCAGATGACTGATTGCGCCCGTCACATAATCATGCTCTTTGTAGTCAAGCACCACAGGGATTGCCCTGAGATGCTTCACAAAGGCCTGGTATCTGGCAAGCTTCTCCTTCGGCACAGCAGTTGAAGGAGTCAGAACAAAATAAGCATTCTCAATCAGCATGGCCTTCGAATTTCCATAGCCGCTTTTCTCCGACCCGGCCATAGGATGACCGCCGATAAAATAACGGTCAATGCCAAGCCGTTCCACCTCCGTATGAATACTCGTCTTGACACTTCCTACATCCGTCAGAATACATTCCTCATGCAGATATTCCGCAATCTGTTTCAGATATGCGGTATTACAGGCAACCGGCGCACACAGGAAAATATAATCCAGACGATGAAAATTATCATCAATGGCTGTCACCGCCACATCAATCACTGATTCCTGAGTAGCAAGCGCAAGCGCTTGCTTGTTTTTATCAAAAGCAATAATCTCATAATCCGGATCATACTGGCGGACCGCCCGGGCAATCGAACCACCAATCAGGCCAAGGCCAATAAAACCGATACGCTTTCTCATCTAACTACCTCCTTAAGTTGGGGACGGGGCAATATTAAAAATGCCCCGTCCCAGATTAAAAATACCCTGTCCCCATTTTAGCCTTATGGGTTTATTTTGTCAATGTGGTCTTCCCTATTGAGAAGGATATATTTGATTTTCCTTGATTGGAATGTTAAAATACTTTTAGAGGTAAAGTTTTAGAATGTGCAGAGGAGTGAGAATTAATGACAATAGCAGAAAGAATTTCCAGATTACCGGCAGCAGTCAATATTGCCGAACCTTTTCCGGCACAATTAACCCAGGCAAAATCATGTGAGGGCCGATCTGTTGTGGCAGGGCATTCAGACCAATCAACAACAGAGTCCTCTTTTTTGACAAAATCTCTGTATGCTGCGGACCGTTCCGGTTATACAAAGGCAGATGCGGTTAATAAGCAGTGGAAAAAGATGAATACTGTGAATCTTCTTGATGTTTTAAACGGTACGGCGGACACTTCGAACAGGACTTTAAGTGCAGCAGATGTGGAAAAAAGCCTCCAGAAAGGCGGTCTGTTAGATGAAGTGAGCGACATAGATCTCAGAATGCTTCAATTTGAGTTTTCAGGACTCGGGTTCCAGGCGGGAACGGCATACCAGTCCATTGATTCTGGAGAATTTTCTAAAAATATAGAGTACCTTGCTTCACGTTATGCAGCAATGGAGGATAAGATTAAAACAATTTATACAGGGGCAAAGCAAAAGGAACGGCTGGATCAATTGGATGCGATGTATGAGGAAACGTTAGAAAGGACAGCAAAGAGTTATGCAGTAATCATAGGAGGAATTCTGGAAGACTATGGGGTTTTCGGTGAAAAGGAGAAGATTTACCAATCTTATAAGAGCGGCGCAGAGCAAAAAGTGTCGGAGTACAGGGGATTTTTAGAACAGAACAGAGGGTTTACAGGATTGGAAGGTACGGAGGATACATGGCTTCTGAAGGATGACGAATATATTGCGGCTATGCTGCGCAGTCAGAAATCTATTCCCGAAGCAAAGGCACAAAACAGTGGGGAGTATTCTTTGCAGGAGCTGGATATACTGGGGCAGTATGCGTCCGGCCTTTCTGCAATGGCAGCAAAGGTAAATCCTTATGAAATGAATGAGGAGCGAATAGGTTTAGAGCTTGCCATGCTTGCTATGAAAACAGATACTTTAAGTAAAGAAAAAAATATGGGTTCCGTATTAAAGGCAACGCTGCAAAAGACCTTGAACGGATATCTGAATATTTTTTTGGAGCAGTTTAGCCGTAAGCTGGAAACGAACCGGAGAAATGCCCGGACGGAGGCTGATATCCGGGGCAATGCTGTGCCTGACAGGGATGGTGTGTGGAGTGTTTATAACACAACAATGGAGCAGTACCGCGCTTCCGGTAATGTAATGGAAGCACTGATAAAAGGGGCTGAATTTGGAAGGTCACAGTACTCGCAAAAGATGAATTCGGGGTATTTAAAAGAGGTTTACAGATATAAAAACAGTGGATTTTACTGGAGTGATTTTTTCGGGAATTCATCAGAAAGAACCAAGGCTTTTTATGGTAAAAAGGGGAGTGCATATGAGCAGTATATGATGGGATGGCTGGACTTCAGAAATAGTATGGAAGCCGGGAATTCTGTGAGGCTGAATCTGCTTCTGCAGCCAACAGATTCCTATTCCATAAACCAAAGTGGGAATTGGGTAAGTATAAATATATAAGAGCGGATTCCTGTAATGCTCTGAATCAGTGCGGAATCGCACATTTCGAGTTTGAAGGTTTCCCTCGGCTAATAAGTTGTCTGACGATACTGATGTGAGTGAAAAAGCAGTTCTGCGCTTAGAAGGAATGATAGAATGGGCAAATATAAAATGTTGATCGTGGAAGATGATACGGATCTGAGAGAAGGCTTAGCCTTCTCTTTTTCCAGTGACGGGTATGATGTAACAGAGGCAGGAACGAAAAAGAATGGATTGAGAGAGATCGCAGGAAATAGCTATGATATTGTTCTTCTGGACTGCAATCTGCCAGATGGAACAGGTTTTGAATTTTGCAAAGAGGTACGTGACTGCAGTAATATCCCAATTATTATGTTGACTGCCCGCGACACAGAGATGGATGAGATTAAGGCCTTGGAATTAGGGGTAAATGATTATTTATCAAAGCCCTTTTCCCTCGGCGTATTAAAGGCCAGAATGAAAAGGCTCCTTCAAGTGAGGACAGAGGCTGCGAAGATCATTTCCGGTGCCTTGACTATAGACAAGAGTACCTGTAAAGTCTACAAACGAGGAGAGGAAATCAGGCTTAGTAAATTAGAATATCGCCTGCTTCTGTATCTGGCTGAAAATAAGAACCACATTCTTTCCAAAGAACAGATCTTAGAAAAAATATGGGATAGTGACGGAAAATATGTGGATCACAATACAGTGTCTGTAAATATCAGCAGGCTTCGTACTAAAATAGAAGATAATGCATCGCATCCTGTATGGATAAAAACCATACACGGAATCGGATATATCTGGAAGGAATAAGGTTATGTGGCTTACGATAATTTTAGCGGTACTTTTGTGTCTGACTGCAGGTAATAGTATTTATCAGAAGAGAAGGACATACCATATGATTGACCGTCTGCTGGACAGCGTATTAAGCCAGGAACCAGTAGCATATTCTGATGTGGAGGAAGGAGAATATTCTGCCTTGATCAGTAAGATCAGGCAGATACAGGAAGTTCTCGGAAACCATGCCAGGGATGCCGAAAAGGAGAAAGAACAGGTGAAAAGTCTGGTATCCAATATGTCTCATCAGCTAAAAACTCCACTTGCAAACCTCTCACTTTATGCAGAGATTCTTGAAGAAGAAGGGATTTCGCAGGAACGAAGAGCAGAATTTGCGGATAAAATGATTAGGTAGTCAAAAGGGTATTAGTATTTTATTCTTTTCACCAATAGGAACTTTGAAAACTGAATATATTGCTGTAAATTTTTGGAAATGATGATTTTGGATGGTTTTTGTTGCGTATGGCAGAGAGTTATCCCACCATTTTTTAGGCAGTTGCCATTTTAAGG
>CAJTIU010000040.1 GCA_910576335.1 Lachnospiraceae bacterium
AAATCTCCTTGCTGTGTAATTGGTTTTAGCAATTCAATTATACCATATGCAAGCGGTTTGTGCCTTTTTTATGGGTTAAAGTATTGATTTTTCAAGCTTCAACACATCAAAACGGTGTGGGAAGTTTGAGTATATAATCTAACAGATTGTTACGCATACGCCTTGTATCTACATCTCTTTTATTCAAATGTATATCTGATAAATGTAACCAATGTATTTTTCTCAATCTCATTCCCTCTTATGCCTGATCAATATTTTAAACTTACACATCACAGAAATGTTAATATATATAACAATTTTACTGTCAGTTTTTGGTTCATCTGCGATTATTCATATTAGCCATTTGACAATATCAGCTTTGCGGCCAGTAACTCCTTTCCACAACAGCCCATATCACTGCTTTTATATAAACAAATACAAACCTTGCGTAATTTGATATCAATATTTTATCACAAAAATAAATCCCTTAGAAGTAAAAACAACTAATTACAGAATTATAGAAGACGTTTTCTACATCATATCCGCCACTTTTTACATCACATCCAAAAAACATTCTTAAATTTCCTAAAATGCCGTCAGTTTTTGACGATTCAATTGTCTTTATATTAGAGCAATGTAGAAAAGGATGTGTAAAACATGGACTGGATACAGGAATTAACACAAAAGGAATCTCTATGCTGTTCTCTGACTGCTTTCCTAGACCAACATGGATTCTCCGGGTTAGAAAAGGCCCTACAGATTTATACAAACACACAGGCAGAATACATCTGCAAAACAAAGGCTAGCGTTACCAGAATTAAAATGGATGACATCTACTACTTGGAAATACAGACACATACCATTACGATCCATACAGAACATGCCGCCTATCAAAAATATGGCTCCCTTGCAGATGAGCTGAAATTCCTGGCACCATATGGATTTATGAAGTGCAGACAGAACTGTCTCGTATCTTTAGGGAAGATCCACAGTATTTGCGATGATACCATTATTTTGGCCAATCAGTTCCAGCTTCACATGAGCCAGCGTTATGCACCGAAGGTTCTGGCAGCCTTTGCACGCTACCATATTTCACAATAAAGGACTTGCTTTTCCCTTTTTAGCACAAAACACCTCTTATTTTTAGAAAATATTTAGAATTGGCATGGAATTGTCATTCATTGGCACGGTTCTGCAATTGAACCGTATATCCGCATGTGTTAAAATGGTATTGCTTAAAGTTTTCTCTTTTAACAGCACCTTTACAGGGTGCTGTTTTTTTACTTTAGCACACGGAAGGGACTATCCAACAGCAGTTTTCGTACTTCCGGAATTGTAGCCCGTAAACTGATCATTGACGGCAGACTGATACATAGACTGTACGTATACTATGCTTACCATTATTAAAAACCAGTACAATACGAGCATAACACGTATACTGTACATACATCATATGTATATGACACGTATGCAATATGTACAGCTTATGTAGAGACCTGCCAATCCATGTAACAAAGGAGAACGTCATGAAATCTAGAAACCAAATTTACAGAGGGGAAGGTGAGCGTCTTCTAAAACTCATTACCACCTACCATGCGCTGCAGTACGAACAGGTACTGCAGTTTTTTATTCGTAACAGAGATTCCATGAAATCCCTGATTACAAGCCTGATTAAGCGGGGACGTATCTACTATGACCAGGATACGGACCTCCTATGTGATACTCCAAAAGCCTCTAATTCCCCGGATTATGGCATGATTGCCGCCGTCTGGGTTCTTTTGGACTTCAAAGAGGCGGTTGTCTACCACACTAGCGGAGAATTTCCTGTCAAGCTTCATTTTTTCTCACAGGATGAAGTATATGAGGTAATCTACGTAAGTCTGGGACAGGAAGCACTGATAAACCATGTATTGGCAAGCCTTCCTTCCAAAGATGCAAACCGACTGGTCATACTGGAGTCCGAACAGCAGGCCGTCCAAATCACCATAGACGGGATAACGGCATTTTGACTGGTAACCCCTGAAGGAACTGTCAATTACTACGCAAAACAAAAGAAACGAGGATGACTTTATGGACAAACAAGCAATTTATCAACAAACCCGAAAAGTGGAAACTGAACTTACGAAACTGCAAAGCATTGTTTTTGCTTTACAGACAGTCGATTTCCAAAAGCACAGCGCAAATTATGAGGAATTAAGTACCGAGGCTGCATATAAGGCTGAACGGCTTGCCTGCCAGTTAAGAAGGCTGGTCTATATAACCGATTTCACTGGCGAATCCGACTATATGAAACACGCTGCCGAAGCTTAGGGAATCCATATATCCCTGGACAACGGCGTACTGTCCGTTACATTACCAGCTCTGTTCCCAAAGCGAAAGTTAAGATCCAATACAGCTTTTCTGCACGATCCGCTGAATTATGCTCTGCACGAGTTTGTAAAAGAGCAAAGCTTTCCGCTTTACCGGGACTGCATTGTATGCTTCATTCAGGTGTATGACAAATCCCTCTCCCGGAAAAGAATCCGGGACTATGATAACCTGGAATTTAAGCAGATTTTGGATGTTATTTCCACCCATGCCCTGATAGATGACAGCGGTCAGTTCTGTGACATCCATCATATAACGGAAATGGGAGCCGAAGATCATACGGTCATCCATATTATGGAAAAATCCGCTTTTCCCAAATGGTTAGCCGACCATGAAACTGCTGTAAAAAACACATCGGATAATTCCTGATTTTGATCGGCGCACCTTCTTGCTGATATGCCGTTCCATCAGCATGCGGTCGATATTCTTATCCGTATACCATTTTCCGCTCTGATGGATCCCATAAGCTCCTTTCCCCAGAATCATGGCAGCCACTCCATAATCCTGCGTTACCACCAGATCTCCCTTCTGGCAGGGTCCAACCAATGCAAAATCCACTGCATCCGCACCGGCTCCTATCACTTTGACTTCACTGTACTCAGACTGCAGCACATGGTTTGTATCACACAGAAGGATTACGGGTATCCCATATTTTTCTGCCATATGCTCCACAATCGAAACAACCGGGCAGGCATCCGCATCTACTAATATCTTCATAAGAACGTTCTCACCAACTTTACTTTGTTATTCTGCACTCAGAATCTCCCTTACTAATTCCATATGCGGTCTGCCAGGATTCTTCTGATAGACATTTACGTGGTTTAAATCCCCGCACCGGTCTGTAAATGCCGGAAACCGGAAGCCGCATTCCGGTTCTCCTGGCTCATATTCCCCGGAAAGCGGGCAGATTACACAGATCAAATATTCAAACATTTCCTCCGATTCTCCCAGCCGCTCTTTATCCGATGCCTTTGCCGGAATGTCATAACGATCATGAAATACCAGGACGGCATACTCTGAATCCGCATAGTAACGCTCCATCACCACATCATAGAACGTATCCATCAACGCGTCATTCTTCAGTCCACATTCCTTCATAGCCATAAGTAACTGCCACATGCTTCCTGGTTTCTGCGCTTTCAGCGCGAACTTATATTTCTTCAGATTCGTATTCGTATCAGAAAACGGCACTGTCTTTGCCAGTTTCAGATTTCTCGCTTTATCGGAACCGGACAGCTTCAGGAAATTGGTATTGAAGCTTCCGTCAAACTCCCCGTCCCGGTCTATGTAGCACCCGGCAACCCTCGTCATGGATGTACGGGCCGGCGTCATCCGCCTGGTCAGTTCCAGCATGTCTTCCCTATTGATCATTTTTATTTCCCCTTTTCACTTGATTTATTCTACCAGATCCGGATAAGGCCAATCCAGTATCCCGCCAAATTCCAGAACATTTTCGTATCCCATATCTGCAAGCTTTTGCGCCGCCTGTCTGCTCCGGTTTCCGCTCCGGCAATATACCAGGATCTGCTGGCCTTTATCCGGCAGTATATCCGGTTCGCTTAAAATATCTTCATTCGGCAGGCATACTGCGTTTTTGATATGCCCGGAATCATATTCCTCCTGTGTCCGGACATCCAGAATAATCACATCCGCCTCTTTATCCATTCTCTTTTTTGCTTCCTGCGGGCTAATCTGCTCATAAGTCATCATTACTTCCTCCTGCTTCTGATCCTTATGAGCTTCCATCATATTCAAAATGGCCTCCACAGTTTGCGCCTGTTGTTCCTCCCAGCTGATCTTGGCAGCATGGTCGCCCTTTTGCTCCCCGTAATTTCCAAACTGCGCATGGTTTCCTCCTTCTATGCAGACTTCCGCATAATCCACAGGCATGTATGCTCTCCCTTCCTCCACCTTCTCCATATTCAGAACACCATCCTCACTTCCATAGAGCGACAGGACAGAAAAAGAATCCGACTTCAGGCTTTTCGTTGGATATGCTGCCAAAAAAACCAGACCATTAAAACTCTCCAGATGCTCGGACGCATAGGCTGCCGCCATTGCCCCGCCCAGAGAATGCCCGGAGAGATACCAGTGACACTGGCTCCTGTTTCCACTTTTTCCCGCATTTCCTTCTTTCCAATGCAAGAAACACGGAACCGAAACTGCTGATAACAAAAGCCGGCAATTTGCCATGTACCACGCCGGCCAGTACACAGCTCCGCCGCAAGGAACCTATGACACCATAAAGTCTGTGGACGGCTCTGCCTGGTACAGGCAGTATGCACAGGATGCGGTGTCCAAAACACCTTATAAAACCGATGATGGGAAAGTTGCCTGCCATGAATCCATCGTCCAAAAGCTTCCGCCCGCGCCAACGCGGAAAGATAAGATCTGACTATGACAGAAAATAAGAGCAGCATGGATGAAGCAGCCAGCGTAGGCACTGCTGCAATGCATCTGAAAAATATGTCTGCCGGCCCTTTGGGAGCAGCACTTAGTTTTGCCATTTCTAACCGAAAAACAGCAAAGAAAACTTTTGTATGTATTTTCCCCCTGTTCATAATCCCGGTGCTTTTTATCGTCATGCTTCCGGGACTGATCTTCGGAAACCTTACCGATAATACCGGAGCATTGAACAGTAATTCCCTGATCAATGAAAATATCCTTGAAGCAAACCGGGTCATCGTTGAGGTCCTGATGGAACGGCACGATGAGGTCCTTAATGAAATCCATGCCGCAATTGCCGGGCTTCCTGAAGGAGACACTGCCGCAGTCAATGATCCTTATGCATACAGTATCTTTGTCAATACAAATCAAATCATCGCCCAGTTTTGTGCCTCCAAAGACGATTACCGGAAGATCAGCATGTCTGAATTAAAGCGTGTGATCCAAAGGAACAGGCACAGTCTCTTCACCTATGATGTACATACGGAGACGGTTACCATGGAAGTGCCGGCTTATGGAACTGCCGAAGGAGAAACGGAAGAAACTGCGGTGTCCGGTACGAAAACCGTCACTTTCACACGGCATGTATATACGGTGCAATACGCTGGAGATTCCTATTTTGCCGACCACGTCTTCCATCTGACGGACAAGCAGAAAAAACTGGCAGAGGCTTATGAAGAAAACCTGACCCTGTTCTTTGGGTCTGCTTCTTCCGGAATCGCCATGGCAAATGTCTCGGACGCCGTACTGGCTTACCGTGCTGTGGTCGAACGGATCGCCAAAAAATATGGGATGTCACAGTATGTCGAGCTGATCCTTGCGGTTATGATGCAGGAATCCGGGGGCCGCGGCAAAGATGTCATGCAGGCTGCGGAGGGCGCTTACAATACCCGTTACCCGCATGTCCCAAACGGCATCAAAGATCCGGTATACAGTATTGAATGTGGCATCCAGGAATTAAAGCACGCTCTTACTAAAGCCAGCTGTACCGGGCCTGCGGATTTAGACCGGATCAAGCTTGCCCTTCAGGGCTATAACTATGGTTCTGGATACATTGACTGGGCAATGAAGCGGGATGGCGGCTACACGAAGGCCAACGCCATCGCCTATTCCAACATGATGTGCGCCCGCCCAAACTGGCACTATTCCCGCTATGGAGATAAAGAATATGTAGATCATGTACTGCGTTATTACATTATTACCTCTACAGGCGGTAATTATCCGGCAGACGGGATGCAGATTCCCCATTATCTGCAGACGTACTATGTCAAAGTTCCCTATGGAGGGGGCTCCATTGCCTCAAGCGGATGCGGTCCCACAAGCTTTGCCATGGTAGCAAGCTACCTGACCGGGAAAACCATTACCCCTGTGGATGCCGTATCCTGGTGCGGAAATTCCTATTATAAATCAGGTGTCGGTACCTACTGGTCTTATTTTGCAGCAGCCGCAAAGCATTTCGGATGTGGTTCTGTAAAACAGACCCGGAACCCCAACACAGTATTGAAGGCGCTCGCCAGTGGCCACCCAGTCATCTGCTCCCAAAGAGCAGGGCTTTTTACCAGAGGCGGCCATTTCATTGTACTAAGGGGAGTCACCGCTGACGGCAGGGTATTGGTCAACGATCCTAATGACAGCAAAAGGAAAAACTATATCAACCGAAAATTCAATATGATGAAGGAAGTCCACGCAACGGCAAATGCCTACTGGATTTTCGACAGCAAATAAAGGAGATTAACTATGAGCAGAAAAAAACTGATCCTTTCCATAACCCTGCTGGCTACGCTGGTAGCCGCAGGGATCATACTCCCATCCTGCTGGAGGATGGAACACCGGAAAAACAAACACTATTTTTCATTACCGGCACCTGGCAGGGATACAAAGAAAGAGCTGGCAAAAGCAGTCAAACCATCGGAACCGTCTAAACCAGCAGAAAGACAGGAACTTTCCTGTGAAGGCTTTGACAGCCTGAAGGCTTTTTTTCCTGAATATGGGCTTGAAGAAATACAAGCGCTGTTTGTAGATTATTTTACTGGAAATGACAACACGGTAACTTCCGTTACTTTCCAGCCTGAACAGACTGAGTACCCGGATGGCAGCAGTACAATCCTTCATTTTTCACTGTCTGACGGCACAGACTTTCCAGTAACCTATAACATATCCTCCGGTTCGTTTTTCTTTGGGAAAGAGAAAAAACAGGTAAGCACCGGCGCACAGACTTATGAGCGCAAAACAGATGATAAGCTTCCCTCCTATAGCTCGGACGAAATCTTTTCCATGCAGGAGGGCGGCTATGCTGACACTCCGGATGATGAGCCTGATTCTGATGATGACGGGGAGGTGATGCCATGATCTCACCAGAAGACACCCACGTATCTTTAATCCCCCGTAATTTTATCGAACGCGGGACCTTTATGGGAGGTATGTTCAAGATCCGCAACGCCGTCGAAGGAGGCATCCTGGCTACGGTTGTCACCGTACCCGTCATCCATCTGCCTTTAACCGTAACAGCGCGCATTATCATCTTCTGCGTCACCGCCCTTCCGGCAGCAATGGTTGCCTTTATCGGAATTGGCGGTGAGAGCCTGACTGCCTTTTTTATGAACGCTGTCCGTTTTGTGAAAAACCGGCGCATTATCTACCGCAAAGATATCAAGCAGCAGGCGCTGAAACAAAAACGCCGCAACCACAGCCGGGAACCCAAAGCCAGGAAACGCAGAAAAAAGAAGCCGGCAAACAATGAAGACACAATATCCAAAGAACCAGCTAATCCTGTGGATGAATACCGGCCCGAACGCAAAACCTTTGATACCTCTACGGCAAGCGGTATTAAAAAACAGGCCCGTGAGGATATCCGTATCCTGCAGCTTGAACAAAAACATGCACGAAAGTCCCAGGCGATGGCCCTAAAAGCTGCAAAGCATGACAAAAAGCTGCGGGCACGCCAGAATAAAAAAGACCAGAAAGAAGCTGCCCGTTTAGCCAGAATCAGCAGGAAAGAAGAACGATACAGGAAAAAACATCCGGACCGGGTAAAGAAAAAGAGGAAATACGCAACTCTTGAGGATTATCTCCCTATTGAAAAAATTGAAAATGGCATTGTCTATACCACTGACCGCCGCTATGTAAAAATCCTGGAGATCGAACCGATCAATTTCCTTCTCCGCAGTGCCAGAGAACAGCAGAGTATCATTTACAGCTTTATCTCATACCTGAAGATCAGCCCGGTAAAACTCCAGATCAAGATGATCTCCAAAAAGGCGGACATCAACCGGCATCTGGAGCAGTCTGTGCGGGAGCTGGAACAGGAGTCTGATCCAAGATGCCAGGAATTGCAGAAAGATTATATCCAGTTTGTTCAAAAACTAAGCTCCAGGGAAGCGGTGTCCAGACGTTTTTTTCTGATCTTTGAATACGAGCCATTTAATATCAACCGTAAGACCGAGGAGAAAGAAATCCTGTCTGCGCTCGAAACAGCCGCACAGACCGCACGAACATTTCTTTACCAGTGCGGCAATAAGGTTCCGGTCCACGATAACGAAGATGAGTTCACGGCCGATGTCCTCTATACCCTGCTTAACCGCAGCCTCTGTACCGATAAGCCGCTGCCGGACCGGATCACCGACGTTTTGAACTGCTACACGGAAAATGAGCGCCGTGAAGAGATCAGCCATATCCGGATGAATGAATTCATCGCCCCGGAGGCGGTCAGTTTCAAACATTCCCGTTATGTACTGGTTAACGGTATCTACCATGCCTATCTGATCGTTCCTAGCGACGGCTATAAAAGCATGGTAACTCCCGGATGGCTTTCCCTCCTTATTAATGCCGGGGAAGGAATCGATGTTGATTTTTACCTGCACCGGCAGCCAAAAGATAAGATCCAGCAAAGGCTTGGCCAGCAGATCCGTATCAACCGGTCAAAGATCAAGGATGCCTCCGATACCAATGCAGACTTTGACGACCTGGATTCCGCTATCCGCTCTGGTTACTTTTTAAAGCAGGGACTGGCTAATAATGAAGATTTTTATTATATCAGCCTCCTCATCACGATTACAGCTGAAACGCTGGAAGAGCTGCAATGGCGGATACAGGAGATGAAAAAACTCCTGATCTCCCAGGACATGGATCTGCGCCTCTGCTATTTCCTTCAGGAGCAGGGATTTTTATCCTCCCTGCCCCTCGCAGAACTTGACCGGAAGCTATTTGACCTTTCCAAACGCAATGTCCTGACCTCCGGAGCCGCGAGCTGTTATCCCTTTACCAGCTACAGCATCTGCGATGACAACGGCATCCTGTTCGGGGTAAATAAGCATAATAATTCCCTGGTTATCGCAGATATCTTCGATTCCAGGCAGTATAAAAATTCCAATATCTGCATCCTCGGCTGCTCCGGTGCCGGGAAGACCTTTACCATGCAGACCATGGCGCTCCGGATGAGGCGGAAAGGAATCCAGGTTTTTATCATCGCTCCGTTAAAAGGGCATGAATTTTACCGGGCCTGTAAAAATGTAGGAGGAGAATTCATCCAGATCTCCCCGGCAAGCCGGAACTGTATCAATATCATGGAGATCCGCAAAATAGATAATTCCGTAAATGAACTGTTGGACGGGCCTACACTGGAGGCCTCTGCCCTCGCCGGCAAGATCCAGCGGCTCCACATCTTTTTTTCGCTGCTGATCCCGGATATGAGCCATGAAGAAAAACAGCTCTTAGACGAAGCCCTGATAAAGACTTACGCAGGGAAAGGCATTACGCACAAAAACGAATCCCTGACGGATCCGAAGCACCCGGAACGCTACCGGGAAATGCCGGTTCTTGAGGACGTTTACAACGTTTTAATGGAAAGCAGGGACACCAAACGGCTTGCACATATCCTAAACCGTCTTGTCCATGGCTCTGCCGCCTCTTTCAACCAGCAGACAAATATGGATCTGACAAATAAATACACGGTGCTTGATATCTCCGAACTCACCGGAAGCAGCGATCTTCTGACCGTAGGCATGTTCGTTGCCCTGGATTATGTCTGGGATAAAGCAAAGGAAAACCGTACGGAAGAAAAAGCAATCTTCGTCGATGAGGTATGGCAGCTGATCGGAGCATCCAGCAACCGGCTTGCCGCCGAATTTGTGCTGGAGATTGCAAAGATCATCCGTGCCTACTCCGGAGCCGGGATCTTCGCCACCCAGGACCTCAATGACTTTTTTGCGCTGGATGACGGGAAATACGGCAAAGGCATTATCAACAACTGCAAGACTAAGATCATCCTGAACATGGAGGATGAGGAGGCACAGCGGGTACAGAAAATCCTGCACCTGTCAGAAACGGAGAGGCACCTTAAACCGCTCAGACACGCAAACGAAAAGTGGATGGGGCAGGACTCGAACCTGCGGTGTTTCCTTGTAACAGATTTACAGTCTGCCGCCTTCGCCACTAGGCTACCCATCCTGAGATGTGACCAAGGAGAATCTGTCTACATTCCATTTCGACCAGCGCAGGTTCACAATTTGCTGGACTACGGTTATCCTATGACCACAGTGATCCCCATGGGACTTGAACCCAATATCTCCGGCTTGAAAGGCCGGTGTCCTGACCTTTTAGACTAGGGGACCTTACTGCAGGCTTTCACCTGCATATTTTATCTATTTTCTTCATGCACCTATCTGCATCGGAATTACTGTATTTACTACCAAAATATCATCCAGGCTTACCTGAAGCACTGCTGCAAGTACGACCAGATTATCTATGGATGGTAACGCTGCGCCTTGCTGCCACTTGTATATCGCTTGCGGTGTGGCAAATCCGAAAATATTCTGCAAATCCTTTACTGATAAGTTTGCCTGCTTCCTCAACCTGTTAATGTTCTTTCCTGTCTGTATCATATCTATTGTCGGCAGATCCATGTTCATTCACCTCCTGTCATTTTACAAATATCCAGGCGGTACTGCCCCATGTGAGATTCGAACTCACGGCCGCTCGATTAAAAGTCGAGTGCTCTGCCGGCTGAGCTAATGGAGCGTGTACAGAAAACCTTCCGTTGGAATTTTCTGCTTTCTAAGACAAAAAATACCGCCTACCTCATACAAGATAAGCGGCATCTGATATCCATGTTTTTATCTGTCAGTCTCCTGTATAGAAAGACAGCTTTTTAATCACACAGTTATTTTCCGTTTTCTTACCTTACATGAGCGTACCAAAATCAAACCCTGCTTTTTATCTTTACTGTGCAGCGTCTCATATTGTTCACTATTCAGGTAATATACGAAATTAACTGTTGTCATGATTCTTTCCTTTCTGGACTTATTTTCGTCCGCTTTATTTTTATCTGTACTTACTATATCACCTATATCACGCTTTGTCATTATACTGGTAATATAAAGTCGTTCATTTTGTCTCTTTCCATCATTTTCCATAGCCATACTTTTAAACCTTGATTCTATGGGGATTGTTTAAAATCAACCATACTATTATACTTTATCATCTTTTATCTTTGTTCGACATCCACCCCACAAAAAAGGGGTAGAAATTGGGGTAGTTTTGGGGTAACGAAAAGGGCGGTTACAATGCCGCCCCTGCTGCTATAACACTATCTTCAAATTATCCATTTCCTTTTGTTTGGTATTCGGTAAAACATGGCTGTATAAGTCCATTGTCATTGCAAGGCTGCTATGCCCCAGAATGGTCTTTAAGGTCTGCGGACTCCCTCCCTGCTCTATGTACCGTGTTGCAAAGGTATCCCTTAAGGCGTGTGCCGTGAAATGCTCTATCGGCTTGCCCTGTTCTTCCAGTCTGGCCAGTGCGTCACTTATCGCCCGGTTTATTGCATGGTTGTGTACTATGCCGCCATATACAGATGCAAAAACCCTGTTATCATTCATTGGCAGGATATTCCCCAGTTTTTTCCTCTGGCTTGATAAAACACCTTTGATTGTTTCATTTAACGGAATATCTCTTTTCCCTGCTTCACTTTTAGGGCTTCCTATGTTCACGGTTCCGTCCTCGTTAAAAGTGACAGTTTTCGTTACATGAATAACATTCTGCTTATAATCTATGTCACTCCATGCCAGGGCGGCAGCTTCGCCTATCCTCATGCCAGTACATAAGAGAAGAGAAACAAACTCATAATAATAATCTTTCGCCATTTCCTGCATGAAGTCCTTTTGCTCCTGCTCTGTCAATGCTCTGTGGTATGTTTCCGTAGCTTTATCCGCTTCCTTTAAGGCCTTGATTCCGTCCGCAGGGCTTTTCACAATAATATCATCATGCACGGCATCATTCAGGACTACTTTTAATGTCCTCATTACCCCATTACAGGTAGTCACTGCCAGGCTTTCAGAAATATCTTTTTGCAGATTCAGAATCTCTCTCCGCTCAATCTGCTGTACTTTTCTGCCACCGATTCTTGGAGATATATGCTTGTAATAATAACTCTTATACGTTTTTAAGGTATTCCCTTTTGTTCCGTTCCTCTTCCCTGCCAGCCATTCAGCAAAATACTGGTCAAGAGTCAGGTTGCGGTTGTCCGTATATATCCCAGCTTCAATTTTCTTCCTGATTTCCTGTTCCTTCTGCGAAATCTCCTTTGCATTCTTTCCGTAAATACTGTATCTTTTGCCATCTATGGTAAAACGCTTTTCCAGTGTGCCGTCTGCACGTTTCCTTGTCCCGGCTCCCAGTCTTGCCATAATAAGCACCGCCTTTCTATAATGCGGGACAGGGCAGCAGTCATAAAAGCCGCCGCCCGCTCCCTTATTCCCTTTACCTGAAAATCAATACTGCTGCCTGAATGATATTCCCGGCCAGTGAGATAATAAGCGCAACCCTGTATCTGGCAAGCTGCCTTTTCATGTCGCCTAAAATCTCCGTTGCAAGGTTCATCCGCTCTTTGCCCTTTGCCATTATGCAGCACCTCCTTTCACGACAATTTCACTCTTTACACCTATTCCCGGGCTGTTCTGTTCTATCAGCAATTCCATAGCAAGCCGCAATACCTTGTCCTGCCCCTCTTTTTGCAATCCACAAAACATTTGCCGGATAGCTTCACATCTGTATGCCCTTTCCCGGTCACTCCGAAAATAACCGTCCTCCGGCTTTTCTGTATCGGCTTGCAGGATATTGAAAATAGAATCCAGTATAAAATCATCATTTCCCATGTTGCGCCGCCCTCTTTGCCCTGATAACCATTCTAAGCGGCTCCGGCTCATTCCCGGAATATTCTTCAACCGCCGTAACAATAACCGTTCTTGCGCCCCTCTCCGTGCGTACAACCGCCTTATCCCCAGCAGATACCCGGTCAATAAGAAGTCCGGGCAGTTCCCATGTATACAGCTTGCCGCCGGGCTTGTGGGATGCCCTCACAATCTGCCTTTTGCCGTACCTGATAGGCACACACTGGATGCCGTGCGCCTTTGCTATTAGATAGCTTGTGTAACCGTCAATCAGGTTTTTTTGGCTGTCAAGGATAATCTGTGACTGCAAAGCCCTGGTTTCCTCGAAATACCGTTCTTTCTGCTCCATCTTCTCCGCTTTTGGGGAATGTGCCGCAAAACACGGATAAATCTTCACTTCATCAGTGGGAATGTCCACCACTTCCCCGGATGCTCTCACACCCTGCTGCCATGCTTCATTCGCATATTCTGTATAAATGTCAAATAACATATTGCTTTCCTCACTTTCACACATACTATGATGCTCTTTCTCGTACCATCCTTTTACCATACCAACCGTAAAACAAAAGCCGCTGTTTTTCACTCTCCTGCCTTTTTCATAGACATTATTTATTGCATTGATAAAGGCCGTAATAAATTCCTTGCCGATACCCTTTTCAAATTCCGGGTACTGGAACTGCTCTATTGTCAGTGGGTATTGCATCATGCCGCACCGCCTTTCCGGGCAGAAATTCCCCTTTTCGTGGGTTCAGGTCTTGCAAAAAGAATATAATCAGATAGCTGCCTTTTCGCTCCCAAATAGTGAATGTATGAAAGTTTATTGATATGCGCCGCTTTAAGGAACTTCTGATTTTCCCGGTCAGCCCATTCTAAATATTTTTCTGCTTTCTGATTGCCCTCCCTTGCCATGCACTTTAGCCGGATGAATAAATTGTCTACCTCTGCAACCATCTTTCTATGCCTTCTCCTGCTCATATCAAGCATAATCACTTTCGGGCAGGTCAGCACCGAATAAGGGATGCCGTTATAACGTGCCACTCTCCGTATTTCATCAGCGGTCAATTCTTCCTCGCCCCGGAATGCCGCCAGTACCAATTCATTTGTTACGTTTGCGAAATATCCAACATACAGACAGCTTTGTTTCTGTACTTCAATCAAGTTTGGGTACTTGTACCCTTTATATAGTCCTGCTCCTTCTTCTCTAAGGAACTGCAAATAATAATCCAAGATAATTTCCTCTACTTTCTTTACAGAGGGCAGCAGGCGTGTTACAATACCTGCATACCCCCAATTTGCTTAGTTGTCGGGTTACTTGCCCCTATCAGACTGCTACTCTGGTAAGGGCATTTTCTTTATACTGCTATGTTAATCAGTGCGCCAAGGCTTTCTTTCCATCCATAGCCGCCGATAATCTGCATCAGAGTAGCCGTTACCTGAATACCCATATCAAGCACTTTGGAAAGCTCCCTTGCCAGTTTTGACGGAACGTACCCGATAACTGTTCTCCGGCGAATCGGCTTGATATGCACAACTATCTGAATAGCGTTACTATCAAACTTATTTTCCTTTTCTCTTTCCAGTGTTACGGTCAAGTCCTCCGGCTTGAACTGCTGCAGGAATGCCAGCCGCTCTTGTCTGTTCTCGAATGTCACGCCAACCGCCTTGACTGTCATTGACATCTTTACCCTCTGCCATGCCTTTTTGAAAGCATCTTTGAGAGAGTACCCGGCTTTCCGTAACTGGTTAGCCATTGCGCACACGGTTTTTCTTACTTTGGTAATCTGTTTCATGTGGTGTTGCTCCATTCATCTCTTGATAGGTCTATTATATATCTATTTACACCAATAGTCTATTGACATTTTATATATATTTACACCAATATATTTGTCTAATTTGTATATTTACATCAATAGATTTTTTTGCTATAATTTTGGTATGGTGGAGAAAGTATCTCTATGTATAACTGCCCACTGGAACAAATCAAAAGAAAGAAGGTGTCTGCATGTCAGAAGATAGTAAAATTAGTAAAGCACAACAAAAAGCCGTTAATAAATATGTAAAGAACAACTATGACCGTATCAACGTAACTTTCCCTAAAGGCCAAAAAGAAAAATTAAAAGAACACGCACAAAAACAGAATGAAAGTGTTAATGCCTTTATCGTTCGTTCTGTGTCTGAAACAATGGAGCGCGACAACCAAAACAAGAAATAGCGTTCTCTGCTCCTGATAGATAGAATTGCATTTTTATATCCCATGACTAATGACAATAGTGACAAAAGTGACAAAATACCTATCAGGGAAAGAACCAGAAAGCAAATTTACATTCCATGACTACCGACAAAAGTGACAATAGTGACAATAACGCCTATCAGGGAAAAGCGAAATTTATATTCCCCCTCATTCCTCAAAACCCCCAATACCTATTTATCAGGTAAAGGACAAATGTCCGTCAGCGTAGTTACTGCACAACTATCAACCGTAACCACAATAAAGCCATTCATCATCTGGGAGGAATGAACCGCCCTATTGTCAGAATCCATTTGTAAAGGCTCCTATCTGTCCCATATCCGGCTTGTACTGCCTTACCTGATAGAAATACCATCTATGCCGTTACAATCCAAAATAGGGGCTTGTAGCGTGTCGTTGTCGGGTTTACCGATTTCAAATCGAGAAACTACCGCTCAGCGCAATTTTGCGTTCACCTGATACAATCAGTTCCCCGATTTCAAATCGGGATATTACCGCCAGGGGCTATCCAGTAATTTCAGGGTGGGGGCAAATCAGATCCCCCTTTGCTCATTCCAAAAGAGGAAAGCCGCATATATTCCCCCGGAAAATCGGGGTTATGTCTGTACGGGCTCAAATCTGCTCCCGGAAAATTCCGGGTACTGTCGCCACTGGTGTCGATGCTCTGCAAGGTTACATTTCAAATCGAACCTTAAAAGGACGAAATTCGTTGTTTAGCGGTTCTGCCTTGTTTATGTAACGTCTGATAAAAAGTAAGACGGCAGCAGGACAGCACACTTTTACGCCTTCCCCATTTATGGGGATGCTTTTATGTCCTGCTGCCAGTCTGCATACTTTCCCGGTATCTGCATATAATATCTACGTAAAATACGTATATTTTTTATGTTTTTCTCTTGACATTACGTAAAATACGTGTTATTATATAATTGTAAGGAGGAAACATACATGAGATTCAGAGAAGCCGACCGGATGCTAAAGGATGATGGATGGTACGTGTCAGACATAAGCGGCTCACATTACCAATACAAACACCCAACAAAGCCCGGAAAAGTAAGCGTCCCGAATCATCCCGGTGACATCCCGAAAAGTATTGTTAAATCCATACGCAAGCAGGCGGGGCTGTAACAAGCCCCTGCCCCATGCAAACAGTATAGATTACACGGAAAGGAGCAATGATTTATGAATTATGTATACCCGGCTGTTTTCTATGAGGAAGAGGGCAAAATATCAGTCATTTTCCCCGATTTGGGAAACCTCGCAACTTTTGGGGATAATGTGGCGGACGCTATGCGCATGGCTCAAGATGCCTGCGGCCTGCATCTGTTTACTGCTCTGCGTGACGGCGATCCCCTACCGGCTCCCAGTCCATTAGACGAAATCAATCCTGCTGCCATCCTGAAAGAATTTGAAATGGAATCCGCTGCGGAAAGCGCTTTCGTCAATATGGTACTGGTGGATATGACCGAATACGCAAGGCAGCACAGCGACAAGGCAGTAAAAAAGACTTTAAGCATCCCCATGTGGCTGAATACTCTTTGTGAGGAAAAAAGCATCAACTTTTCAAAAGTATTGCAAGATGCCTTATTGACAAAAGTACAATCGCTATGACTGGCAGCAGCCCAAAACAGAATATGCGTTACCTGATAAGAACACCGCCCCGACACTCGCCAAAAGTACAAGGGCGGTTTTCTCTGTCTATTCACGTTTTAAAAGCCTATTTTCGCATTTTATCCCCCTACCCTTATATTTCTACCCTTGCACCATTTCAAGCCGAATTTGCCCCTCTGCAAACCCTACTATAAGGCATTTGAAACTATTTCCGCTTGAATCTCTCCGCTATCTCTCTGCGCTGTTCCTCTGAAAGCTGTTTTGTAGGGTTTATCTTTATCCATGCAACCGGGATATGGGCGCACAAGCTGCCGTCCTGATTCTCCGCTACTATCTCGCATTCCTCTGGGCGTTCTGCTGCCAGTTTCTTAATGCGGCTCTTATACCGCCCCTGGCAGAAAGTGACTGCTGCCCTCTCGCTGTCCTTTACGAACTCAATCACATTCTCCACATTTCCAGTGATTTCCGGCAGCAGGATTTCCCCCACCGTCAGGCCGACTGCATCCGCTATCCGTTCCGCTGCGTCCTCGGATGCAAAGCCATCTTTTACAATCCACTGGAAAGACTTCTGATAAAGCCCCGTCCTGCTGCATACCGTTTCTTCTGTCAGGCTCTTTTCCTCCATGACTTCCACAATTCTTTTACCGTTCAATCTCATACTGCGTCTATCCTTTCCCGGCATAGTGCCGTTACAATAACCGTTCTCTTTTTTGTGTACTGTTTTGTACGATTTACACCGCAAAACTCTATATGGCAGCAGGCGCATAATTCCCGGAAATACTAAGTTTTGCAGAGGGCGGCAGGACTATAAAGCATATTCTTTAGGGATATTTAGGGGTAAAGGTTCAGGCTTTTTCAGGTTCTATGTACCGGGAAATAACAGGTTTTCACAAGTCCTATACTCTGAAAATGTCAAGTTTTGACAAGTTCTATGCCCCCGGATATGTTAGGTTTTGTTAGGTTCTATAAGCTGAAAATTAAGGTCTTTTTAGGTCTGTCATATCAATGCTGCTGTCGGATGCTCCCTTTTAGGTTGTAAGAAATGTGAGGATACAAGCCCTTTTTATGGTGTCGGAAATGTTGCATTACTTTTTATGGCTGCTGATACTGCCGATTATGCGCCGCCCTTTTAGGGACTCTAAAATCTCTGGATACTTTTAGGGGCTGAAAAATGGAAATACTGCTGCAGCTTGCCCCGGTGTCCTGCTGATCTGCCCCACCACTCGCCCTATATGGCGAATGACATTAGCAATTATTAGCAATTTCCAGTATAAGCCCCGGATATTAGTATTTTTTAGTAATCCTCTTTTTAGGGTGTTCAGAATGTCTTGATATTCCCGCGCGCGTTATAGTGTTTACAAATTCCTTTTTTGTGTAAGAAAGTGTAAGTTTTCTATGCGCGCGTTATCGTGTCCACTAATTCAGTTTTGCCCGGAAAATCAAGGCTTTTCCCTTGCTCCTATACCGTGTCATTAAACTTCTTTTTTTGGTGTGCATTTCTGTGCATTTTTGCACTTTTCCCCTCATGCGTGTATCGTGTTACAAAACTCTTTTTTTGTGCGCACTTTTGCGCATTTCATGTATTTTCCCCTCTGCTGCCTTTTACCTGAAAAGTATGGAAAAACTGCTGCCATGCGCCTATATACTGTCGTGTGCATAAATTCCCTATATCCCGGAAAATGTCACTAAATGCAACTATTTTCCACACCGCCCCTATAAACTGAATATCCCACCATTTCCCACTATCCACCATGCGCATATATCGTGTTTAGAAACTCCCTATATCCTCTAAAATGCCAACATTCCATTTTTTCATTTATTCGGAAAAACCGTGTTAAATCTATGAATAATGGGGATAAATCAGAGAAAAACCGTTACAAAAAACTATACTCCCCAATCACTTTTTAAGCGGTTCAGCATCTTCATTTCCTCGCTTGTGTCCTTGTCCGGGTTACTGTCCGGGTGAAATGCCTTTGATAATGTGCGGTAAAACTTTTTCAGCATGGCCTTGTCAGCTTCATTGTAGTTACTGGCAGCAGTACCGCAATAACTACCTCCACTATATCCCCCGTAGTTACTACGGAAATTCTCATAATAACTACGGCTCTGCTCCCGGCTCCTGCGCTCATATTCCTTTCTTGCCTTAAAATCTGCCTTAATCTTTTTCAGGTATTCAGGATTGCGCAATTTGCCGAACACATCATAGCAGCGGTTGTACTCGCTCCGGGTAACGCTGTATTTCTCCGTGAACTCATTTACCCTCTCGTTATGCTCCCTGATTATGCGACAGTTCTCCTGCCTTGCAGCATATTCCTCCGTCCGTTTGTATTCCTCCCAAATGCGGTCAACAATAGCCTGCCACTTTGTATAAATCAGGTCTGCCAGTTCGCTTTCTTCCAGTCCAAGCGCATCCGCTTTTGATGCCAGCCCACCAACAACAAAATCCCCCGGCCAGTCGCCCCAGTCCACAACCTCATAATATCCAATCGTACAAATTACGGTCTGTTTCTTCTTGACTTTCCCATTCTCCCGGTAACTCTCATGTATGCTTATGCGGTATGATTTCCTGATAGGGCGTTCAAACCGCTCTGCGCTGTTACGGTATTCATAGCTGCAGCACTCTTTATCGTCAGCCGTCCACCGTGATTCATATACCTCTATCCCCTTTGGCTCTCCTGCCGGAACCGTCTTTGTTGCTACTTCCTGAATAACACAAAACATAATATTTCCTTTCCGTAGTTACTGCCCCGCGTTACACAATAACCACATATCCCCTGCCAGTAATCACAAACACCCTGCCGGAAATTCCCGGCACCCCTCCCCCAAATTATGGGGTACCCCTGCCGCTGAATAGATGCACCCTCTTTTCATGTGCGCCTGCTGCCACTGGCTATTTTAAAATCTCCCTTGCGTAATACTGGAAAGTGGAAACTATGTAATAGCCGGCATATTCCGGGGAAATGAATTGTATGTTTGCGTCAAATCTGTGTTCAAACGTCTTTAAAGATGCCATATAGGCAGCAGGCATGAACTCTGTGCGGTATTTATGCCCGATAATGTCAGAGTAGCCGCCGGGGGCTTCAATCATCAGATACACCTTGCACCCGTCATTCCCGGCTTTCAGGAACTCTTTTTCAAACCGTTCCCTTTCCCCGGTCAGATTCCCCGACAATTCCTCCAGGGATGCCTTGCGCTCCACCACGCAATCCCGATGAAAATATATGTCCTCGCCTGCTGCCGCTGCCGGAATCATAAACGAATAATCGCCGTATTCCAGTTTTTCCACCTGATAGGCAATCTTCTGTTTCCTGAAATAATCCAGTATGTGAGAGTTTTTCTTTTCCCGGCTGTCTACCAAAATAACCATGCTCTTTGTCAGCTTCTTTATTTCCTCCACGGAAAATTTATATTGCTTCACGCTATGCGCCCCTTTCTTTCAGTTCCCTATCCAAATTGGCGAAAAACCGCCGCCTGCATGAATAAAAATCAGTCCTGCAAAATGGCGGCTTTTCTATCTCCCCCAGTTCCCACCGCACCGCCAGGGTGTCAAAAGACTTGCCCTGTCTGACAGATAGCAGAATCCACGGCGAAATAGCTTCAAGCCCTTTGCAGGCCGCTTTCAGGATTTCAGGGGGATATATCCCGGTTCTGCATCCGCTTTGTAATTCTTCAAGCCGCTGCCGCTCAATGCCGTACTCCGCATAACTCCGGCGTTGCATTGTGTTTGTACCATTCCTGCGCTTTCTTCTTGACATTTCAAGCCCTCCAATCTTATGATTGTTATAGGCGTTCGGGGCTTGTCTGCATGGCAGGCTCTTTTTTTAGGTGGCATTTTGTGGCATTTTTTTGATTTCACCTGATAGAGATACACTATCCCAAATTACCGTTCCGAATCTCTTTTATGTATTCTGCCGCAAGTTCCCTGTCAACATAGATAAACCGGGGCTTGTATTGCATCACATCTAAGGACATTGCAAGTCTTTCCAGTTCCGATACTTCACAATCTACCATCAGTTCATAAATACTGCATAATCGGCAGCCCCGCGGCAAATCTGCCTTGATACGTTCTGTAATTGCTTCATCTGTACACGGTGCACCACTGGAAACAACCTGATGCGCCCGGTGTGCGCTCTTTCCGTCCGGCGTTCTAAAATCAACAATTACATTGTGTACCTCTATCTCTATGCCCGTAGCCGCCTTTATCATTTCTTTCAAAATCGACATTCTAAATCCTCTCTTTCTGCGGAATCAATTTCGCTATCAGGTATCTTTATGCCCTTCCACGGATACTCTATCTTTTCCCACTTCATTTCTGCTCCTTTTGTCTGATATACTCTGGATTGATATAGATAATTTCTGATGGTCTGCCCCTCTTTTTGTCACTTTTGTCACTTTTGTCAGTTGTCCATCCTTTCTGTACTCGCACATAACCATGTTCAATCAAACATACTAATCCGGGAATCATACCTTCTCTTGCTTCCATCCCGTTCCTGTTCATACACATTCTTTGCAAATCCCGAAACTTTATCTCCATTAATCCAGTAGAATCAATACGTTTCATTATGTATTTAGCATCCCTTACCTCCGGCGAATCCATCAGCCCCATAATGTTATATGCCGCTTCTGCGTGTGTCTTAAAGTATCTACCCATCTGAATAGCGTTCTCCATGGTTTCACCGCTTATCTTATATTCACCTGATTTCTCAATGTGCTCCAGACAGTGTAAGGAAAGTGCTATCCGCATTGTGGTACCGTGCAGTTTCCCAAGCCATGCCCTAAACTCTGGTGAAGCATCCTCCATCTCTTTTTCAATCTCATAAAAGTAAGATTCTGCAATCTTATCTGCATCCCCATCCAGTTCCACCGCTTTCGGATTCTCTGGTACTGGTATCGCCAAAAGCCGCTTTACAGTATCAACATATTCTGCCCTGTCAGCTTCAGGAATCTCCATCACCCTATATCTTCTCTTTCCTATAGTGGACGGCGGTATGCTGTATAAGAACCTTGCGTTCAATCCACGCCCCACAAACTCACTGTTCTCCATGACTTCCTTGATTATGATTGGCTGCACATAAAGAAGCATTGTTATTAAGGGATTGTTAAGCGTCTGCCCTTTCCTGCCAAGCCTGTCCTGTGAAAACCTGTCCCCGGAATATGCTTTCAAAACAATATCAATAACCGTCTTGTCACTGTATCGCCCGGCAAGGATATTGAATATGCCGCCCTCTGTTGACATTATCCCTATACGCTCTTTGTTCTGCTCCAACAGCTTTCCAAGCACTTCCATAGTCACATCATCCACGGCAAGCCTGACCGGGGCAACCTCTTCCAGTTGGTTTAATTCATTCTGGAATGTATCTAAGTCTCCCATATCAAGGTACTTTTCATCACCCTTTTTCTTTCCGCTTTTTGATAAGCTGTTTATAGTGTTCCTTATCCTGTTTTCAAGGACTTCTTTCTTTGCCTTATAAGTGGCAATCTCCGGGGCAAGCCTTTCATTTTCCTCTGTTTCATACTCGTAAACAGGAACTAAGACTTCTTTCATTGTCGGGCTTTTCCTCTCTGATGGCTCCTGAACTACAGCAATGTAAAGGTTAGGCGGTTCATCCCATCCCGGCAGAGGACGCACGGCATATTTCTTCTGTATTCCAAGTGATGATACTGACACAACCGCAGGGGCAACCATTCCAGGGCTTACTTGCAGGCTCTCACATAACGCTTTTGAAAATCCCCTTACTTTGCATGGCAGCAGGTCAAGGTTAAAAACCGGGAGTTTATCAACAGCATTTTCCCCAAAACCCTCAATATCCTCAAACCCGTCTGAATACGGTATCTCATTCCCACCGACAAAACCGACAGAAGTGACAAAACCACCGTTACCAATACCATCAGCAGCATATCCATAACTTTTTTCTGTAACGGCTCCGTCCTGCTGCAAAAGGCTTTCAAACTCTGCCTTGCTGTGTCCGACCGCAAAGTAATCTGATATATCAGCTTTGGGAATATCCGGCACTGGAACAATTACCTTTGCGCTTTTCGCTATGCCCTGCAGATCACTCTGAATAATATTCCCCACTCGCCGCCCCGGTTCGTCATTGTCGGCCAGTACATATACAACCGCCCCTTTGCAAAGCTGCGCCATATCTGCCGACCAATCATTCACACCCCCATAAGAAAACGCCGTATAGCCTTGTTTTGCCAGTGTATCAGCGTCTTTTTCGCCCTCCGGGATAAATATAGGCTTGCCCTCTGAAACTGCCTTATTTATGGCTTGTACGCCGTCAGGCGCATAGACAGCGCATAACTCTTTCCGTGTGCGCCCTCCCAATCCGTAAGTGAACCGCTCATTTGCCAACGTGCCATATATCATTTTCTTTCCTTGCATCCGCACTTTGGTAAAAAGATAGCCGCCGTTACTGGAAACGTAGTTATAAACCGCTTCAATCCGCTTTTTCTCCCGGCTCTCAATATAGGCTTGCCAACTGCTGCCAGACCGCTTTTCCTGATAGAATAAATCTGATTTTTTCAATCCTGCTGCCGATAGCACATTATCAATGTCGCATCCTGCATGACAGTGTATAAGAACTGAATCACGCCCCTTTGTGACAGTAAGGGAAGCCTGCCTATCATCATGCGCCGGACATTTACACTGTGCCTTGTCCTGCTGCCTTTTTTTCACTTGAAAATGTGTTAATACTTCATCATAGGTCACTGTTTCGCCCCCGTTCCGTCAACAGATTTCATAATGCTTTCCATTTCGTAATCACTCCGCAATAGCTTCAAGATATTTTTCAATAATAGAAACTTTGTATAAAGTGCGCCGTCCTATCTGTATCTTTGCCCCTGCGTCTGTACCGATTTTAACCGCCGTTGCCCTGCCACAATTTAACATTCCTGCTAAAGTATCAGCGTTTACGGTTAAAAACTTCTCGTTATCCCTATTTAATGTCTTTTTCATGCTCTTTTCTTCCTTTCATCAGCGTTCGTCTATTGATTTATTTGTTTACTTATGATACTATAATTTTAAACTAATGTTTTATCAAAAGTCAAACATCTGTTTAATTTTTTTGTGTTTAATTTTAATCAAAAGGTATAATGGTGATAAACAATGATAAAAAGAGAATTAAACAAAGAGCATGGGGAAAGGTTAAAAGAGTGCCTTGACGATGCAGGAATGACACAAAAGGAACTGGCAGAAAAAGCCAACTGCACGCCACAATTTATAAGCAATGTTATAAAAGGTAAAAGGAATATGTCTTTCCAAACTGCGGAAATCTTTGCTGAAATATTGCAAGTAAGAAGCGGTTATTTGCTAGGCACAGAACTTACTAAAACTGATAAAGAGATAGAAAACTATGAACGCACATCTATCGCTGTCCGTAATAATGCCATATTAGACATATTAGAGGAAACTTCTAATATCCGGGTATATGCTACCATTGTTGTAATAAAAACCCCGGATGGCAATATTATCACTGACCATATAGGCGTGCCTGAACTTTTTTTGCCGCCTGAATGTATTATCGGGAAAAAAGCACCCGACATTTACGAATGTCTTTTTTCCCTCAACGATCCGCATTTTGATTATGGGTATGAAGAAATAGATATTCCGGATAATTCTTTTGTTGGTGATATACAGTCGGCCGTAGCCATAGTTGACCCTAAGCTCGGAACCAGAAATTTAAAAGTTGTTCCATACGATTTAATATTTGATTTAATATATGATATTGTGGACTATACAGAATACAAATGCAACAGATTAGAAAAAGCAATCTTGTCTGAAACATACTAAATGTATCTATAAACCAAAAGCACCCGATACCAATTAAGGCATTGAATGCCACCACAAAAGCCCCTCATGGCAGCAGCTATAAAGGGGCTTTAAATATATAAAAATGGGGTATTTATTGGGGTAAAATATCTTTCAGAGTAGCCATAAACCGCATAAATAAAGGCTTTTTAGGCAATCCGTCATTATACTGGTAATATAATTTTTGTATTGCGGACGGCAGACTTAGTTACACACTCATCACACATTTTTCTCCATAATATGGAAATTGGGAATCATGTGTAAGTAATACTAAGTTCTCATATTTAGCCTGCGCTATCAGAAGCCTGTCAAATGGATCATTATGTTTTGGTGCATCGTTCGGTCGTGATAACGTCTTTAACAAGAAAATATGTCCTGCCTCTATCGGCAGCCTGGTAAATCCTGTATCCTCACACAGCCGGACGAATTCTTCTTCTGATACAGGCATATTTTCCGGCTTGATTATATGCTTGATTGCAACTTCCCATACAGAGGCCATACTATAAAATACTTCATTACTTTCCTTTTCGAGAAGTTCTATCACTTCATCCGACAGCTTTGACGTATTTGCAATGGCCCATAGCGCTATATGCGTATCCAGCAAAATCCTCATGTCTATTTCACTCCAAACATTTCTGCTATCTCGTCATTATTCTCATCAATATTATCCGAAATCTTATATTTTCCATTTGCAATCCCCAATGTTCTTTTCCGCCCGGCTGCTGATAAATGCATGGAAAAAGGCATTCCCTGATCCTCCACGCTTTGCCTTGCAAATATTCTTACCGCCTCTGCAAAAGATGTCCCCAGTTGTTTATACAATAATTCAACCTGTTCCTTTAACTCTGAATCCATTCTTACTTGCAGGGTTGCCTCTTTAGCCATAACAAGCACCTCCTTTTTGTAATGCAATTATATTACAACCGTATTGCATTTTCAACTATATTATCGTATTTAATATCTCCACTATTATTCGTAGTCTATTCGTTCAATTTTGAAAATTACAGGTCTTGTACCATCTGAGCAGCAAGCAATCATTGTGTTTTCTTCCTTCATCCCCCCTTTCATAATAGAGCCACCCTGTAATCCCGCATAGATATATCGCGAGATTGCATCCCACGCCTCAGAACAATGCGGCATTTTAGGCCCGCCTGCCACAGTATCAGGATCAGCTTCTGTTTTAACCAGTGTGTTAAGTCCCATTTGCCAGAAATCATCCCGCTCATCATCCCTGAAAAAAATGAATTCATCACCCACATTATAACATTGACATGCTCCGGAAACAGGATCCGCACAATACTGCTGTTGAAGTTCGGGATATAGTTTTTTATCAATTACAGTTACTTTCACTTTATATTTCATTTTCTCCATCTCCATTCATTCGTTCAGAATCCAATCTTTAAATCATACACTGTCAAATACTTTTATCAGCCTTCTTTGTTTCTTCTCTTACGGACTGCTTGTTTTCCTTCTATGACTTCCTTGTAGCGGAAGCACTCCTCTGTATGGTCATTGATCATCCCGCAAGCCTGCAGATGGGAGTATACTGTCACAGAGCCAAGATATTTAAACCCTCTCTTTTTCAAATCCCGGCTGATTTCATCTGAAAGTCCGTTCTTTGCCGGAAGACTTCCTTTTTGATGGCCCATATACAGAATTACCTTACCTTTCGTAAATCTCCAGAAATAATCGCTGAATGTACCAAACTCCTTTTGTATCTTTAAAAAACACTGAGCATTATGGATTACTGCACGAACCTTTCTCTCAGACTTTATCATTCCTTCTGTATCTATAATCCTCTGGACATCTTCCTCTGTATATTCTGCCACGCTCTGATAATCAAAATCATCAAAGCATTTACGGAATATCTCCCTTTTCTGAACCATCATGTTCCAGTTCAGTCCGCACTGCATGACTTCCATCATTAGAAACTCAAATTGTTTCCGGTCGTCGTACAGCGGAACGCCCCATTCTTCATCATGGTATTTTATCATTTTTTCATTGCAAAGACACCAGGAACACCGCTCCATTTTCAATTCTCCTCATGATCTTCCTATAAACTCTTTCCTAATTCATACGCCTGCTTCGGATATTCTGAACTTATAACATCATCAAGCACATAACAGCCTTTTGCGGAGACAATTCCCACATTTTCCCATTCCAGATATTTTACCATGCCCCTAAAAGAAGCAATGGCTCCTTCTGCGGATTCTTCGGTCTCATCGCCATATGTAAGCATCAGGATTGCTTTTTTATCCGCACCCTTTAACACCGAATTATTTGCATAAAACCGGTCAATTACTGCTTTTATCTGCGCATTTATATCATAATAGTAAATCGGTGAAACAAACACGACTGCTTCCGCTTTTAAAAGTTCCGGATTCAACTCCTGCATATCATCTTTAAATACACAGACACGTTCATTCTTTTGACAGGAACCACATCCAATACAGGGATGCACGTTCTTAAACGCTGCGTCAAAACGACAGACTATGTATCCTGCCTCCTCTGCTCCCTTGATAAAGGCATCCACCAGACAGGATGATGTTCCTTTTTTGTGCGCGCTGCCGGTAATTACTAAAATCCTCATCTTATAACTCCTCCAATTCTATTTTTATCATATACATTCAATATTCTTTATTATAACACGGGGCAATTCTCAGAAAAAGAAGGATTTCTGAAAGATACTTTTTGGACACTCATATACGGACAATTCTTCTTAAATTCTATTAACACCAGTTAATATGCCACAATTCCAAAAAAATTCAAGATTTGTGGTATATAAATTTACTTTTCTGAATTCGAACATTATATATTGCGCTTTTAAAATTGACACACACTATATCTTGTGTTATTATAATCATGTATTTAAGTTTTTGTGTTATCCCACATCGGGAGTCTGGACCATTCCTCCAGAGCACACGCGAGTTTAAGTTTGGAAATCAGAGTCATTAGGATAGCCGCACCCTGCGGTCGCTTAATGGCTCTTTTTTTATTTTAGGAAATCTGAATCTTGGATTTCCTATTCTTTTACCTATTTTTATTATTTCGACGCCCAGAGGGCAGAAAGGAGAAATTTTATGTCAGTAATCATTCATCTCATGGGAAGGGTCACCAAGGATCCCGTCATGCAGCAGGGGAGGAACAACGGTACGGAGTACATCTCTTTAGACCTTGCCACCTCACAAAGAAGCCAGAATGCACAGAATAACCCGGAAAATCCGTATGAATCTGTTTTCTATCAGTGCTATCTGAACAAGCATCTGGCAGAACGGCTTTCGAAGGCGGGAGTCAAGAAAGGAACCTGTCTGTATATCTATGGAGATCTTGAACTCCGTCCCTTTGTTTACAGTCAGGGACAGAGAGCAGGCCAGGCCGGTTCCGGCGCCAAGATCAATGTGCGGGACTGGCAGTTCTGTCTTTCCAACAAGTCAGAAGGAGATGCAGGCGGAAACCAGGCAGGCGCGCCGCCATATAATGGAGGCGCAGCTACGCCGGGAGCCGGGGGATATCAGAACCCAGACCCGCAAAACGGCGGTTATCAGAATCCTACCGGCTCTACACAGGGAGACGCATATCCTGCCAATGGAAATGCTGCCGGAAACGGGAACTATCCGGGCGGCAACTATCCCAATGGAGGCAATGCGAATGGGAATGGTAATTATTCCAATGCAGGGAATGGCAATGCAGGCATCAGCTATCCGAATGGAGGCAACAACATGGGCAACGGCCCACAGCCTGCGAACGGAGGAGCCCCGCAAGGATGTTCTTACCAGGCAAATCCCCCTGCACAAAATGGTTCGGCTGGAAACCAGATGTACCAGCAACCGAGAGGGAATGCCCAATATGGCCAAACACCACCACAAGGTGGGTTTGCCGGAGATGGGTTTACCAACATCCCGGAAGGCATGGCTTCACAGCTTCCCTTCACTGCATAATAACTTCAGAATCACCCGGTTATGGAGCCTGCCAACGGCAGCCGCTCCTACAGATCACTTCAGAAAAAGAATTGCATGTTTACATTTGAACACAGCAGTTCCTTTTTTGCAAGCCATTTTCAAACTAATTTTATGAAAGGAATTCTAAATGAAAACAAGAAAAAAAGAACACAACAGTATCAAGATGATAAAAGCAGTCGCCCTCATTTTATTCCTGGCGCTGCTCTTTACCCCGGAACAAAGGAACCGGTCCGTCATTGCCGGCACCGCGATCACCGGGATTGCAGGAAGCTTTCTCTTCCTCCTGATCCCCATGCTGCCGCGCATCCCAGTCCCGTCTTCCTTAAGAAATACTCACACGCACAAGCGTAAGAAACAAAAGAAAGAAGTCCCTTTCTTTGACATGGAAACGCTGCTGATCCGGCAGATCAGTTACCAGGTCACGGATAAGATCAAGGCAGCTTACCCGGAGGCATCCTGGAAGTATACCCGTCCTATCAAGGCAGAATCCCTGCTGAATTGCGATATCATCCGCATCCGGACCTTCCATACGGGAGATTACAACTTTGCGGATGTTTCTCTGGACCAGTACGGGCATCTGAAGCTCTTTATGATGACTATTACGGATTTCACGCCTCTTCCAGGACAGAAGAATCCAGATGGCGCTAAGACTGATCATCCAGAAAATCCGGCAGAATCTCCTGTCCATGTGGATCCGGAATCCTGGTATTCCCTCATCGGGAAACCGTTACTGACGGAACTGATCGGAGACCTGCAGGCAAGGGGACACCGGAAGCTTTTTATCAATGAAGCCGGGGAAATATTTATTTATACCAACAATAACAATACTCCGGAAATAAAAGATACCTTCCAGCATTTCCCGCCCAGAGATTACTGGGCAGCCCTCATGGACATCTTTACCCGTGATGAGTTGAAAGCATTGGAAACCAATGACACCCTGGAAGTATCCTGGGCATAGAAGGGAGAGATTGATTATGGCAAATGGAAATTTATTACCCAACTGGTCCTTTAAGCGAAAGCTGCCGGAACCGTTCGAGGATTATACGGACGACCCGATATTTAAGAATGTTTATTCCAAGCACTGCATACAGCCCCAGAAGCGTTCCACGCTCCATGCGGCGACGCTTCGGGCAATTCTGGCATATCTGGAACTGGAGTCACCAACAAGCGGGAAACCGCCGGAGGAACTTGGTGCAATCGGAAGCCAGGGAAATAATTTCACGATTGCGGAATATCCGAGCAAAACCGGAGAACTCCACGTAGTAGCCTACAACCGGATAAACGGCAAGTTTACGGCAGGCTGTTACCAGACACCCCCGGATCCGGAAAGCAATCCGGAAAAATATATGCTGAAGGAGGATGAGAAAAGCGGCGCTGCCCTGATCTTTGCACTCATCCCAACTGCTATGGCGGATAACGAATTCAATGAACATTACCAGAAGCTGAAGGAAGACCGGGATAACGGCTATCCAAACATGGACGATACGGCAGAGACTGCAGCAATCCTGTGCGATAACCTATACCGGCGCGTCCGTTACGGGACCTCTCTTCCGACCGGCGGAATCCCAAACGACACACCAGCCAATGGTTCCATTTCCCTGCTGAAAGCATTTACGGTACAGAAAGGCACTTATTCCCCAACGGACGTCATTCTTGGGGCTTTCCAGTTTCTAAATCCTGGCACGTCTACCCGGAAAGTAATGGCAAGCGTTTCCAAAAAAGATTTCGCAGGCAAATACATCCTGTCCAAATCCCGGACACTGACTCCCCAGGAAGAACTCACCGTGCCGCAGCTCCCTGACTGGTACATCATACCAGCAGAGATCAAGCGGATCTACGAACACGCAAAATTAACCACAAATACCGTATCACCCATGCGGAACTTCTTATTAAGAGGACCTGCGGGAACGGGAAAGACCGAAGGAGCCAAAGCAATCGCTTCCGGCCTCCATCTCCCTTACCGGTGCATTACCTGTTCAGCAAACACAGAAATCTTCGATTTGCTTGGACAGATCCTGCCCGATGTAGACGGGAAGCTTTCCGCCCTCCAGAGCGAATATCCCACCTTCCAGGACATCATGATGGATCCGGCAACGGCTTACCAGAAGCTGACCGGCACTTACGATGAAACGGTGGATGAGGATGCGGTCTACCAGAAGCTGGTGGATACTATTTTCGATGAAATGCACGACCACTACGCAAAGCAGGATTCCCACCAGAAGTTTAAATATGTGGACACTCCGCTAGTAGAAGCAATCCGTTACGGCTATCTTGTGGAATTACAGGAGCCCACGGTCATTGCCAATCCCGGCGTGCTGGTGGGCTTAAACTCCCTGCTGGACCGCTGTAACAGCGTGTTCCTGCCAAATGGGGAGATCATTCACCGCCACCCGGATACCACGATTGTCGTGACTACCAACAATGATTACGCGGGCTGTAAGCAGATGAACCAGTCTGTCATCTCCAGAATGAACCTTGTGATCGATCTGGATGAGCCGGATGAGGATACCTTAGTCAAGCGTGTTCTCGGCCTTACCGGCTGTACGGACAAAAAGACCGTAACGACCATGGCAAAAATCGTCAAAGCCGTATCCGAATACTGCCGCGAGAACCTGATCACAGACGGATGCTGCGGAGTCCGGGAGCTGATCTCCTGGGTGCAGTCCTTCATGGTCTGCGGGGATATCCGGGAAGCCGCCCGCTACACCATCCTTTCCTCTGTTTCGGCAGATGCGGAGAGCCGTCAGGAAGTGGAGAACGGCTGTCTGGATTCCATCCTTGCGGCGTAAAGGAGGCTTTTTATGAGGGATTATCAGATCACAGAGGAAGAAATGCGGGGAGTGTTAGCCACCAATCTTTCTTATCTCAGGAAATCCAAACGATGGAGGCTCTCCCAGAAAACGCTGGCAAAAATTTTGCACGTACCAAGGAAAGCCATTATGAATTACGAATCCGGCAAAGTCCTTCCGCCGACCTATATCACTTACCGTATGGCGCTGTATTTTTGCTGTACCATGGAAGAACTTCTGACGGAGAAGGTATTTTAAGCGCAACAGCCGTATCTCCCGGACATGGGCAGACCAATCTATCTCACCTCCTGTCCAGGAACACCAGTCGCTGCACTTTTCCCTGTCCACGCCGAAAAACCTCTGGCATTAGCAGTGCTTTCTGCAAAGCCGCTTACCGAGGTAGAGATCGGATGTGCAAGGTTAGTGGCAGCCACAATCGCACGTGAATTTGATTAGCAAAAAACAATCTGAACAGTGAACAATCACTGTTATACAACAGATTTATTCGCAAATTTAGAAGAAAGGATAAAAATACTATGAAAAAAATACATCTATTAACCCCAGAGCAGCAAAAATTTGCAGAACAGAACCATCAGATCGTAGACTGCTTTCTCTCCAAAAAGAGGCTAGATGCGGAAGAATTTTATGATGTCGTCATCTTCGGCTATCTGTTAGCCGTACAGGAATATCTGGAGAAACCCAGATTAGCCGATTACGCCTTCAGTACCATTGCATGGCGCAACATGAATGACTGTCTCATCAATGAATATGCCTACTGGAACTGCGGAAAGCGGTTGGCTGTTACCGCTCCCTTAGAGGAGGAATATCTGTCCATTGACACGCTTCTCCCCAACCGGATGCAGAGGGCGGCTGAAACTCTGGATAACCAGAAACTGCTGGTCAAGCTGCTTGCCTATATCACCCCGAAAGAACAGGAAGTGGTCCGCTTGAAAGCGGACGGCTACACCTATCAGGAGATTGCAGAGAAATGCAGCCTCACCGTATATGGCGTGGAAAGCCGTTTTAGCCGGATGCGGCAGAGGCTGCGGGCGCTTGCCTTAATGTAGGAGGCGCTTCTTATGAATGAATTACAGATACGGCGGGCGGCAGAACTCCTACAAAATGAATTTGGTACAGAATGGCAGGCTGTTGCCGGGATGCTCGGAACGGAAGGACTACGGAAGCGTGTAGGAAAGGAGCTGACTTCCTTTATGGCGTTTCCGGAGCGCGGAAATGGCGGAGACAGCCACTGGAGAGGAAACTGCTCTCCGGAAGTGGTTGCTTCCATCCTGCGCTATGTTCTGGACTGCAAGCGTTACTACGGCAAAGATATAAGCCAGTTTACCCTGATGGATCCCATGAGCGGTTCGGGTACTTCCCAGACTGTAGCAGACCAGTTTCAGGTACGGTCATTGCTTTATGACCTGAACCCGTCTCCAGCTTACGGATATGGCAACTGGAACGCATTAAGAAATGATGTAGAGGATTCGGCAGACCTGATCTTTTTCCATCCGCCGTACCACGACATCATCAAATACAGCGGAAATATGTGGGGAAGGCCCACCCGGATGACCTGTCAAGATGCGAGAATTACCAGGACTTCCTGGAAAAATTAAATTACTGTATCCGGAAGTTCTTCTTCGCACTACGAAAAGACGGCAGGCTCGCGGTACTGGTGGGGGATATCCGGAAAGAAGGCCATTTTTACAGCATGCAGAACGACCTGATGCGCATGGGAGACTTTGAATCCTTTCTTGTGAAAGGCCAGTTCAACTGCGTATCAGATAACCGCAGGTACAAAAAACCGTTCATCCCGGTCGTCACGGAATATGTGCTGATACTAAGGAAAGCCGATTCCCTGACAGTCCCCTTCTCCTGTAGGCAGGAAGGCTGCCTGTCGGTAATCCAGACGGATCTTCAGACCATTACCTGGCATCATCTGATCCGGATGTCCATGGAAAGCATGGGAGGGACGGCGGCATTATCGGATCTATACGATCTGCTTCGGGACCATCCCAAAGCGCGGAAGAACCCACACTATGAAGACCGGATCCGGGCAACCATCTACGAGCATCCGGATCAGTACCTCCGGACAGCCCAGGGATGCTATCAGTTAAACTATGCAGTAGCCTAAAACGAAAAACTAAATCTAACGTGGAACTGAAAACAAATCCACAATTTTAAGAAAGGAAATCATCTACTATGAAAAGACAACGAAAAGAACCATTACAGAATGTCAAGAAAACCATCGTCACCATGACCGGCACCCTGTCCCTGCCTCTCCGTATCGGAGAAAACGCATGGATCCGTACCCGTCATCAGTTCTTTACAACTTCTATGGTCTTAAAGATTATGGAAGTGGCGGAAGACGGTATAAAATTTGAGACCTGCAACACGATTTACCATCTCAGATACGAAACCGTTTCTGCCGAAAGCGGGGTGATGTGCGCTTGACAAAGATTCAAGAACTGGGAAGCAGCCTTCAAAAGCTGCTTTCCACCCTAAAGAAAAACCGTGAAATGATCCCTCTTGAAGTCCTGCAATCTCATTACCAGCAGCCTTATTACGCTCTGATCCGGGAGATTAACAAAACTGCATCTGCATTTGTAAAGGCAGTCCTTACCGACCAGCTTATCCTGAATCCGGATATCTCTTTAGATGAGCAGGCGGCTGTCATCAACCAGGTGATTGCAGATTCCGGCATGGAACGGCAGATGAGTTCCTGCATTTCCAAAACCTACAATGTAGAGCAGCTTTATCAGATGGCATTGGAGCTTCGGCAAAAGATTGAATGTGCCTTATGGCCATACATCGACCTGAAAACCTGCCTGGTGTTTGACTTGGACAATCCGGATGCGGAACCTGTCACCTATAATACCTTAACGAGAAAAATCTTCAGAGATGGAATCTGGGAAAATCAGGAGATAGATCTTCAGTGGAGATTTTTATTTTATCCAAATGCAAGGATTCGTCCAGGCGATGAACCACCCAAAGAAGAAAAGGAGAAGAATGACTATGACTACACATATGGAACTGAAAACAGCTACACACCTGTCAGATCAGGAAATGGAGAAAATCTACCGCATACGGCAGTGCCTTTACTGGGAAATGGATTTTATCAGCCGCTGCAGGGAACGTAAAAAGGAAGGAATCGGCTTATGCAATCTTCCTTACCAAACGCTTTCCGAGGAGAAAAAGCTTCTTGATCTGGCATATGAATTATATAACGATATGGAAGACTCTAATACGGCCTATAATGTGACCCTTGAGCTTGTCATTGATGAAATTGAAAAATACATAAAAGATAATCCATGCTGGAATATGGAATCGGAGGTGGATGAGTAATGGCAAATATCTGCTGTGATGATGTCTATTTCTATTCACAATCCAATCCTGAACATCTGGCTGCATTGTGGGAAGACCTGGAAACATCCATTGTTTTCTGCAGCAATGAAGATCTTGCATGGATTGGGAACCTTTTTGAGTTAAAGAATATCCCCACAGAAGGCATCTCCCTCCGGGGAACGGTCATCTATATGGAACGAAATGACGACAACATCCTTCTCAGTACTTCTGCAGCATGGTCTCCGCTTTACGAAGCATACCAAGCGATTGCCAAAGCCTATCAGGTGGATTTTGTCATGCAGAGCATAGAACTGGGATGCAACACCTATATCAATACCGATTATTCCGGTCAGTATTTCCCAGACCATTATGCTGTGTCCGTGGAAGATGAAGCGTTCCTGACACCGGCAGGTATTCTGGCAGGTGAGAAACTAGAGCATGGAGAACTATTTACTACGGATGCTACTCTGATGGAGCGCTTTGCCAAGATGGGATATCCCGCAGATACACTGGAAATGTTGGATGCTTTTTTGGGAGATACAGGAATTGAAGTCCACTGCTTTGAAGATCCTTATTCCCTGAGTGATTTAACAGACGAGGAGGAATGATGTATGAAGCTATATGTATTATGCAGTTATGGAGACGGTCTGAATGATCCCGATGTCTCCACAGATTATCAGGAACTCTATGAAAAGATGGAGAAAAGCTACCGGATGACGCTGGATCACGTTTCCCAGACAGAAGAAGAACAGGAAAATACCTATCTGAGCGAATACAGCGCCAGGGCTGTCATACATGGTGACTGGATGGAATGGTCCATTACAGAGCTGGAAATTCCAATTTCCCGCCTATCATAAATCCAAAAGCGCAAATGTATTCTGAGCCGCCTGATTTTCGGGCGGCTCATTTCCTCCAACAGAACCCTGAAAAACCGGAATTTTCTTTTTCCCTATTGGATAGGCACATACTTTTTGCTATAATAAATTTACAATTATGGAGGTAACCATATGAGTATTCAATCGGACGTGGAAATGTTATCTATTCAGGCTTTGGAGTATTATGCAAGGGCTCATAAGTTATCTGAAGCCGATACGGTCCATTTATTCCACAAATATCAAGTTTTTGAAAAAATAATCTTACAGCATGAATATCTGCACCAGTTAGATTTTAGTGAAACACTCAATTACATCGAAGAAATTATAGATGAAGGCACATTCATCTTGATTTTATATCATGGTTCTAATATTGCCTTTGACCGTATTGATTTGTCTAAGTCCCATAACCGCAGGGATTTTGGACGTGGTTTTTATTGCACCATACTGGAGAAACAGGCAAGCGAATGGGCGCACCGGCTGTATATGAGGAATCTATCTGGCAAAGAATATGTTTATCAGTATGTTTTTCACCAATCAGAATCTCTTAAAATAAAGCATTTTTATGCATTGGATGCCGAATGGCTGGAGTTTATCAAGAATAACCGCATCAAAGGCGGAATCCAGCACTCCTATGATGTTGTGATTGGTCCTGTTGCAGATGATAATACGATGGAAACTGTTCAGCTCTATATGTCTGGTATTTTGAAATCCAGTGAAGCTGTAGACAGATTGCGGTATAACAAAGTAAATAATCAGGTTTCTTTCCATACACCGCATGCTTTGAAACATTTGAAATTTGAGATTCGCAAGGAGGTTCTCTCATGATGGAAGGAAAATATTTTTTTAATGGAAAAGATATTACTATGAATATGTGCATCCAGATTCGGGATGTGATTGACATTATTCAGGCAACAACCGGTTTGAATTTTCCAGACGCAACTTTGGCTTTTTATGAGTCCAAAACGTACAAGGCCCTTCAGAACACAGACAACACCCTATGGGCAGAATCTGCTGGTTATATCGCAGACCGATATTTTGAAGAATGTACAGAAACAAGCTGTGTTTAAAGAAATATTCCAAGCCGCTCATATTGGGCGGCTCTTTTCAGCAGCATACAAAAAGTGATTTTTACCTGCAAAACTCACACGCACGACAACCTTATTGCGGTATCTGCCTTATATGCCGCTGCATCCCTATTGCTAACAATACCTAATATAATAGTCCTCCAAAGAGATATTACATTCTTCCTTTGCGTCTACAAACTGGTATTCCTTTATCAGTTTTTGTCTCTCCCCGGCATCCTTCTGGATCTTCATGATGATAGAGGCAACCTCAAAATCCTCATAGATATGCCATATTAATACATCCATCAGTTCCTTTAATACCAGCCAACGCTCATACTCTGATTTTAAATCGATCCGTAGAATCCCCATCTTCCTTCCGTCAACCGCATACTTCAGAGAAGGGCATACTTCAAGCGTTCCGATCAATAATCCGGTTTCCTTATCCAGAACACTCCACCTGACAAAATCTCTTGCCTCATACCGGCTCAGCCAATATTCCACACATTCCCGGAGCTTTTCCTTATCCGTATAATAGAAATTATCCCCACAGCAGTCTCCATTGAAATAACGTGCGGCTTCCGGATCGGAATAACAGGGAAACAGCCCCTCCACATCTCCTGCCTCCAGCTTCCTTATCTTGAAATGATCGGTTTCATATTCCGGGCATACGGTAAATACATCCATGTTCTGCCTCATCCTCACTGTTCTTTTTATCTTTTTGTATTTTGTCAATTCATTGCTGACATCATATCCCATTATACCGAACTCACGTTCTTTTATCAAGCAGATATTTCCATTTTCTTTTTCCATATTTAGGCAGTCTTTGTAATAGTATTCCCTATATTTTGTTTTATATTCATTAAATAAGCTATATTTTGTATTTTATTGTTTGACATATACAATATATAGTGTTAATATGATATTGTAATTATTTTTTGTGTCAGTCCGAGAAGGATATCACACGCGGTTTAGGTTTGTATATGAAGTCAGAAGGATTACTATGCCCGGCATAGGAGCTTCTGGCTTTTTTTGTTTGCAGAAGAGGAGATACCCCTTCTGCATTTTGCAGGATTTCTGCAGTGAATGGGAGAATGGACGCTTATGGTGTACATTCTCTTTTTTTGCCTGAACGCAAATAGAAGGGAGGACAATATACAATCTTTCCGGATGGCACCACAAGAAAAGGAGGATTCAAATGACATACGAAACATTACTATGAAACATAACCTTTCGGGTAACTAAAAAAGCGCAGACTGCCCCTGTCAAACTTAAAAAGGTTGATTTTGAACTTAACTGACAGGCTTAAGCGGCAACTACAGGGGCCTCCCAGCCAAGTGCTTTTAACTTCTTAA
>CAJTIU010000041.1 GCA_910576335.1 Lachnospiraceae bacterium
TTGAAACAAAACGGAAAATATACCCGGACTTAGCAGCTTCTTAACAGCCACAAGAAATAACCGCTTTAAAAGCCTGCCTTTTTGACAGGTCGAATACTTGTGTCCAAATTTATCCTTTGATGTTTTTTATTGATGTTCTGTTAAGAGAATATCATAGAAGCCTGCAGCCGGGTAAAATACAGGGAGCGGCTGATCCAGGTGAAAAGTAAACAGCATGCCAATATTATGAGTATACGGGTCCGGAATACAAAAAATGAATATGAGGAGCCTGTGAAAAATCAGTTCCGGACAATAAAAAATGATACAGAAAACCATGGGATCGGGATGCAGATTATACGAAGCATTGTAGATAAATATGATGGAACAATACAATACTATGACGAAAAGACAGAGCTTACGATTCTTGTGAATTTACAGGTTTAATATCTCTCCGATGGTCGTAAATTTTGTAATAGAAGGAATGGAAAAGAAAAATGGCAGGATACATTAATATAATTTATTTGAGTGTAACTTTATCTGTTCTAACCGTATTTTTCCTTACAGAGGATTGCAAAGATAAGAAAAAGGGATTTATAGTACACCTTGCGATTGAACTTGTATATAATTATATTTCACTTAGGATTCTGCGTATGACAGAGACCGGGGCCGCATTACCGCAGACCATTGTGTGGAGAATTGTTTTATATGTTGTATACATGACGTTTAGGCTGGGCTGGTTCCGGTTATTTACAGGAAATTGTTACCGGAATTTTCTGCTTGTATATTTTTATGTCTGGGGCAGTGCAGATATAGTAGTCCTGGGTGTTTACTGGGTATGGAATATGATTTTGCCAGAGGAACTGGTACTGGATAGCCTGTCAATTATGCCTGAAACATATCCGGGGCTTCTTATGCAAATGACAGCATCAGTATTATGTATGTTTGTAATGGTGTGGTTTAAGCGAAGGAACTGGCTCCAGAGGCTGTCTACTCAGTTTTTGTGTATTCTGTTTGCGATTGTTTTTGTTCTTGCTGATGTGGGAAGTACTTTTTTACTGGTCAGACCCTATCTGACGACGGAAACGTATCTGAAGGCTTTTTTTGTGAATGTAGTTTTCCTCCTGGCGGCGGCGTATTTTGGATATGTTAATTACTTAAGGATAACGGCCAGGAAGGAAAATGAAAGGATACAGAAGACGATCGAGAGGCAGTTCCGGAGCTATGAGGCTCTTAGCAGGAAGGAAAATGAGATACGGAAGATAAGACATGATCTGGCAAACCATTTGCAGATCATCAGAGAAGCGGAGGAAAGTGAGAGGAAGAAAATCACAGGGCATTATCAGGAACAGTTGAGACAAACCTATGAGGATTTTTTTCGGGATAACGGAAAAGAAGGCGAGGAAGAGGAAAAGAAGAAAACGGTACCTAAAGCAGCGGCATGGGGGATATTTACTGTGTTTGCTGTCGATACATTGATGGTTATCATTGTGAGCCAGCTGATTTTAAATAAAGTCTTTACATATGAGAGTATCATTGTGATCCAGCTTGCTGTGATTCTATTTACTACTCTGCATGTATGGCTCACATTCCGGAGGACAAAAAAAGAAAATGGGGAATTGAGCCGGAAGATTAACGATGTTATGGAATCACCAGATCTGAAAAGAATTATGAGTTATCTGGATGAAATGATTAATAAGCTGAATACCATATCGTCAAGGGAGGAAGAGGAGGTGATCGAGCAGCTTGATCATGTAAAATTTGCTGTTGTTACCGGAAATAAGATTCTGGATTCCATGCTCTGGCATAAAAGCAGCCTGTGCAGGGAACTGTCTGTCGTGATGGAAATGGAATGGAACCTGCCGGAGGATGTGGAGATTGAAGATATGGACATGATCGGACTTGTGGGCAATCTTCTGGATAATGCCATAGAAGCCTGCAGCCGGGTAAAATACAGGGAGCGGCTGATCCAGGTGAAAAGTAAACAGCATGCCAATATTATGAGCATACGGGTCCGGAATACAAAAAATGAATACGAGGAGCCTGTGAAAAATCAGTTCCGGACAATAAAAAATGATACAGAAAACCACGGGATTGGGATGCAGATTATACGAAACATTGTAGATAAATATGACGGAACAATACAATATTATGACGAGAAGACAGAGCTTACGATTCTTGTGAATTTACAGGTTTAAATAGGAGAGTGCATTACAGTGACAGTAAAGAAATAAAAAAGTGACTGGGGACGGGGCATTTTTAAAAATGCCCCGTCCCCGTTTTTGTTCTTGCTAGTCACACCCGTTTTATCGGGAAATTACCATAACAATTGTCAGTATTCCATTCATCTATAGAAAGGACTTCTACCCGGTCTATCAATTTTTTTCCATTTCCGATACTCTCCTGAAGAGAAAATGGAAGTTCCATTTTCAATCTGTTCCGTAATCTTTTTCTGGTAGTCACATCTCCATTTGGATATTCAAGAATATATATGTACTGAACTGGTTTGCTTTTATCCAATAATCTCAGGTAATGCAAAGAATCATAAAATTTTCGTGTTATAATTGATATTTTCTTATCTTCCATTGGATGAAATGCTTTAGGACTCTTTGCATTAGCAAGACATGCGTTCTTATATTCCACCATAAGGATATGTGTTGAATTTTCAATCAGGAAATCTACGTCATTAATGTGTATTCCTGCATTATGATAATCTTCATGCATTTTATCCGTTGCCCATACAGCAGCCTCACAATTAATACTGTATGCACCGTTTTCTTCCATAAATAATTTCTTCACGGTCATTTCCTCACAGTTCGTATACTTCGTCAAGCAATTTATTATCCGCAGTCATAATGTGATTATATTCAATCTTGTCCATCCTGTCTGCTGATTGACTAAAGATTGCTTCGTCGCTGTCATCCATCCCAGGAATTAACTTATGCATTTCATCTAGAAATAAATTGCGGCTCTTATACAGGTTATGGAACATCACTTGTTCCTTATTTGTACGTCGGATTTCTAAATATTTTGCAAAATTATAACTATGCGTTGCTAAAAAAATCTGGACTCCATTTTCCTGCAATTCCAACAAAATCTCTGCAACAAGAGGATATAACTCGGGATTTAGATTTGCTTCCGGTTCATCCCACAAAAGGATTGATCCATTTTCCAAAAGACCGTTTCGTATTAATTTCCAAAGCAGACCTAATTTACGCAGTCCTTCTGCTTCCAGGGAAAAATCGACTTTCCGGCCATCCTTTTTTAATACATAAAAAGAATCGTTCTCCAGAATAACAGTCCCTTCAATTACAGCACTGAGCTTGTCAAGAATTTTACTCATAACAGATGGTATCTCCCGCGTCTCTGGTAATGAAGCGTTTACAATAATATCTATTTGTGTTTCATCAAATGGCATATTATATTTCTGATTCATAGCCAGAAAACCCTTTGCATGAGATAACATTTCTGTCGTAGGGATAAATACAGATTGTATTTCTAATCCAAGCCACTCTTCATAATTAAATATGCCTCTATGGGACAGGCTGTCTTCAAAACTATGTGTTCCGTCTGATACTTTATAATAACAATAGTCTTCCTTGTTTTTTGTATTTTTTAAAGAATCGTTATCCTTTAGACTGTTTGAAAAAAACTGTTCCAGCCTTCTTGTTTTTCCCTGCTCTATCTGCCGAACCGACCATTGTGTTGCGGCATAGATCATTTTTAGAACGGTTGTCTTTCCAACTCCATTTTCACCAATCAAAACATTTATCCCATCACAAAACTCTAGCTTGAATCCATCATTAAATGAATCCTCTTCTTCTATAGACCTAAAAGCAGCATTATTCTTCCTCAAATGACGTTTAAATACCATCACATTTAAAATTTCAATTGTTTTAATTGCCATAGCCTCGCCTCCAGTCAAACTTTACTCCTTTTTCTATTCGTATTATATCCCATTCCTGGGTTTTTGTACATAGATGAAACTGACAAGTCTTAAACGAAATAAACGCATACTCATGCCATCACTTTTAAGCCAATTTCCAGTACAGGAGCACTCTCGGAAACTCAATAGAGAATAAGCAGGAAAGGGCTGATTTTCAGAAATGAGAGGGATAAGGGATGGATGATTGTGGGGCTTGAGCAGTCCAGAGAGCATAAAGAATAAAAATGTGTATGACTTTAAAACCTGTCGGAAAACAGGCCTGAAAGAATCCAGAAGCAGGAAACTTGGTTTATGCGGCTGCCTGCACCTGCTGTTTATAGCGGGCATCCAGATGGATGCAGATTCCAATCATGGTTGTCATGAAAGAATAATGCTCCTTTGTGTGTATGAACATACGGTGCAGTCCGTAATCATTGAGGATGCGGTGTTGATCCGTTCTGTGGAGGTGCGCTGGTTATAGATCTTCTTATAAGCATCTGTGCCGCGGGGGACATCGGTGTAAAGCCGGATATCCCATTCGGGCCGGGTCTTGACAACTCTCCCATATTTGTAATCAGTGCAGGAGTTTTTACATTTGGAACAGTGTTCTTTCCCATAGGGGCAGCGCCACATGAGATAACCGCTGGATCTGTCATAACCGTTAGGTTTCATGCGCAGTTTTTCCTGACATAGAGGAGTCCCATCTTTGTCAATGGTGATGGTATCAGGAATTGTTTTTGGCCGGCCGCATTTGCCGTTCAGGTCGATGAAGGCCCGTATTCCCCTGTTTTTAAGGATCCGGTAGGTGGGGGAATTGTCCATTGCAGAATCCAGGCACATATTCGAGGTGGAAACAGCCGGCATATGTTTTTCCAGTTCATGGAAGGCGGCAAGGAAATTGACCGAATCATGCCGCTTTGCGCTGGTAAAACGCAGAAGCAGGGGGATGTCTGTCCTGAGTTCACTGTTATAGCAGGATAATTGGAACAAAGTGTAGCCGAAGTAATATTTTTCCAGGTCGCTGTCCCAGCCCCAGGAAGCATCGGGGTCGGGGAAATGCCGCACATTTTGACTTATATGTCAATACTTTTTTGAAAATTTAACAAAAATGTTTTCCGGGATATGGAGGAAAGCAAAAAAGAAGAACATGAAAAAAGAGCGGAAATTCGGGCTTAAAGAGTTTCCGAGACCGCTCTAGTGATGGTTTGGAGGGTATATGACACTACAACAATTAAAATATATGATAATCATTGCGGAAAGGGGGTCTATTACAGAAGCGGCAAAAGAACTGTATATTTCTCAGCCAAGTCTTTCCGGTGCAATCAAGGAAGTAGAAAAAGAATCTGGAATAACAATTTTTAGCCGCTGCCGGGCAGGAGTAGCACTGACAAAGGAGGGAAGGGAGTTTTTAGGATATGCAAGGCAGGTAGTTCAGCAGATGGAACTTCTGGAATCAAAATATATTGATAAAAAACCTGCAAAACAAAGATTTTGTGTTTCAACGCAGCATTATACTTTCACAACAAATGCGTTTGTGGAATTGATACAATATTTTGGGCAGGAAAGGTTTGAGTTTATCCTAAATGAAACGCAGACGCACCAGATTGTGGAAGATGTACGGAACAGGTTTAGTGATTTGGGAATCCTGTATCTTTGTAACAGCAATGAAAATGTGTTGAGAAAGCTGTTTGAAGAATACAATTTGAACTTTTTTGAATTGTTTACCGCAACGCCGCATATTTTTATAGGTAAAGACCACCCGTTGGCAAAATACACATCTGTCAGGCTGGATGATCTGAAACCATATCCCCGGCTTAGTTTTGTGCAGGGAACTTATGAATCTTCCAATTATTCGGAGGAACTTTTCAGTAATGAACCCGCTAAAAGGAGTATTAAGGTCAGTGACCGTGCAGCTATTGTAAATCTGATGATCGGATTGGATGGATATACAATTTCAAGTGGCATTTTTCCTAAATACCTGCAAGGAGATTCTATCGTTTCTATCCCGCTAGAGGAAGATGAGGTGATGCATATTGGGTATATACTGAACAATGATAAAGAACTGTCGGAATTGGGAGAGATTTATGTTGAGGCTTTGAAACAGTACCAGACATAAATAAAACATAGGCTTATCCTATGTAACAGCATATAAAACAGATATTACCTATTAAATGACATTCCGTGCTAAGATAGAAGCGGAAAGGAGGCATAAAAGATGCCGGATTATGTATTAGGTAATTTTATCATCTATTCTGTTATCAATGCTTTCACGCCGGGACCGGGGAATATATTGGCGTTAAATACGGTAACAAATTATGGATATAAAAAAGGGAGACCGCTTTATTGGGGAATATTTGCAGGATATTATGTTGTACAGGTAATTTGTGCTTTTTTCGTGTTTGGGGTAAGCGCTTTTTTACCGGATGTGCTTGGTATTATGAAATACATAGGCGCTGCCTATATTTTATGGCTGGCAATTCATATTGCGATAAGCAAACCAACTTCAATCGCTGTAGAAAAGTCGGCGTCATTTCTAAAAGGATTTTTATTGCAGTTTGTCAATGTAAAAATCTATTTATTCGGAATTACGGCATTAACAGGGTATATCACGGATTATAGCGCTTCTTTATGGGGCTTGCCAGGCTTTGTACCCGCTTTCTCGGGGCGGACGATGGAATGAAAGCCCAATTCAGTATTCATATATTTATGGACCGTTGTCTGACTGTAGTTGTACCCCCTGCGTTCCAGAAAGACCGTCATGCTGCGGTACTCCTCTACTCCATTGTGGCTGCGGCAGATCTCTTCAATTTGCTTCTTGGCCTCTGCTTTTTGGGCGTAATAACCCGCCTTCCGGTGTTTCCGATAGTTATAGCAGGCATCCGGGCAGATCGCCAGCCGCAGCAGCAGCCAGCGGATTCCGAATCCAATTTTGATTATATCGCATTAGTCACTCCTGTTATAACTTTATTATAGCACTTCAATAGGCTTAATAAAAATCTAAAACCTATGTAACCGGTACATTTTGTTAATCTAGGCGAGCGCCATCGTCGCTCAGATGAATTAATTTCTTACGGTCTGTGCAGTGAATATCCCCGCTTCACTGGGGCAGACCCTGCACAGACCTGTGTGAACAGTAACGTATACAGTTCAAAAGCCTTGTATTATCTTCAGGGTTCATGATGCAGAAGCGGATATATTCTCCCGGAAGACCTTCGAAGGATGAGCAGTCCCGGATCATCATTCCCTGCCTTATAGCATGTTCAAAGACTTCAAAGGATGTCAGCCCCTCTTCCAGAAGCTTTACCAGAATAAAATTTCCGTAGGCAGGATATGCCTTTACATGAGGGAATCCTCCCAGGTTTTCCAGGCAGCGGAGGCGTTCCGCGTGGATCAGATCTCTGGTACGCCGGATGTAATCCTGATCCTGGAGCATCAGTTCGCCGGCATAGGCCCCGATACTGTTCAGCGACCAGGGGTTCTGATGTTTTTTCAGGTTATCAAGGAAGTCCTGGCTACTGGTAATTCCATATCCCAGGCGCAGTCCGGGAGCAGCAAAGAACTTGGATACACCCCGGAGAACCATCAGATTATCAAAATCTTTTACCAGAGGGACAGCAGTAATATTTTCCACGGATGGGGCAAATTCCACATAGGTTTCATCAATCATAATAAAGATTCTGAGTCTTTTGCAGAGCTCTGCCACGATCTTAAGCTCATCCTGCGTAAGGGCAGATGAGGTGGGGTTGTTGGGATTGCACAGGATTAGGAAATCAACGTCATTTGAGAGAGCAGCTTCTAAATCCTCTATATCCAGCCGGAAATTCCGGGCTTCATTCAGATAATAATTGGAGATCCGGCCTCCGGTAAGAGACAGCTCCCTCTCATATTCCGAGTAAGTGGGGCCAATTACCAGTGCGTGTTTTGCCCTGCGCTGGCTGATCAAAAGCGAGATCAGCTCAGTGGAACCATTCCCGGTAACCACATAATCCATCTCTGTACCGCAGTAAGCGGCGATCACTCTCCGCAGATCCTTATAATCCCTGTCAGGATAACTGGTAATAATATCCAGATGTTCTGCCAGGGCCTTTTTTACGGAGCCGGACAGGCCAAGAGGATTGACATTGGCGCCAAATTTTACAATCTGATCCCCTGGTATTTCATAATACTTTTCGATCTGTTCGATGTCACTCCCATGAAATGCGGGACGCGTCTGTTTTTTATTTTCTGACATTATTATACCTTCTTTCTTAACAGTTCCTTAGAGCGTGTTTGAAAATTCATTCCTACAATCTGCCGCCCCACTTTACACCATTTTTTATGCTGAATTTAGTCAATGTAGCCTGCTGCACCTCCTAAATCCAGCATAAAATTTGATGCAAACTGGGACGACATCTTGCAGAAAGAAATTTTTAAACACGCTTTAGTGTATCAGCATCTGCATAATTCCGGACATAATTGCAATCCCCATAATCGTAAGGACTGCACCGCCGGCCTGTTCCAGCAGTCTGCCGGTTTCAGACAGCTCTGGATCCCTGAACCGCCATCTCTGGAGAAAGAAATAGACATTATCCGGATATAGAATGGATACGAGGCCCCATATATAAATCAGGATTCCAAATATCTGGATATGCCAGGCTGAAACAGTTTCATAGTCTCCGAAGTGAATCCTACATAATGCCTGGCAATAGGCCGTATCACTGACGGGCACAGGTGCATTATTAACTGTAATCTGAATATTTTCGTACTCTAACGGAAGGCCATCTGAATCTGTGAGAAATTCGCCGTTCCACAATCCAGTCACCGAGGTTCCGTCCGAGAAGGAAAAGCTCAGCACATTCTCTTTAGATGTCAGAGAGACTGTCCTTTCACCTGACTTTGATACGATTTTATACGAATGCTTCGAAAGAACCTCAATGTAGTCGGATCTGCTATGTGCATATTTTTCCTGATTTATTTTATAGTAGAACGTATCGGCTATATAGATGCCCTTCCTTAATGTAAAATACCACCCTGAAAATAAAGAAACCGCTGCCACAAAAACGACTGTAATGAAAAATATTCGTTTTTTCCTATCCTCTTTCATACGCAAACACTCCTAAAGTATCCCCTTCTAGTATAACCCAATTTAAATACCTTTCTGTTTCACTGAGGATGCTTTTTCGAGAGTGCATGTGTAAAAACGCAGGCTACGCGGGCTGCATTGAGGCTTTTACACATGCACTTTCGGAAAAGCAGGCCAGTGAAACGTACGGTTAATTAGTGTGGGTTATACTAGCTTACAACTATTATATCATTCTAGTCAGCGTTTGGAAATATGATTGATAATATTGTTTGTTATTAGTTACTATTCACGGACTCACAGGTCCGCTCATAGTAACGCATCCAGCCCATTTAAAAGTCACTTTCAGCGAGGGGCTGGATGCTGAAAGCCACCACTTTACTGTCCCGGACGCCGTTCAGCAGGGTGCACGGCCCTGTAAATAGTAACTGCTATTATTCAGGCCCGGGTCTCCCGGACCTATAATACTAACAAACCACAACACAACGAATGGCATCATTGCATTTGCAGGGAAAGTTGTTTATAATGTGTATAGAATAATTTGGCTGCGTCTGGCTTTGGAATGGAGGAAAAAGGAAATGGAAAAAAAGCTGTCGTGTATTGACTGTGCAGTGAAAAACTGTAATAAGATGGATAAGACATACCCCGAATTCTGTCTTACGAAAAATATGAAAAAAGAGGTATTTGAAAAGGCAATGCCGCGTTACCAGGAGGAAGAAAATCACAAGGTTATGGTAGCAGCAGCTGAGGTAGAGTGTGAGCATTATTGTAAATATACAAGAGTAGAGGAGATTATGGCATTTGCAGAGAAGCTTGGAGCGAAGAAGCTTGGAATCGCTGCCTGTGTAGGCCTTCTCAGGGAGAGCCGTATACTCGCTTCTATTTTAAGAAAGCATGGCTTTGAGGTATTCGGTGCGGCGTGCAAGGTAGGTACAGTTCCCAAAACCGAGGTGGGAATTCCGGAGGAATGCTGCAAGATCGGGATTAACATGTGTAATCCAATTCTGCAGGCAGAACTCCTTAATGATGCAGGAACTGATCTGAATATCATCATGGGGCTGTGTGTGGGTCATGACAGTCTCTTTATCAAATATTCTGATGCACTTGTTACAAGCGGGGTGACAAAAGACCGTGTGCTGGGACATAATCCTGCAGCGGCACTTTACACAGCAGACACATATTATACCAGGCTATAGATGTGCTGTGAATAGTGTTACTGTTCACTCCGTGACTGGTAACAGAGTAGAACGTGAAAAGTAACAATTTTTTAGTGGATTCTTTACAAATATAGGGAAATACGTTAAAATAAATGAAGAATTGCTATGAAGGAGGAACGGAATATGGAGGAAAAAAGAGGCAGCAGACGTATGGATCTATCAGCTCGTTTACTAATTAAGAATATGAACGATGCTTCAGATAAACCGGAAGAAGTCGAGATTAAGGTGTTGGATGTATCAAAGACCGGGGTGGGATTTTCCTGTGATACGCCGCTGGCAATCGGCGCGGTATATGAAGCATTTCTGAAGATATGGACGGATGAGGTGATTCATGCATTTTTGAAGGTGGTAAGGATCGAACAGACGGAGGATGAGCATTATATATGTGGAACTATCTTTATAGGAATGCCGGAGATGAATGCTTCACGAATCGAAGTATATGAACTGGTAAACCGTCTGAGAGGCGAAGAATAAGTTACTATTTGCGGCCTGGGAGGCCGCTTATAGTAACAGTTCGGGGCGGCATTCCGAGTTTTGCTATGCAAAAACCGCCCCTCACTCCTGAATCATGTTCTCACGGAATGCGCAGCTTACGCGCATTCCTGAGCCGTGAATAGTAACAAGAATAAAAAATGCGGCTTGTCTCAATGACGGGTCGCTTTTATCATAGGAAAAGAAGCGCCAAAGTTGTACAGGAGGCGGAAATCGGTTATAATATCTATAAAGCAGAGAATGAAAACAGAAAGGTAAGCCTTTAGATGAAAAAGAAATCAGAAAAGAGTGGCAGAAGAAGAGGAATTCCTTTGATCGTTTCTATTGTTCTGGTTTTTTGTATTTTAGGGACGGTTGTATACTCTGTGGCACAAAAGATATCAGAGGAGATGTCCGAATCAGCGATTACCAATCTAAATGAAAGTCTGAATCTGATCAAGGGAATGGTCGAGGCGATCTACGGTAAAGAGGCAGAGTTTCAAAAGCTGATCGCAGAGGAGATCGCATCAATAGATGATCCAGAGGAATTTATCCGTTCTTATAATAAGAACAATACAATGGTGAAGCTCTCCCTGATCGCAGCAGGAGAAACAGAAGGTGTCTCCAACACTGGAAGTGTGTTTACAGAGAAGGAGCTTGATTTTTCTGCCAGGAAAACAATAGATGGACTGGAGATTTCCGAGTCTTATCTTAATAGTATGGGGACGTGGGCGTATACGATGAAATGCCCTGTTATCAGGGATGACGAAGAAATTGCTACATTTTATATAGAGTATATTTATGACTCTCTTGAAGAGGTATTGCCAGATGGATTCTATAACGGTAAGGCAATGCTTTACATTATGGATTCAGAAAGTGAGAGGCTTGTACTGAAGCCTAAGGGAATGGGGGAAAGGAATGCAGGGCATTTGAACCTTCAGGACTTTTACCATGCAAACAGGATTCTAGAGAAGGATATTCAGAGCGAGGTTTTCCACAGCGTCAGGAACGGGAAAAATGTTATGTTTTATCATGATATTCTGGGAAGGGATTCACTGATCTATATGTGGGCAGTTAATGACGGGGGGCTTTATCTGATCGGGTATGTACCAATTGAAGCAATTCAGCAGGAAGGCAGGACAGTCAATCAGAACATCATCATTGTAATTATAGTGATGCTGGCGGCATTCATTATCTGCTGTCTGATCTATTACTTTAACAAGAGACAGCAGGACCGTATAAGGAAGGAAAGAGAAGAAGAAAGGGAGGTATATAACAGGCAGCTTGCAGAGGCACTGCAGGCGGCACAGATCGCAAGTAATTCGAAGACTACTTTTTTATCGAATATGTCGCATGACATCAGAACACCGATGAATGCGATACTCGGGTTTACTACCCTCCTTTCCAGGGATGCGGATAATGCCCTTAAGGTAAGGGAATATACGAGGAAGATAACAGCATCCGGCCAGCATCTTTTAAGCCTTATTAACGATGTTCTGGATGTTTCCAAGATTGAGAGCGGAAAAGTTGTGCTGACAATCAGTGAATTTACCCTGAATGACCTGGTGTCATCAGTGGATGCGATTATTCGTCCAATGGCAAGGGAAAAGCAGCAGAACTTTTACGTGACTGTAACAGATATTAAGCACGAATATCTGTTGGGAGATGAGACAAGACTGAACCAGATTCTGATTAATCTGCTTTCTAATGCAGTAAAATATACACCAGAGGGAGGAAGCATCTGGTTCCGTATTATTGGGCTTGGGCAACACACCAGCCAGTATGAACATATACGGATTGAAGTGGAAGATAATGGGTATGGGATGACGCCGAAGTATCTTGAAATCATTTTTGACGCATTTACCAGGGCTGAAAATAGTACGACGAATAAGGTTCAGGGAACAGGGCTGGGTATGGCGATTACAAAAAATATTGTTGAACTTATGGGCGGAAGTATTAAGGTGTCCAGTGAGGTAGACAAGGGAAGTCTTTTCCAGGTTGAATTAGAGCTTCGCATACCGGAAGAGCAGGAAGATGAATGCTTTTGGGAAGAGCATGGAATTAAGCGGATACTTGCGGCAGATGAAGAAGAAAGCTGTAACAATATCCGGATGCTTATGAAGGATACGAAGGTCAGAGTAGATACGGCGGTTACAGGAGATGAGGCTATTCGCCTGGCAGAGGAGGCTGACAGAAAGGGAGAGGAGTATCATATGATTCTGCTCGAGGCCCGGATGCCAGGGATGAAGGACGGTGATCTGATCGAAAAGCTTCGGACAGCTCTGACAGAGACCGTGCCTGTTCTGCTTCTGACAGATTATGGCGGGGCAGAGGAAGACGAGGCCGTGCTCTGCAAAAAAGATGTAGGAGTCCTTCCAAAACCATTTTTTGTATCTGCATTTAAAGAGAAGATTTTGGAGATGCAGACAGCCGGGGAAAGTAAGGAGCATACACCAGATGCTTTGGAAAATAACAGTATAGAGGGACTTCATTTTCTGGTTGCGGAAGATAATGAGATTAATGCCGAGATTTTGTCGGAGCTTTTGGAGCTGGAAGGCGCCACCTGCGAAATTATGGAAAATGGCAGACTTGCATTAGAGCGCTTTCGCGATGCCGGAAAAGGGGAATTTGATGCGGTCCTGATGGATGTCCAGATGCCTGTAATGAATGGTTATGAGGCCACAAGGGCGATCAGGGAACTGGAGCGTGAAGATGCGGGCCGGATTCCGATCATTGCCATGACAGCAAATGCATTTGCCGAGGATGTAAAGGATGCTTTGGATGCCGGTATGGATGTCCATATTGCAAAACCAATCAATATGGAACTGCTGAAAAGAACGGTGAATGATTATGTTAAGAAAGGGAGTCTGAATAATGCGGGATAGTAGAAGGATTATTATGAAGCAAATGGGAGCGGTCAGTCTGGCCGTAGTTCTGATTGTTTCAGCTGCATCTTGCGGGAAAAAAGCAGATCTGACTAAGAATTTGATTGATAGTAATGAGGACAGTAAAAAAGTAGTCAATCTGTTCGGTCCTATGGAAAAGTCAAGCCCGGATGCTGAAAATACGGCGAGAACTGCATTTGACCTGACGGTTGGTATAGCAGAAAAGAAGTTGGGGCTGACTGTGGAGTACAGGACATATACAGCCGAAAACTATCAGGAAAAGACCTATGATGAAGTTTCTTTGGACAGAGTACGGCATGACATGGATGATCTGTATCTGCTGAACCCGGATACGATTCAGATACTGGGAGCAGAGGATAAGCTTCTTGACCTGTCTGTGCTTGAAAACTCTAAGAACTTAAGAGAGGTAGTAAAGACAGCAAATACGGTGAATGGAAAGCTGGTAGCGATTCCCCAGGAAGTGGTGGCACATGGTTTGTTTGTAAATAAAGATTTGTTTGATAAGTATAAGTTAAAACTTCCTGAGACACCGGAGGATCTGTTGGAATGCTGCAAGGTATTTAAGGAGAATGGGATTGAAACTCCGATTGGTGCGAACCGCTGGTGGCTGGAGAACTTTGTGTTTGCGCAGGCATATGCGGATCTCTATAATGGAGGGAACACAGAGGAAGAGATCGAGGCATTAAACAGTGGTGAAAGCAAATATAGCGATTATATGCGCCCGGGTTTCGAATTTTTGAAAAAGATGATTGATAAGAAATATATTGATGCCGAGACAGCATATACATATGAAGCAATTGAAGGCGAGGGTCCGGACTTTCTGGCTCAGAAAACACCGATTGTAATGGCATACTGGGGAGCGGCAAATACAGATACAGCATATGGAACGCCTGATTTTAACATGCAGGTAATTGGATTTCCCAGCAGCCGGGGCCAGATGCCGGTTATATCAATGACTGGCTATGGCATTAATGCAGATGCTGAGAATCTGGAGGATACAAAGAATACTCTGAACGAGATTCTTTCAGATGAAGCTCTTCAGCTATATGCAGAGACGAATAAAGTGATATCTCCATCCGTGAATGTCGAGGCGGACTGTATTCCTGCATTACAGCCTTTGAATGACAAGGTAAAAGAAGATATATATGTGCTCGGCTCTAATGCAGGAATGAAGGTGGAGCAGTGGGGGAATACCTGTCTGATTGTAAGAGATTTGCTGCAAGGTGCCTCTGTGGATGAATGCATGGAAAAGTTTGATAAGCTCCAGGAGGAATCCTTAAAATAAATAAAAAGAGAAAAGAGACGAAAAGAGAGGCCGGTGCACACAGCACCGGCCATTGGAGAGGAATGAAAACAATCTATATAAATTAGCTAATTGTTAGGCGAAGTGCGGTAATCATACAGATATGTAAGAAATAAGTACGACTACCGTCTTCTTTATTTGATATATTCATTATAATGTGAAAATGTGACGCGGATGTGTCAAAATGCAGAAATATTTCTAAAGTTTCTTAAGAAAGTCGGAAGATTATACTGTGCACAGCCGCATAAGGAAGTGTGCCGCTTTGAGGCTGCGGCTTTTGCGACACTCACGGCAGATTTCATCGGCCGTGAGTATAACAATGGGGACGGGGCAAAATGAATTTTACCCCGTCCCCGATAGCGCAGCGAGAGGGATTTGAACCCCCGGAGCCTTGCGGCTCTTCTGCTTTCGAGGCAGATGCCATAAGCCAACTCGACCATCGCTGCATACTCATACAGTATAGCACATATCCATGATAAGTTGCAATAAAAATTCGACACTATTTTTTCTAAGTTTTTTTCAAAAAAAGCTTGCAAAGAGTAAAAATATATGCTATTATAAGATTCGTCGCGAGTGAACTGTTTAAAATATGGCTCCGTGGTCAAGCGGTTAAGACATCGCCCTTTCACGGCGGTAACACGGGTTCGATTCCCGTCGGAGTCATTCATGAATATATATATGTGTGTATTTATATATGTGTATTCTCATTATAGATGCCGATGTGGCTCAATTGGCAGAGCAGCTGATTTGTAATCAGCAGGTTATCGGTTCGAGTCCGATCATCGGCTTAGTCCTAGAAAGGGACTGTAATTTTTTTGGACCTTTAGCTCAGTTGGTTAGAGCAATCGGCTCATAACCGATCGGTCCTGGGTTCGAGTCCCCGAAGGTCCATTATTCTCACTTGACAAGCCTGAGAAGTATATTGTTGGCTGTAGTGAGATTTATATTAGAGCATCTGATGAGAGATGCCGTTTTTTCATAACAAGGCCCAGTGGCTCAGTTGGTTAGAGCGCCGCCCTGTCACGGCGGAGGTCGAGAGTTCGAGTCTCTTCTGGGTCGTTAGCATTGATTGTACAATATAACTATGTTGTAATTGTACTGGAGATGTTAAAACTTAATAAATTGGGATCTTAGCTCAGCTGGGAGAGCATCTGCCTTACAAGCAGAGGGTCATAGGTTCGAGCCCTATAGGTCCCATTTATGATGTACAGACATCATAATAGATGCCGCAGTGGCGGAACTGGCAGACGCCCGGGACTTAAAATCCCGTGGGTAGTGATACCCGTACCGGTTCGATTCCGGTCTGCGGCACTTGTAAAAAGGCTTATTTTGCGGATTGATAAGTCTTTTTTTATTTTTGATGAAGGAGCATCCCTCCAAATCATCCCTCTCGCTTTTGCTCGATCTGTGCGGGATAATTCCCCATAATTGCTTCAGCAGATTGTACTTTTTTACTGAAATCAAAATGGGTGTAAGTATTGGCAGTTGTAGTAATCGTACTATGCCCTAGCCATTCCTGAATGGCCTTCAAGTCAACGCCGTTCGCATACAGCAAACTTGCACAGCTATGCCGTTACGGTATAATAACGACAAACGGAAAAAGCCTTTATTTTCAAGGGGTTTGAGCGTTTGCCGTCATTTATTCAATTCCTTTTCCAAGTTGAAACATGGCGAGAAAAATATCGAAAAAAGGAGGCTGTTTCATTAACGACAAAATTTAATAGTGCCAGCGGTCCGGTGTATTGCCTGACCGCTGGTTGCCGTGGGCGTTTCACTTTTATAGGTGGGCGCCCTTTTTTTATACCCATTTTCAAGAGAAAGGAGATTCACATGGAATTAAACGAAATGGAAAAACGGATGCTGTTTCAGGTTGAGGGCGACTATCAATACAAAGTCCTGAACGAGCTCCACATGGCTGCCCGGTACACAAAGGACCCTGAACAGCGGAAGGCAGCGGAAAGTCTAATGGCAAAGCTGCGCGTCCTGACGGATGACGAGTGCATGGACATCGTGTGGGATATTCAGAAGAATTACCTCCTGCCCTACCCGCCCCGGACGATTGGGGAAAAGATTGCGGAGGCCAGGCAGCGATCCGGTGCGGAAAAATTGAAAGGGCATGACATCATGGCCCTGGAACGCTTTGCCCCAGAGGTACGGCACATGATCATCTTCAATGTGCTGTCTTATAATTCTTCTGTCGGCGATAAGGGCGATAAGATGCGCCTGTTCCTTACGGATGCCGGCTACCAGAAATTTTTAGACAGCCAGGAACGGGGCGAAGTCAAACTGAAAAACCATGCGAAGGTCTCAGACGGGCATCTCCACTATGACCGCAGGGACCGCGCCTTGTAGCCCGGAGGGAAAGGAAGGAGGTTTTTGTTATGGCTGTATTCCGGGTAGAAAAAACAAAGGACTTCACGATCATGTGCAACCACCACCTGCGCAATACGGAACTGTCCTTAAAGGCAAAGGGGCTCCTCTCGCTCATGCTGTCACTGCCGGAAGATTGGGATTATACCACAAAGGGGCTCGCCCATATCTGTAAGGATGGCGTGGATTCGATCACTACCGCCCTGAAAGAGCTGGAGCGGCACGGGTATCTCACTAGGCAGCGCCTCCGCTATGGGAACGGACAGCTCGGAGACATTGAGTATACGATCCATGAAAAGCCTGTAAATGCTGAAAAACGGGAGTATTCACCTAAACGGGAAAATCCAAGACAGGTAAATCCAGGACAGGCAAAACCTGAACAGGCCGAACCTGGACAGGAAAATCCCACACAATTAAGTACTAATCCACTAAGGACTAAAAAATCAAAAACGGATATATCAAGGACCCATCAATCAATCTATCCGGCAGAGCCGGAGGCGGCAGGCCGCCCGGATAGGATGGATCGGATAGAGCTGACAGACGCCTACCGCGAGATCATTAAAGAAAATATTGAGTATGACTGTATGGTTTCCCGTTATGGGAAAGAACGCTTAGACGAGACTATGGAGCTTATGCTTGAAGTTGTTTTGTCCAAGCGTCCATATATCCGTATTGCCGGGGATGATTTTCCCAGGGAGGTGGTAAAGGGCCGTTTCCTGAAGATCAATTCCGGCCACCTGGAGTATGTCTTTGACTGTATTGACAAGAACACTACAAAAGTCGGAAATATCAAGGCATACCTGATGGCAGCGCTGTATAATGCCCCGGCAACAATGGACAGTTATTACCGTGCCGAGGTCAATCACGACCTGTACGGCTGTTAGGCGCCTTCGGGCGTCTTTTTTCATCACAGAAAGGAGGCGGGGCACGATGAAAAGAATCCCTGTGCCGGTGTCATGCCCGGCGTAACAAAGGAGCAGATTCGGGCGGCGCGTGAGGCGGACCTGTTTGCCTACCTGCAGTTCCATGAGCCTGGGGTGCTGAAACGGGACGGCCCGAATTACCGCCACAAGGAGCATGACAGCCTGGTCTATGTGACCGGGAAAAGGTACTGGTACTGGAACAGCCGGGGCCGGAGTATCAACGCCCTGGATTACCTGATCCAGATACGGGGCTACGGGCTGGTGGATGCGGTCCATACGCTGGTCGGCGGGGAAATCCAGCAGACGCCGGCCTATCGGAGCACGGCAGCGGCAGGGCGTGTGCATAAGGAACCGGAGAAGAAAGCATTTTCCCTCCCCTGGGCCAGACGGTGCGCCACTTCTGCCGTTTCTTATCTGCAACGGCGCGGGATCAGCCCGGATGTGATCAGCCGGTGTTTCCGGGACGGGCTGTTCTATGAGGCGCGGCATCATGGCGAGCCGGTCTGTGTGTTTGTGGGAAAGGATGAAGCCGGCAAAGCAAAGTTTGCCTGTATGCGGAGCATTGCCGGCAGCCTTAGGAAAGATGTCTACGGCAGCGACAAGGAATACAGCTTCTGCTATCCACCCAGGAATCCGGACAGCCGGCATGTGGCGGTATTTGAGGCGCCCATTGACGCCCTCTCCCATGCCACGCTGCAGGAATTAAAAGGCTGGAAATGGGACGGCTACCGTCTGTCTTTGGGCGGCACTTCCCATGTGGCGCTGACCGCATTTCTGAAACGACACCCGGAAATCCGGCGCGTCAGCCTCTACATGGACAATGACCTCGGCGGCCTTAAAAATGCCAGGAGGATCAAGGCAATGCTCCATGAAGATCAGCGGTTCCGGCATATCCGTGTGGGCGTCAACCCACCCCGTATAGGAAAGGACTACAACGAAATGCTGCTCCACGTTATAGGGCAGATGAAAGACCAACAACGGCAATGCCGCCAAAAACAGGCGGCTATTTCAATTTGACAGGAGGATTTCAGAAATGACGAACACAGAGAACACGGCTTTACAGATGATTGCCGAAGCTGCCCGGTGCCCGGACTACGGCCCCGATATGGTTAAGGCCCTGATGAAAAAGCTGGATATGAACGAGAAAGGCTTTGCGCTTCTGATGAATGTCGCCCCTTCCACGGTCCGGCTCTGGACCAGCGGCGCCGCTCAGCCAAGCGGAACGGCCAGGCGGCTCATGCAGATTTACGAGACCGGTCCGGAGATTGTCGGCAAGATTGCCGGGGAGCCCTCCGCAGACAGGAGGGATTCATAGATGGCAGATATGGAACTTCTGGCAGCGGAACCAGTTGCGCTGCAGGCAGCCCAGGACGTGCTTGCAGACGAAAATGAGCAGGTGAAGGCGCTGATCGTCCTGCTGATGGGGAATGACCCCGCGGGCGGCAGGGAGCTTGAAGAACTGGCCGGCCAGGTGGCGTCCATGGAGCGGAGGCTTGATGCTGCACTGGAGGAACTGGGGGAGATGCGCCAGAAGATACAGGAGGTGCAGGACCGCTCCCTGAAAGCCTTGCTGCAGAAGAACAGTAAGGCTCTGGAGGGGAATGTGGACGCCATGCGCCAGCGCATCCTGGAGCTGAAAGGGCAGGTCGTGGAAGGATGCAAGAATATCCTTAAGGATTTCGCCGACCGCGGCGCCGTGGCCCTGAACGGCGTCTCCCGGTTCCTGCGCCTTGGGCCAGCGCTGGAGGCGGTGCAGGCAGCGGCGGAAAGGACCGTGCAGTCCAGTGACCGTGCGGTCTCCAGGATCAATGCGTTCAGCACGGAATTCCATGAGGCAGGCCGGCACCTGAAGAACATGGGGCGCTCCATCCAGGGGAAACCCGCACAGGCGGAGGCGAAGGAAAACGGCAGGGTCGCAGATGCCTTCAAGGGGGCTTTCAGGATAGAGCGCGCTTTTGCGTCTGCCATCGGCGAGAATGTGGGGCTTTCCCTGAATGCCCTTGCAAGGCTGGAACAGCGGGCACAGCGCCGGCCCTCCGTCCTGGAGGCCATGCGGGAGCAGGCGGCGAAGGCAGCGCCGGCAAAGCACCAGCCGGAGGCGTCCCATGACAGGGGCAGCCGGTGATAAAAACAGAACGAAGGGAGGAAATGAACTTGAAACAGGAACCACTTCCGCAGATTCACTTAGTCCGCGATACGGATTTAGGCGTATTTGCCTATGAGCTCCATATCCTGGCCGGGGATTTCCTGCGGGACAGCGAATATAATCTGCGCGCGCTTGCCACGAATACCGGGGCGGATTCCATTGCCGTCATGGGGAAGAATCACATGTGGCTTTCGGACGCGCTGCTTGCCTACTGCCCTTCGGCGGAGCTTTACCGGACGGCTGCCATGACAGAATATCCCGGCGCAAGGGCCTTCCTGTTCCACACAGAGCGCAAAGAGGACGGACGGCTGTACGGGGATGTCCTGATGATGGGCCTTGACACGCTGCGGCAGGATATAGAAAGGAATACCCTCTACCCTTACGGCGTCAGCATGGAATACCGGGACGGCACGAAGGCGGAGGCAGATATTGAAAAATGGGAGGCAATGGAGCTGTGCGAAAAGGACGCCCTGAAAACCTGGCGCTACCTCTATGCGCCGGAGCAGGTGACGGAATGGCAGTACCGCTATTCTAACCGTTTCAGCCAATGGAAGGAGCAGGCATTTTCCTATATGCCCCAGGATTTGGAGGAACGCCTGAATACGGGGTATATGGAAGCGGCGCAGAACCCGGATATGGATATGTACCGCATACCGCTGGGGACAGCAAAGCAGATGCTCCTTGACGGCGATCCGGTCTACCGCCTCTTTCCCGGAGGACCGGAAATAGTCGCACCCGTTTCGGCGGTCACGGGGCTCTGGTATCAGTTTTACCGGGAGTTTGCTGTTGCACCGGAGGACCTGGGCGCACTTGACCAGCTGGTCCGCAGGGAGACGGACCGGCTCATGGGAATACGCCCGCAGCATGATAAATTACAGGAACGCCGCCCTTCCCCGGAGCGGTGATTTTTTATGACTGGAGGTGATACGGATTGGCTGATAACATACAGCATGAAGATTTTGGGGAAAAGATCGGCGGCGCAAAAAAAGATTTATGGAAGGACCGGGGGCTCTATGTGAATGACCTGGACGCCATGAATGAGCGCGAGGCCGAGAAATTCGTAAAAAAGGATAATATCTGGAAGAAACCGGACTATGGGGCCATGCTGGAGGACGGGGTTCCCCTTGGCGTGGTCTATTTCATCAAAAAAGCGCGGGACGGGTTAAATGCCTCCCCGCAGTATTACCGCAGGGACGACACGCCGGAGAAACGGCTTGCAAGGCAGAAAGAATATATCCGGACGGTACGGGAGCTGCAGGGAGTGGTCTCGGAGGTCCGCACCGTGGAGGATGCCATGAAAGCCTATGACCGTTTCTTTGTGAAAAACGGGTATCTGGAACAGGTGCAGGGCTGGGGCGGCGGCATCCATTACCAGGCGACGGAGAAGGGCCGGGAGAACCCGGCCATTACAAACAAGCTGTCCAATGCCCTGATGGTTCACTCTGCCGCGCATTTTGAGCGGAACTTCACACAGAAAGCGCAGAAGGAACAGTTTGGCGTTTCCAAAGACCAGAAGGTGCCGAAGGGCTATGCGATCCATTTCAACGACGGGAAGAATACTTATTCCAAAAATAATGACTGGAAACCTGACACCTATTATGTGACGAAGGGCTATTCCATCTTGCAGACAAACTTTGAATCGCGGGAGGCCGCCCTGAAATGGGTGCAGGCGTTGGCAAAAGGGCGCAGCAAAAGCGGAAAGACGCGGTTTGTGCCTCCCCAGCTCTCCCATGTGCGGCGCACCGGGCCGGATTACAGAAACGGCATGGAGATCACCGGGCAGCACTACCTTGATACCTTCGGGTTCCGCGGCGGTGAATTTGGGAACTGGATGAACCAGAATGACCGGCAGGCTTCCCTCAACATGGGATTTGAAGCGCTCAAAGATTTGGCGTCAGCCCTGCAGGTCAGCGACAGGGACATTGCCTACCAGGGAACGCTTGCCATCGCTTTCGGCGCCAGGGGCAGTGGGAACGCGGCAGCCCACTATGAACCGCTGCGGAAGGTCATCAACCTTACGAAGATGCACGGAGCCGGCTCCCTGGCCCATGAATGGTGGCACGGGCTTGACGATTACCTGGGTACGAAGATGGGCGCGAATGGGATGCTCTCAGAACAGCCCCGCCTCTATGCGCCGTTCCAGAAGCTGATTGATACCATGAAATATAAGCCGGAGACGCCGGAGCAGGCTGCGGCCCGCACCGAAGCGCAGACAGAACGCACCCGGAAAAATGCGGCAGGCTGGATGGATTCGGCGGTGCTTGGTTCCCTGAAACGGCATGGCAATGAGGAACAGATGGAGACCTACGCGGTTCTTAGGGAGGCGTTTCTGTCCGGCGAGGCCGGTTCCGTGGAACAGATCAGCGCTTTCAAGAAGTCTGTTACCGGGCGGGTGATCCCCAAAAGCGAACGGGAACGGCTGGAAATATTCGAGCACATGCTGTCCGGGATGCAGGCACAGGAGGCGCCGCAAATCGGGCGGGTGGAAACCGATTTTTACCGGAATTCCGTGCGCATGGGTAAGGAGTGCGAAAAGGACGGCGGCTATTGGGACAGCAACACGGAGATGACCGCCAGGGCCTTTGCCTGTTACATCAAGGATAAGCTGCCTTACAGCTCTGATTATCTGGCGGGACATGCGGATTGTGCCGTTACTTTCGCGACAGATAAAAGCGGGGAAATGGCAGTCCTGAAAGCCTTCCCGGAGGGTGCGGAACGGAAAGCCATCAATGCGGTATTTGACGAGATCGTGGCAGACCTGAAACGGGAGCAGATACTGACCCATTCGGACGAAACGCTGCCCCTTCCGGCGCAGCCGCTGGCGGAGAATGAACAGATTTCCATATTTACATCGGACCGGCCTTCGGTCATGGCGCAGCTTGCAGCGGTGAAACCGGCAGAAAAAACTACCCCGGCACAGGCGGCACCGAAAAAGAGCCATGCGCCGGAGATTTAAGGAGGTGGAAGGATTGGAGGAAAACAAAGATTACCGGGTGCACCGCTCCGGGGACCTGTCGGAAGGCTACAAGCTGCAGGTGGAACACACGGTATCATGCGAGAACACAGATATTTCAGCGTTGATTGCACAGGGGGCAGAAACGGTACAGGCCATGCGCCAGGACAGCATTGAGGGAGAAAAGAAAGCCTATGACATCGTGGTGGCGGCAGCGAAGCAATGGGAACAGCAGGCGGCGGCCACGCAGCGGCTTGACCGGGCGCTGGCATACTTACGCACCCCGGAGGTAAAGCATACCGGGAACTGTTGGCAGCCCTTTTCCAACAACAAGGACTGGATGGAGATCAGCAACCGGGTTTATAAGATGTTCTGCCAGATCAGAGAACAGACAACATATAACAGGGAGGCAAAACAGGATGTTCCGACTGCCTGGTATGTGACATGGGACCTGTATATCAATTCACCCAGGAAAGGCTACAACATCCACCTTGCAGGGCAGGACAGGAAACGCTATACGGACAAGGCCGCCGCCGAGAGGTACCTGGACGGGAGAAAGAAAGCCTATTCCCATCTGTTCGCGGAGATTTCACCGCCTATTCCGAAAGAGCATGAAAACTGTTTTACGGTCAATGGCGTGCTTCTCCCCGGATATACAGTGGAGGGCCAGGAGCCGGTAAAAACAGACCATACCGCTGCCGATGTTTCGGAGGGCGGCATTTCTATGCCTGAAAAGCCGGAAAAACCTTCTGTGCTTGGAAAGCTGTCTGCGGCGAAGGAACGGGAAAAGGCTGCGGCAGAGCCGAAGGCGCCAATTAAAAAGAAGGAGGATATGCAGATTTGAAAGTGTTGATGATAGAGCCGGGGAAAGCGCCTTATGAGGCCGAGCTGGACGGGAGCCTTGAATCCATGCAGGAGGCAGTCGGGGGAGGCATAGAGGGCTACTACCCTTATGCGGAGCCTGTCGCGATTGTCTGCAATGATGAAGGGAAAATAAACGGGCTGCCCCTGAACCGGGCGATCTACAACCAGGACGGCGAGATGATTGAGATCATGGCAGGCACCTTTTTCATAGCCGGTCTCGGCGAGGAAAGTTTTGCCGACCTTCCCGATTATTTCATGGAGCAGTATAAGGAACAGTTCAAATACCCGGAGAAATTTGTCCGGCTGGCGGGTGAGATCGTTGCGGTGAAGCAGCCCCTCCCGCCGGAGGAAAAGCAGCAGCCGGTCCCTGCCATGGAGGAACCGGGCGGGGATGATATAAGGCTTGACGAATCCACGGACCTGGCTTTCGACCTGGATGAATTTTTCAGGCAGAACAGCGGGGCCTATGCAGGCCTGTACCCGGATTCCCATGCGGAAAAAGAGTGCATGGCGGACGAGCTGCTTTCAGGAGATACCGGGAAAATCCGCATGAGGCTGGCGGCATTTGAACATGAGGAACACATGGAGGGAGAAACGGCGCCGCTTCTGGAGCGTATTTCTTCCTATGAAAAAGAGTATGGGATCAGCGCTTATTCCATTTACCAGCTTGACTTATCGGACAATACAGACAACCTGCGTTTTATGTCCCTGGACTGGCTGGAAAGCAGTGGGCTCTCCGTGGACCGGGACAATTACCGGATGGTCTATGCCATGCAGCGGGAACCGGGCGAAACGCTGGAGGATATTTACCGGCGGTTCAATATCGACCACCCGGAAGATTTCAAGGGCCATTCCCGTTCCGTTTCTGATGTGGTAGTCCTGCATGGGAATGGCGCGGATGCCGCCTGGTACGTGGACAGTATCGGCTTTAAGGAGCTGCCGGATTTTTTCGGCGCAGGAACACCAGAGACAAAGCGGGATGTTTCCGTGCGGGAACAGCTTGACAGTGCGAGGAAACAGGTGGCGCAGGCAGGGCCGAAAGCGCCGGATAAAAAGCCCAGGGAACCGGAAAGGAGTTGATGGCTTATGCTGATGGCAGTAGAAGGCCCGTATGCGCTGATGGTGCAGCCGGACGACATTTTAATCTCTCCCCGTGAGGTAGACGAACATTTTGGGACAATGGCCTGCTTCCATTCCCGCTATGCGCTGGGTGACAGCCACAATTACATGGATAAAGACGATTTCCTGCGGGAGATGTATTTAGACACCGTGGGGCATGATGAAGCGGGGCTGAAACGCTATGAACACATGGTAAACATTGTGAGCAGCCGGTTCCGGCACGGGCCAAAGACGGAGGAACGGGCGGTTGATGACGCCATGCTGAAGGTGATCTCCGAAAAATACATTACGCTGCCCCTCTATCTGATGGACCACAGCGGCCTTGCCATGCAGACCACAAGTTTCAATGACCCCTGGGACAGCGGGCAGGTCGGATGGATTTATGTTGCCAAAGAGGATGCGCTGAAGGAATTTGGCGGCGAAAAAATGACCGGCGCCGTCCGGAAAAAGGCGGAGGACCTGATGCGCAGCGAAGTGGCCGCTTATGATTCCTACCTGCGGGGCGAGTGCTACGGCTTTGAGCTTTACAAAAACGGCGAGCTGTCGGATAGCTGCTGGGGCTTCATGGGCGGCCTGGAGGATGCCTGTAAGGATATGGCTGCATATCTCCCGGAGGGCTGCAGGGGTATGGTGGCGCATTTAGAGGAACAGGACCACCCGGCCACCATCATTAAGACGCTTCTGAAACATGCGAAAATCCAGGCAGACCAGGCGGCAAAAGCCTTTGAGCACGCACCCCGCCAGCAGGTGATCGGGGACGCCCGGTAAGGCAGTTGTTTCCCAATTTATAATTACAGATTTTATCAGGAAGGAGGATGCTTATGCAGGAAGATTTGGAACAGCGGACCGTATCGGTCTCCATCCAGGCGGCGAAGCTGTCCGGGCGGGTGCTGCGCTCTGCCATTGCCGCCGTGCTCCAGAAGATGGAGCAGGAACGCACGACCCCGAAAGTCGGCAGGAACAGCATGAAACGGCTGACCTGTAAGGACCCAGGAGCCAACACTATTGAAGTGTCCGGCAGAATCCGCTCCTTTGAGCGGTACGCCAGGAAACACCAGGTCCGCTACCATATTGAAAAAGAGCTGGGGACTGACCCGCCTAAATGGACGGTCTATTTCAAAGCGAACCAGGCGGACGCGCTGACGGCAGCTTTTAAGGAATATACCCAGAAAGACCTTGCCCGGAGCGCCAGGCCGTCGCTGCTCTCCCAGCTCCATAAATTCAAGGAGCTGGCGCAGGCTCTTGGCCGTGACCGGGTAAAGAACAAGGAACACGGAGGGCCGGAACGATGAAGATAGACACGGATGCCTTAAAAAAGCAGGTGATCCTCCACCTGCCCTATCTTTTGTTCCTTCTGGTATTTGCGAAGCTGGGCGAGGCGGTGCGCCTTGCCCCCGGAACGGACGCCTCACAGAAATTGTTAGGATTGTCCGAAGGTTTCTCGCTGGCATTTCAAAGCATGTGGCCGGGTGCGGCACTGGACTGGCTGGCGGGATTATGCGGGGCGGCTATCGTGCGGCTGGCGGTATATGTGAAAGGAAAAAATGCAAAAAAGTACCGCAAAGATGTGGAGTACGGCTCTGCCCGTTGGGGGAACAAAACAGACATTGCCCCTTTCATGGACCCGAAACCGGAAAACAACATTATCCTGACGCAGACCGAGGGACTTATGATGTCCGGCAGGCCGAAGAACCCGGCCCATGCCCGCAATAAAAATGTGCTGGTAGTCGGCGGTTCCGGCTCCGGCAAGACGAGATTTTTTATAAAACCCAACCTCATGCAGCTCCATAGCTCGTATGTCATCACCGATCCGAAAGGTACGGTCCTGATTGAAGTAGGAAAGCTGCTAAGCCGCGGCACGCCGAAACTGGACAAGGACGGGAAACCGGTCAGGGGAAAGAATGGAAAAACCGTGTATGAGCCTTATAAGATCAAGGTTTTCAATACGATCAATTTTTCAAAAAGTATGCACTATAACCCTTTTGCCTACATCCACAATGAGAAGGACATTCTGAAACTGGTAACGGTGCTGATTGCAAACACCAAAGGGGAAGGAAAATCCGGCGACGATTTTTGGGTCAAGGCCGAGACCCTGCTGTATACGGCGCTGATCGGCTATATCTATTATGAGGCCCCGACAAACGAGCAGAATTTTTCCACCCTGGTAGAAATGATAAACGCTATGGAGGTCCGGGAGGATGACGAGACTTTCAAAAATGCGGTGGATTTGCTGTTTGACGCGCTGGAGCAGAAAGACCCGGACCACTTCGCCCTCCGACAGTATAAGAAATATAAATTAGCGGCGGGCAAGACAGCGAAAAGCATACTTATTAGCTGCGGCGCCAGACTGGCGCCATTCGATATTAAGGAGGTCCGGGAGATCACCATGTATGACGAGCTGGAGCTTGACCTGGTCGGGGACAGGAAAACGGCGCTGTTCTTTATCATCAGCGATACGGATGCGACGTTCAATTTCCTTGTCAGCATGGCCTATACGCAGCTGTTCAATCTGCTGTGCGAGCGTGCCGATGACAAATATGGTGGGAGGCTGCCGGTACATGTGCGGTGCCTGATCGACGAGGCCGCCAATATCGGGCAGATTCCGAACCTGGAAAAGCTGATGGCGACGATCCGTTCCAGGGAGATTTCGGCCTGTCTGGTCCTGCAGGCGCAGAGCCAGTTAAAGGCGCTTTATAAGGACAACATGGACACCATCATCGGGAATTGTGACGCTTCCCTTTTCCTGGGAGGCAAGGAGGAAACCACGCTGAAAAGCTGGAATTCCCTGCTGGGAAAAGAGACCATCGATATGTATAACACCAGCGTCACCAAAGGCAGCCAGGAATCCCACGGACAGAATTTTCAGAAATTGGGAAAGGATTTGATGTCGGTGGACGAGCTGGCCGTGATGGACGGCGGGAAATGCCTCCTGCAGATCAGGGGCGTCCGGCCCTTCCTCTCCCGCAAGTACGATATTACGAAACACCCGAACTATAAATACCTGTCGGATTATGCCCCTAAAAATGCGTTTGACATTGAAAGATTCCTCTCAACCAGGCTGCCCGTCAGCCCTGGGGAGCTGTACCGCAATTATGAGGTCACGGCGGAGGATTTGGAGGCGCCGGCTGTATGATGATGTAGCTGCCTGTTAAAGTCTCTGGCTTTGGCGGGCTTTTTCTTTTCACCGGAAGGAGGTTCTATTGAGGATTCGCGCCCCTCCCTGACAACTGTATACCTTTCCAGGATGATCCTGGACTATGCCGCCCCTGTGCTTTATGCAGATTTTCTTAAAGCACAGGGGCGTTTTTTCGTTTCCGGCCAGATACTGCCATACCACAAAATCAAGATTATTCAAATTAAAGGAGGACTTTCTTTATGGCTTTTTTTGCAAGTGCGATTGATACTTTGAAAATTCTGGTGATTGCTCTGGGCGCCGGCCTTGGTGCATGGGGCGTCATCAACCTTCTGGAAGGTTACGGCAATGACAATCCCGGAGCCAAGTCGCAGGGGTAAGCTACGCCCTCCACGGACAAGTAATTGCCGTGCAGCGTATGGTGGAAGTCCATACGGCAACAGGCTGAATTGCTGGAAACCCCTAAAGCCGTGCGTACCAAAACATGGGGATGAAACATGCCCGGATGTGACGGTGGCGAAAGCAGAAAAAAACGCACGGATGGCGCAGGGTGCGAACCTAAACGCCGGGACAATGGGCGATCAGCAGCCAAGCCCCGAACAGGGGAAGGTTCAACGACTATCCTTTGCAGGAGTAGGGCCGAGCGGCCCGAAGCAGCCTGCCCCGCTCCATGCGGGTGAAGATATAGTCTGCGCCCATGTGAAAGCATGGGGTGTCCGCTTCTTTATGAAGTGGGGCCGCACCGGGGCAGCGACCCGGTGTGAACAAAAACGGATGAAACAGCTTATGGCTGGCGGAGGTATTGCGCTGGTGGGTGCCACGCTGATCCCGCTGCTCTCCGGCCTGTTCGGTTAATAGCCGATGGGCAGTCTGTTTGAATGGATAACAGACTGGATTAAAGAGGGCTTGATTGAAGCGATCACAGGACAATACACCAGTATCTTTGAGTCCGTCAACAGCCAGGTCTCGGATGTGGCCTCACAGGTAGGCCAGACACCGCAGGGGTGGAATGGCGGCGTGTTCAGCATGATCCAGAATCTTTCTGAAACCGTCGTCATTCCCATTGCGGGAATCATCCTGACTTTTGTTCTTGTCTATGAACTGATCCAGATGATCCTGGAAAAGAACAACATGCACGATTTTGATACGTTCAACATCTTCAAGTGGATTTTCAAAACCTTTGTTGCCACATACCTGCTTACCAACTGCTTTACCATCGTCATGGCGGTGTTTGACGTCGCTCAGCATGTGGTGAGTCAGAGCGCCGGCGTGATAAACGGGAGCATGGATGTTACCGCCGCGCTGGCCGACCTGGAAACGCAGCTTGAAGCAATGGGGATGTGGGAACTGATCGGCCTGTGGCTGGAGACCAACATTATCAACCTGTGCATGTGGGTGTTGTCCATCGTGATCTTTGTCATTGTGTATGGCCGCATGATTGAAATATATCTCACGGTCAGCCTGGCACCCATACCGTTTTCCACAATGGCAAACCGTGAATGGGGGCAGATGGGGACGAATTACCTGCGTTCCCTGTTTGCTTTAGGTTTCCAGGGGTTTTTGATTATGGTCTGCGTCGCGATCTATGCGGTGCTGGTCCAGTCAATCCCTTCTTCCGGCGACATCCACGGCGCGATCTGGGGCACGGCAGGCTATACGGTCCTGCTGGCCTTTGCCCTGTTTAAGACAGGCTCGCTATCCAAAAGTATTTTTAACTCGCATTAGTGTGTAACCGACCTATTTTAACAAGAAGGAGGATTTTTCTATATGAGTAAGACCAACCATGAAACCATGCAGCCGGAGGCCCAGGCGGGCGAGGGCTTGAAGCTGGATGTAACGGTACGCCCGATTGCCCCGATGGGGAACCTTCTGGCTTTCGCCAATGTGACGATTGGGGACTGTTTCAAGATCGACGGCTTCCGTATCTGCTCCGGCGAGAACGGCCTGTACGTCAATATGCCCTCCACCCAGGATAAGCAGGGAAAATGGAGGGATGTCTGCTGGCCGGTGACGGCGGATTTCCGCAGGCAGCTTAATGACGCCCTGATCGGAGGGTACGGCCAGGCGATTGAAAACCTGCAGGCCACCCTTGAAGCGACAAAGGGAGCGGCGGAGAAGCCTTCCCTGGCCGGCGCCCTGAAAGAAAATGCCGGCAAGGTCAAGACGCCCCCGGCAAAATCCGCCCCGGCCAAGAATGAGCAGGCCCGGTAATGGCGGAGGCCGGAAAATATGGCATCGTGTACGCGGACCCGCCCTGGCGCTATGATATGAAACGCGGAAATGGGGTGGCCGAAAAGCACTACCCCACCATGAGCATGGAAGAAATATGCGCGCTGCCGGTTGCAGACCTTGCGGCCAAAGACAGTGCGCTTTTCCTATGGGCCACCTTCCCACAGCTTAATGAGGCGTTCCGGGTGATCGAAGCATGGGGGTTCAAATATAAGACGCTGGCCTTCCTCTGGCTCAAACAGAACCGGAAAGCAGATTCCTGGTTTTACGGGATGGGGTTCTGGACCCGCTCTAATGCGGAGGTATGCCTTCTGGCGACACGCGGGCGCCCGAAACGCCAGTGCGCGGGAATCCACCAGTTTGTAATCTCCCATATTGAGCAGCACAGCAAGAAGCCGGACGAGGTACGGGATAAGATTGTGAAGCTCATGGGCGACCAGCCCAGGATAGAGCTTTTTGCAAGGCAGCAGACCCCCGGCTGGGATGTGTGGGGCAATGAGGTGGAATCCACGGTCACGATGCAGGAACAAAACCAGTGAGATACAGCATGAATGGAGGTGAATTTACATGCCTTATGTACCCGTACCCAAAGACTTAACGAAAGTCAAGACCAAGCTGGCGTTCAACCTGACGAAGCGCCAGCTTATCTGTTTCAGCCTGGCCGCATTGGTCGGGCTGCCGGTATACTTCCTTACCCGCGGCGCTGTCGGTAACTCGGCGGCGGTGCTAATGATGATCGGGCTTATGATGCCCTTTTTCTTTTTCGCCATGTATGAGCGGGATGGGCAGTCGGCGGAGAAACTTCTGAAAAACAGGCTCCGCTATAAGCTCTGGCCGAAGAAACGGCCATACCGGACGGAAAATTTGTATAAATCCATGTCAGAGAAGGAGGTTATGAGGATTGCCAAAAACCAGACAGCAGGAGGCCCAGGAAAAGCGCCTGCAAAGAAACATCAGGCAGGCAAAAAAGGCCAGGGCAGACGCAAAAACAGGCGGGCGTAATGCTTCCCGCATAAAGCCGTCCAGGAAAGGCGGCTTTTTCAGTGGGCTTAAATCGGACGCCCCGCAGACGGTCCAGCAGAGCATTCCCTATAAGGAAATGTACCGGGATGGGATCTGCCGGCTGACGGATAAGCTCTACACCAAGACGGTGCAGTTTTTTGACATTAACTACCAGCTCGCACAGGCGGATGACAAGGCGCAGATTTTTGAGGGCTACTGTGATTTCCTCAATTATTTTGACGCTTCGATCCATGTGCAGCTTACCTTCATCAACCAGCGTGCAAATATGCAGGATTTCGCCCGCAGTATCGACATCCCCATCCGCGGCGACGAATATGACGGAATCCGCAGGGAGTATGGGGATATGTTAAAGGGCCAGCTCCAAAAAGGCAACAACGGCCTTACCAAGCGGAAATATATCACTTTCGGCATTGAGGCCGACGACCTTCGCACCGCGAAGATGCGCCTGGAGCGGATCGAGGCCGATGTGCTGGCGAATTTCAAAGCCCTGGGAGCGCATGCAAAGCCACTTAATGGGCTGGAACGCCTGGAGGTTCTTCACAGCCAGCTCCACCCGGACGGGCAGGAAAAGTTTCATTTTGTCTGGGCGGACCTGCCGAAAACCGGGCTTTCCACAAAGGATTTTATTTCGCCCTCCGGCCTGTCGTTCTCAAATGACGGAAAGACTTTCCGGGTAGCCGACCATTCCGGGGCGGTGTCTTTTTTGCAGATTTTAGCGCCGGAGCTGACGGACCGGCTGCTGGCGGAGCTCCTTGACCTGGACGACGCCGTGACGGTGAACCTGCATATCCAGTCCATCGACCAGGCCCAGGCGATCAAGAACATCAAGCGCAAAATGTCAGACCTGCAGAAAATGACCATAGAGGAACAGAAGAAAGCGGTCCGTGCCGGGTATGACATGGACATCATACCTACCGACCTTGCCACCTATGGCGAAGAAGCAAAAAATCTCTTGCAGGATTTGCAGAGCCGGAATGAGCGGATGTTTTTAGTCACGGTACTGGTGGAGAACATCGCGCCGAAACGCCAGAAGCTGCTTAATGACATCCTGTCTGCCTCCGGCATTGCGCAGAAATATAACTGTGCCCTGAAACGTCTGGACTTCCAGCAGGAACAGGGGCTTATGTCCTCCCTTGCATTAGGGCTGAACCAGATTGAGATTGAGCGGGGGCTTACGACCAGCAGCACCGCCATTTTCGTGCCGTTCACGACCTGCGAGCTGTTCCAGGAGGGCGAGGCGCTTTATTATGGCCTGAACGCTTTAAGCAACAACCTGATCATGGCGAACCGCAAGAACTTAAAGAACCCCAACGGCCTGTTCTTAGGCACGCCCGGCAGCGGCAAGTCCTTCTCTGCAAAGCGTGAGATCGTCAACGTGTTCCTTTTAACGGAGGATGACATCATCATTGCAGACCCGGAAAATGAGTACGGGCCTTTGGTACAGCAGTTCGGCGCCCAGGGGCAGGTCATTGATATTTCCCCGACTTCCACCAACTACATCAACCCGATGGACATTAACCTGGACTATTCGGACGATGAAAACCCCATCACGCTGAAAAGCGATTTTATCCTGTCCCTGTGCGACCTGGTGATCGGCGGCAAGGAGGGGCTTTCCCCGATTGAAAGGACCATCATTGACCGCTGCACAAGGCTGGTGTACCGGGATTACCTGCAGGACCCGCGCCCGGAGAATATGCCGGTCCTGGGAGACCTGTACGGGCTGCTTTTGAAACAGTCCGAGCCGGAGGCGCAGAATATCGCCACGGCGCTGGAAATCTACGTGAACGGCTCCCTGAATGTATTCAATCACAGGTCCAACATTGATATGAACAACCACCGGGTACTCTGCTTCCAGTTAAAGTCTCTGGGCAAGGCCCTGAAAGAGATCGGCCTTTTGATTATGCAGGACGCCGTGTGGAACCGTGTCACGGCCAACCGCTCCAAGCATAAGACGACCTGGTTCTATGTTGACGAATTCCATCTCCTTCTGAAAGGCCAGACCGGAAGTTTCAGCGTGGAAATCTGGAAACGGTTCAGGAAATGGGGCGGCATACCGAGCGGCCTGACGCAGAACGTGAAGGACCTGCTGGCCTCCCGTGAGATCGAGAATATCTTTGAGAACTCGGATTTTATCTACATGCTGAACCAGGCCCAGGGGGACCGGCAGATTCTGGCGAAGCAGCTGGGGATTTCCCCGCACCAGCTTTCCTATGTGACCCATTCCGGCCCCGGCGAGGGGCTTCTGTTCTTCGGGAATGTGATTATCCCCTTTGTCGATCATTTTCCGAAGGATACCCTGCTGTACAGCGTACTTACAACACGGCCTGATGAAGTGGCGGGGACGAAGGCATGAGGAAACAAAAATACCCTGAAAGCGATTGGAGGTGAGGGCAATGGCGCGTGACAGGAATTTTCAGAGGAAACAGAAAGATGCCCGGATGCCGGCGCGGGATTCCCACGGGGAGGACCGCATGGCGGCCCGGCAGGGAGAGCCGGATTATGACCTGCGCCGGGCAAGGGACGCCCCTTCTTCCGGCACTTCAAGGAACCGCAGGCAGGCGGCGCCGGTGCAGACGGAAACTTATGGATCAGATATATTTGCCGGTTGCGAAAACAGTGATACGGCAGCACAGGATTCTCCTATTCAGGTTTTTCCCGGACAGGAACCAACCGGATCAGAGCCATACGCACCGGAAACCGGGCCAAAGGATTCCGGGCGGGGCAGCCAGGCACAGGGCAATGCCGTTTTCCGGGATTCCCGGCAGGAGGAACCCAGACAGGCGGATTTCAGTCAGGGGAGCCCAGGGAGGCGCAATGCTGCTTACCAGAATTTCAAGCAGGAAGAACCCAGACAAGCAGATTTCAGCCAGGAGAGCCCAGGGAGACGCAATGCCGCTTACCAGAATTTCAGGCAGGAAGAATCCCCACAGGAGAATTCCAGACAGACAGTTTTTGCAGAACACGGTCCGAAAGGTGCGGATTCCCGGTATGGGAAACTATTTCAGGAAGGAGCCGGGGCACAGAAAGGGGAAGAAAAATCCGGCCAGGCAGGACACCGGAACCGGACACGGCAGCATGGTAATAAATACCAACAGCGCTTTCAGGAGGCGGCAAAAGCCGGGGAACCTCAGGAGAAACCGCCGGAGGCAGCCGAAGGAGAACCAAAACGGCCTTCCAAGCTGGAATTTACCGCTGACGAACTCCCACCGGAAACAGCGGATAAGAAGCTCACGAAAGCCCGACGGAAGGCAGAACGGACAGCGGAAAAACTGGAACAGGCGGAAAACCGCCTTCCTGCCCGCCGTAAGCTGCGGATGGAAACATCTTCTGATCCCGATACGGGCAAAGCCAAAAAGCGCCTGAAATTTGAAAAGGAGGTGAAATCCCAGCGGGCCCATGTCAAGGGTCCCGTTCCGATGCGCCCGGTAAAGGCCGGCGCAAATATGGCGGTGGGTTACGCCCATAAAAAGATTTACCAGGCAGAGAATGAAAATGTCGGCATTAAAGCGGCCCACCGCACCGAGCTTGTAAGCGAATCGGGGCTGCGTATGGCATATCACAGGCATAAGACGGCGCCGTACCGCAGGGTGGCAAAATTACAGCAGAGATCAGCCAGGGCCAATGCCCGGCTTGCCTACCGGCAGACCCTGCATGACAGCCCGGAACTGAAGAAAAACCTTCTTGCCCGGATGTGGCAGAAACAAAAGATAAAACGCCAGTATGCCAAAGCAGCCAGAGAAGCGAAAAAAGCGGGAAAGCGTGCAAAGAACACCGCCGTTACCACGGAAAAGATCGCTGCCGGCGTGGTCCATGCCGTCAGGCGCCACCCGGTCATATGCGGGATCGTGCTCCTGCTCCTTTTGGTATTTTTCCTGATCGCGTCCCTGATTTCTTCCTTTTCCAACCTGGGGGCCGGAGGGCTGGGCAGCCTTGCAGCCTCTACCTATCTGGCGGACGATGCGGACATCAACAATGCGGAGCTTGCTTATACCGAGTGGGAAACGGACCTGCAGATGCAGATTAACCGTGTGGAATCGGACCGGCCCGGCTATGACGAGTACCGCTATAATATCGGCCCCATTGAGCATGATCCCTATGTCTTAATGGGGTACCTCACTTCTGCCTATCAGAATTTTACCTATGCGCAGATCGAGGGTGTCCTCCGGGAGCTGTTTAACGGGCAGTATTCCCTGTCTTTTTCAGAAGAAACGGAAACCCGCTACCGGACAGAAACCAGCGTTGACCCGGAGACCGGCGAGGAAACAGAGGAAGAAGTGCCTTATGAGTGGCACATCCTGAATGTAACGCTTACTTCTACGCCGCTTGAAAACCTGGTTGTTTCACGCATGAACCCAGACCAGAAGGAAATCTGCGAGATTCTGTTGCAGACCAAAGGCAACCGGCAGTATGTGAAAAATGTATTTGGCACGAACTGGCTGCCCTATGTCACCAGCTACTACGGCTACCGGGTACACCCGATCAGCGGGGGAAAGAACTACCATACCGGCGTTGACATCGGGATGCCCCAGGGCACGGAGATTTTAGCCGGGCATGACGGCACGGTCACGCTGGCCGGTGAAGCCGGCGGATACGGCCTGTGCGTTGCCATTGAGGGCGAGGCTTATGAGGGGCGCTCCCTTACCACCAAATACGGCCACTGTTCACAGATTTTTGTATCTGCCGGACAGGAGGTAAAGGCCGGGGATGTGATCGCGAAGGTCGGCAGCACCGGAAATTCCACCGGGCCGCACCTGCACCTGGAGGTGCTGGTTGACGGCCAGTATATGAACCCGTTGTATTTTGCCGATACCGGCGATACCAGCGAGCGGCATTTACCGGAGGCAGGCGCAGGCGGCGGAGGGAACTATTTTGACTATGACGTCCCGCCGGAGGCCCTTGCAGATGAAAAATTTGCCGCCATGCTCGCGGAGGCCGAAAAGTATTTAGGCTATCCGTATGTATGGGGAGGCGCAAGCCCTTCCACTTCCTTTGACTGTTCCGGCTATGTTTCCTGGGTAGTCAACCATTGCGGCGTGGGCTGGAACTTCGGACGGCTTACCGCAGACGGGCTTTTAGGCGTGTGCACGCCTGTATCAAGCGCGGATGCAAGGCCCGGCGACCTGATATTCTTCCAGGGCACCTACAATACCAGCGGCGCAAGCCATGTGGGAATCTATGTGGGCAACGGGATGATGATCCACTGCGGGGACCCGATCTCCTACGCAAATATCAACACAAGCTACTGGCAGCAGCATTTTTATACATTCGGGCGTTTATCATGAATTCATGATAAACGCCCTTATCAGAAAAAAAGAGTTATCAGAAAAACAATGAGTGAAGCCACTGTTTCAAGAAAACAGCGCAATAAAAATTTCTGATAACTCTATCTGATTATTTTAGGCCGCAAAGCCTTTTTAATAGTTCTTCATTGCTG
>CAJTIU010000042.1 GCA_910576335.1 Lachnospiraceae bacterium
TATCGTCAGGAGATGAACTGCCTATGTGTTATGTAAAGTTTTGATATATAAAAATGGGTAAATCTCTCGGTATTATGAAAGATTTACCCATTCTCTTTACATAAGTGCTTTCTCTACATAAGGATGTCCAAAATATTAAACAGATGCCATCCGTTATGGGTGGCATCTAAATACATAATTGGAAGATATAAAGTATATTGCTTGTTCTGCTATCCTTTTTGTTCTATTTCTTGGCGATAAAAATCAATTTTATCGTCCAGTTTTGACATGTGTTCCTGCAATACCTTTATCTGTTCATTAAGAGATTCACGATGCAAGGTCAGCATCTCCATTCTTTCATTAAGGGTAAGGTCGCCTTTCGCTCGCAGTTCGGCATACCGCTGTATTTCTTTAATCGGCATCCCCGTGTCTTTCAGACGCTTGATAAATTCAATCCATGCGAGGTCTTTATCCGAATAACAGCGGCGGTTACTGGAATTGCGTTTTGGCGTAATCAGATTTTCATGCTCGTAATAACGCAGGGTATGTATCCCTAAATTTGTCATCCTTGAAAATTCGCCTATGGAATATTCCAAAAAATCACCTCTTATCTCTTGACATAGAGTTTACTCTACATTGTATGCTCGTATTATATCAGTAAAGAGGAGGTTTTGTAAATGGTTCAAAACACAGAAAAGTACACGGTAATCACGGGGGCAAGTTCGGGGATAGGGTATGAAACAGCAAAAGCCTTTGCAGAGCGAGGGAGCAGCCTAATCCTTGTTGCTCGCCGAAAAGACAGACTGGAAACTTTAAGACAGGAAATTTTAGCTTTACATCCGATGCTCGATATTGTGGTTAAAGCTACGGATTTAACTGTTCCGCAAAATGTTTTCCAGTTATACGAGAGCATAGAATCATATTCGCTGCGAACATGGGTGAACAATGCGGGATTTGGAAATTATGGCAGCGTAGGGAATCAGGATTTGGAGAAAATCAGTCGGATGCTGCACTTGAATGTGGAAGCCCTCACTGTTTTTTCTTCCCTGTTCGTCCGTGACTTTAAAGATACGGAGGGGACACAGCTTATCAATGTTTCTTCCTGCGGCGGCTATACGATTGTTCCCAATGCAGTAACCTATTGTGCTGCAAAGTTTTATGTCAGTGCTTTTACGGAGGGCTTGGCGTGGGAGTTAAAAGCTGCCCATGCAAAAATGCAGGCAAAGGTATTAGCCCCTGCCGCAACAAAAACGGAATTTGGAAAAATTGCGAATGACGTCAGTGAATATGATTATGACAGATTATTTGGCACTTATCATACAAGTACACAGATGGCGGCATTTCTGCTTGAATTGTACGACAGCGACAAAACGGTGGGCTTTGTGGACAGGGAAACCTTTTCATTTCATTTGTATGAGCCGCAATTTCAATATGCAGGCAGTTCACGCCATAACCAGAAAATGTAGAAAATGGAAATAGCCTTTGATGCGGTAAAAAGGAAAAACAGAGGGGCTTATTCCTCTGTTTGCTCTTTTGCATTACATATCCCTTGCGCCGTCCCTGCTATGATAGTCAGTTCCGCATCATCAAAAGTGTCGAGAAGCACATCCAACCGCCGACGCAAGGTTGTTTTTTCTGTCGGAGTGCCTGGGTGTATGTACTGGTCTACGGATATATGAAACATCGTTACAAGTTTAATGAACAGTGGAAAACTTGGATTTTGCCCCTCTTTTTCTATTGACTGTAAGTGTCTTGCCGAAATACCAAGTTCCTCGGCTAATTCCTCTCTTGTAATCCGTTGTTTCTCACGGGCATTTTGAATTGCCTGCCCCAATTCCAGAAAGTCAAAGCTGTTAGCATTATTGTTCAATTTTCTCACCACCAGTACAATTAGATTTTACTATATATTGTACAGAAATGAGAGTTCTTCTTAAACGATGTAAAATCTCCATGAATAAGAGATGTGATTTCTGATTTGTAGAGATTGGTTCTTACTTTTGGGATTTGCAGCAAGTTGGCGAGATATTTACTTCATCTAAATAGACAGTTCCCCAATCACACATAGCGTCTAAGATTGGGGCGAGCGTATTACCGAAGTCTGTTAAAGAATATTCCGTTTTGGGAGGAACGACAGGATAGACTTTTCTGTTTATCAGTCCGTCGTTTTCAAGTTCTCTTAGCTGCTGCGCCAACATTTTATCAGTTGCTTTGGGTATTAATTTATGCAGTTCACTATACCGCAGGGTTTTACCCATGAGATGCCACAGAATGACCGATTTATATTTCCCGCCAATTAAGTCAATCGTTGCTTCTACGGGACAGTTATAACCACTTTTGCAATTTACACTCATAGAAATTCTCCTAACTTACTTTTTGGATAGTATATACCCAAAAAGTACATTCTTGCCTTTATAATTGTTTGCGATACAATTATAGTATAGGGAAACCTAAAATACAAGTTTAACAGGAGGAATACTTATGGAATTTTTAGAAATTGCGAAATCACGTTATTCTGTCCGTGATTACAAAAGCAGAAAGGTAGAGCCAGAAAAGCTGGAAAAAATTTTATTAGCTGCCCATGTCGCACCTACGGCTGCAAATTTACAGCCTGTCCGACTTATCGTTGTGCAGGAGGACGAGGGATTGAACAAAGTAGGAAAAGCGGCAAGTCTTTATGGAGCACCTTTGGCAATTATCGTTTGCTCCGAACATACGAAAGCATGGACACGCCCGTTTGATAACAAAAAGACAGTTGATGTAGATGCGTCAATACTTACAGACCACATGATGATGGAAGCGACTGAGTTGGGGTTAGGTTCTGTATGGATATGCTATTTTAAGCCCGATGTTATCAGACAGGAATTTAGGCTCCCAGACACCCTTGAGCCAATCAATATTTTAGCAATAGGATATTCAGGCGGAAGCCCTGCTGACCCAGAACGCCATGCTACACAACGTATTCCGTTGGATGAATTAGTTCATTACGAAAAGTTATAAATATTTGAAACAAATGGGTAAGCGTGATAACGCCCCGAAAAGATGATGGATAGGAATAGAGCCGATAAACTTGTGGGATTATTCCACATATTATCGGCTCATTTCATTTTATGTTTCCATATAAGTATGGTATGTCTTTCCCCAATCACATAGCTGCGACAAGATAGGGTTAAGGGTTATCCCTATGTCGCTCAAAGAGTATTCAACTTTGGGAGGGACTTCTGGAAAAACTTTTCTTACGACGATTCCTTGTTCTTCCAGTTCCCGAAGCTGCCCTGTTAATGTTTTCGTCGTAATGTCGCCTAAAAGCCTTTGCAGCTCGTTAAAGCGGATTGTCCCTTTAGACAAATGCCATAATATTTTTAGTTTCCATTTTCCGCTCAATATATTCAGACCGACTTCAATAGGGCATTGGTCGTGAACCGCTTGTGTTTTTGCCATGAATATCTCCATCCTTTCATACCTTAACCGCCCGCCCCGCAGAAGCATATATTATGGATGCCCTTTGGGTACAGTATTAAAAAAGACACTTCATATCATAAAAGTGCGTACTTGAATTTTACTCTCTTTCAGAGATACTTATATTATATCAAATTTGTCAAGGAGGCGTAAATATGGTTATTGACAGTCATGAACACATCATGTTTCCGACAAAAACACAGTTGGAAAAAATGGATGCTGCAGGCGTGGATAGGACAATCCTTTTCTGCTCCGCACCGCATCCAGAAAAAGCGGGTAATTTGAGTGAGCTTGAATCGGAGATGGACACATTATACAGAGTTCTTGGAGGAGCTAACAGTAAAAAAGACAACATCCGACGATTGGAAAAGAATATTTTAGAGGTTACTGAAGCCATAAAAGACAATCCAGACCGCTTTCTGGGCTTTGGCTCTGTACCGTTAGGGCTAAGTTTAGAGGAAACACAGGAATGGATAGAAACACATATCACAGCCAATTCTTTATGTGGCATAGGGGAATTTACCCCTGGCAATGAGCAGCAGATTATGGAATTAGACACGGTATTCCAATCAGTGCAGAATACAAGATTATATCCTGTCTGGGTACATACGTTTCATCCAGTTACATTAGACGGCATTAAGCGGCTAATGGCATTATGTGAGAAGTATTCAGAAATACCTGTTATCTTTGGGCATTTAGGCGGCTCAAATTGGATGGATGTGATTAAATTTGCAAAAGGACATGAGAATGTTTATTTAGACCTTTCAGCCGCTTTTGCTTCTATTGCTACAAAAATGGCATTAGTTGAGCTGCCAGAAAGATGTCTGTATAGTTCGGACGCTCCTTATGGAGAACCATATCTGTATAGGCAGCTCATAGAATTTGTAAGCCCTAACCAGACAACCGCAAAAATGGCGTTAGGTGAGAATATAGAAAAATTGTTGGATAGTCTTGGACTTGTTTCGTAGTTGTTTATCAAGCATAAAAAGTGAAAAGACAGAGCCAATGTCAGCTCGTTGGCTCTGTCTTTTTGAGGAAAACAGGATTACATATTGAGGTTTTCATCTCCCCATTGTTTCATATGCTCAAAAACGGGAATAAAACTTTTGCCTAAGTCAGTAAGGTTATACTCCACACGGGGAGGTACTTCTTTATAATCATGGCGGGTAATAAATCCGTCTGCTTCTAATTCCCGAAGCTGCTTTGTCAGGCTTGATTCCGTAATATCGCCGATATGTCTGCGAAGCTCCCCGAAACGGTGTATATCCCGAAAGGCAATATAATAAATGATTTCGATTTTCCATTTACCGCCTAAAATTTTTTGTATGGTAGAAACTGTTTTGCATCGTTCAACAGCCAATGTACTTTTTTTCATTCCTGCCACTCCTTTCTAAAATAGTATAACATGCCTTTTTTTAAAAATCAATGTACCGCTTTGATATAAGTACTACAAAAAAGTACAGTACTTGTAAAATCGTTGTACAAAACTATAATTAGTATAGACTACAGAAAAGGAGATGTGTTTATGCACTACACAGGAACAATTTGGCGACCGCCGTATGAAGCGGCATCACTTTTGTTAGAGGTAACGGCAGGCTGTACGCATCATAAATGCAAGTTTTGTACTTTGTATAATGATTTGCCGTTTAAATTCAGAATGTCCCCTCTGGAGGACATTGAGTGTGATTTGCAGGAGGTTAAAAGAGCAATGAAAGGTTGGAACAGCGGGCGTATTGAACGAGTGTTTCTGACAGGAGCTAACCCATTCGTTTTGTCCTATGATAAATTAACTGCGATTGCAGAGCTAATCCACCAATATCTCCCATCCGTTAAGTCTATCGGTTCGTTTGCAAGGATTACTGATGTAACCCCGAAAACCGATAAAGAACTTACCAAACTGCGAGCTATGGGATATGACGGTCTGACAATAGGAATAGAAACAGGCGATGATGAAGCCCTGCGGTTTATGAACAAGGGATATACCTCGGCAGACATCATAGAGCAATGCCAGAGATTAGATGCAGCGGATATTCATTACAGTTTCTTTTATTTGGTAAGTATTTCTGGGGCAGGTCGTGGAGAAATTGGAGCAAAATTGACGGCTGATATATGCAACCAGATACACCCTACGCTCATCGGGGCAAATATGCTTACGATTTATCCAGATTCCGAGCTTTATCGAGAAATACAGCGTGGGAACTGGCATGAGGAGGGCGAACTTGAAAAATACAAAGAGGTACGGACACTGATTGAAAATTTGCAGATACCTACTATCTTTGCGGCAATGGGAGCTTCCAATGCGTACCAGTTTCACGGGCAACTGCCGAAAGACAAGGAAAAGCTGTTGGTATTTCTCGATGAAATCATTGGAAACGTCAGTGAAGAAGAATTACAGCGGTATAGAAGAAGTGTCCATCATCTGTAAGAGCAACATTTTGTGGGTGTACCGTTATGTGCAGAGAACTACACAAAGCATCCTGCGGGTATATCTTCACAAAAAGCAGCGCAAGAAGGAGGAAAGGAGCGATAATCATGCACTTTACAGGCAGAACTTGGCGACCACCGTATGAAGCTCACTCGGTCATCATACAGGCTACCTCTGGCTGCACCTATAATAAATGTAAGTTTTGTAGTCTGTATAAAAATGAGTATTTCCGAATGTCGCCTATGGAAGAATTTGAGGAAGATTTAGCAGAGATAAAGGGATACCAGCCATATGCAAGGAGAATATTCTGGACAGGGGCAAATCCTTTTGCCATGAGTTACGAGAATCTGAAACTTAGGGCTTTGACCGTAAGGGATTATCTGATTAAATGCCAGACAATGGCTATGTTTGCGAGCATCCGTGATATTAAAAATAAAGAGGTGTGGCAGCTAAGGAAATTAAGGGCAATGGGTATTAATGGGCTAAGTATCGGCGTGGAAAGTGGTGATGACGAAACGCTTGCCCTTGCAAATAAAGGATATACGACTGCTGATATTCTGGAACAATGCAGAAAATTAGATGAAGCGGGTATTGAATATTACTTTGTTTACATGACAGGTCTTGCGGGAAAAGATGGCGGGTACCGTAATGCAAGGAATAGTGCTGAACTGTTCAGCCAGCTCAATCCGTATTTTGTTTCCGTAGACTCTCTTACACTTTTCCCAGACACAGAGCTGTACCAGATGGCACAGCAAGGTTTGTTTGTCCCTGCTGAAGAAAAAGAGCGTATCCGTGAACTGCAAATGCTAATCAACAACTTAAATATACGCACACATTTATTTGCAAACACGGTTTCAAATTTCACGCCCGTAACGGCGTATCTTCCGTATGACCGTGAAAAGGTCACAAGTGAATTGCAATATGTATTAGATAATAAGGATGAAATGGAGATGAGGAAGTATAGAAATAATTTAAAATCTTTAGGATAAGCCATGATGCTATCTTAATGCTTGTTCATAATATTTATTGCTTAATATGATTTTGTTACTAATTAACTTCTAAATAAACTATTAAAATTTTCAATTTATAGAGAAATAAAATCAGAAAATTTCATAAAAATAGGATTTGACAAATTGCTGGTTTTCATGCTAAAATAATTTGCATTAATTTAAAGGAGAACAGTTTCATGAGCTTTTACATTACAAACGAACTTCCGCCTAAAAAGAAAATCAGCTCTGTACAATCAAATCCGATGAAACATTGTACAGAGTATAGCGTAATATAACACGTTAGGATTTCATCGGGAAATGTAGCAGTACATGAGAGGGATTTTATGTCTTTTTCATATATTGTTTCTTTTCCCGTACAAATTTGTGTGCAGCAGGCTATGGACAGTGTTTTGTCCGTAGCCTTTTGTTGTATATGGGCTGTTTCCTGCAAGCGGTTTGCGATGGAACGGATATAGCAGAAGGCATGATACCAAGAGTATCTGACTTCTGCTATTTTTTTGCCCATTTTGGAAAATCAGACAGGAAAAAGAGAGGAAAATGATTATGAGTTTATTAGAAGTTACGGGATTAACACATTCTTTTGGAGAAAATTATCTGTTTAAAAACGCAGATTTTACATTGAACAAAGGGGAGCATATTGGGATTGTCGGTCAGAACGGGGCAGGAAAAAGCACGTTCATAAAGATTTGCACGGAGCAGATTATCCCAGACTCTGGCAGGATAGTATGGCAGCCGAACACAAAAATAGGGTATCTCGACCAGTACGCTCAAATTGAAAAAAGCGTGGCGATGAGAGAGTTCCTGCAATCCGCATTTTCTGGGCTGTATGAGATAGAAAACAGGATGAATGAACTGTACTGCCAGTCTGCGGACGGGGACATGGCGAAGCTAAACACGGCGGCAAGGTATCAGGAAGAATTAGAGCGCAAGGAGTTTTATTTGATTGATACAAAGATAGAACAGGTGGCAACAGGTCTGGGCTTAACGGCAATCGGGTTAGACAGACCGATTGAGCAGATGAGCGGCGGACAGAGGGCAAAGGTCATACTGGCGAAACTACTGCTTGAAAAGCCAGATATTTTGCTTTTAGACGAGCCGACAAACTTCTTGGACAAGGAACACGTTACATGGCTTGCCGAGTATCTTTCCAGCCTGCCAAACGCTTTTCTGGTAGTATCGCATGACTATGACTTTTTAGAGAAAATATCCACAAGGATATGCGACATTGATAACGAGAAGATTACAAAATATTTTGGCACTTATTCAGAGTTCACGAGAAAAAAGGCACTGCTCCGTGAGGATTATATCAGACAGTATGCCGCACAGCAGAAAACAATCAAAAAGACGGAAGAATTTATCCGCAGGAATATTGCAGGGAGAAAGTCAAAAATGGCTCGTGGCAGGCAGAAACAGCTTGACCGAATGGATAAGATGGAAGCTCTGGAGCAGAAAGAAATCAAGCCGCATTTTCAGTTTGCGGCTCTCCCGCTGACTACGACAGAGCATCTAAAAGTAAAACATCTGGATGTTGGCTACCACTATCCTGTTTTGTCAGACATCAGCTTTTCCATAAAAGGGGGCGAGAAAATTGTTATGACGGGATTTAATGGCATCGGCAAATCCACCCTGCTAAAAACGCTTATCCGTCAAATACCCTTATTAAGCGGGGGCTTCCATTTTTCGGAGCAGGTAAAGATTGGGTATTTTGAGCAGGAATTGGCATGGGCGGATATAGAAAAAACGCCCATTCAGATTATTTCCGATGCTTACCCATCACTTACGATAAAAGATGTGAGAAAGCATCTTGCGGGCTGTGGCATCTCAAGCAAACACGCCATGCAGGAAATCGGGACTTTGAGCGGAGGGGAACAGGCAAAGGTTAAAATGTGCCTGCTTATGATGAAGCCGTGCAATTTCCTTATCATGGACGAGCCGACAAACCACCTTGATGCACTGGCAAAAGAATCATTGAAAACCGCACTGGAAGAATTTGAGGGGACAGTGCTATTAGTATCGCATGAGGAAGCGTTTTACCGAGAATGGACGCAGAAAGTGATAAACATAGAAAAGAAAATATAGGTGAAAGGCACATTTTTAAATAGTGCCAGAGGTAAGGGGAAGTCCGCCAAATAAAAAAAACAGTGTTTGGTGGGCTACTTTGCCATGTCAAAAATAAAAGTCCTTCCAAAACTGTTTTCAGTTTGGAGGGATTTTTTTGCATACGGAAAGTGCTTTTTATTTACATATATCATGTCGGGGATGGTTTGGTAACCTGTTAAAAAAATCTCCGTCAGCGTATGGGGGCTTTGCACCCTGCAAGTAGAAGTCAAATTTCTACATATTGGAACTAAAATCTCCCTAAACCGTAAAGGTCTAACAGCCTTTACGGTTTTTCTTTTGTCGTTTTTTGTTGGAATACGTTGTAGGACTGTTTCTGGCATCCACTGCCGTTCACCGCCTTCCAATCTGGATTTTCAAAAAAATTCAGATTGGAGGTAAAAGAAATGTCATTCAACTATGGCAGAGAAGAAAAGAAGTGGCGGCTCTGGAAAGAAGCCGAAGAAAAGGAACTGCGGGGCTTGGGCGTTGACGAAGACACTATTGAAAAGCTCCATACCTACGATTGGGCAGTCTTTAATTCTGACAGGAGGTATTACCGCAGATTGAAAGAAGCGGGTACATATCTTGAAGAATTTGCCGAGGATGTGGCACAGCCCGAAGTGGGAACGGTAGAGGATTTTCTCGACAGCATTGAGAATCAGCAGCTATATCAAGTTTTGATTAAGGTAGACAGGCTTACCCTGCAAATTATTGTGATGAAAATGCAAGGCTATTCTACACATGATATAGCGTCGTTGCTTGGGATGACAGAGCAGGCAATTTACAAGCGTGTGAACAGGCTCAAAGAAAAAATTAAAAAAAATTTAAAGTAGCGTCCAAAAACGGACGTTGCCGAGGACTATGGGGTGTAAGGCAAAAAAGCCTTTGCCCCATTTTCTTTTGTATAACGAAAACGGGATAGCTCTTTGACAACTGAATACTCATTCGTCAAACACTTCCTCTTTGTGATTGTGAGAGCATAAGCGTGTACAGCGGTACGCCATGACCCGCCGAAAGGCAACGAGCGATAAATACCGACTGAAAATATCGGGCAGCTCCCGATTCCGCCATAACCCACAAAGAGAATAATGGTACTCCCGTCTTGAATGTTTATAGCATTAGGCGGCTCTGTCAGACCGACAGTTGGGGTGCAATTCCCGTGGCGTCAGTTCGCTGCTGACCGTTTGGCGACTTCCCTGCGTTACAACGCATTGGCATTTTCGGGGTGTCGAGGACAAATAGAAAATGCTTTTTATCATAAAGCCAGATGCAAGGCGGTCTATGGAAACAGGGCTTGTTTTATGCTCTCCCGACCTTAAATGCTTCCTTGTGTCTGGCTGCTACATAGGCAGGATATATCTGCCTAAATCCAAATAGGAGGTCAATACACTATGGATAGAATTATAAAGCGTGGCGACATCTATTACGCAGAGCTTAATCCCGTTATCGGCTCGGAGCAGGGCGGCACACGACCCGTACTTATCATATCCAACAACACGGGCAATAGGTTCAGCCCGACAGTCATTATTGCCGCCATTACGAGCAGACCAAAAAAAGGAAAACTGCCGACACATTTTTGTTTGGATGGAATAGCAGGGCTTCCCGCAGATTCCATTATTTTATTTGAACAGATACGCACAATAGATAAAAAGCGGCTGAAAGAGAGAATGGCACAGCTTGATGAGCGGTGCATGGATGAAATCACATTACCCCTGCTTATCAGCATCGGCGTTAAGAATATGCAGAAAGCAGACAGGAGGGCAGAGAATGTTTGAGGATAGGATTGCAGTATTAAATAAGGAAGAAACAGAAATTCCACTGCCGTATGAGAAACGGATTTATACGGTGGATGAGATACAAGACATTTTGGGCATAGGCAGGAACGCCGCATACAACCTTGTTAAGTCGGGGGTGTTCCACAGCGTCCGCATAGGTGGAAATATCCGCATATCGAAAAAGAGTTTTGATGAATGGCTTGATAATGAAATGAACTCTTGTCAAGTGTGCGAATCCGTCTGAAAAGCTGATTTTGTACGTTTCACATTTGACCCGTGATGCAATACTATATAGCCAAGCAAAGATGCTTGGCTATATAGCAGGCTGCAACGGCTGACGAGCCGAATATAAACATCACGGAGGTAAATCAATGTGCAAAAATAAAACAGTTGGGGGCAGCATAACTTCTCCCCCTCTTACTACATACGAGAAGCGGGTATATACCGTAGACGAGATACGCAGTATCTTAGGCATAAGCAGGACAGCCGCCTATGATTTGGTAAAACAGGGTTGTTTCCATTGCATCAAAGTAGGCAGGAATTACCGTATATCTAAAGAGAGCTTTGACAGATGGCTTGGCTTCCAGAGGGAGGTGCAGGCTGATGAATAAGAAAAGTATGTCCGTTACGGAAATGCGGCTGTTGCTTGGGATTGGGAAAACAGATTCCTACTGGCTTGTAAAGAAAGGATATTTTGAAACGGTCATTATTGCAGGGAAAATGCGTGTGATAGTGGACAGCTTTGAAAAATGGTATGATAATCAGCTCCATTATAAAAAGGTTGACGGCACTCCCCCAGGGAAGAACTGGACAGGCATCACATTTTCTATTCGGGAAGTGGCAGAGCTGCTCTGCATTTCTGATAGCAGCGTTTACGAGCTGTTAAAGAAAAATGTGTTCCGTACCGCACGGGTGGGGCAGGCTACAAGGATTTATAAAGACAGCTTTGAGGAATGGTATCAATCCCAGACCTATTACATAAAAGCTGACGTACATAAGGAGGTTATAGACTTATGAAAGAACATATTGCAGAGATGGACGGGGCTTTAAAGACCGCCCAGAACAAGAAAAGCTATTCTGTTGCAGAAATTCAGCAGATACTTGGTATAAGCCGACCTACTGCTTATGCACTGATAAAGAAGAATCTGTTTCAGAGCGTCCGCATGGGCAATGGAATCCGAATTGTAAAGGGCAGCTTTGATGCTTGGCTTGACAGCACAATGTAAGGAGGTGAAAAAGCATGGCATCAATCGTAAAGAGAAAGAACCGTTATTCCGTAGTTTATACTTATACGGATGAAAACGGTGTGAAAAGGCAGAAATGGGAAACCTTTGCCACCAATGCTGAAGCAAAAAAGCGTAAGGTGCAGGTAGAATTTGAGCAGGAAACAGGAACATTTACCATCCCTACTGCAAGTACCGTCAGCGACCTGCTTGAAGAATATATGTCCATTTACGGCGTGAACACTTGGGCAATGTCAACTTATGAAGCAAGAAGAAGTTTAATTTTCAATTATATCAATCCGATTATTGGGGATATGAAACTGGAAGAAGTGACACCGAGGACGATGGATAAATATTACCAGAGCCTGCTGACTGTTAAGGCAAAGGTAGTCAACAACCGCAAGCCGAACCATGAATACCTCACAGCCCATACAGTAAGGGAAATCCATAAACTGCTCCGCAATGCTTTCAATCAAGGCGTAAAATGGGAGCTGATGTCAAGGAATCCCGTACAAAATGCCACTCTCCCGAAAGAAGAACACAAGGAGCGTGACATATGGACAGTCGAAACCTTATTTAAGGCATTGGAGGTCTGCGATGATGATAACCTGTCACTGGCGTTAAACCTTGCTTTTTCCTGTTCCCTGCGTATGGGAGAGATGCTCGGTCTGACTTGGGACTGTATTGATATTTCCGAACGGAGCATTAAGAACGATTGTGCTTACATTTTCGTAAATAAGGAACTGCAACGTGTCAACCGCAATGCTCTGGAACAGTTAGGCGAAAAGGGTGTAATGTTCAAGTTCCCGCCTGCGGTGGCAAGCACACACACCGCTCTGGTGCTGAAAGAGCCGAAAACAAAGACCAGTATCCGAAAGATTTTCCTGCCTAAGACGGTTGCGGAAATGCTTGTGAAAAGGCATGAGGATATAGAAAACCTCAAGGAGCTGTTCGGGGAGGAATATATGGACTTCAATCTGGTATTTGCTTCTTCCTGCGGCAGACCCATTGAGGGACAGGTCATCAATCGGGCATTGGCAAAACTCATTAAAGATAATGATTTGCCGCCAGTCGTCTTTCACAGCTTCCGCCATTCAAGCATCACTTATAAGCTGAAGCTCAACGGCGGCGACATGAAATCCGTGCAGGGCGATTCTGGACACGCACAGGTCAAAATGGTAGCTGATGTGTATTCCCACATTATAGACGATGACAGACGGATAAATGCACAGAGGTTTGAAGAACAGTTTTATCAAGGCAAAAATACCTCTGTTACGGAGGAAACACAGGAAGAAACAAAGGTTGAAACGGCATCGCAGACAGACCAAGAAATGCTTCTAAAGCTGCTTGCCAATCCAGAAATGGCGGCGTTGCTGAAATCGCTTGCAAAGAACTTATAAACATAAGAGGGCAATCCCGATGCGGACTGTCCTCTTTTTACATACTGCCCCTATTGTAAAATCGCATAAAGTATGTTATCATTTAACTAATTTTTTACCGTGATTCGATAGTGGGGGCAGACCACATAAACTATTTAGGTATTAAAAGAGAGCTGCCCGCATTAGACGGTACAAGTTTTACACCGTAACATTTCCCTAAATTCAACTTCCTTGCTAATCGCCTGCTAAAAGGAGCATCTAAAATGCCTTAAAATCAGCAGTCACACGGAGGTACGAGATAACATTTTCAATCCGTGACAAGCAGGGAAATATAGGGATTATATAACATTAGAAGGTAGCTGCTTATGAGTAGATGGTGCTACTCCTAAGCGTGGGGTCGGAGGTTCAAATCCTCTCATGGACGCTAGAAACAACGCTGTAAGCCTTTGTTTTCAAGGGTTTACAGCTTTTTTGTTCTGCTGCAAGCCTTAGACGAAACATCTCCTTTAGTTGGAGGGTAATTGAATGTTTATGAGTTACGGTGTATATTTTGCTAATTGGAAACGAACAAAAATCTGTGTCTTGCTAATAAAAACTGTCTCTTTGCTAATTTCAGATTTCAGACCGCTTTCTGACCTGAGATCAGAGCTGCCAGGGTACTTGCAAGTTCTGGCGATTTTTGAAGCTGTTCAATCAACGCTGCCAGGTCTAATGTTTGCGCCTGGGACTGTTCCTGTGGAGGTGCCACATTCCTCAAATCAGGCTTTGCATAGAAAGCACTCTCAAATTTCTGTGCATTGATTTTGCGATCCTCGTCGAGAATGTGGGCGTAGACTTTGGTAATCATATCTATCTCCGCATGACCTGTATCGCCCTGTGTAGCTTTCAGATCGCCGTGATTGAGCTTCAGCTTGTAAGTCGTACTGGAATGTCTCAAAGAGTGAAATACCACATTTGGGAGCCCTGCCTTTTCTTTCAGCAGCGAAAACTCTTTTTCGATAATCCGATTCTCACAAGGCCTGCCATTCGGCAGCGCAACTACCAAATCAAAATCCTGATACTCGTCGCCGAGGAAACCTTTTAATTCTTCTTGAGACTTTTTCCATTCACGGAGGATATATGCAACCGTCTTTGGAAGCCAGACTTTGCGGACACTGGAATCAGTTTTCGGCTTCTTAAGAATCAGCCGGGTACTTGTATTTGGCATGAGTGGGGTAAAGATATAGTAAATGTCCTTCTGTCCTAACATTTCAATGGCCTGCTTGGAAGCTCTTGTTAGTTCTGCCTCTATGTAAATATAGGCATTGTCCGCCGCTATATTTTCATCTTCAATATGAACGTTTTTCCAGGTCAGTCCAAGAATTTCTCCCATACGCAGAGAACAAGCAAAAGCAAGATTCATAGCGATATACAGCTTACTATCCGTACACTGATCCAACGCCAGGCGAATTGTCTCCGCATCCCAAATGTCCCGCTTTTTGTATTCAGTCTTTGGAAGAACTGCGTTCTCAAAAGGATTTTTTCCAATCAGTTTCCATCTGACCGCCTGCTTGAAAGCACAGCGAAGCAGCTTAATGATTTTTTCAATGGTTTGGTTGGTAACAAATTCTGTTCGGGCTTTCCGATTCTTCCGAGATACAGAAGGCGTTTTTTGAAGGGTCTGGATGTACTTGTCCACCACACGGGGCGTAATGTCCTGAACCTCCATGTCTCCGATAATCGGATTGATATAGTTGGCAATCAGGGCTGTTTGGCCGTCATACATAGATGCCATAGTCGCTTTTCCTTTCTAAGTTAGAACGTCTGTGCGTCTAACCATTCGTCAAATGATTTTTTGGAAACTCGTATGGCATTACCAACCCGTACAATTTTGAAATGGCCCTCTTTTACCAGACTATAAGCAGAAGTGCGGCCAATATTCAGCATGGCAGCAATATCCTCCACTTTATAAGTTCTCTGTTCGGGAACATTTCTTTGCACACTGTTTGTTGTCTGGCTCATTTTCCCTCCTTTCTGCATCCGACAAAGACAGTGTGCGGGATATGACTTCCTACTATTATTCTACCGCGCCGCCTGCCATTTGTCTGCTGCTAATAGAAAAATTTACGATTTATCCATAGTTTGAATTTGTGTGTGGAATTATCAAAACCACATGAATAGGTCGGGCCTGCGGCATCCAGAACCACAGACCCGGCCCATTGTATCTGATTTCGATTTTGTTTGCCGTATTTGCCACGCCCCCCGGCAGCCCTGTTTACACAAAGCGGGGCTGTTACAGGCTGCGGATAGCGTCACCGCATCATAGCCCCGCATACGCCACCGCTTTGCCAGAGCTGGCGCACGCCGCAGGAACTCTCCCCAAGTCCTTAGGGAGCCGTGAAGAAGTACCATTGTGATCTGCGTCGTTATCGCGTCCGGCCTGCCACAGCCGGTTTCGTGGGTTGCGTTTATCGCTCGGACAGCCTGGATTCATCACCTCCTTAAGCTGTCTGTCACCGCGCCGCCCCATCTGCCGCTCGGAACACAGAATGAAGTACCTGTAACAGCGTATATTCGGTTGTCAAGGAGCAAGCGAGGGGGTGTGGCAGTTATGACAATATTTCAGTTGGGCGAGCCGGAGCGTATGTTGCACAGCCACACCCGTCAGGCTTGTCCTGCCTAAAAATATGTCCCTCAATTATTCCGTACATTTTTCGGGGCAAAGTTGCCGTCTGTCAGAAAATTTCTTTGAAATATTTTTCCAGGCTACGCAACCCGGCTTCGATAGAACGGGTGATCCGGCTTTTATGCGTCCCCTCTGCTTTGGCAATGTCCGCTTTGCTCATACCAAGGAAGAAATGTGCGTAAATCCGTTGGCGCTGTTTCTCTGGCAGCATGGCAAGCCCTTTGTAGAGGGCTTCCGTCATTTGGCGCTGTTCTAAAATTTCTGCCGGGTTAAACGGTTTTTGCATTATCTCACGTTCAATACCTTCATCACGATCCAGAGAGTAAAATGCTTTGTAGCGGTATGTACGAATCCGGTATGCTTCTTCCAAAAGCATATATTCACGAAGGAGCAGCGCCACCTCATCCGGCACTTCCACAATAACATCCTGTGTATAAAACGGGTAGTAATCCCGCAGATTGATTTCTTTCATGTGTAATTCCTCCAATTTCGATTTTTAAGTTGTTAGGCAAAATCGAAATCAGAGGGTGGGGAGCGGCAGCGTGGATAATTCTTGCTGCCGCTGCCACTTGTATATGAAATGCGCGTCCGCAAAAGATTAGGCGCATGGGAAGGGGTATAAGAAAAAGTTCCCGCAAATATGGTTAAACTAAAAAATGCCGCAATCCACACCACATGGATTACGGCGCATAAAGCTCTATATGCAAAATAACCTTTTTGTTGAATATTCCCCTTTGGCAGCATTTATCAGCCCTCCCCGAAAAGGAAGCGCAGAAGGCTTATCCTTTCAGCCTCCTTTTGGGGAAATTATATAGGGGTAAATTCTATATTTTTCCTTGAAATATCATAGTTCTGGTAAGGCTTATATAAAGTGTGTTTTGAGGTAATCACGGTCTCGAACGGATTTTACAAAAGATCCCCATATTATGATAAAGACCACAAGACAAATAAAATTGCCTCATGGTCTTTATCACAATACTTCAAATTTGTAACCAACGCCAATAACACTTTTAATGTAGTCTGGGGAACCAGGTGTAGTTTTCAGTTTCCTCCGCAGATTACTCACATGGTTATTGACTGCTTTTCGGGAATAGAGTGAATAATCCTCGTTCCAGACCAATTCCATAATCAGTTCATAAGTAAATACTCGCTTCGGGTGAGTAATTAACAAAGCAAGAATGTCAAATTCCTTAGCGGTTAATTTGATTACCTGCTCCCCAATACATACAAGCCGTTGTTCCTGGCAGAAGTATAAATCACCCATGTGAATCTCTGTAAACGGTTTATCAATGACTGTCTGCACTATATTAGTTTCGGAAATGGCGAATGGGCTGTCAGCCGGATTGTTCTGTTGCTTTTGAGAATCGAGAAGATAATTTACTAACTCCTGACGCTGACGGGCGCTTAACAACATGAGCAGCTTTTCCGCAATTCTGCTGCCCGGTTCAGATATATCAAATACAGCTAATTTCCCATATCGTCACATCCCTTCCGCCAGTATAGGCATTTATTTCGTCGTTTCAATCGAATACCCAAATTTTACTGCCTTTTAAAAGTTAGCCTTAATTGTCCTCACTATCTTTTGAACGATTGTTTGAATTCTTCTTATCATTATACTTTTTCATAATTACAATTTTGAGAAGCCCAATAGCAATTAAAACACTAATTAGTATCAGCCACCAATACCAAGCCATATTATATATCACCTCCTAACCAGCTAATTTTTTCAATAACTTGCTTATCAATACATAGAACCATATAGAAGCAACGAGTAAAGCAATCAGCAAATTTATATAACCATTGTTCTGTATTGCTTTTCCCACCCAAAATGAGGGTAGAAAACAAACTACATATTGAAATATACCCTTTACAAAAAAAGGGACTGGAATACCTAATAGTGTAAGTGCAGAGAGTTTTGTTACAGCCATACCCTCTAATTTATTACCTGATAACGTAATAATCATAAGTGAAACAATGATTGCCTGTACTGAGCCGAGAAGCGCCAAACATATTGTCATTCCAATGGACAACTTTTCTAATGAAAAAAGCAACAGTACGATAAAAGCAATGACCGCTGAAATAATTGCGGGTACTACCAACCTTGTAAAGAGATACCCCGCCTTACCAAGAGGGGTAATTGAAAAGTACCGTGATACTTTATCATCGATTTCCTCTAACGTAATCATGGCAAATGCAAAACAAAGCAATACAGGAGCCATGATAGAAAGCAATAAATCAAAAATCGGATAGTACCCTTGCAAAGAAAACTCTGTTATTCTTTCAAGAAATGGAATACCAAACTTAATCAAGGCACCCATAATAAACGGTGTGAAACAGGCTGCAAACATCATAGGATCACTCTTGATTTGCCTAAATACCTGTATGGTACTGGATAATATCTTTTTCATAGCTTTACACCCCCTAAACTTCTCCACATATGCTCAACCGTATGCCGCGCAACCATATAGAGAATAATCAGTATAGAAAATACAAGTATCGTATCAAATGATAGTAAAGAGCTTGTTCCGGTTATAAGGTTCATGCAGGATATAAACGGGAAAAAGCAAAATATTTTTGGCAATTCCACAAATAGACCAACAATAGGTGGAACAAAACAAACAATTTCTATCGGCATAATTACAATGAGAAATTGGTTCAAGTTTGAAATTTTTGTAGCTGCAATTATGCCGAGCATAGTAAAGATTGCCGATGTTAAGGCGGTTCCAACGGCGATACCGAGTAAATGATTGCTCCCGGAAACTAATCCTAATATCAATGCAATAATTGTGGAAATAGCAATCAGCGCGATTGTTTTTGAAAGTATATATTCCGATATCTTTACAGGTGATACTACCATAGCATTTAATACCTTTTGACTTTTTTCTAAAAGTACAATCGCCCCCATAAAAAACAAGCCCATAGCTGCCGGGTCAGAGTAAATCATGATAGCAGCAATATCTTTTTTCCAATGCTCCGGCAAGGCCGCAATCGCGCATACATACAAAAGCGTTAAAATAAAGTAAATAAAGTAGAAACCATATTTCCATTGGAAATGTATATCTCCACGGATTAAACGTCCTAATCTCATTGAAGTGTCCTCCCCGTAATATCAACAAAAATATCATTTAGTGTAGGCTCACTACTGTGAATAGAAAGCAGACGGTTTTCGGCAATTAAACTTTTCAAAGTCATATCTTCTACGGTTCTGTCAAGCAGACATTCCCCTGTTTTTTCTCCATTGTCAAAATAGGTATATTGAATTTTTGCAGCTCCCCTTGACATAATTAAATTATGCGGGTTATCCAATGCACTAACCTTTCCTGCAACGATAAAAGCCACTTGATCACATAGTTCTGTTGCGTCAAACATATTGTGAGTTGTGATTATGACAGTTTTTCCGCGCTTTTTCTCTGCAAGAATAATGTCTTTCATCAAACGATTATTCGTAGGGTCAAGACCGCTTGTCGGTTCATCAAGAAATAATATATCTGGGTCGTGGATTAACGCTTTGATAAAATTCAAGCGGGAGCGCATACCTTTGGAAAAGTCGGAAACCTTTTTATCCCCGTCATTTTCCAAGCCTACCATATGTAATAATTCGTCAATAGACCGGGGCTGCTTTTCATACAGCGAAGCGAAATAGGCGAGGTTTTGTCGTGCCGTAAATTTCTCATAACAGGTAGAAAATTCAAAGTCCACACCGATATTCTCATAAAACCGATTTGTACGTTCCTTTATTTCAATACCTGCAACTTTTACGCTGCCTTTATATTTTGTATTAAGCCCAGTCAATACTTTTTGTATGGTTGACTTCCCGGCTCCAGAGGGTCCTAAAAAGCCGAAAATTTCTCCCCTCCCAACATGGAAACTCACATCTTCAACAAAGGGCTTTTCAGTATAGCTGAAATACAGTTTTTTTACATCAATCATTATGGTGTCCTCCTTATACGATATGACATATTTGAAAATATAGTCATATAAATTGTAAAAATTTTGTTTGGCTATCTTGCTATTAAATAACCAAACAAAAAATTTTAATCGGCTACTACTTGCTGCACAATACCATTTACTAAAAGATTTTGTATCTTTTCAAGTTCTTTATCCTCTTTGAATTGTTCCATGCAGGATAAAACAGAATATAAAGATTTTATAAGAACCGTATGCGGGACCAAAAATACAACTCCTAAACTTTCCAGTATCTCCAATATACGAATATCATTGTGCATATGGCTTTCAAAAATATCTGGTGATAATTTTCTTTGCAGATAGTCCAATATAGATAAGTCAATCTGCGAAAGAATAGGTGAAGTAATCAAACCCGTTAAACTTAACATAATAACGTCCTTTGCTAAATCTCTATGGTTCTTATATTTTTTCTTTTTAATTGTTGCTTCTATACTTGCAAATAGCTCTTTTTGTAAGCGAAAATTGATTTCCACATATAGGTGTTCTTTACTGGGATAAAAAGCATAGAAAGATCCCTTTGATATGTTTACGGAGGCCACTAGATCATCAACCGTTACTTTTTTCAAACCGTGTAATGCAAACAGCTTTTCTCCCTCTATCAAAAGTTTATTGCTGATGATTTCTTTCTCTTGTTCTGTAAATCGTGGCAATTTTTATAACCCCCTTATGACTAAATTGTTAGTATCGTCATGAAAAGTATAACATTCACTGCTCATATTATCAATATACTATCCGAGATATTTATGCAATGTAGGTTCCAATGCGTTTATTGTAGTGTCCGTATCCTCATTAAAAATCATGTGACGATTAAGCTCTAAAGCAAGTAATTCCTTTTGCGGTACATGAATTAAATCAAATACTTTGTTGGTATAATCAAAGCTAAAAAGTGGGTCGCCTTTGGCAGTAATTAAAATAACAGGACATTGTATAGCCCCATTCTCCAGGCACGATAAGTCAGCATTAAATAAGCTGCCGACAAATCTTAAAGGATAATAGGGTAAAAGCATAGGGTCATTTAAACAATCTTGTTTTGCCTGTTCACTATAAAATACTCTGTCATAGTCTAAATAAGCGTCTCCTGGAACCTTGTAGTTAGGCAGCAATTTTCCACCTACACGAAAGCCCCACTGTATCAGCCCCATAAAACGGTGCGACCATGCGGGATATTTTGTTAAGCTCATAGTTTCTTTTAATGTAGTCAGCATGATATTATGTGGAAAAACGGCTTTTAACCTTGTGTCCCTCCCCGCCGCCATTGCAGCTAAAATCCCGCCTTGACTGGAACCCATGACAGCTATGTTTTCACCGAAATTTTCTATTCCGTAAGTTGTTGCGTCATATACATTATGCAACATATCTTCCATTATATAATTTTTTTTGATTTTAGGGCTTTTTCCGTGTGAAAGATAGTGAACACCTATTATATTAAACCCTCTTTCGCTCAATCCACATAGAAAATTCTCATACATGAGAGGGTGTGACATAGTACCCGGCAAAAAAACAATGGTAGGACTACTTCTTTCTGTATACCAAATAGAAAGTGTTATCGGAACATTATTTGAAGAAATGCCAACTTCTTTATACATACATCACGCCTTCTATATGACTAATTTGAATTTATAGTCATATTATAGCTTATTGCAAGCAGAAAGTCAATAGCTATAAATACATACCATATTGCTGTGAGAATATCGAATCCTCACGGTGGGACTGTGTACTCACTGTGCAATCCATATCCGCAGCAAAATGCCCACTCATGGCATTTTGTGAGCCTCGCCGAACCACGGACAACGATGTAAGGAGATTTAGTATCTTCTATATATACACAGCCCCTCCTCTTGACAAACCCGTTTTAAATGAATATAATGTAGTTGTACGATAAGCACAATAATGGACATAGGAGGGACATTGTGGAAATTATCATAAGCAGCAATACGAGCAAGCCGATATATGAGCAGATAACTTCGCAGATAAAAGCCCTGATTATGAGCGGAGAATTACAAACAGGCGACCCTATTCCCTCTATGCGGGCGTTGGCAAAATCTATCCATGTAAGCGTGATTACCGTTCAAAAAGCGTATGAGGATTTACAAAGGGACGGATTTATTGAAACAACTATCGGCAGAGGAAGTTTTGTATCGGCACAGAATAAGGACTTTTATCAAGAGGAACAGCAGCGATTAGCAGAGGAACATTTACAGGAAGCCGCTGATATTGGACGAACAAGCGGTATATCGTTGAAAAAACTGATTGAGCTTTTATCGCTTTTTTATCAAGAGGAGGAGTGACTATGGACGCTATTTTACAGGTTGAAAATCTGACAAAACAGTACGTCGGTTTTATGTTAGACCATGTTTCGTTCTCTGTTCCCAAAGGAACTATCATGGGGCTTATTGGCGAAAATGGAGCCGGAAAAAGTACAACGATCAATGAAATTCTTGACCTTATCCATAAAGACGATGGTACAGTTACTTTTTGGGGACAGGAATTATCCTCATCAAGTCAGCTTAAAGAGGATATAGGTGTTGTTTTCGACGACATCAATTTTTATGACACTTTGACTCCTGCCAAAGTCGGAAAAATCTCAAGTGCCGCCTATAAACAGTGGGACGAATATTTATATCAGGGTTTTCTGAATCGCTTTCAGCTTCCATCAGATAAAGAGATTAAAACACTCTCCAAAGGAATGAAAATGAAATTGTGTATAGCCGTTGCGCTTTCCCATAAGCCAAAGCTGCTGATTTTAGATGAAGCTACCAGCGGTCTTGACCCTGTGATGCGGGATGATATTCTTGACGTATTTCTTGATTTTGTGCAGGACGAAAACCACTCCATTTTGATGTCGTCCCATATCACAACCGATTTAGAGAAGGTTGCAGATTACATTACTTTTATCCATCAGGGTAAAGTGCTTTTTTGTAAAACAAAAGACGAACTTCGTTACCACTATGGTATTATCCGTTGTGGAGCTGCAATGTTAGATCAGCTCGATAAAGATGAGATTTTGGCATACCGAAAAGATGATTACCAATGGAATGTGCTTGTAGCAGATAAAGGAAAAGCCAGAAGAAAATATAAAAATGCAGTAGTGGACGACGCAACAATCGACGATATTCTGCTGCTGTATGTGAAAGGAGAGCAAGCCAGATGAAAAGCCTTATTTTGAAAGATTTATTCAATATCGGCCACAATGCGAAATCCATGCTGTTCATTCTCGTGGTTTTTGCCGTTGCGCTTATCCCATTTTCCGACGTAGAGGGATATATATTTGTATGTGCAATTTTGTGCAGCATGATGATTGTAACAACCTTTTCTTTTGATGACAATTCCAAATGGACGCGATATGCCATGATAATGCCTGTTTCAAAGAAGGAATTAGTGGTCGGGAAATTTGTTGTATTAGCAATCTTTTGTGCTGTCGGCAGCCTGTTTGGTCTGGTGATTGGTTCCATCAGTGGATTTGCTATGAGAAAAATCACTTTTGACTTCGCGGGAATTGGAGAGCTGTTATTTTTGGCTTTGGCAGCATGGGTGATCTCCCTGATCTTTGGAAGTATGTCAATCCCTCTTGTGTTCAAATTCGGAGCCGAAAAAGGCCGTGTGCTGCTGTTAGTATCATTCCTCATTCCGGCAGGGATTTGTTTTGGGATATACCAGCTTCTTACCATACTGGGAGTTGAATTGACAGACCAGCTTGTGTTTATCCTTCTGTGCTGTTCTCCGCTCCCGGTTTCTTGATTCTTCCTCTGTCAATCCGCTTGCAGCGTGATGGGAATGTTCATCCATAAAGTCAAAATCTCCGCCCATTGGAACAAGCAAACCGGTAAGCCAATTGGGGGCTTACCACCCTTGATTGATTAAAAGCAAAATAAAGAAATACCGTCAATGGCAGTGCTTGCACTGTTCATCAAGACCATGGACGGTATTTCGTGTTTTGTTATTGATATTTTTAGTTTCTTATGGAACGCCATTCAATGTTGCTTAGGCTATATGCATAATGTTCAGTAAAATAAGCCAAGACAAACCATAGTATGATACAACTGCAACAAGGTCATTGATAGTCGTAATCAACGGACCAGACGCAACCGCAGGATCAACACCGATTTTTTTGAGGAAGATTGGAATAACAGTACCCGATAAAGAGGATATCATCATTGCAAGGATCATTGCAATTCCAAGGCAACCGGCAACTGCAAAAGAGAAATATGGGGCATTTCCCTTTATACACAGGTATCCACCAATCGCAACAAAGGATAATACTCCCAAAATCAAGCCATTCAGAAAACCGATACGAACTTCTTTCCATACAAGCATAGTTTTCTGTTTATGGTCGATTTGTACATCCATCAAAACACGAATGGCAACAGCTAAGGACTGAGTTCCTACATTACCTGCCATACCCAAAATAAGAGATTGAAAACACATAATGATCGGTATCTGTGCAACAATGGATTCAAAGAGTCCTACTGTTGCTGAAACGCCTAATCCTAATACCAATAAAATACTCAACCAAGGAATTCTTTTTTTGATACTCAAAAAAATCGGCTCCGCTAAATCTTCCTCTGAAGGCAGACCACCCAATTTTACATAATCCTCATTGAGTTCTTCTCCAAGGATTTCAATAAAATCGTGTGAAGTCACAACGCCGAGCAGTTTGTTTTCGTCATCCAACACAGGGATTGAGTTTTCAGAGTAATCACGCAGGAAAGGAATACAATCTTGTATTTCCATTTTTGCATACAAATACGGGTAGGACAGTGTCGTAATGTCAGAAAGCGGTGTGTTTTCACGTGCAATGATTAAATCCTTTAAGTCAATGGCACCGCAAAAGGTTTTGTTTTCGTCTACCACGTACAAAGTGGAAATATTGTCATTTTCCGCTGCTTGACAAATCAATTCCGACATAGCTACCTTTACGGTAGAGTTGTTCGATACAGCAATAAAGTTCGTTGACATTTTGCTGCCGATTTCATCTTCGTCAAAAGAACTGATTAACTTAATTTCAGCCCGAATATCCGGTCGTAACAGATCCAGTAAAGTTGTCCGATTTTCTTTGGAAAGGTTTTGGAGCAATTCCACTGCTGAAGATGTTTCCATAAAGGAAAGAACTTCTGTTTTTTGATTGATTCCTAATAATTCAAAATAAGAATCATTGTGTTCCGCATATTCCAGAACATTAGCAATATTCTCCGGCTGCATAATGCGGAATAAACGCTGACACTCCTCTTTGGTAAGCCAGGTAAGCGTAGCGGCAATGTCTTTTTCGTGATATTCGCCGATTGCCTCTCGCAATTTCCCAGGAGTCAGATTGCTTCGGATAATGCTGATGATTTCAGAAGCAAACTCAGAAATTGATGCATTTGTGGTTACTGGAATGAAAGTATTCTTGTTCATTGTTTGTGCCTCCTTTACACGAATTCGTAATGGCAGGCGTGCAAACATTCATTGATAGCTAAAAATGGGCATAAAAATACCATTGTTAGTCACAAGTAAACATCTACACAGCCTGTTTCTGTTTGTGTAGAGTTGTGTTGAAGCAAACAATGGCATTCAAATATTTTCAAAAAACGCAGTTAGAACACAGACAGCAAGTTGACATACGATCTCTGAAAATATAGGAATACCATATTCATCTTGTTACAACTGCAACTACTACTGTCCATATTCTCACCTCACATTTATTATTTGGCATTATACCGCAATTATTATACTAAGATTACACCCAAATGTCAAGCTATATGATTTATGAAGTTTAATTCCAATTTGTTCAATTCTATAAACTGGGATTTTTATAACCAAACTCCCCAATCACCATAATTAAATGTGCCACTGCCATGACAAAGTTTCCCATTTTCCTTGAGTTCCTCAAATGCTTTTCGCATACGGATTAAAATTTCCGGCTGTATATCCAATGAATGATGTGCGGGGAATACTTTTTTTACTGGCAATGCAGAAATCTTTTTCAATGAAGCAAGATATGCTTCAGGGTCAGTAGAAGGATAATATGCAAACAGTATATCTTTATATACCAAATCGCCAGTAAATAAGTATCCTTTGTCTTTTTCCCAAAAGCACAAATGCCCTGGTGAATGTCCCCAGGTGTATGCAGCACTTCACTTTGCGTAAAGCAGCTCCCAACTCTTTCGTTCCCACAATACGGTTTACCGTATATCCGTCCACCGGTTTACCAGTGAAATTATCCCATGTGGCATATTTGGCGTCCCAACGGACACCGGGCAGCATTTCATCTAAAAAAACAAAGTTCTTTTCCATCGTGTTTACCTCCTGAGAGCCAGTTCAATCAAACGGTCAATGAGTTCCGAAAGGGGAAAGCCTGCCGCAGTCATCATGCGAGGATAGCGGCTATACGAAGTAAAACCAGGCATGGTATTCACTTCATTGAGGACAATTTGCCCGTCCTCCCGCAAAAACAGGTCAATGCGGGCCAAGCCTCTGCACCCAAGTGTCTGATAAATCTTCTTAGCTGTTTCCTGAATCTGTTCCCTTACCTTTGCCGGAAGGTCAGCCGGGACTTGAATCGTTGCGTTTTCAGATCCCTTTTCAGGCTGTGCTTCCTGATGAATCTTAAAAAAGCCGTGTTTCAGACGGATCTGATCAATCTCGCCGACAATCAGATCCGTGCCGGTTCCCAATACGGCGCAGCCGACCTCACTTCCAGAAACGGCCTGCTCGATCAATACTTTTCTGTCGTATTGCCTTGCTTCGTTTATGGCTGCGCATAAATCCTCCGCTTTATCTACTTTATTTACTCCAAAAGAAGAACCAGAGCGTGCAGGCTTCACAAAAAGAGGAAAAATAAAGCACTCGGTTTTCGGGTTGTCACCGTCCTGGATAATCTGAAAATCAGGGACTTCAATACCTGCATTTTTTACAGTGGTATAAGCAAGCGATTTGTCCATGCAAATCACAGAACTTTGAATATCACAGCCAACATAGGGAATACCCGATAATTCGAGCAGACCTTGTATTGATCCATCTTCCCCAAATTTTCCATGAATGATTGGAAACACTACATCCACAGACTGGGTTTCATATCTATCCTTTTTTTGTATCAGAAAACCATGCGTATTTCTGCCCGGTGAAAAAATAACCGGATATTTTGCATATTGTTCCCAATCCAGGCAAGGCTTTTCACACAATTTCCAAACGCCGGATTTTGTGATCCCGATATAAAAAGGCTGATATTTTTCCGTATCAATTTTTGCCGCAAGCACCATTGCAGATTTTATTGATACAGTATGTTCTTCTGAGCAGCCCCCAAACAGGACCGCAACGATAATCCTATACATTTCCAAGACTCCTTTCAAAGTTCAGACAATTCCGAATTGTATTACTCACTGTGTCAACTAACACCCGGTCCGTATGGTAGGCCGTATGCGGCGTAACGATCACATTCGGCATCCTTTGGAGAACTGATAAAAAGGGATGTTCTAACGCCTTGTGTGTGCAGTCATAATAAAAAATCCCTTCTTCGCCTTCCAGTACATCCAAGGCGGCGCCTCCAATTTTCCCATCTGCCAGTACGTCTACTAATGCCTCGGTGTCCACCAAAGCGCCCCGTGCGGTATTGACAAGAAGCGCCTCTTTCTTCATCATTTCTAATTGTTTACGACCAATCATATGAAAAGTATCTTCTGCCAGCGGAACATGAAGCGTAATGATGTCGCTTCTTTGTAGCAGCTCACAAAATGAAACATAATCTGCTCCGGCTTTATGATTGCGGTCATATGCCAGCACCGTACAGCCAAATCCTTTCAAGCGTTCCATAACAGCCTGTCCGATCCGTCCTGTCCCTAATACGCCAACCGTCATATCCCGCAATTCCTTCCCGCGAAGGCTATTCAGGCAATAATCCTGTTTTTCAGTTCTGTGTATTACGGATTTTGTTCCACGCATCAGCATAAGCATCAGCATGATGGCATAGTCGGCGACGCTCCCCGGTGAGTATGCAACTGTGCCGATGGTCATTCCCATTTGCCCGGCTGCCTGTATATCAATATGGTTGAAACCGATACTCCGGGTGCAGATATATTTTACGCCGACGTTTTTCAGCGCAAGAAGGAGAGGTTCCGATAACTCCGCTTTATGGCTTATGCTGATACACTGGCATCCTTCAGCAAATTTTGCATTGTTTTCCGATACTGCTTCTCCTATGAGTGAGACCGTAACGCCAAATTCACGGGAAAGTTTATGGAAAACCGCCGCTTCGTCCGGCTCACATCCAAAAACAGTAATATCAATCTTTTTCTTCATTGGTTCCCTCCTTAGTATTCTATTGGTTTTTAATTGCGTCGATAATATCAATGCTGTCCTGGAATCTGTCGTCCTCAGTGGAGCCCATGACTGCACAGATATAGGTGTTCCCGTTAATGACAGCAGCAGAAACGATACAGGCGCCGCCGAGGCTGCTGGTTCCCGTTTTTAGGCCGATCACTTCTGGCCGGTAATATTTGCTGCCCGGATTGAGAAGTTCATTTGTATTTTTGTATGTGACCTCCCGGCCATTGGTCCATCTTTCATAAGACGAATAGGTTGCCACGATATCTGAAATACATGGGTCATCCAAACATGCCTCTGCAATAATGGCAAGATCATAGGCCGTGGTATACTGTCCATCGGCGTCATATCCGTCCGGGACTACAAAATTCGAGTTTTCCGCTCCAAGCGATTTTGCCTTTTGGTTAACTTTATCCATGAACACATCAATGGATTGTGCATTTGACAGGCCGTTATCTCCGGTAATTTTCTTTCCCGTATTCACTGCAAGCGTATACGCTGCATCATTGCCGGAAGGAAGCATAAGGGCAATTAAGAGCTGTCTGACGGTCAGAGTATCACCCTTCATAAGCCAGGCTCTTGACGAATCATCATGCATCATTTCGATCTCTGCGCCTACCCTCATTTCATCGTCCGGGGAACAGTAGTCCAGTACGGTCAAAGCTGTAATCATTTTAGCCGTGCTGGCCGGCCCAAAAGAAAAAGATTCATTGTTTTGAGTAACTTTTTCTCGGGGATAGGGGATTCTTTGCCGCTCCTTACCAGATTCACAATTCCCAATGCTGCAACGGCTATGAGTAAACAAAGCACAATACATACAGCTTTGTAATAGACTCTTTTTTTTTGATTTTCTCCTGTTCCTGTTGTCGTAGTTTCCGTTATTGTTTTGATATTCCATCGTTATCTTAAACTCCTTTCTGGAAGTAAAAAAATCGCTCCACCCGATATATAGCATATCAGAATGGAGCGATTTATGTTTTCGCTTTCCTTTGCGGATAATATATGATTTTTAACGGACTTTCTTACGATTTTCCTACGACCGGCAATGACAACTCAAAACAGGTAAAACCATCCTCACTTCGGGCGGTAATCTGCCCGTGATGAAGTTCAACGATCTCCTTTGCAATGGCAAGTCCCAGACCGGCTCCGCCCGTTGCAGAGCTTCGTGATACATCCAGGCGGTAAAACTGCTCAAATATTCTTTCTAACCGTTCCTGCGGGATGGTATTTCCCTCATTCATGACTTTGATTGAAACATGATCTTCTATCTGCTCTGCAGCTATTTTAATGCTCGTGTCTGCGTTACAATAGCTGACAGCGTTTCGCAGCAGGTTATCAAATACACGCTGCATTTTATTTGCATCGCATGAAATAAACATATCCGGCTGCATTTCAAATTCCAGTTTCAGGTTCTTTTCGGCCAGCATCGGTTTAAACTCATATGCCAACTGTTCCAGCATCCTCGTCAGATTGATTTTACTGTATATAAGCGTTATATTGGAAAGGTTGAACCGCGTGATCTCAAAAAATTCGTTAATCAGATCCTCAAGGCGCTCTGCCTTATCCAGCGATATAGATAAATACCGTTCCCGGAGCTCATCGGAAATCTGGCCCTCATCCCTTAATAGTGTCAAATAACCGATCACCGATGAAAGCGGCGTTTTTAAGTCATGGGCCAGATACATAACAAGGTCGTTTTTCCGTTGCTCCGCAAGCTCGGCATCCGTTTTTCTTTTCGTCAGGGTATGCCGTATGGAATTGATCTTTCTTTCTGTTGAAGCCAGCTCTGCCGGCAGAGCAATATCGTGGGCATCTTCATTCACAAGAGAATCAATGCCACGGTTAATCTCCTTGAAGTATTTTGAAACATTGCCCACAAATATACGAAAAACCACAAAAAACACGCCCAAAATCGCCAGCAGGAAAAGCCAGATTTCATACCTCTTGAAGGTTTTCAGGTAGACGACTGCGGCCTCATCACGGTCGTGGTAAATAAAATGCTCTAAAATATAAACTACGGCATTTGCAAAATTGTCTTTTAAAATAAACAGATAAACACCTGCTATAACCAGAAGGGAACATACCATCATCAGCAGCATCTTCATGAATAATCTGTTTTCAAAAAGCAAATAGTCATTTTCAAAATTTGTTTTCTTTCTATTTTTCAATGGTATATCCCACTCCCCACACAGTTTTTATGAATTTCGGGTTTTTTGCCCGTTCTTTCATTTTTTCTCTGAGCCGGCCGATATGGGCCATAACAGTATTATTGTTATCCATGTATTTTTCTCCCCATACCGCTTCAAATAATTCCTCCGTTGAGACAACCTTCCCCTGGTTCTCACACAGATACCAGAGAATCGAAAACTCCGTCGGCGTCAGCTGAAGCTCTTTTCCAAACAAGATACATTTATGGCTTTTCTTACTGATTGTCATTCCTCTTATATCATACTCGCTGCATTCATCCTCCTGCTTGATCTGCGGCTGTCTGTATCTCATATACTGCCTTAACTGCGCTTTCACGCGTGCAACCACTTCCAGTGGGTTGAACGGCTTCGTGATATAGTCATCCGCAACGGACAGCCCCATGATTTTATCCCCATCTTCTACTTTTGCTGTCAGCATAATCACAGGAAAATAAAATTTCTCCCGGATTTTCTGGCAAATTTGAAAGCCATCAATATCCGGGAGCATAATATCTAATATGGCAAAATCTAAGTGGGTAGACTCAATGCACCTTAACGCATCCGTACCATTGTAAAATTTATAAACGGTATATCCATCGTTTTTCAGATAGACTTCAACCAAATCTGCCAACTCTTTTTCGTCATCCACCACTAAAATTTTTTCATTCATTGCATTGCTCCTTCCTACACAAACTATCTATCTTTATTATGTACCAAAACGCTGTTACAATATCAGCATAATGATGGATAATCGTCAAGACAACGCATTCCTAATCTTGACGATTCCTTACATTAAGCGAAACAGATAGATATAGCAGCTACACCTTAGATGTATCCAACTGTCATCTGATTCCATAGTCATATTACGGCACTTCAAATTTATATCCAACGCCGACAACGCTTTTGATGTAGTCCGGGGAATCCGGCGCGGTTTTCAGTTTCTTCCGCAGATTGCTTACATGGTTATTGACTGCCTTGCGAGAGTAATAAGAATGATCCTCATTCCAGACCAATTCCATAATCAGCTCATAGGTAAATACCCGCTTCGGGTGCGTAATTAGCAAAGCAAGGATGTCAAATTCCTTAGCGGTTAATTCAATTACCTGTCCGCCCATACATACAAGCCGCTGCTCCTGGCAGAAATATAAATCCCCCATGCGGATCTCTGTAAAAGGTTCCTCAATGGCTGCCTGCACCCTATAAGTTTCGGGAATATCACATGGGCTGTCGGCCGGATTATTCTGTTGCCCTTTTAAAGCAAGAAGATAATTTACTAACTCCTGCCTCTGACGGGTATTTAACAGCACAAGCAGTTTTTCTGCAATTTTACCGCCCGATTCAGATATATCAAATACAGCTAATTTCCCATGTTATCACCCCCTCCGTCAATGCAGGTATTCATTCTTTTATTTTGATTGAATACCAAAAGTTTTCTGTTTCTAAAACAAGTATAACAAACATAACCTGAAATCCTGTGTCATGTTTTATATTTTTTTAGAATGGAGCATACTTTCTCTTTTATCCCATCTCGGATATGCGCCGGGGAAAGCACCTCGACATGCTCTCCAAAAGTAAGCAGATAATGATAAATGACCTCATGGTCTGGTAAATTTGCGGTTACATATAGATTATTTTCTTCGTCTGTTGTAATGGCATCAGAAAACTCGTCATGTACGCGAAAGGCAACCTGCGGGGAGAATTTCAAAGTTACAGAAACGCTATTGTAATGAGGCATTTCCATCTTTTCCTTTGGTAAGTCTGACATGTCCATTATGAATGTTTCGGCAGAAGTTACCAAGTCTTGTATACGCGTCAACTTGAAAAAACGGTAGTCATTTCTTAACAGACAGAATCCATACAAATACCAGTCTTTACCCTTGAAAACCAACTTAATCGGTTTCACAGAGCGTGATAGATACTGACCGTCACTACCAAAATAAGAAAAGGTGATGATTCTTCTGTCAAAAATCGCTTTTTTTACCTCGGCAAATATCTGATCCGCCTTATTTTTATTCCAGTCTGAAAAATCAACTTCTATCCAATCCGTCCATTTAATTTGAAAGAGTGCTGACAATTTAGAAAGCAGTTCATCCGCATTTTCACTTTCTGTGGAAGCAATGCTCTGTAAGGCTATCAGTATTTGTTCCTGCTCCTTTTCTGAAAATATAGACTTGTCCAGAACATAATTTTCCATCAAGAAGATACCACCGCCTTTTCCCTGAGTAGCATAAATCGGGATTCCTGCCGCGCTAATGGTATCTAAATCTCTGTAAATGGTCCGGGTAGAAACCTCAAATTTGTTTGCCAGTTCGGGAGCCGAGGATTTTCCGTTTTCCAATAAATAGTAAACAATTTGAAACAGCCTGTTCATCTGCATACCATACACCTCCGCCTTTATTATAACGCAAGAAACTTGACAAGTGTATGGCAAGTTAATCAATATTATTTCCTGTTATGACGGTATACGCTTTCTGAGATTGATGAGGCTAAATACATCATCCATAATTCCTCTATCCCTTACATCCAGCATCAACCATTTCTGTCCATTACCGATTTTCGTGTTTTTGAATACTGTCTGAACATAGTCGGAACATTGCGGCATAAGAAACTCTGCCTCCGTAAGTTCACGACTTCCTACAACCACGAGAGCGATAAAATAGCCTTGCATCGGATAGAGCGTACAAAGAGACTTTCCACCTTTTTTATACTTAATATTCCAGCCTGCCTGCATGGAACAGCGGCTGTGTTCCATGCAGGGCTTGATCTGGTAGGCGGACTGGATACGCTCATTGAAGTCCGCCCATAACGGGCTACCTATATATTCTGTGATCTGCTCCCACGTAGGCGGCGTTACATTTGAATAGAGCAAATTCCAATCCATTCTTATTTTCCTCCTTAGCTTTTATTTTTCAGCGGCAGGGGCTTAACCCAAATTTCCATACAGGCCATACCCTCCAAGCCACGATAATACTTTTCTGCCGAGAAAGGCTCCGTGGTTAAATTGTGATGGGGCAGCCATATACCAAAAAGATATTTGCTGGCCTGATCTAAAGCAACCGTTACCAAATCCTCAAAATTTTCTGCTTCGACTCTGCAAACGATGTATTCTCCTTCCGAGAGTTCTCTCTTAACAAAAACATCTTGCAGCCGGTCCGGAATATTTTGAACAAGGCCGCCTGCAAAATAAGTGAAAAGGTTTTGTGCAGTACCTTCCGCATGGGACATTCCCATTTCTACAGCAGTATTTAGATTGGCTGCGATTGAAGCCTTCTCCCTGTGATAACGCTTCCAAAGCTGTCCTGGCACATCTACACCTGTGCTTTCACCAACCGGTATTTGTTCAGAAATGCGAACTTCCGTTTCCAAGCCGAGGTAAATTTCCGGTTTTTCCAATGTCTTTCTCTGGATTTCCAGGACGATATTTCCTACCACTAGCGGAACCCCCTCGTCTACTAAAACATAATTCATAGAAACTTCCGGCTTGTCGAATGTGTTGAGCATTGGTAAATCCCTCCTGTAGTTTTCAGGCGTAATCCCATACGTTTCCTTGAAAGCTCGTGTAAAATTCGCATGGCTTGAAAAACCATAGTCCAAGGCAACGTCAAGAATCCTCTGATCGGTACTTTTTAGATTTTCAATAATCTTTGCCAAACGGCGGAGTTTCACATATTCTTGAACTGGTTTATTTACCAGCCGCTTGAACAAGCGCTGAAAATAAAAGGGGGACAGACCGACAGTATTTGCCAGTTCTTCCGTTGAAATTTCTTTTGTCAGGTGTTCCTCGATAAAAGTCAAGGATTGTTCGATTGCTTCATATGCGTGCATTGCGGCACCTCCTATATTTGATGTTCAAATTATATCATTTTATTTTTTGCCGGGCTTTTCACGCAATGCGCTTTTTGATCTGGAAAATGTAGCCTGTGATAAGTGAACCGGCGCTTTGTCAACAGTCCCACTTTGTCCCAAAGTAGCCTTAATCAACTTTTTATCCTGTGCGGGGGATTTCTCCACTTTTCGGCCTCAGCCTGCGGAGCAGGCCGGGTTGGGGCATCCTTGCCCATACCGGGGATCACGGACTGTTCCGGCTGGGGTGCTGGAATTTATCCATCACCTCAATGTAATCAGTTTTTGTCATGCCATATAAATAATAATCGCAGTAGATGTTTACCATTTTCCCCTCACGAATAAGCCCTTCACGCTTGAAGCCCGCTTTTTCAAGAGTTTTGAATGACGCAATGTTACAGATGTGAACATCAGCCCAAAGACGCTGCAATTCTGTTTCTTCAAAGCAGAAGATAGCTACTCTCGCCAACGCTTCTGTCATAAGTCGGTTGCCTTGATAGGCAGGCGAAAGGCGAAATGCTACTTTTGCCATGCGGTCATTTTCAATGAGATACACCCACATATCCCCGATGACTTTATAATCTTGTTTGTGAACAATACCCCAATGAAAACTTTTTGTGGGTTTCTCCGACTTTTGAAAAAGCAATTCCGGGTTTAAGTCACTTTTCCCGGGGCGTTTTCCCCAATACTGATAAATGGAACTGTCACCCAACCATTCTTTCAAATCTGAAACATCTTCTTTTCGCAGAGGGCGTAGGATAAGTTGATCCGTTTCAAGAACAGGCTTATTCTGCGCATAATCCTGTAATTTCATAAGCCACCCCCTCTTAAAATTTGAATACCTGTCCCCAATCAAAATAGCCGGACGCTTCTGTGCTTTTCGGCCATTCGCTGCACCATGCGGGAACACCGGGTGTTTCAACCCTGTCAAAACCCGGAGTGTACGGCTTGATGTCAAGTACGGGCGTATTGTCATTTGCGTCAATGAATGTAACACGAATCATGCCGTTGGTGAAATCAATGTTAATAATTTCAGACGCTGTTAATGCAATAGGGTTCGGACGCGCAGGAGATCGTGTCGCAAATACACCCATGATTTCGGGTGCGCCTTTATAGGGCTGTTCTGTCTGTAATTCATTCCGGTCTGCGCCGTTGTCGCAATCGCTGAACCACCAAAGAACATTGATGTGGCTGAAGCCTTCTAAGGCTTGCAGTCCGGGAATGTACTCTGGCTCTAACTGAATAAATGTGCCGTTTTCATCATTTTTTACTTTACCAATGGCTTTTAATTGATAGGTCATATTTTTCCTCCTTGCTTTGTTGGTAAATCCAGTATAATACCTCACATCATGTGAGATGCAACAGGGAAAAATAAAAAATGCCCTGCATTTTCACAGGACATTTCAAAGTTTACCCAATCATGTGTATTCCAGCGGTATTTGAAGCTCAATCAAATATTTTTCAGGGTTATTCTCATTCCACGGACCTCTATGCACGATCTGACGCATCGGGTTAGACATTTTGTATTTGCTGTTTGTCTGCAACCATTCGGCAAAGGCAAGGTAAGCGCCTTTTATATTTGCAAAATCGCCATAGACCATTGTGCAAGCCATGTACGGGACTGGTTCTGTCATGTGGAAACAAAATGGCCTTTTTGCCTTTCCCATTTTCTTTACAGGGGCGCATAGCTCAATATAAACATCTGTCTCTCGAAATTCTGTATCGTGATAAATGGAAAATGTATTGCCCGTTATTTCGATTTTTTGTGCTTCTGTAAAAGTAGAAAGTTCTTTCCATAAGTCGCCCTCGAAATAGTAATTCGGTACAATTTTCCGCAAGGATAGCACCTGATACGCCGGGATTGACTTAACGGATATGTTATAGTGCAGTTCTCCTTTACCACCCTGTATTTCACTTTTTGTAAGTTCGATCTTCCGAAGTTTTTCTTGTTCGGCCTGTATTGCATTTTCTATCTCTATGCGCTTTTTGTCGAGCTGCGCAAGAAGTGATTGCTCGTCCATCGTCAGGGCAAGCGCAATTTCCGAAACATTCAGTCCACTATCCCGCAAATACAGAATCTTATTTAGACGCGGTATTTGCTTTACTGAATACAGTCGGTGTCCCGTCCACTTGTCAACCTCTGCCGGTGTCAGAAGTCCTACCTCGTCATAGTAGCGAAGCATACGAATAGATATCTGCGCCAACTTTGAGAATTCCCCTATCCTAAACATCGTTTCACCACCTACTCCCAACTATATTTGTATTTTTATCTCACTACAGCTTTTATGTTACTTGCTGCATCCTTATTATACCGCCTTTCTTTCAGTCTATCAATGTCGTTGCGTGGTGCAAGAACATTTTCTGGGATTCTACTAAATGGTTATACCGAAAGTCAGATTATCCCGAATACATCAAAGAAAGCCAGTAATAGCGGCATTTCTTAGAGAAATATTCGGGATAACTTTTTGTGTCTGTCTAAGCTGTCAAATAGAATCCATATATGAAAAGCCGAAAAATTCGGGATAATT
>CAJTIU010000043.1 GCA_910576335.1 Lachnospiraceae bacterium
TAAGAAGTTAAAAGCACTTGGCTGGGAGGCCCCTGTAGTTGCCGCTTAAGCCTGTCAGTTAAGTTCAAAATCAACCTTTTTAAGTTTGACAGGGGCAGTCTGCGCTTTTTTAGTTACCCGAAAGGTTATGTTTCATAGTAATGTACTGTTAATAAATGATATTAATTCTGTTTTATCCACATAAGTCTCCCGGACTGCAGCCGCAAAACCCGCATTGCCGATATTCACATAATTACCCACAGAATACACCTCTTTCTGAAACGCTGCATAAAACAGGTTTTTTAAATTATAAATATTCTATCATGGCTCTTATTCTAAAGCAAGTTACTAACCGGGGCAATATTTAAAGTTTTGCTACGCAGAAATTGCCCCTCACCCTTAGATCATGTTCTCACAAAACTCCGTCTAGCGCATTCCTGACCCGTGAATAGTAACGGTATTTTATCTTAGAGCAATAAACTCTATTGACTTTCAGAGCAATAAACTCTAAAATATACATAAATACATTTGAAGTGGAACTAGATATTCCCTTGGCGAAACCGCTGATGATTGCACTTATGTTATTTGTTGATAATACAGCATTGGATAAAAAGGTGGAAAATGCAAATGAATAATTATGCCATTATAGCCCAGAAAATGTTAGAGAGTATTTTTGGTAGTGATATATTTATATTGTTTGCAGGAATCGCAACTTTGGTATTTATGATAAGTACTCTTCTGCTAGCTAACGCAATTAAGCGTCGTACAAAAGAGTGGGAAAAAAATAAAAATGTACAGTTCTCCAAATTTCTTTTACATGGTACAAGCATGTTTTATACATTATTTGTAACCTTTATTTCAATATTTCCACTTCTAGGTATGCTTGGAACTGTATTTGGATTGCTAGGTCTGGATTTGGCAAGTGGTGACATGGAAAATATAAAAAACAATTTCTTCATTGCATTAACATCAACAGCCTGGGGTATTATCTTTTCAATAATTTTCAAAATATTTCATGCATTCATTTCTGATAACGTAGATGAACAGATTGAAACAGCTAAAAAATTAGCAGAAGAAATTGAAAAAGAATAGGAAGAATATGAAGGTAACACTATGAAAAAACGAGATGTAATATTGGATTTTACTTCTCTATTGGATGTGACACTTATTGTAATCTTCTTTTTTGTGCTGTTTAGTCATTTGGATGGTGAAGAAAATAAAGCACGTACAGATGCAAAGGTGCACGAAGTAGAGGTTGCTATACAAGAAGCAGAAAGCAGAGAGAAAGTAGCAGTCGAAATGGAAAAACAACTTGAGGACGAAATTGCAATTGTACAAGAATACAGTGATAGACAGGCATCAAATATTTCCGAGATACTTGAATTTAATCAGAGCGAAAATATAAAAATAATACTTGATATGAATTCCGATAATTGGAGTGTAAGGGTTGTTAAAGGTGATTCGGTTATTTCAACAATAGAGGAAAATGATAATATTGGTTTTGGTCTGAAAAACGCATTGTCAAACGCTAAATATGATAATACAAAAACCATATTTTGCGACTTCGTATTTGATGGCAGTTTGCCTGGGACAGCATCGGCATATCGCAAAATAAAAAAAGGGATTGAGGATGTTTCTAAAGAATATAGATATTTTTATTCATCAGAAACAGACTTATCCGTTGGAGGAGAATAACAAATGAAAAAAATATTTAAAATATTACTATTATTATTTGTAGCGGTTGCTATTGCAGTTATATTGGGAATTGGCTTTGGCTTTGGAAAAGGTACCGGAGACGGGAATGACGATTGGAGTGCTAAAACTACACAAAAAGAGACAGTGAAAGCTGAAAAAGATGTGATTGATAAATATGTTGAGACTGAGCAGAATGATAATGAAACAGATGCTAACAAGGAGGTGGAAATTTTTAAGATTAGTGTGGTTGGCAATGAATACTTCTATGGAAATGAAAGAACCTCCTTAGATGATTTTATCACAAAGGTTAAAGAAGCAGAAAGTGATGTTAATGTTGAAATAAAAGATGATAATGCATCATTAAAAACTTATAAAAAACTTATAGAACAATTGGAAAAATCGAAAATTCCATTTACCGAAGAATAGATGGAGGAATTTATGAATGTATTTGAAAAATATCTAATTGTTGTAAATGTAGTTGGATTTTTGATGTATTTCATTAGCTTTTTACTCTATAAGCTTACTAAATCTGTTAATGTTGATAAGATATTAATTTTGGTATCGTTGGCGGGCGGTTCATTAGGAATGTTCTTATTCATCATACTCTTTGACAGGAAATCGGTAAAAGAAAATATGATGTTGAGAGTATTTCTGCTATGCATAATGATTATACAAATTGTTATTGTACTGTTTCTTAAGGGTGCGCATGGGGAACAATTAACATTTGCGTTTTGGAAGTTTTTTGGAAAATATAAAATTCTTATTGTATATTGGGTGATAATAAACTTTATTTCTTTTGCCGCTTTTGCAATTGATAAAATAAACGCAATTGAGGGAAAGTACAGGATTAGAATTCTTACTTTGCTGGGATTAGCATTTATCGGTGGCTCGGTTGGTGCATTGCTTGGAATGTACCTATTAAGACATAAAACTAAGATCAACTATTTTACAGTGGGAATCCCTCTAATTATGATAATGCAGGTTGTGGTTTTATTTTTTTTGATGAATATCTGAACCAGTCCCGACGATACACTGGACCGGAAGATTATTTTCCAGCCATGGTATTTATCAGAAGCCCAAAAGACCGCTTACGAGATTGGATGATGATAATATGCTTATTGGAATAAAAACATAAAGGGACTGCCGCATCATGAGCTGGTGCGGCAGTCCTCTTCTATCCCTGGCCTACTTTTCAATCAGTTTAATCACCGCAGTATTGGCATATGTCAGCGGTTCATTATGCACAAAAAAAGCAACCCTGCCCAAAGGGGCATAGAGTGTTTCCAGAATATCTCCTTCATACGGATTTATAATATTTGCCAGGGGCTGCCCTGCCTCCACCTTCTGTCCTGCCTTGATCATAGGCTCAAAAATACCGGATTTTGCTGTTTTTATAAGTGTCAGATCCGCATCATGCACCACCTTTGAAGTCAGCTCATAAGGCACACTGTACTTTATCATTCCCTGCCGGGACAAAAAATTCATGACTGCAAGGACCGCCTGTCCTGCACTGTTCTGATCAATGCGTGAGGTCGTAGAGGTATATAGTGAAAATGCCTGGGTATCCCACACCTGCCAGTTGTAATTCAGAGTCGTCGTATCATACGGCCTCACTTTACGGAGCACCACATAGGGCAGGCCAAACTGCTTTGCTGTCTCCGGCTTACTGAAGCCTTCGTCCATGATCCGCACATGGGGGACAAAATCTCCCGGCATATAAAAGGATGTAAACTGAATTCCAAACTGATATCCTGAGATTTCCCGGAATACCCCGTCTGCAATTCTCTGGGTTGTCTCACCCAGATCATATCCAGGGAACATCCGGTTAATGTCTGTATTGTCTGTTGGCCAGAATCTTTTCTGAATATTCATGGAATACGGGTTAATGGAGGGCAGAATCAGGATTTTATGTCCGTCCACAATTCTCCCCTCTTCCTCCAGCTGCTTCATTTTCCTTACCAGCCTGGAACAGCAGTACAGCTGCTGCACTTCATTTCCCCTGGAGCTTCCCACAATACAGAGTGACTTTTCCCCTGTTCCGAATTCATATCCCGTCACACGGAATGCGTCCCGGTACAGACCTTTCATTTCATAAATCAATCTTTTATTCATAACCACATACCTTCTTCTTTAACAGCCGCCCCATAAGAGATCCCTCCAGCACAATCGGATAATCCCTTATAGTAAACAGCATTCCATCCTCCGGAGCCCGTACCTCATCCAGTACCTTTCCGCAGAGTGGATCTACAATCCGCCCTATGGTTTCATTTCTCTTAAGCTTTGCGCCATGCTGCACGGACGGGATAAACACGCCTCCTACGCTGGCATTCAGATAGCTGACATCTTCTGGATTTCTCGAAATAACCGGTTTTCTCACCGGCTTTACCTCTCCGCTCCATATTCCCATCTTGTGCATTAAATGAAAGATTCCATCTACCATCTGATTGCCATATGCCTGTGTAATGCGCATCCCCACACCCATTTCCACTACCAGCACCGGTGTGCCGGTATGGTTCAGGCTGTAGGCAAAGGTAGATTCCAACACCGTACTGGCTCCATGGATCCATATCAGATCGACATTGCTTTCCTCTGCCATAGGAACAAGCGTATCCTGATGCAGCTCATTAATGCGGATCTGCGGTATTTCTGTCAGGTAAATGTTGCTGGCATGAATATCCAGCACACAGTCTGAGCCTGCCACATCCTCCATAATCCGCGCAATCACATATTCCATCATGCTTCCGTCAATATCTCCTGGAAACAGGCGGTTCATATCCAGGTCAAACGCAGGGATTCCCCTGGTAATAGAATCAATTCCCAGAGGATTCATTGCCGGATAGATGTCTACAATCCCTGTCAGGCACTCCCTCTGCTGTTCGATACGGCGCTGAAGTTCAAAGCAGACATACTGCCCCTCCAGCTCGTCTCCATGGATTCCTGTCACAATACTGATACGCTTCAGTCCCTTTTCCCCGCCCTCTGGCTTCAGCCGGTTTCTTTGGATCCCAAGCCTTTCATCCACCGGAAGACCCACAGATGCTATTGTCTTTCTCATTTTTATTACTCCTGTTTTTTATCCTTTTTCAGTGACACTGACACTGATCTGCTGTGTCTGTATTCCGCCGCCGTGCATGACTCCCCGGTTGATCTCACAGTCCCCTGCATCACGGCCTACTCCCAGTTTAATATGGGAGTCTGTTACAACCAGATTATTTGTCGGATCAAATGCATACCACCCGTTTTCACACAAAAGTTCTGCCCATGCATGGCTGTATCCCTCTCCCACAAGCATTCCGCAGACATAACGTGCCGGAATTCCTTCCAGGCGCGCAAGTGCAATCATGATATGGGCATAATCCTGGCAGACCCCTCTTCCTAACCTCCATGCCTCCTCCGCAGTCGTATGGATATCCGTTACGTTTTTTTCATATGCATAATCCTGATACAGCCGGTGCATCAGTGCAGCGCCTTTCTCATATGCACTGCCCGTCAGCTTAAGAGTCCTGTAATAGGCCGCAAGCTCTTCTCCCGGTACGGCGAGGCCATGGGGATAGCGGAACAATCCCAGCATAGCTTCCTTTCCTTTGGATTCGCACGCTGTACGGTTCACAGACACGTCCCCTGCAATATGGAAAGAGAAGTCCGTATGGTCTCCTTCGACTCTACCGTACAAAATCTGATTGCCGAAGGAATCCCGGCTCCTGCCGGGATCCTCCTTTGCCGATAAAGTAATCTCCGTCTTTTCCAGCCTCTGCCGGTCTGTATCCGGCGGTATGCATTTTATAGTGTAATGGCAGGTACTGACCGGCTCCGAATAATGAATCTGCATTGTATAATCAAAATGTAACCTCTTCACTTGCTATCTGCTCCTTAGAATAAAGAATGTATTTCGGCATATTCTCATGATACACGGATTGTTCCGTGCTAACGCACTACACAATCATAAAATAGTCTCTGCTTCATGCACTACTTTATAATAATCAATTTCCGGCTTTTCTACAAGCTCTTTCATATATTTTATCTTTTCCGCGTCATATCTGATGCCGCTCCTTGCAACTCTCGGCTCCAGCCTGCAGATTTCACGATACAGTTCTTTCCTCCCCACGCCGAGCCGGGCATACAGATCCAGCCGTTCAATACGCTTTCCCGTTTTGATGATATTGCGAGTCTGCTCACTGTCAATATTGTCATCTGCAATTCCCCAGAACGCAAGAATATTATCCATCACACGCTGCAGCTCTATGAACGGCGCACGGCTGATCTTCGCCTTATTCATTGCATAGATGGCAAGCTGGATGTATGACAACGCTTCTGAACCGATCTCCTCCCGCAGCATAATCGCATTGTCATATGCACGGTTCAGGTTGCTGAATATGGAATCCGGATTTTCTTCATCAAACGGATACTTTTCCTTAAACACCTCTTTGGAGCCATAAATATCCGGAATATCGATCATCTGGCAGAAGCGCGCATATGCGTTTTCCCCCTCATTCTTTCCCTCGTCAATCATTGTATCATAGCTGCTGTAGTATAGCCGGAGCGTTGTATATACGCGCTCTGTATATCTGCCCAGCCAAAGCAGACGGACTGTCTGTTCTACTGAGATAATACCCATGTGTCTTTAAACCCTCCTCCCTGAGATGAATTCACAATAAATGAATCCGGATTTCTTGAAAATCTCGTAAGTCCGCTTTTCCATACCAGCGGCTCATCCGCCATCAGCACAAATGCCCGCAGATCCGCTTTCCGCGGAACTGTCTGTTTTCCGTCCAGAATATCAATATCCAGGAAATCGATGACCTCCTGCGCGATAAATCTGCGCGGTTCCCTCTTAAGGAGCCGGATGAATTCCTCTTTCTGCCCTTTTGACATTTTCTCCCCGAAAACAACACCATAGCCGCCTGCCTCTGCCACATCCTTTAATACCAGCCTGTCGAAGTTTTCCCGTACATACTGCATATCTTTTTTATAAAACGGCAGATATGTCGGCGCATTCTGCAGTATCGGCTCTTCATCCAGGTAATATCTGATCATTTTCGGCACAAAATAGTAGATTCCCTTATCATCTGCCACCCCATTTCCCGGTGCGTTGATTAGGGCAACATTTCCTTTGCGGAATACATCATAGATATGGGGAATGCCAATCACAGACTCTGGGTTAAAATTCATGGGATCTAAATATTCGTCCGAAATTCTCCGGTAAACAGCCCCGATCCTTTCCAGCCTCCCGTCATAACCAACATAATAAAGCTTATCCTCTTTTACCTTAAGCTCTGCTCCGCTGACCAGATGCGCTCCCGTCTTCTCTGCAAGATAGGAATGTTCAAAATATGCCGCATTGTACCTTCCCGGCGTCAGGATCACCGTGTGTCCGCCAGTATTCACATAATCCATCGTCCTGCGCAGAAGCTGCGCATAATTGCGATTATCCTCCAGCAGAGTATTTTCAAACGTGGACGGGCTGCTTCGCCTGCACATTTCCCTTGCAATCATCGGGTAGGAAGCGCCTGACGGCACCCTCAGGTTATCTTCCAGGACATACCACTGTCTGTCCTTCCCCTGTACAAGGTCAATGCCTGAGATATGTGAGCAGACCTCCTTCGGCGGAATAACGCCTTCACATTCTGCCATATACCCGCTGGATGCAAAGATAAAATCCTCCGGGACAACACCGTCCTTCACAATCTTCTTATCACTGTATATATCCCGCAAAAATAAGTTTAATGCCTGTACACGCTGCTTTAACCCGGCCTCCAGTCCGGCAAATTCCTGCTTTTCAATGATCCTTGGAATAGCATCAAAGGGAAACAGCTGCTCTTTGAATGTGTTATTTTTGTAAATTCCAAACTTAACCCCATAGCGGGCCAACAGTTCATTTACCGTATCTGTGTGTTCCAGCAACTCATAATTATACATAAGCGACACCTCCTTTGTAATAAAATGCAAAAGGCACACTGCAGTCCACCTGCCAATGCGCCTTCACATTTGTCTGACAGACATTCTGCAGGGCACGGTTCTTCAGGATGTGCCTGCTGTACGGCAAAAAACTTTGATATCTTCCAGCCGGAACTAAAAAGGATGCCACGATATTCCGTGACATCCCTGTCTGTCTGCTTTTATTAACTTACGAATATTTTAATCCATACGTCCTGTTCTGTCAACCGCATAACTGCCCAAAAGATTCTGCAGATACACTTTTTTACTGTTCATACGGTATACTGTCCCTATATTTATTCAGCAGCCTTATCCTCTTCCTGATCTGACTCACTGGACTCTTCTGCTGCGGCAGATGCATGAACTTCTGTGATTATAACAACCGTAGTCTCCGGATCCGTCGTCAGGCTGACATCCTTGTCCTGTGCAATCGGCAGATCCTTAACTTTGACGGTATCTCCGACCTTCAAATTTCCGGCATCAATCTCTACCCTGTCTACCAGTGCAGCCGGAAGCGCCTTGAATGAGATCTCCTGCAGCATCTGCAGCGGTACGCCTGCGGACAGCTTGTCCAGATTAATCAAATGTATTTCAGCAGTAGAGTGTACCTGTTCATTGCTTACCAGCGCTTGAAAATCAATCTCATTCACATATCTTTTTAATGAATTATAATCCACTTCCTTAATTAACACATTGTAAGTCTTTCCTTCCACTTCCAGCATGACCCGGCCGCCTTTTCTTTCCTGCTTCAGGAGCTACTCAATGTCACCCTTCTCCATCTTCAGCGGAATGGATGTCTCCAGTTCATGGCCGTACAGGTTACCTGTTACAAATCCTTCACGTCTGAGTTTTTTGCTTTGATTGACAAGTCTCTCTTTTCAGCTTTTAAAGTATTCATTTATCTTTTCCTCCAAATACTGAATCTCGCTTAACAGCCTTCTGCTTTGCTCTGCAGGCAGGTACTGTTAGGTTTGGTTTTCCTGTTACTTTTTTATTATACACCGCTTGTCAAGTCACCTGGCTGTATCCTGCTGCTCCGTTTTCTCTCCGGAACCTTCTTCTGATCTCCTGCCGCAGGAGAACAGGACCCAGCAGCGCCGTGGTACTTGCGCAGCAGAGAAAAAAAGGATATACTCATAAATATCAACTAGTAAGGAGGGGTATCCATATGCCAAAGAGATTTTGCATTACAGGAATTTGCATTCCGGGAAAGAATTATATGGCAGATATTCGCAAAAGATTAGATCAAATCGTACAGGATTATATTGAAAATGGCCTGTATTTTACGATAAACCGCGCAAGGCAATATGGAAAGACAACGACACTTTATTTGTTAGAGCAGCGTCTGGCGGAAGATTATCTGGTATTGAGCCTGAGTTTTGAAGCTGCGGATGAATATTTCCTGACATTGGGAAGTCTGGCAGAAGGACTGGTAATGGATATCGAAGAATGTCTGAAAAAGCAAAATGTGTCTGCCGAAATCCTGGAAGAGTGGAATAAACCGCTGCCGGAAAAATTTCCGATGCGCTCATTAGGAATGAAGATAAGCACTCTGTGCCGATCCTGCCAGAAGAAAGTGATTCTGATGATCGACGAAGTGGACAAGAGTTCGGATAATCAGATTTTCCTGTCTTTTTTGGGACTGCTGCGGGAAAAATATTTGAAATGGCAGCAGGGAAAAGACCAGACTTTCCAATCGGTAATTCTTGCCGGTGTATATGACATCAAAACACTGAAAATAAAGCTGCATCCCCAGGAGGAATCGAAATATAACAGTCCTTGGAATATTGCTGCCAACTTTCAGATAGACATGAGTTTCAGCTGCAGGGATATCGAATCCATGCTGGAAGATTATGAAAATGATTACCATACAGGAATGAATATTCATGAAACCGCCGAATTATTATATGAATATACTTCAGGGTATCCGTATCTTGTGTCAAAAATCTGTCAGCTGGCAGATGAAAAAATTGCTGGAAGCAAGGAGTTTCCTGTGAAGGCATCCGCCTGGAAAAGGGAAGGTATTTTAGCTGCAGTTAAACTATTATTAAAGGAACCGAACACATTATTTGATGACATGACGAAAAAACTGCTGGATTATCCGCAGCTAAAAGAAATGCTTCAGAACATTCTTTTTGGAGGAATTGATTTTCCATTTAAGAGAGAGACTCCGATCATCGATTTAGGCATTACTTTTGGGTTTTTAAAAGATAAAAACGGATTTGTTGCAGTTTCAAACCGTGTTTTTGAAACACAGCTGTATGATATGTTTTTAGCAGAGATGGCTGTGAACAACAAGCTGTATATGGAAACGGCATCGAATCCGAATCAGTTTGTTGTATCGGGTATGCTACAGATGAAGCTTGTGCTGAAGAAGTTTTATGAATACTATGAGGAAATCTATTCGAACAACGATCAGAGATTTATAGAAGAAGACGGAAGAAAGCTTTTCTTGCTGTATCTAAAGCCAATCATCAATGGAACGGGGAATTATTATATTGAGGCAAGAACCAGAAATAACAGACGTACAGATATTATTATTGATTATAAAGGAAAACAGTTCGTCATAGAGCTTAAGATCTGGCGCGGTGATGAATATCACAAACGGGGTAAAAAACAATTATTCGAATATCTGGAATATTATAAACAAGAAGAGGGCTATCTGCTTAGTTTTAACTTTAATAAAAATAAGAAGTGCGGAATTCAGGAATTGGAACTAGAAGGAAAGAGGATATTCGAAATAATCGTGTAACTACTCAGCAGGTCTGTGCAGGGTCTGCCCCAACGAAGCAAGGGTATTTACTGCACAGACCGTAAGTAACTGATGCAGGAGTGCAAAACTGGAGGCTAAAGCCTCTCCAATATCCGGCGCTTATATTCCAGGAACTCCTCTGTCAGATTAAACTCCTTTTTTCTTGGCCTCGGTTCCTCTATTACAATTTCTTCTGTCACCCGGCCCGGTTTCCCTGTCAGGAGGCAGATCCGGTCTGACAGCAGGATCGCCTCGTCAATATCATGGGTAATAAAAAGAGTAGACAGATGAATCTTATCCATAACATCCAGGTACCATCTGTGCATCTCGCCCTTTGTCAGGGTATCAAGAGCGCTGAACGGCTCATCCAGCAGAGCCACGTCACTGGAAAACATATAGGTTCTAAGCAATGCCGCCCTCTGGCGCATACCTCCGGAAAGCTGGCGCGGGTATTTCTTCTGTGTCCCCTCCAGTCCGAATTCTTCGAAATAAAGCGACACCTTCTTCCGGGCTTCCTTTTTCTTCTCACCCTTAAGCAAAAGCGGCAGAATCACATTATCCTCTATGGTCCGGTACGGCAGAAGCAGATCCTTCTGCATCATATAGCTGATCTGACCAGGGCAGCCTGTAATGTCCTTCCCGTTTAAAACCACTTTCCCCTGCTGCGGCTTATGCAGACCGGATATGATATGGAACAGTGTCGTCTTTCCGCATCCGCTTGCTCCGAGAATACTCACCAGTTCCTGCTCATGAAGCTCCAGACTCACATCCGCAAGAACAGGCGTCTCTTCATATGCAAAAGTGATTCCTGATACTTTTAGTTCAGCCATAATGCCTACTCCAGATATTCATTCGTGAATCCGGTATTCTCAGGAATCTTTTCTTTTGATAAGCCCTTCTCACTAATCCAGTTGTAAAATGCATTCCATCTTTCTGGATCTATGTATCCCCATCTGTCTTCTTCCGCCTTATACTGGCCGGATATATATTCCTGGCTTGCCTGCACCATCTCCTTATCCAGCTCCGGCGCAGCCTGGCATAAAATCTCTGCGGCTTCGTCCACATTCTCTATGGCAGACTCATATCCTTTTTTCACAGCGCCAAGAAACGCTTTTGCGGTCTCCGGATTCTCCTTAAGCCAGTCCTGGTTCCCGATTATCACAGGCGTATAATAGTCAAACACAGGATCTATATCCCGAAATGCAAAATAGTCTGTCTCAAGACCCGCGACCTCCGTAGCGATTCCGGCCCATCCGTAGAAAATCCAGATTGCATCCACCGATTTGCTCTGCAGCGCCGACACCTCGTCCGTTACGGTACTTGGGATTAATTCTACCTTGCTGAAATCCCCTCCGTCCTTCTCAACTACCTGTTTTAACGTCGCCTTTTCAATGTCCAGATCCCAGGTGGCATATTTCTTTCCTTCCAGCCCCTTCGGCCTGTCGATTCCTTCTCCTTTACGTGACACAATCCCGGAGGTATTATGCTGGAGGACTGCCGCAACCGCTTCAATCGGAAGTGCGTCCTCTCCTGTCACTGCCGGCATTATGGTATCCTGAAAAGAAATGCCGAACTGTGCTTTTCCCGAAGCCACTAGCACCTCTGCACCGTCTTCCGGAGGCTGGACAATCTCTACCTCAAGATCTGCCTCCTGAAAATATCCCTTTTCCCTGGCCACATACAGTCCTGTGTGGTTCGTATTGGGCGTCCAGTCAAGAACCACTGTAATCTTCTTCGAATCCCCTGACCTTTTCTCATCGTCTGAATCATTGCCTGCACCGCCTGGCTCCTGGTTCTCTACATCTTTCTGAACTGACTTCTCATCCTGATTCGCCGCGCATCCGGCCATGGTTCCCACAAGAACTCCCGCCAAAAGCACTGCCAGTAATTTCTGTCTCATCTGTTTTCCTCCTCCCACGGCATACTGATCCTCTGAAGTATATTTACAGCCCACATCAGGAACAGGCTGATTGCAGAAATCAGAAAGATCACCGCAAACATTTTGTCAAAGGAAAATGCCTTCTTCACTCTTGTCATATAAACTCCTAATCCGTTAAATCCGCCCAGCCATTCTGAAATCACAGCTCCCACCACCGCATAGGATACGGAAATCCGCAGACTTGCAAAAAAAGAGCTAAGCGCCCCCGGAAACTTTACATACCGGAAAATCTGTGTCTTCGAAGCCCCCATGGACCGGAGCAGGCTGATGGTATCCTGATCCGATGCCCGGAACCCGTCCAAAAGGCTTACTGTAATCGGAAAAAAAGTGACAATTACAATCAGAATTACCTTCGGGAGCATCTCATATCCGAACCATAACACCAGAAGGGGTGCAATGGCTACAGTCGGCACTGTCTGCGTCAGCACAATCAATGGGTAAACTGCCTGGTATAACCACTCAAAGCTGTCCATCAGCACTGCCATCACAAACCCAACCAGAACGCCCACCGCCAGTCCGGCAAAAGCCTCAAGAAGCGTCACCTGTGCGTTGTCCATAAGCAGCGGAAAATCCTCTGCGAATGCCTTTACCACCTCAAGCGGCGATGGCAGCAGAAACCCGGAAATCAACCCCGCCGCACTGGCTGTCTGCCAAAGAGCCAGCAGCGCAACAACAGCTGTAGCCGGCAGAATCTTACTGGTGATGTTTTGTAACTTTCTTTTCAATGGTCAGCACGTCTCCTTCCGGTCTGTAGGTAACCTTGATATAGGCCGCAACCGAAGGGGCCCCCGCCCTAATAGCAATGTGCTGGCATTCCTTTACAATATCCATCAATTCGTCATAGTCTCCTTCAATTGCCGTCTCAAAGGGACCCACATAATAATTCAGTCCTGTACTCTTGATATAGTCAATCACCTCGTCTACAATCCTAATTAATTCCTCATCGTTTGCTGCCTCCGGCAGTGACTGAATCGCTACACTTGCATTCATTTTTTTCTTCCTCCTGTTATAATATTAGTTTTTGAGAAAACTGATCCCTGTATCTTTGGAAACTCTGCATACGAAAAACAACGTTTCCCATACCATAAGGAAAGCCCTGCCGGAACACCGGCAGGGCTTCTATTTCACTATGCATAAGGCATAAATCTTCTGTAAGTTCCTACGCTGGCATTATCCAGATCAGGTATAAGAGTCAAAGAAGCGCTCTATTCTTTATCTCAGCCGACTTGCCGCCAGCCCCTCTCTTCTTCATTCAGTTTTCAAGGTTTTTGTACATCTAGTTCCTCTGTACATGCTTTAGTCTACACTCCCTGGGTAAAAATGTCAAGTAGGAACAACTCGCATCCGCCTCGCCAGCGGCAAGTCTTTGTAATCTGACATTCTGTTAAAGCGACCTTTGAACAAACAGAGCTATATTTCCTGGACAGTTCAATGCTCCTGCTGTTGTCCAATCTGTTCACCATCCTTTCTGCCTCACCTTTATACTACAGATTCAGCAGAAAATATCTCTGCTTTATTCCAAAAAATACCCCATGTCAATGCGAACCTCTTTCTTTGATATATCATTGTTAGAATAACAGCAGCTGTCGAATCCTATGAGCCGGAATCCCTCATGCTCATAAAAGCTGATTGCAGCTGTATTGCAGGACTGTGTCTCCAGGATAATTGCCCTCCGCTTCTCCAGGGCTGCCTGCTTTTTGGCCAGTGACATGAGTCTGTGTCCAATTCCCTGCCTTCTGAGCTTCTCATGCACCCACAGTTCTGTAACCATCAGGCGGTTACTCCATTCCTCCGGGCAGACTTCAATACAGGCCAGCAACTCCCGCACATCTCTTTCCTCTCCCACAATTCCCCATGCATAAGCCTTCTCCCAGTGCGGCTGGTACAGCCTGTCAGGGAAATCATATTCCTCCGGATAATGGGATACCAGTGTGTCAAATCTCTGTCTTTGGATTCTGACATCATATCCATCCGCATTCTTTCCAATCTCTACGTCAAAATAGTCCTCTGTTGTATACCTCATTGGTATCACAGTCCCTTCCCATTCGCTTTTCGGAAGGTGAATAATCTCCAGATTCTGTTTCATAACTCCTCCTTTTGCGATCTCCTGATGCCTGCCCGCCGTATAGTGCAGATAAAAGACTCCTATGTCTCCTTTTCGAAGTGCTGCACAAGGCAGGTTCTCTTAAATTACAAATATTCTATCATGAGACTTATCCTAAAGCAAGTTGCTATGACACATTCCGGCTCCTCGCTAAAAGCATTACTATTCACGGAACCGATGAGGTGGTGATTTTCAGCATCCAGCCCCTCGCGGACGGTTAGTCCATGAATAGCAACGTAACTTCGTAACCGTGAAGCCTTCCACGATATATAATAAAAGAATTGACATACAGAGAACCATACCTTATATTATAAGTACAGAAAACCGTACGTTACGCTTCACAGTCTGGAAGGCCGTGAATCGTAATAATTATACTTTTATTTAGGAGGTATTTCATTATGTTAGCTGTGAACTATACGAATCTCCGTGATAATATGAAAATGTATATGGATAAGGTAACAGATGACTATGAGACTATGATTGTGACAAGAAAGGATAATAAAAATATAGTTATGTTATCGGAAGAATCTTACAATAATCTCATGGAGAATATTTATGTTATGGGGAATAAAGATAATTATGACTGGCTAATGAAAGGAAAAGCGCAGTTGGAGAATGGACAGTGTGCTATCCATGAGTTACTTGAGGCAGAAGATCATGAATAAAGTGTTTGCAGATACTGGCTGGGAGGATTATCTTTATTGGCAGACAGAAGACCGTAAAACCCTTAAGAAAATTAATCAGTTAATAAATGATGTTGCCCGGAACGGCAATGAAGGGATCGGAAAGCCGGAACCACTAAGCGGGGATTTATCCGGATACTGGAGCAGACGGATTAATGATAAAGACCGCCTGATTTACAGAATAGATGAAAATAATATATATATTCTGGCATGCCGGTATCATTATCGCGACAGATAAAATTGGGGCTGAAAGACAGGGTTGCAGCCTTCGCTGTATCCCTGTCTCTGTAGTACCCGGTAGCAGGAATCCCCAAAGCAGTGCGAATTCTTGTTACTATTCACGGACTAACCGTCCGCCCACCGTAAATCGTCTTTTTTCATCCTGCACAATTTCCCCTGTTTCCCGGACCAGTTCCTCTCTCCCCAGTGCACCCTTTTCACGTAAAGTACAGTAAACCGCATTTTTTAGTTCCTGCTGACAGATCTCATCTGCTGATCTTTTTTCGCCGGAATCCGCATCCTTCCGGTATACTCTGTACAGTTCCGGATCCTGGTCTTTTCTCCAGTAGAATTTTACCCCGGACTGCTTATTCACACGCGACGACGTCTTCTTCAGTGCCCTGTCAGTTGCCTCCAGAGTCTGTGCACTGGACCGTGCAATGTGAAAAGATCTGAGCGTCTTTTTCATCAGTCGGTCATAGGTGACTGGTGCCTCAGTATCTATAATCTGCTGCAGTCTCCTGCTAATCACCGGAAGATTTTCTTTTTTCACATAATCTGCCGCAGACAAATCTGTAATCTCTACATCTGCAGACACATATTCCTCAATCCGGTACTCCGGCTCTTCCTGTTCCATATACCTGTCATCAGGCGGAAATCCACTCCCTGCTGCTACTTTTCCGGCAGCTCTTCTGGCAGCCTCTCCTGGCTCAGATATCAGCCTCTCTCCAACCGCAACAATTGCTGTTTCATACTCTTTTAGTTCTTCCGGTTCTGTTATAACAGTCTCCCCTGCTTCTTTTACTTCTGCCAGAGCATACTCATTTACTATGTCTGGTTCTACAGCTGCGGAAGCCTTCTCTGCCTTCTTCCAGTCTTCTTCCTCATATGCCCGTTCTTCACTCACCTCTTCCACTGGCTCTCCCTGGCACTGCCGGCGGGCCTCTTCCTTTCTTTCGGACAGAATTGTTGTAAGCTTCAGTAGCTCTTTCTCTCTGTTATCCCACCAGTCCATCGTCCACACACGGTGCAGTCTCCATCCCAACGACTTCAGCACACTGATCTGTGCTACTTCACGGTCCTTTGTATTGGCAGACTGTCGGTAGGATTCCCCGTCCAACAGAATCCCGAACAGATATTCCTCTTCTTTGTAAGGATTAATTACTGCAATATCCACCTTAAACCGGGAATGCCCTACAGCCTTCTGATACTGATATCCGGCATCTGTGATATGCTGGCAGATATGTTCCATAATCCCCTGATCTTTTGAGACTGTGGTTTCTGCATACTCACTCTGCAGCCGTCCTTTCCCTGCAAACTCCAAAAAGTTTTTCAGAGACTCAACACCTCTTGATTTTGTACGTCTCAGGTTAATCATTTCAGCTGTCATGATGGTAAATACCATCATTTCGGATCTTGCACGGGATACTGCAACATTCAGCCTCTTATAACCCCCGTCTTTATTGAGAGGTCCAAAGTTCAAGGACATCCTGCCGTCGGCATCCGGGCCAAATGCAATGGAGAACAGAATCACATCTCTCTCATCCCCCTGGACATTTTCCAGATTCTTGACAAATACAGGCTCTTCCCCTGTATTCGCCCATTTATCAAATTCAGCATCCCTCTGATATTCCTCCTGAAGCAGATCCTCGATCAGTATCTGCTGGCTGATATTAAAGGTTACAACTCCTACTGACTGCCCCGTAAGCTCCGGATCCTGATATCTTCTCCTAATGTCAGCAACAATTGCCCTGGCTTCCCCTCTGTTCACACGTCCTTTGCCGCGCTCAAAAAAACCTTCCGTCTTTACCAGGCTGACGCGCCTTTCCCTGTCATTCACGGACGGGAAAGTAAGCATGGCATTTTCATAAAATTCCTGGTTGCTAAAGGCAATCAGGCTCTCATGGCGGCTCCTGTAATGCCAGTGCAGATAAGTCTGCGGCATACCCAGCGCCAGGCAGTCATCCAGAATACTGTCTAGGTCCTCAATATCCAGGTTCTCTTCATCCACCTTATTTCCTGCAAAAAAGCTGGTAGGAGGCATCTGGTTCGGGTCGCCTGCTATCACCGCATTTTTGCCGCGCGCCAGTACACCGACCGCTTTACAGGTCGGAAGCTGTGATGCCTCATCAAAGATCACAATGTCAAATAAATCATTCTCTGCTTTCAAGTACTGCGCAGCCGAAATGGGACTCATAAGCATACACGGGCATAGCCTGGGGAGTACATGGGGAATCTGCTCAAACAGAGTCCGGATTGCCACTCCTCTGCCGTTACTGCTGATGGCTCTGCGCAAAAGATTCAGCTCTTTGCTTATCTCTACAGATTCGCCGGATACAGGCAGCTGGTGGGTGAGCCTGTAGAACATTTCATCCTTTGTAAGCTCCAGAAACTCCTGATCCAGCTTTTTAAACTGCGCGATCCTCTCGTTAAATCCAGTTCCTGTGAATCCATTCAAGACAGGCTCTTTTTCAATGACAGACAAAATAATTGCCCTGTAAACAGACCGCAGATATACGCAGATCACATCATCATGGGACATACCGGCCTCATAAGCATCGCATACCGGCGAAAGTCCCCTGTCTCTGCACTCATCTGCAAACTGCCGGTAAACAATCCAGTCCTTGATATAAGAAGCATTTTCAAGTATACAGCTGCAAAGCCTTAAGCGGCTCTCCATCCAGTCTTCAGTCCCCTCTTCAAACTCCAGCTCCAGGAGCTCCTGCGCCTGGGCTTCTATGAGCTGGACTTCCGTCAGGCTCCCAAGCAGCTTTTTTGCATGCTGAACACATGCCTGAAGCAGTCCCTGCCCGGAAAGCTTTCGCCGCTGCCCGGAATATTTCTCCAGTGTCTGCATCTGCCCGCGAATATATTCTTTATAAGCCATCAGGGAATCCTTATCAGGATAATCCTTGATCAAAGCCTTCCATTCATATGACAGAGCCTCTTCCATGTTCTGAAGCTCCTGAAGCTCCTGCTGATAAAACATCACGTCCGTCAGATAAACAGGAATTCTGTCTGTCTCAACCGAAAAGAAGGCATATGCCTGAAGTTCAGAGGTAAGTAACGCTAATGCCTTTTTCTTGCCAAAGAATTTTTTATTTGCCTCATCATACTTTAAACGGAAGCTGCTCATATCCATACGGAGAAAGTTCTCACTCCACCAGGTATGAAATGTCTCTCTCTTTTTGGAAAATGCTGACTGGCGTTCTAAAAATGCCAACGGCTCCTCAAACTCTCTGTCCACATTATCTGTATTTATCAAAAATACCGGAATCTCTTCTGCAGCAATTATACTACGCGCGCAGTTACAGACATTTTGCCACTCTGTTTCAACGACAGGCGTGCCAAGCTCCATCTGCTCTGCAAAAGGAATTGCCTCACTCCGGAACTCTTCCAGGACATTGCGATAGGCCTGCATAGTAGTATCCAGGTCAAATTTCATCCTTTGGCTGTACTCTGTTTTATGTACCACGGACAGAGGATTCCCGCATGGATGGCCAATGGCTTTTCCTGCAGCAACCAGCCTCTCCAGGCTATGCATCTGATTCTCCAGGTCACTCTCTGTCAGCGCGCCTGCATATGTATGGTCAAACCGGATATCTCTTCCCAGTTCCGGAATCATTTCATAGAGATCTATGAGCTGACGCAGGCTTTTTCCAAATGGTCTTTTTATATGCAGTGCTTTTACGTAAGCATCCAGCTCCATCCGCATCCTCTGGATATCCTGTATCTTTTTCTCATAATCAGTCGGGAAATCACATACTGCTGTCTCCAGACCGCGTTTTAATTGATCAAGTACAGCCTTCTTCGTCGCCTTATTAGAGTACAGCTCCAGGCAGAAGTTCTGAATGCCAAGCGCCTCCAGCCTCTTCTGAACCACCTGAAGCGCTGCCATCTTCTCTGCAACAAAGAGAACCGTTTTCCCCTTTGCCAGTGCATTGGAAATCATGGCAGAAATCGTCTGTGATTTACCTGTTCCCGGAGGTCCGTGCAGCACGAAGCTCACCCCCGCTGCTGCCATATTAATTGCGCGAAGCTGGGAAGCATCCGCAGTAACCGGCAAGTATGCCGTATCTGTGTCCACACTCTCCGGTACCGTGCAGTCCCACTCCACGGCTCCGCTTATCAGGCTGTGGACGATCTTATTCTTTTCCAGGAAATCCCTTCTGCTGTGAATGTCGTTCCACATCACAAACTGAGAAAAGGAAAAATTCCCAATAAATCCTGCTTCCACCACATCCCACATAGGAAGATTCATTACCTCATGGCGAAGGATGGCAAAGATTCTTGGCAGATCCAGTCCGTATTCATCTGTGGGCGGGGGATTCAGTCCATGAATCTGTATTGCAAAGCTCTGCTTTAAAAACTCCAGCAATGTAATGTTAATCTTGGCATCCTCATCCCTCATGCGCATGGCATAACCCTTACTGGCAGATTTTCTTACAATATCAATCGGAACAAGCACAACCGGGGCATAACGGACTACGGCATCCGGTCTGCTTTCAAACCAGCGCAGCAGACCCAGAGCCAGATATAACGTGCCTGCACCATTCTCTTCCATAGAAGTCTTTGCAGAACGATACATCTTCGTCAGGGAACTGTTCAGCTCTTTTTCTGTGTAAAAAGAGTGCAGCCTTTTGTGCCTCCCCTCCAACGCAATAAAATCCGCAAGATTCCCAGGCTCCCCTAATGCTTCCACAGGGATTTCTCCGTCATCTGGAACAGACAGGTCTGCCGGTCTTGGCAGCACCAGGAATTCCTCGCCTTCCGTAAGGGCATTCTCTAATGTGCTGACATCCGGGGAAAGCAGTGGAACGACTGCACTGGTCACCCGCAGATTAATCAGCATATTTCTGAGGCTCAGATCCAGCAGCTTTCTTTCCCACTGTTCCTGCTTTGTAGCAGTGCCTTTCCCGGAAGAATCCGGCAAATCGAAGGTTTCCCCCACTGCACTGGGCTTATCCGTGATATCCTTCTGATTCCGCTCCTCATGCCGGATCTCGAACCCGTCAGCTGTCTTCACACGCATGGGAAGTGGGCGGACTCCCATGCTCCTGGCACGTTTTACATCTATAACAAAGGCAAAATCCTTATAATTTGCCACATTATGTTCCGCCAGTGTGACTGCTTCGTCAAAGCTCCTGGACTTTCCTGCACACATGGCTGTGCATTCCACTACAATGAGCTCATGAATTCCCTTAGACATTCTCTTTTCCAACTGGGAAGGATCTTCCATAATCATTTCAGGAAATGACTCGTCAATCAGCCACACACCGGCAAAAATGTGCCCCCGCATCATGATCATAACCGGATTTAATCCCATGGCCTCCAGGCATGCCACATAAAACAGCGTCATATCCATACAGGTTCCCAGGTGCTGATCCAGCACAGCATCCACCAGGCGGATCCTCTGCCCGATCTTCTCAAAGCTCGAAGGCGGCTCTGCATAAATAATATTTTTCTGCTGAATGGCTGCATAAGCCGCTGCTGCCATATGCTTTACACGGTTCGGTCCGCCATGCTGGTATCCGGCCAGAGAAGGATCCTTCGTCCACTTTTCCAAATAATTTGCAGCAAGGCCCAGCATACTTGTAACTGCATAATGATTCGGCATAACAAACGCCGTGAGAAGTTCAGGGGTGTATTGCAGCCCCGGCCATTCATCAAATGCCAGTACCGTGACACTCACTTTCTTTGAAAGAAGCTGCTCATTTCCTGCACGGATGCTGATTGTCATCTGACAGATAACTCTCTCTGTCAATGATGCCAGGTAATCTGCATTTACCATAACATCCAGTTTCTTAAAGTGCCTCTCCTCCTCCGGCTTCATTTTGTCAATACCAAACACAAGCTTTTCTGTCAGTCCATTTTCTGAGCTGACTTCTACGGCAAGCTGGTCAAGGTCTGCCCCGGAGGTATTCTTAAGGCAGATATCCCTGACAATACGTGCTCCGTTATGAATCGCCGCATAGGTCAGCACATCATCAATCTCACAGCTGATCTGCAACCCGTTCTCTGACGTTCTTACGTCAGTCTGTTTTTCTTCCATCGTAAAGCCCCCATTCCTCTATGGCACTGCGCCGCGTATGCAGATTTCACTGGCACAAACCCGGCGCAGCATTGGTACATTATCCCCTAAGTGCTAACAGCCATGCCGTGACATGGATTGCCTGCTGGAATTTACCCTCCGCAATCAGGGCTTCGATCTCCTGTGCAGTATGCTTTTCAGCATTTAGGAATTCCGTTTCATCCAGTGACTGTCCGGACACTCTCCTGCAGTTCTTCGCCGCAAAAAGATACGCATAATTATCTGCTATGGTCGCATTGGAGGGTACTGTGAGCAAATGCTTCCATTCACTGGATTCGTATCCCGTTTCCTCTAAAAGCTCCCTCTTTGCTGCTTCCAGCGCATCCTCCGCAGGCAAATCATCTGCCCCTCCATATTCCCTGCCGTCTTTCCTCTCAATCCCTCCTGCCGGGAACTCCGTCGTAACCTCTTTGATCCCCTGCCGGAACTGACGGACACACAGATAATTCCCCTCTTCATCTGAAGCCACGATCACAACATAATCCCTCCGGCTGTAGCTGTAATAGGGTTCAAATACACTGCCATCTGGAAACCGGTATACAGATCTTCTGAAATCAATCCATTCATCCTGGACAATATGCTCCGTGCTGACTTCTTCCCAGGCGAGGGGATTTTGTTCTTCTTTCCCTTTCTGTTCTCCCTTCTTTTCCCCACTGCCTTTCTTTGCTCCGCTATCTTTCTTTGCCTTGCTACCTTTCTTTGCCCTGCTGTTCTTCTTTGTCCCGCTGTCTCTCATTGCTCCATTGTCTCTCGTTGCTGCGCTGTCTTCCCCGCCGTCTTGCTTTGCTCCGCTCTCTCTCGTTGTCGTGTCAGGTTTCACATCTTCCACATATCCAAACCCGTGTCCTTCACACCATCTGACCGCAGCTTCACGATAAGCTTCATCCTGATAGTCATACCAGCTTTGTTCAATCCCATACCGGTTAATGGCATCCTTGAATCTCCGGAATGCTCCCCTGCCCCTGATTGCATTTTCCAGAGTGTCCTGAATCTGTCCCCCGGGCAGGCTCCATATAAAGTGTTCCATGATACTGTACTCGTTAATGTCAGACTGGGAGGGCAAGCCGAAGAAACGAATATTCCACTCCTCTTCGATCAGCTCGGAAAGCTCCTCATCCTCCTCGCAGAGCCCGCCTAAAAACTGATCCTCCGGCAGGCTCACAACTTCCATATTTTCGATGTCCAGATACTGGCTCCACATATCGTCTGCCATTTCGATGGCATCAATGATTAGTTTTAAAGGTATTCTGATGTTGCTTTTATTCATAAAAGTATTTTCCTCCTGTTCATTTCTATCCAAAAAGGACTGGTCATATGTCCAGTCCTTATGTATGCCTTAGCGTGGATGGGCTTAAAGACTCCCATAATATACTGCCATGCTATCTAAAGTAATCTCATTCTGGCTAGATACCCCTTCCGGAAGTCCGGCACGGGCATCCTTCCATGGAGATTCCGAATGTGTCAGTTCACGTAGATCATACGGCTCTTTGTCTCCATAGCTATTAAGCACAATATCAATAGACTCCGTTTCATTATCGATACTGTACACAATAGTTCTCTATTTCTCTATAGTCTAAGACATATTCCGGTTCCTGTCAACAATGATACCCTTATAGCCTTGCATCTTCTTATCGAAAAATTTTCTGCACCTTTTCAAAATCCACCAGCCTGCGCATCTTTGCACTTTTCATGAACCGCGCATAGCGTTCTTTATCACCGATATCCCGGGCATCTTCCAGTAGAAATAAGATGATGTCCGTCTGGTCCTCCTTACATTTTTTAAGGCCATACTCTGCTGCTACAATAGCCTTGGCAGTGTCCTTGCCTCTGTAGTACTTGATCACTTCCATGTAGGGTTCTGCTTTATCACCAAGGTGGTTTTCAATGTATCTGATATATTTCTCCTGCTGCCCGCATTCCTTATACAGCTTCGCGCCGTCAGCCTTCATATAATCAGATCCTGTCCCGAATATGATATCGGCACATTCGAGCTTCTCTTCCTGCGTGAACATAAGCGCATGGAACAGATCCCTCATGGGATCGTATACTCCGTAAAAATCATAATACTCGCCTTCGATGATTCCTTCTAATACCTGCCTTCTGATCTCCCAGGACTCATCCTTTAATCTGCCGTCCTTTATCAGTTCTTCACATATGTTCCATATCTCTTCGATCTCCCACTGGTCGTCAATGTACGGCTCATATTTCAGTGTGTTGATCAGACGAATGATCTCGTGCCACTGCTCCTCAAGGAAGGACTCCCTTGGTTTACTCTTCTCGGCGGCAATCATGACGCGCAGATCTTCGTATAATTTTTCTTTCCCTTCAAGGGTCATGGTGTCAAGAAGATCGTATATATCGGGACGATTAAATGACATGGATTGGTACCTCCTTATAAAAATAATTTTTACAGGTTAACAGATTAACAAATTCTACTTCTTGATATTTTCAATTTTCCCCCGAAATCTTAGACGCAATATCCGCTTCGAAAGCATGGATTTCAGCCAGGCATGCATCAAGGCCTGCGAAGATTTCTTCCTTATTCAGTTGTTCATTCATTTCAACCGCTGCGGTCTTAAATGGATAACGCCACTGCCAGTCTTCTATGCCTGCCTTTGCTGGATAATACTTGTTAATCTTATCGCAGATTCCACGGAATACATCTGTTATATTCTTTGAACTGATGGCAAGCTGGATGTAGGTGGTTTTCCCGTTACGGTTTACAATTTCATAGAAGTAATGGTTATCTGTATTCCAGCCGCTCGGTGCATCTGGAATGTCCGGAAGCAGCCTGCTCATTTCATCTGTAGTAAATCTGGTATATGTACGATTACATCTTACAATATCCAGATTGACATCATTTCTTGACTGAGCCCATTCGCGTAAAATACCTACAATTACCGCCATACGTTTTTCTTTATCATCCAGCAAATATTCAAGCATTGCACTGGAGATTTTGTCACTGCATTCTGCATGGAATCTAGCCATTCTTGGCCAGTCAGATTCGTTGGCAATACCCACACCATCTAATTTATAACTCATCCACGATGCCTTGCAGTGATCCGCTCTATCCCACGAAAGAGAAATACCTAACTTTCCCTCGATTTCATTTCTGTGCTGATATAGCATGTCAAATGTCGATTTATTCTTTGTTGTATCACTGTTGCCAAGATAGAAATCGATTCTTGCATTGTCATAATTGGCCACACAATTAATACTAAACCCGCTTATACCAAAAGAGCCCGATTCTGTGTTTGATGTGGTTGGATTACAACCGCTAAAAGTTCCTCTGTGAATATGCTGCTTTTGAATAATCGGAAGTGCATATTCCCAATATCGTCTCCGGCTCTCATATCTGCTGGCATCTGATGATTTTTTCGCATCAGCATTCTTAAGATAGAACACCAGATCCATTGGATCTGCCTCATACAAAGCAAAGATTCTTCGCAGAATTGACATCTTTAATGCTGTACTTGTATTCTTTTCCACAAATACATGATCATCAATTTTCAAAGCGCTTCTCAATTCCGATTCATTGTCACTTACATACACAGCCAATTCCGTATTGTTCTTTGGACTGTATGCAAGTCCCGTCAGAATAGATTTGTCTTTTTGATGAAGAAACTTGACCACATGTTCAAACATATCCGTCCAGCTGGTTACCGGCTGCTCAGCATTGAGATAGCTGTATTTTGCAATGTCACGTCCTGTAAGGTCATAATTTTCATCATCAAGTGTGCATGAATCAAATTCTTTCTCTGCCGGAATGAAATCTGTTGCCGGACATGCCCAGATTTCCATGGCAAGCTCCAACATCTCTTTATTTCGCTCTTCCAGCTCCGGCAATCCCCAGGACTGTTTTGCAGCAATCTTCTGATTCATTTTAACAGGCTTTCCATAATATCCAACAAGTGCTGATAACTGTCCACACTGTCATAAACAACATCCTCTCCCGACAGTTCTTTAAACAGCTTTCTTGCACAATCAATTTTCGCCTTTTCGATTGGCTTCAGTTTCAAGGTTTCCATAGTCCCTTTTGTCTCTGCAATAAAGAAAATATGCTTCACTGTCCCCTTATGAAAAGCTATCGCCCAGTCCGGAGAATAATTGCCGACAGGTGTCGGAATGGAAAATCCTTTCGGCAGCTTTGCGTACACACACACTTCATCAGCCAAATCCATATCTACAGCAAACTTCCGCTCTATGCTCTTACCATCCCTGGCATATCCATCTGTAAACACATAATCCTGCACATTTTTCTTTGCACGGTATGCTTTCGAAAAATCTGCATTTTTCTCAGCTGTAAAGATATTCGCATCATAACTGCCCTCTGCTTTGTTATATGTAATCTGCTCCACAATCATGGCAGCTTTCTGCTCATTAATTAAGCGAATCGCTTTTGTAATAAATTCCTCCGGATTATCTTGAAACATTGCAAAGGTATATGGTTTTATGCCTGAAAGGATTCTTGCTGCTGATCTTCTTGTGAGTTTTGCTCCTTCAGCAACCTTGCCCACAAGATCATATTTCACAATGCTGTCCTCCGGACGCATCAATGTAAATGTATGGCTCTTTTCAGCCACAAATCCCTCTCCCCTTTTCAGCATATCAGAATTCCAATCGCTGCCTTGTTCACCGGTCGTTACAGTGTATTGCAGCTTTGCAACAAACATCTTATCATCTATATGATCAATTGCTTTTCTAATCAACTCCTCACTGTCAAAATCTACCGTATATGCATATTTATGATTGATATAATTCCAAAGAGTCTGAAACTCTTTCTTGTAAAAATTATCATTTAGGGCATTCTCCTGAATCTTCGTTTCATGACCATTGCTGATCATATCATCCAATACGTGTTCGTCAAAAATACTCTGAACAAGCGCATGGACACCCTGGCCAATATCCTTGCAGCTTTCCGGCAGCATTACAAGTACGCCATTTGTCAAATCGGCACGGTACCTGTCCGTTACGTGATCGTCATTATCAATATAATCATTCCTCACAAGATAACGATAAATATCCCTGCCCTGCTTATCAGAAATAATGACTTCATTGCCTCCAACCGTAAGCCTTTTCCCAATGAAGTATTCCGCCCTGGCCTTTGTCGGACGCTCATACAAATCATCACGAATACCTTGCTGCAGATCAGCGACAAAATCTTTGTACCCCTCCGATGCAATAACAGTAAGCTGATTCATCTTCTGAACCTGATTTCCAAGAGTATCTGCATCCAGACGCTCGCCATTCTGATTTACGCAAAGTCTTAACCCCCTGCCAACCTCCTGCCTCTTCTGTATCGGAGAACTTCCGCCATGCTTCAAAGTACAGATCTGAAAAACATTCGGATTATCCCACCCCTCTCTGAGCGCAGAGTGAGAAAAGATAAACCGGACAGGATTGCTAAATGACAACAGTTTCTCCTTGTCTTTGAGAATCAGATCATAGGCTGATATGTCGTCACTTTCATCTCTGCCGCGCTTTGTAGTGCTGTCAACCTTGCGTCCTTTCTTGTCAATACTGAAATATCCGTCATGAGTCTGATTTATTTCAATATTACGCAGATACTGCTCATATGGCGTATGAAACAAGGTCAGATACTCATTCAGTATATCCGTATATTCCTGCTCAAAGATTGTTCCATACTCTGAATTAATCTCATTGCCATCCTCATCATACTTACGATACTTCGCAACCTCGTCAATAAAAAAGAGAGAAAGCACTTTGATGCCCTTTGGAAACAGCTCTTTTTCTTTCTCAAAATGAGAGCGGATTGTCTCCCTGATCTGCACCCTCCTTAAATCTGCTTCCGAAACATCGCCGACCACTTCGCCTGCACGAATAACCTCACCATTCGTAAATGATACAGTTCCTCGTATTGGATCAATTTCATTGACGCGAAATCCCCTGTACTGCTCCATATTTTTGGAAAGTGCAAAAAGGTCATCGTCCACGCCCACCACTCTTGTTTCCCGGTTAATGGACTTGTTGTAACCAATCTCGAATTCAATACGGGCCATTGGCGGTTTTTTAGGTGATATAACAATTCCTTCCAAAAAAAGATATCTATCCGTGCCACGCAGATTCTTTATATCAAAACCTTTTACTTCTATCTTTTTCACTAAGCGCTTGTTATACGCATCCAATGCATCCAATACATAAACAAGCGTATGGTGCTGCTTATGTGTGGCAGAATAATTCAGACAGAACAATGGATTAAATTCCTTTAAACTCTCCTGTGTCGCCGTTCCTCCCATTTTCTGCGGCTCATCCAAAATCATAATCGGACGGTTGGCTTTGATCACATCAAGCGGCCTTCGGCTGCCAAAATCATCTAATTCCGTCCGGATGCGTCTTGCATCTTTTCCACGGGCATAAAATGCCTGAATATTAATAATCATGACATTAATATCAGCGCTCTGGCTAAAGTTGTCTATCTGAGCTAAATTCTTCGAGTCATATATAAAGAAACGTGCTTTCTTCCCATAATACTCCATGAAATGCTCCTGCATTGTCTCAAAACTTTTGTAAACACCCTCGCGAATCGCGACACTCGGAACAACCACGATAAACTTACTCCAGCCATACTGCTTGTTCAGTTCAAACATTGTCTTAATATAGACATAAGTTTTGCCTGTCCCCGTCTCCATTTCAACATCAAGCGAGCAGATTCCAAGACCATTTGAAGAAATCGTATCCACAAGTCTGATATTATTCCTTGCCTGAATTCTGTGGATATTTTCAAGCAATTGACCAAGATCAAGCTGTACCTTCGCATTGGCAAACCCCATGTATAACTCTTCATCCGTCAACTTCCAATTGGTAACATCTCGTTCTATCTGAGCATCCCTTCGGTAAGTAAAACGATCATTAAAGGGCTGTCCTAAAAAAACATTTATCACACTTTCCACAGCCTCTGTCTGATAAGGCTGTATGGTGAATTTGAATTTCATATCACTCACTGCCGTTTTCCTCCTGCGCCCATTCTTTCAACTTTTCCTGCAACAGCTTCTTGTCCGGCAGATATAATTCATATTTTGATGCATAAATATTAGAGTCCTTCGGCAGCGTCAGCTCAACAAGCGCATCACTTTTCTCCTGACAGAGCAGAATACCTACTGTAGGATTCTCTTCTGCTGTCTTTTCATATCGATCATAATAGTTAACATACATCTGCATCTGTCCCAGATCCTGATGCGTCAAATCACCCAGTTTCAAGTCAAAAAGCACAAAACACTGTAACAAGCGATTATAAAACACTAAATCCACACGAAAATGCCGCTCCTCAAAAGTAAACCGAACTTGTCTGCCAATAAAAGCGAATCCTTTTCCTAATTCTAGTAAAAACTCCTGCAAGTGATCCAAAAGTCTGCTCTCCAATTCCGTTTCTGAATATTCTGGCTGTTCCTGCAGACCAATAAATTCGAGAATATACGGATCTTTTATCATATCCTTTGGGTTCTCAATAATCTGACCTTTTTCAGACAATTCCATTACCTTATCCTTATTACGGCTAAGAGCAAGGCGCTCATACAATGCACTGTTGAACTGTCTTTTTAGTTCCCCAACTCCCCAATGATTCTGTGATGCTTCTATCTCATAAAAATGTCTCTCGTCCACATTGCCAATGCGCATCAGCACTAAGTAATGCGACCAGCTCAGTGGAAATTTTCTCCCTGTTGACACTGCCGGAAGATCCCGCAATTGGTCAGAAAGCGTCTGACCAATTTGATCTTCTGCATAGACTTTATAAAATTTACGCATTTGCTTCAAATTTGTAATAGAATACCCGCGTCCCATATGTTTTGTCAAATATTTTGAAAGTTCTGGTATCAAATATTTTCCATAAACAGCCCTCTGCAAACCATTCTGTTCTTCTTCCACAATCAAGCGCCCAGTTTCAAAATATGCGTAAACCATTGACATATCAATCGCTGCTTTTACATTTTTCCGCGCTCTTTTCAGCACATCTGCAACGCTCCGAAGAAAGTCCTCATTCATTTTTTCATCCATTACAGCACTTTCCTCCTCGTCTTTGGGCTATACGTCTCGAAAATTTGTTCAAAATTCACTGCGACACTGTCACTTGCCAGTCCGCTGTCACGAAATACAGCATAGAACGGATGTCTTTTCGCAATCTCCATCACAGTTTCTTCCGTTACATCTTTGTCAAAGCAGGCGATCAGATAACCGTTTTCAACGGAAAATACTTTCTTTCCTGCGATTTCTTCTTCGCCAATTTTGCTTGAAAGTAATATGCCAAGGTCAAGCATCACCTGGAAAAGCAGATCTTCCGGTGTTCTGTCAGGCTTGATGTTATCTGCAAACAAGGACAACTGCTCTTGTTTATAATCTGTGGGTTTATAGTAAACATCTTCCATATTGCTGCTGTCTACACGGAATACCCGAAAACCATAATCAATATCCGCTCCTGTTTCCTCTTTGATCTTTTTTCCCGCACAGCGGATACGTTCCTCACCAATTTCACAGATGGTTCTGTACCCTGCTTTGTAGGCTTCTGACTTCACATCTGTCTCCTCGGGCAACTGAACCATAATGAACTTGCGATTACCACCGTCTTCTGCATTAAGCTGCATAACTGCGTGAGCTGTTGTAGCTGAACCGGAAAAAAAATCAAATACAACTGACTCTCTCTCTGTTGCAATAGCAGCCAAATGTTTTATTAGCTTTGATGGTTTAGGATGCGTGAACAGCTTCGACTTCCCAAATAATTCTTTTTGTTCTATTGTTGCATCCTCATTCATTCCCTTATTATCCCACCATGATTCAGCACGAATCTTTCCAAATTTACGATTTGCAGCAAAGACTTTCTGAACCGGCCTTGTTACTCCAGTTTTCCCAAAAATAATCCGACCATCTGCAATTCTCTTTTCAACTTCAGTAGCATTAAATACCCAGTACCGACCCTCGGGAGGATAGTAAATATCTCCTGTATTAGGATTCATTATAGGGAAATTTGGCCCTTTGTGATTTGCAGATAAATCTGTTGTCGTCCATGGTCCGCGTGGATCATTATCAGGATTAGAAAATGTTTTTTCCAAAAATTCTTTGGTAACAGGGTACCCCATGTCTACTATGCTTTTCAACTCCTTTGCATAACAAAGAATATAATCATGGACTGGTGGCAAAAAGCCCATATTATTTCCATTAGTTTTCTTCTTCCACAAAATGGATCCAATAAAATTACTGTTTCCAAATACTTCATCACAAATTTTTCTTAGACTACTCATTTCATTATCATCAATTGAAATGAAAATAACTCCATCATCTGCCAAAAAATCTTTTGCAATTCTTAGACGCGGATATAGCATATTCAACCAATCTGTATGGAACCGTCCATTACTCTCCGTGTTCTGTACCAACCGATTACCTTCACTATCAAATTGACCACTATTATTCAAATATACCTCTGTTTCCTGTGCAAAATCATCCTCATAGATGAAATCATTTCCAGTATTGTAAGGAGGATCAATATAAATCATTTTAACCTTGCCAAGATAAGTTTCCTGCAAAAGTTTTAGTGCATCAAGATTATCGCCTTCAATATAGATATTCTCGGAATCAATATCTCCCTCTGTACCGTTATACCCGACAGATTTCTCTCTGTCAAGGCGGAGTGTCTTTGCAATCGGTGCATTAGCAAGTACTACCGACCTTTTCTTATCCGGCCAGGTAAACTGATAACGCTCCTGTGCGCCCTCCACAACCTGCGCAGAAATCTCCTGCCTGAGGACATCCGCATCAATGGCACGTTCTATAATCGGTTTCCCGTCTTCCTTATACCCCGTGATCGTTTCAGTCACTGCATTCGGAAACATTGCAGCCAGCTTCTTGAAATTCTTATCCGCTAAATTCGGTGTGTGCATTTTTAGTTTATCCATTGATTCCATGTCTCCTTTATGCATACAGATTGTATTTTCTCAAAACAGCAAAATCTTCTTGTAATAGTTCAGCTGTCAAATCGTTATTATCAATCAAGCCGTTATAATGTTTTATAGTTTGATGTATTCCCTTTATTATAAGCCGTCTAATTTCCGTCACCAAATTAATATATAATTCATTTGGCGTTAATTGTAATAACAATTTTCCAAAAGGGGATGGAACAAACAAAAGAGGATTTTGGCCATTTTTATATGCATCTATCACATTGTCTTTTCGTACATTACGTATATATCGTATAATATCATCTTTCTTATTCATGAAATCTGTCATGGTCTGAGGATAATTATTGCAATACTGAATCCCATCTTCTATGCTTTTATAAGTATCAGCCACATCAGGAAAGTTGAGATAATGCGACAAAATTTCGTAGCACATATCATAAAATATCCTATTCATTTTTAAGATCCTCCAATCTATTTTTGTAAACCTGTAACCGCTGATATAATTCAAACCTTTTTTTAGGCTGCTGTTCTTTCCATGCAGCAGCTTCAGTCTTTTTTATCTGTTTCTCCAATTTGATTCTCTGCTCCTGTATGGCAAGGCGTTCGTCAATCGAAATCCCTCCTGCACTCTTAGCGTGTTTTTCTGAAATAGCAATCTGTTCTATAAATGAATCCCATATCTCATCAAGAGAAAACCCTTGTGTTTTTAACTCTATGTCAACTAATAGCATCCATTCTGTACGGTACAGCTTACGATACCATATAGCCAGTTGTCCGTTGTCTTCATAGATAAGCTGAAAGATCAGCTTATGGGGATTCTGTTTTGCAATCGCCTCTATTATTTTTGCGTCAATTTCCTGCTTTTTTAGGAATAATGACAGTAGAAGTATTTCCTTTACCTCCGACTCTGCAACAAGATTCAGATTATCTTTCGTAAGACTGTTTTCCACAAATATTCTGTCCACGTCAGATACAAACCTCTCTTTAAGAACCTTTGTCAGCGGTAAGTGCCTATAAAAAGCCTCCTTCGGTATCCGTCTGTGTACAGCAGTTGCTGTTGGGAAATTTATCATTCAATCACCACCATAAAACAAATCAGTTCAAAATCATCAAGTCCCGAAAAAGCTTCTGAAAGGAAGGTTGTCTGACCATCTGAAAAAAGCTGTCAATATCACCTTCATCTTTAGCCTCAATGATCGTCATAATGGAAGCTTCTAAAAGCCGTGACACCTTTTCCATATCCCTGCCATCGCGTGTTGATTTATTAAAGATACCACATAATTTCTTATCTGGTATGGTTTTGCCTTTTGCAAGATGCCTCATTATATCCAGCGTATCCTTTGGCTGCAGATGTGTTGTAACAGCCTCTCCATCCATACCAATATACACCATGTAAAATGGATGCAGTCTGTTCTTATTCTGAATATTAATCTGTTCATTCACATTTTTCAGAACAAATATTACACCTGGCCTTTCCCCTTTAACCACGGCATGGATTCCAAAAGGAGCACGATCAATATTTTCATGCTCTTTCATATAAGCAAGCAAATCCATACGGAATTCATTCAAACCTAAATCCATAATAGATACACCATTGGCCATATCTTCAAGGTCAACTACCTCTTCCTGTAATTTTTTCAACTGGCTTCGCCGGTATTCCAAATCACCTTTCTCCTCCTGATTAATCGGATCATCGTCACCTGTTGCAGTCATAACGGAAATCCGCATTCTTGTCTCCACTCTGGATTTCAGATTAATATATTCATCTAAATCCAAATCCGGCCAAAAGTTTACAAGTTGAATTGCACTGTTTTTACTGCCGATGCGGTCAATTCTTCCAAAACGCTGTATGATACGAACAGGATTCCAATGTATATCATAATTCACACAATAATCGCAGTCCTGCAGATTCTGTCCCTCTGAAATACAATCTGTGGCGACTAATATATCTATTTCTGTCTTATCATTCGGGTACAATACATCTCTGTCCTTTGATCTGGGCGAAAAGCACGCGAGCACATGATTCATATCAGCCTTGAATTTTGGTATTGTAGTCTTTCCATCAACAGAGCCTGTAACAAGCGCTGTATGGAGACCCAGCTCTGAAAGAGCCATCCTGCTTACATTCTCATATAAATATTCTGCCGTATCAGAAAATGCGGTAAAAATAAGAATTTTTTTGTTCCCTGGATTTATGGGAACCGCCGCTTTCTCCCGGATCACACGCAACAGTTCATTCAGCTTAAAGTCGTACTCCGGGGTAATATCCTCCACCATCAGGATCAGTTGCTCAAGATTTTCCAAATCCTCGTCAATATCCCGTTTCCATGAAATATAGTCCATATCATGCAGGTCAATCTTCACTTTCTTTCCTACACAGAAAAAGTCCGTGTTTTGATCGTCGTCATCAAAATCTTCTGCAGATGCCGATAAATCCCCCGGTTCTTCAAAATTCCCGTTACCATTTTCCATAAAGTCCTCAATAATGCGGGAAGTATCATATAAGTAATCATAAATACGGCGCACTGTCAGAAGGAACGAATGGACTGAGCTTTCCATACGCTTCAGCAGATTAATACTCATAAGTCTTTGAATACCCAATTCTCGCCCTTTTCTAAAGTTTGCTGTTTCCCTTTCGTCCAAATACTTATGTAGTTTACTGGCATGAATATATATAGTTGGTGTGTATATAGTCAACTGTAGTTTCGAAAGCAGCTCAAAAACTTCTCTGTAATTAATGGCATTCAGACAGCTTGTCAGTTTTGGCCGCAAAGATATAGGACTATTTCTAACAGGGAATGTCCCTACATCCGACACTTCATAATATGTCTGAATGTGCTTTCTTGATCGCGCAATTGTCACACTGTCCAATACTTCAAAGAAATCAAAGTCAAGCTGTGACAGCAGTGTTTCCGTAGTTCTTTTTCTTTCCGGCAGTTTGCACCAGGCATTATACACCTTTTGTGCCTGACGGAAGATCGTATCGATATCTGATTTGATATTCAGCTTCTCATTAAATCCTGATGGATCACCCTCATAAGCAAGCGCAAGCTGATTGCGAAGATCATAAAAACGATTATTCACCGGTGTTGCAGACAACATCAAAACCTTTGTCTTCACCCCTGGCTTTATCACTCGATTCATAAGCCGCATATAGCGGTTTTCCTTTTCTCCGCCCTTGCTGTTCGTACCGTTTCCATTACGGAAACTGTGGCTCTCATCAATCACTACAAGATCATAGTTTCCCCAGTTGATACGGTCAACAGGCAGTCCGATTATTGTGTTTCCACTGTCTCTTGAAAGATCCGTATGATAAAGGATATCATAACGCAAACGATCCTCGGACAAAGGATTATTGATAAGGTTTCCGCGATATGTCATCCAGTTTTCAGACAACTTTTTGGGACACAAAACGAGAACGTTTTTATTACGTCCCTCGTAATATTTAATTACAGCAAGAGCAGTAAACGTCTTACCAAGGCCAACACTGTCTGCCAGTATACATCCATTATACTGTTCCAGTTTATTGATTATTGCGAGAGCAGCATCCTTTTGGAAATGAAACAGTTTATTCCAAATAATACTGTTCTTAAAACCGGTTGCTTCATTCGGTAGTATATCCTCCGATATATCTTCTAAAAACTCATTGAAAATATTATAAAGTGTCATAAAATAGACAAGTTCCGGTGAGTTTTCCTGGTAAACTGCCGAAATCATATCAACAACCTCTTCCGTGACATCGGAGAGTTTATCCACATCATTCCAGACAGAATCAAACATACGCAAAAACTCCGTACTGGCAGGGTTCTCCATACGTGTAATCATATTTGTCAGATTATTTCCACGCTCACAGCCCAGGTCAACCGTTGTAAATGTATTCATGGGCGAATATACGTAAGAATCAGCCTCACCGTCAATAACAAGGAAATGATTCATCCCTTCGCGAGTGGTATTTGTCTTAAAATGTGCTTTTCGCCTCATCCACTGTGCACATTCCTTTGCTACAGCTTTCTGCTTTAATTCATTTCTCAGACGGACCTCGAATTCTGTACCATAGAGACTTTTCTCACGCTTTAAGCGCGGAATATAAAACTCCCTGCGCTCCTTCGGTGTGTTTTCTGTAACAAAAGTCGGCGTTGTAAATATAAAGCGAAATTCATCACACGATTCTAGCTGTGCCTTTAATTCCTGGTAGGCATAAATCGAAAAACAGGCGGCTGCAATGGAAATGCGGCTGCCAGGCTCTATCTTATTCTTCAAATCGTCCTTAATCACCTTTGTGGTATTATTAAAAATTTCCATTGTCTGTCACCGGCATCCTTCCTACTTATAATCATCTTCTCAATCTTCGTCCTTTACAAATTCTACGATGTCTCCAATGTTACAGTCAAGTGCTGAGCATATTTTCATCAGAACTTCCATGCCCACATTTTCTCCTTTAGATAGCTTTGTTACGGAAGTCCAGCTGATTCCCGCCTGTGACTGCAGATCTTTCTTCATCATATCTTTATCAATTAATATTTTCCACAATTTTTTGTAACTTACTTTCATAGCGTCTTCACCTTTACAAAAATCGACTTTTTAAAAATTAATGCCAAACATAAAATACTTCATGTATAAATAGTATTACAAATCCCCCTATTTTGCAAGTATATCTCTGAAAACAAACGAATAATTCTTTTAATATTGCAGATAAACGATGTAGCCGATATTTCCGGCGTCTTGGTTTCAACAGTTATAGATATTTTTTGTTCACTATCTTTCCATTAATTTCATGCTGATCTCTCTTACTGAACCCAACTGCCTTTCAAACATAATATCCCATAAATCAAGACATTTTTCTGCAATTAGCTTATTCGTTCCTTTTTCAGAATTAGCCGTCTCATCATATAAGGAAATAATTAACTTTGATAGCTCTTCCTCTATTCCCCATAATTCATCCATTTCCATCTGTAAAATATTTTCACACAACTTTATGATAATATCTGTATAATCAACAATAGAGAGTGCATTCTCCTTCCTATTCTGTCAAGCCTAAATTTATTGATTTTACAGGCTTTGACGATTTTTATTTACCTCAAAAACAGAGCCGGGAGTGATGGATATCGTTGTATCATATACCGAATAGCTGATAAATGGGTATAGTTTTAAAAG
>CAJTIU010000044.1 GCA_910576335.1 Lachnospiraceae bacterium
CCGCACAGCTATAACGGCTACCGCACGCCATACCAGGCACGAACGGCAGCATAAGGAGAGGCGGGAGCATGCCTCATCATTGGATTGCTTGATCACCCAAAATCGGAGCTGGAAGGTTTTGTCAATGGCACGGCCGCGCAGCGGTGCGAAGCACCATTGATAAAAGCTGACAGCCCCGATAGACTCCAGGCAACAATCCAATATATTTTTAGCCACAAATGTTACAAAAATGCTTGACCACTACATTTTTTGGCAATTCAATTATACCACAGGAAAGAGGTTTGTGCCTTTTTTATTGGCTAAAGTATTGATTTTTCAAGGTTCAACACACCATACGGTGTGGGAAGTTTGAGTAAAAAATATGCCGGAAATGGAGCATGTATATCCAACCAGGTATACCCTGGGTGAATTGACCCATATAGAAAGTACAGATTATGAGAACTATTGCGAAACCTATTTCGATGAGATGAACCGGTCATCAGAATTCAAAAAATATGGCGGCATCTGTATTCCACAGGAAGACGGAACGTATCGTATTAAATATGACGTGTACGGTTATGATGAAGAACTGATGGAGCAGCTTGGAGATTTTATTCTGGAGGGTGAGATTGACCCGGAAGAAATAAGAGATGGCAATCAGATTATTGTAGTGGCAAATATGGACGGCCAGGGCAATTATTATTTTTATGGAAAGAAGCCTGGAGATACCATCCTTCTTCGTGTTCCAAAGAAGGACAGCTATACAGACGAATTACTGAAATTCCAAAGCGAAGATGAATGCTATATGGAGCAGGAATTTCAGATTGCCGCAATCGTAAGCCGTTCCCTGGCCCGGGAACAGGATTTTTTAAATACTGGCGCCTGGAGCCAGGTTCAGATGCCGAGTGTCATTATGACAAACGAGCAGATGGAAGAAAATTTTGCAATAAACGATTATAGCTTTATTAATGCATCCCCGAATCCGGATACAGAGGCAGAAAGTGTAAGTAATCAGATATTACAGGTTATACGTGATGTTCCGGGGGCGGTTCTGGTAGATTATAGTACTGCGATCAAGACACAGAGGAACTATCTGAGACAGCAGCAGATTTTCTTTTCCAGTATAGCAGGGGTTCTTTTTGCGATCAGTCTGTTCCATATTGTGAATAGTATGAACCATACTGTTTTTGCAAGAAGAAGGGAGTATGGAATTATCCGTGCTATGGGTATTACGGATATTGGTTTTTATAAAATGATCCTGCAGACCGGAGTTCTGTACGGAGTGTTAACGGATGTACTGATTTATTTGGTCTATCATTGGATTCTTCGCAGAGTGATGGATTACTATATGGTGCACGTATTGCAGTTTCTACATGTTCAGACAGGGGTTCCGGATCAGGTTTTGTTTGGAATTATGATACTAAATGTGATGATCGCAGCCGCGGCAGTCATGTTTCCGGCATGGAAGCTTGTAAGAGAAAATATCATAAGAGAGATTGCATGTTAAGGTGTTATACTCACAGAAAAGGGTATAAATCGTGATGATGAAATTAGAAAGTATACCGGAACTAATGATCCAAAAGAACAGGAGGAACAAATATGCAGAGTATGACCAATAGAGAAAATGAAATCCAGGTTTCTGTAACACGATATCACAAATTTATAAATTACCTGTGTGTTTTTCTGCAGGCAGGGACGTTTCTGTACCTTCTTTTTGTCTGGAATCGTCTGCCGGACAGGATTCCGACACATTATAATGGCATCGGAGAAATTGACGGCTACGGGACTCGCTTTACGATCTGGATATGTCCAGTGGCCATGATTCTGATGTATCAACTCACAGGACTTGTAGAAAGGCACCCTTCTTGGTGGAATACGGGCGTCACAGTTACAAAAACAAATGCGGCAAGGGTATACGGTATCGTGAAAAATATGATTGTAACATTAAAGTTTGTATTGGTGCTCACTTTTGCATACTTAAGTGTATGGACTACCACGGGAAGAAACCTGGGAGCATGGTTTACGCCTGTAAGTCTTTCTGCCGTATTTCTTCCTATTATCATATTCCTTGTTCTCCTTTTCAAGGCAGCAAAGGAGTGAAGACCGGCTGATGATCACGGCACAGGAATACGCCAAACTGCGCATTCTATGAGAATAAACTTATGGACTGGACGAATCGAATGAAAAAAATGTACAAAAGAGTTGTAATGGAATGAATTTTTTAGTACAATGTATACATGACATTTTTAGTTGCTGTCGGCAAGTGGGCAGCAATAACATTACGAACGCAAGGAGGCAGCAAAAATATGAAGGTTTATAGAACTGACGAGATCAGAAATGTCGTACTCTTGGGACATGGCGGCTGTGGTAAGACCAGTCTTGCCGAGGCTATGGCTTATGTATCAGGAGCAACGAATCGTATGGGGAAGGTATCTGATAAGAATACGATTAGTGATTTTGATAAAGAGGAGCAGAAGAGGGGATTTTCCATTAGTACGACACTGATTCCGATTGAGTGGGAAAAGGCGAAGATTAACATTCTTGACACTCCGGGATATTTTGATTTCGTAGGTGAAGTAGAAGAGGCAGTGAGCGCGGCAGATGCGGCGGTAATCGTAGTATCCGGTAAGGCGGGAGTCGAGGTTGGAACCGAGAAGGCGTGGGAGCTGTGTGATAAGTATAATCTTCCAAGGATGGTGTACGTGACGGAGATGGATGTGGATGATGCAAGCTTCCGTCAGGTTGTTGAGGATCTGAATGACAGATACGGCAAGGTGATTGCGCCGCATTTCCAGCCAATCCGTGAGAATGAGAAGCTGGTGGGCTATGTCAATATCATTAAGAACGCCGGCAGACGCTACACGGGTATCGGACAGAGAGAAGAATGTGAGATCCCGGATTATTGTAAGGAAAACCTGGAGACCTATCGCGAGAAGCTCCTTGAGGCGGTGGCAGAGACAAGCGAAGAATTTATGGACCGCTATTTTGCAGGCGAAGAGTTCTCAGTAGAGGAGATCCGTGCAGCGATGCGTACAGAAGTTATGGAAGGAAGCATTGTTCCGGTAGCCATGGGCTCCAATATCCAGGCGCAGGGAGTTGCGAATCTGTTATCTGACATTGTAAGATTTTTCCCAAGTCCGGATCTCAGAGAATGTGCAGGCATCAACCGCAAGACGAATGAGATCTATGAGGCGGATTATGACTTCGCAAAGGCAAAGTCTGCTTATGTATTTAAGACAATGGTAGATCCTTTCATCGGTAAGTATTCCTTTGTGAAGGTTTGTTCAGGCGTGCTAAAGGGAGAGGATGTCCTCTATAACAGCACCTCAGAGGCAGATGAGAAGCTTGGAAAGATCTATACGATGTCAGGAAATAAGCCGCTAGAGATCAGCGAGCTCTTCGCAGGAGATATCGGGGCCATCGGTAAGCTTACAAATACGAAGACAGGGGATACTCTTTCAGCTAAGGGTACACCGGTTCTTTTTGGAAAGACAGAATATTCTAGACCATATACATATATGAGATATGCGACCAAGAACAAAGGGGATGAAGATAAGGTATCCCAGGCTCTTCAGAGAATGATGGCGGAGGATGTAACCCTCAAGTCTGTTAATGACAGTGAGAACCGCCAGACACTGATCTATGGCATGGGAGACCAGCATCTGGAGATTGTGGTAAGCAAGCTTGCAGAGAGGTACAAATGCGAGGTAATCTTAGAGACACCGAAGGTTGCCTTCAGAGAAACCATTAAGAAGAAATCAGATGTGGATACAAAGTATAAGAAGCAGTCTGGCGGACATGGACAGTACGGACATGTTAAGATGCGGTTCGAACCATCCGGCGACATGGATACCCCGTATGTATTTGAAGAAGAGGTAGTCGGCGGAGCAGTTCCGAAGAACTATTTCCCGGCAGTGGAAAAGGGTCTTCAGGATTCTGTAATAAAGGGGCCTCTTGCCGGATATCCGGTAGTTGGCGTGAAGGCAGTGCTTTATGACGGCTCCTACCATCCGGTGGATTCCTCTGAGATGGCATTTAAGACCGCAACAGTCCAGGCATTTAAGAAGGGATTTATGGAAGCAGGCCCGGTCCTCTTAGAGCCAATCGCATCTGTAAAGGTAACGGTGCCGGATGACTATACAGGCGATGTTATGGGTGACTTGAATAAGCGGCGCGGCCGGGTGCTTGGTATGAACCCGACAGGAAATGGCAGACAGGTAATTGAGGCTGATGTTCCAATGACAGGTCTTTTCGGATACTGTACAACGCTTCGCTCTATGACAGGCGGAAGAGGTACTTATGAGTATGAGTTTGCCCGCTATGAGCAGGCGCCGTCCGATGTCCAGGAAGCAGAGATTGCCAAAAGAGCAGCAGACGAATAGTTACTGTTCACTCAGGACTTTGCATTTACTGCAAAGTCCGTAAGAAAATGATTCAGGTGTGAGCAAATCCCATTCGCGAAGCGAATGGGATTTGCGAATGTTACTGTGAACGGAGTGAACAGTAACACGATAAATAAAACACAAGAAAAAAAGCCCTAAAAGGGCTTTTTTTCTTGTTATAAAGGTGCTATAATCCATTGGTGTGGTAACTGTTTTTCTTTGAATAATAACCGGTTTCAGACAGATGCCCGTGTACAATTGTGAAGATATGGAACAGTTTCCGGCATGATACTATATACAAAAAGAGGATTATAGAAATGAGGATTGTAATTATAGGTGACGGTAAGGTGGGGCATAAGCTTACAACCCAGCTGTCCGAAGAGGATTATGATATTGTTTTAATTGATCAGAATGAGGGGAAGCTGCAGGCAGCGCTGAATCAGCTGGATATTTTCTGCATTACGGGAAATGGCGCGGATGTGGAGATACAGAGGCAGGCGGATGTACCAAATGCAGATCTTGTGATTGCATGTGCTTCTTCTGATGAGATGAATATGCTGTGCTGTCTTCTGGCAAGAAAGATTGGGGCAAAGCATACGATTGCCAGGCTCAGAAATCCCATATACTATCAGCAGATCGATCTTCTGAAAGCAGACCTGCACCTTAGTATGGCAGTAAATCCCGAGCTTGCCGCTGCAAATGAGGTGGCAAGGGTTCTCCTGTTCCCGGAGGCAAACAAGGTGGAGACCTTTATGAAGGGGAAGGTAGAACTGGTGGAGGTTCCTGTCCGTGAGGACAGCCAGCTTGCTGATTTGTCTCTGGCAGAGATATACAGACGGTTTCAGATCAAGATGCTTGTATGTGCTGTTAAACGGGGAAACGATGTCTATATTCCAGATGGTGGTTTTGTCCTGAGGCAGGGGGATAAGCTTCACATTGCTGCTGCCCATGGAAACCTCAAGATCTTTTTTAAGTCAATGGGAAAGAAGAATGCGAAGATTAAGAATGTACTGATCTGTGGAGGCGGGCATCTGTGCTTCTATTTAACAAAGCAGCTTCTGCAGGCTGGAATGCAGGTAAAAATTATTGAGAAAAATGAAAAAAGATGTGAGGAGCTCTGTGAGCAGCTTCCCAAAGCCATGGTGATCCATGGGGATGCGGCTGACCAGGATCTGCTTCTTGAAGAGGGACTTCAGAGCGCCGATGCATTAGTTGCTCTTACCGGAATGGATGAGGAGAATATTATCATGTCTCTTTATGCAAAGACCCAGGGCGTGAAAAAGATTATTGCAAAGGTGAATAATGATACCCGTGCACAGATGGTGGAGGAGCTGGGAATCGACAGCACGGTTTCGGCGAAGGGTGCAGCCGCCAATGCAATCCTTAACTATGTAAAAGCACGTATGAATTCCTATAGCAATGCCAATGTTGAGACCATGTACCGTTTGGTAAATGGGAGGATAGAGGCTCAGGAGTATATTATCAGACAGCAGTGTGAATATACAGATATTCCGCTTAGGGATCTTACAACAAAGTCCAACCACTTGATTGCCTGTATCGGCCGGAAGCGGAATATTATTATTCCCAATGGTGATGATCACCTGGAGGTGGGAGACAGTGTGATCGTAGTTACGAAAGAGCATGCAATCAGAGAATTTAGGGATATACTTGCATAGGAGAGTCAGAAGAAAAGCCATGAATCATAAAATGATACGTTTTATATTAGCAAAGATGTTGGGAGTGGAGGCACTGCTTCTGCTGCTTCCTGCACTGACAGGAGTGATTTACGGGGAGTTTAAGGAGGCATGTGCTTTCCTGATTCCTGCAGCGGTCCTTCTGCTTATATTTGTTTTTTTTGGACGTAGAAAGCCAGAGGCACCGTCAATCTATGGGAAGGACGGTATGATTATCGTTGCAAGTGCATGGGGGCTCTGGTCCCTGTTTGGCGCACTCCCGTTTACCATATCCGGAAGCATTCCGAATTATGTGGATGCACTGTTCGAGATGGTATCCGGATTTACAACGACAGGTTCCTCTATTTTAAGAGATGTGGAGGCACTTCCCCGGTGTATGCTGTTCTGGAGGAGTTTCTCCCACTGGGTAGGCGGTATGGGAGTGCTTGTATTTGTCATGATGCTGACAACACTGGATAAGAAGAACTCTATGTATCTGATGCGTGCAGAGGTTCCGGGTCCTGAAAAGGATAAGCTTGTGCCCAAGACTATGTCTACAGCAAGAATCCTGTACGGAATTTACTTTGGCATGACTGTGCTTGAGGTGATCCTGCTGATCCTTGGAGGAATGGATCTTTTTGATAGTCTGATCCATGCCTTTGGCACCGCTGGAACCGGAGGATTTTCCAATTATACACAGAGTGTGGGACATTTTGACAGCGCATACATTGATGGAGTAATCACTCTGTTCATGATTTTATTTGGGGTGAATTTTAACCTGTATTTCTTCCTTCTGATCAAAGAGGCAAAGCAGGTATGGAAAAATGAAGAGCTGAAGGCTTACCTGGGAATTATTGCAGCAGCAGCACTGGCGATTACAATAAATACAAGCAGCCAGTATCCCAGTCCGTTTACGGCATTCCGGTATGCAATCTTCCAGGTTGCGTCCATCATTACGACTACTGGGTATGCGACTGCAGATTATAACGTGTGGCCCATGTTTTCCCAGTGCATCATTATATTTCTGATGATTGTCGGCGCATGTGCGTCTTCAACAGGAGGCGGAATCAAGGTGTCCAGGGTGCTGATTATATTTAAAACGATCAGACAGGGAATCAAACAGCTGGTACACCCACAGTCAGTGAATATTATCCGTATTAATGGGAAGAAGATGAGCCAGGATATTTTGAAAAATGTCTATGTGTACCTGATGGCATATGTCGGGATCATGGTGGTGTCTGTTCTTCTGGTTTCTTTGGATAACAAGGACTTTGCGACTACATTCAGTTCCGTCATTACAACACTGAACAATATTGGTCCAGGTATTGCAGAGGTGGGGCCGGCCGGCAGTTTTGCAGATTTTTCGATTCCGTCCAAGCTGGTGTTCTGCTTTGACATGCTTGCCGGCAGGCTGGAGATCTTCCCGTTTTTGATGCTGCTTACGTCATTTTCATGGAGAAAGAAATTTTAACATAACAATTCAGACAGGTCTGAGGGCAGCTTGTCTGAACTGTTACATTTTAACGGAGGTATAATATGAAAGGAAAGAAAAAGATACTTTTTGCGCTGGGCATATTGGTCGCAGCAGCGGTGTACTATTATGTAACACTCCCTGCTATCAATATCCATTCATCAGACACCTGGGTTATGGGGCTGTTTCTGCTGCTTGTACTGGCAGCGGCATATGTGGTAAAAAAGCGGCTTGGGAGACATGAATTTAAGGAGAATAAGGTAGTAAAATGTTTCGGCATTCTGATACTGGGTATAGGGGCAGTGTATCTGATTGGTTCTGTTCTGTCCTCACCGATTGTGAATGCAAAGAAATACCAGAGGCTGATGAAGGTGGAAGAGGGCAATTTCGCAGACGATGTGGAGGAGCTTTCTTTTGACATGATACCGCTTCTTGATAAGGATACCGCAGAGATTCTCGGCGACCGGAAAATGGGAAGTATGGTAGATATGGTTTCCCAGTTTGAGGCAGACGAAATTTATTCCCAGATCAATTACAATGATAATCCGGTGAGGGTATCTCCGCTGAAATACGCGAGTCTGATTAAGTGGTTCACGAACCGTTCCGAGGGAATTCCGGCATATATCCGTATCAATATGGCAACCCAGAGCACAGAGATCGTGAAGCTTAAAGAGGGAATGAAATATATGACATGTGAGCATTTTAACCGGAATATCTACCGGCATCTGCGATTTGCGCATCCCACATATATCTATGGACAGCTTAGCTTCGAGATTGACGATGAGGGCATTCCCTACTGGATTGCCCCGGTGAAGAAGTTCAATATCGGACTGTTTGGCGGTGAGACAGTAGGAAAGGTTGTAATCTGTAATGCGGTAACCGGTGAGATGAAGACCTATCAGGTGGATGAGGCGCCAGAGTGGATTGACCGTGCGTATTCAGCAGATCTTCTTGTGGAGCTTTTTGATTACTATGGCACTCTGAAGCATGGATTCTTTAACAGTGTGCTAAGTCAGAAAGACTGCCTTAAGACAACAGACGGATACAATTATCTGGCATTGGATGATGATGTATGGATGTATACAGGTGTTACCTCAGTAAATGGCGACCAGTCTAATGTGGGCTTCGTGCTTTCAAACCAGAGGACTTTGGAGACGAAATATTATGAGGTAGAGGGTGCAACAGAATCTTCTGCTATGTCGTCCGCAGAAGGACAGGTACAGAACCTGAAGTATATCGCTACATTCCCGCTGCTTTTGAATATTTCTGGTGAGCCTACCTATTTTATAGCCCTCAAAGATGATGCAGGACTCGTGAAAAAATATGCCATGGTAAATGTACAGAAATATCAGATCGTAGCAATCGGTGACAGTGTAAGCCAGTGTGAGGAGAATTATCTGGAGCTTCTCTTAAGCAGCGGCGTGAAGGAAGCTGAGAAGGATACGAGAGAGGTGCATACCGTGACAGGTGAGATTACTAAGATCGCCCAGGCAGTTCTTGACGGGACCTCCCACTATTATCTGATGGTGACAGGTTCTGATGATATCTTTGACATCTCGGTTGTTGACTTTATTGATGTTGTAAGATGTGAAGAGGGTCAGAAGATTACCATGGAATATAAGGAAGGCGAGCAGGCAAATACAGTCATGTCGCTGACATTTGACAGATAGAGGAAGGAATTAGGAATTGCGTGAGCAAACGGGAACGGCTTTAGCCGTTCCCGTTTGCTTCTGAGTCTTAATTAATAAAGCTTAGGTTTTCTGTATTAACATCCTTCAGATCTTCTTTTGCGCCGCTGATGCTTACAAAGAATTCAATGCCGCAGTCAGAGGAAATCTTCTTAAGTCTCTCTGTGAATTCCGGCATATTTTCTAAAGAAACATCAGCATGTTTCAGGATCCCATCGATAAATACACATTCAATATCATGGTTGGAGCTATACATTCCATATAAAAATCCGATATATTCATCAATATTGGTAATTGATGTGTAGTCATCCATACAGATGGTACGGATATCAAATGTGACGCTTGCGGTGTCTCTGTGCGTTTTTTTGATAAATACGACATTACCGTTGCAGTCTTTTGCTTTTTTGTTAGCAAGTTCAATCATCTGCTGTGTCTTGCCGCTCCCTTTCGGACCTGTTAATAAATTTACCATTGGCGAACTCTCCTTTATGTATCATATTATACTGAAATGCTTTCAGTACCGTTACCTGTTTCTATTATACACGAAAGAGAGGACAGGAACAACCATAATTTCAAGTTAATCAGATTATTAAAAGATTTGTCAGAATCACTTGACTTATTTTAACATTATCCGTATAATAGTGAAGAATAGGAAAGAAACGTTGATGAGGAGTAGTAAGAGCCGATTGTTTTCAGAGAGCTGCCGGAGGGTGCGAGGCAGCAGTGCCCTGTATGAAGAAGAGTGGTACCGCGGAAGTGAAGTCTTTTCGTCTCTTTTGAGATGGAAGGACTTTTTGTTTCGTGCCTGTGGCGAGGTCTTTGACGTTATTATAGTAGGAGGAGTAAAAAGATGTCTAAAATCCCTTATAATCATAAGGCAATTGAAAAAAAGTGGCGCGAGAACTGGGAAAAGAACCCGGTGAACGTAACAGAGAATGAAGATGGAAGTAAGAGAGAAAAATATTACTGTCTGGATATGTTCCCGTATCCATCAGGGAATGGCCTGCATGTAGGCCACTGGAGAGGCTACGTGATCTCAGATGTATGGAGCAGGTATAAGCTTCAGCAGGGATACTACATCATCCATCCCATGGGGTGGGATGCATTTGGCCTTCCGGCAGAAAACTATGCAATTAAGATGGGGGTACACCCGGCGATTTCTACTGCAGAGAATGTGAAGAATATTAAAAAACAGATTAATGAGATTGCGGCTCTTTACGACTGGGACCGGGAGGTGAATACAACAGATCCAGAGTTTTATAAATGGACCCAGTGGATCTTTGTAAAGATGTTTAAGGAGGGGCTCGCTTATGAGAAGGAATTTCCTATCAACTGGTGTCCTTCCTGTAAGACAGGGCTTGCCAACGAAGAGGTGGTAAATGGTAAATGTGAGCGCTGCGGCGCAGAGGTGACGAAGAAGAATCTCCGTCAGTGGATGCTTAAGATTACCGCCTATGCAGAGCGTTTGCTGGGAGATCTGGATAAGCTTGACTGGCCGGAGAAGGTAAAGAAGATGCAGACAGACTGGATTGGAAAATCCTATGGTGCAGAGGTGGATTTCCCGGTAGACGGCAGGGACGAGAAGATTACAGTCTATACAACCAGGCCGGATACTTTATACGGCGCCACCTTTATGGTACTTGCGCCGGAGCATGAGCTTGCCGCCAGCCTTGCTACAGATGAGACGAGAGAGGCTGTTGAAAAGTATATTTATGACGCATCCATGAAGTCAAATGTAGACCGGATGCAGGATAAGGAAAAGACTGGCGTATTTACAGGAAGCTATGCGGTTAATCCACTGAATGGCGAGAAGACGCCAATCTGGCTGTCCGACTATGTACTTGCGGATTACGGTACTGGTGCTATTATGTGCGTACCGGCACATGATGACCGTGATTTTGAATTTGCTACAAAATTCGGTATTCCGATTGTACAGGTTATTGCAAAGGATGGAAAAGAAATTGAAAATATGACGGAGGCTTACACAGAGGCAAGCGGAACCATGATTAATTCCGGCGAGTGGAATGGTATGGAGTCCTCCATACTGAAAAAGGAGGCTCCCCATATGATTGAAGAGAGGGGAATCGGCCGTGCAACTGTGAACTATAAGCTGCGTGACTGGGTATTCTCCCGTCAGCGCTACTGGGGAGAGCCGATTCCGATTGTGCATTGTCCGGATTGCGGATGTGTGCCGGTGCCGGAGGAAGAGCTGCCGTTGCGTCTTCCGGAGGTAGAATCCTATGAGCCTACAGGAACAGGGGAATCACCCCTTGCAGCGATTGAGGAATGGGTAAACTGCAAGTGCCCGGTATGCGGAAAGCCTGCAAAGCGTGAGACAAATACAATGCCCCAGTGGGCAGGCTCCTCCTGGTATTTCCTGCGCTATGTGGATAACCAGAATGATAAGGAGCTTGTTTCCAGGGAGAAGGCAGATTCAATGCTTCCGGTAGATATGTATATCGGCGGCGTGGAGCATGCGGTGCTTCATCTTCTGTATTCAAGATTTTATACAAAGTTCCTGTGCGATATCGGGGTCATTGATTTTGACGAGCCCTTCCACAAACTGTTTAACCAGGGAATGATTACAGGAAAGAACGGAATCAAGATGAGCAAGTCAAAAGGCAATGTGGTATCTCCGGATGACCTTGTGAGAGACTATGGGTGTGATTCCCTGCGTATGTACGAGCTTTTCGTTGGTCCGCCGGAACTGGATGCCGAGTGGGATGACCGTGGAATTGACGGTGTGAACCGTTTTCTTAAGAGATTCTGGAATCTTGTTATGGACAGCAGGGAAGCAGATGTGACTGCGACAAAAGAGATGGTCAAAGAACGTCACAGACTAATTAAGGACATTACCGTGCGTCTGGAGAGCTTCAGTCTGAACACAGCAATCTCAGGGTTTATGGAGCATAATAATAAATTGATTGAGATTGCAAAAAAGGAAGGCGGAGTTGACAAAGAGACATTATCAGCCATGACCGTGCTTCTTTCCCCGTTTGCACCCCACATTGCAGAGGAAGCATGGGAGCAGTTAGGCCATACAGGGTCTGTCTTTAAGGCGGGTTGGCCTGTTTATGACGAAGAGGCTATGAAGGATGATGAGATTGAAGTTCCAGTTCAGCTGAACGGAAAGACAAAGGCAGTCATCCAGATCCCGGTCGATATCTCGAAGGAGGAAGCAATTGCCGCCGGAAAGGAAGCTATTGCAGATAAAATTACCGGAACGGTAGTGAAGGAAATCTATGTTCCGAAGAAGATTATTAATATCGTGCAGAAAATGTAACAATTCGGTTCAGGGTTCTCGCGGAATGTGCGGTTTGTGCGCATTCCCGGGCTGTGAATGATAAAGGGTAATTAGTTTTTGGAAACGGTTCAGGCGGCCTGGGCCGTTTCTCTGTTACTATGGCGGGGTGTACGTCCCGCAAATAGTATACTGCGTACAGCCGCATAAGGGAGTATGCCGCTTTGCGGCTGCCGTGAGTATAACATAATTTTTGCTTTCAGTTAGCAAGGAGGTTATAGTATGGACAGAAATATGGAATATAAGATAAGGAAGGTAATGTCATCCTATTATAAAAGAAAATGGGCGGGAGCGGGAATCTGTGCAATTGCGATTATTTACCTGATTTATCTGGGGATCTTTAAGATGGATTACCGGATTAGTCTGGTGGTGGGAGGCTTTGCTTCACTGCTGCTGACACTGAGTGTTTTTTTGGTGTATATTACTTTGGCGGCAGTCATGATCTTTGTGCTTATGTCGGCATCAACCGTGATTTCGGAGACCTTAATGAAAGATTGTGATCCGTATCTTTTTGAGGCCTGCCTGAACCGGCTTACGATATTATTTTACAAAGACAGAATCGCATGCAATCATGCCATGGCGCAGTATTACCAGGGGAATTTTGCGCAGGCATGGGAAACGCTTCAGCGTATTAATATATATAAGTTGAAAGGAAGATTCCGATTCAATTACTATGTGATCCTGTGTGCGCTGCATTTTAGGAACGGGACAGGGGAAAGAGTGGCAGAGCTTGAGAAGACTTACCGCGCAGGAATCAGAAACAAAAAGGATCAAGAGTATTTTCGGATGCTTTGTGCGGATAATAATCTGTTCCGGGCGATGGAAAACCGGGATTATGAGTCGGCTTTCCGTTTTGTAAAGGAGCGGGAGGAACTGGCAGGGAAGGTGTCTTATCCATGGCACAGGGTGCTCTTTGATATGAAGGAGGCTCGTATTTATGCTGCAATGGGAGAAAATGAGAGCGCGAAGCTTAAGCTGCGGCATGTAGTGGAACGTGGTGGGTCGCTTTTTTGTGTGGAAGAGGCAAGGGGGCTTCTGGAGAAGATTACGGGTGTGAAAGAGGTGAGCGAGCCAGAAACTGGGCGGACCGGGGAGCTAGAGACTGTGCAGACCGGGGAGACTGTGCAGATTGGAGAGCCAGAGCAGGAACAAGAGACTGTGCAGATTGAAGAGTCTGTGTAGGTACTGGGTGATTTTTACTGTCTGGCAGCGGACGCAGGCAGGGACAATCCCATATTCCATTCAAACGGGGCAAAATTCCGGTGAACTAATTGCCAACTCCGACTAAGACGTTCGGGAGAACCCTCACGCCTAAGTCTTCGTAAGCAATGGATTTCACCTCCATAAAAAGCACCCTTGATTGTTTTCATTGGAATATGGGATTGTCCCTGCCTGCTGTGTATCGGGCGGCAGGAGTTTAGGTTCTGTCGTGATTGATGGAGGTATAGAACATGGAGTGTATTTCCTCCTGTTTATTCGTCTGTCCTAATATCCACATAATCTTGGCAACGAGTGATTCGGTTGTCATGTCTGCAGCCTGGAGGATTCCAGGGTGTTCACTGTATTTTTTTCCTACCTTATAAACTTCTAGATCGCAGCCTTCTTCAGGAACCTGGGTGGTTACTGCAAGGGTTTTTCCGGCATTTACCCACCCGAAAATTGCCTTTTCGAAGGAGGCATCCTCATATTCTGGTATTCCGCCAATTCCAAAGGTTTCTAATATAATTGCATCATAGTGACTGCTTAAAAGTCCGAAGATCTCTGCTTTTACTTCTGGCGTGAGTTTTAGGACGAATACCCGGTCGTTCAGTCTGCTGTAGGTTTTAAGTGCATCCGGTTCGGGCAGTGCACCGGTGTAGTGCCGGATGATGCGGTCGTCATGAATGACTGCAAGAAGTGGAAAGTTCATGCTTTCAAAGGCATCAAAACTCCGTGTGCGCTGCTTTCTGCCGCGGGTCCCGGCAACGGCTTTTCCGTTAAATACAATGCAGACGCGGCAGGACTGGTCATCCAGGGCATACAGGATGCTCTGGTAGATGTTGAGCTTTGCATCTGTGTAGGGGTTTCCCATTGGCTTTTGGGAACCGGTCAGTACGATGGGTTTCCTGCTGTTCTGTATCAGGTAGGAAAGTGCGGCGGCTGTATATGCCATTGTGTCTGTTCCATGCAGGATTACGAATCCGTCGTAAGAGCCGTAGTGTTCCATGACTGCATCACGGATTCTAAGCCAGTCCCGCGGACGCATGTTCGTGCTGTCAATATTCATAAGCTGCAGGACGGTGAGTTTACATTTGTCCTGAATTCCCGGGACATTCGCCGCCAGTTCATCCCCAGTCATGGCAGGCGCAAGTCCCTGTTCTCCGCCACTGGAGGCAATCGTGCCTCCAGTGGCAATCATAAGTATTTTTTTCATATACATCATCCTCTCAATGTAATAAGTATAGTTGTATCTGACAACTTAATATAGTATAACACACCCTGGCTATTAGCTGCAATGAAGCACATATCGATTGGTGAAAAATTCGCGTGATAATCACGGCCTTATATGAAGCAAATAATTTGTGATTCCGGAAAAAAGGTATTGCTATCACGTTTACGTGATAGGATATGCTTTTTATGCGGAGAGAGGAAGGCCGTAATGAAAAGAACAAATGAGGTAAGTAAATTGGCTGGGGTAAGCAGGCGTACATTACAGTATTATGATGACGAGGGAATTCTTGTGACGGAAAGATCAAGAAATAATCATCGATTATATGACAAGGAAGCGTTGGAAAAAATATGGGAAATCATGCTATATAAGGAGATGGGATTTGGGTTAAAGGAAATCAGACAATTACTACAGGCAACAGACAATAAGAAAAAAGAATATCTAAGACGGAAGATAGAAATTGTCAGAGGAGAAATTAAGAAAAGAGAAGAGCAGATAGAATTCATTTCACTGATTCTCGGACATGGAATTCCACAGATGCCGGAAGAAAGTGACGGAATGACGTATGTGAAAAGTATAGAGGAATTGAGGAGAGGGTTATGAACGAGCATGAAGTATATTCAACTGTTATGCAAATAATAAAGAGTTGTTAGAATTTAAGATGAATTGTAACTATTCATGGGGACTTGCACCTCGCTGCATGTCCCCGTGCCAATAAAAGTTTTGATTCTGGCAAGCTTCTGTAGCCTGTTGAAACAGACATGTTAATAAATATGAGGGTATATTTGAAGGAAAAGAAGGAGAATGATGGAAATGAAATGTCCGGTATGCGGTGCGCCGCTGAAGGGGAAAAGATGTGATTATTGTGGGTATGAGGACAGAATGCCTGTTGAGAAGGATATAAGTCTAAATCAGATATACTGCCAAAAAGAAGAGCTGCCAGGACAACATGTTATCATGGACAATCCAGTATTCAAGAGTCCGGAAGTCGCCCCTGGAGTCAGTAGAAAAAGTAAAACAGTTGCTTTGCTGCTGTGTATATTTGGGGGAGGGCTAGGGGCGCATAAGTTTTATGTTGGGAAGTTAGGAATGGGAATTCTTTATTTGTTTACATTGGGTTTGTTTGGATTTGGCTGGATTATTGATATTATTTTGATTGCAACAGGAATGTTTAAAGATGAATTTGACTTGCCCCTGCTGTAGTGAAGGAGAGAAGTATGGATTTTTGGGATATTGTTAAAGATCAATTTCTTGATGTAATTGAATATGAAGATAAAAGCAATCGGCTTATTGTTATGAAATTCCGCCGGGAAAGCGGGAATGATGAATTAAAACAGGGGTCAAAGGTTATTGTCAGAGAGAGCCAGTGCGCTGTGTTTTTGAAAGGTGGTCAGTTGGCAGATATTCTTCCGCCAGGTACATATGAACTCAATACAGATAATTTTCCTGTTCTGACAAAACTTAAGGCATTTCCCTATTTATTTGTATCACCTGTAATTGCAGATTTATATTTTGTGAGTACCAGGCAGTTTATAGACAATAGGTGGGGGACAAAAAATCCTATTATGAAGAGAGACAAAGATTTCAATATGGTGCGGATACGTGCTTTTGGAAAATTTGCATTCAGAATTACAGATGTTGCTTATTTTATGAAAGAAATCTTTGGAACAAAAGGAATCGTAATGACTTATGACATTGTTGAATACCTTTCGTCAATGGTGACAGAAGTCTTTTCAACTACGGTTGGAGAAACAGAAATGTCAGTTTTGGAATTGGCCGCAGGATACAGAATTTTATCTTCTGCAATGCAGGAAAGATTAAACGGTCAGGTAAGAATGACAGGGATACAATTCAGCGATGTGATTATCGAAAATATTTCACTTCCTGAGGATGTTGAAAGAATGATTGATGAGCAGTCAGGAATTGGTATTGCAAAAAGTGATATGGAATCCTTTATGAAATACCAGACAGCAAGAGCTATGAGAGATGCGGCAAAGCAGAAGGGAGGGTTGGCAGGGCTGGGGGCGGGAATGGCTTTAGGAAATACCATGGCTCAAAATGTGCAGAAGAGCTCAGGGTCAGATAACCAGTCGAAAAGCAGGGCAGAACAATTGCGAGAGTTAAAGGCACTGCTAGATGAAGAAATCTTGACACAGGATGAGTTTGATGAGGAAAAGAAACGTATTTTAAGAAGTTAAGAAACTGAGGGAGGATGATAAGATGTCAGGGAAACCAAAGATGGTAATATGTAGAAACTGTAATGCACCGATTGCAAAAAATGCAAGTATTTGTCCGTCATGCGGCGCAAAGAATAAGAAACCATTTTACAAGAAAGGATGGTTTATTGTTCTTCTGGTTATTTTTGCAATTGGAATTGTTAACTCAGTTGTCAGAAATAAAGAGGATCTGAAGACCGTACGGTCTGTCGAAATCCAAAAATCAGATGAGGAAGATGAAAGTGAAGTGAAATCCGAACCTGAAGGTGAAGCGGCTAAAGAGGAAAAGGCAAAGGAAAATCCGAAAAGCCGTGACAAATCAGTAGACGGTATGCGGCCGGAATTCAAGAAAGCAATGGATAGCTACGAGGAATTTATGACGGAATATTGTGAATTTATGAAGAAGTACGGAGAATCAGATGGAACGGATCTGGGGCTGGTGGCAGATTATGCGGATTATATGAGTAAGTATGCTGAGTGGGTAAAGGATTTCGAAGGCTGGGATGATGGAGAAATGAACACGGAAGAAGCTGCATACTATCTTGACATTCAAAACCGTATTAGCAAAAAGCTTATTGAAGTTGCAAATTAGGGACGGGGCATTTTTAAAAATGCCCCGTCCCCAACTTAACATAGGACGATGATTTTCCGCGGTGTTGTCTGCGGCGGTATGCTTCTTGTTGTTTCGCTGTAATAGACTACCAGCATTTTGTTTTCAGGGCGGCAGCCATAGCTCTGTCCGTTAGAGGTCACGATTTCGGTGGTCCGGCTGAGGTTTATTTTTAGTGCATTGTCTTCTGCGGTCAGTGAGTCGTCGAAATATCCGACATAGATATTTTCGGATGGGTTTCTTCTTCCGATGATGACGGCCTGGTATCTTGGCGGGAAAATGAGCGGTACAGGCAGGGAGGCATCGTAAAATGCCGCGACGGGCATACCGGGGCGGAGACGTACTTCTCCGATTACATAGGTGTCAGGGCTTATGATGAACTGGCTGATTCCGTTATCGCTGCGGATGGTTACCTGCTGTTCGCAGCAGTCTTCACTGAAGGATGTTACATTTTGTATGATTCCTGTAACAGGCATTAATGTTGCTGGCATATGAAAATCTCCGGTTTTTGATTAATATATGCCATGTGGCTGTGGAGGGTGCGTGTCTTACCGAAGTTGTCTGTGCTATCGGATCTTTTCTGCTTCTCCGTCTGGCGGGAGGAAATGATATAGTTCTTCATATGCTTCGACCTCTTCATCTGAGGTTGGGGCAGAAGGAATCAGTCCGGTCATATCCTGGGCAGATGCCGCATTTGACAGGTAATCGTAAGAATTAATGATCTCATCGTTGGACCTTTCTTTCTTATCTGTTCTTTTATCTATATCCACGAAAAACACCTCTTTTCTTCTTTTTCTTTTAATTTCTGTAGAAATTTAAAATAATATACTGTATAATATTTCCGTGATTATTTGATGTTATATCATGAGCGTCAAAATACCTTTTGACGCTTTCATCATTATATGAAAGAAGGAATAAGATGTTTATAGAGATTGATACTCATACTCATACACTTGCCAGTGGCCACGCTTATTGTACTATGAATGAGATGGCGCAGGAAGCGGCAGCGAGAGGTCTGAAGGGGCTTGCAATTACAGAGCATGCGCCGGATATGCCGGGCGGTCCGTATATTTATCATTTTCAGAATCTGAAGGTGGTTCCAAGAAAAAGGAAGGGTATTGAACTGCTTCTTGGTGTGGAATTAAATATACGGAATGAGCAGGGAGAGGTGGATCTGTCTGTAAAGGAGCTTAAGGAAATGGATATTGCGATTGCCAGTATGCATGCTCCCTGCTATAAGGGAGCCATGGACAAGGAAAGCATTACTCGTGCCTATATTCATGCAATGGAAAATCCTTATGTGGATATTATCGGGCATCCGGATGATTCGAGATTTCCTGTGGATTATGAGCGGCTTGTAAGGACGGCTAAGGAGACCGGGACACTTCTTGAGGTGAATAATTCTTCCCTGAGGCCAACCTCTTTCCGTCAGAATGCCTGGGAAAATATGTGCAGGATGCTTGAGCTTTGCAGACAGTACGGAGCAAGGATTGTTCTGGGGACAGATTCCCATGTGGATCAGACAATCGCAGATTATGCCAGGACAGAGGAGCTGTTAAAGGAGACAGGTTTCCCGGAGGAGCTGATTGCAAATACTTCTCTGGAAGGTTTGAAGGCTTTGTTAAAACGTGGAAAAAAGAGATAGACTTTACGAATTTACTGTGTTAAAATGTAATTGTGTAATTTTAAATGGAAAGGACAGTTAAAGGAGTAATATGCCATGAGTAAGAAAATCAGGACAGAGGCGGTAGACTACTTGTTTGATGCGGTATTGAGTCTTGAGAATAAGGAAGAGTGTTACACGTTTTTTGAGGATATCTGTACGATCAATGAGCTGTTGTCATTATCGCAGAGATTTGAGGTGGCAAAGATGCTGAGAGAGCACAAAACCTATCTGGAGATTGCAGATAAGACAGGAGCCTCCACGGCAACAATCAGCAGGGTAAACCGTTCTCTTAACTATGGCAATGACGGATACGACATGGTATTTGAAAGGATTAAGCACAATTAAGAAAAAATAGGGCGTGCGCCCTATTTTTTCTTCTTATCGTGATCTGGCTCGGGAAGCTCGTTAATTAGTTTTTCAATCAAAAGCTTTTTTACATAGACATCAAAGCTTAAGGAAGAGATGAAAGAAAACAGACGGAAATAATCCCGGTCCTCTTCCTTGATCCCTTCCTGCTCAAAGGATTCCATTGCCTGATGGTAGGCTTTGGCAACGTCTTTCTGCATGGCATCAATGCGGGACACTTCCTGCTTGCAGACTTCTTCGTAGATGGAAGTAATATTAAAGTTACTTCCGTTATGAAAGTATTTATCCGTTATGGGTGCAAGCAGTGTCTCAATATCCTTGATGGAAAGGATATTTTTAAAATAGTAGATAAAGATCATGACAAGAACGTGTTCCCTGGAGTATTTTTTCTTCACCGGAGGGGGGAGCAGATTGTTCTTCGTATAATTGTTGATCATGGTCTTTGTCAGGATCTTGTCATCATCGTACCGCTTGGTGGAAGCTAACTGCTCTTCCATAAAAGTAGTAACCTGATCCATATAAAGATCAATGTTCGGAATGTCATCCAGCTTGATATAGTCAATCCGTGCAATGCTCGACAGGATGCTGCCCAGCATATCCTTTGTATCAATCACCATATTTTTCACCTCGATACAGCTATTATATAGTATTAAAAACTAGATGGCAAGAGCTTTTTATAAGATCTCTAAAATCTTAAAAATAGTCTTTGACATTAAAATTTTATCCATATACAATGAGTTAGTAAAGGAGGGATTTGATGCTTCGGACATTATTAAAGGAAGTAAAGGAATATAAGAGAGCGTCTGTGGTTACGCCTCTCTTTATGATTCTTGAGGTGCTGATGGAGATGGTCATCCCCTATCTTATGGCATCCATCATTGACAAGGGGGTGAATGCAGGGGACATCGGGCATATTTACCGGGTGGGCGCTCTTATGATTGCGGCGGCGCTTGTGGGACTGTTCGCAGGGATTGGAGGCGGACGGTACGGTGCGAAGGCGTCTGCAGGATTTGCGAAGAATCTGCGTGCTGCCATGTTCAACAATATCCAGACTTTTTCATTTTCTAATATTGACAAATACAGCACTGCGGGGCTGGTTACCCGTCTGACTACAGACGTGACCAATATTCAGAATGCTTATCAGATGACCCTGCGGATGTTCACCAGGGCGCCGGCGAGCCTGATCTGCGCCATGGTCATGGCTTTTACCATCAATGCAAGACTTTCCAGTATTTATCTGGCGGCAGTCGTGATCCTGGGGGTTCTTTTGTTCCTGATCATGAGCCGGGCTACAAGGTACTTTCAGCAGGCATTTCCGAAATACGATGATATGAATGCCTCTGTACAGGAAAATGTGTCGGCAATCCGTGTTGTGAAGGCATATGTAAGGGAGTCCCAGGAGACAGAAAAATTCAAGAGAGCCAGCGAGAACATATATCGCATTTTCTTTAAGGCTGAGAAAAATCTGGTCTACAACGGCCCGCTTATGATGTTCACTGTGTACTCCTGCATCCTTCTGATCAGCTGGATCGGGGCAAAGATGATTGTTGTGGATTCACTCACTACCGGGGAGCTTATGAGTCTTCTTACATACTGCATGAATATTCTGATGAGTCTGATGATGCTGTCCATGGTATTTGTCATGATTTCCATGAGTATGGCAAGTGCAAGGAGAATTTCAGAGGTGTTAAACGAGACCAGCGACCTTAAGAACCCGGATCATCCTCTTATGGAGGTAAAGGACGGAAGCATTGTGTTTGACAAGGTGTACTTTGCCTACAAAAAGGAGAGCAGCGAGCCGGTGCTTAAGGACATCAGCCTGACTGTGAAATCCGGAGAGACCATTGGGATTATCGGAGGAACCGGAAGTGCAAAGAGCAGTCTGGTAGGCTTGATCAGCAGGCTTTATGATGTGACAGGAGGAGAAGTGCTGGTGGGCGGCTGCAATGTAAAGGATTATGATATGGAAGTGCTGCGGGACCAGGTGTCTGTGGTGCTGCAGAACAATGTGTTATTTTCCGGAACGATTCTGGACAATTTGAGATGGGGAAACCCGGATGCCTCCGAAGAAGAATGTAAGGCGGCCTGCCGCCTTGCCTGCGCGGATGAATTTATTGAGAGGTTTCCGGGCGGCTATCAGACTCGTATCGAGCAGGGAGGAAGCAATGTGTCCGGCGGGCAGAAGCAGAGGCTCTGTATTGCAAGGGCGCTTCTTAAGAAGCCGAAGATCCTCATACTGGACGACAGCACCAGCGCGGTGGATACGGCAACAGACGGGAAGATCCGGCGGGCCTTCCGGGAGGAGATTCCAGATACCACGAAGCTTATTATTGCCCAGCGTATCTCCAGTGTGCAGGATGCGGACCGGATCATTGTTATGGAGGAGGGGCGTGTCCATGGGTTCGGTACTCATGAGGAGCTTCTTGAAAAAAATGAGATTTACCGCGAGGTCTATGATTCACAGACAAAGGGCGGCGGTGATTTTGATGAAAAGGCAGGTGAGTAGAAGATGGCAGGACCTATGAACAGAGGGCCGCGGGGAATGAAATCAGGAGTAAAAAATCCGGGAAAGCTGTTCCTGCGGCTTATGAAATATGTATTTCAGAAATATGGGCTCCATTATGTGGCAGTGATCGTTCTGATTTTGACCGGGGTTTTATGTAATGTACAGGGAACCTTATTTATGAAGAACCTGATTGATGACTATATTACGCCGTTTCTTCTTACAGAAAACCCGAATTTTACGCCTCTGCTGCATGCGATTTTCCGGGTGGCAGGCTTTTATGCAGTGGGGATTCTTGCAAGCTACGGGCATAACCGGATTATGATCAATGTAACACAGGGAACGCTGAGAGACTTAAGGGACGATCTGTTTTCCCATATGGAGAAACTTCCCGTCAAGTATTTTGACACCCATGCCCACGGTGATATTATGTCTGTGTATACCAATGATATTGACACCCTCAGACAGATGATCAGCCAGAGTATTCCACAGCTTGTGAACAGCGGATTTACCATCATCAGCGTATTTATCAGCATGTTGGTCTTAAGTGTGCCGCTGACAGGGGTTACGCTTCTGATGGTGGCGGTTATGGTATTCTGTTCGAAAAAATCTGCCGGCATGAGCGGAAAATATTTTTTGGAGCAGCAGAAAAATCTGGGCGCGGTAAATGGCTATATTGAGGAAATGATGAACGGGCAGAAGGTGGTCAAGGTATTCTGCCGGGAGGAGGCCTGCAAGACAGAATTCAGGGAAAGGAATGACAAACTGTTCGAAAGCGCGGACAAAGCTAATACCTTTGCCAATTTCCTGGGCCCCATCAATGCCCAGCTTGGAAATGTCAGCTATGTGGTCTGCGCCATTGTGGGGGGAACCCTTGCCCTGAAAGGGAGCTTTGGGCTGACACTCGGGGGTCTTGCGAGCTTTCTTACCTTTAACAAAAGCTTCAGTATGCCCATAAACCAGGTGAGCATGCAGATGAATGCCATTGTCATGGCAATGGCAGGAGCAGAGCGTATCTTCGCGCTTCTGGACGAGAAGGCGGAGACAGATAACGGATACGTGACACTCGTAAATGTGAAGGAAGAAAACGGCGTGCTTAAGGAATGTGGGGAGAGAACCGGCCGCTGGGCATGGAAGCATGTGCACCAGGCAGACCAGAGCGTGGATTATGTGGAGGTAAAAGGCGATGTTGTCTTTGACGGCGTGGACTTTGGATACACGGATGAAAAAATCGTGCTCCATGATGTAAAGCTCTTTGCAGAGCCCGGGCAGAAGATTGCGTTTGTGGGATCTACGGGAGCGGGAAAAACTACCATCACCAACCTGATCAATCGTTTTTATGACATTCAGGACGGGAAAATCCGGTATGACGGTATTAATGTGAATAAGATTAAAAAGGACGACTTGAGGCGGTCTCTTGGGATCGTGCTGCAGGATACCCATTTATTTACCGGAACCGTGCGGGAGAATATCCGGTTCGGGAAACTTAGCGCAACTGATGAAGAGGTGACGGCAGCGGCAAAGCTTGCCAACGCAGACGGTTTTATCCGAAGGCTTCCTGACGGCTATGACACCATGCTTACCGGGGACGGGGCGAACTTAAGCCAGGGGCAGCGCCAGCTCCTTGCTATCGCAAGGGCGGCGGTGGCGGATCCGCCGGTTCTGATCTTGGATGAGGCGACCAGTTCCATTGACACGAGAACAGAGCGGATCGTGCAGGACGGCATGGATAAGCTGATGAAGGGAAGAACAACATTTGTTATTGCCCACAGGCTGTCCACAGTGCGCAATTCAGACTGCATTATGGTGCTGGAGCAGGGAAGGATCATTGAACGCGGAACCCATGAACAGCTTTTAGAAGAAAAAGGAAGGTATTACCAGCTTTATACGGGAAATGCCATCAGCGCATAACGGAATGAAAAAAGACTGAGTGAAACATATGGGCGGCATCCGGTTATGCCGGGAATGCGATCAGTGCATAGGAAATGTAAAGAGCAGATGGAGGAAAAACAGGATATGATTTATCAGATATATTTCAGTCCCACTGGCGGAACAAAGAAGGTTTCAGATATACTCTGCCGTGTATGGAACGGACCAGAGAGAACGACAGACCTGATGAGGCCGGAAAATAAGAAGGACTGGAATGGTCAGGAAGAGCAGCTTTCCGCAGGGGATCTCTGCATTGTGGCAGTTCCGTCTTTCGGTGGAAGAGTACCAGAGCCTGCGGCTGACAGATTGAGGAAGATGAAGGGAAACGGGGCACGGGCAGTACTGGCCGTGGTTTACGGAAACAGAGAGTTTGATGATACGCTGGTGGAATTAAAGGATATACTGGATGCTGCAGGGTTTGTATGTGCGGCTGCGGTGGCTGCAGTAGCAGAGCATTCCATTCTTCGTCAGTTTGCAGCCGGAAGGCCGGATGCGCAGGACGAGAAGGAGCTGACAGGGTATGCTTCTAAAATAAAGAAAGCGCTTGATTCCGGCAAAGGGCTGCCAGAGCTTTCGGTTCCCGGCAATCGTCCGTACCGGGAATACCATGGCGTGCCTTTTAAACCAGAGGCAGGAAGAAGCTGTAACCGCTGCGGCAAATGTGCAGAGGAATGTCCGGTGCAGGCAATCCTGGTGGAACACCCGGAGTATGTGGATAAGGGAAAATGCATTTCCTGTATGCACTGTATCTCTGCCTGTCCGGTGCAGGCGAGGAGAAACAATAGATGGATGCTCTTTATGGCAGGAAGGGGAATGAAGAAAAAGTGCGCGGGAAGAAAAGAAAATTATTTATTTCCCGAAAGATTATGACACAGAACCACGCGGCCGTGTTATACTATAATATAAGCGGCTTACCGTTGAGAAAAGTGGAAACGAAAGTAGAAAGGAAATAACAGCTTTGAGTATTTATGATACACTGAATGATAAACAGCAGGAGTCGGTATATAATACGGAAGGCCCCCTTCTGATTCTTGCGGGGGCAGGTTCAGGAAAGACCAGGGTTCTGACGCACAGAGTTGCCTATTTGATCGAGGAGAAAGGGGTGAATCCATGGAATATCCTTGCCATTACCTTTACCAATAAGGCAGCGCGGGAGATGCGGGAGCGTGTGGATCAGCTGGTGGAGTATGGAGCGGAGAGCATCTGGGTGAGTACCTTCCACTCCCTATGCGTCAGGATTCTGCGCAGACATATCGGCCTGCTGGGATATGATACGAATTTTACCATTTATGATTCAGACGATCAGAAGACGCTGATGAAGGAAATCTGCAGGCTTCTGAAAATTGACACAAAGATTTATAAGGAACGGATGCTTTTAAGTGCAGTATCCCATGCAAAGGACGAGCTGATTACCCCGGAAGAGCTGATGCTGGAAGCAGGGGGAGATTACGGAAGCAGGAAGGTGGCAGAGGTCTATGCAGAGTATGAGAAGCAGCTTCGGGCAAATAATGCACTGGATTTTGACGACCTGCTTGTGAAGACGGTCCAGCTGTTTCAGACACAGGCAGATGTACTGGAGCACTACCAGGAGCGTTTCCGGTATATCATGGTGGATGAGTACCAGGACACGAACTTCGTGCAGTTTGAACTGATCCGGCTCCTTTCCTCCAGGTACAGGAATTTGTGTGTGGTGGGGGATGACGATCAGTCCATCTATAAGTTCCGGGGGGCTGACATTAAGAACATCCTGAATTTCGAGAAGGTATTCGAGGATGCATCAGTGGTTAAGCTGGAGCAGAACTACCGTTCAACGAGCAATATTTTAAATGCGGCAAATGCGGTAATCAAGAATAATAAGGGCAGGAAGGAAAAGGCCCTGTGGACGGAAAACGGTGACGGCGAACAGATCGGGCTGCGCCAGTTTGATACGGCTTATGATGAGGCGGAATATATTGCGGACGATATTAAGGAGCGGGTGAACCAGGGCGACGGGGAATACCATGACCATGCCATCCTGTACCGTACCAATGCCCAGTCCCGTATCTTTGAGGAGAAGTTCGTGACAGCAAATATCCCGTATAAGATTATAGGCGGTATTAATTTCTACGCAAGGCGGGAAATCAAGGATCTCCTTTCCTATCTGAAAACGGTGGATAATGGAAGAGATGACCTGGCAGTCCGCAGGATTGTAAATGTGCCGAGAAGAGGCATTGGGCTTACCAGTATCAACCGGGTGCAGGAATATGCTGCAGAGCATGAGATTGGATTTTACGGAGCGCTCAGGGCAGCAGACCTGATTCCGAATATCGGAAGGGGAGCCCAGAAGCTGGAATCCTTCGTGGCACTCATTGAGCATTTCCGGACAGATGCAAAGGATCTGTCAGTTTCTGACCTGATGAAGGAGATTATAGAGGAAACCGGGTATATTGACAGTCTGGAGGCGGATGATGCGGAGGATGCAAAGGCGAGGATCGAAAATATCGATGAGCTTCTGAGCAAGATTGCGGCCTATGAGGAAGCCTGTGCGGACAGTGATATTCCGGTGACTTTAAGCGGATTTTTAGAGGAAGTGGCACTGGTGGCGGACATTGACAGCCTGGATGAAAGCAGTGACTATGTCATGCTCATGACTCTTCACAGCGCCAAAGGACTGGAATTTCCCCGGGTGTATCTGGCAGGAATGGAGGACGGAATCTTCCCAAGCTATCTGACCATCACTTCAGATGACCCGGAAGGAGTGGAGGAAGAGCGCAGGCTCTGCTACGTGGGAATTACGAGGGCAAAGGAAGAACTGATGCTTACATATGCAAGAAGGCGGGTAATCCGGGGCGAGACCCAGTATAATAAGATGTCCCGTTTTCTAAAGGAGATTCCCCAGGAGCTGGTTTCCACAGGAAATGCGTTCGAGAAAAAGGAAATGGATGATCTCCCGGTGGCAGCAAAGCTGGCGGCGTACCAGCAGGCAAAGCAGGCCTTCCACTCCAAGGCATTCGCTGCCTTAAAGCCGGCACAGCAGTTCGGAAAGCCTGCAGGAGAAGGGCCGGGTTATGTGGAAGGCGACCGGGTAAGACATATGAAGTTCGGTGAAGGAACCGTGGCGGGTATTGTATCCGGCGGGCGTGATTATGAAGTGACGGTAGATTTCGACAGCGTGGGGAGGAAGAAGATGTTTGCCATGTTTGCGAAGCTTCAAAAGATATAAATTACAGTTCACACGTCAGCCACCATCCTGATAAGTTTGTGCGTGCACAAGGACTTATCAGGATGGTGGCTGACGAAGGGAGCGCCGGTTTATGAGCAAAATTAGCCGCGAAGCGGCGGAAAAGCATCGTAGATGCGTTTTTGCGAATGGCGCGGATGTGAACTGTAATGACATTATAATATTTGATGAAGATTTTGGAATAAATGAGTAGTAATCTTGGCTTGATAATGGTATAATAAGGATAGAAAAAAGAAAGGAGCGGGGGCATGAGTAGAGTAGAAGAACTTATTGCAGCGTCAAAATTAAATGAACTGGTAAATAAAAAGGAAGAGGATAAGCAGTGTAAGACTGTTCTGTGGGTACTTGCAATCGTAGGTGCAGTGGCAGCAGTGGCAGCAATCGCTTATGCGGTATACTGCTTCTTTACACCGGATTATTTGGAAGACTTTGAGGAAGATTTCGAAGATGATTTTGACGATGACTTCTTTAACGAGGAAGATCAGGTATAGAGCATGTAACAGCGAAGGTACTGAGCAGTTACAAGATGATTGTGTTAAAGGAAAAAAGCAGGCGGAATGCCTGCTTTTATCATGACAGGATTGTGGGAGTGCATTAGAGCGTGTTTGAAAATACATTCCACAGTATGAGAAATACAGGAAAGGAAATGGGACGGGTACAGTATGAGAAAGGGACAGGTCTATGAAGGGATTATAGAATCAGTAGAGTTTCCGAATAAGGGCAGAATTGTGCTGCTTGAGGAAGACAGGACGGTGATTGTAAAAAACGGGATTCCTGGACAGAGAGTGCGTTTTTCGGTAAATAAGGTAAGGAGCGGAAAGGCAGAGGGACGGATTCTTGAAGTCCTTGAGGCTTCTCCGCTTGAGAGGGAACCGGCATGTCCCCATTTTGGGGAGTGTGGGGGCTGCACTTATCAGAACCTGCCCTATGAGGAGCAGCTCAGGCTGAAGGAGGGGCAGATTAAGGCCATGATGGATGAGGCGGTTGACGGAGCATACATATGGGAGGGTGTGAAGCCGTCCCCGGCTGTGTACGGCTACCGCAATAAGATGGAGTTTTCCTTTGGAGATGAATATAAGGACGGGCCCCTGGCTCTTGGCATGCACAGACGGGGGAGCTTTCATGATATTGTAAATGTGACAGACTGCCAGATCGTAGATGAGGATTACAGGCGGATTCTTGCATGTACCCTGGAGTATGCCCGGGAGACGAAGCTTCCGTATTATCACAGGATGCGGCATACGGGCTATTTCCGTCACCTGCTTGTGAGGAAGGCAGTGAAGACGAAGGAGATTCTGATAGACCTGGTGACAACAGGGGAGAGTGCACCTGACCTTGGGGAGTGGGCGGACAGGCTCCTTAAGCTTTCTCTTGAAGGGAAAGTTGCAGGGATTCTGCATACGAGAAATGACAGTGTGGCGGATATGGTGAAGGATGAGGGAACTGAAGTCCTGTATGGGCAGGATTATTTCTATGAAGAGCTTCTGGGGCTCAGGTTTAAGATTACACCATTTTCTTTCTTCCAGACGAACTCGCTTGGAGCCGAGGTGCTGTATGAGATCGTGAGGGAGTATATTGGGGATACAAAAGATAAGGTCATTTTCGACCTTTACAGCGGAACCGGAACCATTGCGCAGATCCTGGCACCAGTGGCAAAAAAGGTTGTGGGCGTGGAGATCGTGGAGGAGGCTGTGGAAGCTGCAAGGGAGAATGCAAGGCTTAACGGGCTTTCTAATTGTACCTTCTGGGCAGGGGATGTGCTGAAGGTGATTGACGAGCTCCGGGAGGTGCCGGACCTGATTGTGCTGGATCCGCCGAGGGACGGGGTGAATCCGAAGGCACTGGAGCGGATTACAAACTTTGGGGTGGAGCGTATGGTGTATATTGCCTGTAAGCCTAGCAGCCTGGCGAGGGATCTGGAGATGCTGCAGGGGAGAGGGTACAGGGTGGAGAAGATGGCGGGGATTGATTTATTCCCGGGAACTTATCACACAGAATGTGTGGTGGGAATGCAAAGGAAACATATGTAGAAGTGCTTTGTTTTAGGCAGTTTTATAGGCATTTTGTGTTTGCGGAAGATGAGGATCGGAATAGAAGGATGGAGAAGTATTTTGAGGTTTCGGCGGTGGTTGATGTGGGGTGTGGGGATACATAAGAATTCATTTAGCAAAAAAATTGATATTAAGATTCAGTTGTTCGGAATTTCCGAACAACTGAAAGATATTTGGAATGTTTAGACGAAAAAGAAATATATAATTTCAATGCTTATGACGTTGCCAGAAAATGCTAACATTTATGCAAAAGAATTTAAATTATACAAGGTATCTTAATGAAGAAACAGAATATATAACGATGCATAAGACGAAAGGAACGAGTATCCCATCCGTTATTGTTGTGATGGAGGAATATTTTTGGAATGAGTATGATTTTTCATTGATACATTCCCAATCTATAGAAGGAAAATCAAAGAAAAGAAACGATTCGCAAAAGTCGATATATGTTGCATGTTCACGTGCAAAGAATAATCTAATATGTATTAGAGTTCTTGTGAAAGATGAATTAAATGATTTCTTAAAAGTTTTTCCTAATGCGGAATTGTTTAAAGACTACACAGAAAAAGGGGATTGTATATGAAGAGACTGATTGCAGAAGAATATAAACGATTTGAAGATATCAAGCAGGTTCGTGAGGACGGTTCGGAATTTTGGAGTGCGAGAGAACTTGCGGTTGCTTTAGATTATACTCAGTGGAGAAATTTTACTGGTGTGATAAAAAGGGCAATGATTGCCGGTGAGAATAGTGGACATGATATTTTCCACGATTTTGCTGAGGTCAGCAAAATCGTGGAAGCAGGAGCAACAAATAAGCCTGTAAATAGCATTGAAGAGTGAATCAAAAAGCCAAAGCAGGAACCATCAAAGCGGTTTCTGCCCTGGCTTTTGTCATCTAATGATCTATTTCATCTGCAAAGGTATTTTCGTAATCCTGGAGTTGGTGGTATATCCCGTCCACATAGGTGTCTGTTCCATCTACACGGTAGAGCATCGTGTAACGGTGCTGCTTAAAATGGATGGCACGGTAGCCGAGCTGCTTAAGCTGTGGATGGGTGCAGTATTCCAAGGTTCCGGCAACTATCGCCAGACGGTTCCTGGTTTCCAGGGCGTCCTGCCATATGCTGCGCGCAGCCTGGTCATTTAACAGAGTGTACTGAATGTAGTCAATATAGCTGTTCAATTGGGACAGCGCTTTTGGCGAGATGATGACATTATACGAATTCATGCTGTTTACCTAACTCATTTAGTGCGTCTGCCATGTCGAGCCCTTTCCCATCATCAATCTGGTGGCGGGATTCGGCAAGGTCTGAAAGAACCTGTTTTGTGCTGACAGGGACAAACGGATTTGCGGGTTTCCTGGAAGTGAAGAGCTGCTGTGTATATTCAAACACTTTGAACCTTGCATCTTCCGGCATTGCTTCCAGCATGGACACAGTTGCGTCTAAGGTACTCATGGAAAAACCTCCTCTCTTGGTCTGCATCGTTAGGAAGAGTATATCTCCCTATAAGGGGATTATACACGAAGAAGGTATGAAATTCAACGGGAACCTGGAAATTGTTTTCTGGCATGTCTTTCTATTTGAACCACTCAGAACGTAAAATAAAAGTGTATCCCTGATCGGCTTTTTTGTTCTTTTTCGGATAGTAAAATGTAGGTGGATTGCAGAAGAATATAACAGTTTTTTCTGGATCTTCATAACGAACAGAAGATAAGGGAAGCGCTTGCCAGGGAAGATATTTATTTTGCGGTGGTGCAGGGGGAAACTGTGGGAACTGGGAGCATCCGGGGGAATGAGAGCTGCAGGCTGTTTATTTTACCGGAATACCAGGCAAAAGGTTATGGAAGCAGGCTGATGGACTTATTGGAAGATATGGTTTTCAGAAAACATCATGCAGTACATATTGATGCGTCTTTTCCGGCGGAAAGTATGTATTTGAAGCGGGGATACCGGATAAAAACCTATGAGAAAATTGAAGCAGGGGGCGGGGATTATCTCTGTTACCATACGATGGAAAAGGGAAATACAGATTTAGTCCCATGGGCAAACGAAGCCGCTGATTCCTAAATTGATGGATCGGGCTATTCCGAATGTGTGGCATGGGTAGAAAGGAGATAATATGGCAAGAAAATTATCAGAAAAACAACTAATAAAAAAGTTAGAAAAGATGGATAAAGAACAGCTGCAACAGACTATTGTTGATTTATATAAATCAAGTGCAGCAATATCGGATGGAATCAATATGTTAATGCAGGGAGAGGCTTTTGGAAAAGAGTTATTAGAAAAGTATAAGAAGAAGTTATATAAAGTCTTTTTTCCAACTAATTTTGCCAAAGCGGGGTTTTCATTAAAAACAGCACAAGATATTCTTTCGGAATTTGGGGATAAATGTGTGAATGATGATGGAAGGTGGTATGGAGATCTAGCATTGTATTTTGCCGAATGTGCTACAGAGTTTACGATGAGCTTTGGAGATATAAATGAAAAGTTTTATGAAGCTTTGGGCAATGCATATCATGACGCAGTCGTTGCGGCAAGTAAAAACGAAAACCTCTATCTGCTTTGGAAGGACAGATTAGAATATATTTATTATGAGCTTTCTGACTTTGGATGGGGGATGGGCAGTTGGATATCAGGATTATACTATTCGATTCCATGGATAAGCGAGGAGTAAATAACATGGATCAGGAATTACGCCTTGAAATAATATATGAAAATAATCTGGATACCGACAAGTTTGCCCGTATGTTCAATAATAAGGCGCAAAGTTACAAGTTCTATTGGTTTGAGGCCATACTGAATCTGTCAGTGGCTTCTGAGGAGGATTTGACATTTGAGGAGATAATAGACGAGATGATCTGTGAAGCCTGGCACACTGTTACGCATTATCATCTTAGGCTGGGACCGACAGTGAATGGAAATGCCGAGAATTTTCTGGAACATGCATTCTGTTATCAGAAGTTGGGTGCAATACAACAAAGCGCAGTTCCTTCAGGACAGGAACCCGGGTGTTCCGGGGGTGATATATAAGATTTGTCCGGAAAACGAAGAGCTAAGGAAGCTGGAGCAGGCCCGCGATCTGTGGAAAACGGCTGCAGAGATTACCGGAACACCCATAAAGGAAATCTATACCGGGAAGGATATTCCGATTGATTCTTTGTCTATAGATCACTTTGTCCCGAGGTCATACATTTCAAATGATGAGCTATGGAATCTTACTCCGATGAGAAGGTCTCTGAATTCTAGCAAAAACAATAAACTGCCCTTTTGGGAAGAGTTTTTTAAGCCCTTTGCCCAGTATCAGTTTTATTTGTATGGCTTAATCTTTCCAGAAGAAAAAACAGCACAATCCGAGATACTGATAAAGAAATTCAATAAATGCCGCAGAAACAATTTGAATGCGATATGGGCGGCAAAGACGCTATATATTCCTGGGAATTCGATTCTGCAGTTTATGAATATTCTGGAACATAATATGAAGCCGATTTACGATGCGGCACGTTTGCAAGGATATGATACATGGAAAATAAGCAAAAATCAGCTATAAACCAGACAATAGAATACTATGAAAAGAATGCATCTGCTTTTATAGAATCAACTATAGATGCAGATGTCTCTGAGCTATACCGACCATTTGAAAAACTTCTTACCCCAGGATGCAGAATACTGGATCTAGGATGTGGAAGCGGTAGGGATAGTAAATATTTTGCTGATAAAGGTTATGATGTTGTGGCCGTGGATCCTTCGCCTGCAATGTGTGCGCAGACAAGATCATTGGTGGACATACCGGTACTTGAAATGAAGGCAGAAGACATTCCGTTCTCCAATGAATTCGATGCTGTGTGGGCATGTGCATCGTTGCTGCATGTTTCAAAGGATAATCAGTCGAAGACATTGAGATCAATTGGCGAGGCGTTAAAAACGGGCGGGATCTGTTATTGTTCATGGAAGTATGGGGAAGAAGAACGAATTGTTGGAGGAAGGCATTTTACTGACTTTACCGAAAAAACCTTCGAGGAATTATTAGAAGAGGCTGCTATATTTACAGAGGAAAGTATTTGGACGACTTATGATGTTAGAAGCCACAGACGAGGTCAAAAGTGGCTCAATGTACTGGTTAGGAAAAATCTAGCCAGGTGTGATTTTGCAAAGCCACCTTTGGTAAAAATATAGGATCTTGCAAGAGCAAGATCCCAGAAGCGTTTTCTTTCAGCTCCGGAGAACCTATTCGGTTTGAGGTTATCGCATAACCCAAAGTTTGGCTCGGGAAAGAGTTATTAGTAGAAAACTTTATAAAAGTTTTTGGGAGGGTAATATGCCATTAGAAAAAGGCGGAAGAGCAGATAAAAAAGGAAATCAATATGAAACAAATTGTATTATCTATGAGATTCTTAAAGTTCTAAATGAAATAAATTATAGTGTTGTAGTGGAAGCACTTGGTACAGATGAAATAGGAACGGATATTCTTATAACGACTTTTGAAGGCATAAAAGAACATCAGCAATGTAAAGCGCGAAATGCCAGTAAAATAAGTTGGGGGATTTCTGATCTAAAAGCAAAAGACATATTAAGCGCCTGGAAAATACAGTTGAATCGGAATGATGATAGGAAGGTTGCATTGGTAAGTCCAATGGAGTGTTCTTTTTTAGTAGATTTAAATGATCGGGCACATAACACGAGTGGCAAAGCCGAGGATTTTTATAATATTCAGATTTTGGAAAGCAGCAAAGAGTTTCGAAAGTTTTATGAAAGTTTTTGTAAAGAGATGGGGGTGGATATTAAGAAAAATGAATATGTGTTAAAAAGTATAGATTACTTACAAAGAATCTATTATAAGCGTATGTCGGAATATGAGCTTCAGGAGCTTATAAATCAAAGTATACAGTTTTTATTTATAAGTGAAAGAAGTGCTGTATATAACGCTTTTGTTTCATTTGTAGTTACAAAAGATATATTGGGAAAAGAAATAACGCAATCCATGCTATATGATTATTTGAAGAATCAGAAAATAGAATTTCGTCTTAGGGATGGTGATGATAGAATTTCTCCAAGAATAGAGGAGATTAATTATGAATACAGGGAAACATTTAAGCCTCTACAGGGTGGATTAATAGATAGAGAGGAATTTAACAGTTGTATAAATGCGATAGAAAAAGAAAAACCATTTATTATTTCAGGTAATGCAGGATACGGAAAAAGCGGATGTACTGAAGAAATTTTAAATTACTGTGAAAGAAAAAACATACCTTATATTGCCATAAAACTTGACAGGAGAATACCAAAGGGAAATTGTGAAAAGTGGGGGCAGGAGTTGGGTCTGCCAGGTTCAGTTGCCTATGCGATTCATTGTATTTCAAAGAATGAAAAAGCTGTAATTGTATTGGATCAGTTGGACGCTTTAAGATGGACACAGGCAAACTCAAGTGAGGCCATTTCCATATGTATGGAATTAATTAGGCAGGTGAAATATCTGAATCGTGAGCGGGAAAAGAAAATAATTATAGTATTTGTCTGTAGAAGTTATGATCTTGAAAATGACAATCATATAGGTTCGTTATTTAAGCAGGAAGGATCTAAAGAAAGCGATTGGACAATTGTTAATATAGGAAATTTTGATGAAAATACAGTCAGGAAAATAATTGGCGAAGAATATAAAAACTTGTCTATTAAGTTGAAAATGTTACTAAGCATACCAAGCAATATCTATATTTGGCAACATTTGGAAAAAGAACAGTCATACAGTGATTGCCTGACTACCAGCCACTTAATTGAAAATTGGTTTCAACAGATTTGCCGAAAAAGTATTGCTGCGGGACTACATGAGAAATCTGTCATTGAATTTTATATACAACATGGTAACTTTGAAAAAATTATATCTAATGTGGAAACATTAAATGAAGAGCAAATAAAATCTGTATTGGAAATGGCAATTCCTTACATGGTTTCAGACGAATACCGGGAGTTGGCAAAGACTATTATTCTCAGTTGCATAAACAGCAATATTGATTTGGAATTTCCGGTGATTCAAATTTTTGATAAAGAATATATTAAGCTGGAAGATGACAGGACGTTTTTACACGAGGTTATGAGTTCGAAGATAAGTAAAAGGATAGTTTGGTTATTTGTTCATTATTTGGAGCTTCCTGTATAATATAAAGTGTAAAGGGAGTTGATAAAAAAAGATACCTCGTATATAGTTGGATTATTACTGACCAGCCAGTTGGTAAAATCCAAAAACACAAGAGGTATCTAAGATGAATGTTAAGGCAAATCAAACAAAAAAGCAAGTAAATGTAGAAAACCAGGCAAATCTTCTTTTGTCAA
>CAJTIU010000045.1 GCA_910576335.1 Lachnospiraceae bacterium
TTACACAAAAGAAAGAGCATCAGCTCCCTGACTTCCTGAAATAGTTCTTACATTATCCGAGGCAACTTCTCTGAAAGCCTTTTATGCTGGCGGTTTTGAGAGTTTCCTCGGATAATTGATTATCTCGGATAATGCGCCCTCTTCCAGAGGGGGATTTTCCGGCTTTCCGTTTTTCTGCTGTTTTTACCGTTCCTGCTGTCTGGGCTTTTTGTCAGGATAGAGCTTCCCGGCAACAACGGCGGCATGGCTCTTTATCTTGATTTCCCCCTCCTGTTCGCTGCGCTTTGCGTTCCGGTAGCCTTCATCGGAGAGGAAGAAACGGAACCGCTCCCCCTTAAAACCGACAAAGCATTGCTTCTGTACTTCCAGCGTAATCATGTGCCGGGTTTCTGGGTGGAACCGTTCTATCCCTGACAGGTCATGCCCCTGCAAAATCGGCTCCTGTGCCTTTGCCGCCGCAAGCCGCTGGCGGATGGAATTGTCACGCTCCGCAAGGAACCGGGCTTTTGTGGCGGCGACAAACTGGCTGCACTCCGGCTCCGGTATCTTTTCCAGTTTTCGGATGGCGTTCTCCACGATTGCCTTTGTCAGTAAGTCCTTTATCATCGGCACGATTTCTTTCATGCCCGCAAGGGTTTCCGCCTTGGTCGGTGCGGCATACTGATAGATAATGTCCAGCTCGCTTTTTGAAAATTTCATTCTGCGTCCTCCTTCCGGTTTTCGGTAAGAACCTGTGCCACAAGACGCTTCGTGTCGCCCCGGTGGAACAGTACCTTCAAGATGGTGTTTACCTGTTCGTCTGTCACGGATTCCGGGTGGGGGAGATGGCTTTCCAGCATTGCCCCTCTGGTGCAGAGCCGGTGCGTCCGTTCCTTCCGGTTCAGGGTCTTTATCTGGTGTTCCAGCATTTTCTCCTTATGCTGCGCCCGCCGCAGCCTTGCTTCGGTCTTTTCAATCTCCTGATTCAGTTTTTCCAGTTTCTCATTCATGGGCGGTGTCCTCCTTGGGGAGCAGGATATAGATGTGGCTGACCTCCCCGATTCCCTGACGGACACGCATAATCATCCCGGCCTGTTCCAGCTCGTTCAGGGAACGCTTGCAGGTCTGGGGGCTTCGGGAGAGTGCCGCCGCTATCTCCATGACGGGGAAGCGGATAAACAGAATCCCGTTGCTGTCCTCGGTTCCCCTTGTCAGGATTTCATCCAGCAGGCGGGCGTACATGACCTTTGCCGTGTTGCTGACCGGAAGCCGGAGCATTGCCTTTGGGAGCGGCATACAGGGCGGCAGGGGCGTGCTGGCTATCATAAATTCACAATTCATTAGGTGGTGTCCTCCTTTTGGCTCGTTTGGATTGGTAACGGGGGCAGTCGATAATAACAGCCCGGAAACTCTGCTTACACTCATGCTGGCATTTCCGGCAGAGTCCATTGTAGCTTCTGCGCCCCCGGTCGTTCAGGAAGAAAGCAAGCTCTTTCTTCCGCTTTTTTGACATTCTCGGCATAGTGCCTCCTTCATAGAAAAACCGCCCGATTCAGCGGTAACAGCCGGAATGGGCGGGTAGTGGTTTTTTGTGTAGCATTTCGGGGCGATTTTCAGGGGAAATACAGCCGTAGAGCCGCCCCAAAATCTCCCTTGGTATTACGGACAGGGCAGACTATGCCCCGTGAAATTGTTGTGTTTCGGTATCGTTTCGGTGTTCATTTTTGCCGGTTCCCTCTGCTGTCGTTCCTGCCCCCGTCTTTGGCGGCGTTTCGCTCCGCTTGGTACGCTCGTTCCGGTCAGGGTTCCTCCGTTTCCCTGCCGGAAGTCGTTGCGTTACATCGCCGGGGAGCATATCCCATACAGGCCGGTCATTCGATTGGAATAATCCATCGATGAACTGCCTATATCATAGGACATTTTTGTACCCTGTGCCGTATATCCACAAAGTAGGAATCACGCCTGAAATCCGAAAATTTCCACGATTGCGGAATGGATGTGGTATAATGGCTTTATTGCGGCAGGCTGGCCGCAAGGAAGGAGTGTTGCGCTTATGAAATCACGACTTACTATACAGGAACGTCTAAAAGATTTACGCAAGGAAAAAGACATAAATCTGGAAAAACTTGAAGAACTGACCGGCATTTCAAAATCTGCACTGGGCAGCTATGAAGCAAATGATTACAAGGAAATCAGCCACGGCAACCTTGTGACACTGGCAGATTTTTATGGGGTGTCTGTTGATTACCTTCTCTGTCGGACAGAAAATAGAAAACTCTCCAATGTATCATTAGCGGAACTACATTTGAGTGATGATATGGTGGAATTATTGAAAAGCGGAAACATCAACAACCGGCTTCTCTGTGAGATTGCTACCAATGATAAGTTTGTCCGGCTTATGACCGACACGGAGATTTACATAGACGGCCACGCAACCGCCCGTTTCCGTGACATAAACGAGTCCTTGGAAGAACAACGGCTTGCCCTTATCAATCAACACCGCCATGCGGAAGGGGATTTATATTCGGAAACACTACGGGCAGGACAGATCGGGGAAGAAGATTTTTTCTGCCACATCACACACAAAACTTGGGATTCCATCCTCCGTGACATCCGCAATGCCCATGAGCATGACACTGACAGCACACCGGATTCCTCGGCCGCGAAAAAAATGGCTCTGGAAATCCAGAGAGCCTTGTCAAGCCCCGGCGATTATCTGGCAAAAATGTGGAAGGTCATTTTAAGTATGCTCGGTATCGACTATGACAAACTGACGGATGACGAGCAGAAGGTCTTGAAAAAAGTGCTTGCAAAATCACCGGCAATCAAGAACAGCCCGCTGAATTTCCGGCGTAAGAGGAAATGAAAACAGCCGTTGTTGGAATTACTGTTCCTGCAACGGCTTGTTTTGTAAATCATATTCCATTTTAATTAGGTGGCTATCCAACAGACTAACTGTTTATTAGTCAAAATAAAATAAATCTTCGAACTTCTTATCTAAAGCAATGCACAAAATTAGTGCCAATTTAGCGGTCGGATTAAATTGTCCTGTTTCAATAGAACTGATTGTGTTTCGTGATACTCCTACCATTTCAGCTAATGCTGATTGAGAAAGTTTCTGTTCAGCCCTTATTTTCTTTAAATTATTTTTTAAAATTAAGTTATCATTCATTAAAATAGCCCCGCACAGAATTTATAAAAGAAATAAATCGATGCCAACAATAAAGCAATGCCACAAGCTACAGTATATTTCTTTCTTAATTTTATTCCTTCATATGTGAAACCTAACCCTGATGTACAGAATAAAATAGATATTATATCTGCCGGTGATTCCGTTCGCAATAGTTTAATGACCATTATAATTATGCCTAGAACAATAAGACCCCATTGTGAAAAAGCATCTCTTTTTACACGCACCTCTTTTTCACGTTCATCTCCATAAACATTTTCTTTTCTACTTTTTGATAAAATTTCATTTTTGTCCATTGATATATCCTCCTTTTTATTGCCAAGTATTGTTGGCATTATAAATATATCATTACCAAGTATACTTGTCAACAATTATTGCAAAGTTTTCTTTGCAATAATTGTAAAAAGAATTGAAAAGCCAGAGTGACCACCTATTCATCCAGCTGGTCACTCTACACCTATGTCAAATATAAATTAGTTCGTTCTTTATGATTTCCTCCGCACGGTTGCGAATATTGTTCATCCGGCCAACCCATTCAAGCTGATTCCGGGCTTTCAGTTCCTCGGTCACTCCCTCGGCGGCTTTCATCTGTTTGATGATTAAGTCCAGCCGTTCCTCCGCCTGCTCGTTCAGGTCAGCAAGGTATGTCCACAATTTCCCGGTCAGGATAAGGGAACTGTACCGTGCCGGGTGTTCCTGTTTGAGATATTCCCGGTGCAGCCGCCCATAGCGTCCGATGGGGCGGTTCTCCTCCGGCAGCTTCAAGTCCGGAATGTAGTAGTCGCCTACCAGAATATAGTCAATGCCGTTCTCTGTGATTCTTTCTTTCAGTTTTTCCATTGTCGTTCCCTCCTGTGGTGGAAGGCTCGTCACTGGCCAGCTCAATCACGTCCATAATGCCACAATCCAGCGTTTCGCAAATACGGGCAAGTGTGTCCATGCTGATATGTTTCCCTTCTTTTCCCATGTTGGCTATCATATTTGTGGTCAGGCCAGCGGCAAGCCTTAAATCCTCTTTCCTCATGTTGCGCTCTATCAGTGTGTGCCAGAGCGGTTTGTAACTGATGTGCATTTTTCTCCCTGCCTTTCTGCCCCGGATGGGCGTTTACACCCATTATATCAGGATTCTTGCTAACTCACAAATATTTCTTGACGATATCGCCGGTTCCGTCTGGATTGTGCTTTTCCTTTCCTCTTTTGATTACCTCTAATTAGCCATGACCTGCTTCATGCCCTGGCTTTTGCTGGCCGGGTTGTCCGCCCCGTAGCCTTCCAGCAGGTTCACGATCCCCCACGCGCCCAGGCCGCAGCCGATAGCCATGACCAGTACCTTCAAAGTGTCGATTGCGCTTGCGAAAAATGCCATATGGTTTTCCTCCGTTTTGATAAATGATTGTGGGTTTTGGGTAACAAAAAGCCGCCCTTTCAGGCGGCAGCGAGCCTCGGGCCAAGTTGGCCCGAAGCCGTCTATCAGTCAGACGGAACCGTCCTCGCTGTCTAAATCCTCATAGTTGAGGATGTCAGCGTCCTCGTCGGAGGCGTCCGCCTCGTACACCGTGTATTCCTCCTGCGGCTTCAGTCTCAATCGCCGGGAGGTCAGGCGTTCCAGGTGGAAGGCGTTCCGTTTGCTGTCATGTTCCGCTGTATAGCGGTAGTTGGGGTGCTGCTTCAAGTCATACTTTGGCGAGAAGAACGGGGGCAGCCCCCTAAGCTGTAGCAGGCATCTGTCCCCGGGCATGGTGGTAATCTCGCTTGTGGTAAGGAGCTCCCGGCCCAGCCTCTGGGTGTTGAGCCCGTAGCTTTCCGACTGGCCTCTTGTACGGCTGTCCGTCTGCATGGAGATGGTCGCTTTCCCCAGCCAGTTCTCGGAAATGTCTTTCAGGGTGGAGGCCTCCCGGCCCCCAAGGAACACAATGGAATCCATGTTCCCCATGATGGTCTCGGCGTTGTCCTTGTAAAGCGCCTTGCACTGGCTCATGGCCTGGTAGAATAAAGTCAGGCTCACTTCCCTTGACCGGATGACGGCCACCAGCTTCTCCAGCCCCGGCACCTGCCCGGTATTGGCCGCCTCGTCCCAGAGCACCCGTACATGGTGGGGCAGGCGGCCCCCGTATTTGCTGTCGGCCCGCTCACACAGAAGGTTGAACATCTGCGAGAAGGCGAGGGCCACGATAAAGTTGTAGGTGGTGTCGGTGTCGCTGATAAGGAAGAAAAGGGCCGTCCTTTCATCCCCCAGAGTGTCCAGCCCCAGCTCGTCATAGCTCATGATCTCCCGAAGCTCCGCAATGTCGAAGGGCGCCAGTCTTGCTCCGCATGAAATAAGTATGCTTTTTGCGGTCTTGCCGGTGACGTTTTGTAAAGGACTTTTTAATCAAATTCACAAAATTTTAACATTTTAGGCAAAAAAAGTACCCCTCTTATTCAAAAGAGGGGTATATGTAAACCTATAATCCTAGATAAATATATTAAACCTCAAAAGCTTATTTCATTTACGGATATTACTCGACAGGAGAACTCGACACCATTGATTGCTTTCTACGTTTTTCATTCTCTACTGCAAAACAACACTGCAATTTTAGATAATTGCATAAATCATCCCAAGTAACATTTGCATTTTTTAAAGTTGGCGGATATATACAAATAGTTAATCCTTTTGCTACAAATTCTTCTTGTGCGGCTAAAGTAAATGAAAATATTGTTTCATGAATTACATCTTCGATATTACCGTCTTTTAACCCTCCTCTCCCTGTTCCAATTACTGGAATTGTAATCATTTCTGAATGTCCTTCTTTTGATAAATAATCCCATAAACTTACAAGGGCTTGTGTCATATTTTGCATTGTTACATTTTCGGGTTTTCCACGTTTACTTATATCTGCAACAGCAAGGAAATAGTAATGTGTTTTTTCCCTTGTTACTTTAGAAACTGTGCCTATACCATAGCGTTTTCGCTTAGTTCGATCCCTATCATTTAATTCAATATAATCATTTGGATATTGTTCATCAAGCGAAAATTGCAATGATTTATCAAGTTCTGCAAAATCTACTCCATAATACTTTCTTTGAAACTGTCCTTGAACACTCTTTTCACTAATAAAATCGCCATTCATAGTCGTATCAAATGTTGTATTAGTCGGAATGACTATAGCCGTATCTTTTAACTTGAATAAATCTGACATTTTGAGAGTAATCTTATCGTCTTTCGTTCCTAAAAAAGCAGAAAATTCTAACTTCTCTCTATAGATAATAATAGATATAAATATTATCACAAATATAATAATAGCAAGATTATTTCTGAAAAAAGTCAAAAGAATTTCACTGCTCCAAATACTTTGTTCAATTTCAACCAGTGTATAAAATGCACCCAATAAAGCAAATGCACAACTAAGATATTTAATTGGATTTTTCGATATAGGCGCAAAATATTTAAGAATTATTTTATAACCCCAACTTCTCATATACAACATCCTTATAATGATAGGAATCTATTTCCCCGTTAGAGCGATATATTTTATCACTTGATGGCCAATTTTCTAAAGCGTACTGCAATATCTTGGCATTAAAGCTAATATGAATCGCTAAATTATCACGCATTAACGCCGGACAAAGATTTTCATCAAGTGAGCGTTTTCCATTCAAATTAACTGCTATACAAGGAAGCTCTCTTTTTATTGCTTGTTCTATTTCCCAACGAACATACTTATATAAATATTTTGTATGCTCCCCAACTAATAAAACGAATATTTTTGTGTCTCTAAAACGTTCTTGTAATCCAGCTTTAATAGAAGCTTCACTTTTATCAAGTATTGTATTAATATCATGTGCATCATAAAAATTAAATGATGAGTTATCATTCTGTTTCCATGCCTTCATCATAAAATAATACCTTAAATCGTTATCCGCATCCATGGATACATAAACTTTATTTCTATAAGCCATTTTTACCTCCTATTACAATGTCAAATTATTTTTGCATTTTTGTTATATACTGTCGAATTTAAGTTTCTTTAAGTATAACAGATTTGATGCCTATAAACAATACCATGTAACAAGCAAAAGCCATATGAAACTAAATACTGTACTAAAAAATGAAGCCAGAAATCTTTCTCCTTGATTTCTGGCTTATCAACTCTGTTTATACGCCCCTGTCAACTTTTAATTGTTTGACCTCTTCAAGAGAAAGTCCTGAAATATTAACGATTTCTTCTAAAGCATATTTGCCAGCCGCCAACATACGGAGCGCAACTTCTTTCATTCCCTCTTTCAATGTCTGATTCCTCATATCTTCCATAGCACGGCACATAATCTCGATTCCCTCCTTGCTCTCTTTGAAAAATCTCACCCTGTCCGCCAGTGTCCCATAGTACATATCCGCTGCGTCTGTGCAGGAGAAGTCATGCATTAACTTCCCGATTGGCGTATCTCCACGGTAAGCGCCATTTACATACAGTATGTGCGAACCGTCCTCAAATCTTTCCCCGGTTCCTAAAAAGCACCGCTCAACCGGATAGAGCGGTAGCCCTTTTCCCATTACGTCATTCTCTGTGATAAAGATTACCCACGTTTCCGGCAGCTTATCGAAGTCCTCGCCTTTCTTCAAAAGGTTTGCGTCCATCATGCTGCTGTTGTACCTGGCTCTTTTTCTCCCGGCTCCTTTGTCGGAGCGCTGTACCTCCACATTCAGTTTTGCCCCTGTGCTGTCCGTAGCCAGGATATCCAGCCTCACTGAACGGTTCAGCAGGTTCTCCACAAATACCTGGGTGCGAACGTCCAGCACCTTTAAATCCGGCTTTTCCAGCACAATCTGCAATACCAGTTCTATGCTTGCCGTATCTCCCTCAAAACACTTTGTGAGGAAATCATCATCAAGCAGGCGAAAACCTCTTAGCCTCTGTAAATCTTCCTGATGTTTCTGGTCTATCTGTTCCGTCACTGTCAATCTTCCCACCTGCTTTCCCTTCTGTTTTCGTATCTCCATACTACCATAAACCTCCTGATTTTACAAGCCGGGAGCCAACGCATTTCTGATTCCCGGCCTGTTTCCGTTATCGCTTTTTCACATCTGCTGTATCTCATTTTTCAGCATACGCTTGATTTTGTCGCTCATGGTTTCCTTGCTCGTCTTGCTGAAATGAACCCGCACAATGTAGGTCGTCCGGCCAATCTTCTTCACCAGTGCAGGAGCGTCCTTAGCCGGTGCATTGGTGGTAGTGTCCTCTATGATTTTCTCGTTACTCATAAATGCTCCTTTTCATGCAATCAGGTTTTGTTATCCTTTCCTCACAATCTCCTTCGCCGCCGCTTTAGTCGCCATGGCTCCTTCCTCCCGGAAATTCTTTCCAGAAAAGAGAACCGGCGCACACCGTTCCAGTATGCGGCCATAAATCCTTGCGTGGGCAAGGTCTGGCGGGTTCTTGATTTCTTCCAGTTTCAGGTTTGTCGTGACGATCAGCGGCTTCTTGCTCCGATACCGGCTGTCAATGACGGTAAACATCTGCTCCATGGCATACTCGGTATTCCTTTCCACCCCTAAATCGTCAATGACAAGCAAGCTGTAATCGTCCAGACTGGCAATAAAGGCCGCCCTGTCCTCGGCAAACACACCGGTCAGCCGGTTTAGGATAGACGGGAAATTTGTCATCAGCACCGGCACGTCACGGTCAAGCAGGGCATTGACGATACAGCCGGCAAAAAAGGATTTCCCGGTACCCACGTCACCAAAGAGCAGAAGACCGGTATTGTCCCGGTATGCCTCCTTCCAATGCTCCACATAGGCGTGTGCTTTCTCCATGACGGGATTCTGGCCGTTATCATTGGCGAACGTGTAATCATAAAGGTATCTGTCCTGAAGCCCCTGTGCCTTCCGGCGTTTGATACGCTCCATGCGTTCCCTCTGTTCCTCCATGGCTTTCCGTTCCTCCTGCGCCTTCTGCTGGCAGGGGCAGAGGCAGCGGGGCATGAAATAGCCGGAGCCTCCGAACCTGGGTACAACGGTCTGGCGGCTGCCACGGCATTTCTTACAGTGGATAAGCCCGTCAGCCGGTTCTATGTATTCGTCCCCGGCAAGCTCCATATCCCCGGCGACCCGGTCAATGGCCGCCCGGACTTCTGCGGTAATCTCTATCATATGGTTTCTCCTTCCTCTACGCTGTAATCCCGGTTCCGGGCAGGCGGTTCCTCTTTCTTTTTGTCGGCGTTCGCCCAGCGCCGGATTGTGGCAGCGTGGTTTTTATAGCCTTTTCCGCTGGATTCCATATACTCGGACAGCCGCTCAATGTACTGTTCCCAGAGGGCGGGGAGTTCCGTCTGGAGTTCTGCCAGTTCTGCAGAAGATAGAAATACATTCCGGTATCTCCCATAGGCGTGTGTCCTGTCCCCCTCTCTATTCTCTATACTCTTATCTCTAATCTCTTTATCTCTATACTCTAATATAGACGGACATTTGTCCACCCGGCTATTGGACGGACAAATGTCCGTTTCCCCGGACGGGAGCAGATTCTGGCGTTTCAGCCTCATGCGCTCCTTTTTCTTCCGCTCCCCCTCGCTGGACGACTGGCCGATCAGCAGCTGGATGTCGCTCATGTAATAGGCCCCGTCCGTCAGTATCTCCACAAGGCCGAACTCCTGGAATATCTTCAAAGCCCGCTCCACCGTGCCTACCTGATGCCGGGTAAAGGTGGCTATAGTCTGTACGGTATGGGGCAGGTAGTCATTCAGCAGGAGTACGCCGTTGCTTTTCAGGGACATCAAATACATCTTGAGCAGGAGATTGGAGTACAGAAGGCCGTCCTGCATACTCTCCAGGATGACCATGGTTTCGCTGTTATAAAAATTCTCTTTCAGCTTGAGGTAATAAAATCGTCGGTTCTCTGTCATTTAGTTGCTCCTTTGGTTCAGAATGGGTTATTTCGGCTCCTGTACGCATTTTAAGGCGGCTTTTGGGGTGTCGGTGATAAAAAGTATTGCCTCCCCTCCGACACGCTCCGAAAGTGCTTGATTTACAAGGCTTTTTCCGCTCCTAAAGCGTGACATAAGTGCCTTTGTTTCCGTTTCCGCTCTGTGGCGTGTTTCCGCTTCATACGGACGGCACATTCCCTACAGTATTTCGCCCGGTTGGAGCCGGGCAGGAAAAGAGCGCCGCACTCGCTGCACCGCCTGCTTTCCAGCCGGTGGTAAAGGGCTGTTTCCAGCTGGTGGTCTAAAGGCAGCACCGCCACACGGAACCAGCGGCAGAGCAGGGAGTGGGAAATGCTCTGGACACAGACGCACCCGTCCCCCTCGTCAAGCGCCATACACTGGCCGTTGTCGTAGTTGCAGCACTCACGCACCAGCCGCCTCGCCCTGCGGCACTGCCGGTAGTCCATGGCCGGGATTCTCTCATGCCGCCTGTTTCCCATATCTCACCTTGCATCGGCATAAAGGCGGCTGCCCCTCCCTGAAAAGGAAAACCGGCTCCGGCACTTTCGCCCCCGTAGGCGCTGGCGGCGTGGGCGGCACGGGTATCTTTACGGTGATAGTGATTGTCATGGTGATAAACTGCTGTGTCATAATTCTTGTTCCTCCTTCTTTCTGGCCGGTTCATTTTCCGTCCTAGCCAACTGCTCCGCTGTCTTTTTCAGGTTCTCCACCGCCTTGATGTCCTCCCGCATGGATTTCATTTTCTGGTACTGTACCGATTTCTCCGCTTTCAGGCGGTCAGCCTCGGCCTGCCATTTCTTCGGGGTGACTTCTTCGCCGGTGGCTTTCAGCTTTTCCAGATACCGGACGGCGGCCTCATATAACGCCAGTTCCGCACTGTGCTTCTGCTCAAACTGCTCCTTTTTCCTCCCCGGCTTCATCTTGTCGAACTGGCGGCGGGTTCCTTTGTTCCTCTCGTATTTCTCCCACATGGAAAGATGTTCGTTCAGCACTTTGATACGCCGCTCGGCGTTGACAATCTTCCCACGCAGGGAATAGTAATCTTTGTTCATGGCGGCCACCTTTTCATAAAGCTGCTCTATGGAAGTGATGTTGTTGCTGTTCAGGAAATTAAACAGGGCGGCGCTTTCTTTCAGGTTCTTTATCTTCCCATACCGGGAGTCAGGGTTCCCTGTTGACAGTTGGGCCTCGTAAAGCTGTGCCATGATACTGTCTTTTCCTTCCGGTTTCCCCACCTGCTCCTTTGTCCATTTGTAGAGCCGGGCAATCCGTGCCTTGATTTCCTTCAGCAGTTTATTGTCGGCGGCAATCTGGCGGTTGATGTTCCCCTTCTCCGTTGCAATGCCTTTCCGTTCCATCTGGCTGGCGGCAACTCCCAGATGGATGGAAGGTATCTTGTCAATGCCCTGACGCTCGTAGGAGCGGTGGTCAATCCGTTCCGGCCTGCCGGCAGCCTCCAACGCTCTGTTGGCGTAGGCAGCCCAGGCAGTCCTCCACTTCTCTACATTTCCCTTGTCGTTCCAGTCGGTGGTGTCCTCCCGGTGGCTCTTCCAGCCGCCTTTGCCGTTGGGGATTCTCTGGCCGTTTTCGTCCAGTTCGTAGACCTTCCGGCATTTCGCTCCCCACTGCCCATCCTCCTTTAGCGGTCGGATAGTGAGCATGACATGGAAGTGGGGATTGCCGTCTTTCTTGTCATGGATAGAGAAATCCGCACACATACCGGCGGCGACAAAGGTATCGCTGATGAAGGAGCGGGCAAGCCGCAGCTGTTCCTCCCGGTTCAGTTCTACCGGCAGGGAAATCTCTATCTCACGGGCAAGCTGTGCGTCACGGGTCTTTTCAACCATCTCCACACTGTTCCATAGAGTGCTGCGGTCTTGAAATTCCGGCGGGGCATGGGGCGGCAATATGATTTCAGAGTGGACTACGCCACGTTTCCGGGTGTAATCATGGGTAAGCCCGTCCCATTCGTTGGTCATTTTTGTTCCGCTCCGGTAAGCGGCAGCGCCCACGGCAGACTTGGCCTTGCTGCGCTTGATAATCTGGACGGGCATATGGAATATGGCTATGGCGGTTCGCCTCCTTTCGGGTGGGGATAGATTGGCTTCGCTGGAAAGGGCAGACGCAGGGCGGGTGTCCTTTCCGGCGGAGCGCACAAGGGGTTTGGGGAGTGTAGCTCCCCATTGCGTCCAGAGGACGCCACGCCCCCGGCAGGGCGCACGCACCGGAACGGTGTATAAGTGCGCCGTTGGATTTTTAGACTGCTGCATACCTTAGCTTTCAGGCTTGTTTTTCAGCAGCCGCACGACTTCTGGCAGGCGGGAAATGACGGATAAAAATGCTTTGACTTCCTCGCCGGTCATGGCGGTAGCAGCAGGGAAGATACTTTCCAGAATTGCCCCATGCTCAATCAGGCGGCGTGTCCTAGCCTTCCGCTCTGCGTCCGTTTTCCGGTTCAGGAGAATTTTCTGGCGGTTCTCCAACTGGCGGATTTCCGTCTTTACTTTTTCCTGCTGGCTTTTCAGCTTGTCTATATCTGGCATTTATAATCACCTCCTTTCAGGCGGCAAAAAAGACAGCCGTTTCCGGTTGCCTCGTGTGATGAAAAATTTTGTTGTTACTGTTTTTACATGAAGTGATTCCGTTCCCCCTTTGCTGTCTGTATTTCCTGGCAGTCACTTTTTATTTTCAATTTTGGATAAACAGGGGGCATACACGCACCATATGATTAAGGCTTGCTGACAGTTAAAATACAAGAGAAGGGAGCTGACAGCATGATTAAATATGACCGGCTCTGGTCTACCCTCAAAGAGCGGGAGATAAGCCAGTACAGACTAATCAAGGATTTCGGCATAGATAAAGCACAGCTTCATCGGCTGCGGAAAAACATGGTTGTCAAAACCATGATTCTCAATAACTTGTGCCGGATTCTAAACTGCCGTATTGAGGACATCATGGAGTATGTACCAGACGAAGATACGGACTAAAGGGGCAATGCGGATTTGGATTTGCGGAGCCTCTTTTTTGTTGCCTTCACCGTTCCTGCGCCGGCGGCTTCTTGTCCGGGTAGAATTTCCCGGCCATGACAGCAGCATGGTTCCTGATTTTGATTTCTCCCCGCTTCTCACTGGCTCTGGCGTTTTTGTAGCCCTCATCAGAGAGGAAAAATCGGTATCGCTCTCCGGGGAATCCCACCGGGCTGTCACTGTTCAGGATATCCACCGTTACCATGTGCCTTGTTTCCGGCAGGAACCTCTCCATGCCTGCTAGGTCATGCCCCTGCAGAATCGGCTCCCCTTTCCTGGCTTTGGCGGCGGCAAGCCTCTGGCGGATAGAATTATCCCGCTTTTCAATAAAAGCGGCCCGGTTATCCGCAATAAACCGGCTGCATTCCGGCTCTGCCAGTTTTTCCAGTTTCCGTATGGTATTCTCGACAATCACTTTTGAGAGTAAATCGTCCTTCCGTTCCAGAACCGGCACAATCTCTTTCAGCCCGGCAAGGGTTTCTTCCTTCGTTGGTGCGGCATACTGGTAGAGCATTTCCAGTTCGCTTTTGGTAAAATTCATTTGCCTCATTCCCTCCACTTCTTTTTCTCAAAATAGTTCCGCATTCGCTTTAAGCCGCTCTTAACGGTCTGCTGTACCACGGATACGCTTACGTCTTCTTCTGCGGCAATCTCAATCAGTTTTTTGCCAAGTATGTAGCGGGCATGGATACGCCTCGCCTGTATGTCTGTCAGACTATTCATAGCTTCGGACAGATGTTCCAGTGTGGCAAGGAAAAGCTGTTCTTCCTCCTGTTCCAGCAGAATCTCCTCCGGGGATTTGGCGGTAAAATCAAAGGCACAGTTTTCAATCCCGTCCTCACAGTCAAGGGAATAGTACGCCTTGTGATACCAGATTTTGCGGGTGCGGTTGTTTTCCTCCCTCCGCATAAGCAGCAAAGCCTCGGCCACCTCGTCCGATACCTCAATCATTGTGTCTGTGGCAAAAAGCGGGTAATAATACTTTTTCAGGTTGATTGTCTGCATAGGCCGCACCTCATTCCATCTGCTGGCGGCTGTAATACTCACGCATACATTTCAGGCCACGGTGTACGGAACGGTTCACCACGCTTTTGTCAACGCCTTCTTCCTTGGCAATCCGGGTGAAATCCAGCCCCCTGATATAGTAGCCCCGCACACGCCTTGCCTGCATGGGAGTGATAATGGAGAGCGCTTCGTCCAGCATGGCAAGCAGCTTTTCATGGGCGGCCTGTTCCTCTTTCATCAGGATAATTTCTTCCGCTGACGGGCTGTGTTCCAGTGCGTACTTCTCCGTCCAGTCAAAAGCGTCCAGAGAGTAAAATGCTTTGTGGTAGCGTGCCCGGCGGTCATAGTTGTACATCTCCCGGACAGACTGCACTATGACCTCGGCCACTTCGTCTGATACCTCCACAAACACGTCCCCGGTGTAGTAGGGATAACAGTACCTTAGATTGATTGTTTTCATGGCTGACCTCCTAAAATGCGTAGAGGACAGGCAGCGGTTTCCTGCTTGTCCTCTACGATAATTTGATAAGGAAAAAGTTCCCTTCACTGGTTAGCCCGAAATCGGCCAATCGTAGGGTCTGTATCAGAAAAATTTTTTGATTTTCTTCCGTACCGCCTCAATGCTGTCCTGTATGGCAGCTTTGGAGCAGCGGCAAAGCCCGGCAATCTCGGCATAACTCAAACCCTCCAATGCGTAGAGCAGGAACCGGCGGCGCTGCGCCTCGGTGCAAAGCGCAAGGGCGGCCTTAATCTCCAACATGGTTTCTTTCCTGCATACCCACTGTTCCGGCGTCTGGTAGTAGCAGGAGCGCCCTTCGGTGAGGACTATGTACTCGTCAAACTCCCGGCTGTCCCAGTGCCTCCGCTTCTCATGGGCAAGGTTTTCTTCCTTGTGGTCGGCTCTGTCCAGGTACTCATATACTTCGACTGTAACCTCCACGGACAGTGCTTGTCTGTCTATGTTGATGGTGACTTCCATCTTCCTTTCCTCCGTTCAGATTTTTTGCAAAGATTTCTGAACGGAGTGAGGCGGGGAACGGCAGTGGGGAGCGTGTGCGCCTCCCAAGAAAACAAAAGCGCCCGGATGGTTAAATTCCATTCGGACGCATAAGATACGGTATTCAGTTAGAATATGACAAATTTCGCATTTGTGTGTAGACAGTTCCCTTTGTGGGAAATGGATTTTTTTAATCGCTTACTTTTTAGCCGATTTTGTAACAACAGGTTATGTTTCATGACGGCTCCTTTCACCAGCCGCCATATTGGGAGATACTAAGGCAACAATCTTTTTGAAAACAAAGAAACAGCGGCTTTGCCTTTCTCAAAACCGCTGTCTTATGGACACATACAAATATGTCTGCTGTATAACGGCTTTTTTTCTTTCGCCATTATTCGGCAGATGATTTTTTTAATTCAAATTCTACTCATTTGTAGTTCATTATCAAAAACAAGGGTAACACCTTCTTTCAATTTACATTTTTTTAAATCCTGATTTGGAAAACTCTTTATTTTCCCACTTGTAATCAGTTGTAGATATTCCTTTTCTGACAGAAGTAATTTGTTTCTCACAATAGAAGATACCTTAACAGAAAGAGAATACTTACTTTTGATTTCAAGTTGTACGGTTTCATTCAGAGAAAAGCAATCACCAATAACAGAATATTGGGGCAAACCAACTTCCACACCATTCTCTTGTAAAAACTGGCTATCCATTGCATATTTCTCTACAAGTTTGTTATCATTTTTATAAAATCCGTCCAATAGCTGCGGCTTTATTGCTTGTGGAGAAATACGAGAATAAACAGTAGCGTTCCATGTGGTATTGCAATCACAGCATTTGTAAATTAACCAAATATCCAGGTATCTGCGCTGGGCATTTACCCGAAATTGCTGTGAACAAGCAAACAGATTTTTTCTCCCACATTTCTTGCAATATTTTAATACAGGCAACAAGGAAAGGCTTTGTACTTCCCATATAATTTTTTTCACTCCGTAATTCCTCCTGATTCTTAAATCTAAAAACTAAAAGGCGGATTGTCACAACATTTTTTCATAAAAGCCATACCTCCTTATGTTTCTTGCAAATAAATTGTATCATCATACAATACAGAACCAAACCTAATACTCTTTTTATAAATAAACATAAGAAATGGGCTGATATATTTTGAAATAATACCAGCCCATTTCTGTCAATTATATTCTTTTTTTAACTGCCCGATAATTCTCTGAATACTTTTCAAAGATAGAAAATATTTTTCGGCAAGGAACTCCATTCGTTTCCCTGCAAGGTAGTCATCATAAATATGTTGGTTTCTATCTTGTAATTCCTGACGTGTTGAGGTTGTTTCTCCCCAGCTTTTTTTATTATCAGAAATTCTGGGGATATACAAAAACTCTCCATCAATGTATTCCTGAACTTTCAGAAGTAAATCATGCGGCAGAACGTGTGTTGCTTTTTTGTAACCCATTTTGCACTCCTAATGTGATTTGTCTACCAGGAACTGCAAGGTCTATCCGCAACACCTATTCATTTTTTAACCGTTGCGATAGCCTTGCTTACGCAACAATAACGATAGGATTAAGCATAAATCCCCAATCCTCCTTTCCTTTTACTCCACACTAAAAAATTTTATTGCAGAGTGTGACAAGGTGAAACCTCAAATTCATTTATGAAAAGAAAATGAGGAATATTTTATTATTATACCTTGCCTTTAGTTATAAATCAATTCTGCACAAATGATTTCTTCCGCCTGCGCCTTACAGTTATTTGCCAGCCCCACCCATTTCATCTGGTCAGCTGCTTTCAGTTCCTCGGTCACATTGGCGGCCTTCATCAGCTGCGGCATAAGAATATCCATTCTCTCATTGGCGGCCTCGTCAATCTCCAACAAATGGGGATAGAGTTTTTCTGTCAGGAGCAGGCTGGTATACAACCCCTTCCGGTGTTCTTTCAGATAGCGGAGCCTCATGCGCCCATACCTGCCGATTGGCGTGTCCGGCTGCTCTTTTAATACCAGATTCGGGAGATAGTAATCTCCAACTTTTGTATAATTCAGTCCATTCATGTGTATGCCTCCTTGTCCTTTCTGTGGTATGCCAGCCACCTACATAGCGGCTCTGGCTGGCATTGGTGCTTTTTGGGGTTCCTTCTTTGGCAGGCTGCTGGCCGGGATAAACACACCGTTTTCCATATCCTCGGCACGGATAGCGGCTTTCTTCGCCTCGATTTCAGCCTTTTTCTTTGCCTTGATTTTATCCTCGTACCGTTTTTGTGTCCCGTTGGCTTTGCGCCGGAGATACGCCTGGTGCAGCTTGTCCTTGCGTTCCTCTTTCTTCCGCAGGGCTTCCAGTTCCTCCGGTGTGAGGTTCACTTCCCCGAAGTGGGGCGGTATGTACCTCCCGACAAAATTGAAGTAAATCTCAACCTCCTGCGTGGTTTCAATGCTGCCTTTCCGGTCACGCTCATGGACAAGGATTTTCTCCACAAACTCATTCAGCATGGTGGTAGTCAGGTTATCAAAATTCTCATACTTGTCAACAAGGGCGATAAATTTCTCCGCTGATTTCCGGCTCTGCTCATATCCGGCGATTGCCTTTTCCAGTTCGGCAATCTCGCCGGAAAGGGATTCCTGCTCCTTTGCGTACTGTGCGTCCAGGGCGGCATATCTTGCGTCCGGCAGCTTGCCCAGCACATTGTCCTCATAAATCTTGCATATCAGTTTTTCCAGTTCCCCGGCCCGTTTCTGTGCCGCCGCTAGCCGTTTCCGCTTTCTGGTGATGTCGCTGGCCTGCTGCTCGGCCTGGGTTTCCTGAACCGCTTTGACAAACTCTGCCCGGTCGTTTCTGGAATACTCCGCAATCGCCCGGAGCATATCGGAAACAAGTGTCAGGACAGCGCTTTCATTGATTCGGTGCTGTGTGGCACAGAGGACGCCAACGGGAACCTTGCTATATTGGGAGCAGGTATACTGTGAGATACGCTTGCCGTTGTTGGTGCGGTGGACGTACATCTTGCCGCCGCAGTCGGCGCAGTAGAGCAGACCGGTGAGCGGGGCGGCTTCTCCCCAGCCGTCCGGGTAACGCTTCACGTTGGAGCGGATTCTCTGCACGTTTTCAAAGGTTTCCGGGGCGATAATGGCGGCATGGGTGTTCTCAAAGATTACCCATTCATTTTCGTCAACGTAGTGGCTTTTCTTGTCCTTGAAATGCTTACGGGTCTTGAAGTTGATGGTGTGGCCTAAATACTCACGCTTTTTCAGGATATTGACGATAGTGGAAGAACCCCAACCATAAGGGTCTTTAAACGTCTTGGACTGATTCACGCCCTCCCCGTAATGGGAGAGGTGCAGGGATGGTATTTCAATCCTTTCCTGTGACAGCCGGTTCGCAATCTGGTAGGGGCCGTATCCCTCCAAAGTCATAGCGAATATCCGGCGCACCACGTCAGCGGCTTCTTCGTCCACAATCCAATGCTCCCGCTTTTCGTCCCATAAGTAGCCGTAAATGACCGTGCCGGTCAGGTGCTTGCCGCTCATGCCTTTTGCCTTGAACACGGATTTAATCTTGCGGCTGGTATCTCTGGCGTAAAATTCATACATGATGTTCAGGAACGGGGTAAAATCATTCTCTCCGTTGGCGCTGTCCACTCCGTCATTGATGGCGATCAGCCGGACGCCTCTCTGCCGCAGGATTTCCATGACCTGGCCGACTTTGAGATAGTCACGTCCCAGACGGCTCATGTCTTTGATGATGATTGCCTCCACGTTCCCGGCCTCCACTTCCTCCATCATGGCGGTGAATCCTGGGCGGTCGAACCGGGTTCCGGAGATTCCATCGTCTGTGAAATGGGTCGGGTTTGGAAAACCGTTGCGGCGGGCGTAATCTTCCAGCATGGATTTCTGGTTGCTAATGGAGTTGGATTCCCCGTTCAATTCATCGTCACGGCTCAATCTCTCGTATAATGGAGTGATTTTGGTTTTTGTCATATCGTCTGCCTCCTTACATGAAATATGCTCTAAATGTGTCCTTCACTAACCATGAGAAAATCTCGTGATTAAGAAGTCATTTAGAGCATATATCACCGCTGGCCAGCTTGTATTTGGCATACTGGCGCACGGCGAAGTGCTGGGGGCTCCTCCTGGCGAGGCCGTCGAACATGTAATCCACGGCGTTCTTGAAGGATTCGTCGTCCTCCCGCACCTCCATGCTGTTTATCATCTCCACCAGCGTGTTCATGTTCCGTTCTTCCTCCGGCCCCTCAAATACGATATAGGCCACCAGCGCGCAGTAAAGGAGGGTTTCCGCCTTCGTCCAGAAGGGGTCCCCCTCCTTGCCCTCCCCTTTGGTGTTGGCGATCAGGGCGTTCACGAATTTTAGAACGTCGCTCTCCGTCTTGATATAGGCAAGGGGGTTGTAGTGCATGGACTTTGAGAAGTCTATGCTGTTGAAAACCCGGACCTTATAGCCCTTCTTCCTTTGGAGGAAATAGCCGCACTGGGCGAGGGTCCCGCCCTTCGGGTCCACCACCACATACGAGGAATGGGCCTGTAAAAGCTGGGGCGTGAGCCAGAACCTTGTCTTGCCGGAGCCGGAAGAGCCGATCACGCAGGCGTTCAGGTTCCTGGCGTTGGCCGGAATCTTCGGCCGGGTGTTCATGGTCAGGAACTCGCTCCCGGTCAGTATCACGTTGTTCTCAAATTTGGAATCGACGAAAGGGGCGATGTCTTTAGGCCCGCCCCAACGTGCGCTGCCGTATTCCATATCCCGCCGGAATTTCCGGGCTTTCTTGATTTTGGACTGCACCATGAAATAAAGCCCCACGGCCCCGGCAACGCCTGCCGTCAGGTCAAACAGCCCCAGGCCGGGGGCGTAATTCTGAAATACCGGCCCTATGGCCTCCATCATGCCGAACAGCTTTTCCCCGGCATTCCCGCCCCGCGCCATGCGGTAGGCGGTCCCTAGCTTCGAGAAGAACCAGAAGGCCATGAGATAAGGGAAGTTGGGGAGCACATATTTTTTGATTTTCCGGTTCAACGTTCCTCCTTCCCGGGCTCCCTGGCCCGTTCCTTCTGCCGGGGCTTTGCCGCCAGCTCCTTCACGAGCCGCCGCAGCTGCCCGAGGATAGAGGGCTTCTCCTGCCCGCGCCCCATGACCTTTTCCGTATACCGTGAGAAGGCCGCCGTGATGGCATCCGCCTGGTCTGCCTTGAAGAAAAGCAGGTACTGGCCGGGGCCGGTCTTGTGGAAAGCGTAGTCCACATGGTACTCTCTGGCGATACGGTCAAAATCCTTCGGCGCTCCCACCAGCTTGATGGCGTTCTTCGCGCCGTAATGGTTCATCAGTTTTTTCACCGACTGCCTCCCGTGGGGCGTCCGTGCGGCCCGGCGCTGTTTCTCCATTTCCGCCAGCGTCTTTTTTAAGGCGGCGGCAAGCACCCGGCTTGTGAGCCTCGCCGCCTTGACGGAGACGGCCACCGTCTGTTGTTCTACATATTCCTGCATGGTTCCTCCTTTCTGCCGGATTCATTGGAGCCGGGGAGGGCCCCTTGGGGCTGCCCGGATAAATGAGCCTCGGGACAAGTTGGCCCGAAGCCGTCCTTTATGTCGATAGGGTATGGCGTTATCTCTCAAAACTCTTTTCCTTCCTCCTTGCTTTCATTTCCCCAATCACCCCCAGAAGGTGCTGGTTATAGTCCTTCCCGTACCGTTCCGGCGGGGCCGCCTTCCGGATTGTCTCTATCCGCCCGGACAGCTCCCGGTCGGAGCGCAGCGTTTCCATGAGTTTTTCCGCCCCGCTTTTCCCGGCCCCGTCATTGTCGAGGCAGAGTGCCACGTGCCGGATTCCCGGGCGGTCCTTTAAGAACTGGACCAGCGCCAGCGGCGAGGTGCCCCCGAGGGAGAGGTAGCAGGCATCCTCCCACGCCTTCCCGGCCAGCTTTGTCAGCGTGGCGCCGGAGAGGGCGTCAATGGCGCTCTCAAAGACGGCCACCTTCTGGCAGCCCGGGAGAGGGGAGGCAAGGCAGAAGTTGAAGCGCTTGTCGCTGCCCGGCACGTCCATCTTGAAGTCCCCGAAGGTCCCCCGCAGGCAGGCGAACCGGGCTTTCCCTTCCATGTCATTGCCTACAAATACGCAGTTGTGGTAGCGGAAGCTCTCATAGATGGAGCCGTCCCGCAGGCAGCGGCTGATGATTCCGCCGTCAATCCCCCGTCCTTGCAGGTAGCCCATGACCTTTGTGGCGTAGCGGTTCGGCTCCGGCAGCTCAAAAGGCTTTGGCGGGGGAAGGTCTGCCGGCTGGGAAAGAAAAGGGGAGGCGCCCCCGCCGCAGAGCGTCTCCACAGCGGAGATAAAATCCTGCCCCCGCACCTTTATGAGATAGTCCAGGGCGGTCCTCCCGCCCACGTTCCGGCTGCACCAGTGCCATTTGCCGTTGGAGATCACCAGGCTGTCATGGCTCCTGGTCCGGTATTCCCGGGGGCCGGATTTCTTCAGTTCGCCCGGCTCATAGGCTTGCAGGTAGGAAAGCAGGTCCCACCGCTTCGCCTCCGCGATCTGTTCCTCTGTCACCCCGGCATGGCGCACCTCCTTCCTTCTTGCACAGGGTCCGGGCCTCGGGCCAGCTTGTCCCGAAGCCTACCGCCCCTCATGGGAAGGCCCTTCCCTGTCCTTGTGGGGAGCAGGCTGGGCCTCCTTGAACTGTCTGATGGTCTCCAGTATGGAGCGCGTTTCCTCCTTCTCGTTCCGGGCCGGGGCTTTGCAGACCCGGTATTCCTCCGGTATGTCCTCCCGCCCGGCGTAGTATTCCCGGAAAGGCTCCCCGTTCCGCAGCACATATCCGCCGGGGACAAAGTTCCCGTCAGAGTTTAAGTCAATGTCCCGCCCGTAGGCTTCGTAATCGAAATAGCTCCGGATATGTTCGGGGATATCGATTGCGTCGAGTTCCTCCACATAGCAGCGCCCAAGGGCCTCGTCATCCCCAATCCCCGGATAGAAGTCATAGCAGTCCAGGTTCTGTGCCAGGTTGATTAAATCCCCAGCCCCGTCCGTATGTTCCCCGAAGGCAACCGCGGCCTCGAATTTTTCTATGTCTCCCTGCTCCTGTACTTTCAGCAGGATGTGTGCAAGGTAGTTGAGCTCGTCCAGGCCGGCGTACTCGTCCAGGCAGTCATACAGCCCCAGCACGTCGCTGTCATAGCTGGTGATGAAATACTCCCCGTACCGTTCCCCGTCTATGCCGATCCGGGAGAATAAGGCCTGCACTTCCTCCGTGGTGGTGGGGAATTTCAGGGTCTCCCCAACCTCCACGCCAAGCTCCGGGTAAAGGCCGGGGTTCGTCACATAGGCTTCAAACATTTCCTCATGTTTCCTCCTTTCCGGCCAGGGCTTCATAAATCCCGGCCATGATGTAGTCGGCGCAGGGGAGGGCGATGGAGTTCCCCAGCGCCTTGTACCGGGCGGAAGGCCGTATTTCCCCGCCGTCCGCCCCGTATGCCGTCCAGCCCTCCGGGAGCCCCATGAGGCGCTCGCTTTCCCGTTCCGTCAGGAAACGCACGCAGCCGCCCTCCGGGTCGTCCTCGAACCAGAAGGCGAAGGGCGTCAGGTCGCTGGCTAAGAGAGTGGGAAAAGGGTCAGCTGGCAGTCCGAAGCTGTTCTGGAAGGCCGCCTGCTCCTTCCTTTTGGACGCTCCCCGCATACGGAAGCACTGGAAGGGCCGGACGATGGGTACGCGCCCCCCTGCTTCAATAAAAGGTGTTCGATCTCCGCCGGGGGAGGGCAGCCCGCCCGGCTCGCAAGGTTCAGGAAGCGGGAGCAGTGGACGGGGCTTAAACAGTATGTCTCCGGCACGCCTCCCTCCAAAATCCGCCACGATGAAAATCCGCTGCCTTCTCGCCAGCCGCCTGGCTCCTGCCCAATACTGGGCGTCCATGAGCCGCCAGCACAGGTCAGGCGTTCCCCCTCGCACCATTCCGGCCCCTGCCCATCTTCCAGAAGGAGGCATTGGAACCTCGGCGCCCGTGAAGGAGGATAGGACGGCTCTAAAATCCATCCGGTCGTTTGTAGAAAACGCTCCCATGACGTTTTCCCAAACAGCGATAACTGGATATACATGTCTTGTCGCATCCCTCATTTCCTGTATGATACGCATGGCCTGGTAGAAGAGGCTGGACTTCGCCCCGTCAAGGCCCTTGCGGTTCCCGATCAGGGAAAGGTTCTGGCAGGGGGAGCCGAAGGTTATCACATGGACGGGAGGGACCTTCCCCCCGTCCAGCTTCGTGATGTCCCCCAGGTGCAGCATGTCCGGGAAGTGCCTCTTTGTGATGGAGACCGGGGCCTTCTCGATCTCGCTGGCCCACACCGGGCGTATGCCGCAGCGTGAGGCCGCAAGGGGGAATACCCCTATCCCGTCAAAGAGGCTCCCCAGCCTAATGTCCGCCGCCATCCTTCCCCAGCCCTTTCACGGCCAGGATTCCGTCAAGGGTGGTGGCGGCGATCCCCAGCCGCCCGGCCACCGCGATGTCGTTCTTCACGTCCTCGTCCACGTCCCCGCCGCAGACCACAAGCACATGGGAGCGACGGAGCAGGTCCCGGCGCATGTCAATCCCGGCCTTGTGCTCTTCGGGTACGCTGTCGTTGAGGAACAGCGGCATGTAGAGGACGGGGCAGACGGGGGAGAAGCCCGCCTCGTATGCCATGCGGCTGTAGCGGGTTCCCATCTCTGTGTCCGTGTCCGGTTCGCCGCACCATGCGGCAGTGATGTATGCTAAAGGTCGTTTCAATCTTTTTCCCTCCGTTTCTGTTCTGGATTTTCCGTGCCAGCCGTACTGGCCCCGCATAGGTCCTCGGGCCAGGTTGGCCCGAAGTGGCCCTTACTTCTCCGGCTGGGCCTTCTTTTTCTCCGGCTTCGCCATTTCCTTCTGCTGGCTCTTCCAGTCATCCAGAAGTTTGATGATCTGGTCCTTCATTTCCCTCGGGGTGCTTTCCTTCCCAAAATATTTTCCTAATTCCGCTCCTGTCAGAATCACTTTGTCTACCTCCTTCTTATCCTCCATCATTATTCCGTCGATTACGTCCCCGTTGAGGACCCCCTTCTGGTCAAGCTCCCTCATGCGCTGGGCCTGGGAGAGCGACGGGCTGGACTGCTGGCTCTCAATGGCGACGGCGATGTACTGCTGGTTTTTCGGCTTGATGTACGAGAGCTCCACCGCCGGGGTGAACTTGACCTGCCCCCCGTCCATCATCTTTTGCAGGTCGGGCACAAGGTCGTTGAGCTTGATGTACCGCTGCACCTGCTTGACGGTCATCTTGTTGCGCTCGGCCACGATCTCATTGGAGCGTTTCCCGGCGTCCTTCGGGTCAATCTGGCCCGAAGTGAAGTTCTTCGCCCCCTGGTGCTTGATGGCCTCAAGCTGCATTTTCAGGGCCTTGGCCCGCTCGCTGGGGAGGATGTTCTCCCTCTGGTTCGTGTTGTCCTCCACCATCTGCGTGATGGCCTGCTCGTCCGTCAGGTTGCGGATGATACACGGCATATCCGCGTAGCCCGCAAGCTCGCTGGCCTTCTGGCGGCGGTGGCCGGACACGATCTCATAGCCGCCGTCCTCACGGGGCCTTACAATGGCGGGCTGGGTGACACCCTTGTCCTTGACGCTGGAGACCATAGCCCGCATTTCCTCGTCGTTGCGGACCTGGAACGGGTGGTTCTTGAAGGCGTGGAGGTCGGACAGCTTCAAGTAAACGATCTGCTCGTCCCCCCGGCGGGGCGCCTCCGTGGGTGCCTGGGCCGCCTTTTCAGGCTGTGCGGCAGGTTTGGCCTCCGGTGCCGCTTTTGCCGGCTTCTGGGGCTGGGGCGCTTTCTCCGCCTTTGCTGCCTTCCCAGCCGGTGAAGGTTTCTCCGCTTTCGTGGCTGAGGCCGTTTTCTGCCCCGCCTTTTCCTTCTTTGCCGTGGGCTCCTTCTTCGGGGGAGCCGCTGCCTTCTCCTTTGACTCTTTGGGAGGGCGGCCCTTCCGCTTCGGCGGTTCCGGCTCCTTTTCCTCCTTCTGCTTTGGGGCTGCCTCTTTCGTCCCCTTGGCGGCCTCCTTTGCGGGAGAAGCGGGAGCCGTCCTGCCGGGCACTTTCCCGTCCTGCCCGGGAGGGGCTTTCTGCGCCTCCTTCTTCCCCGCCATGATTTCGGAGAAGTTGTAGAAGGACACGTTGGGGGCCTCCTTACCCTCCGGGGTCTCCGCCTTCTGCTCTTTGGGAATCTCCGGTTTCTTTTCTTCCTTCGCCGGGGCAGGCTTTTCCGGTTCCTTTGCTGCCTTTTGCGGAGCGGCCTTTTCCGGTTCCTTTGCCTCCTTTTCCGGGGTTGCCTTTTCCGGCTCCTTCGCCGCTTTTTCCGGTGCAGCGGCTTCGGGCTCTTTCTGCTCCTTCCCCGGAGCGGGGGAGCCGCCCGCCCCGGGCTGTGCCGGGTCTTTGCCCGGACCGTCTGCGCCAGTCAGGTTTTTCGATTTTTCATCGGCCATTCGCAATACCTCCTTCTTGGTTTTCTGGCATGAAAAAAGGGCTTGACCTCTCTTGTCAAGCCCCGGTAGTTGGGTTGCCTCCTTTCCCTGCGCCCATGAAAAAACCGCCCTTCGTTGTGAAAGAGCGGTTTTTCAGTAGGTTGGCAGTCCATTATTTTGTTTTTTTATATGTATCCCTTTGTACACTGTTGCAAGAAAAAGCATTTGACAAAACAGCCGTGGTGTCTGATAATGAAAGATGTAACGGAGAGGGATTCCCGGGTTCTCATTTTATATCAGGGAATTGCAAAGCAGGAGGTATATACAATGAAGAAAAGGGCTGTTGTTGCACTTGGACATCGGGCACTTGGCACGACGCTTCCCGAACAGATGGAAGCAGTTAAAAAATCAGCGGTTACAATTGCGGATCTGATCGAAGAGGGATATCAGGTAGTGGTTACCCACAGCAATGCTCCGCAGGTGGGGATGATACATACCGCTCTGAATGAATTCGCGAAGACTCATGAGGACTATACGGCAGCGCCAATGTCTGTATGCTCAGCCATGAGCCAGGGTTATATCGGATATGACCTCCAGAACCGTATCCGTGAGGAGCTTTTGAACAGGGGAATATTCCGGACAGTCAGCACAGTTCTTACGCAGGTTGTGGTTGACCCTTATGACGAAGCTTTCTACACTCCAACAAAGGTTCTGGGAAGATATATGAATGCAGAAGAGGCAAATATAGAGCGAAAAAAAGGAAATTATGTGATCGAAGAGCCGGGAAGGGGATATCGCAGAATTGTATCTGCCCCGAATCCGGTTAAGATTATAGAGATTGATGCCATTAAGGCTCTGCTAGATGCCGGGCAGGTGGTAATTGCGTGCGGAGGTGGAGGAATCCCGGTTCTGCAGCAGGATAACCATCTGAAGGGAGCCAGTGCGGTCATTGAAAAAGATCTGGCAGCAGGGAAGATGGCAGAGGAGGTAGATGCAGACCAGCTTATTATCCTTACCAGTGTAGAAAAGGTGAAGATTAATATGGGTCGTCATGATGAGAAAGAGCTTGGGGAGATCACTGTCGGGCAGGCAAAAGAATATATGGAGGCCGGACACTTTGGCGTCTATAATATGCTGCCGAAGTTCAGAGCATCCGTAGAATTTATTGAGGAAAGAGAAGGAAGAAGTGCACTAATCACATCATTTGACAGGCTGGCAGATGCATTAAAAGGAAAAACCGGCACGATTATCAGATAACTTGTATGAAGCGTGGAAAAAAGGGAACACTTCATAAAAAGAAATGAAGGAGGAGTTCCTATGACTGCAAAGGTAAATGATGGATGTATATCCTGCGGTGCATGTGTTGCAGCTTGCCCGGAGGTGTTCCGGTTTAATGACGACGGCGTGGCGGAAGCATATAAGGAAGTTGCGCCAGAGTGTGAGAGCACGGCGATGGAAGCCAGGGATGACTGCCCTGTTTCAGTAATTGATATATCAGAATAGAACAAATAACGGAAATCCGCATATACTAAAAAGTGATTAGTATATGCGGATTTTTTATTAAAGGAGTTCTATGCGTTTATGTGAATTACAGAATAAGGAAGTCATTAATGCGTGTGACTGCAAGAAGCTGGGATATGTGGCAGATCTGATTATCAATGAGTGCAATGGCTGCATTGAGGCGATAATAATACCAAAGGCAGGGAAATTCTGCGGCTTTTTCAGTGACGGCTCAGAGTATATCATCCCCTACAAATGTATAAAAAAGATAGGCCCTGATATTATACTTGTAGAGATTCATGAAGAGGGATAGATAATGTAAGGAGGTTACTATTCACGGGTCAGGAATGCGCGTAAGCTGCGCATTCCGTAAGAAAATGATTCGGGAGTGAGCAAATCCCATTCGCGGAGCGAATTTCAGATGGATTTACGAATGTTACTGGTCACGGAGTGAACAGTAACACCAGGAGCGCTTCCAGGCCGTGAGATCGTAACAAATATTTTGACAGTCCGGGATGTGGGATGGTATAATAATTGCAGTCATTATCTTGGAGAGTGATTAATATGAGCCGGGATCTTTATGAACAATTTCCATATATTGAAACAGAGGATATTATTATCCGTAAGATGAAAAAAGTAGATACAGATTCACTGTTTGCAGTCTGTAGAAACAAAAATGTATTCAAGTATATACCTGAGTTTCTCTATGCTGAGGATCGGGAATTACTAAAAGTAGCCATATGGAAGTTGGGGGAATACGACTTTGCAGAGAGACGGTGGATTATTGCCGGAGTCTGTCTTTCGGAAAATCCGGAACGTATAATCGGCACGGCGGAGATGTTTGAATATAACGAGGCTGTCAATTCGGTAGAGATCGGCTACCGCCTTGGAGAAGAATTCTGGGGACAAGGCATAGCCGTGAAAGTGGTTCATGCAATGACGGATTATCTGTTTGGAGAGATCGGTGTGAACCGGATTCAGGCTACTTTACTTCCGGAAAATGTACGGTCAAAAAGAGTTCTTCAGAAAACCGGCTTCCAGAAAGAAGGACTTCTCAGACAGGTGAGCTTTTGGAAAGGAAAGGGGATTGTTGATTTGGAAGTCTATTCACTTCTGAGGTCAGATATTTATGATTAGACAACGAAAAATAAGTATACTGCGCGCCAGATAAATCTGCCGTGCAGCATAACATGATGCGCAAAGCCGTAAAAGGAAGTATGCCGCTTTGCGGCGGCTTTTGCGATACTTACGGCAGATTTCATCGGTCACATCTGGCAGAAAGCAATTATCAAACATGCTCTAGCGAAGCGAGGGTATTCACTGTGCAGTTACAAAAATAAAATGAAGGAGGAATGTAACTGGGAAGATCCTGAACAGTTACGAAGGGATTTATAATGAGAAAGAGACTTTACACACAAAGACAGGCAGTGAGATGTATCCTGGGGCTGTTCCTCATATGTGCCCTGGCGTTTATCAGTCTGCCTGAGGCGGAAACCGTCCACGCAGAGCTTGATGAGAGATTCAGTAAATACTATGATAACCGCTGGGTTGTCGAACCGGTTGATGACGACAATTATACTGGGTGGATCAGTATATACATTGATGCAGTGATGGAGGGGGCAGAGGTAACAAAGGCAAAGTCCTCCAATAAAAAAGTGGCAAAGGTAAAGGCAGATGCAAATGGACTGGAAATTACATATGGAGTCAGAACAGGAAGCACGACTATTTCATGCGATGTAAATGGGGTAAAGCTTTCCCATAAATTTACGGTAAAATATACATGTCCGGCATCCGTTTTTAAAGTAAACGGGAAAAGCGCCCTTTCAGTTTTAAAGAAGAAAAATGTTTTTGTCACAAAGAAGGCTTTGAAGAATAAAAAGGTAAAAGTCAAAGCAAAAAAGGGCTGGGTAATCACAGAAGTGACGAATACAAAAAAGGGTAAAGGAAAAACGAAAGCAGTTAAGAATAAGACATCATATTCCACCAGGATTACTACATCATGGCCTTATGATGGTATTCGGGTGAAGTTCAAAAATAAGAAAACCGGGGAAGAGCAGACAATGACCTATAGAAAGTATTATGATTCCAGAAATTCACAGGCGGGGTAAAAAATGATGAAGATGAATATAAAACGATATGTTGTGGGATTTATTATGCTTCTTGCTTTTGCGTTTGGAATTTCCTCTCCTGTGTGTGCGGCAAGCCGTTCGGCATCCGTTACTGCCAGGGTAAATAACAAGGAAAACAATAAATGCCTGAAGGAGCTGAATGCTCTGAGAAAAAAGAAGGGCTTACCAGCATTAAAGATTGATAAAACACTCCAAAAGGCAGCGGAGCTTCGGGCGGCAGAGCTTACTGTCCGCTATTCCCATGAGCGTCCGAATGGGAAGATGCCTGTTTCCATAACGAAAAAGGTAGCAGCAGAAAATATTGCCATGGGTTTTGGACATGCAGAGGATGTCTGTGAGGCATGGAAAAACTCTCCGGGACATTACCGGAACATGGTACATACGGATATGAAATCTATCGGCATCTGTTGCCTGGAATACCAGGGGAGCAAATACTGGGTAAATGTCTTTGGAAAAGAACGTGCCAAAACAGTAAAGCTGTCAGGGACAAAGACAAAAACCTTTAAAGTCAGTATAGCAGACAAATTTCTCAGGCCCTCCCGGATTAGCCTGATTGGCAGCCAGACCATGAGTTCTGGGGAGAAAAGGACACTGAGAATATCAGTGAGCTATCCGGATGATGAACCCAGGGGACTCCTTCCGAATAGTTTCTTTACATTCAAAAGCTCCAATCCCAGGGTGCTGAAGGTTAATAAACAGGGGGTTGTGACATCGGTAAGGGAAGGGACCGCTAAAATTACAGTTCAGTCCAAAAAATATAAGAAGCTGAAAAAGTCATTCCGCATTACTGTGGAAGATGGCAGCGGCTTGGTTTATAGAGACTATTCGGATGACTGATGTATGAAATGATAAAGGATCTCTGTAATAATAGAAGGTTAAAGTTGCTCTCGCGGAGAAATATTACGGTGAAAGATCCAGAATATGCTTATAAATGAAGGAAGGAAAGATGTAGAAATGAAGAAAAAAGCTATGCAGAGGAGATGCAGAAAAATATTAACTATACTATGCTTTACTTTTTTATGTATTATTGGAATATCAGTTCATGTTCAGGCGGATACTGATATAGGTGTGTCGGAGCTTACAGAAGATGAAAGATATAATTCGGAGTATTATAAACCGATTACCAAAAGGGCAAAAACACGTGCAGCATCAATGGATAGTTTTGAAAATAAAATCGTGACGGCATTACAGAAATTTGAAAAAACGATTGATATTTCAGAGTACGGATTATCTGAAGAAAAAGAACTTCAAACAGCTTATTATCAGATTTTGAATGATCATGCGGAGTTGTTCTATGTGACTAGTAAGTTTAGGTATTCTTACAATCAAACTGGTATTCTGTCCATAGTGCCCGAGTACAACATGACAGATAAGCAACAGATAGAAGCAATTCAAAACAAAATGGAGGCTGCAGTTAGCGAAGCTCTTTCTCTCGTTTCAAATGATATGGAAGATTATGAGAAGGCATTGGCTGTTCATGACTGGCTGGTTAAGTATTGTGAATACGATTACGAAAACTATCTTAAAGACCCAAACCAAATACCGCCAAAATCCCACACTGCCCGGGGCGCATTAGTAGATAAAGTTGCCGTGTGTGACGGATATGCCAAAGCGTATTCGTACATTATGCAGACAAAGCTTGGAATTACATGCGGTATTGTCTCTAGCGATTCCATGAATCATGCCTGGAATATGATACAGATTGGAAATCATTATTATCATGTAGATGTCACTTGGGATGATCCTACATGGGATTGTATTGGAAGAGTACAGCATACTTATTTTCTGCTTAGTGATCAAACGATTCAAATCAAAAAGACTCAGCATACTGGTTGGGAGACTTCCGTAGTAGCAGGCGATACTTCATATGAAAACGGACTTTGGGGAAGTACTGAAAGCGGTGTTGTTTATTATAGCGGGAATTGGTATTTTGTTGATAATGCTGCTAGAAAAATAAAGAAGACAACAAATATTTTGAATGGATCGCCAGAGGAATGTTATTCCTTTAAAGAATTTTGGGAGACCTCTAGCAGTAGTTATTACGAAAAAGCATATTCTTACCTTTGGCTGTATCAGAATAAGCTGTACTTTAATGATGCTAAAAAAATTTACAGTATGTCGTTTGCAACAGATAAGACAACCGCCATTTATGAACCTTCCGGTCTGTCTGTCGGTACGAATATTTATGGCTTTAAACTGGAGGACGGGGTGTTGAAGTATGCGCTTCAGACAGTACCTGTTTTGCAGGAATCTCAAAGCAAGTATATTCATACAGCTCCTTTGCCGGGAGTTCCTCCTTGTACGAATCATGAATGGGATGATGGGACTGTCACCAAAGAAGCCACCTGTTTCCAAGAAGGGGTTAAGACATTTACATGCATGCAGTGTAGTGCTTCAAAAACAGAGACAATTCCGAAAACAAATGAACATAAAAGTACAGAAATCAGGAATCGGAAGGAAGCCACTTGCAAGGAAGCAGGCTACAGCGGAGATACTTATTGCAAAGACTGTGGTACACAATTGAAGAAAGGCGCGATTATTCCTGCTACGAGTGAACACGAGTGGGAGGATGGAATAATCATCAAAGAAGCTACGTGTTCGATGACAGGCATTAAGCAACTTATATGCAAGCACTGTAACACGGCAAAAGAAGAGGAGACGCCATTAACTGAACATAAGAATACAGAGATTAGAGACCAAAAAGATGCCACCTGTAAGGAGACAGGATATACAGGAGATACCTACTGTAAAGATTGTAACACAAAATTAGAAACAGGAAAAATGATCCCTGTCAGCAATGTGCATAGTTGGGATAATGGCTCCGTGATCATGCCAGTCACCTGTTTATTGGAGGGAGAAAAAGAGTTTACTTGTGTTCTATGTGGAGAGAAGAAGACGGAGACTATCCTGGCCACGGGTCACAGGAATACAGAAATTAGAAATAAAGAAGAGGCCACCTGTAAAGAGGAGGGCTACAGTGGAGACACTTATTGTAAAGACTGTGGTACAATAGTGGAGAAGGGAGAAGTAGTTCCCGCGACAGGCAAACATGTCTGGGATAATGGAGTCATTATAAAAGAAGCGACAAATTCGGAAAAAGGAACCAGAATACGGACATGTAGTCAGTGTGGTGAATCAAAAACGGAAGAAATTCCGGCAATAGGGTCTGCTCCTGCACCAAAGAAAGGAACTGTCCTAAAATCAGGCAATTATTCTTACCGCGTGACAAAATCTAGCGCAAAAAATGGTATCGTTGAATTTTACAAAGCCGGAGGAAATGCCAAGTCTCTTACAATTCCTTCAACTGTCACGATTAATGGGATTACCTATAAGGTAACAAGTGTAAGAGCAAAAGCATTTAAAAACAACAAAAAGATAAGCCGTGTTACTATAGGCAGCAATATCACTGCCATAGGGAAGGAAGCTTTTTCCGGGTGTAAAAATTTAAAGAATATTACCATTAAATCTACTAAGTTAACAAGTGTTGGAAAAAATGTAATCAAGAATATTCATAAAAAAGCGGTTATTAAGTGTCCGTCTAAAAAATTGAAAAAATATAAATCGCTTTTTAAAGCTAAAACAGGTTTTAAGAAAAAAACAATGAAGATAAAAAAATAACCTGTAGGCCAGATTTTGTAATATTCAGATCAGTCAGCACAAATACTGTGCTGACTGTAAAGCATATACCGGAAAGGATGTGGTAATTTGGGACTTACAGAAGATAGGTATATGAAAGACGAGAAGATCAACGGTGTAATATACGACATGTCTCCGTCGCCGGATTACAGGCATGGTATTGTTGACAGTAACATCCATACAATTATAAAGCAGGGATTAAAGAATAGCATTTGCCTCGTATCTATTGAAAATCTGGATTATAAATATCATCCAGACGAAAACGATGATTATGTATGTCCTGATATTATGGTCATATGCGATAGGAAGCATTTAAAAGGCGGGAGTTACAGCGGTACTCCAAAATTCATAGCTGAAACACTGAGTCCGTCTACAGCAAAGATTGACAAAATAGAAAAAAAGGATATTTACGAAAGGGCGGGTGTGGAGGAGTACTGGATCATTTCACCCCAGGGTTTTCTTGACATTTATTACTTGGAAGACGGGAAGTATTCCTTGAATCAGAGCTATATGATAGAGAGTGATCAGGAAGCGGAATGCTATAATGCGGAAACAGAGATAAGTCTGAGAGCATTCCCGCATATTAAGATGACGCTGGCACAGATTTTTGAGGGTGTTGATAAGTAAAAGCGGCCAATTTGGGACGGGGCATTTTTAAAAATGCCCCGTCCCCAACTTTACAGAAGTATATATTTTACGATAAATAGAATGGCCAGTACATACATGAGCCAGCTGATTTTCTTTTCCTTTGCTTTTCCGGACAGTATGTTTAGCGCTACATAAGAGATCACACCCATGGAAATTCCTTCGGAGATGCTGTAGAAGAACGGCATTGCTGCGATACAGATATAGCAGGGGAGCGCCTCTGAGATATCCTTAAAATCAATATTTGCCACATTTGTCAGCATGTAGAATCCGACAATAATGAGTGCCGGCGCTGTGGCAAATGAGGGGATTGCCAGGAAAATGGGTGACAGGAACAGGGAGAGTCCGAAGAGGACTGCAGTTGTTACGGAGGTAAGGCCTGTTCGTCCGCCTTCTGTTACGCCGGAAGCACTCTCTACGAAGGTGGTTGTGGTGGTTGTTCCGATTGCAGCGCCGACGGTGGTCGCAACTGCGTCAGCCATAAGGGCGCCCTTGATGCGCGGGAGCCTGCCGTCTTTATCCAGCATGTCCGCTTTTGAAGCTACGCCGATCAGTGTGCCGATTGTATCGAACATATCTACGAACAGAAATGCAAAGATGACGGTTACAAAATTCAGTGAGAAGATTCCGTCAAACTGGAGTTTCCCGAAAACAGGCATGATACTGGGTACAGACAGACCGTTGCTGAAGTCAGGAAGCAGTCCGTAAAAGCCAAGCTCGGGATTTGGTACATAGATCCCTGCAAGCTGGCAGATAATTCCAAGGAGCCAGGTGATCAGAATTCCCCACAGAATATTGCCCTTAATATTTCTGATTACAAGGATTCCTGTGATAATCACACCGATTACAGCGAGGAGTACGGTGATGCCTGCATCGTGAAAGCCTGCCTCTACTCCATTTACGAGATTGTATTTATCTATAGAAAACAATTCTACCAGAGTTGAGCCGCCGACAACAATATTTGCATTCTGGAGTCCGATAAATGCAATGAAAAGGCCGATTCCCACGCTGACTGCTGCTTTTAGATTCAACGGAATTGCGTTAAAGATCGCTTCGCGGACATTTGTAAGGGAAAGAATGATGAATATAATACCTTCTATAAATACAGCGGTGAGTGCCACTTCCCATTTGTAGCCCATGTTCATGACTACGGTATATGTGAAATACGCATTCAGTCCCATGCCCGGTGCGAGTGCAAATGGATAGTTTGCCAAAAGTGCCATTAGAAGTGTGCCGAGAAGTGAGGCAAGCGCTGTCGCAGTAAATACGGCGCCCTGATCCATTCCGGCTTCTGCGAGGATGCCTGGATTAACGGCAAGAATATATGCCATGGTCATAAACGTTGTAATACCGGCAAGCACCTCAGTCTTAACATCTGTGTTGTTTTCTTTTAGTTTGAAAAATTTTTCTAACATGTTTTTCCTCCCTTTTCTCTCATAATCAGTTAGATTAAATAACTATTTTATTTTACCAAAATGAAGTGTAAAAGTAAAGTTATTAGTTATCGCCCCGAATAATAATATGATTTAGGTGTCAAAAGGTACGACCTTTTTGAACGATAACTGTTCTTTGAAAACTGAATATATTGTTGTAAAACACTGTATTTTCCATTCATTTCAAGTATAATGTAATCAGCAAGAATGATTGGAGGCCCTC
>CAJTIU010000046.1 GCA_910576335.1 Lachnospiraceae bacterium
AGGTGGAACCTCTTCATAAACTTTGTGGCAAAATCAGAAACGCTGTTCCCATTATCGGTTGTCTGTGGTATACTTGACATGGCATAGATCTCCTTGTTGTGTAGTTGTTTTTTGGCAATTCAATTATACCACAGGAAAGAGGTTTGTGCCTTTTTTATTGGCTAAAGTATTGATTTTTCAAGGTTCAACACACCATACGGTGTGGGAAGTTTGAGTAATATAGCTGGAAAAACGCAAAAAAACAGACAGTACATACTGTCTGTTTTTTTGCGTTTTTCTTTTATTCCTGTTCTGTATCTTCCTTTTCTGCTTTTTCGTCCTCTGTATCATCCGGAGCGGACGCGTCAGTAATGTTTTTCGAAAAATCGTTGAATGCACGGTAGTCTATCTGAACCTTTTCCGGTTCCTTATTGGATTCATACATGTCATAAGCAGAATAGCCAATCCATACAACAAGCAAAAGACCTGCCGCGGCCACAACACACTTACGCAGGGCATTTGTCATCTTCTGCTTTTTCATAATCTGCTTCCGGTTTGCCTTTTCCTGTTTATATCTGTCTACTTTTTCCTGACTCATATGCGAAAACTCCTTCTATTCTCCGTATTTCTTTTGTCTCAGCCTTTTTATTATAGCACAGGTCAGAAAATTATACAACCACTATTATTCCGCCATCGGCAGCATACATACTGCTGATTCCAGCGGTATCCAGTATAATAATATTTTTAAAATCCGCCTTACTTTTCAGCATCTCCTTTACCGACTCCGCGCGCTCCCTGCAGTTACAGTGAGAGATTGCCAGAATCTTTTCCTTCGAATTCTTCACATCAGCAATCACATGCTCCCCCATCTTCACCAGTGCCTTCTTCACTCCCCGCGCCTGCCCCAGCTGGCAGATGGTGCCTTCCGGTGTGGCGCCCATGACAGGCTTAATATTCAGCGCTGTTGCCATGACCGCCTTAAGTCCAGTGAGTCTTCCATTCTTTCGAAGCGTCTCAAGAGTCTCAAGGACGAAATACGTATTCTGCCCTTCAATATATTCTTCCACCCTGCGCACCGTCTCAGCAAAGGAAAGTCCCTGCTCCTCACACTCCTGGATCTTAAGGGCAATCAGTGTCTCTCCTATGGATGCCGAGCGGGAATTAAACACATAGATGTCCTTTTCCCCATATTCCTCTGTATACAGATTCTTCCCCAGCACCGCGCTGTTATAAGAACCACTCAATTCTGCTGAAAGCGTCACGGCATATACCCTGTCTGCCTCACAGCAGTATCCCTCCATATATCTTTTTGGCGAAGGGCAGGAGGACTTCGGACACTCCGGCGATTCCTTCACATATTTTAAAAACAATGACTGATCAAAGGTGTCATCATCCACCATATGGTGTCCATTCACATCAATCTCCAGTGATGCTGTCTCAAATTTTCCTGAGGCTTTCATCTCTCTGGTCAGCTCTCCGCAGCTGTCCACGATTATCTTGTAACTCATAATTTCTCTCCATACTCCTTCGCATGTTCTCATTTCCATTGCGTAAAAATGCCTTTTGACACTTGTATCATTATATGTAGTTTTCATTACTACATACACTATCATAGCATACTTTATACGGAAAGTCAAACTGTTTACAGGAGTGAAGACGCTCATAGCAACGCACAGCTATTCATCAATTCGAATACTCCTGGAGACTGCGAATGCAATCCCCATCTCTGCCAGCAGAAACAAGATCGATGTGCCTCCGTAACTGATAAATGGCAGTGTAATGCCAGTCGTAGGGATAAGGTTTGTAACAACCGCTACATTTAAGATAACCTGCAGTGCAATGTGGGCGAAAATTCCCGTCACCACCATAGAGCCATACATATCCGGTGCATTTTGCGCGATAAACAGAAGCCGGTACAGAAGCATGGCAAACAGAACCAGTATCATAAGTGCGCCAAATACCCCAAGTTCTTCACAGATTACAGAAAGAATCATATCATTCTGAACCTCGGGTATAATCATCTTCTGCGCACTATTTCCTAGTCCCTTTCCGAAAAATCCGCCTGATCCTATGGCATAGAGCCCCTGAAGCGTCTGATATCCGTCATCGGATGCATATTTTTCCGGATCCAGCCATGTAATAATTCTCTGCAGCCGGAAATTATCGCTTGTCACACTCATCACAAGAACCCTTTTCAGCGCCCACACAATGGCAATTACCGCCGCAATTCCTGCTGTCACAAGAGCAATGAATGGCTTTGTCTCTGGATGCATCACAAAGATCAGAATGCAGGTAATCCCCAATACAATAAGAGCTGTACTTAAGTTATCCGTAAGCTTATATACACAAAGTGCCGAAAAACCGCCCCACATCAAAATTCTGCCGATTCCACGGCTTGTCTTCGCCTCCTTCCCCAGTTTAATAATCACTACCGGAATAAACAGGACAACCGCTATCTTCGTCACCTCTGCCGGCTGGAACTGCTGCCCGAAGGGCAGCCTGATCCATCTGCGGGCGCCGTTTACCGTCTTCCCCAGCGGCGTCTGCACAAGCAGCATCAGTACAATAGATATGTAATAAAAATATCTGGCCCATTTTATATAAAAGTGATAATTAATACGGGAGACGACCATCATCCCCGCAAAGCCTGCCGCACAGAACATAATCTGTCTTTTAAAATAGAACATACTGTCACCATAATCCACCAACGCACTGTATGAGCTTGTACTGTAGAGCATTACCAGCCCGAAGCAGACCAGGCAGATCAGAACCGCCAGAAGGCTATAATCAAAATAGTGTTCCCCCTGTTTTTTCCTCTCTCTCTGTCTTTTTTCCATATATCTATACTCCCATCTGTGAACGTAACTTATTATCCGTTACTATTCACGGACTAACCGTCCGCTCATAGTAACGCATCCAGCTAATTTAAAAGTCGCTTTCAGCGAGGGGCTGGATGCCGGAAGTCATCACTTTACCGGCTCGGATGCCGTGCAGCAGGGTGCACGGCCCCATGAATAGTAACTATTATCCCCCATTATACCCTGTGGACTCCTCAAAAACAACCTCGGGCACAACTTTTCATTTTTCACATAGTATAATATTGCAAATATTTTATGGAAGGAGCAAGAACAAATGCCGAATTACCGTTACAACCAACAGGATTTTTCAAGGCGCAGGGGCTGCGGGCAGCAATCGTCTGTCACTCTAGAAGCCACATACCCTGTCTGCCGTGACTCCAGATCCTCCTGTGATGAACTCAATAATATGCCGCTTGCCATGGCATACGTTCCGTGGCAGGAATGGCGAAATATTTATGAATCAGAAAAGGGGTTCCACTGCGGCACAATCTTCGAAGAGCTTAACAAACCATTCCGCGGGATAGGAGGATGCCAGAATGTCAGATAACAGACCTTGCCGTGAAGAATTATTTGAATGGATTAATGTGGTAAGCTTTGCCGTCGATGATGTAAAGCTGTACCTTGATACACATCCGTGTGATCGTGATGCACTGGAATATTTTGAAGAATTCAAAAAACAGCGTGTGCAGGCTTTAAAAGAATATGCAAAATATTATGGTCCGCTTACGATAGATACAACCTGCACACCGGCGGAGCGCTGGGCATGGACAGATACCCCGTGGCCATGGCAGGAAGGAGGATGCTAATTTATGTGGAATTATGAGAAACGATTACAGCACCCAGTAAAGATTACACAGCCGAATCCAAAGATCGCACAGGTGATCATCAGTCAGTTTGGCGGACCTGACGGTGAACTTGCCGCCTCCATGCGTTACCTCTCGCAGCGTTATACAATGCCCTACAATGAAGTAACGGGAATCTTAACGGATATAGGTAGAGAAGCCCCTGAAATGTTCCATCTCAGGGGCCTGCAATTTTAGTATTTCTTTAAATATTTCAATCCCTAGCCAACACAAACTGATCTACTAACTTCTTCAGACTTTCAGCTTCTGCTGAAAGCTCTTCGCTAGCTGCAGCGCTCTGCTGGGAAGTCGCACTATTCGTCTGCACTACAGAAGAAATCTGGTCAACACCCTCTGTAATTTGCTGGATAGCCGCGGTCTGGTCTTCTACCTCATTTACAACAACTTCCATCTTTGCAGTTACTTTTCCAGCGAGGGAACTGGTAAGTTCCAGAGAATCCGTAACCTGCCCCACAGCCTGCGTACCTTCATTGACAACTGAAATGGAACCTTCAATTAGTTCCTTTGTAGCTTTAGCAGCAGCATCGGATTTAGACGCAAGATTACGTACTTCATCCGCAACAACGGCAAAACCCTTTCCAGATGTCCCTGCCCGTGCCGCTTCAACAGCAGCATTCAAAGCAAGAATATTGGTCTGGAACGCAATATTTTCAATCGCGCCGATAATCTTGGCAATCTCCGCAGATGAGTCCGAAATCTTCTCCATAGCCGTATTCAGATCTTTCACATATTCCACGCTGGTATTCAATTGCGCTCCTGCCTGATTTACGTATTCACCCGCCTCCTGAGCCGCAGTTGCTGTCTGTCTGGCGCTTTTGGATATTTCAGTAATCGTAGCTGCCAGCTCCTCTATAGAACTTGCCTGTTCCACAGTACCCTGACTCAGCGACTGGGCTCCGTCGGATACCTGGGAACTGGCAGCGGACACCTGTCCTGCTGAAGAATCTATCTGGCGCATGGTAGTGCTCAGCTCAATCTTCAGATGACGCATGGAATGAAGAATACTCTGAAAATCACCCACATATTCCTCGCGATGGTCAGACTGTATATCAAAATTCTGATTTGCCATCTCATTAAGCAGATAACCTATATCATGAATAATTGTATTAAGCCCGGTCACCATCTCTGCTGTAGACCTGGTCAGCTCCGCCGTCTCATCATGCCCCGTAACCCGGGGTACCGGTGATGACAAATCCCCTTCTACCAAAAGCTTCATACGCCCGGCACAGGCACGCATAGGTACACTAATATTATTGGACAGCTTCAAAGCTACTACAATAGACGCCAGAACAGACACTGCGATCACAATCAGGTTAATAATTATACCAAAATATGTATCAGCCAGGTAATCCGTCTTCAATGCGGTAACCGCAACGCTCCAGCCGTCTGTATCGCTTACCGGCGCATACGCTAAAAACCGGTTCTCATCATCTCTGCGGAAGCTCCCGAAGCCATTTTTCCCCTGACACATTTTTTTATGAAGAGCTGCCAGTTCCTTTAAAGAATCATCTTTTTCTGCTTCTTTTTCAATATTCTGAGTAGTAATCGTCTCCAGTGTAGTATCAGCAATCGTGTCCCCCGATTTGTTAAGCATATACGCATGACAGCTGTCACTAACATTAATAGAAGAGACAATATCATTCAAAAATGTCTCCTGAGGTACAAAATAGACCACTCCTGCTATATCGGAGTTACCGTCTCCTCCTGCATAAAGCGGTGCTGCTACCATGATAGACAACTCTCCAGTAACTTTGCTTATCAGCGGCTCTGATACACTGACATTTCCCTTCATTGCCTGCTGCACATACTCCCGGTCAGAATAGTCCTTCCCGTCAAGGATACTATAGCCGTCTGAATTGATAATGTTACCCCGCTGGAAGCCATGCATTTCAACACGCTCATTTATAATAGCACGTTTCTCATCCAAAGACACATTCTCTTCAGATAACTGCGAAATACGTCCTGTGTCCACAGCAACATTCTTATAGGCTGTCAGCTCCTGTTCAATACGTTCTGCCGCCAAAACAGCCGTCTCACTCATCATCTCTTTTACAGTGGCAAAAGTGCTCTTGTAGTTTAGCAAAATACTAGATGCTCCTACCGCAATCAAAGCAGTCAAGACTGTTGCCATCAGGCTTATGGTGATTTTCTTACGAATACTCTTCATTTCGTTTCTCCCTCACTTTGCTATAAAATTGTAAACCTTTTATCTGGTGTATATATTGCATCATAACATACACAGGCAAAATTATATCCATATTATAGCATAGAGAAAAATTTACGTCTATTTAAAACACGAATTTTCATCTTTTTCTTCTTAACAGAGTTATACTCACGGCCGAAAAAACCTGCCGCCATTTTTCCAGCCAGTTCGAATCCGCCGATATAACAGGCACTACTTTAAGATTATACCCGGCAGCCGTGGTATCCACGATATTATAAATCTGTTGAAAAATCTTTCCAATAAACAGTGGTACTGCAAAGACGAGGATATGCCTGACCGGGTTTCCCTTTGTCATATCCACTATACCGCATTCCTTTTCCACGTTGAAACGCTTCCTGTTATACTTTACGCTTTTACAGCCGTGTAGCTCCATTTAAAAGGAAGCAGCTTCAAATACACATCAATATGGTCTTTGTCATTTACGACCATTTTATCTAAAATTTCCTTATAGAAATCATCTTCATATTCCACACCATTTATAAGTTCATTTACCGCTTCTGTAATTTCAGCGGCAAGTTCCTGCTGTTCTGGGTGCTTCTTCCCTGGTTTATCTATCTGATCAGCCGCCCCTTTGGAATATTTGCCCGGATACTCAGTCATACTTTCTATAACAGATTGCAGTCTGGCAATCTCATTCTCACATTTTGCCCTTGCTGCTGTAAATTCATCTCTGGTAATATCGCCAGATGTATAAAGGTCAATGAGGTTTGTGCGTTTTTCCTCAATGGCTTTTATCTGTGATTTTAGTTTCTCACTATCTGTACCTGTGGTATCCATTGCGATAATAGACTTGATAATAGCAAGCAAATTATTAGTGATTTTCTCCTTATTATACTTTAAGCTGCTCGTGACAAGGTACATGATATGGGTTGCATCTTCGTTACGTATGCTAAGTCCACTGCATCCAACTTGATTCCCTGCTTTGTCCACATGAGGGCTTCCATGCCTTGCAGCTTCAAGACACCGCCACGCCTTATAGCGGCTTCCATTTTTTCGGGTTTTATATCTCGCCACATAACTCGAACCGCAGCATCCGCATTTGATTTTCCCAGAAAATGGATAACGGTTGCTGTGTTTTGCTTTGCCCTCCTGTGAAAGCGATTTTTCATCCAAAATTCGGTTTGCCTTATCGAAAAGCTCACGGGAGATAATCGGTTCATGATGGTCTTTGATAATCACAAATTCCTCTTGCCCAAGGTTTACTTTCTTTTCATGGGATAAAAAGTCTGGCGTATAGGTTTTCTTCTGCACCAAATCACCGCAGTATTTTTCATTGCGGATAACACGGAGAATGACTGTGTTCTGCCATTCTTTTACACGCATGGGCTTAATGCCCTCCTCCCGAAGCTCACGGGCAATCACATGAGTTCCTTTCCCCTCATTTACAAACTTATGGAAGATAAGACGGACAACTTTTGCCCCATCCTCATTAATATACATTTTACCGTCTTTCACATCGTAGCCAAGCATACTCCGCCCAAACACAACTCCCTGCTCCATCTGGCGTTTCTGCCCCCATTTCACACGCTCGGAAGTCTTACGGCTTTCCTCCTGTGCAATCGAGGACATAATGGCAAGGCGAAGCTCTGCATCGCCGTCTAAAGTGTTGATGTTATCATTCATAAAGATAACACCCACGCCGTGCTTTTTGAGGTCACGGGTATAGAATATACTATCAAGGGTATTTCTCGCAAAACGGGAGATTTCTTTTGTTACAATCAAATCAAAATCACCGTTCTTTGCACACGCAATCATGCGGTTAAATTCTTTCCGTTTTTTCGTATTCGTACCAGAGATTCCTTCATCTGCGAACACTTCATAAAGCTCCCAATCGGGATTACGCTCTATATACTGTCTGAAATAACGCTGCTGGCTTTCAAATGAATTTTCCTGGTCTTCGTTGTCCGTAGATACACGGCAGTATGCGGCAACCTTTCTCTTTGTGTGCTGTATCTTCCTTTCTTGATTTAGTGTTTCGTATTTATCTATTGACATAAGAATATCTCCTTTCTCGACAATCCCTTGCCGTATTTTCAGTATAGTTAATTGAAAATGTATGTCGAATGTGCAAATTTGAATACAGAACATAAATTACACATTTCTGTAAATTACAACTGTATTCATGAGCAAGTAACGAGAGTGGAGAGCCTGCCCCGCTTCATCGGGCATTGCGAATATCCTCTGCTTTCTCACACTTGACTATGTAAAAACGTCAAGCGGTTATGCCTGACGTTACTTTTTTTTAATTTAGACGATATTGTTTTTCAAGCTCAAGCATGCAGCGTTCCCACTGTGATGCGGTCAACAGATTCCGTTTTTCTAATGATAAAAGGATTGACCTTTGAAAATTCATAAGAAATGCTGCGTGTTCCTGCTCATTCAATTCTGGAACAGGCTCGCCAACATACCTAAATTCTCTATGCTCCAACAGGCAGCACCTCCCTCATTCTCAATGTATGAGCGAATGATTGTACCATATAACGAGAGGGCTAATCCTTTTTTTGAACGCTGTCATCATGCAGCGGACAACATTCATGAGCAGGTAAAGAAGCCGAGAATCTGCCCTGCTTCATCAGGCATTGCGAATATCCGTTTAAACCAATACTAATTGCCATCGCTTTGTCCATTGCAGGAAGAAACACTTGTCAAGAGTTCCCATATACTCCCGCAAACGTCACTTATCAATCGTCCGTATCTGTTCAAGCAGGATGACAGAGTCCCTGTCAAGCCCCTCAACATCCTTTACTTCGGTATGTGTCGGTAATTTTGCCTTTGTCTGTGTTTTACCTGTTATGGCAGCGATAATGACTGTCGGGCTGTGGCTATTTCCTATATCATTAGAAATGATAAGTACGGGTCGTATGCCGTCCTGCTCCGAACCGACAACGGGATTATGCTCTGCGTAGTAGATGTCGCCACGCCTAATTGTTCTTTCCATATTCTTTAAAACCTCCTATCTGGATTTAGGCAGGAATACCCTGCCTATGTAACAGCCAGACGCAAGGAAGTATTTAAGGTCGGGAGAGCATAAAACAAGCCCTATTTTCAATGACCGCCCTGCATCTGGCTTTATGATAAAAAGCATTTTCTATTTGTCCCCGACATCCCGAAAATGCTGATGCGTGATAACGCAGGGGAAGTCACCAAACGGTCAGCAGCAAACTGACGCCACGGGAATTGCACCCCAACTGTCGGTCTGACAGAGCCGCCCCCATTGCCTGCGGCGGATTGGTAACCGCTCGGACTGTGGCTGGACGGGAGTATCATTGTCCTCTTTGTGGGTCATGGCGGAATCGGGAGCTGCCCGATATTTTCAGTCGGCATTTTTCGCTCACTGCCTTTCGGCGGGTCATGGCGCACCGCTGCACACGCTTACACTTATTACAGCCACAAAGAGAATGTATTTGGTGAATGGGTATTCGGTTGTCAAAGAGCCGTCCCGTTCCTGCCATAAAGCGAAACAGGTGAAAGGGCTTAAGCCCCTTCACCTGTTTGCTCACTCACCAAAGGCTGCGTGCAGTGTAAAATTTAAAAAATCTTAAAATTCTTTTTCAGCTTTTCAACTGCAATATCCACGCTGAATTTTACCGCCCTTTTCGTGCAGCCCTCCAGCTTCGCAATCTGCTCATAGGTCAGCTCCCCGAAGAAGTACAGCTTCAGCCTGCGCCGCTGCACTTCTGGAAGTTCGGAAACCGCCCTATGTAGCTGCTCGTATTCGATGCTCTCTGAAACAATATCCTCAATCCTTTCTGCCTTATAAAAAGCTCTGTCATTCAGCATAACATTTTGGCGTGTGTAAGGGAAGTTGTTGAAAATGATATAATTTATTCATAGGTGAATGACAGCATTTCCGTAATAAGCGGCAGTCCCATCCAAACCTAAGCAAAGACAGTAAGACAGTTTGAGAATTGAAAAATCCCATGTTTTCATGTATAATTGGAAAAAGAGTTAAACTGGAAAATCAGAATTGATGGAGGGCAAACTATGGAATATAAGGACTATATTAAGCAAGGCTTGAATGGGAACGCCCCATTAAAATTAATATTATGCGGAAATATACAGGAGACGGAAAATGATAAAGTAGGTGTTGTATCAGTTGTGTATGCTACAAATGATAAGGACCTAGCAGAACAAAAAATGAATGAATTGATTGCCGTCAATCCTAATAATTATTACATGATTTATAGTGTGCCACTAAATGTTGATTTGACGGAACTTTCTCATTATCCTTCAATAGCAATTTCTAAAGATGATTTACAATAAAAGCAATTCCAGTTTGGCATACTGGAAAATCGGAGTTTATCTGAGAATTGCTTAAAAGAGCAAATTGGTATATGCAGGATTACAGCAAGGTGGAGGCGAATACAGCGGGTTTTACATATGGTTGCACACAAACACCGTTTTTTATGTGTTTTCGACTTTTGTGTATCCATGGTATATGACCTTTTTGTTTACTATTGCAGGCATGAGTTGCAAATACGCTCTTCTGAAAAGGACGAACAAACAATTTGTTGCGGAGCGGATAAAAAAATTAGTTATTCCGTTTTAATTTTGAAAATGCTCCTGTTTATTTGAACAAACAAATTCCAGTTTATCGGGCAAACAACTAACCTGCTATATCAAATCTCGTTGAAGCAATGCCGTATATTGTTATCGTTCTCTCCGTATCTCTAACCTCGATAGAATAAGGCTTCCCGACATTCCCCGCATCTTCATTTTCATCATACTTCTTTATCCTCTCAAACGTCGAGAAGCTATGTATCGGAAACCCCACCGTATCATGTCCGTCCCAAAATACGGTAAGTGGAACATTACCGCTGCTTCTCTGGGTACAGAAGAACTGGCGCACATGGAAATGGTCTGCGCCATTGTCCATCAGCTTACTAGAAACCTGACCCCAGATAAGTTGATTGAGTCCGGTTTCGACAAATATTATGTAGATCACACACTGGCCCTCTGGCCGCAGGCAGCAAGCGGCGCTCCTTGGACCGCAACATATTTCCAGTCTAAAGGAGACCCGATTACAGATATTCATGAGGATATGGCCGCAGATGGTACGATTTTGTAAGTGCAACATTTGGGGGTTAAGAGACGGTTCTCCATATCTGATATACGATTACACCAGATATGAGAACCTTAGAAATTCCAATGTATTTCAACAGGTACTTCCTTAGTTACAGGGTCTTTTTTGCCGACCAGTATATAATCAATCAGCTTTTCGACCGTTTCTCTGTCTAAGTGTTCGAGATATGTATATTGCTCAATCAACTGATGTCTGTTGTCACCAGCCTGTATTTTTCTTTCGACAACTTCAAGCTGCTTCTGCGTATCTGCCACCAGTTTTTCAAGCCTGTCTTTTTGTTTCTGGAAGTCTTTTGATAAATTTATGTAATCCTGTTCCGTAATAACTCCTTTTACCTTATCTAAATACAATTCACGAATACCTTTTATGTATTCCATGATTTTTTTCTGATAAGCGGCAATTTCTTTTTGGAGAGTTTCTTTATTTCCTCGCAAATCACTGTTAAAGACTACATTTTGCTCTAACTCGTCTTTATTGAGATAAGCTGCGGATAACTTGTTAAGTTCCTCGATTACCGCCTGTTCCATTTTCGGAACAGATATAAAAGAACCGATACAAGCGTCTTTGGCAACGCGGCGGTTAGAACACCTTAAATAGCGTCTGCCGTCTCTCTGTTTATTAGAACACATAGTATAGCCGCAATTCATACAACGAGCTTTTCTTGCGAATAATCCTATTTCCCCCTCTGTAAATGGCTTTGCCTTTTGAGCTATCAGTGCTTGAACTTTCTCCCACAGCTCACGGTCAATAATTGGTTCATGCGTTCCCTCAACAATGTACCATTGATTCTTAGGTCTTGGTTTATTCTGCTTTGTCTTATAAGAGACACTGCCATATTTCCCCTGAACCATGTTGCCAATGTAGATTTCATTTACCAGCATATCCGATATAGCAAAATATTTCCATAAGGTACTGTTTTTCCTTTTTGGCTGCTGATAACGTAATCCGTGAATCCGTTTGTATTCCGTAGGATTTGGAACCCCTCTGTCATTCAGCATACGGGCAATGGCTGTCTTTCCATACCCCTGTGAAAACAGGGTAAAAACTTCTCTGACGACCTGTGCAGCTTCTTCGTCAATAATTAAATGTCCTTTTATATCCGGGTCTTTTTTGTATCCATATAAAGCAAACGCCCCGATATGATGTCCGTTTTTCCGTCTGTCTGTCAGAACGCTTTTGATATTGTCCGACATATCCTCCAAATACCACTCATTTACAAGTCCGTTAATCTGTCTTGACTTTTTATTTCCTTTATTAGCAGTATCTGCATTATCAACAATACTGATAAAACGAATCCCCCATATGGGAAACAGTCCGTGAATGTATTTTTCCACCAACTCTAATTCTCTGGTGAATCTAGATTGAGTCTTACAGAGGATAATATCAAACTTATGCTCCCTTGCGTCTGCCAGCAGCCTGTTAAATTCTGGTCGCCGCCTGTCTGCGCCGGCATAATCATCATCACTGTAAATACCTGTGACTTCCCAGCCTTGTTCTAACGAATACTGCAATAACATTGACTTTTGATTCTGAATACTATTACTGTCATCTGTTTCTGATTGTTTGTTTCTATCTTCTTCTGATAAGCGGCAATATATAGCAACCTTTGATTTTGTACTCATAATGTTCTGTTCTCCTTTTCAGAGAAGCCAAAACAAACTATCTCTACATGATATTATTATACCATTTTTGAGACAGTCTGCCTATGATTTGGCAGGTATTCTCTGCCCTTTATTCCTTTCAAATTCATTGATTAATTCTATCCATTTTCGTGTGTATTCTTTTGTAAATGCCGCTTTTTCCTTTGTCTTAAACACATTCCTGCAAACTATTTTTGTACCATTTGCCAAGTAATCACCTCACCACAATATATTACAAAGTATGCAAAAATGCTTGTACATTATGAAAGAAAATGTTATACCATATGCAATCAGACGGCTAGTACAGCACTGCTATTATTCGGCTGTCCGCGTATAATTATGTATTGATATAGTTTGAAGAAAGGACGGGAGAATATATGGAATATATGTCTGCACCACAAGCAGCGGCTGTTATCCCTCAACCGTGACGGTACTACAGTTATGTGCGTTACCCATGATCCAAAGGCAGCAGCCAGGTGTAGCAGGGTGCTGTATATCATGGACAGCGGTATCGTGGGTGAAAAGGATATGGGACATTTTGACAGCAGCGGCAAGGAACTTCGCGACCGTGAAAGAGAACTGAATATTTATGACCGATATTCTGATTGTGGAGGACGAAAAGGAACTGGCGGACTTGCTACCGACTTCCTGCGAGAAGAAGGATATGTCGTATCAAGCGTGAACAGTGGAGTACGTGCCGTACATCTTTTTGAACGATATGGCGCAGTTTTATACTGCCCAATTTCTGACAAAATAAGCGGCAGTCCGCAAAACAGCTGCGGACTGCCGCTTATTTTATATTACCTTACCCGGATTCAGTAATCCTTTCGGATCAAAAACCCGTTTAATCCCCTGCATAATCCCTATCTGTTCTTCTCCTAGCTGTTCTCTTAAATATACCCGCTTCGCATATCCAATTCCGTGCTCGCCGGAAACTGCGCCTCCGATTTCGGCCGCCTTTACATACATATCCTCCATGACGCTCTCAAGCTTTTCCCTCCAGGCCCCCTCTTCAAGATTGTCACGGCATATATAGATATGAAGATTTCCATCTCCCGCATGTCCAAAACTCGGTATCCGAATATGATATTTTTCTGCGAGTTCATGTGTATAGCGTATAAATTCTGCAATTTTATTTCGAGGAACAACAACGTCACACTCGTCCATTTCCGTTGTAGACGCCTTAATCGCTTCCAGGAACGCACCTCTGGCAGACCACACAGCGTCCTTTCTCTCTGGTGTATCCACTAGAAAAACATCCAGCGCCCCATTCTCAAGACAGAGCCTGGCCGTTTTGTCATATTCCGCCTCCACCTGCATCCTGGAATTTCCGTCAAAAGTCAGAAGCAGATAAGCCGGACTCTTTCTGTCTGGAAATTTCTTTCCAAGGAAGTCCTCAGCAAATAAGATAACCTCCCGTTCCATAAACTCAATTGCCGTGGGGCTGGATTTCAGCCGTATAATTTCCGGTACAGCTCCAATCGCATCCTCCATTTTTCCATAAGGAATGAGGAGGCTGACCGAATGTTCAGGAAGAGGGACAAGCTTTAATATTAATTTCGTAATAATTCCCAGCGTTCCCTCGGAACCGATCATTAGATCCTTCAGACTATATCCAGAGCTGTTTTTTACGATCTTGCCTCCAAATTCTTCTACCTCTCCGTTAGGAAGCACGACTGTCATTCCACGAACATAATCTCTTGTCACTCCGTACTTTACAGCCCGCATCCCGCCTGCATTGGTACTGACATTGCCTCCGATTGTCGCGGACTTTTCCCCCGGATCGGGCGGATACAAAAATTGATGGTCTTCTGCAAATTTTGCAAGCTCCATCAACAGGACGCCTGGTTCTACCGTAACTGTCAGATTTTCCTCATCCAGCTCCAAAATATGATTCATCAAAGTTGTTTCAATCATAATACCGCCGTCAAGGGCAACAGCCGCCCCCACAAGCCCTGTACCGGCTCCCCGCACAACAACCGGTATCTCCTGATCGTATGCATATCTCATGATGGAGGAAACTTCTTCTGTAGACTGAACCTTAATCAAAATATCAGGATACCCTGACACCCCGCCCAGCTCGTCATGACTGTAATCCTCACCGATTTCCTCCTTTGTCCAAATCCGCGGTACATCCACAATTTCTTTTAAATAGGCAATCTGTTCCTGTTTCAGACTCATCTTGCTCCTCCTTTCAGTCTGCAAAGAAGCTTTGGAAGAATCTCGTACAAATCTCCCACAAAGCAATAATGTGCCAGATTAAATATATCCGCATTTTTATCCTGATTTATAGAAATAATGCATTCCGCGCCCTTCATGCCCGCAGCAAACTGGACCGATCCTGAAATCCCCAGCGTAATGATTAATTTAGGCTTCACTGTACGCCCGCTTAAACCAATCTGCCTTCTTGCGTCAAACCATCCCGCCTCAATCAATGGTCTGGTGCAGGCAAGCTGCGCTCCGAGAAGTTCTGCAAGCTCTTGTGCCATTGCCAGATCCTGCCTGCTTTTGACTCCCCTTCCCACTGCGACAATCACCTCGGCCTGCGCAATATCAATTGTCTTGGGCTTCTCAATTTCTCTCTGAACTTTCACACAAGATTTCAGCTTTTCATCCGCAAGCCCCATCTTTTCTATCTTCCCTGATGCCTGTCTGCTGCGCTCTGCTGATGAAAACACCTTATACCGCACTGTGCAAAACTGTGGTCTGCAATTTGGAGTAACAATCTGCGCCATAATATTACCCCCGAAAGCCGGCCGGATCTGCACCAGATCTGTATTTTTTTTCATCTTTAATACTGTACAATCTGCAGTCAGCCCTGTCTGGAATCTCGCGGCCGCTCTGGGAGCAAGAGAACGCCCTTTCACCGTTGCGCCATACATCATGACAGAAGGATGTATTTTGTTTACAAAATCTTCAATCACATTCGTATAAGGACCTGGCTTAAACTCGCTAAGATACTGGCTGTCATAACAGTATACACAATCTGCACCGTAATGCAGAAGCTCCTCCGCTATCCTGGAAAGCTCATATCCCACAAGCAGCACATAAACTGGATGACCGTTTACCTCTGCCAGTTCCTTTGCCTTACCCAGCAGTTCATATACCACTGGATGCACTTCTCCCTTTTCCCATTCTGCAAAAACAGCAATACCATTCCAGAGATTTTTATCAATCTCTTGCGCCGCTTCCTCCTCGAATGTAACTACTCCCGGAACACCGTTCTTTACGCAAAGCCTGCACATTCTGCAGCCTGCATCAATTTTAAGTGTTCCATCCTCATATGAAATTGCATGAAAAGGACATAGTGCACACATTTTTTCTGCAATTTCAGAAGTCACCTTTTCCTGGTGCACTTTTAAACTTCCCATTTTAATTTACTCCTAATTGTTCTATACTTTATTCTCTGAAACAAATTTTTTCTCAAGCAGCACCTGATAGAATAGATTCCCCAGTTTCTCCGGCTCTCCCTCGTATTTCTGACAGGAAGCGTTCCTCTCCGGCGGAAAGATACGTTCTACCTGTGTTGGAGAACCTTCCAGGCCGTAATGTCTCCTGTCCTTGTCCGAAAAATCAGACAATCCAATCCGTTCAATTTCCAAACCTCCTGTTTTCATCTTTCTTTTGTAAGAAGGCAGCCTTGGAGTATTGGCATCTTTTTCTATCGTCAGAAGGCAGGGCATGAAAAGTTTAAGCTGTCTCTGACAGTTCTCCTGATTTTCTAAAACTGTAAGCTCATTTCCCTCCGCTTCCAAAACCATTTCTACATTTGCTATATGCTCTATTCCGAGAAATTCCGCCATTTCAGGCCCAACCTGTGCAGTATCCCCGTCCGTTGTCTGTTTCCCGCATAAAATCAAATCATATGTACCAGCTTTCCTGACTCCCTGGCTTAAAGCATAGCTGGTTGCCGCAACATCAGAACCTGCAAAGCTTCTGTCGCTGATTAAAATCCCTCTGTCTGCTCCCATCCAGACCGCTTCCCGCAGCACCGCTTCCGCCTGCCCCGGTCCCATCGTAATCACATCCACTTTTCCGCCGTATTTTTCACGTAGCAAAAGCGCCTGTTCTATTGCAAAAAGATCAAAGGGATTCATTTTTGCCTCCACTCCGTCCCGTTTCAGTACACCAGTTTCCTCATCTACTTCAACCGCTGTCGTCCCCGGCACCTGTTTGATACAAACAAGAATCTCCATACATTACCCCCTATCCTGCTAATACATTTTATCTGTAATTGATTGTGATGTTTTCTGATTATTTTTAAAACTGCCGTCAAATGTCTTGCGGTAAAATTCAATATATAGAACTTCAATAATGAACATCTGGCTTATGACTGCCGTTGTAGAGCCTCCCTGGAGAGGGCCTTCGTTTGCCCCGCAAAGTAAAACCATGTCCGTATAATCTACAAGAGGTGATTTCTGAAATCTTGTAATACCTGCAACATACGCCTGGTTCTGCTTTGCAAGCTTAGCAACTAAGACAGAATCCTTTGTAGAACCAGAATAAGATATTACAATTGCTACGTCATCCTTTTGAAGTGTAGAAGCCATCATAGTCTGCATATGCGAATCTGTAAAACAATAAACCTTATTTGAAATACGAAGAAACTTATTCATTGCCATCATCGCCATCACCTGGCTCGTTCCCATTCCAAAGAAAAAAATCCTCTTTGCATCAATCATTTTTTCCAACAATATCTCCATCTTTTCTTCTTCCAAAAGCGTATGAGTCTCTGTCAGCACACCAATATTGGAATTTAAAAGCTTTCTTGACATCACAGAAAAGGAATCATCCATTCCGATATTCCCATTCAGCATCTCCTGTCCTTTTTTTTCTGTACCATCCTGGACACAGAGCGACAACTGAATCCTGAACTCTTGATACCCCTTAAGCTTCATACTTTTACAAAACCGAAATACTGTTGTTTCTCCAACCTCACACCCAGCGGCTAAGTCGGTAATTGACATATAAAGACTTTCTTTGGGATTTGACAAAACGTAGTCTGCCACCTTTTTTTCTGCTTTTGTCAGATGCGGATACATCATCTGTATCTGTACAATAAAGTTATTCTGAGCCATCTGTTTTCCTCCTTGGTTTCTTAAAACTTACAGGAAACGTAACAGTTCAGACACCCTCACTGTTACGGGAAACACCCTCTACTCTCTGCAAAGCAGCATAAAATGCCCCCCACAGCCCCGCCTGGTTGCCAAGAACCGCCGCCAGGATCTCCACATCATCAAAGCTTGACATAATCCGCTTCCTGACAGACTCTCTAACCATGTCAACCACATCTGCCCGCGCCATAATGCCACCGCCTAAAATAACACATCTTGGATTAAAAATGTGAATCAATGTGACGAGTCCATGTGCGATTTCCTGCACCCATTCCTCAACAATCTGTCTTATTTCCGGTAAATGTATATTCTGAAACACTTGCTTTCCATCTGCAATCTGCGGAAATTTTTCCGAAACTTTCCGTACGAGTACACTTGTCGATGCATAATCCTCATAACAGCCGCTGATCCTCACACCAGGACGCACATCTCTTCCATGAATAATCATACTCCCAAATTCTCCCGCTGAACCTGCAAAACCTCGAAAAACCCGTCCGCCGGTTACAAAAGCTCCTCCTACCCCCGTACCGTACGTTAAACACAGATATTCCTGCCTTCCCCTTGCCGCACCGAATATTCCTTCGCCAAGAGCCGCTGAATTTACATCATTCTCCACTGCCGCCGGAACTCCAAATTCATTTTCCAGCACCTTACGTATCTCCATTCCTGTATACCCAGGAATGTTATCATTCGCATATCGGATACATCCCTTTTCTGTGTCTACCTGTCCCGCAGTGCTGATTCCAATCCCGTCGCACGGGCCAAGCATCCGGATAATTTCTATTACTTTATGCATCAGATATACTCCGCCCTTTCCGGCTTCAGATTCACATTCTGCTGTTTTATACATCTCCCCGTCTATACACTTTGCATATTTTATAGATGTTCCACCTATATCCAGTATTACTATCTCCATTTTAACTCCTGTTTTATATACAGTACAACTAGTTTCTGACAAAAGTGTCAAATGTTGCTGTCCATTCGTTACTATTCACGGCCCAGGAGGCCGCTCATAGTAACGATTCGGGGCGATATTTAAAGTTTTGCTACGCAAAAATCGCCCCTCACCCTTGAATCACGTTCTTACGGAATGCGCAGCTTACGCGCATTCTTGACCCGTGAATAGTAACGTCCATTCTGCGGCCAATACCTCAAAACTATGTATGTAACGCTTTCACGAATCGTTTCGTAATGTCCATCGGCCTTGTAATTGCCGTTCCAACTACAGCAGCCAGTACTCCTGTACTGATTACACTTTCCAGCTCCTCAGGCGTCCATATTCCGCCTTCCGCAATCACAGGTTTTTGCGTCTTTTCTACCAGGCTTTTTATAAGCCTGATATCAGGAAGCGCATTTCCCTTTGTATAAGCTGTATAACCATTCAACGTTGTTCCTATCACGTCAAACCCTAAGTCTGCCGCACGGATTCCTTCTTCCAGTGTGGAACAATCAGCCATAAAAAGCTGGGTCGGATATCTTTTCCTCACTTCTCGGAAGAACTCCTCAAGCTTGATGCCTCCCGGCCTGATTCTGTCTGTTCCATCGAGAGCAATAATTTCCGGCCGGATGGAGGCAAGCTCATCCACCTCCTTAAGCGTCGGCGTAATAAATACTTCTGAATCGGCATACTCCTTTTTAATAATTCCAATCACAGGAAGATGAACTTCTTCTCTGATTTTTAAAATATCTGAGACAGTATTAGCACGAATTCCTGCCGCGCCTCCCCACATTGCCGCTACTGCCATCCTCTGCATAATGTATGGGCTATGCAGAGGCTCGTTTTCAAGCGCCTGACACGACACAATTAATCCCCCTCTAATAGACTCCAGTACTTTATCTGCCATTCGCCAACCTCCCTCGCAACAGATTCCTTAACTGCAAAACATTAGATAATCTCTTGAAACGCGATATCCAGTCTCTCTAAATCTGTTTTTTCTGTAATATTATTTTTCATGATATTCCATTCTCTTAGTCTTGCAATATTTTCTGAGGAAGGCTCTACGCCAAGCTCCTCTAATTTTGTCGGCATCTTCATCTCCTTCATCAGATTCAGAATCTTTTGATACCCTTCCTCTGTATCATTATTAAACCGCATCTGCATTAATACTCCGACTGCCACAATCTCGCCATGCAGAGCGCCTTTTGATTCTTTTGGAAAATATTTACGCATTCCATCATATAGTCCATGTGCTATAGCAAGCTGATCCGAGCCGCTAGAAAAACCGCTCACCATAGATGTAATAATGAGATTAACCAGTACCAGATCCCGGAGAAGTTCCTTATCATCCTGCGGATTCTTGTACACTTTCAGTCCATAATTTGTCAAAAATTCATATATGAAAGTAGAATTCATATAAGCCATCTTCTTAAAGATAGATACTGCCGGATATCTCATGTCCGCCCTTCCATTTACAATTTCGGGCAGCTTAGCAATGGAATCCAGTATTCCAGAAGCAAACAAACGGCTCGGCGAGCTCCCAATAATATCTAGGTCTGCAATAACAGAATCTACTTCCTTTTCCTTTTGAATAGAACAATCATAGCTTCCTGTATCTTTTGTATACATGATACTTACAGCTGAAGACGCTGCACATGTTGCCACAGAGGTCGGTACTGTAATCAGCGGCAGACGGCTCATATCAGAAATCACCTTGCACAAATCCATACATTTTCCTCCTCCGACGGCAATGATGACCCCTGCCTTTTCTTCCAGCGCTTTTTTAGATAATCTTTCTGCAAAATCCACAGAATTCGGTTCATCCATCAGATTCCATTGTGCCTCTATTTTTTCTTCCTTCAGCTTTTCTTCGACTTTATCCCGAACAAGAGGAAGCGTGATACTGCCCCCAACAAAAAACGCGATGTCTGCAAATCTTTTTATTTCTTCCGGAAGCTTCATGACTACACCTTCTCCGTAAATAAATCTGCTTACTCCAATCATCAGCATACCTGTTTTACCCATTCTTTATTTCCTCCTATCATTTACTCAGAATTTCTCAAAATCTTTCGGCTTTGGATTTCTTCCCCGATATTTCTGCAGTTCTTCGAATGGAAACTCAAAAACACTCACAACTACTTTCTCCTTTTATTCTTTCTTATTTATCACTGCCTGCCGTCAATCCTCCTATTAGGTATTTCTGAGCAATAAGATAAATCAGAATCGGCGGTATGATTGCAATGATTGTCCCCGACATAATCCAGTTCCACGGCGTAACAATATCCTTCATCCTGGAAAGACCTACCGTCATAGATACCTTCCCCGGAGATGATGTCAGTATCATCGGATACAGATATGCGTCCCACCCTGTAAAAAATGAAAGAGCAAATGCCGTTGTAACTGCTGGAAGTGAAATAGGCAGAATAATTTTTACAAGCGCACCAAGCCTTGTACAGCCATCCACTGCCGCCGCTTCCTCCAGCGTAGATGAAATACTGTCAAAAAAACCTTTCAAAAGCAGAATAGGATTTGCTATGGCGGACGCTACCATCGCCAGCACGACAACAATATATGTGTCATACAGTCCCGTTGAATTAGAAAGTCCATAAAGAGGCGTTACGATAACAATCTGCGGAATAACCTGAATTGCTACAATAAGCATCATAAATGCAACTTTAAATCGAAAACGAAACCGTGATAATGCATAAGCCGCCAGAATTGAAATAATAATTGTAAAAATGCTCGTCCCCACCGCATAAATAACAGACGCTTTCAAATATTCCCACATTGGTGTCTGTGCCACGACCTCTGCATAATTCTCCCATGCAAAATATTTGGGATACAGCATACGTTCTCCTAATTTTTCAAAAGGCGTAAGCGATGTTATAAACGCGGTATAAATAGGAAGCAGAGCAATCACTACCCAGACAATAATAACGAAATAGCGTACTATATAATCTCTGATTGTTTTATTTCTTCTTTTCCTTTTCATCTAATCGGCCTCCTTTGAATTGCGTTTCATCAGGAAAAATGCAATCACTGATACAAACAGCATAGTAAATATTGCAATAGCCGATGCCCCGCCCATATCACCATTGATAAACGCCTTTTTATAAATCGTAATACTAAGCAGTTCAGTAGCATTTAGCGGGCCTCCTCCTGTAATGACATAGACCAGATCAAATATCGTAAATGACCATGCCATCAGGATGGTTCCGCTCATTACCATAACAGGCCTAAGAAGCGGCAGTGTAATATGCCAAAAATATTTCCATCCAAGTGCGCCGTCCAGTTTTGCCGCCTCTTCCACTTCTGCCGGTATTGTCTGCAGAGCGGATAGTAAACTCATGACCAAAAACGGTACACCCTTCCATATACGGATAAAAATAACTGTGGCAAGAGCCAGTTCTGCCCCCAGGAAGCTGATAGGTTCTTTAATAAGTCCCAGATCTAAAAGAAGCGTATTCACAATTCCATTTGTAGAATTTAAAACCCAGCTCCACATCGTCCCTGCAAACACATGGGGAATGACCCATGGAATAATGACAACCGTCCTGAAAAAGCCTCTGCCCGGAATCGGCTTATTCAGCGCAAGTGCAAGGATCGTCCCAACTAAAAAGATACCCGCAATACCACATACTACCCATATCATTGTTCTTCCCAAAGTTTTTGTAAATGTCTCGGTAACCAGATATTTATAATTATTGAACCCTGCCCAGCTGTTAAAGTTACCAATCAAATCTACTTTTGCAAAGGAATACCATAATAAATTGAAAAGAGGTATGGCAAAAATCATAATAATAATGACGATTGCCGGTACTAAAAATATATACGGCAGTGCTTTTCTTTTCCGTTTAAGGTTCATATACTACCACCTTTCAATAAGTGTAAAATGAAATGGATGGACCGCCGTCAGCCCATCCATTTTCTTCAATTACTCTACATAGTTTGAATGTACTGTTTCAATCATAAAATCAATCGCTTCGTCCGGGGTCATCTTCCTTGTCGCCGCCGCCTGTGCACCATCTGCAATTGCCTGCTCAATCATAGCCACGTTCTTGTCCTTCGGACGGGCAGAAACTGTATCAAGCTGCTCTACAAGCGCATTCCAGTATTCTCCCGAAAATTCATCTATTCCTTTTTCAGATTCAAGAATCGGAAGCAGTCCCCACTCTGAAGCATGTCTGGTCTGATTTTCGGAGGACATCAGATGCTGAACCATCTTCCACGCCTCGTCCTTATCCTTACATTCTTCTGGTATTGCCCAGCCGTCACAGCCAAGAATAGGATGTGAGCCTGCCGGTCCCGCTGGGAATAATCCTGTATTAAATTTACTTCCCTCTCCTTTATCCAGCTCTTCTTTTAATTCCTTTACTGCCCATACCCCGTCCAGATACATTGCAACTTCACCGTCACGGAATAACGTTCTAATACCAAACGGATTTTGTTCGATAGAGTTCGCCTGTGTAATCCCGTAATCATTCGTAATTTTTGCAAATTCCTCTAATACTTCTGCAAACAATTTCCGATACTCTTTATTATCTTCAAATGTAAACTTTTTGTCTGCATCACTCCAGATATCTACACCTGTATAGCTTGAATAAAAGCTCTCGGTAATATTGGCGAAATCTTCTGTTGCCGTAATTCCCCAGCCAAGTCCTGGAACGCCTGTCTTTTCTGTAATTGTCTTTGCCATAGAAATCATCTCTTCTACAGTTTTAGGCGGTGAATTAGGATCAAGCCCCGCCTGCTTAAAATACTCTTTGTTATACCACACTCCAAAGGCGCCTGTAGCAGAAGGAATCCAATACATTTTTCCATCCTCTGTTGTCGCAACATCAATAATCGACTGTGGAATGTCCGCCGACAAAGAGGCATCTTCCTTAAATAAATCACTCAAATCAGACAAGTAACCACTTGATGCCAAATCCCATCCATTAATGATATTAATAAACATAACCTCCGGCAGTTCACTCTGAGCGCCTAGTAATTTCAACTTTGTTTTTGCCTCATCCCATGCCATAGCCTCAAAATTTACTGTCGTGTCCGGATTATCCTTTGTATAGCTGTCCATAATCGGAGCAAAAATAGGTTCTGCCTTCGTAATATCTCCAAGTCTTAACACGGTTATTTCCTTTTTCCCGCCGGAATCTTCTGTTTTTTCTTCTTTATCAGATTCAGCTCCGCCGCTGCTGCAGGCTGCCATAGATAATACCATTGCGGCACATAACAACATAGCCAATAGCCTTTTTTTCATATATTTTCCTCCATTTTCTTTCTGGCAGTATGTATAACTGCCTTCTTAATGTGTAACATCTGATTGTCTTTTTATTACAAGTCAAATATTTAAAGTCAGATATTTCAAATCAGATATTTTAAATCAAACCTACTTCCTTTAACATCTTCTGAATCTTTTCATCCAGCTCCTGCGAAATTTCTGGAAGCGGTATCCGTCCCGGTCCGCAGTCTGAACCAACTAATGTCGCTGCTCTCTTTAATATTGCAAGTACTACCGGCTCACCGCCTGTTGCACTCTCTGCTGCCGCCAGGTCAAGGTACGGTGATAATCTGTCCCTGATCCGTTTTGCTTTTACATATTCTCCGGCGCTTCTTGCTTTCCACATTTCTACTGCAAGCTCTGGTGCGAAATTTGAAGTACTGGAAATAAATCCTTTCGTTCCCGCTACTGCTGCGAACGGCTCAAGGAATTCGCCATGTCCGTTGATAACCGTAATCTTATCCCCTATCTTCCTTGCAACTTTTTCCATTTTTGCAAAGTTCGGCGTACATTCCTTAATACCGACTACGTTAGAATCTCCAATCAACTGCTCCATAACTTCAAGTGGTACATCCTTATGTGTAACCTCAAGATTATTATAAAGAAGGATTCCGATATTAGCTGCCTTTGAGATCTCTTTATAAAAACGTAATACGGCATCGTCTGTCGGCACGTAATAATAAGGAGACAAAACCATAACACCGGCTGCGCCCGCCTGTTCTGCATGTGCCATTAAATCCTTTACATCCTCTATATTGCTGTGATTGCATCCAGCGATGATCGGAAGCTCATCTCCCGCCGCTGAAACTGCTGTCTCTATCAATTTTTTTCTTTCCGGGATTGTAAGAGCGCCGCACTCTCCTGTACTTCCTCCTACAACTAATGTACAGCTGTTGCTGCGGTTAATTCCCTTTCCAATCAGAAAACGAATGTGGTTTTTCACTTTTTCATAATCAACCTGCCGTTCGTCGTTCATCGGTGTAACAGCAATTGCGCAAATTCCTTCTAGTGCCTTCTTCAGTTCTTCTGGTCTCATTTTTGTACCACCTTTCCTTTCTCTTATAATTACCTGTAATTCATTTCTTAAATACATAATAACATTAAAAAAAGAAAAAACAATACTTTTTTGAAAAATATTTTCTTTTTATTAATCTTGCATAAAAAATATTTTCTTTTTTATATATTTTCCCCAAATGCTTTGTGTTTCCGTTTTTGCCTCTAGTTATGGCAGTGTTGTCTTTACAAGGTCGCAGCAGAGCAGAAAGCAAGAACCACCTACGACAATATCCTCCGTCTTGTCAAAGATCCAGAGGTCTGTGAACCCATCCGCTTCTTAAGAGAACGGGAAATTGTTCACTATCAGAGGTTCGGTGAAGCGAACCGGGCGATAATATTCAGAAAGTAATTGAATATGTATGAGAGAATTGCTATACTAAGAGAAGAAAAGGGAGGTTGCATATATGGGCATTTATCTGAATCCGGGGAACAGAGGTTTTTGGGAGTCTGTCCGTTCTGAAATTTATGTGGATAAAACAGGATTGATTGCAGAGACAAATAAGTGTATCAATACGGAGCAGAAGTTTCTTTGTGTGAGCAGGCCCAGGCGCTTTGGAAAATCCATGACTCTGAAAATGCTTGCGGCTTATTACAGCTGCGGGTGCGATTCCAAAGAATTGTTTGCAGGACGCAGCATCGCGGAGAATCCAACGTATAAGGAGCATTTGAACCGCTATGATGTCGTTTTTTTGAATATGCAGCAGTTTCTGATTGAGGCGTCTTCCGGTAAGGTGACAGAATATCTGGAACAGGAAGTGCTTGAAGAATTAAACGAAGAGTACGGAACTGTTTTAAAGGGGCGTGAAATGGGTCTTGCCGCTACGTTTCGGAAAATCTACGCTAAAACGGATAAACAATTTATTTTTCTGATTGATGAGTGGGACTGTGTCATGCGTGAAAAACAGGAGTCGGAAACTCTGCAAAAGCAGTATCTGGATTTTTTAAGGAATCTTTTAAAAGACCAGCCGTATGTTGCGCTTGCGTATATGACCGGTATTCTTCCTGTAAAAAAGTATGGCCAACATTCAGCACTGAATATGTTCTGGGAATATTCCATGACGAATCAAAAAAATCTTGAGGAATATACCGGCTTTACAGAAGAAGAAGTAAAAGGGCTGTGCGGACGTTTTGGTATGGATTTTACAGAAGCCAGCAGCTGGTATGACGGGTATCAATTCAAAAAATATAGGCATGTATATAATCCAAAGTCTGTTGTGGAGGCAATGATCTGCGGGGAGTTTTCAAACTATTGGACGATAACGGAGACCTATGAAGCCCTGAAAATCTATATAGATATGGATTTCGACGGGCTTCAGTCAGATATTGTACAGATGCTCGGCGGCGGACGCGTCAAAGTCAACATGCGGAGTTTCCAGAATGATATGAAAAATTTCAGGACAAAAGATGATGTGCTTACACTGTTGATTCATTTGGGATACCTTGCCTATGATTCCAAAGAAGAAGAAGCGTTTATCCCCAATAAGGAAATCATCGGAGAGTTTGAAAATGCCATGAGTGTAAGCGGCTGGCCGGAAATTGTACGCATTTTGAAGGCGTCAGACAAATTACTGGAAGATACGCTGAATGGGGATGAAGGAAGCGTTGCCGAGGGACTTGACAGGGCGCATACAGAAGCGGCCTCGATTTTGACTTATAACGACGAAAATTCGCTGGCGTGTGCGATTGGCCTTGCATATTACAGCGCAAGAAAAGATTACAGGCTCATAAGGGAGCTGCCCGCAGGACATGGTTTTGCTGATATCGTATTTTTGCCGCTGCCCTCCGTAAAGAAACCGGCGCTTATTGTAGAATTAAAATATAACAAGACGGCTCATACGGCAATACAGCAGATCAAAGACAGGCAGTATACGCAGGCGTTGGAAGGATATGCGGGGGAAATACTGGCTGTTGGAATCAATTATAATCGGGACAATGCCAACAAGCCTCACAGCTGTGTGATAGAGAGGATGAAAAAGTAATAGAAAATGACACTCTAAAACCTTTACGAGCCAGACAAGCTGTTGCAGCTTTTCACAGACCGTTTTAGGGAAAAGTATGGTGCGGAGTGTGTATCAGCACTGCACCATAACAAGCGAAAGACAAATTACCATATCCACCTTATTTTTTCGGAACGGAAACTGTTACCCGAACCTATAGAAATACCTCAATGTTTTCCGTCACCATCAATACCTTCTATTTCTGTGTAGATCATCCCTCTTTTGCCTCGCTCCGAACGCATCAAAGATACCGCCGTTGCCACGGTTTCCCTTACTTTGTGAAATTCCCCGCCACCCTGCAGCGCTTAAGTTCCGCCTGCAGTCTGACCAGGTCATCTATGACATCCTCGTTAAAATTTATCGCTATAAACAGTCTCATATCCAACTCCTATCTGAAATCGCACCTTCCCCGCGCCTGGTTCTATATCCAGATATGTAAGCATCGCCTCCACATCTGAAACCGTCTTTCTGCATTTTGGGTCCCTCCGTTATAAAGTTCCCTCCGCTATCCTTTGCTTTCTCCTGCGGAATTCCTCTATTTCCTGGCTTATCGTGTTATAATCCCTCTCGAAAAGTTCATCATATGCCTGCGGCCACAAGGTATCACCCGGAACCTTCTCTATTAATTTATCCTGCACAAAGAGCTTGCTCTTCTCCTTATATTTAGGGAGGCCGTTTTTTTCAAGCAGCCTGTTAAGTTCCGTCCGCCACAGGATAGTGATCTTCCGTTTGTCCTTCACTCTTGGATTGACATCCGCTTCCCGCAGGACATAAAAATCAATCTCTCCGTTTTCGTCTGGCTCGACCATGATAATCCCCCACCATTCCGGTACATGTTCCTCTACATGGGCTGCATGGGATGTGCCTGCAACGATAATATTGCGGTCATAATACCAGTCATAGTATTTGGTCTGCCTCCCAAGCCTTGCATAGGTATCTGCATCGCTTTTTATCTCTATGCCATATAAAAGTTTCGGTGTGATCATCACAGCATCCGCTCTCACGCTTCCCGTTCTCTTTTCTTCCAGTATCCTGGTCTTTCCATATTTCTCCTCCAAAAAATCAAAAAGAGGTTCCCGGATATCCTTGTCATAAAGGGTTCTCCTGAAATCATACCCAGACTCCACATTCTCATTTATCACACGTATCTACTCCTCATCGCCGCCAATCCGTAATAAAGTATTTCGTTATATTTGGCGTTTGCTTCCTCATTTGCCCTCAGCCATTCATACTGGTCCGCCGTCATATGATCTTCCTTCCAAATTGTTATGAGCCTCATTCCTAAAATATCTGTAACTACACTTCATACCTTCTCTATTATATTCTGTTATGAGAATAAATACAAGATTCCATAGAAAAAAGCGCAAAAATCGCCCCTCACCCTTGAATCACGTTCTTACGGAATGCGCAGTTCAGCGCATTCCTGACCCATGAATAGTAACGAGCAGCGTTACTGTTCACTCAGGACTTTGCATTTACTGCAAAGTCCGTAAGAATATGATTCAGGGGTGAGCAAATCTCATTCGCGGAGCGGATTTTAGATGGATTTGCGAATGTTACTGGTCACGGAGTGAACAGCAACATAAGTTCGCCCATGAGAATAGGAATGGTGAAAATCCAGCGGAGCTTTCCAAAGCCGTCTGATTGCTTATTGTTATAGTGTACTTGCTGTCTTTCATAAGATATACAAAAGCATCTGCCAGGGGGTATGTTTTATGGAGGATAAAATATCTTATGCGATTGATAAAGATAGAATCAATCAGCAAAAAATGAAACTAATTGTAATCAACCGCCGCCCACAATATACAGAACAATCACAGAAAACCACCAGACAGGAAATTGAAAAACAATTATTCCAGATATTTAAGAAATATGATTGATTTTGTTGAGAGAATGTATGTTCGATGGTGTGATATAAGTGTGGGCGGCTTATGTCATACATCCTTGTCAGGAGGACAAAGAGATGATGTATGATGCATTATATGGACGCCAATCAATAGAAAAGAAAGACAGTATATCCGTTGAAAGCCAGCTTGAATATTGTAAATATGAAACCCACGGAAACCCTTATATCGAATATGCAGACAGGGGATTCAGTGGAAAGAATACAAACAGACCGGATTTTGAAAAAATGATGTCTGACATCAAAGCTGGTAAAATCAAGCGAGTTATCGTTTACAAGCTAGACCGTATCAGCCGTTCGATACTAGACTTCGCTAACATGATGGAAGTATTTCAAAAATACAATGTAGAATTTGTCTCCTCAACAGAGAAGTTCGATACAGGGATGCCAATCGGCAGAGCTATGTTGAATATCTGTATTGTCTTTGCACAGCTTGAGCGAGAAACAATACAGAAACGAGTAACGGACGCTTATTATGCAAGGTGTAAGCATGGTTTTTACATGGGTGGCCGTATTCCTTATGGTTTCCGGCTCGTGGATACGGTAATTGATAATGTCCGCACTTCCATGTATGAAGAAGTTCCAGAGGAAAGCGAACAACTGAAACTCATTTATTCCATGTATGCCGACCCGTCAAATTCGCTTGGTGAAATTATGCGGTATCTTAATAATCACGGTATAAAAAACTTACGAGGTGCCAATTGGAGTACCGCAAGGTTAAGTGAAATGTTGAGAAATCCTATTTATGTTGAAGCGGATATTGATGTGTACAATTTCTACAAAAGTCAAGGTGCAAATATCTTCAATCCTGTAAGTGATTTTACCGGCTGCAATGCTTGTTATCTCTACAAAGGAACGGTATCAAAGACCAGAAAACAATGCGACCTTGCTGATAAAGAAATTGTGTTAGCGCCACATAAGGGATTTATCCCCTCTAAGACATGGATAGCATGTCGGATACGCTGTCTGAATAACCGCCAGTCAACTAAGACCTGCAAGGCTAAAAATTCGTGGCTGGCAGGGAAAGTAAAATGTGGTAATTGCGGTTATGCATTGGTAGTGAGAAAAGCAAAGACAAAACACGGACGCTATTTTGTATGTAGCTGCGCAGGAAACAGTGGAGCCTGCAAAGGAACTGGCTGTACCATCTATGCCGACGTTCTGGAAGAATACATGCTGAACGCTATCCGTGACAAACTGTCAGAGTTTAAAAAGTTATCCAGCGGAAAAGACGCTGGGGCAAATCCCCAATTATCAAAAACAAAAATCCGTTTGACGCAAATCGACGAGGAAATCAACGGCCTGCTTTCAAAAGTGGCGAACGCCAATAGTGTTTTGTTGAAATACATTAATGATAAGATTTCCGAGTTAGACACTGAACGCCAGACCTTACAGGAAGAACTTCTTTCTCTCACCGTTTCTAAAGCAGGTGATAAAATCGGACAGATAACAGACCATGTAGGGAAATGGGATAAGACTTCCTTTGAGGATAAGCAGACAGTCGTTGATACTTTAATAAAAGTAATTAAGATAGCAAACGGGAATATTGAAATCACATGGAAAATCTAAAGCGGATTTTAACCGCTATCTTTTCCCCGGTAATTCTACTTCAATCCTCCCGTTTCGGTGAATCCCTCCGAATTATTCAAGATCACTTAGACAGCAAGAACTTCTATGCGTTCAACCCGGAATTTGATATTCGGACCTGCTGCAAATAAGATCATCGGATATTCCAGTTAAAGACCAGTCCGGCCTTAAACTGGAATATCTGCATTCTCACAGAACAGTCATCTGTCAGGTTTTAACAGCATCCTGGTTTTAAGTCTGCTGAAACTTGAATTACAATCCTGTTACTTCCTCATTCTGACTTGACACAGCACATATCTTCTATTACACTAAAATCAACAGTGAATACATAAATTTCCGAATCACACAACCAATGATACACAGTTTTATGAAGATGAAGGAGGTAAGTTTGTCTTATGAATTCATTACCAGATGCAGCAAAAGCAACACTCTATAACCTGGACTGTACTTATCTGACTGATGTCCAGTATAACAGGGAAAGTCTTGATACAGTCACGCTTAACTTTTTTGAAGAGCCCTTCAGGCAGTTTCCCCAAAAGTTCTTTCTCATGCCTGAGGGCAATGCTTATGATTACCGGGCATTTATCTACACCCTGACAGAGGACATACACTCTGATCCCGGCAGCGGAGACACAGCGCGCTATCTTGCCCGCGCCATTACAAATGATATCCCCGAACAGCGGAAAAATTTCCGCGTATATGTAACCTTCCAGGTATCTGTCATGCTAAAGGGACAGAAAAAGCAGATACCCGTTACGGTAAAGGACATCGGGACAGGCGGCTTTCAGTTTGTTTCAAAGCAGGTCTTTGAGCCCGGAACCATCCTGACCACCATGTTTACCCAGGCAAGAACTCCTGTATGCATCTCAGCCTGCATACAGAAGCTCCGTCCTGTGCGCAGGGAAGGACTTCACGGCTATGGATGTCAGTTCATTAATCTGACTCCGAATGCTGAGACACTTATACGTAATTTTGTGTTTCAGACAGAAGCCATCCAGGCAAAGGCAAAAAAGGAAAAGGAAATATAGCCGCCATTATGCCTTCCACACTGACCTGATAATGGATCCGATCTTAGGCGTGGTGCCATAGAGGAGCACGCCTACACGGTAAATTTTTGCAGAAAGAACCCCGATACCAACTACGGATCCTGCAAGAATTGCGATAGAGATCACTATCTCATACCATGCGATTGTACTCATGGCAATCCGGGTAAACATCGCCATGGAGGATGTAAACGGAATGTAGGAGCACACCTTCATCAGCGTGTTATCCACATCTCCCGAAGCAAGGGAAAACATCACAACCATGAATGCAATAATAAAAAGCATCGTCACCGGCATAACCGATGTATTAATATCCTCAAGCTTTGAGGCAGTGGAACCGATGGCTCCGTAAAGAAATGCATAGATAAAAAATCCAAGCACGAAAAATATAAGCATATAGCCCAAAAGCCCTACCGGCATATCAAATATAGAAGCCACGATTGGATTGTCATTCCACTGTTCCTGATTCATGCCATAAAACAAGATTGCAGATCCGAACACTGCAATAAGCTGGACCATTCCTGCAAGGCAGGAGGCAATCACCTTCCCGAACATCATGGACACCGGCTTTGCACTGGTAATAAGAAGCTCCATTGCCCTGGAGCTTTTTTCGGTTGCAACATTCGTTGCAATCATCTGACCGTACAGAAGAATTACCATATACAGGGCAAAGATCATAATATAGGTGTACCAGTAATTCTGCATCTGATCCTTTCCAAGGCTTACCGCATCATTTGTAATTTGAACCGACATGATCTCACCTGCCTGCTCTGCCGTAATACCTGCTTCCACCATCGCTCCTGTCTGAATCATACTTTTCAGTACACTATCTGCAGCCTCCATATTACTGTCATGCATGGAAAGGTTATCTACATAATAGGTATAAGAGGTCATCCCCTCCAGGACAAACGCACACTCCGCCTCTTCTTTAGTTATCCTCTCCTTCATTGCCGACAGGCTTTCCTGTGTAATCTGCACATCATAGTCAGGAAACGCCGTCTGAAAGGCTTTCCTGACCGCCTCTTCCTCCCTCGGCGTCTCTGCCTTGATAAGCATGACGCTGCGCTCCGAAGGCGAACTGTCCGTCCCCTCCCCGTCGTCCTTTATCATGCCCACAATCCGGGGCAGAAACATAACAACTGCTATAAGAAGCACTAGAAATATTGTCACGCCTACAAAAACTTTATTTTTAAAATAGTACTTCAATTCAAATTTTAGTATTTTCCCAAATTGCTTCATCTTACGTCCTCCTTATCCGCTCCGTCACCTGCATACTCAACAAAAATGTCATTCAGAGAGGGCTCGAACACCTTTACTCCATCAACATCGTAATTGTCTACAAGCCGCTGCATGACTGACTTCTTGTCTTCAGCGCAAGCAAGCCTGATCATGAGGCTTCCATCCCCCATCACGGTACAGTCTTTCCCAAAATCTGCCTGGATATTGTCTGGATACTCAGTACGGACAATGAGCCGGTCGCGCACATAACTCCTCTTAATATCATGAAGCTCGCCAGAGAGGACAACCTGTCCGGAATTCAAGATCGCTATACTGTCACAGAATTCCTCAATATAGCTCATCTGATGGCTGGAAAACAGTACCACCTTATTCTCCGCAATCTGCTCCCTTACTACTTCCTTAAGCAGCATGGCATTCACCGGATCCAGTCCGGAAAATGGTTCATCCAAAATAATAATATCTGGATTGTGCGCCAAAGCAGTCACAAGCTGAATCTTCTGCTGGTTTCCCTTTGACAGCGTGTCCAGCCGCTTATTCCGGTATTCCATCATGCCCAGTCTCTCAAGCCAGTGATCTACCGCTTTCACAGCCTCCCTGTGGCTCATGCCTTTAAGCTCCGCAAAATACACGAGCTGATCCGCGATAATCTTCTTCGGATAAAGTCCCCTCTCCTCCGGGAGATATCCGATCTTCATCCTCCTGTAATTAATCGGACGCCCGTCGAGCAGTACTTCCCCGCCATCTGCCGGGAATACATTCATCAGAATGCGGATTGATGTCGTCTTACCGGCGCCGTTTCTGCCAAGCAGACCGAAGGCCTTGCCTCCTTCTGCCCGAAAAGAAACCCCGGAGAGAACCTGTTTGCTGCCAAATGATTTCTTGATGTCTTTCAGTTCCAATAACATTGTCTTTTCTCCTTATGTCATGTCAATTACGATCACATTGTACCAAACCGCTAGCGCGGTGGCTAGCCCTAGGTACGTGATTCCACTACTTTTTCAAAATTTTTTCGTTTTCTCAAAATAAAAGTAGCAGTTTTTTGGTTTATGTTGTATTGTTGAGTTAC
>CAJTIU010000047.1 GCA_910576335.1 Lachnospiraceae bacterium
AGGTGGAACCTCTTCATAAACTTTGTGGCAAAATCAGAAACGCTGTTCCCATTATCGGTTGTCTGTGGTATACTTGACATGGCATAGATCTCCTTGTTGTGTAGTTGTTTTTTGGCAATTCAATTATACCACAGGAAAGAGGTTTGTGCCTTTTTTATTGGCTAAAGTATTGATTTTTCAAGGTTCAACACACCATACGGTGTGGGAAGTTTGAGTAATATATACGCTTTCCAAAAGAAAAGCCGTGCATGGCTCGGATATTGCGGGGGAGCTTGGCGTATCCCGCCCCACGGTTTCCGTGGCTTTAAAGGCGCTGGCGGAAGAGGGATATGTTTTTGTGGATGGGACATACGAAGTCCATCTGACGGAAAAGGGGAAGCGGATCGCCGAGGATACCTATGAGCGGCACAGCACTTTCTGCCGGCTCCTAACGGGGCTGGGGGTGGACGAAAAGACAGCGGCGGCGGATGCCTGCGAGATGGAACACGCAGTCAGTCCGGAAAGCTATAAGGCGTTAAAGACGCTGGCTGTATTAAAAAATGACCGGGATTCATAAAGGAGGAACAGATGAAATTGCTAATATACGGAGCCGGCGTTATTGGATGTTTCTATGGTTCTCTGTTTTCGGAAGCAGGATATGATGTATCCGTTTATGCACGGGGAAAGCGTCTTGAGAGTCTGAAAAGTACAGGTTTACAGTATAAGAATGGGAATACCGTTAAAAAAGCAAAAGTAAAAATAGTTTCCCATATAGGAGCAGATGAATGCTATGATTTCATATTTTTGACAGTGAGAGAGGATCAGCTGCGCACTGCATTGCAAGAACTGCAGGATAACATCAGTCCGACAATTGTGACTATGGTCAATTCGCTGGAAACTTATGATAAGTGGGAGGGAATCTGCGGGAAAGGAAAAATACTCCCTGCGTTTCCGGGGGCAGGAGGGAGCTTTAAAAATGATATATTAGACGCTGCCCTGACACCGCGGATTGTCCAGCCTACAACATTTGCAGAAATTGGCGGGGAAAGGAGTGAACGTCTCCTGTCCCTGGCAAAGATTTTTAAAAGATCACACATTCCATATCAGATTGTGGCAGACATGCATACATGGCAGCTTTGCCATCTGGCTATGGTAGTACCGCTTGCAGATGCATACTACGATGCAGTAAATCCCCGGAAAGTGGGATATGAATGGAAAGTCATGGAAAAAACTGCAAAACGTATGAAGAGAAACTGCAAAGCATTAAGAAGGACGGGCCATGTGCTGTCGCCAAAGAAAATGTATCTGTTTTGTTGTATGCCGGTTCTGTTTCTTACAGTGGGACTTAAAATTACTTTTTTGAGCAGCTTTGGAGATAAATTCATGTACCGGCACGCTATGAAAGCGCCAGATGAAATGAGGGAACTGCACAGACAGTTTTATGGATACATAAAACGCAGATTAGGGGAGTAAAAGTGGAATTGCCGCTGCAGAAAAGGAATCTGCACCCAATTGTTATCAGTTACGGCTGGTATTATTGTGCTGATATTTTAACGGAAAGCAGGAGGAAAGAAAATTATGTCAGAACTGAAAGAAAATACGGTGCAGCAGACGCTGTGTATGCCCTTATGGGGGCGTGCGATAGCAGCGGAGCATTATTCGGAGCTGTTTCCCGACCATGACGCAGGCAGGATTGTAAAAGAAATGGGCGTGGACTGGTCAGACAAGAAGCTGTATCGGTTCCAGTATATGTGGATGAACTGTGTCATACGCCAGTATAACATGGCATGGGAGATCAGGCATTATCTGAAAAAACATCCCCATGCCACTGTAGTGGAGCTGGGCGCAGGGCTTAGCTGCCTCAGACGGCAGATGAAAAATGAAACAAACCCATGGTACTGCCTGGACATGGAAAATGTGATACCGCTGCGTGAAAAGCATATCCCGCCCGGAAAGCTGGAACGGAACGTGGTCTGCGACCTGAATGATTTCTCATGGTTTGACCGGATTGATTTCCGTCCGGAGGATGGGATCGTGTTTACAGCGGGAGGGCTGTTTTACTATTTTGAAAAAGAACAGGTGCGCCGCCTTTTGTGCGCTATGGCGGAGCGTTTTCCCGGCGGCATGATTACTTTTGATGCGGTAAATGCCCTGGGGCTTAAGGGCGTGAATGCGGAAGTGAAAATGGTGGGCAATAAGACGAAATCCTTCTTTTCATTGGAAAAACCGAAAGAAGAACTGGAGGGCTGGTCTGACCGCATCGTGAATGTGGCAGAGCGGGATTACATAGACGGATACCTAAAAGGCGGCTGGAGAAAAAGCATTGTCACAAGGATTTTTGCATGGGTGATGCGGACGTTCCATATGGGCTTTATGATCCATGCGGAGTTCCGGGGAAGGCAGCAGTAATACAATAGAAAGTGCGCTTTGCGAACTTTCTATTGTCATGAATAAAATTGTCCAATCGGTGCAATTTGGGCGAAACGGGACAGACAAAGGATTTGATTTTTGTTATCCTAAAAAAGAAAGCGGAAATCCGCTTTTTTTAAACAACTATGGTTAGCTTAATCTAACCAACAAGGAGGAAAAAACCATGTCAAACTCAAAAAATGGAAAAGGGCTGAAAGGGAAGGACCTTATCACAATCGGCATTTTTTCCGCAATCTATTTTGTCATCAATTTCGCCTTTATGTTGATGGGAGGCATCCATCCCGTGTTGTGGATGCTGATGCCCGGCTTTATTGCTGTCTTTGCGGGGATTCCCTTCATGCTGATGGCGGCAAAGGTGCAAAAGCCCGGAGCAGTGTTCCTGATGGGGCTGATTACGGCATTGATTTATTTTGCAACGGGACAGTTTACCCTGGTGATCCTGATTTCCATGGCATCCACCTGCATCCTGGCCGAAGTGATTCGCGGGATGACGAAGTATGATAGTTTTAAGGGGAATTCTGTTTCTTATGTGTTTTTTTCACTCGGAATGGTTGGCTCCCCGTTACCCATCTGGCTGTTTAAAGCTGATTTTCTCGCACAGATTACAGAGCAGGGGATGCCTGCGGATTATGTGTCCGCAGTAGAAGCGCTTTCTTCCAACGCCATGCTGGTTGTGCTGTTTGTGGCTCCTGTCATCGGCGGTATCATTGGTGCTTTTATTGCAAAAGCCCTGTTCAAAAAACATTTTGTAAAGGCAGGAATTGTGTGATGGGCGTTTCGTGCAAAAAACATATGCTGAAATTCGACCCTCGGACAGAGCTGCTGTTTCTGGTGCTGGAAAATGTAGTGGCTTTTACCCAGCATTCCCTATGGGTTGAGATTACATGGGTGGTTTTGCTGCTCCTGCTGATTATTGCCTGCGGCTGTACAAAAGCCGCAGGCAGACTGGCGTCTGCTTTTGGACTCTGCCTGTTCCTGCAGTACTGTATTTTCCCAATCGGACCGAAAATCTTAGCCAGCAGCTTCACCATTCTGGTTTCCTATGCAAGAAGGGCATTTCCCTGCCTGATCGTGGGAACGCTGATCATACAGAAGACTTCGATAAAGGAACTGATGGTGGCTCTCCGTGAATGCCATATCCCGCAGGGGCTGATCATCCCGCTATCAGTAACCATCCGATATTTTCCGGCTTTGAAGGAAGAAGTTGGGTACATAAGGGATGCCATGAAGTTGCGGGACATCCATGGGATACAGAAAATAGAGTGTCTGCTTGTTCCGGTCATGATTTCGGCAACAACAACTGCGGAGGAACTGTCTGCCGCTGCCGTTACAAGGGGAATTGAAAACCCGGCACATAAAACAAGCATGGTCGAAATGAAATTTGGCATGCAGGATTTTTTATGCCTGGCATTCGGTGTTGTATTTTGTTTTATCTCAGTTACAGCAGGATAGGAGGTGCGGTCTGTGGTAGATATACAGGATGTTTCTTTTGCATATGAGAAAGAGCAGGGGACGCTCTCCCATATTGATTTACAGATTGGGCAGGGTGAGTGCGTGCTTCTCTGTGGGGAAAGCGGGTGCGGCAAGACAACGGTGACAAAGCTGGTCAACGGCCTGATCCCCCATTTTGTGGAGGGCGGCGTTTTATCGGGCAGGGCAGTAGTAAATGGGATGGAGGTTGCGGATACGGAGATGTACCGCCTGGCGGGGCAGGTCGGCTCCGTGTTCCAGAACCCCAAGTCACAGTTTTTCAATATTGATTCTGACAGCGAGATCACGTTCGGGCTGGAAAATGCGGGAGTTGCCCCGGAAAAGATAAAGGAGCGGGTTGAAGCCACGGTTTCGGTGTTAAAGATTGAAAAGCTCCTTGGGAGGAATATTTTCTCCATGTCAGGAGGGGAAAAACAGAGCCTTGCTTTTGCAAGCGTTTATGCCATGAACCCGTCTGTGTTTGTACTGGATGAGCCGACAGCCAATCTGGATGCGGAGGCAGTCAATAGCCTGCGGGGACAGATCATGCAGATTAAAAAAGAGGGGCGGACGGTCATTATTGCAGAACACCGGCTGTATTTCCTGATGGATCTGATCGACCGTGCCGTATTCCTGCAGGACGGGAAAATCATTCGGATTTTTTCAGGGGATGAATTCAGAAGAATCCCGGAGGGGCAGCGTATCCGTATGGGGCTGCGGAGCTTCACTGACCCTGTGATGAAACTGCCATGTGCCAGGCCGCCCGGAACGAAGGACGGTCTGTCGGCAGAAAATCTTTCCTGTGCATTTGACGGGCAGAGGGTGTTTGATGGAATCAGTTTTTCTGCAATTCCCGGAGAGGTGCTTGGGATCGTGGGTTATAACGGGGCGGGAAAGACTACGCTGACGCGGTGCCTGTGCGGTTTATTAAAGGAAGAAGGCGGGACTGTCAGGCTTGACGGGAAAGCACTGAACCGTAAGCAGCGGAACAGGGCGTGCAGCCTTGTCATGCAGGATGTGAACCACCAGCTTTTCTCGGACAGCGTATGGGATGAATGTGAACTGTCCATGCCGGAGGGCAGGGCAGAAGAGATAGAAAGAATCCTGAAAGCCTTTGACCTGCTGGAATTTAAGGAGCACCACCCAATGGCGCTGTCGGGAGGGCAGAAGCAGCGTCTGGCTGTGGCAGCTGCCATCCTTTCAGGAAAACGGCTCCTGGTATTTGATGAACCCACCAGTGGGCTGGACTACCGGCATATGCTGGGGGTAAGCCGCATGATCCGGGAGCTGGCGGGGCAGAAATGCATTGTGCTGGTGGTTTCCCACGACAGGGAGTTCATGGAGAAGGCCTGCGACCGTATTTTTGAAATGGACGGAAGGAGGGATGGGAATGGATGATTTCCTGCTTACGGGCGATACCAGAGTGAAGGAAATTACTAAGCTCGAAAGTACCTCGCCAAGTGATTTCAAGCTTCACGCTGTGAAACTGGCGGAAAACGATGGATGCAGCGTGTACCAGTTCCGGAATGAAACAGGGGAAGGGACTATCACCATCTATGAGGTTTTTCCGGGAGTCAGCCTTTCCTATAACGATTTCCATATCCGTTATTATGACAGCGAATTCAAGCCGGACAGGGATCTCTTCTGCATCGACCACTGCCGGGAGGGGCGGCTGGAATATCCGGCGGCTGACGACGCCTACTCCTATGTGGAGGCGGGGGATCTGAAACTTGACCGCAGGCTTACCCACACCGGGCATTTTGAGATGCCCCTGTCCCATTACCACGGCGCAATGGTATCCTTTGATATGGATGCGGCCTGCCGGTCCCTGCCGCAGGAAGTGAAGGACTTTCCTGTGAACCTGCGGACCCTGCAGGAAAAGTTCTGCGGCGGCATTTACCCTTACGTGGTGCATAGCGCCGACTCCATTGAACACATTTTCGGGGAGCTGTACGCAGTGCCGGAAAGGATCAAGCGGCCCTATTTTAAGATCAAGATACTGGAACTGCTGCTGTATCTGGAGGCGCTGGAACTGCCGGAAAATCCGGCGGAGAAGCCGTATTTTTACCGGACGCAGGTGGAAAAGGCCAAGGCGGTGCAGCAGTTCCTCGTGGGGCATATGGACGAGAATTTCACGCAGGAGGAGCTGTCCCGCCGTTTCGACATCCCGCTGACGCCCCTTAAAAACTGCTTTAAATCGGTTTTTGGGGCGAGCATTGGCAGCTACCTTCTGGAATACCGGATGAACCAGGCGGCAGTTTTCTTAAGGACAAAACGGGAGATGAGCGTGGCGGAGATTGCCGGGCGCGTGGGATATGACAGCCCAAGCAAGTTTGCGGCGGCTTTCCGCAGGAAGATGGGGATGACGCCGATGGTTTACCGGAACCGTCTGCAGCAGTAGAAAAAGTATTTGTCCAATCGGGGCGAAACGGGCGGGGTGGAGCGGAAAGCGGCTTCCGAAAGCGTTAGGATAAGAATGGTTAGTGAAAGCTACCCGTTCTTATTTTTTTAAGCTACGAGCAGGGCATGGAGAAAATTAAAAATGGAATGAGGCGCTTGCACATCAGGCCATTTTTAGGTTTCTCTATATGCGGCGACAGCCGTAAAGCGAGGAAAACCGCAGGTTTTTCAAGCTTGCCCTGCGGATTTGGCTGTAGAAGAAAGGAGTTTGCATATGAGCGAACAAAATTTGTCTGCGGACAGACAAAAGAAAAAGCAGAATTTTTTATCCTGCCTGCTGTCCTATGCCCGCGCGGGGAAACGGAAGCTGATTGTATCGGTTGTTCTGTCAGTTATCAGCATTACGGCGGGGCTTGTGCCTTATTATTGTTTTTACCGTGTAATCTGCCTGTTTTTGGATGAGGCGGTTTCGGCTTCAGGGATCTGGTCATGGAGCCTTCTGGCGCTTGCCGCCTATGCGGGGAAGGTACTTTGCTTCGGCTTATCTACCACGGCAAGCCATTACGCCGCCTATCACATTCTGGAAGGGCTGAGAAACCGTGTGGCAGACCGTTTTCTGCACGCCCCGCTGGGGGAAGTGACGAAGCACAGCATCGGGGAGATCAAAGGGATCATGGTGGATAAGATCGAGGACATTGAGCCGCCCCTTGCCCATCTGGTCCCGGAGGGCAGCGGGCACATCGTACTGCCGCTGGTGAGCATGGCGGCGCTTGCGGCGATCGACTGGCGGCTGTTCCTTGCGTCCCTGGTCACTTTTCCCCTTTCCTTCCTCTGCATGGGGCTGACCTTCAAGATCAGCGGGAAAAGCTATGACACCTACAACGAATCCCTCGCACAGATGAACAGCAACATTGTAGAGTATGTGGAGGGGATCGAGGTCATCAAGGCATTCGGGCGGACCGGGGAATCCTATGGGAAATTCTCCTCTGCCATTTTAAATTACAGGACATTTGTGGTCAGATGGCTTTCTTCCACCTGGGTGACCATGAAGCTGGCCTTTGCCCTGTTCCCGTCCACACTGTTAGGCGTCCTGCCTGTGGCGCTCCTGCTTGGGGCAGACGGAACGGTCACAGCGGCGCAGGCGGCGCTGGCTGTTATGCTGTCCATGTCCATGGTAGGCTCCCTTGCGAAGCTGGAGGTATTTTCCAATGAGATCAAAAAGGTGCAGATGACGGTGGAGGAACTGCAGGAATATCTGGAACTGCCGGAACTGCCGGAAAAAGGGCAGGATGTAAAACTGAAAGGTTATGATGTGGAACTGAAAGATGTCCGTTTTTCCTATGAAGAGGACGAGGTGCTACATGGCGTATCCTTAAAACTGCCCCAGGGCAGCTTTACCGCACTGGTGGGACCGTCCGGCGGAGGAAAGTCCACGGTGGCAAGGCTGGTTTCACGGTTTTACGATGTGTCTGCCGGGGGCATTTCCATCGGCGGTGTGGATATCCGGGAAATGCCCCTTGCACAGCTTTCCGGCATGATCAGTTTTGTGGCACAGGACAATTTCCTGTTCCGCTGCTCCATCAAGGAAAATATCCGTATGGGAAATCCGGACGCGAGTGATGAGCAGGTGTTTGCAGCGGCAAGGGCGGCGCAGTGCGAGGAATTTATCAGGAAGCTGCCAAATGGCTATGACACGCCTGCGGGCGAAGCGGGAAAACGGCTGTCAGGCGGAGAAAAGCAGCGTATTGCTATTGCAAGGATGATGCTAAAGGATTCGCCGGTCATTATATTGGACGAGGCAACCGCTTTCACTGACCCGGAAAACGAGGATAAAATACAGAAGAGTATCCGTGAACTGTCAAAGGGAAAAACGCTGCTTGTCATTGCCCACAGGCTTTCTACTATTAAAAACGCAGACAATATCGTGGTGCTGGAGAACGGAAGCATATTGGCGCAGGGGCGGCAGGAGGAACTGCTGGCGGGCTGCCCGCTGTACCGGAAGATGTGGGAGTCTCATATCGGGGCAAAGAACTGGTCAGTAGGAAAGCAGGGAAAGGAGGCAGAAGCAAATGTTTAAGACATTAAAACGGATCATAGACTGGTGCGGTGAATTTAAGGGGAAATTATACGCCGGGTTTGTACTCTCTTTCTTTTCCCATCTGTTTGCAGCCATGCCGGTGATGGTGGCGGCGTATACCATAGGGCTTTTACTTACATCCGCAAGGGAGGGCAATGCCATGAATGGCATGGTTTTTGATAAAAAATGGGCAGGCATCAGCTTTGTAGTGATCGCCCTGTTGGTCATCCTGCGGTTTTTCTTTGACTATATGCGTTCCCGTTTTCAGGAAGCCATCAGCTATGAGCTTGTGGCAAAAGACCGGCTTGCCATCGGGGACGCATTAAAGCGGGTATCCCTTGGGTATTTCCAGAAAAACAGCACGGGGGATATTTTAAATTCGATCACCACAGGCTTAAATACACTGGAAAACATGGGAATCCGCATGATTGATAATTTTGTGGGCGGTTACCTGAACTTCCACGTTATTTTCTTATGCCTGCTTGTGTTTTCGCCGCTTACGGCGTTAATTGCGCTGGCCGGCGCGGCGGTTTCGTTCCTGTTCCTTCTGCTGGTGTCAAAACACAGCGTCAGGAATGCTCCAAGGGAAGCAGAGGCAGGGCGGAAGCTGTCCGGGGCAGTGTTAGAGTATGCCCGCGGACTTCCCACCGTGAAATCTTTTGGGCAGGGCGGCGCCTCTGTGCAGAGCATGAAAGAAGCAGCCAGGGAGAACCGTGATATCCGGCTGAAGATAGAATACGGGTTTACCCCGGCAAATTGCGGACACCTTCTGGCGCTGAAAACCGCATCGGTATTCCTGGCTGCGGCTGCCTGCTTTCTCTGCCTTGCCGGGAGCATGGAGATGCCGGTCATGCTGATGTTTGTGTTCTTTTCTTTCGGCATTTTCGGTTCGCTGGAGCCGGTCAGCGACAGCGCCCATGTGCTGGGCATCATCAATACGGCGATGGATCAGATTGGCGCGCTGAAAGAGGGAAACTATATTGACCGTGACGGGAAGGATATCGTCCTTTCTGATTTCGGGATAGAATTCTGCCATGTGGATTTTGGGTACGAGGTGAGCCCGACAGGGCGAGAGGGCGGCCTGGGCCGTGAGGAAGGAAATGATGCGGGGCGGACAGTGCTTAAGGATGTCAGCTTTACCATACCTGAAAAAACATCCACTGCCATTGTCGGACCTTCCGGCAGCGGAAAGACGACTATCTGTAATTTAATTGCCCGTTTTTATGACGTGCAGGCGGGCAGTATCCGTGTGGGCGGACACGATGTGCGGGAATTTACCTGTGACAGCCTGTTAAAAAATATATCCATGGTATTTCAGAATGTGTATCTGTTCCACGATACGATCCGGAACAACATCTGTTTCGGAAGGCCGGATGCTACAGAGGAAGAAGTCATAGCGGCAGCAAAGGCGGCAAGATGCCATGATTTCATCGTATCGCTGCCGCGGGGATACGATACGGTAGTCGGCGAGGGCGGCGGCACACTGTCCGGCGGCGAAAAGCAGAGGATTTCGATTGCCAGGGCGATGCTGAAGGATGCCCCTATTGTTATTTTGGATGAAGCCACGGCAAGCATCGACCCGGAGAATGAGCATCTGATCCAGGAAGCCATCTCTGAACTGACCCGTGGGAAGACAATCATCACGATTGCCCACAGGCTGGCAACGATTGAAAATGCGGATCAGATCCTTGTGACCCGCGGTGGAACGGTGGCGCAGAAAGGGACGCATAAAGAGCTGTTGGAACAGGAAGGAACCTACCGTGAATTTGTGCGTATCAGGGAACAGGCGGAAGGCTGGCAGATACAATAATCAGAAAGCCAGCGGAAAGAAGGTGGCGGCATCGGACGTGTAATGGTAATAGAATTTCAGGAGCAGGATATCTCCGCATTTGATGAGGTTATGGAGGTTCTGAAACGCCATCCGGGTTTTGAACATCTGCGGCTGCGGGATGAACCGATGGTTTCGCTTCCGGGGCTGGAGATTTATCCTGGCTGCAGGAAAATATACCGCGACCGCCGCGAAATACGCCTTACGGCAAAGGAATATGACCTTCTCAGCCTGCTCGTGGCGAACAAAGGGCGCGTACTTACCTATGACCAGATATACAGCAAAGTATGGGGAGAGGACTCCTATGGGGATGAAAGCAACGCCATAGGCTGCCATATCCGAAACCTGCGGGAAAAGTTATATGAGGCAGATGAACGTGGTGGCGGAGCTGATACAGCAGTGCATTGCCAAGAACGCCCGCATTGCGCAGAACCAGGCAGAATACGAAAAACGTTATAATGCCCTTGCGGAGCGGTTCGACAGGGCAAAGGCGCGGCTCGGCGAGGTGGAGGACGGAATCGTGGCAAAGCAGGCGCAGCGGGAGATGATGCAGAACCTGGTGGATACTCTGGAAGGGATGCAGGATGCCGTGGACAGCTTTGATGAGGGCGCATGGTATGCGCTGGTGGGTTGTGCGACGGTTTACGGCAGGGAGGATGTCCGGTTTACCTTTAAGAACGGGGTGGAGATAAAAGCATAAGGGTTTAGGTGAAGAAAAGGCTTCTGACGCACTTGGAGTGTGGGCAGGGGCTTTTCTTTTTTATGGGGTATCCGGTTTTGCAAATGATATAAAAGTGCAGGGAAGATTAAGACCAGATTTGGGTAGTCAGATGAAATTTATTTTATCCTCTTGACAAAAACTCCGGCGTGGACTATACTGATAATGTAAATATCGGTAATTACATTATCAATCATGGAAGGAGGATAAATCTGTGTCTGTCAGAGATACTTCTCTTGATCTGCCTATTCTGGAAAGTGCAAAGGCAGAATTCCGAAAAATGGGATTTGAAAAGTCATCATTAAAAGAAATCGCTGAAAAAGCCGGCGTCACTACCGGAGCAATCTACAAACGCTATAATGGAAAAGAGGATCTGTTTTGTGCTGTGGTGGAAAGCTGTATTAACAGAATGCAGGAGGTGTTTGAGCAGAAGAAAAGGGTAGATTATTCCTTGTATTCGGATCAACAGTTAAAGCAATGCTGGAAAATGGACTCCGACTATATGATGTGGTGGTTTAATATTCTCTTTGAGTACAAGGATGAATTTGTCCTGCTATTGACCTGCTCTGCCGGAACAAAGTATGAAAATTTTGACCACGACTGGGTTGAACAAATGACAAATGAAACCTGGCGTTGTTATGAAGAAATGTTCTCACGAAAGCTTACAACGGTAGTCATTTCAAAGAAAGAGCTGCATACAATGCTTACATCTTTTTGGACAACAATTTATGAACCGTTTATTCATGAGTTTTCAAAAGGCGAGATTAAAAAATTCAGCGAGCTTGTGTGCAGGATGTTTAACTGGGAAAAAGTTTTTGAGATTAAATAAGATCCCCTTAACTGGGAATTTTTAAAGGCATCCGGTTAGTCGTGTGTAACTGGAGGTCGGAGGAGGAATGTTATATGTTTAAAAAAGCATTGGCGTATACAGGAAAATACCGCAAAACGACCTATGCTGCGATCGCATTTATGATAATCGGCGTGGCGATGACTGTTGTTCCCTATTTTGTTGTATATCAACTGATTCTGCCGCTTCTCGGGTATGGAGATACTCTTTCGGTAGGCGGTATAACACTCAGAATAGCCATCGTGGGGCTGTGCGGAGTGTTATATGCCGTTTTGTATGTTCACGGTTTGTCATTGTCGCATGTGTCGGCGTATCATACACTGAAAAATCTGCGTATATCCTTACAGACGAAATTGGAGTCGCAGCCGCTCGGCACGATCCAGAGCAAAGGCGTGGGCGAGATAAAGAAAATATTCATCGATGATATTGAAACGATTGAGCTCCTTCTTGCACATGCAATACCGGAAGGACTTTCAAATTTTGCTGTTCCCGGCATAGTATATCTCTCCATGTTTTTCGTTGATTGGAAGCTTGCGTTACTAAGCCTTTGCTCCTTGCCTGCGGGGCTTTTGACGATGGGCTTTATGTATAAAAGCGGCAAGAGCAAAATGGACAGCTATTATGGAGCCGCAAAGCGGATGAACAGTACGATTATCGAATACATAAACGGCATGGAAGTTGTTAAGATATTCAATCGTGACGGCGAATCTTATAAACGTTTTGAAAAAGATGTACACAGCTACAGAGATTTTACGTTACTTTTGCATATGACAAAAAGGAAGTCCTCCATGGTATTTCACTTACGGCGGAGGAGGGCAGGCTTACAGCTTTGGTCGGTGAATCCGGCAGCGGAAAATCAACGCTTGCAAAGCTTTTGGTGCACTTTTACGATGTTACGGGCGGTGGCGTTAAGATCGGCGGTCAGGATATACGGAACATGAGTGTGGAAGCATTGAACAACGAAATAGCCTATGTGTCGCAGGAGCAATTTCTGTTCAATATAAGTCTTATGGATAACATCAGGCTCGGTAAGCCCTCCGCATCAGATGATGAGGTAATCGCTGCTGCCGAAAGGGCACAGTGCGGTGAGTTTTTACTAAAACTCGAAAAAGGTATCCGAACGATGGCAGGCGACGGAGGAAAACAATTGTCCGGAGGGGAACGGCAGCGAATCTCGCTTGCCCGTGCAATTCTTAAGGATGCACCTATTATTGTGCTGGATGAGGCAACTGCTTTCATGGACCCGGAAAACGAAGAAAAGATGAACGGGGCAATCGCAGAAGTAATACGGAACAAAACGGTCATAGTCATCGCACACAGACTGTATACAATTGCAAATGCCGATAAGATATGCGTATTAAATAACGGAAATCTTGCAGGCTGTGGAACGCACGAGGAATTGCTTGAATCATGCGAGGATTATCGCAGATTGTGGCAGAACGCAGGCGATGCCGAAAAATGGACTGTGGCGAGTGAGGAGGCGAAAGCATGATTAAACTGTTAAAAAGAATTCTGGATTCTTCGGGAATCTATAAGAAAAGGATTACCATCGCGTTTGTCTTTTCCTTTTTGAAGTCGGTTCTGATGAAAGCACCGATAGGCTTTGCATTTATTGCAATAAATGCATTTACACAAAAAGCAATGACGGGTAAACTTTGCTTAACGATAGGGATTGCTATGGCAATATGCGTCGCATTGCAGGCTGTAGTTGACATTATTTCCGACAGGCTTCAGTCTACTGCGGGCTATGAATTGTTCGCAGATAAACGCATAGAGCTGGGAAAACATTTGCGCAAAATGCCGATGGGATACTTTACGGAAGGCAACATAGGAAAAATAAGCTCTGTGCTTTCAACAGATATGGTCTTTATCGAGGAAAATTGTATGACTGCGATTGCCGGAACCGTCAGTGAGATATTTGCCGAGGCAATTATGATTGCTTTCCTCTTTTATTTGAATGTATGGCTTGGCCTTACAGGAATTCTTATTCTTGGAATCATTCTTCTTGTGGCAAAGGGTATGAAAAAAGAGGCTATGAGGGATTCTTCGGCAAGACAGGAGCAAAGCGAGAATCTTACAGAAGCTGTACTTGATTATATCGAAGGAATCGGCATTATCAAAACCTACAATATGCTGGGTGAAAAATCAAAAGAGTTGTCGGATAACTTTAATGACAGCTGTGAAACCAACCTGCATTTTGAAAACGCTCATGGACCGTGGCAGATGGGATTGAATTTAATCTATGGAATAGGCGCATCTGTCATTATTGCGGTTGCATTATTGCTTCAGGCGAAAGAGATGCTTAGTTCCGTTTATGTGGTTGGTCTGCTGCTTTTCGTGTTTGATCTTTTTGGACCGCTGAAAGCATTGTACGGAGGCAGCACCCGTTATACGGTTATGAACAGCTGCCTGGATCGAATCGAACAGGTTTTTTCAGAACAGGAGCTTAATAACAGCGGTTCAGAACATATTCCGGCGGAGCCAGATGAGCCTGAAATTGAATTCAGAGATGTTTCTTTCGCTTATGGGGATAAAGATGTAATACATAATATTTCCTTTTCGGTTAGAAGAAATAAGATGTGTGCACTCGTAGGGCCTTCGGGCTGCGGAAAATCAACGCTGGCAAATCTTCTTGCGAGATTTTGGGACGTGAAGTCCGGAGAAGTGCTGATCAGAGGCAAGGACATACGGTCAATCCCTCTTTCAGAGCTGATGAACAATATCAGCATGGTATTTCAGCGGGTTTATTTGTTCAATGATACGATTTACAATAATATCAGCATGGGGCGTCCTGACGCAACAAAAGAGGAAGTGGTTGAAGCCGCTAAAAAGGCGCGCTGCTACGATTTCATCATGCAACTTCCGGGTGGCTTTGACACGATGGTCGGCGAAGGCGGCGAGAGCCTCTCCGGAGGCGAAAAGCAACGCATCTCTATTGCCAGATGCATCTTGAAAGATGCTCCCATAGTCATTCTTGATGAAGCTACGGCAAGTGTCGATGCGGACAATGAAAAATATATTCAGGAAGCAATCAGTGAACTATGCAATGGAAAGACACTTCTGGTTATCGCACACAGACTTAATACCATTCAAAATGCAAATCAGATTATTGTCCTGAACGATGGCAGTATTGAGGCTACCGGAACAAACAGCGAACTTATCAAAACGCAGGGCACCTATCGCAGCTTTGTTCTTAGCAGGCAGAAAGCTGCAGTATGGAAAATGGCAATCGAAAATAGATAAGGAGATATTAAAATGAGTACAAACAATTCAAAAAAACTGACCGGTAAGGACTTTATTAATATTGGTGTTTTTACAGCAATTTATCTGGCTGTGACAATGGTTGTGTCCTGTACCCTTGGAATGATTCCGCTCGGATACATGGCACTCAGCATTGTCGTTCCGATTATCGGCGGTATCCCAATGATGTTATTCTACGCAAAGGTCAAAAAATTTGGTATGCTTCTGATTTTTGAAATCATATTCGGATTGGTTATGATATTTACCGGCATGGGATTTTATCTTTTAATCTGGGGTGTTGTTACCGGACTGATCGCAGAATTGATTATGAAGGGCGGTAAATACAGCAGTGCCAACCTGTGCGTACTCTCTTACGCTGTGTTGAGCGTTTCGGTATCAGGAAATTATGTAAATCAGCTTACAGCCAGCAGCGAATGGGTTGCTGAGAAGGCAACAACCTTTGGAGAAGCATATATGAGTGCCACGCAGGGATATTTGAGCATCTGGTGGGTATTTCCGCTTCTTATTCTTCTTTGTTTCATAGGCGGACTCATCGGAGGATTCCTTGGAAAAGCAGTTTTGAAAAAGCATTTCAAGAGAAGCGGTCTTGTATGATGCGTTATTGTGTTTACGGCAAAAACAATCAATCGATAAAGCTCGATCCCAGGACAAAACTCCTGCTTTGCCTGTGCATTTCGGTGACCTTAATTGCAGGAAGCTCTGCGGGCGTTTTACGATATCTTAATTATATCCCCGCGCTGGTACCGTTTCTGTTTATGATCTCGCTGAAAAAATATAAAAATGCACTCATATATCTTGCGGTATATGTGGTATGCGAGTTCGGAACATCTGCTCTGGTTCCTTATCTTCCGGATGCAGTCAACATCTTGTTTACCGGTGTAATCGCTTTCTCCACCAGACTAATACCGGGAGCAATGATGGGATGGTTTTTGTTCTCCACGACAACAGTCAGCGAATTTGTTACCGCAATGGATAGGATGCATGTTACAAAAAAGATAACCGTGCCAATCTCTGTTATGTTTCGGTTTCTTCCGACAATACGAGAAGAGTATACCGCTGTACAGAAAGCAATGAGACTGCGGGAGATCGGTTCATTCAGAAATCCCGTAAAAATGCTTGAATACCGGATGGTTCCTTTTCTTATGAGCGTTGTGTCAATTGGAAATGATCTAGCGGCATCGGCATTGACACGTGGACTTGATTCGCCATGTAAACGAACGAATATGTGCCGGATTGGCTTCACATGGCGGGATGTGGTAGTTGTTGTTTTGCTTATAATTTTTTATAGCTGTTATATTCCTATAGCAGTATTCCGGAGGTGATGACATTGCTCAAATTAGAAAATGTCAGCTTTTCATATGCTGATTCAGATGAAGGTGCCGGACTGCGAAATATCAGCACAACAATTCCACAGGGACAGGTTGTCCTTCTCTGTGGTGAATCAGGTTGCGGGAAAACAACGTTGACGCGGCTCATTAATGGTTTAATTCCGCATTTCTTTGAGGGCAGTCTTACCGGCAAAGTAACAGTATGCGGAAAGGATGTTGCCAGTTCGCAACTTTATGAGTTGTCCCCACTTATAGGCTCTGTTTTTCAGAATCCCAAATCTCAGTTTTATACAGTGGATACTGATTCGGAGATTGTTTTTGGCTGTGAAAACATTGGTATGCCGAAAGAACAGATACAGAAGAATTTGGATGAAACAATCAACAATCTCAATCTTTACCGCTTGCTGAACCGGAGCCTGTTTGAACTTTCTGGAGGAGAAAAGCAGAAGATTGCCTGTGCTTCTGTATCTGCGCTGCATCCGAAAATCTTTGTGATGGACGAGCCTTCTTCTAATCTGGATTATAAAGGCATACGAGAACTGATGAATGTTATTGCGGGATGGAAACGAGACGGCTGCACTGTCATTATTGCAGAGCATCGTCTTGAATGGCTGAAGACGCTTGCTGACAGGGTCATTTATATGTCTGACGGACAAATCGGCTCCGATATGAGTATGGGCGAATTCAAAGGGAAAACAGAAGAGGAGCTTCATGTAATGGGACTTCGCACAGAGCCTCATCTTTCCCCTGTTTCAAAGAGTTGGGAGAATAATGAGGACAAGTTTTTCTTTAGAAATATCACTTTCTCTTATAAGAAATCCCGTGATAGAAAAGCTCTCGATATTGATATGATTAAGTTACCTGTGGGTTCAGTTGTTGGAATTGTAGGAGAAAACGGAGCCGGAAAGAGTACGTTTGCGGGATGTCTTTGTGGGCTTGAGAAACATATGGGTGGGAATATATTGTATAAAGGAAATAATCTGATGTCAAAAGACAGAATTAAGCTTTGCTATATGGTTATGCAGAATGTGAATTATCAGCTGTTTACGGAAAGCGTAGTGGATGAACTGATGCTATCCATGGAAAAAAGCAAGTTTGATGAAACAGAAAAGAGAGTGAAAGCGGAAGAAATTTTGAAAAAGCTTGATCTGTTGGGTTATAAAGACAGACATCCGATGTCGCTTTCAGGTGGACAAAAGCAGCGTGTATCTATTGCCTGTGCCCTTGCCTCCGACAAGGAAATACTGGTTTATGATGAGCCTACAAGCGGACTGGACTATCATCATATGATTGATTTTGCGGCATTGATAAAAGATATGCAGCAGATTGGGAAAACGCAGTTAATCATCACCCACGACCCGGAAATAATCGGTCAGTGCTGCGATAATCTGATGTTCTTTGAGAACGGCAAAGTTTTGTGGCATAAAGCCACTGACGCAGACGCTGTCGCAATGATGCAGAATTTTTTTGCGCTTTGAAATTATTTCTTTGTTAAGGCATTTATAAAGGATGCAGAGCATATTTCCAAAGCGGATTCTGTTACCCCGGAGGTTTGTTTTGACCATGTAGCTTTTGCTTACCAGGATAAAGAAGTGCGGCATAATGTCAATTTCTCCATGAAGAAAAATACAATGACTGCACTTGTGGGACCGTCCGGCGGGTGTCAATGAAACAATTGCAGAAGAGGATGCCTGCAGGATTGAACACGCTATCAGTGATGAGAGCTTCCGAAAGCTGCAAAGATATTTTATGAAGCCAAAGTAGGGGAGGTGGCGGCATTGTGCGTATAGTGGTATTTGAAATACATGACAGCGACTCCGATATCTTCGACAAAATCATGGAGATAGTGGAATCCCACCCTGACATCGAATGTCTGCGAGTGAGGGATGAGCCGATGCTGTCGCTTCCGGGACTGGAGATTTATCCTGGGCGGAGAAAGATTTATCGTGACCGCAGGGAGATTAACCTCACCACGAAGGAGTATGACCTTTTGTGCCTGCTGGCGGCAAACAGGGGGCAGGTGCTTACATATGACCAGATATACCGGAAGGTCTGGGGAGAGGATGCCTATGGGGATGAGAGCAATGCCATCGGATGCCATATACGCCATCTACGTGAAAAGCTGTACGAGGCGGAGCCGGATGCGCCGTTTACCATCCGGTGCGTAAGGGAGGTTGGGTATTGCTTCGAGGTCAGTTCTGAATAAAGGCTTATACGGCGGTTTGGTTTTCAAAGCCGTCTTATTTTGTGTTTTTTCGGCATAAAAACAGATTTTTAGCAACGCTTTTTTATTCCGTGTACACCCCTCGGAGGCAAATTAAAAAGTATAAGGCAAAATTAAAAGGTTTGGGGCAAAGTTACATTGTATCAAAGACGGCTATTAGATAGAAATAAAACTCGCTTAATTGATACAAAGGGAAAGAACAGAATATCGGATAAACCGCAGAAATAAAGGGCTTTCGGCACATTGGATGTGACCGAAGGCTCTTTATTTTTTTGCATAATCTTATGGTTGTGTGGAAGTAAGGGTGTAAATGAACCCTCCCCACAGAAATTTGAACCCTCTGTTTCTAAAAATTTGAACCCCCTAAAGGCAAAATCAAAATGTTTTATTTGTATCTTATAGTGTGAATAAAAAAAGAAATAGAATCAGACTTTTAGAAAAGCAGAATGATATGTAGGTACGTTATTTTGATTAGTAGGCATAGGATATTTGAAAGAAAAAAGCGGCAATAAAGGCTTTCGCTATATCAGATGAAAACGAAAGCCTTACTAATTTAGGACTGTTCAGAAGAAACGTGGTGTAGGTGAATAAATCCTTCCTACTATTGAATTTGAATCCCAGTCATTTTAATGTAGGATTGGGTATAAGTTTAAGTGCGGTTATAGTCTATTTTTGTCTCCCCATTCGCACATTCCATCAAGAATTGGTATTAAAGATTTTCCGCGCTCTGTAAGGCTGTATTCTACCTTTGGGGGAATCTGGGGATATTCTTTTCTGTGTACTAACTGATCTGCTTCCAATTCCTTTAAGGTAGAACTAAGCGTCTTATAAGAAATTTCCCCAATATATTTTTTCATTTCATTAAACCGGACAATACCAAATTCCATAAGCGTATAAAGAATTGTCATTTTGTATTTCCCATTGATGAGGGATAATGTGTAGCTAAAACCTGTTGTTTCCAGGCATTCTTGTGATATGCAGCGTTCGCCCATTTTTACACTCTCCTTTAGGTAAGTATATAACTTTCGTGTTAGTATCGCACTTAAAGGTGCGTACTTGTTTTCTGTTTTATTCTTGCTATAATTATAATATCAACAGCAGGAAAAGTCAATCCTGCAGGTAAAGGAGGCACAGACATGCAGAACTATGAGTATTTAGGAAAGCCGCTTCAGATTGGCAGACTGACCATTAAGAATAGGTTTTGTATGGCGCCAATTGGCGGCGGACAGCACCATCTTCCGGGAGGTGGTCTGAAAGACGAAACGATACAATATCTTGTAGAGAGGGCGAAAGGTGGCTTTGGCCTGATTTTTACCGGGGCAATCGCAGCCGATGGAACCGTTGACCCGTATACCGGGGTTGGGCCCACAATCTTGCAGAATCCAGATGCATTTAAGATGACAGCAACAGAACTAAATGAGCGGGTCGGTGCTTACGGTACGAAGGTGTTTGCTCAGATTACTATGGGACTTGGGCGGAATTACCCCAATCTTCCGGCACCGTCTTCTGTACATGTTTTCCGGCATCCGGGGGAAGTTTCACCGGAACTGACCCGTGACCAGATCAAATCTAAAATTGAGTCCGTTGTAAAGGCATCTAAAATTGCAAAGGATTCGGGTTTCTCTGGCGTAGAGGTTCATTCCATCCACTGGGGGTATTTGCTTGACCAGTTTGCCCTGTCCATGATGAACCACCGCACTGATGAATATGGCGGCAGCCTGGAAAACCGTTTACGGGCGGCAAAGGAAATTCTGGAAGGTATTAAGCAGGAATGCGGCAGTGATTTTCCAGTCAGTATGCGTCTTGGACTGAAAACCTTTGTAAAAGGATTTGAGCAGGCAAGTTTGACTGGTGAGGAGGAAATTGGCCGTACACTGGAAGAAGGGATTGAGATAGCGAAGCTGCTGGAATCCTATGGCTATGACTGTCTGAATGTAGATACAGGTATTTACGATTCCTTCTACTATGCCTGCCCGCCTATGTATATGCCGAAAGGGTATCTGGTGGAACTGGCAGCGAAGGCAAAAGAAGCCGTTAATATCCCGATTCTGGCAGGCGGCCGCATGAATGAAGCAGATATTGCGGAAAAGGCGATACGGGATGGTAAGATTGATGCAGTTGTCCTTGGGCGTGCTGCTTTAGCAGATCCGGAGTATCCAAACAAGGTGCTGACCGGACATACGGAGAAGATCCGTCCCTGCATTGCCTGCAATCAGGGGTGTATCACAAGGCTCCAGCAGGGAAAACAGCCTACCTGTGCAGTAAACCCGGCAGCAATGCGGGAAGTGAGGTATGCACTCCGTCCCTGCGTACAGCCGAAAAAGGTTGTGGTCGTGGGCGGCGGTGTTGCCGGTATGGAGGCTGCCAGAACCGCAGCCATGCGTGGACATAAAGTTTCTTTGTATGAAAAGAATGAGTCTCTGGGCGGCAATCTGATTCCTGGCGGCTCCCACAGCTTCAAAAAAGAGGTACGGGAATTAAATGCGTGGTATCAGAATGAATTAAAGGTACTGCCTGTGGAGATCCATACCGGGGAAGCTGTTACTGCTGACCAGCTCCGCAATATGGATGCAGATGTGATCATTGTGGCAGCAGGTTCCGTCCCTGTCACGCCGAAAGTGCCGGGAATAGATGATAAAAAGGTAATTGACTGTATGGAAGCATTTGCACATCCGGAAAAAGTCGGGCAAAAAGTCATGGTAATCGGAGGCGGTCTGGTTGGCTGTGAAATGGCATTAGAATATGCACAGGACGGCAAAGAGGTTACGGTTGTGGAAGCCCTGCCTAAGATTTTGTCGGCAGGTATCCCATCCCCGATTCCAAATGGCCAGATGATCCCGGATCTGTTTGAACATCATCATGTGGCTGTATTGGAGAACCACCGTCTTTCTGCTGTGGAAGATGGCAGGGTTATTCTGGAGAGCGATGGTCAGAAAAAGGCATTTGATGCAGATTCGGTTGTGATCGCAGTCGGTTTCCGTCCAGTTCCATCCATGGCGCAGGAGCTCCAAGGATGCGGTGCTGCCGTTTATGAGATTGGCGATGGTCAGAAGGTCAGCACGATCCTTCATGCTGTATGGGACGGCTATGAAGTAGGGAACAATATTTAATCTATTCATTATGGTATGAGGCAGAATGCTTTATATAATGTCAAAAAAATTTAAGGAGGCTATTACAATGAGAGCAGAATTAAAGGAATATCAGGCAGTAGAGGCTGCTGCAATGAAGTTTGTCAAGAGTGTTGCCGAGGGAAACAGCACATATGCAAAGGAGCTGTTCACGGATGAAGCTGTTTTGTTCGGCTATCTGGACGGTAAGCTGGAGCATGGCTCTATTGATCAGTTCTACCACAATGTGGATACCGTACCCGGCGGCGATAATTTCAAGGCTCGTGTGGACGTCCTGATGGTTGAGGAATCCCTGGCTGTTGTACGTGTGCTGGAAGAAGGCTGGGGCAACCGCATTGACTTTACGGATGTGCTGCTTCTGTTGAAGATGGATGGCGAATGGAAATGCGTTGCAAAGGCATATAACCAGAATTCCGATACCATTCAGAAATAACCGTCACAAGTAGAACAGTGGAGAAAGTGGAGAACAGGCGGGTATGCCGGAAATGCAGCCTTGCCTGTTCTTTTATAGGTGGCTGTATATGTCTGGATTTAAAACCACGCAGGAATTGTTGGAGGAGACGCCCGTAAGCCGTTTGGTCATCCGTTTAGGGATTCCTGCAATGTTCGGTCAGCTTTTTAATATTTTATATAACATTGTAGACCGCATTTTTATTGGTAAAATACCGGAAACAGGAAGCCTCTGCCTTGCGAGTATCGGTGTCTGTGCGCCGGCATTGACAGCCCTGACGGCTTTTGCATTTATGGTAGGGATTGGCGGGGCTTCTTATATGAGCATCAGCCTTGGGCAAAAAGAGGAGCGCAGGGCGCGGGAGATCATTGGAAATGCCTTTTTTATGATTTTAGTTATATCGGCGGCAGTAACTCCCCTGCTTTTACTGAACCGGGAAAAAATACTTTACTTGCTGGGCAGCAGCAAAGATATGTACCCTTACGCAGAAACTTATTTTACAATATATGTCTGCGGGACTTTTGCATCGCTTCTTGGATGTGGGCTGAACCAGTTTATTCTGGCACAGGGGTTTGCAAGGCAGGGCATGATTTCAGTGGCACTTGGAGCTGTGGTAAATGTGGTTCTTGACCCTATCATGATTTTTGGGTGTGGTATGGGAATTGCGGGGGCAGCATGGGGAACTGTTATTGCACAATGCTGCACTTGTGTTTATGTAATCTGTTTTCTGCGCAGCAGGATTATTCCGGTACGCCTGTGCCCAAGCAGGCTGCAAAAGAAGATTGTACTTAGAATCTTGTCCATAGGATGCATGTCATTCATGATTACGATATTGGATAACCTGATTATTATTTTTCTGAATACTTCGTTACGGAAATACGGCGGAGATTCGCAGGGGGATATATTGATTACCTGTGCTACGGTTATCCAGAGTTTTATGACGATAGTAGCCTGTCCTGCACAGGGGATCACGACAGGATGTGGAACGATATTCAGCTTTCACTATGGGGCAGGAAATTATACAAAGATCCGGCAGGCTTTTCTTTATGTGTTTTTATTATGCGGAGTATACATCGGAACATTGGGAATTGCAGTGCAGGTATTACCGGAGGTGTTTGCAGGATTTTTCTTGAAGGAGTCAGGCACAATACAGTTGACCGCGGGCAGTATCCGTATGTATACGTTTGCATTGCTTGGTATTGCAGTACAGTATGCCTTGGTAGATGGTCTGACTGCAATGGGAAAGGTCAAATATGCGCTTCCGTTGTCGCTGTTTCGTAAAATTGTATATATGATATGCCTTTGCATTCTGCCGTTGTTTCTGGATATACGATATGTTTTTTATGCAGGGACGATATCAGATGCGGTGGGTGCTTTATTCAGCCTGATATTGTTTTGGGGTGCAATCAATCCCAGAATAAGGCGTGAATTGAGTAAAGAAAGGATGGTCAGACATGGATAAATATAATGCCACAGGCAGGGTAAAAAAAGCCATTGATATCATATTGGGATTGCTGTTTATAGCATTATTGGGGTATTCCTTTACAGGCGCTCCTTTCCATGAGGTGGCTGGCATTGTATTTATTGCAATGACCATAATTCATAATATCATCAACATAAAGTGGTATAAAGCAATAAAGAAAGGTATTTATAACAGGAAAAGAAAGATTGCGGTTGCTGTAAATTTTGCCTTAGCGGCAGATATGGCATCTATTTTGTTGACAGGCATTATCAATTCCAGATACTTGTTCCATACAGGCATCCATATGGCGGGTATTGGACGGATACATGCTGTTTTAGCTTTGGCCGGATTTGTGCTTATTGCGTTCCATGTACTGGTTCATACATTTGGCCGCGTACAAAAGAAATATAAGGTACTTCCGGCTGCTCTGGTAATACTGATCTCCCTTCTGGCGGTGCTTATGGATGTATGGCTGCTGCCCTATGTTAAGAGACATTTTCTGACAGTTGAGGTTGATCAGGAAACGGCTATCTCAGGTGAAAGCGTAGATTTTAACGGCAGAAAGATTCTGACCGTATATTTTACGAGGGTTGGCAATACGGACTTTGCTGATGGTGTGGACGCAGTCTCCGGGGCATCCCTGCTGCTCAATGAGAAAAAGGAATTCCTGGGGAACAGCCAGGTGATCGGGCAGATGATACAGGATGCTGCAGGCGGGGATATTGTTTCCATCAACACGAAAGAACATTACCCGTCTTCCTATTCCGATACTGTATCGGCGGCAAGTGAGGAAATGGGGCGTCAGGAACTGCCGGAGCTTGTGGATATGCCGGAAAATATTGATGGGTATGATTTGGTATTCCTTGTGTTCCCATTATGGTGGGATACGATACCGAAACCTGTAGAGGCGTTCCTGAATCGTTATGACTTTTCAGGGAAATCTGTCATACCTGTGGTGACCCATGGCGGAGGCGGTGCAGGCAGAAGCATAGAGGACATAAAAGCAGTGTGCAGCGGGACAGTTGTGGAAGAACCATTGGAGATATACTGCGGCGATATACCATATTGCAGGGAGCAGGTGACAGAATGGCTGAAAGGATTATGAAAGCCGGATTAAAGAATAGGTTTTGGTATGGCTTATTATAAAAAACAAGAAGGAAGAAAAAAGGAGGAATCGTTGTATGAGTAAGAAAATTGTTGTTATTACAGGAAGCCCGCGCAAAAATGGTAACAGTTTTGCCATGACGGATGCGTTTATCAAGGCCGCCGAGGAGAAAGGGCATACAGTTACCCGTTTTGATGCCGCCTTGAAAAAGGTAGGTGGATGCCGTGCCTGTGAAACATGCTATTCCACAGGGAAAGCATGTACCTTTGATGATGACTTCAATACGATAGCGCCAGCTATTTTGGAGGCAGACGTTATTGTATTCACGATGCCGGTCTACTGGTACTCTATCCCGGCACAGATCAAGGGTGTCATAGACCGGATATTCTCTTTCGTAGTAAGCGGTAAAGACATTTCTGGCAAGGAGTGTGCGCTGATCACCTGTTGCGAGGAAGAGGATATGTCGGTCATGGATGGAGTCCGTATCCCCATGGAGCGTATGTGTGCTTTGAACAAATGGAAAATGGTTGGCGAGGTTCTGATCCCTGGGGTTCTGAATGTGGGTGACATTGACAAGACGGATGGCTGCAAAAAGGCAGCGGCTTTAGCAGATGAGATTTAAGGAGGGGAATATGGGCAAGAAGATTGTGATTCTAAATGGAAGCCCCAGGAAAGCGGGGAATACAGCAGCTTTGACAGCAGAATTTACGAAAGGCGCAAAAGAAGCAGGAAATACAGTTACAGAATTTTTCCTTGACGGTATGGATATCCATGGCTGCAAGGGCTGCTTTGGCGGTCATAGCAGCAGGGAATGCCCTTGTGTCCAAAGAGATGATATGGATAAAATTTATCCTGCGGTAAAAGAATGCGATGTGGTCGTACTTGCCACACCGTTGTATTACTGGAATATGAGCGGTCAGATTAGGACTGCCATTGACCGCCTGTTTGCATTAGAGGAAGGCGATGGGAATCTCCTGAGAGGGTATGGCAGGGCTTCGGCACTGCTGATGGCTGCGGAAGGAAATGGTTTCGATGATGTGCTTCTTTACTATGACCATTTGATGGAACATTTGAAATGGGAAAACCTTGGGGCTGTACTTGCCGGAGGGAATGGGCATGTGGGTGAGATTGAAGGGAAACCAGAACTTCAAAAAGCCTACGAGCTTGGAAAATCAATTTGATAACTCAATGAAAGGAAATGCTAATTATGAATAAAATCAATTTACCGCAGGCGGCAAAGCTGACTTCTCCGAATCCGGTAAGCCTTGTATGCACACAAAAGCCGGATGGCTCCACGAATCTTGCTACAGTGTCCTGGTGGACATATCTTTCTTTCAATCCGAACATGATCGGGTATGCTATGGCAAAGACTTCTTACAGCGGAGAAATGGTACGGAATAATAAGAAAGTTATCCTTACAATTCCCGGTACAGAAATAGCCGAAGCAGTGATGGGCTGTGGAAGTACTACAGGCCGCGATACGGATAAAGTTGCCCAATTTGGTATTGAACTTACAGAAGTAGAGGGCAGTGACATTAAGATTCCTGTCCATAGCCGTGTGGCAATTGTATGTAGCATGAAAGAATATCACGAGGTTGGTGACCATTACCTGTATATTTGTGATGTAGAACAGGTTTATGGCAATGAAGTGGAGGAAGCCCTGTTTGCATGGAATGGGTATTCCCAAGTGCATCCGGCGAAGTAAGGAGGCTGATTCGATATCATGTTAATAGATAACGCGTTTGTAAAGAGCGTAATCATTATAAAGTAATATAATCAAGGTTTTTACAGGCTTTATGAACCAGATAGGAAAGTGTGAGGGAGGTTGATGACATCGGACGCATAGTAATAGAATTTAATGAGCAGGATTCAGATGCTGTTGAAAAAATAGTGTGTGCGGTGAATCGCCATCCTGCTTTTGAGGAACTGTGGTTAAGCAATGATGAGGTTCTGTGTCTTTCGGAGTTGGAAATTTATCCTGGCCGTAGAAAGGTTTACTGCTATGGAAAGGAAATTGAACTAAAGGCAAAGGAATTTGATCTTCTTTGCCTTTTGGTAGTTAATAAAGGATATGTTCTTACTTATACACAAATTTATGAAAAGCTATGGGGGCAAGATTCTCTTGGCAATGAAAACAATTCAGTGGGCTGTCATGTTCGTAGTCTGCGGAGAAAATTGTATAAGGAATATCCGAACACTCCATTTATAATTCGATGTTTTCGTAGTATTGGATATTGCCTTGAAACAAAATTATAATAAGTGTTACATAGGACGGTTTGAGAATTGGAACCGCATAAAATTTACTGTTTTTAGTGTTTCCCCGTGGAATAACTATATTCACATTTGTATATGTGCATATGGCTATTCCACGGGGGAATTTTTGTACTCAAGAGAATTTAAGGACTTTTTTTGTGCGATTGTGCCGTTGTGTTGAATATTGCTTACACAAATTATTCTGCCAAACCTGAAAATCAGACTGTTTCTTTGTACTTGCTATGTTATTTCCCGAGTTTGCCACTTATAAAGTTCAAAATGGAGCCATAACGGCTCCATTTTTACTGTAACTATGCAGATTTTTCAGTGTTTATGCGGTTTGTAAGATTTTGAGAAAATGTACCTACATTTATGACCTACATGAAAATCTTTATTCCTTTTTTTATGCTTTTCAGCTCTGCTCTCCGGTATAGTTTCGCGGGAATATTTATGCCAAAGGAGTCAAGAATCAGTTTCAGATCCAAGTCATCTACATCCATGAAGCGGTATAGTTCTCCCGGCAGAAGGTCTACCTTCCATTTATTAAGGGCCTCCTGCAGCCTATGCCCGTTAAGCCCGGTGCTCCAGTACGCGTCCGGATCCAGTTGTACGTTTCCAGAAGATATGATTCTTTTCTGGATGATGCGCAGCATGATCAATGCGATCATGCAGATTAACAGATGTGCCGTCACATGTTCCGGTGTCTGGACATAAAGCGGGCGGGTCTCTAAGTCGCCCTTCATTACACGGAACTGGTCTTCGATCTGTGTCAGTCCATGGTATTTATCAATGACTTCCCGAGCATCCATGGTCAGTTCCGATGTGACGATCTGGTAGTATCCGAGGCTTTTTCTGTATTCCGTTACCTTATCAAAATCAACGAATGCCTTGATCTTTGTGGAATCCAGGATCTCGCCGTTCTTTTCATTGATGCATTCCTTTTTGAAAAATTTACGCAAGCTTTTCGACTGGGTTGCTGTGATACGGAAATTTTCCGGGTGTTCCTGCAGCTTTTTCAGAAAATCAAGGAACTTTTTGTTTTCCCGCTCTGCACGTTGCTGAAACTTTTTGCTCCAATAAACAACCACCTTTTCTTCGATGGCCCGCTTGTTTCCGTTTTCATCTTTCACCATTTTCTTCACGATTCTGGATTTATATTTGAAATCATCGCTTATAGAAAGGTAACCGTCATCGCTGTATGTCCATTCCTGTTCTTTTTTCGTGCTTTTCAGCAGGCTTTTTGAAACAATGTAGCCATTCCCGGCATCTTTGAGGTGGATCAGATTCGGATAGCAGCATATCCCCCGGTCACCGATCAGGATAAAGCGGGAAAAATCCAGGCCGTCGATATTCTTTTCCAATGCAGAGCGCAAGGTCAGATGGTCCAGGGTGTTTCCTGGGAAGGATTCGATGGCAATGGGGATCCCGCAGTCATCCATAAAGAGCCCCATCTGGACGATAGGGAGTTTACGTTCTTCTTTGCAGACGCCCATTTTCCGCAGTCCTTTTTCGATTACATTTCCATCCTCGTCAAGGATATCGTCATCCGGCCCGGATATCTCAAAATAGAAGTTGGTCACATCATAATAAATGATCTCGGGGGAACGGCCGGCTTTTTTGACAAGGTTCGAATTGATCCTGCGGATAATTTTATCCTTATTGTCATAGACAAAGTCCAGGGTATCAAAAACATTGTCCGGGTTGTATTGCGTGAGGATCGGTTCAAAATAATCCCCGTTCTGTCGGACAGTGGCGGATTTGGAGGCGGGATTTAACAGCCTCCCGAATATAAGGAGTTTAGCAAAGCCGTAAACATCATACTGGATTTTGGTAAATCCTTTGTAAGAGGAGAAAAAAGTGTTCAGCCCCAGTTCTTCCATGATCCGTTCGAGAAGGATATGGGAGAAAAGCTTTGGATGTCCAAAACATTCCGGGCTGCCCTCATTGATGGAAAGGTGGTATGTTTCAGCTGTTTTTGCAAAAGCACAGTATGGTTCCAGCGATGGAATCAGTGGGGAACCGGCCTTGAATGATTTTTTCAGGCGTGCGACATAGTCAGGCTGCCCGTCATCAAAGCGGTCTAAAGGGCCGATGTTGGCCACGACTTGTTTCTGTGGAACTTTGTGTCCAGATTGATTGGTAACCCGGACGGACTGGACCAGACGGAGATAAGGTTTTCCGTTATTAGTGAAACATTCTACATACATAGATATCATCCTCTTGAAATAGACCTATAGACCTACATATATATTATATAATAAGATAATAAAAAAAGCAAGGAAAACCTTGCAAAATAAGGAAATTTTTTATTTAATTGTGTTTAAGAAGTGGCAAACTCGGGAGGTTCCTTGCCGAATTGGAACGGCAGGACGGAGTGTCCACGGAGTTTGATGAGAACCTCTGGTACAGCCTGGTTGATTTTGTCACAGTTTTTAATAAAGAAGATATCCGCTTTACATTTAAGAATGGAACGGAAATAAAGGTATAAGAAAAAATTCCCATGGCCCATTTATAACAAATAGGGGTATGGGCTTTTCTTTTTATTCAATTGAGACATATAGGATTGTGTGTTATGATTGGTATGATTAATTTGGGGAGGTATTGTAATGTCAAAGAAAGCGCCAAAAACATACAATCACTATGTGCCACAATTTTATTTGAAAAATTTTTCTGGCAATAACAGTATTGGAAGATACAATTTTGGTAGAAAAGAGTTTGTTGATGAAGTAGCCATTAAAGATACTGCTGGTCGGAATTTTTTATATGGAAAGAATAGTGATTTGGAGGATTGGTTTCAAAATTTGGAGGGAATTTGGGCAACAATCATTAGGAATATTCTGCTTTATGAAAAATTCCCTATGGATTCAGTGGAGTATACATATTTGATTATGTTTGTATATTTGAGCGATGTACGAGTGGCTGAAATAGCGGATGAATTTAAAAGAACCAATTTGGAAGAAGGGAAAAATGTAGCAAGAATACTGGCGGATCAGGGTAAAATCGAAATTTCTGATGAATTTATAGAAAATTTGGATGTTCAGATTGATAGACCTAATCTTCCATATATTCAAGGGATGAAGAAAATAATACCTATTATTTCTGATCTGTGTCCATTAATTATTGTTAATGAAAGCGGGCTTGGCTTTATAACTTCGGATGTTCCAGTTGTGAAGTATAATCAATGGTTTTTGGAAAGAGGATACAGGCACCCTTTTGGATTTGGACATATGGGCTGCCAATGTTTTGTTCCGCTATCTGCAAAAATTTGTTTTTGTTTATTTGATGATATTGTATACAAAAATCAGTTTGGAAATAAGGGAAGAATTAGACTGTATGATGAAAAAGATGTGGAAGAACTAAATCGGTTATTTATGCTAAATTCTTATGCTGAAATTTATTATAGAAAAAACGAAGAGGAATGGCTAAGAAAAAATATAAGAGAAAAAGTAACGGAAGAAAAGGATGAGTGGATTTTGGGAAGTCCTCAAATTGGATATTTACAAAAGATATCAAGGCGAAGTGTGTATGATAGAGTTAAGTTGCCTATGTTTAAAACAAACGCATTTTTTAAGACGGCACCATTCCCATATAGTGATGAAGTCGGACCGTTACGGAAAGCTGTATATGAAAAAATGGATGAGGATATCAAAAATTAATTTGAACCCTCCCCCTTGGAGGCAAAATCAAAAAGTATGCCAAAATCAAAATGTATAAGGCAAAATCGAATTGTATCAAAGACAGCGTTTACATAGATTTTGAGTAGATTAAATAGAAATTTGATGAAAATCATTGAAAAAGCAGATGTTTTGTGATATTATTGAAACAAGGTTAAACTGATAAAACAACGAAAAGTAGACTAAATTTAAAAATTGGAGTAAATGAATTAATGCAAACACTGAGTTTCAACTTGAAAGATGCCAACAAATTATGGAGGTAAGCATGGATGAAAACGAATTATGTATAAAATCTGTAAATGGTAGAAACTATATTTGTCCAGCTTTATTAGAAAAAATACTTAGTGACAGAGATGAAAAAATCAGAAGAATAGAACGAGCTACTGAAACAAGAAGAAAGCAATATGCTGCAAAGACAAAAGAAGAATGGGATAACATTCCTATTCCAGATGATTTTAAGATTTTTGAAGATTATGCAGGATGGGTAATGGAGTCTTATATTTCAGGATTTGCATTAAGCGATGATGATGGAACACCAAGGTGCTACTATGGAAATATGGGGGCACCAGCTTCGATTTTATTTCCAGAATTGTATAGAGGAGAAATTTGTGATTATGGAGTAACATCTGGTTACTCTTCTCTTGGTCGATTTATTCAAAATACAAGATGTTATCGAGAAGAAGACAAGTATATTCAGTTTTTTATTGGTCAAATGAGAATTATTTGTTTTCACTGTTTTTTGACATTATTTCGGCAGTATGTTGAATTTCCTTTTGGAGCACCACTTGCTGGAGTAATTGCTCAACACTACGGATTAGATACACAATTTCTTGATGTGACAGATGATGTAAAAGTTGCTCTTTTCTTTGCGTGTTGCAAACATATTGGAAATAATAAGTATCGCCCAATTATTGAAGATGATTTAAATGAATTAGGAACACAAGCTGTCCTTTATTTCGGGAATGATAATTTTGCAAAAATAATAGGATATCAACCATTTTGTAGGTGTCATAAACAACGTGGATATTATATCGATACAGATATAACTTCTAGGTGTTGGAACCAATCGATGCTTTCAACGATGGGCTATACCTTAATCCGTGAAGCTTAATTATTATTCCATGCTATAATCGCTCTGTTTATGCGGCCTTCCGATATTTTTTTAAGATGAAATAATATCACCCATTTGGTGATGTTTTCTGATACAACCTAATCTCCCGAAAAAATTATACACAGATTGACTGTATGATAGTATGAATCCATTGAAAATACGGGGTTTTTAGGCGCTCCCTCTTTACAAATATGTGTATAAGTTTTATAATATAAGTAGAAATATTATACACATATTTAAAGGAGCAACGGCATGTCATCACTTGTTTACGTCAAAAATCCAAATGGTAAAACCTATGTTTACAGCAACACTTCAATTTATGATAAGGAAACTAAAAAAGTCAAACATATCCGCAAGAGCATTGGGCATCTGGATCCAGTAACAGGTGAAGTGGTTCCCAACCGCAGGAAAGGCGATGCTGCCCGTAAAAGGGCTCAAACGGAAGAACCTGCTGGCCGCTGTGTTGTGAAAAATACCGGCATACAGTCCCTTTTGGATAAAGCGGTTTCAGACATAGGGCTGATGGAACCGCTCAGTACAGTCTTTCCGGATGACTGGAGATGCATACTGACATGTGCGTATTACCTTGTCAGCGAAGGCGGGGCATTGCGCCACGTTGACCAGTGGCAGCGGATGTATCCATCACCGTGCCGTTCCCTGCTTGCAAGCCAGCGGGTGAGCGAACTCCTTGTAAGGATTACGCCCACACTGCAACAGGACTTTTTCAGCAGGTGGATTGATGTAAACAGCCAGAAGGATGTCTATGCAATGGATATCACCAGTGTATCTTCCTATAGCGAACTGATCGACTTTGTCCGCTGGGGATACAACCGTGACGGGGAAAAACTGCCACAGATCAACCTCCTTATGCTCACTGGTGTCACTTCCCATATGCCGCTGTATTACAGGATCATTCCCGGCAGCATTAAAGATGTGAACGCTCTGGAAGACAGCATAGCTAATATATCCGTTCTGGAGAGCCCAACATGCCATTTTGTCATGGACAAAGGCTTTTATAGTGAACCGAACCTTGACGCAATGTATGCCAGCCATAAAAAGTTCCTGATTGGAGTACCTTTTACTGTCGGTTTTGCCTGCAAGGCAGTGGAACACCACAGAGACAGCATCCGTTCCCATCATAATTACTGTACAGTCTTTGGGGATGGACTGTATGCGGTCACGGAATCTTCCAATTGGAAAGGGCATCGGTTCTATATCCACATCTACCACGATATTTTCAAGGCGGCGTCAGACGAACGGAATTTTGACCATACCCTGCACTGCTGTTATGAAGAACTTATGGCCGGCAGGCATGTAAAGGAGCATGCCTCTTATTATGATAAGTTCTTCTTGATCCATAAAACTCCTATAAGAGGCATCAGGGTGGATTACAATGAGGAAGCCATTAGCAAGCATAAAAGGAACCATATCGGCTGGTTCGTGCTTGTAAGTAATCACATTAAGGATACGACAAAAGCTCTTGAGGTGTACCGGAGCAAGGATGCTGTTGAGAAATGTTTCGATGATCTCAAAAATGATCTTGATATGAAACGTTTGCGTATCCATTCAGCGGCAGCTATGGAAGGCAGAATCTTCATACAGTTTATTGCACTTCTGATCACAACTCGTTTAAAGCAGGTGATGAATGAAGCCGGATGGTATAAAAATCATGATCTCAAACTTCCCACACCGTTTTGATGTGTTGAACCTTGAAAAATCAATACTTTAACCCATAAAAAAGGCACAAACCGCTTGCATATGGTATAATTGAATTGCTAAAACCAATTACACAGCAAGGAGATTTATGCCATGTCAAGTATACCACAGATTACAGATAACGGAAACAACGTTTCGGATTTTGCCACAAAATTTATGAAAAGAT
>CAJTIU010000048.1 GCA_910576335.1 Lachnospiraceae bacterium
GAGGAGGCCGACAAAAATTTTCAGAGATGTAGTTGTTGAGTTTAAAAATCCATGGTAAACTAAGCATAGCAGTTCTTGAGATTATGATTATAGTTAAGTGTGATAACTCAACAATACAACATATTTTCAAAAACTGCTACTTTTTTGAAAAAATGGTGATTTTATGTACTTTGGGCTAGCCGCCGCGCTAGCGGCTTGGTACAATAAAACGCAAGAATGAAAAATTGGTAAGCAGATATGAAAGGTCAGGAGAGATGCTTCATGTATTATATTGTAATCATAGATGATGATCTATCTGTTCAAAGAGAACTTAAGTTATTGTTGGAAAATGCCGGATATCGTGCAGATGTTGCGGAGGATTTTGCTAACATTCCAGAATATGTGCAGAAACTGCAGCCGGATTTGCTTCTTCTTGATGTTGCTCTGCCGGGAGCCGATGGAATTACTCTGTGTTCTAAAATACGGATGATATCGGATGTCCCTATTATTTTTATTACTTCACAAAGTTCCTCTTCCGCAGAATTAGAATGTATGATGACGGGTGGCGACGATTTTATAGAGAAACCTTACCGTCCTGCAGTATTACTGGCACACATAGCCGCAATATTGCGGAGAGTTTCTGGAAAATCACAGAATAAAGTGCTTGTCTTTGGAGGAATAGAGCTGAATCTGCTTAATGGTACAGTGCGGTGTGAAAAAAAGGAAGTTGAACTTTCCAAAAATGAAATGCATATACTGTCCTATTTTTTTATGCATAAAGATGAAATAATATCAAGAGAAGATTTAATGAATAATTTGTGGGATAATGAAAGCTTTGTAGATGATAATACATTGAGTGTCAACATCAGAAGAATCCGCCAGAAGTTAGAAGATATCGGAGTACAGGATCTGATACAGACAAAAAGGGGAATGGGCTATCAGTTAAAAGCAAGAGAGGGGACGGTATGAAACTGAAAGATTACTGTAAGGATAGAGTAACAAGGTTATTAGGGACACTGGTAGTTTTATTTATTTTATCTGAATTTTTATATATCGTAGGTAATACTTTTGCTTCTATTTTTTTGATTGATTTAACAATTATCAGCATACTATTCATAAAGAATCTGATAGAGTGGTACAGAAGAAAAGAATATTTCAAAACAATCCGGGAGCGGGTAGAAGGTATGGAGCATCCCTGGCTGATCGCTGAGCTTCTGCCCGTTTCTTATCGTGCCGAGGACAAATTATATCAGGAATTATTAAGGCTGGTGGGAAGTTCAGCCATAGAGCAGATTCATAAGATAGAGGATGAAGAAAGGGAGTATGAGGAATATATTGAAGAATGGATACATGAAGTAAAAGCGCCGATTACCTCAATGCAGCTTATGATAGAAAACAGGGCTGGAAATAATCCCGTCTTGAAAAAGGGGTTGAACATAGAATTGGGAAAAATTGAAAATGACGTAGAACGTGCGCTATATTATGCTCGTTCAGAACAGGTATATAAAGATTATTTGATTCAGAAGCTGAATTTACACCGTATCTTAGTTAGGGCAATTAACAGAAACCGTACTATAATTATGAATAGCTGTGTCGGAATAGAATTTGAATGTGAGGATGATATTTATATTTATGGGGACGAAAAGTGGCTTATCTTTCTTATAAGCCAGATCCTTTTAAACTCCGTAAAATACCGGCGCAAGGAGGGTGCAAAGATTATCCTGTCATCTGAAAAAAAGAACAAAAAAGTTATACTGAAAATATGGGATAATGGGACAGGGATAAAGGAAGAGGAATTACCGAGGATTTTTGAGAAGGGGTTTACCGGGAGCAATGGAAGGGAAAACGAGCGTTCTACGGGAATAGGCTTATATCTGGTAAAAAAATTATGTCAAAAGCTGGATATGGAAGTATGGGCAGAATCTTTGTTCAAAGAATATACTTCTGTTTATCTATCGCTTCCGGCAAAACAAAACGTCTGATTCTAAAAGGCAAATTCATCACAAATGGATGTGGGGAGTTTGCCTTTTCAAATGGAGAACAGCATATTTCCGGATATATGACAAAATTGTAAGATTCAGGTAATGAAAATCAATAGGTAATCTGTAGGGGGCAGTGTTATACTGACTACATCAGGAAGAGATATAAAGGAAGGATAAAAATGTTAAGCAAAAATCAGTTGGCCAGGAGAAATGTAAAGACTGCGATTATAAGAGAGCCAGTATATTTTTTTACAATGATATTGATTGCAGCGCTAATGTTTGCGTTTAATTCTCTGTTTTTTTCAGAAGATGTCAGGAGAGCCTGCGAAACGGCATCGGTTCTGGCTGTGTTTTTAGGAATAGCATCTGTACTGATTGTTATGATTACGGCGTGGCTGATCCAATATATGATGCGGCAATCGCTGAAAATCCGCAGCAGGGAATTCGGGCTGTATATGCTGTTTGGCATGAAAGGAACAGAGGTATTTCAGATTTTCCGAAAAGAAACGGTATTTATGGTTGGAATGGCATATATACCTGGAATCCTGGCAGGGGAATTGCTGAAACAGTTTTTGATGGTAATTTTTTTCCATATGTTCCGGACGGAATATGTGCTTAAAATGGATTTTCAGCTTGTAACGGTGTGTTTGACAGCAACTTTATATTTATTTTGTTATTTAGCCGCATTGCTTAAAGTGAGAAAACAATTTTCCAAAATGAATATCCGTCAGTTAAATGAAATGGAGAGGATAAATGAAGCCGATGAAAAAATATCTGGAAAGAAGAAGCAAAGGAAAAGAACTAAAAAATGGCTTTTGAAAGGAAACCGGCTATTTTTATGCAGGGCAATAGAATCTGAACTATATTCTATGCGGAAAATAATCATATTTGTTATGTCCCTTTTAGTTGTTTCTATTTCAGGAAGCGCAGTTGCCATGATGTATACCGATTATCAGAACCACCAGATTGATTCGGAATATCCGTTTGATGTCATGATATATCATCAAGCCCCCAAACCTGAATTCCAGCGTGAAAAAGATATATTAGAAAGTGAAACTGGAATACAGGAATCCCATGAATATGTGATATATCAAAATGGCGTCAGTATGATGAATGAATGGCTTTATACACATCTGATGTATTTTGGGGATCGATTTATCAGTGGAGAGGGTGCATTCGATGCAGAAAAGCTGGACGCTGATGAAGAGGGATATGACGTCTACTATGAATATGATACTTATATGAAAGTGAGCGACTATAACATACTTCGGAAAATGCTTGGCCAGAAGCCTGTCAAACTCCGGGCAGATGAGTATATTTTACAGATTAAAAGAAGGTTAGAACCTGAACTTACTAATGAAATCCGAAGCAGGACGCTGCTATGTGATACAAAAGAATTGCACTGCAAAGAAATCAGTACTGTAGATTTTGAACAGAATGGACATAATGGAGCTGACTATGTTTTGGTAATCCCGGATGATGCGGCAAATCATATGACACCATATTACTCTGTATTTGCGGCATCTATAAAGAAACAGGCTGCAGGAACAGTGTTTGATAAATTAGATGATGCGTCCAGTGGAAATGACGGGCTTTATTGGGGCAGTAACCACAGTATTTTATATGTCAGTCCGATTTTGCTGAAAAAGCAGGTGGAAACAGAATTGAAAGCAACGCTTGTGCCATTTATATTTGCGTTTGCCTATGTAAGTATCGTGTTTTTATGCGTGGCAATTTCTTTCCTTGCATCCCATCTGATCAGCACTTCGGAATCAAACAGACGCCGTTACCTGCTTTTAGAAAAACTGGGAATGAATCAAACAAAAATTGATACGGTGATACATGAACAGTTGGCAGTTAATTATCTGATTCCGCTTTGTATGGCGCTTATTCCCGGATGTCTGATTGCGAACCATGCAAGCAAAGGTTTTATTCTGGCTACGGGACTTCGTGCGGTATGGGTAAAATATGTGTTCTTGTCGTTCTTATGGATTTTAATGCTGTACATGATTTACTTTATACTTACGGATATATTTTTTAGGAGAAATATTCATCATCGAAAGGAAGGAAACATATAGGATGGAAGCATATATCAAGGTGGAAGATGTTGAGAAATATTATGGGAGTTCAGGAATCATTACAAAAGCGGTAGACAGAGTCAGCTTTGAAATATCAAAAGGGGAATTTATTGGGATTATGGGGGAATCCGGTTCTGGTAAAACATCTTTGTTGAATGTGCTTGCCACCATTGACACAGCTACGGCAGGGCACATATATTTTGAGGGAAAAGATATTACAAAAATGAGCGAGGACGTTAGAAGTGAATTCAGGAAGGAAAATTTAGGTTTCATTTTCCAGAACTTCAATCTCTTAGATACTATGACATTGCAGGAAAATATTTATATGCCGCTGATCCTTAATGAACAAAAAAGTAACGACATCATAAAACGAACGGAAGAAATCATAAATATATTGGGAATCAAGGAAGCTGGAAACAAATATCCATATCAAGTATCCGGCGGACAGCAGCAGAGATGTTCCTGTGCCAGAGCGCTCGTAAATAATCCTAAATTGATTTTAGCTGATGAACCGACAGGTGCCCTTGATCCACAGAATTCAGAAAATTTAATGGAATTGCTTTTAGAAATCAATAAGAAATTTAAGACAACTATTTTGATGGTTACACATGATTCATTTTCTGCAAGCTATTGTAACCGTATCTTGTTTTTGGAAAATGGGAAAATATCTTATGAGATATATCGGGGAGCAAGGAGCAGGGAAGAATATCTCGGAGCAATTCTGGATGCTCAAAAAGCATAATTTCAAAAAATAATATGAATATATCTGTATCAGATTGAGATAACATTACTTTGATGATATAAATCGGTAATTGAGTGGAAAAGGTGAAAGGAAAGGGATTGTAATGAAGAGAACATCAAAGAGATTATTGGCAGGAATGGCTTTTTATCTGACAATTGTTTTGATATCTGGGTGTACTATAAAAGGCACTGCTAATCAGGCACCAAGGGAGATTTTAGAAGATGATGGGATCATTTCTGAAATGAATGCAGAGATATATAAACAAGAGAAATTACCGTTGGATTATGATGGAGAAGAAGTGAGAGCAGATTTAACCCATGTAGATTTTATCGTTCGTTTATCAGAAGATAATGGTTTTTATCTTGAATACAATATTAGTGGCAAAAACGATGAACCCCCTTTGACAGTCAATATACAGGATGGAGTTCTTATCCTGGAAGAGAAAAATGCTAAGCCGGCAACTTATTATAGCGGAGTATTTGTTGATGGCATTAGCAATAACTTGAAAACGAAAAAAACTGACTACACCAGTGTTGTAACATTATATGTTCCTTCTGATGCGGAAATTAAGTTGATGACAAATATGGGGGAAGGCGATATGGAACTTCATGGACTCAATGTAAAACCAGTAGACATTCACATGGATGAGGGAGATTTAGATCTCTTTGATATGACAATAGAGGGCGGAAATATTATATTAGTTAATGGAGATATTGTGGCAGAGAATGTGAAATTATCTCAAAATATCCAAATGCAAACGGAGAATGGGGATTTTTCTTTGGAACTGAATCCATCATCTCAGGATATGCTTTCAATTTATGCCAATTCAGAGATGGATATAGAAGTGTCCGAGAAACTGGGAGGAAAGTTATCGGAAAATGATGAGAAAGCATATTTTGAGAGAAAGGTAAAAGGCTCAGATGATTGCCTGACGATTGTGTCGAAATGTGGGGATATCATGATAGACTAGAAGCGGACAGCAACAGTTTTGTGAATATATTCTTATCAGATTTAGACGGCATTATTTTGATGAAGTGAGGAAATGTGTTGTGGAAAATATCACTGAACAATATCAAGAACGCATTGAGCATGAGTTTAATGCCTTATGTAAGATCATCATTCGCCATGCGTCAGCAGAAGCTAAGAGCAAAGTTGCTAAAAGATGGAAGCAGGAAATATCTTTTGAATATTTAGTAGAATCAGGAGTGATGCCAGTATATAGTTGTGGGGGATTTGAGAATGGAATAGAAGCCAGATATCCACTGTTGCTTTGCGGACATACTGTAATTTTAGAAAATGAGCGGCTTTCCAAGGCATTATCTTTGTTGGAAAGGAAGAAACAAGAAATTGTATTCTTATATTTTTTTAAACATTATACTTACCAGGAAATTGCAGGGTATTATGGTCAGGCGCATAGTAGTGTTTGGAGCAGGATGCAGACGGTGATGAAGCAGCTAAAAAGAGAAATGGGGAAACAGGAATGAAGGGAAAGAATTTTATTTCGTATGGAGCGATTGTAAAAGCTGCCAATGGTGATCCGGGAGCAATCGAAACAGTATTAGAACATTATGGTGGATATATCCGAAATTTTTCAAAAATGGATGGTTATGTGAATGTAGATGTAGAAAACTATGTAAGGGAACGGTTAATAAACGGTATAATGAAATTCCGTTTTGACAAAGAATAGATCTAACAATAAAACATTGTTTTGCAGAAATATATGAAAGCAGTAAGTATACAAGATTCACTGCTTTTTGAATTTAAAAACAGAATCATAGGAGAATGTTTGCGCAATGGCAGGCTTAAAACGGCGAATCCATGTAGGAAAGGGTTTGCCGTTTTTTATTTTTCTTAAATCGGCAGTCTGTGGAGCATGGAGAATCATTAGGGCATTATCCGAGAAGTTTCATTATTTCAGAAAACTTATAGAAATACGGTTTATTAACAGCTTCTAAGAAAATCTTCTCGAATAATGTTTGGCAGGTATAAAAAATCTAGCATAGAAATTAAGGTATTCTTTATCGTAATTATCAGAATGATTGTCAATAACATAAGGAACGTATTGTGTCTATGGTCTAAACAGTTGAGTAATTATCCGAGAAGTTTTTTTAGAAACCGCCGATAAATTGTGCTTTTCAGGATATTTCTTTGATAATGAAACTTCTCGGATAATGCTTTTTATTTCAGTTCTGACATAAAGAGTTATACCGAAAAGTATCTTATCCCGAATTCTTTAATAGAGCCTTATAAATTGAGCTTTCTCATATATAAATTCGGGATAAGATTTTCCAGCTTGTTGTCAATGTTCTTCTAAAAAATTCGGGATAAGATTTTTTTATTTCAACCCATACAATCGTTTCAGGACAGCATCATCATTGACATCATAAGGTGATTCCTCTGCCGATACTTTTGGGAAATAGTCACCTGTTGCTTCTTCCATAGCTTTACGCTTCATCTCTGTATCTGCATGTGCGTAGATTAATGTCGTAGAGATATCTGCATGGCCGAGCCACTGGGATACCATTGTCAGATCCATTCCATGCTGGTATAAATGCATGGCACGGCTATGCCGGAAAATATGAGGGTGGATTTTCTCCGGCACTTCAGGGAATGCCACATGGGCAGTCTTTGCATATCCATTCATAAAGGCCCTAACCGTGTCATCAGAGATTGGGCTGCATACATTCTTCCGTATTGTATAAAATAACTGTTTCCGGGAGTACTCTGGCTCGCCGGGATGAAACACCCGCATATACCTATGATAATGGGAAACCGTATCTTTCATAAGGGGGATGGAACGGGACTTGTTGCCTTTCCCGTGCAGCTTTACCTGCGGCGTATCTCCCAGCCGTATATCACAGATTTTTAAATCTATGATCTCCTGGACCCGGGCTGCTGTATCATATATCAGAGACATAAGAAACAGATCCCGTGTTCCTTTTTTGCTGCCGGCGTCCGGCTGTGCCAGCAAAGCCTGGACAGCTCCCTTGCTCAGGTAATCGACGGTTTCTACTTTTTCTGTTTTCTTAAACGGGATCTGGAACAGTGTGGACTGATAGACCACAAGTGAGACATCCCTCATTGCGGCATAGCTGTAAAAAGCCCGCAGACAGTTTAGCCGGTAATTCCGGGTTTTTATACTGCATTTTTTAGTTTCCTCCAAAAAATCAAGGTATTTTTCAGCCATTCCGTCATTCAGTATGTCAAACGTAATGTCTACCAGCCGGATCTGTTTTTGCTCTTTTGTAAAATCAAGCAGCTGGTTCAACGCTGTACGGTAGGCCTTGACCGTATGGCTGCTGCAGTTCCTCTTTTTGGTCAGGTAGTCTGTCAGGAAATCATGGATCATCATATATAGAAGGTTCTCTTTCAGTCTTGCCATGGCTCCACCTCCGGGATAATGCCGGAAAAAGCGTCCCAGTCAACCCCCTTGTTTTTTACCAGGTTTTCTGGAAGGAGATGGATGTAGTACGCTGTTTCCGCCAAGGTATAATGGCCCATATAAGCCCTGAGCCGCGGGAGCATAGCCGTAAGGTCTTTCTGTCCATCCATCCAGCGGTTCAGGTTTGCTGAGGCGAACCTGTGCCGGAGGCTGTAAATCCTTACATGTGGGAGATTCTCTTTTGGGATATCCGGATTTGCGGACTTCCAGCATTTCTGGAACTGACGGTTCAGCCATGCCCCGTCTATCGGCCCGTCTGCAGAGCCAGGGAAAAAGTATCGGTTATCTTCATAAAAAAACTGGCGCATCTTATCGTAACGTCTGCAGAGCGCAAACATGTCATCAGACATAACAACAAACCGCTCTTTTTTCTTTTTGGTATTCGTAATAAGTATTTCACCCGTCTGAAAATTGATATTCCGCCTGTGCAGCTCCCTTCCCTCCTGTGGGCGTAGGCCGCAGGTATAGATCAGGCGGAACATCACGGGAAGCATAAGATGGGAATGCGGAACCCTGCTGCTCTCAGGCAATGCGTCAATCGCAGAAAACAGCCTGGAAAGCTCGGCATCTGTGAACATATACACTTCCTTTGGCTTGGGATTGCCAAAGTACCTGTCAGGGAGGACATAGGCTTCTTGGCCACTGAGGTTCATGTATTGCGCAAGCAGGCGGATGGCGCGTGCCCTGCCCCGGACTCCCTTTGTATCGTCATTATCTTTCAGTACCCACGACATAACCAGACGTTCCGTAAGTTCATTACACTCTGGATAGGAATCTGAGCAATACCGGTCAAAGCTATGCAGCGCTGCCGCATACGGTTCCTTCTCATATCCAAGGGCAGCCCTCGCCGATATCATCCCCTGGATATACTCCGCAAAACAGCTGGTATAATTATTATTCATTGCCATATCCCTCCCCTGCCACTTCAATCCCGGAAAAATCCAGGGCACATTCCTTTAGATGCGCACTGTCCAGGGAGATATATTGCTTTGAAGAATCCACACTCCGGTGTCCAAGGATCTGTGCCGTTGTCATGATAGGGATTTCTGCAAGCGTGAGTTCTTTCCCAAGCGTGCGCCTTAATGCATGGAACCCCTTGCCGTCATGGGCATAGCGTTCTATCCCTGCTTTTTTCTGGTAACCTGACCAGAGATGCGACAACGCCATCGTTCTGTTGAATGGCAGGTATGGGTGGAGTGCCCGCAGAAAAATAAACTCAGAACGTGAATCAGGCCTTCCGTTCAATATATATTCCTTCAATGCTTCTCCCACATCCGGCAGTAAAGGCAGCACAAGCGGGTTCCCGGTTTTCTTCTGGATCAGCCTGATCTCCCCGCCCCTCCAGTCAATATCTGTCAGTTTCAGGTGGATGATGTCACTGCCGCGCAGGCCATTCCTTGCGCTCAGGAGAATGATCGCGTAATCCCGCTTCCCCATGACAGTTGACCGGTCAACCTGCGCAACTGTGCGCTGTATCTCATCTTTTGTAAGCGGATGGAAAACTCGCTTTTTTCGGATGACAGGCAGCGACAGGACGAATTCATAAGGGATATCCAGGCCTTTCTCTGTATTAAGGAACTGGTGGAACTTTTTTAAGAAAAGCTGGAGGTCATGCAGGCTCCCTTCCGCATACTTTCTGGATGCCAGTGTCATAAATCCTGAAAAACTGTGTGCATTCACATCAAGGGCGTCATCTACACCCTGGGTTTCAAGCCAGAAAAGATATTTGCGCACTGCCCATTCCATATCTAACAGAGTCTTGGGATTGGCAGGCCCGCTCCATGCAATAAATTCCCTCAGCAGGCTTTCGTTGGCATTATTGATATGCTTTTTTGCGTGTCCTCCTGCCACAACGTGGGATAAGTCCCCTCTTCTGTAAAATTCCTGCAGGCGTGAAACAGCCCTGGTTTTATTTAAGTAGTTCTTCCGTAGCAGATCTTCCCTTTCGTAACGTTCCTGCTGTTCCTGTCGGTACTGCATCAGCAGCCCTTCGTCATAATGGGAACAGCCATGTTCCTGGAAAAAATGCAAGATGGGCCGGTAGTTATAGCTATAATCCGACCAGACGGTATGCGGCTGGACACCGTATTCGATTAATTTGTCGCATACAAGGGATATAAGTTCTGATATATCAATTACCTTTGCCATGTTTGTGGCCTCCTCATTTTAATAGTCAGGCGGTAGCCTGCTGGTTTAATTATTGAGGAGACAGCTTCCATATGAAAGAACTAAAAAAATCTTATCCCGAATTTTTTATATATTTCATCCATCTGGTTGGAAGAATCTTATCCCGAATTGTGTCTTCAATCGGCTTGTATTTAGAGGGTGTTTTGCAAATATCGGGATAAGATACTTTTCGGTATAACTCTTAAAAAGTGACGGCTTCCTCTGTGTGGGCTTCCCTCAATACCTTTAGTGCCGCAAGCGGGGATTTTGCCAAAGTAACGGCGATATTTTCCCCCTACTACCTACAAAACCGCAAAAGGCAAAAATGACGGTGATTTGCGGAAATTTGTGAAAATTTCTTTTCACCCACCCTCCACGGACAGCTTGCGGATTTGCCAAACGGGAGAGGGAATTTCTTTCTATCCCCTTTGCACGGCATAATACTGGCGATTTCTGAAAATGCCAAAAATGGGCGCAAAAAAACAGGAAACCTTTTCTTGATTTCCTGTCTTGGTGTGCCGTTCTATATAGCGGCGGTTATTCAGTTTTTATGTAATTTCAGTTCGGCAAACTGCAAGTACATATTTTTAGATTTCATATAGCAAATAAGTTTCAACAGTACTATATTGCATTATCAATTCTTTATCCTTGTTTGACAGCTCTTGATTGGGGAAATTAGCCACCAATGAGCAAAGATAAATGTAAACAGGACTGTACCTTTGAGAAAAACCCTCTCGTCCGAATTTACCTTGTATAATATCAAATTCATGCTGAATTTGACTGGTACTATTGCAGTCATATAACTTCACCACATTATCTAAATTATTTTTACTTGTATTGTCAATGATTGATTTGGCTGTATTAACTACTACAAAAAGCCACTGGTCTAAATCTGTCAATTTCTTTGGTTTGGCTTTCAGTTTTTCTTTTATGCTGGTATAAATTTCATTTCCCATACTTACCTCCAAATTGAAATAGGCTCGTTACATTTCCTGTTTATCAAAGCGAAACTTGAACAGGGCAGCGACAAGCCGCAAACTGGAAGTTGTCGTGTTCTTTGCAACAATAAAATATCTATTTTTCCAACTATCTAAAAATCTTCTTTTTATCATTTAAATATACGATAAGCAACGTAATTGCAGTCATAATACCTGCCATCACTGCCTTACCTGGTATACCGTCATTAATCTTGTAAATTCCACCAGAAGCATTAACAATACAATGTAACAATACGCATAACCATACACTATTAGTACATTTTCTAACGCACGCCAAAGCAAACGCCATTCCAAATACTCCAAATCCAAAAGCAATATAGCTATGCCCTTCTTGACCTACACCATTTATATAGAATAAAGGAAAATGCCATAACCACCAAATTACGGATACTATAATTGTAGCTACAATATAAGGGTATTTTTCTTCTAGTTCTGACTGAAGAATATAACGCCATCCAGCTTCTTCAAGTCCTCCTCCCAATAACATCAGCGGCACCATAACTAGCATAGCATATAATGGTGCTCCTTTATCATAACCAGCTACAATGCATTGAGGTAACACATATAAAACAGACAATATAACAACAAGTGAATACGATGTTATACCATGCTTAAAATCAAACACATTTTTTATCCATTCCTTAAAACTCTTTACCTTGTCATTTTTCTTTAAAACAATAAAGGATGCAATGGTTGGCGAGTAACCTCCAAGTAAATATGGAACAAATAAAAAATAGTCTTTCTCTAACGAAAAATTATTGAAGCTACAAATCATACAAGTTCCCCAACATATTGTCATTATAATAAATGTATATATTAGAAACTGTCTACTCACTTTACTCATTATACATTCTCCTTAGCCTTGAAAATTCCTATTGAACAAAATCGCTGCGCGATGGCCTGCCATGGCTGTGGCGCAGCGATTTTGTCCAATTAGGAAGTTATCGCTTTCTGATAATCCAATCGTCATCTTGGGTTTTCCTTTCTGCATAGTAACCGCAAGGCATATCCTTTAAGGTACTAACAGAGTTATCTAAATCAAAAACCCATTTTAAAGACACTAACTTTGCTTCATCTGTTTCGTGTGTTTCCCCGCATAGAAATTGCCACATTCCGTCATCTTCATCATGTGATACATATAGAATAGGTGCCTGACGCTCCAATATATGACAACAGATAATCGTAGCAGTATCGGGTGAATCATAAAAAGGAAATTCCATGTCTGTTACTCCTTTCAAACTTCGATTTATTCTTGCCTTTTCATCAGTCGTTTTTTGAATGCTCTAATCCTCGCACCATAGCGGCTTGAATATAGCAAACCCACCAAAAGCATTCCGACTGCAAATCCCTGTACAATATCCAGTCCAGCCATAACTGTCGGATTATCATAAAGACTTGTTCCTTTAATGATAGTGTAGGCTAATACTAAAAGCATTGCTATCCCATTGCATATCCGTACACGCTTATTGTAGCGTTCCGCTTCTGCGTTTGTATAATCCACTGCCCGCAATACAGTTTCTTTCATTTCTTTATCCATATTCTCGCTTTTCCTTTCTCCGTTTAGAATTTCCCGTAAGTCAACTTCATAATAATCTGATATTTCAATCAAAATATCTAAGTCCGGCATATTGTTGCCATTCTCCCAACGGGATATTGTTCTGTTTGATACATTAAATTTTTCTGCAATCTGTTCTTGGGTAAGTCCTTTTTGCTTACGGAGTTCTTTTAAGAATTTTCCGATTTTTTCTTGGTTCATGCTTTTCCTCCTTTCAGAAAAATCCTATCAAAACTGCCCGATAAAAAACAGGACACAAAGCGAGAAATGCCTTATTTTATTACCCGACAAGGTATGTCTACCGATTCCGATTTGTTGTTGCTTTATTATATATCCGTTTTTCCAAAAATGGAAGCAATTTCTTATACTTCCCGTTCATCAAAACGGAATTTGAACAGGGCAGCGACAAGCCGCCGTTTGATATTGTCCTCGGTGTCCTTGTTGACGTGTCCGTTTTCAAGGGAAGCAAGCCGGATTCGCTTGCTGTAATGCCGCAAAACCTCGTCAATGGCTTCCGGCTCGCCGCTGGTCGCCCGGACAATCGTTTCATACGGCACAAGTTTAGGATTCCTCATGGAAAAGCACCTCCATTTCTTCATGCAGCATTTGCAAAGCACTGTGTATGTGATGCCACGCCGTACTCCGGCAGCGTCCGTATAGTTCTCCGATTTCCTGCTGTGTGTAACGTCCAAAAAAGTAAAGGTAGATGATTTCCCTCTTTTTCTCCGGCAGAGAGGACAGGGCTTCGGCAAGCTCCCCGCTCGTAAGGATAACCCTCTGACCGCATATCGTAACAGGGTATTGCTTACAAGGGTCTATAAAATATTTATCTGTTGTACTGAATGGGTAAAACTTTTCTTCGGTGAGGTATTCAAAGGATATTTCCCTTTGCCGCCGCTTATCCCTGTCACGCCATGCGTTGATAGCTGCATAGTGTATGACTACTCTGCAAAAGGCATTAAATGTGTATTCGATATGCTCCTTGTATGCTTCTGTGCAAGCCATAAATAATTCCCTCTTTCTCCCACATAGGGCATTGCATAGTTTACAGTTGTATTTTATAATTCAGAGCAATAACCGCACGTAGTCTGTTATGTCTTAAATACCGCAAATAATATTTTGTATAATCCCATAACCAAAAGCAGACTTGAATTTACCAACAAAACAAGGAACAAGTCTTTTACAAAATACCATACTACCCATAATGGAATCCCTACCATATAGGGCAAACAGAGTAACAGTAGTGGCAATATGCCATGCCTTGTAATGTCAAAGAGTATCAGTCTCGTTGTTTGTTTCTTTTTTTTCCATTTTCTTATTGTTGCTATTGGATATACCGCCACTGCAACCAACGCTAAATATGCCCCATTCAGCAATAGGTGTCTTACAATATACGGGCTGCCAGATATATCATATTGTTCTCTGCCCAAAAGAGCAAATATCACATTTTTGCTTATAATATCCGCCAGTTGGTTCGTGACAAGATAATCGTTCATATTGATGAGGAAAATGATTCCTAATCCGCTTTCCGGCAATAGAAACATATTTGACATATAATTCTCAACCAGTCCGGAATGCCCCAATACAGGCTCTGTATATTCCTCCGTCAAAGTCCACCCCATTCCATAATAATAGGGGCTGTCACCATCTACATATACATTGTCATAAAGCATAGCATTTAAACTGTTTTGACTGACGATTCCCATTCCGCCATTTAGATACATTTGCAGATATTTTGCCATATCTGATACACTGGAACTTAAATAACCTGCCGGAACGGTAGACCATGAATATTTATCGGGATAGTCCGGTTCTCCCGCAATCGGAAGTCCAAAATAATTTCGATACCCTGTTATCAATCCGTTTTCTTTGCTTTGTATAAGTGTTGCTGCCGTATGGCTCATACTTAGTGGAGAGAAAATGTTTTTATCCATATACTCTGAATAGCTAATTGCGCTGACTGCTTCTATAATTTCTCCTAACAATCCATAATTGATATTTGCATATTGATGTTGTCCGTAACTTTCTGTTATTTTTGCATTTCCAAAACGCTGATATGTACCTAAACCGCTTGTCTGATTCAAAAGCTGTCTTATAGTAATTCTATCTCCGTCGGACGCATTTATAAAATAGGCAGAGGTATCAATATAATCAGATATTTTTGTGTCTAAATCTACTTTTTCTTCTTCCACAAGCTGCATAACAGCTAATGCTGTAAATGATTTGCTCAAGGAACCTATAATAAAAGGCGTATCTAAATTATCGCAATTTCCATAAGTTTCAGAAAACAGTACCTCTTTATAGTTTACAATGGCTATCGCCATTCCGGGAATATGCAATTCTTTTATTTCTTTTTTTAACCGGCTGTCAATATCGCTATAATTGCTACTTTTTTCATTTGCCAAAACAGGCTTATACCATATAGAAACAACACAAATTAGTGACAGTATTACACAAATAATCTGTCTGATTTTTCGATTCATAAAACCGTTCCCCTCAATTTATTCTGATATACCATTCGCTATCATTTCCCCTCTAATTTTTTTGTCCCCTCAATTAAAATAGTTATTGATAATTCAAAACTATCTTTTATCAACTGTGTATTACCAAATGCGTTATGATTTTCAAGCAATGCAAAGCCCTCTAAAAAACTCCTAAACATTCTGACTAAATGAACACAATTATCTTGTGAAATATTTAGCGACTTAGTTACTTTGAAAAAAATTGTAAACATTTTTGAAGTCACTTCGTTCATCTGTTCATTTTCAAACTGATTGTACCAAAGCATAGTACTAAAAACTCCTTGATTCTCTATTGCATATTCATGGAAAGCGTAGCACATAGCTCTAATCGCATCATATCCAGAAAGTCCTATTACGGCTTCAATAATTCTGTTCTCTAATTCTTTCCAACCATAAAGCATAAGCTGCTGTTTTAGGTCGTCAAACCCGTCAATATGGTTATAAAGCGATGGGGACTTAACACCTAATTGCGCTGCAAGCGTTTTTAAGGATAAGTTTTCTATGCCTATCGTATTTGCCATATATGCGGCTTCTTTGATAACCGATTCTTTATCAATTTTTATTTTGGGCAAAATAAAGCACCTCCTTTTGTTTACTTCGATTTGTATTTTAACAAATCATATTAGTTTTGTCAAGATATTAGTAATTGGAAGGGGATTCCGTAGTCGTAGGCATTCGTGGAAAAATCCAAAAGTTTAGATTTTACCACAATGCTTGTCTTTTGGTCTTTGGTTTCTTTGATTCGGAATAGTGTGGTGCTGGCGGTCTATCTCTTGTTTTCGGTTGCTTGCTTCTTTACCATACATGAGCATTCGCGCCCGGATTGTCATTGCCGTAGCCCTCCATCAGATTGATTACGCCCCAGATACCAAGCCCGGCTCCAAGTGCTACAACAAGGGTCTGCAAAACGTCTACTGCGCTATTGAAAAATGCCATAAATATATCCTTTCTGCCGCGTCTGCGGCTGTCCGGCAAGCGGACAAAAGGCGGTCAGCGTATGGTCGCCGCCGCATAAAAAAACCGCCCTCTGGTAAAGGCGGCTGTCCCCGCGCTGCGTAAGTCCTGCGGCGCGGCGGTATTCAGTTGTAAGGGGTGCGGCTCCTGCCGCTGTGTACTGCGCCGGAAAGTGGGGGCGCGTATCATGTAGCCGGTATGGATAGATGTGATTGCTTCAATCGCTCCTTTCTGTGTCCCGCTGTGCTGCCGGACGTTTTTTTCAGACTTGCGGGAAGTGAATAGCTTGCGTAGCAAGGTGTTCGCTTCCCGCAAGTTCACAAAGGGGTAGCTGCCGCAAGGCAGCGTAGGGGAAGTGTAGCTTCCCCTGTCCCCCGGCGGTCTGCCATGCTGTCACTGTTGCGGGATAAGCCCCCGGCGCGTGACATACTCCGTTGCAAAACGGCGGTGTTCCGCTTCCTTTTCCCGCCAATACTCCCATAATGCAGCGTCGGTGGCTTCCGCAACATTCATTAAAAACCGTTCAAGCTGCTTTTGTTTTTCCTCTGCGCTACGTTTCCTCATGGTCTGCGTCCTCCTGTAAGTCTGCCGCGTCAATCTCGTAATAGTCAAAAACCTCGTCGGGCTTGACAATGGCGGGGCGGCGTTTAAGGTGTTTTTCCATGTCAAAGGCGTTCTTCGGGTCTGCGTCGGACAGGTACTTGTATTTCGGGTGTTTCGTTATGTCGAATTTGTCCGAAAAGAACGGGCGCACCCCGCGTAGCTGCAAGATACATTTCCCTCCGTCCATGACTGCGATTTCATCTTCCGTCATAAGCTGCTTTCCCAATTTCTGATAGTTCAGCCCATGCGAAAGCTCCCGCCCTCTTGTTTCGGAAGTGTTGAAGCTGTCTATCGTTTCTTTTCCTAAAATTTCCGATATTTCTTTAAGGGTGGTTTTCTCCTTGCCGCCCAAAAAAAGCGTGGTGTCGCAGTTGCCGACTATGGTATCGGCGTTGTCCTTGTAGATGGCTTTTAGCTGTGACTGGCTCTGCAAGATGATTGACGCGGATATTTCCCGGCTCCGTATCGTTGCAATGAGCTTTTCAAACTTTGGTATCTGCCCGATATTCGCAAATTCATCAAGTAAGCACCTAACATGGACGGGAAGCCGCCCGCCATATTCATCATCTGCTTTGTCGCATAAAAGGTTGAATAACTGTGTGTAGAGAATACTCACGACAAAGTTAAAGGTGTCGTCGGTGTCGCTGATAATCACGAAAAGGGCTGTCTTTCTGTCGCCTATGGTGTCAAGCTCCATTTCGTCGGTTTCCATAAGCTCCCGCAGCTCCTTAATGTCGAATGGGGCTAACCTCGCGCCGCATGAGATAAGTATGCTTTTTGCGGTCTTGCCCGCCGCAAGTTTGTATTTTTTGTACTGCTTGACTGCAAAATGCTCCGGGTCTTTTTCTTCCAGACGTTCAAACATGAGGTCAACCGGGTTCTGGAAGTCCTCGTCGTCCTCGCGGGCTTCCGACGCATTTATCATTTCAAGCAGCGTCGTGAAGTTCTTCTCGTCCTCCGGGGCTTCATACCAGATATAGCCGATTAGCGCGGTGTAGTAGAGCTTTTCCGCTTTCACCCAGAAATCCTCGCCGGATTTTTCCCCGTCGCCTTTGGTGTTGGCGATAATGGTATTGACTAACTTCAAAATGTCCTTTTCGCTCCGCAGATAGGCAAAGGGATTGTATTTCATGGATTTTTTGAAGTTAATCGTATTTAGCACTTTGATACGGTATTTGTACCGCTGCAACATTTTCCCGGTTTCCAAAATCAGTGTGCCTTTCGGGTCAGTGACGATATACGACGTTGGAAAATCCTTTGACGTACATTGCATGAGCGACGGTTTCACAAAGAACCGGGTCTTGCCGCTGCCGGAACCGCCGATTACAAGGATATTTTTGTTTCTTGCGTATTTCGGCTGCTTCGGGCGGCTGTTCATGGTGAGCCGTTCCGTCTGCGTAAGCGGGATATTGTTCTCAAATACCGGGTCGGTGTACGGCTTTATGTCGTCAGCCCCGCCCCAACGCGCCGAACCGTATTCTGTCCCGCGGCGGTATTTCTTCGCGTTCTTGCCTTTGGTGTAGATAATCAGCCGGACAATGACCGCCCCCGCAATGCCTAAAGCTAAGTCTGCCGGGTGGAAGCTCGGCGCGATACTGGAAAAGGCGGCTGTAAAACCGTCCCCAAGATGTAGCAGCTTTGCGCTTGCGTCCGCGCCGGGGGAGAGCCGGACAGCCGCGCCCACTTTATCAAAGAGCCAGACAAAGAGCAGATACGGGAGATTTAAGATAAGCAGCTTCTTGATTTCCGGCTTCATAGCGATACCTCCCTGTCTTTGTTCTTGACCTTTGCCCGTTCCGCGTTTCTGCCCTGTGCGGCTTCTTTGAGGGTAGAGAGCAGCTTTCGGATTGAGGGCTTTTTCTCCTGTGTCAGCTTCTTTGCGGAAAACTCCTTAAAGGCGGCGGTCAGCACGTCCGCGTCCCGCCCCTTGAAAAAAACCAGATAGCGGGGCGGGCTTTCCGTTGCGTCCTTTTTCAGCGCAAAGTCGATACCGTACTTTTTCGCCGTACTCTCAAAGGCTTTGATATTGCCCTCGGTAATCTCAATGTTGGAAACGCCCGCGTTCTGCTTCATAAGCTGCTTTAAGCTCTGCTTGCCCTGTGGCGGTTTTGCAAGCTGCTTTTTGCCCTTTGACAGTATGGCTTTCATTGCCTTTTGGAGCGTCTGGGCGGTCAGCTTCCCGGTCTTGATGTAAAGGGCTATGGTCTTTTCGTTTACTTCGTCCTGCAATTCCTCGCGTCCTCCTTTCGCGTTTCTTTATGGGGCGGCGGTCAGATACGCACCCGCAGCCCGTTCAAGTCCTCGGCTCTGATACCCACAAGATACCAGTTGTCGCCGTACTCAATCCGGGTCGGCTTCCACTTGCCCCGCACGAATACGTCAAAGCACTCACCGCAATGCAAGCCCCCGTAGTAGCTGTTTAAGTCAAAGCGGATGTCGTAACGGTCGGTGCGCTCGTCAAATACCAATGCTCCTGTCATTTTCTGTGCCATAATAAAATCCTCCTTTTGTTGTTTTACAGGCTTTCGCCCGGTTTGAATGAATAATAGTCCGGGTCGCCGTACTGCGGCTTCTTCGGTGACAGTGCGCCGCTTGCCATGTCATGGGCGACAAGGGAAGTGTAATAATTGCCGATAGTGGACGGGGCGTTGAAAAGGGCTGCTTTCAGATATTGCTTAATGTTGCGGATTTTGGTTGTGTTCTCCCGCATACAGTCAAGCACAAAGCGGATATGTTCGCCGTCCAGTTTCATAAACTTTGACTTCACAAGCTCTGCCGGGTAGTCGTCCCCCGCAATCCGTACCCGCTTTCTGGCGGTGCATACGGTTTCAAGCATGAGGTCTACAATCTCGTCAAGCCTGTCACTGTCAAACTTCATGTCCTGTTTGAGAATGTGGTAGTCGATATTGTCCTTGATGATTTCCCGGTATATATCAACTGCGCTCTGTGCTGCCGCTTCCGTTCCTTTCCGTTCCGGCGGCGTAGCCGCTTCTCTGCAAGGAGAGGGGTTAGGGGAAAGGATAGGAATGGAATGGGTACTTTGTTCATCAGTAATTATTTTTTCTTTTTTTGGTAAGTCAGTTCTTTGTATATCTTTATTTAATTGCGTTGGATTTTCCAACGTAGGTTTTTCCAATGTTGGTTTTTCCTGCGTTGGATTATCCAATGTTGGATTTTCCAATGTAGGTAAATCCGGCGTAGGCGGCTGCGGCTGCTCGAATATCACATAGTCCGCGCCCCGCAAGCGTCCTTTCTCGTCGCGCTCCCTTGACCGGACGATATACCCGGCGCGTTCAAGCTCCTTAATGGCTTCGCGGATAGCGTCTATCTTCTCCCGGTTGATAAGGGATAAGCCTTTCAAGGTGTAGTCCCAATCTTCGGGGAGTAACAGCATTTGTGATAAAAGCCCCTTTGCCTTTAGGGATAGCTCCTTGTTGCGTAGGTGGTGGTTGCTCATTACGGTGTAGCCCTTGTTCCGTTCCACTCTGAAAACTGCCATAGTTCATAGCTCCTTTGCTTTGGATTTGTTACGCAGTAGAAGCGCAGTTTCGGGGGATAAGGTATAAATCCCTTGCCGCGCCAGATACACACCCGCAAAACCGCTTGTAGCAAGGCTTTTTCTGCCCCTACTGCGTAACAAAGGGCATGAAAAAAGCGGCGTTCCTGTTCTCCCATGTAGAGAGTAAGAAACGCCGCTTCTGCGTCGTATTCAGTTTTTAGTACAATACCCTGCTTGTCCGTCGCTCGAAAAACCTTGATTTTCCAGTGTTTTCAAAAGTATCGTTATCTAACGTCAGCTTTTAACCGGCCATCTTTTCAACAGATGATTGCGGATATCGAAGCGGGGCATGTGGATTGCGTCATAACCAAAGATTTATCAAGGCTCGGCAGGAATTATCTGGAGAGCGGGGCGTATATCGAGGTATTTTTCCCGAACCACCATGTCCGCTATATCGCTGTCAATGACGGCGTAGATTCCGCAAACAGCGGTGAGATGGACATTACTCCGTTCAAGAATATCCTGAACGAATTTTATTCGAGGGATATTTCTAAAAAGGTAAAGACGGGAAGGTATATCCGGGCCAGTTAGGGGAAATTTATGGGGGCGTATGCACCGTTTGGTTATAAAAAAGACCCGGCAGACAAAAATCATCTGATTGCGGATGAAGAGACAGCGCCGACTGTTCGCTATATTTTCCAGCTTGCGTTGGAAGGTTACGGAAACAATAAGATCGGGAAAATTCTTTATGAAGAAAAAATTCCGAAGCCAGCTTATTACAATCAGGAAGTTTTCGGGAAGTTTTTGATCACTGAGGATGATATTTATAATTGGAAACAGTCTACGATCATCCGTATACTCCGGAATCCTCTGTATAAAGGTTATTTTTGGGTACAGAGGTATGACAGGAAGCATTTTAAACAGCAGTCAAGAGGTTATATCCCGATTAAGGAACGTGTAACTATACCCAGCGACCATGAAGCCCTAGTAGACGAGCATACATGGAATACCGTTCAGGAAATTCTTGACAGGCATACAAAAGTAAAGCCTTGTACTTCTGGTTATGATAATAAGTTCCGGGGAATTTTAAAATGTGCCGATTGTGGCAATAATCTGACAATCCATACGGACGGAAGGAACCCGGACAGACCTTTGCTTGAAAAGACGTATTACCTGTGCCGGATTTACCGTGCAAGGGGAGCGAAGTTCTGCAGTAAGCACCGCATCAGCGCCGGGGATTTGGAAGAACTGGTACTTTCTGATATCCAGTTCCATGCAGGGAAGGTCATAAAGGATCGAGAGAAATTTATGCGGAAAGTGCTTGGTCAGATGGACATATCATCTGCAAACAGCAAGGCAAATATTGACAATAAAGTGGCTGTCTTAGAGAAAAAGTTAAAAGAATCTGATAAACAATTCATCAAGCTGTATGGGGACTGGTCAAAGCAGATAATATCAGAGCAGCAATTCCGGTTGCTGTCTGCCCACTTTGAGCAGGAAAAGAAAGACTATACAGAGCAAATCGAAAAGTTAAAAGCGATGGCTGAAAATCTGGAGGACAGTGCGGATAAAGCGGAACGCCTTGCCGATGAGATGGCAGAGTGTGCCGAGATTAAGGAACTGACTACAGAGATTGTAAATCGCCTGATCGAAAAGATTGAGGTATCGGAACCTCAGACTATCAACGATGAGAAAGTCCAGAATATCAGGATTTTCTACAAATTTGTTGGAGAAATCAATTAAAAATCCATTTATGTATCTATAATACTGGGGGTAGTGAATTGGCTCCGGAAGGCACTGGATACAGGGCACGTACACGTTTTGCCAAGTTCTTCAACCTGCCGGAACTAATGAATATGTTCAAAGAAATTGCGGACATCAAGACCGCAGACCAGCTTAACCTGCCCACGCCGGAAGTGGAATGCCATAATATCGTATCAGAGCCAACAGAATTTCAGCAGGCTATGGTAAAGGAATTGTCCAAACGCGCAGAGAAAGTCCACGGCGGAATCGACCCGCATATTGATAACATGTTGCGCATCACATCAGACGGGCGGAAGCTGGGGCTTGACCAGCGTATCATTAACCCCATGCTGCCGGACGAGCCGGAAACGAAAGTGAATAAATGCGTGGCGAATATTTTAAAGATATGGAAAGAAGGTGATTCTGAAAAACTAACGCAGCTGGTGTTCTGTGACATTGCGACGCCATCTGGAAAACCAAATGACGGTTCGGAAGATGCTCCGTTTACGAACATCTATGACGATATCCGTAAGAAGTTAATCAATGGCGGCATGGCCCCGGAACAGGTTGCTTTTATACATAGTGCAAAAACGGATATACAAAAGAAAGAGCTGTTCGCAAAAGTCCGCTCCGGGCAGGTGCGTGTTTTAATTGGTTCTACTCAGAAGATGGGTGCCGGGACCAACGTACAGGACAGGCTTATCGCATTACACGACCTGGATTGCCCCTGGCGCCCCCGTGACCTGATTCAAAGAAAAGGCAGAATCGAACGCAGGGGCAACCAGAACCCAAAAGTACACGTTTTCAGATACGTTACAAACGCAACATTTGATGCGTACCTCTGGCAAACCGTGGAGAATAAGCAGAAGTTTATCTCCCAGATTATGACCAGCAAATCCCCTGTACGAAGCTGTGAAGATGTGGACGAAGCTACGCTCTCATTCGCTGAGATAAAAGCATTGTGTGCAGGCGACCCACGCATTAAAGAACGTATGGATTTGGACGTGGAAGTGTCGCGTTTGAAGATTATGAAAGCCGACCACCAGAGCAAACAATACCGTCTGGAAGACAACGTGTTAAAACATTTCCCGGAGCAGATTCAACAAGCGCAAGGCTTTATTGCTGGCTTAACAGCCGATATACAGACATTAAGCCAGCATCCCCGCCCAGCAGAAGGATTCGCCGGAATGGAGATACTGGGCGCAGCCTATACAGACAAGACGGATGCTGGTACAGCCCTGATGGATGCCATACAGGATGTGACAAGTGAAGAGCAAGTAACCATTGGCAGTTACCGGGGATTTGGCTTATCCGTCAAATTCACCGGATTCACCCACAAACTGAGCCTGAAAGGAGCCATTGCCTACAATGTAGAGTTGGGGACAGATGCACGCGGCAATCTGATACGAATTGATAATGCACTGGATAAAATCCCGGAACGGCTGGCAGATTATGAAACAACTCTGGCTAACCTGCTCCAGCAGCAGGAAGCGGCTAAATCAGAAATCAATAAGCCGTTCCAGTACGAAGAAGAGCTGCGCGTTAAGTCCGCACGTCTGGCAGAGCTGGATGCAGAGCTTAACATCGGCGGCGTATCTGGGTCCGAGAGTGCAGCATAATATCAGGCTTTATGGACATCAATAGCCCCCGTTTGGGGGCTGCGGGTGCCTTAATAATAATATTCTGCCAGAGTACAGGCAGAGAATGGAGATTCATATGGAAAGGAAATTAAAGATTTTGAAAGCTGTCCTTCTGCTCCGTCGGGTAAACCGATACCAGAGCAAGGAAGAACAGATTGCCGATGCTGAGAAATATTATACAGACCAGCAGCTTGATGAATGGATTGAGATGCTGAAACATCCGGAAGATGGGCCAGAGTCCGAGGGGGAGCCTGAATATATCAATGAAGAAATACAGCATACATCCTGTACAGAGCGTGATTATTCTCCAAGCAATCCCTGGGATGCGCCCGGAATGTCTGTACGGGATTTCATTTAACCAATCAACACATCAGTACAAAGGGAGGTATTTATTATATGGGCTATTCTACTAATATGGCTGGACTGGATTTATTCACGGTGCCATTCCGCAACACACAGGTTTCCAGAACGGCTGCGGCATCCCGTCCGCAACAGCCTAAAACTAAAACTTCACAGCCTAAATCTGCTGTTTCTCCGTCACAGCAGGCAAAATCAGCAGTAACCCAGTCACAGCCTGTAAAGCCAAAAGCTCCGGCAATCCAGGCACAGCAGCCTGACATTCAGCATAAGTCTGTCCCAGAGAAAAAGGCTCCTACTGTACAGACGGGACAGGATAAATCCCCGGAGCCGGAAAAGAAATCACAAGCAGAAGCACAGGCTCCTGCAAAAGAACTGCCATCTGCACAGGCACAATCAGAACCACCTGCAAAAGAACTGACAATGGATATGTCTGACTGCACTATCCCAGCAGGAAAGCCTCTGGATGCGTTAGAAGACGCTAAGAGAAAGGCTCATGAAGAAGCTGAGGCAAAACGCAAGGCAGAGTGGGAAGCCAAACAGCTTGCGAAAAAGCAGGAAAGGGAAGCTGCTCTTGAGAAAATTAAGAGCATGAGCGATGCTGACATAGTATCCGCATCCACAGAACGTGTCCGTGTAGATACAGAAAAACTCACCCGCCGCAACATGAAGGAATGTGTTTCTGAGCATATACAGTCTGTATGCAGGAAAGACCCTGCATTTGCCCGGCAGACTATGAATCCGAACAAATCTATGGTTCATTGTTTCCGGTATATCAATCGCAGGGCAAAAGACTATCTCCAACAGGAAATGAAAGATAATGACATGAAGCCTGAAAACGGCGTGTATGGCGGCGATGTTCCTGACGGTCTGTGTTACCAATGGTCAGAGGACTATTTCAATGATATGGATGCTCCAGAAGACAAAGAAAAAGAAGAGCAGTTCACTCCACGTCCGTATGTCAATGCTGTATCCAAAGCCAAAGGGAGTACAAAGTCTAAGAAAACAGCCAAAAAGGAAACAGAGAAAAAGCAGGAACCGAAGAAAAATGATTATCAGCAAATGAGCTTACCGGGGGTGTCTTAAATGTTAAATAAAAGAGAATGCCGGAGATTTACAGACCCTGATTTAAAAATGAAAAAAGGCAGCGGGCTTCTCCATGCAGGGCAGATTGACTATATCATCCGTACAGCAGTAAAGATGATTGGCCATCACAAAACACTGGTACTGTATGCCTATTCCCGCACACAGGCTGAGCAGGGGAGCTTCCAGCCATGCTATACAGTCTTTCAAAGCAGGGAAGACTTCATAACATTAGCCCAGAAGGAAAATGGCGGCACGGCATGGCGTACAGCGGCGTTTGATAACCTGGGATACAGCTGGGATTTTCAAGATAAGTGTGCTTTTTACTCTGCTGCGGATGAAACGCGTCTCTGCAGGTATTTTAAAAGCAGTCCCGGCAGTGGGTTCAAACCACTGCTCAAAGCACAGGCGGGCATACAGGAGCGTCGCAGGCAGGAACGCCAGCGCATCCGGGAACAGGAAATTGTAAGGCGGATGGAATGCGTGCCTGCCCTGCCCCGTGGGCTGAAAAGCTGGATACACAAATCCGTTATGCCTGCGTATTTCTTTTATGATTATAAGCGTGGCGGAAAGGATGTTCCCGGCGTATGCTCTGCATGTGGCCATGAGATACGATTGTCAAACGTAAAAATGGGGGACAAAGCAGTTTGCCCGCACTGTATGCATGAGCTTGTCATGAAGCCACGCTCCCGCCGTGGATACTGCATGACAGACAGGGACATCTGCCAAGTAATACAGAATACAGGCAGCGGCGGACTGGTAATACGCATCATAAAAGCGCGTTACACATATATGGGCGACACACCCCAAATCCAAATTTACGAGAACGCCCGCCAGTTTGTCCGTCAGGATGAAAGTGGGAAGGTATGCCTTGAATGCTATTATTACTAGCGTAACAGCGGAACCCTGACGAACTGGAAGAAAGGCGAACGGTGCGGGTACGGCCTGTGGCAGTACAGCTTCGAGGCAGACACATGCGGTCATGTCTTTGACAAAAACCTTCCGGCTGCGCTCAAAAATACGCTTTGGCAGTACTGTCCCATTGCTGATTTCTACAACCATGACCGCGAACCGATGCAGGCATTGCCGTTCCTCGCCGCATATCTGGAACATCCACGGCTGGAGCATCTGGTTAAGACAGGCTTCTATCATATTGTGTCGGACATGGTTTATCGCCATACTTCGGACTGTCTGGACGAAACGCAGGACCGGACGCACCGCATCCTGCGGATTGCGGCAGAGGATACGGAATTTCTGCGTAAGCTGGATGCAAACGTGGATATGCTGAAAGCATTCCAAGGATACGCAGGGTTGAAAGACCGACAGAGGCTGTTCCTTTGGCAGTTGAAACATAAGGTCAAACAGAACATCCCGCCCATCTTAAAGCATATGACCGTACACAAGTTTATCCGGTACATAAAAAGTCAGTATGCGTTCCTGCGTTTACGGAAAACGCCTCACGGCCCATTACGATACAAAGAAATGCAGGATTTGGTGACGGAATACAGGGATTATCTGGATATGTGCCGCAGGATGGGCTATAACATGAAAAACAGCTTTGTCCTGTACCCGAAAGACCTGCAGAAGTCACACGATAAGACGGCCCGCCGCTACGAACAGAAGAAAGACACACTGACCAAACGTGATTTTGCTGCCGTATACCAACAGCTCTCCGGGCGGCTGGACTTTGAGAAAGACGGCCTTAAAATCGTGTATCCTGCTACTCCTGATGATATTGTTGCCGAGGGAAATGCGCTGCACCACTGCGTGGGCAGTTATGTGGAACGCGTAGCCGAGGAGGAATGCATCATATTATTCCTGCGGAGATGCGCCGATGAATGCAAACCGTTTTACACAATCGAAGTGCGCGGGCAGGAAGTCGTGCAAGTACGGGGTGCAGGAAACTGTGGCATGACGCCGGAAGTCAAAGCGTTTGTCGCGGAATGGAAGCAGAGAGCGCTATGCGCCCCGCTTCCAGCAGCGGCTGCATAAATCTGTCAAATACAAAACAGCCCTTTATCCGGATGCGCGGATATGTTATAATCAAACCAAAGAAAGGTGGAAACAGAATGGAAAAAACTTTTGAGAAACTGCAGATAAAGGACGATTTCATGTTTAGTATTATCATGAGGGACCCGAAGTTTTGCAAGCCCTTTTTGGAACTGGTGCTTGGCATAAAAATATCCCGCATTGAATATCCGAAATCGCAGGAGACAATAGATATTTCCGCAGATGCAAAAAGCGTGCGTCTGGATATTTATGTGGAGGATGGCAAAGGGACTGTGTACAATATTGAAATGCAGACCACGGGGAATAGAAACATTCCCAAGCGAACAAGATACTATCAGGGCATGATAGATTTGAATATTCTGGAAAAAGGGCACAATTACAAAGATTTGAAACGCAGTTTTATTATTTTTGTCTGTACCTTTGATTTGTTTGGTGAGGGGAGGCACATCTATACCTTTGAAAACCGCTGCATCCAAAATTTAGAGTTAGGGCTTGGAGATGATACAACGAAGATTATCCTAAATACCAAGGGCACAATGGATGATGTTACCCCGGAAATGAAAAAACTGCTTGATTTTATTGACGGCAAAGAGCCGGGTGATGACTTTACCAGAGAGTTGGATAAGGCGGTACAGTCTGTCAGAAAGAATGAGAAGTGGAGGTTGGATTATATGACGTTGCAGATGCATTATCAGGAAAAATATGAGCAGGGTATTGAGCAGGGTATTGAAAAGGAAAAAATGGAATCAGCAATGAGAATGATAGAAGATGGAGGGCTGCCATTGGAAAAAGTCGCGGTGTATTCCGGGCTTACTTTGGAACAAGTGCTTGAATTGGAAAAGCGGTTGCAGCTGGCATAATGCCTGCTGTCTACCCCCATTGAATTTCCAATGCTTAAAACAGCTGTCCTACAGGTTTTTGCCTATACAGGGCAGCTATTTTAAATTCTAAAAACAATAACACTATCCCGTCAATATCAAAATTCTTTGCAATTCAAATCCGCATATCCGTAACGCTGTCTCTTTACGGCAATCCATTTGCAACAAAAATCATAAAGCGCTGCCGCGCCGGGTGTAATTTCGAGAAAACAGCCTAGACAGGCTGAAAAACACGATACCGTTTCTAATGGCATTCAAAAAAAGGAGAAAAGCATATGAATAAAATCATTTTAATCGGAAGACTCACCCGCGATGTTGAGATGCGTTACGGTACAAATAACAACAATACGGCCATTGCCAGATACACTCTTGCCGTAAACCGCCCGTACAAACAGAACGGCGGACAGGAGGCTGATTTCCTGCCGTGTATCGCGTTCGGAAAGACAGCGGAGTTTGCGGAGAAATACCTTGCCAAAGGAATGCGCGTGGCGATTGAAGGACGCATACAGACCGGCAGCTATACCAACCGGGACGGACAGAAAGTCTACACGACGGACGTTGTGGTGGAACGGCAGGAGTTTCTGGAGAAGAGGGCTGATAATAGTCAGCTAGACTTTGGCGCTGCGGAAAGTTACGATGACAGATATATGGACATCCCGGACGGGATTGACGATGAGCTGCCGTTCAATTAACAGATGACGCTTCCCACCTGCAGGATGGGAAGCGTTTTTCGCTCATACAGATAAAGGAGAAACACGCATATGACACACGGACTGGCAAAGCAATTCTGGAAAGTATATATAGGAATGGCAGGCAAGAATGGTATGCATGCCAATATGTCTAACCCGGTAGATGATTTCAAGGTGAGTGCGCACGCCGGGGAATTTGATAAGCTCACAGATGACCAGTATTACCGGAAGGAAGCGGATGCAGAAGAGCTTTCTTCGTTCTGGCATTACAAGCCTTCGGAAACGGTTGGACAAATCCTGTTAAACGCCCTGGCAAAGACGGATATCTCCGATGTGGAAATTGACGACATTGCCGGAATTTTGGCGGATGCATCCGTAAGGACTGATTATTACACGGAAGAGCGTGAATGTGATGATTCAGACTTTTCGCCAGTGGATGGGCCAACACCGTTTGATGGCGACGCAGGCTGGACGCCCCACAGCATCTATGATTATCTGGACCAGCACATATACGGGCAGGAAGCGGCTAAGCGGGCGGCCTCCATGCTTATGTACCACCATTTAAACGGCAACAGCCGAAACATCGTCATGGCAGGGGCCACAGGCTGCGGCAAAACCGAGATATGGCGCACCCTGTCGAAGAAATTTAACTTCATCCGCATTGTCAATGGGCCGCAGCTTACGTGTGACGGTTGGAAAGGGAGTTACCATATAAAAGATATTTTCACAGGAGAAACAAAAGAAACAGCGGAATGCCTGGTTATCGTCATTGACGAAGCGGACAAGCTGTTTGAGCCGTCCATTGGCTCCGGTGGCACAGACTTTGGGCAGAAGATACAGAACGAGCTTTTGAAAATCATGGACGGGGACACGCTGACTTTTGTGGATGAAGGCGATCGGAACAAAAAAATCACCGTTGACTGCTCCGGCATATCCATTGTATTGTGCGGCAGCTTTGAGCGTATGCTTCAGGAGAGGACGGAAGCCTCCGGGAGCATCGGCTTTTGCCAACCGGAACAGGAAGAAAGCCGGATTGCCGAATGCAGTGAAGAAGATTTGATTCAGTACGGCAATGTGCGCCGGGAAATTGTGGGGCGCATAAACCAGATAGTTGCCCTTAATACACTGGGTGCGGAAGATTTTGAAGCCATCATGGAAAGCCCAGCCTCGCCCATACAGAAGATTGAACAATCGCACCATGTATCATTGACCGTGGATAAGGATACAAAGAGAAAGCTGGCTTCTGATGCTGAAAAAAGCGGCCTGGGATGCAGGTACATACGCTCCAGGCTGCAGTCCATGTTGGACGAGCAGATGTTCGACGAGCCGGATGCAAAGGAATACAGCTTGTGCTATGAATAAGAATGTGGTTACAGAAAAGCCATATTGATTTTTATTACAATTTGCATAGGCTGAAAATACAGATAGAAAAAGGCATGGTTGAAAATGACAGCATTTTTAACCATGCTTTTTTTCTGGAATTGACACGTCAATAAAATATAATTAAGGAAACGCTATGGAGCATACAGCTTGGGTTGTAAGAAAGTGTAAGAAAGTTTGTAAGAAAATTTGTAAAAAAGTACAGGAATGGCATACAGAAAAAGCCTGGTTTATGAGAGTTTTTAAAGGGTGTAAGAAAGTGTAAAAATGCCTGCTTTAAAACCCAATACAGGCAAGGGTTTTAAAGGGTGTAAGAAAGTATGAAAGTTTTTCCAACCCTTATATATATAAAAAAAATATACATGAATGAAACCAGATAAGGATAAAACCCAAAATTGCGTTTAAGGCAGCAGACACAACAATGTGGAGTAAATATCTTATTTGGAGGAATTACAAAATGGAAAAATCATTATTTGAACAGTTAGGCGGTACATATCGAAAAGAAAGTGATTATTTAATGCCGTGCTTGACTGTACTCGCCGAAGAAGAACAGCCAATAAGCACATGGGGACAGAGGCATCTGGACTATCTGAAGCAGTACCGCAAGGTTACATATACCAATCTTCTCACAAGCGGCAGGCTGAATACTTACCTTGCCAATGTAGACAGGCAGGCACAGGAACACTTTGAAAGGCTCATAGAGGACATACAACAAGCGCAGGGCATAATGGAACGGCTAAAGGAAGAAAACACCTTAGAATGGATTCAAAAAATCCAAAAGTTTAGATTTTTCCTAAAATCCCAACTTTTGAGAAATCCAAACTTTCTTCTGTAAATCCTTTATTTAAGGCGTTTTCTGATAAAAAAGTTTGGATTTTGTTTTGTCTTTCTCTTATCAAAAATGGAAATAAATTGATTGGAACAGAGCTAAATAACAGTGTTTTTCTCATTTTGTTATAATTGGAGAATTGCATTTAGTGAAATGAAATCTAAACTTTTTTCTACAAGAATCCCCTATTATCAAGCCATTTTCAGAAAAGTTTGGATTTCAGGAAGAATGAATAACATAAGGGCGTGTGCAAGGGAGATTGTGAACGAGGAAATCATTTTCGTTTAATCAGTCCTATTTATTGTTGTTTTCCAGATTAAAAGAGCAGCCAATCTTCAGATTATTTTAGCACCATATAAAATTGATGTAGTTCTCCAGCCACATTATCCGGAAACGCTTCTGCACATTACCAGAACGAAAATACTCCCATGCAAATTAATTGCGCAGGAGTATTCTGTATCATCTTATGAAAATGGCAGTTCCTCTTCTTCTATCTGGCAAGCATGAGCTTTATATTTATATCGTAGATATTCATACAAGAGCCCTTTCTCTTTTAAGAAACCCATGAGGGCCAGGATCTCACATCCCAGGAAACTCTGGGCATCCCGGAGGAACTTTCTGGTTTCTTCCAGGGAGCCTTGTTCCATCTTTCTGTCCGTATAGAAATCAAACCGTTCCTTGTCAGACACTTCCACTGCCGGAGTCTCTGTGACCGTGACCCACCGCGCACTGCGGTGCCATTCAATAAAGTCAAAAGGAGTGCCATCCTCATGAATGATCTGTTCCGGATTTGTGAAGGGGCTGTTGCCGGCCTCCGCCCAGGAATACAGTTCTCCCTGTTCCAGCCAGTCAAGTGTTCCGGCATAGATTTTTTCGACGGCCTTAAGCTCCCGCTGTAAGCGATGTCTTTTTTTCTTCATAATGCTGCACCCCCTATCCCAGCTCGCAGTCGTTGATAGCCTGCATGGCTGCGTCCGCATCTACCAGATCCCGCCTTTTTGCCTCTGCACACAGAAGGCTCTGGCTGCAGAGACGGTTTACCATGCGGGGTGTCCCATCC
>CAJTIU010000049.1 GCA_910576335.1 Lachnospiraceae bacterium
GTGGTTACATTTTTTTCAGACCACATTAAGAGAATGAAATGACGAAACGGCAGACGCACAATGTAAAAATGTGCATTTGCCGTTTTTTACTGCGTAGATAAAAACCAAAGTTTTTTATCTACACCCCCTGTCCATCATCTCATTGCACTCTTCATCAATCTCCGCAAGATGCTTCCATAAGGTTTCTGACAAAAGCAACGAATAGCCATGCCATCCTTTTCTGTGAGGAATTAAAATAAACACAGAAGTTGACCTAATTGGGGTTTTATCAGACAGAGAAGTATAGGAGATGCTCTGATCAGTAAAGAAGACAGGATTCATGGTGCGATTGAGAAATTAAAGGAGGCGCATCCTGAATTAGGTAAGATGCAATTGAACTGGCTTCAGAGAATAGAGGATTATTATTTCCTAATATCTGTTTCAGTTCTTTTAGAGACTGCCGTGTTGATATATTTCATTCTTTCCACAGGCACGCCACGTATATATGAAAAGACTTTTTTGTATTTTGTAACTGTCTCTACGGCCTGGTCAACCGGCATCTTACGAAGCTTTTCGACAAATATCTCCGGCGATTGCCCCTCAGTCGCCCCAGCATCTGATCAAACAAAATCCGCGAACGAATCCTTCTCATAAACACCAGATTCACAATCCTATCCACATCAATGCCTGTTGTAAGTAAGTCTACCGTTACAACAATATTGGGAAAATCTTCATTCTTAAATCTACGGATTGCTTCTTTAATTTTTTCAGGATTTCCATTTTCGATAGAACCTGTAATTTTCATAACCGCATCTTCGCTAATTCCCTGTTCTGTATAATAATCTTTCAAAATTCCAGTAATCGTATCAGCATGTGCGTCATCAACTGCAAAAATAAGCGTTTTCCCCTCTTCATTCGGATCAATGTTTTTCGCTATTTCATGCAACACGGTCTTATTAAAGTTCTTATTCACAACCCTCCGGTTAAAGTCTTCTATTTCAAATTTTAAATCATCTTCCAGTTCTTCACTATTGGTCACCATATTCGTTACAGGATCATACATAGGCGCCGTACTGCCCGCCGCAAATGTGATTCCTTCTTCACTTAATTGGGTTTTAATGATATGCGGAGCATCATGATCTGCCAGATAACCGTCTATAACAGCAGTCGTATAATCATAAGAAAAGACAGGCCTGCCAAAGATTTCAGTTGTGTGTAATGCAGGCGTTGCTGTAAGCGCAATCTTTACTGCATTAAAATAATCAATGACTGCCCTGTATTTGCTTCGGAATTCATCTTGATTTCGACAGAGGATTTCGTCCTCTCCCATTTCTTTGTCCAGCAAATACCCCCTGTGGGCTTCATCTACTATGATCAGATCATAATCCGATATTCCCAGTCTGCTGTCTGAGTCATTATACAGAATCCTCTTAACCAGGCTTTGCACCGTAGCAATATGAACCCTCGTATCTTTTTCAAAATCCTTTTCCTTCAGACCTTTTACATCATATAGCTTGTCAAGTGATTTCAGGCCTTCTAACCGAACATCCTTAAACGTATCCATAGTCTGGTTGCCAAGGGCATTACGATCCACCAGATATAGTATCCTTTTGAATCTTTTTGCCACTAAAAAACGATAGATCATCCCCAATACAGTTCGCGTCTTCCCTGTTCCGGTTGCCATTGCCAAAAGGATCCTGTCTTTATGTTCAGCGATTGCCTCTTCTGCCGCCTTAATCGCCTCTATCTGGTAATCGCGCAATCCCAATCCGTCCGGATCCTGCAAAATCTCGTAACTGGTCGCTGCAAGCTGTTTGTCTGCTTCAGTAATATCCTTCTCCAAATCCTGCTCTATCCCCTCGGGACTTGGCCATCCAGATAATGCTTTTGCCGAGTTAAACTGTTCTCTGACATCAAGGAACCATATCCCTGACATTTCTTCATATTGCCTGATATATCCTCTGCCATTCGTTGCAAAAAGAAACGGAACTTTATACTCCCCATATGTTTTAAGCACATATTTGCTATGCTCTTCCTTAATTCTACGGGCGTACTCCTTACATTGACCATCCAACACAGACAGGACATTCGTATGCTTCTTCTTTGCCTCTATCACACCGACCATTTTCTCTCCCATAAACAGCATATAATCAACGTAACCATCACTCCCTGTAGGAGAAACCGTTGGCCACTCTGCAATTGCAAGATTCCTTCCCTTTGCAGGTCTTGCCCCTTTCGAATATCGTATATTCTGTGTATCGGCCTCCCATCCGACTTTTCTCAGCTGATCATCTATCAGTTCTCTTGTCTGTGCTTCTGATAAACGAATGTTCAATGCCTTTTTATATGCATTCTCCCTACGAGTTCCATCAGATTTTCCATTCTTCTGTATCCTCTTAATTTCAAGAAGCAATGTCCTGTTATGTGATTCCAATTCTTGATTTTCTTTCGTCAGTTCTTCTAAACTAATCTCAATATCAATCGGCGGAATATATTCTCGCGGTTGGAACTCATAATCTCCATATATTTGCATGAACCAGACGCATAACTTATATAAAAGCTCAAGATTATTCAACGCTTTTCTATTTTCATTCATTGCCTCGTGAACAGCATCATTTCGTGCTTTACGTAATACATATAAAGTATTATCTATTTCATATGGTAATAAATCATTATTCCTTAATATCCTGATACGGTTAGCATGCGTATTATCCTCTGTTGGTTCTTCTATCCCATCATAAGCAAGCATATACTTTACCATCAATTCAGATAATATGCCTTGTTTGATAATTGAAGTATTAGGGTCCGAATAAACATATTTCTCTGACAGATCTCCTAATTTGGCCAAGTCTTTCCAACGTTTTTCAAGAAATGAAAAATTGCTCATCGACCTTCTCCTTTCACTCTTCTGATAATCAAATATTATCAGAAGTATATATTATTTTTAAGTATAACTAATATACTGAAATATTACAAAGGTTTTTGCTAAGGAACTATAGGTTATTTACCTACAGGTTACTCTTGTATCTCTTTCCTTCTTTCCCTATAATATATAATAGCAAAAGAAGGAAGGAGTGGTGCAGAAATGATTCGAATTGCGATTTGTGAAGACGAGCCAATTCTCCTAAAACAACTGACAGGTCAGGTAAAAACCATACTGGATAAACATTCTGTTCTATATAACACCAAGGCATATACAAACGGCGCTGCACTTCTGTCCAGGGAGTCTTTTGACATCCTGCTGCTTGATATTGCCATGAATCCCATAAATGGGTTGGAATTAGCAAGGAAATTGCGCGAAAGGGGAGATGAAAGCAAGATCATCTTTATTACCGGCCATCAGCAGTACGCGATTGACGCATATGATGTTCAGGCATTTCATTATCTGGTAAAGCCTGTAGATATGAATAAACTGGAAGCAGTACTCCTGCAGTTATGTTCTTCTCTTAAGGATGAATATAAACATGCGATCGCTATCCGTCAGGGAACGTCCGTGATCCGGGTTCCCTTTGAACAGATCTTATATCTGGAGGTAATAAACAGAAAAATTTATCTGCATAAGAAGGAAGAGTCCTTCCCCTTTTATGGGAAATTAGATGAATTGGAGCCTGCGCTGCCGGATACATTTTTCCGCTGCCACAGGAGTTACATTGTGAATTTCGACCATGTGCAGCATTATAAAAAAGAAGAAATATGGTTAGACAATGAACATGCTGTGCCTTTATCCAGACGCAGGTATCAGGCATTTGGCCTGGCATTCATGTATTATTTAAAAAAACGGGGGGATGTCTTTTGATTACTTCAACGATTTGGGTAACAGGAATGGGGATTGTTCTTTCTTTTTACCAGTATCTCTTTTTAAGAGAAATGCTTGGGACAAAGTTTCGCTATACTTTTCTATGGCTTTATCTGGGAACCTGGATCTACGGAAACATAAATGTACGGTTTGAGATTGTGGGAACAGTGTGGGGAAATATGATCTACCTGTGTATCTGTTCCTTTGCGCTCAATTCACTGCTGTTTCATGGGAGTGTAATTAAAAAAGGTTTTTTTACTCTGTGGATGTATGGAATCCGGGAAGTGGCAGGCAGCATATTTTTTCCGCTGTTCCAGGCAATCGCGATTTTAAATGGGCAGGAGGACTGTCTTGACATTATTATGATACTTGTTGATCTGGCATCATGTCTTATACCGATTTTTATGATGGAACTTTTAAAGCGGAAGCTTTATCTGCTTAAGAGTGATTTTGAGGACCGGGACGGCATTTATCTTATGTGTATCGTTGTCTTTATCTGTATTACAACCGGTATGACGGCTATGATGTTTCCCAGAGTGGCTGTCTGGGACAGGGAATATGTGTATCTGATTGCCATTCCCTGCAGCATGGTCGCAATAGGAGGGGAGATGCTGAATGTCTATTGTATCCTCATGCTGGAACGGCGGCTGGTAGAGCGGCTGGCGAACCAGCAGTATCAGATGTTGGAGCAGCAGATCGAAATTTCAAAAGGGCAATATGAGCAGTTCATAAAGATCCGGCATGATATGAAAAATCACAGCCTGTGTCTTGCCCGTCTGATGGCAGATGAAAATTTCGAAGAAGCCAGGCATTATCTGGAACAATGGAATACGGGGATAGAAGAAGGAGAGGCTGCTGTACAGACAGGCTCTATTTTTGCTGATGCCCTGTTAAATCCCAAATACCATCAAGCAAAGCAGCTTGGAATTGATATTTCGATTCAGATGAGCGTGCCCGGAGAAGACAGGATCGCGCCGGTGGATCTTTGCTGCCTGCTGGCAAATTCACTGGATAATGCGATGGAAGCCTGTCAGAGAGGAATAGCAGCCGGATATCCTGCCGGGTGGATCCGCATGAGCTCACAGAGCCATCCGGGTTACTGGGTTTATGAGATCTCGAACAGCACCTATCTGCCGGTCAGACAGCATGGCGGCAGATTCCTGTCTTCCAAACAGATTCCAATGAGCGGGATAGGACTGCAGAATATCAGGACAATCGTTGAACGGTATGAAGGAGTGCTTGATTTACAGAGCGGAATCAATTTTACATTAAACGTCATGATTCCGTTAGGAACTGGCAGTCTTAAATGAATTTTCAAGCATGGATCTCCACCCTGAGCGATAAGCTTTCCCTTTGGAACTTCTCTTTGTTTTATCTCTTTTTTCCGCTTAGAGCCCGCCATAATATAATGCCATGCTTTCCTTTGTGATCACATTATTACATCCCGCGTCTACTATTATTTTGCAGACCGCTTTTTTTCCATTAAAAGTTTTCACGGTGATATTTGCCGCTCCCCTTAAATGGTGTCGGATCGTTTTTTTCCTCATGCCACCCTATATCCGAAGTTTCAAGGGCATCATAATACCTGTCTTTTGTTTTCTCAATTTGTCTCTCAATACTTATATATTTACCAACGCTATACCCATTCTTATATAAAAGAAGCAGAGTAAGCAACCGGCTCATTCTTCCGTTTCCGTCTGGTAATGGTACGATGGGAAGTTCAAAAAGAAGCTACCCTATAAAGGGTAGCTCCCTATATCCATCTATTTTGCTTGTGCCATTGAAAATAAAGCATCTTGTAAAAGTTTAGAGAAATTGATATTATTTTTTTCAGCAAAAGTATTCAGCCATGCAGGAATAGTAAGGTTTTTTCTTACAGCTTTTTCACCATATTTTTCTTCATATGCATCAATGTCTAATAATAACATATTTATCATGCACCCATTTTCGGCGGTTATTTCAGAATAGTTGGAAGCTTGTGGGATTTGCTCCCCGTCTTCAAGTTCTCCCAATATCCAACCACTAGCCGCGTCAATTCCCATTTCAATAGCTTGCTCTAAGTTTTTACCTTCTGTTACACAACCGGGCAAGTCCGGAAATTCTACTACGTATCCGCCGCTTTGATCTGTAAAAGGCTTAAATACAGCCGGATAGATTAATTTCAATATATTCGCCTCCTTTTATAAAGATTGAGCAAATGGAGCTTAAAGCCCCGCTTGCTTCATAATTGATTTAACTGTATCGAGGTTCAAATCCTCTCCATGTTCTGGTATTGTGACTTTTCCTGGCTTAGTCGGGTGTTTGTACTGGTGGTGTGAACCTTTTTGCTTTACTTGATACCAGCCATCTTTTTCTATTATATTCTCAATTTCTCTAAATCTCATTCAATACCTCCTTATTCATTCATGGCATCGCTCCTTTCTTTTTATTTTTCCATATTATAATACGCATCATGCGTATTGTCAATAATTTTTCGTTTTTTCTTTAAACAACTGCTTCATCCGGGTACTTATCGTAACAATCCATTCTATATGTATTGGATGCCCGGTCATGGCATCCTCCGTCCCCTCCAGAAGCGCAAACCGCGCGTCATCGATGGAATTATACTTCAATTGGCCCCACTACTATGTATACTTCAAGTGAGATCTGCAAACACATGTGCTATTATCACCATGGTCATCATCATACCAAAGTACATTAAAAACTCTTCCTGTCATATATCCATACAACCTATGATTACCAGTTATTCTTAATGATATCAATGACTCTGCCTCTATAAATCTTGAAGCCAGCCTGTCCTTTGCTGCCTTGTTCAATTCGTTCGAATCCAATGAATGATTCTGTTTTTTGTCTCGTACTAAAATTTCACTCCAAGTCTGGGTTTCTAATGCCTTTAATCTTGGGAGTATTTCTGTCCAAAACAAATCCCCCATGTGGCTCTGCGAGAATGCCCACATCTCTTGATCCGAATTTGCAAAAGTCCATGCAGGACTTTCTGAATAATATCGCTCAGGATCTCCTCCCTGAGCGATAACCTTTCCTTTTGGAACTTCTCTTTGTCTTACCTCTTTTTTCCGTTTAGAGCCCGCCATAGTATAATGCCATACTTTCTTTTGTGATCACATTATCACATCCCGCACCAGACGGGACTCCTTCTCTCGCCTTAATCCAGGGATATTCCATATGTGTCAACTGGCTAAGCCACTGGGCATTGTGGCTGCCATAGTGCTCTAATACCTTACCAATCGTATCCTTTTGATTGTCAGATAAATCTCCTTCTCCACCAGTCTCATCAATGGCGCTTGCCGAATACTTACCCTGTGTTTTAAAAAACAGTTCCGGACATACCGGTCCATTCGCCCATGCCTGGAAGTCTTCCTCAAATAAAGGAGAATCATCCCAAACAAGTGACCATGCCTGAGAATAATAGCACAGTTTCTGGAGCTTCATAGTTGACATGGAACCAAACTGTTCCAGAATATATTTTGCTGTATCAAAAACATTTGCCATTTTTCCGCCCTCCTTTTTCAACTTATAATATACCACTAATTTATGATTCTGAACAGTAAAAAATCGTGAAATTCATCAAAATGTTGAAGAACAATATCATAAAGCTGTCTACAAGTTAATTCTTCTTATCCTAGCAAAAATCTGCCCCCACTAAACAGATAGTATAGAATAATAGCAAAGTTTCCCTTTAAATTTCCAAATATTCCGCTAAACTTTGTGCAATCTTTTCAGGCTGACCGTCTCTTATGGTCATATATACGCATCCATTCTGATCCTGCCAGATAATGATCCCATCTATTCCCATTCTCTCAACAACATAGAGACTTTCCGGAATATTGGGATTCCTTTTTCTTTCTTCGACGGTTACCTGAGCAACACTGAGTCTTGGCATCTCCACAACACCTGTGAATTCGTGTCCATTTGCTACCGCTATACCTAATTGCTGTGTATAATCCTTATATTCCTTCGCAAAACAAAGTCCAAGCTTCTGTTCTGTTCTACGAATTGCTACGGCTTTTGCACCATTTTTACTACTTATAAAATCATCTTGATCTTGCAGTTTTTTTGTAAAGCCAGTCATGATCAGCTCCCTCCTCCACTCAAAACCTTTTCCATCGTTTTCCAAAATTTTTTTCTTTGAATTGCAAATGCGTCTCTTTCAATCTCTGAAATTGCTTTAAAGCCATGCAATGCCGCATTATCATGTTCTGTCTGCGTAAGAATAGCTAGTGTTGCATCTGCTTCCTGTCCGATATGGTGCAATTCAAAACTTATACCATTTGCATCCAATGGAGCTAATCCCAGAGACATTCTTTTCAAATTACTTCTTCCAAACTCATCCAATAGATCAAGATCAATATCACCTCGAATCAACGCAGTTTTTCCATTTATCATCGCGGGTTTCAGTCCCACTTCTTTCAACACCTGATATTCTTCTGTTCTATGTAACTGTTTGATTACTTCAATAGGATAGCCACTCTCTTTTTGGATGGAAGCCGCCTCATTCATGGTAAGACCATTTAATGTTGCACCTTTCAGTGCAATTACCTCTTTTGCTCCTCCTGCAACTGCCCCTGCAATCGCTCCCCATTTAAATGACTCACTTCCGGCAAGAGCAGCTGACTTTACAGCTTCATCAACATCTCCCGTCTGAATTCCTGTCACAATTCCGGTTGCTGCGCCACTGATTATACCTGACGATAATGCCATTCCTGTTCCAGTCTTTGCTGATGCAGCAAAGATCATGCTAATTGCCGGTGCTCCTGCCCCTCCCGATACAACAGACACTGTTACACAAACAAGAATTACTCCTGTTCCAATTGCAACATTCCTCAAAACCTTATCATATGTATCATCATAGTCCTCAAATGCGTGCACTACAGTCTGTCCATCTTCTCCAAGTGCAAATACATATTTTGAATCTGTATACAAATTCTCCAGTTCATCCAAGGTATATCCAAAATAAATGTTTGCCTGCGAATTGTATGCAACTTCGTCAAGATATTCCTGTGAAATATAAGCAGCATTTACATTCTCAATAAAGTACTCATCGCTATTCAGCCCAGTAACCATGTCACTATATACGGCATCTTCGACATATTTCAACAAATTCTCATCATTGAGATTTTCAAATGCAACCTCATACGTATAGTCAGTATCATCTCCAACCTCATCTTCAGGAATCTCATTTTCATCAGATTTCTCAACAGCAGATTGTTCCGTCGCATTTACTGAAGAATTCACGACCTCAGCCTGCCCACATCCAACCAATACCAGAGCACAGCTTAACAACAAAGTGATTAATCTTTTCATCTATCTTTGCCCTCTCGGGTATCTTCTATTTCAGTCTCAATTTTCCCTTCTAGCTCAGCGTCCAACTTTTCTTCAATGCTCTCATCAGTCGCTGTGATGACCGGCTTCTTTTTCTTCTTCATAACAGCAAAAAAGAATAGAAAAGCTGCTAAAACTGCTACTGCCACAACCCCAAAGTCGAAGGATTTATTGAACTTGCTTTCTGCTACACTTTCCGTTTCTTCTGGTTGCTCAGCCACCTCGGCTGTCTCATTAATCTCCGCTGTGTCTGTTACAACATCCTCTGCCAACTCCGGATCCTGATCGATTTCTTTTCCAGATGTTTCAATAATCGTTCCATTTTCGGCAATCGTTGCTCCTTGCCCCACTTTGTCCTGAATCTCAGGGATGGGAAGCCCTGTCAACACATAGGCCTTCAAAATTTTGTTGGTTCCGACATAGATTTTCTTTTCAGACTCCAACTCTGCAGCTTTATTTTTAACTGTAATGGTGTAAATACCGTCATCTGTATAGATTTCCCCATCTCTTGCCTTGCGGTTAAATTTGGTATCCTCTGTCAGACCATCTGCTCCATCCTCAAGAATCTCTCTCTTAACGCCGACATCCAAATATTGAGAGTTTGCCAAATCAATCTTGAATCCATTGTCCGTCACATTTCCATTCTTCAGTTCACTGCCAGTAACACTGTCAAAGGTATAAACCATACAGTTACTGTTTCTTACCGAAAAACTAAATGCAATTCTATAATGCGTCTTCTCCGGAAAAATAGATTTTCCAAATACAACCTTGTTGTCATTCTGTACCTCATAATCAAGGGCAACCTCATAGTCTCCCTCTTCGCAGAGCTTAACTGCTGTATTTGCCTTAGGTGATAGATTTGCTTCTAGATAGTTGTTATAAATCTGCGGATCGTGCGTTATCCCATCAGCATCAGTATACTGAACGATTAATGTTCCTCTGCCAAAATCAGTCTGGCTAATTTCAAATGCCTTGTCATATCCATCTTTATCACGAGAAATAGAAAGAGCATCCTTACCATTAAGTTTATCAATATCCTGACTTAGATAAAATCCTAGCGTAACCGTATCGCCCACATTTTTCAGCACATACTTCTTTCCATCAATTGTGTTCTTACTTGTAAAGCCTGATATGAAGAATTCTCCCAGATCCCATCCATAGTGCGGATCATCTTTATCAATGTCTTTTTGACGAGCGTATCCCTCATCCTCCGTTCTGATTCGCTTTCCAAGTCTTACCTTCTCTATATTATCCAAACTGCTATCGGTATAGCCATCCTTGTCATAAAGATAGGCTTTAAATACTTCTGCATACTTCTGATAGTCATAATTTTTCTTAGTAACAAAAAGGATTTTAGAATCTTTTCCTTTCTTGCCCAGTTCATATGCCACAATAACCCTGTAATAGCAACCATTCAAAAGTTCTAATTCCGTTGGCTCATAAAATGATGCTGTTGTCTCTCCTGCAAATACATTTACACTCTCATCAACGGTAATCCATTTTTCTCCATCATTAGATATCTGCAGAACCATTGCACCCTTTTGGATATCCTCATCTAGAGTAACATCATTCACCTTTTTGCTCTTATCAGAAACAAGATGCCATTCTTCATCTGCAGCATCTATCAGTTTGCTGTCAAAGGCATAGCTGAATGAGACCGGCTCTTCTTTATTTACCGCATATGCAGGAATACCCTTTCTTGCTCCATCACCAGTAACATCTCCGACAATAGAGATATCAACATGCCCAGTTCCGGTCGCTTCTGAATTTTCAAATCCATAGGAATCCTTCTTTGAAAATTCATACACATCCCCAGTGACATTAACATCCCGTCCCACTGCATGAACTACAATTGTCGCTGATATCGTCGCAGAAAACACGCAAGCCGAGACTAATATCGCACCAATAATTTTCTTACCCATCAAACTCTTCATCTCCTTCCTTGATTCTTATTCTTCCTCCCACTTTTCTTCCCCTCTTCGCATACGTCATCTGAATACCATTCCCAGGATTCTCTAGAACGTGTCTGAACGTTGCTTTATGTCAACTTTACGTCACAGTTTGTGGAAAATTTCTCCCAAATGAAGGAGACATAACGGGCTGCTCTGACTGAATGCGGTGCGGATTAAACGCAAAGTGGGACATGTACATTCTGGCTATACCCGACTAATCTGCTCTGACACATTTTACCTTTGCATCTACATCTATTTAGATATTATCTCTGACCATAACCAACCTTTTCCAATATATTATCAGAAATATATATTACTTTTAAGTATAACTAATATGCTGAAATAATACAAAGATTTTTACTGTGAATCATAGAGTTGTCAATAGAAATGGTTAATTAATTTCCCTACTAAGAGATTAGCCAAAAAGGGACAGGTCATTTTCAATTGGGGACGGGGTATTTTTAAAAATACCCCGTCCCCAATTGAACTAGCAGAACAGTATAATCAGCTGCGATGCCAGCACTACCGCGATCAGCGCAATCGGGTAGGTTGCTGCGTATGCAGATGCGATATCTTCTGTCCCTGCCATATTGATCAGTGTTCCAAGTGCCGGCGTGCTGGTCATGCCTCCGGTCAGTGAACCGAGGTTATTAAGCAGTGGCAGCTTCAACACGTTCTTTGCAATGATGAATCCGATAATCATCGGGAGGATTGTCATGATCGCCCCGTAGAGGAAATAGATCGGCTCGAAATATTGTACGAATTTTGCTCCGCCGGATACTCCTGCTCCGATCAGGAACAGCATCAGTCCCAGTTCCCTCAGCATCTTAAGGGTAGAACTCTTCGGCACGATTGAGATCTTCCCTATGTGCCCGTAGTGTCCGAACACAAGTGCAGTCAGAAGGCATCCGCCGGTAGTGGTCAGTGAGAAATTCTTGTAGCTGATGCTTCCCACCAGGATTCCGACCACGGCTGCCAGTGAAAAGGCCATGAATCCGAACTCATCTACCTCGGTCAGAATCAGGTTTTTCTTCTTGCTGCTGCCGCCTTCTTTTGCGGCTATCTTTGCCACTTCTGCATTCATGTCGGCTTTCATGATCTTCGGAACGATCTGTACGAACAGGACTACCCCGATTACACCGAACAGGTAAGCGATCCCGTATCCTACGGATACGAGAGCCTCCAGATCCGCGCCGACTGCTGCCTTTGATGCAGAGAATGCCGGCGTACTGGTTAGGGCTCCTGAGAGGATTCCAACCATGATCGCCTTGAACTGATCGTGTTCAAGATCTGTAAAATTTCCGCCAATAAAGGTACATAACACGCAGGTTACTGCTGCCGCAAGGATAATGATTGCGCCAAGCAGAACATAGGACTTAAAATTCCGCTTCAAGTTCCCGAAAAAATTCGGCCCGGCGATAAATCCGACTGAGGTCACAAAGAATACCAGACCCATGTTCTCCACAATCTTCAGCGCATCTGTGGCAAATGTCACTTCTCCTGCCATCAGGTTGTCTGACAGCTTTGTATATAACAGGCATCCATAGACCAGAGCAACGATAAATACTCCGGCAGTCCCGAGGTCAATTCCCTTTACTTCGATCCTGCCGATGGAATATCCGATGGCAGCGATTGCAAAGATTGAGAATGTCAGAAATACTACAGCCTTAACTGCCAATATTCCTCCAAATAACTCCATGTCATTTGACTCCCTTCTATAAACATGATGTAAGCGCCAAAAAGTATTTTGACGCTTCTGATGCACGGATTGCTCCGTGCTTATGTATTCCCGGTGTCAAGAGATCCTGCTTCTTCATGCAAGCATGAAACGCATAGTCTCTTGACACTTGTATCCTACTATGCCTCATGCTCCTTCAGATAAGCAGCGCGTCCACTCTCGTACAGGTTATTTCCCTCGCTGTCAATGATGACAACCAGCGGCATATCCTCTACATACAGCTTCCGGAGCGCTTCTGCCCCCAGATCTTCATATGCGATCAGTTCTGCCTTCTTGATGCATTTTGCAAGAAGTGCGCCTGCACCGCCGATGGCCCCGAAGTATACTCCGGAATATTTCTTCATCGCGTCAACGACCTCCGGAAGGCGCGCGCCTTTGCCGATCATGCCGCGTGCCCCTACGGACATCATGGTCGGCGCGTAAGCATCCATACGTCCGCTGGTGGTTGGTCCTGCGGAGCCGATGACCTGTCCCGGTTTTGCCGGGGTCGGTCCTACATAGTAGATCGTAGCGTCTGTGGGGTCGAAGGGAATCTTCTCTCCCTTCGCCAGGGCTTCGCACATTCTCTTATGGCCCGCGTCGCGGGATGTATAGATTGTTCCTGTCACAAGTACGCTGTCGCCTGCGTGCAGTGTCTTCGCAAGTTCTTCTGTTAATGGTAATGTAATCTTCTTTGCTGCCATCTTAGATCACCTCCGATTTGTGGCGTGTCACATGGCAGTTGATATTGACTGCACACGGCATGCCTGCGATATGGGTCGGCAGAGTTTCAATATTTAATCCGATCGCTGTGGTCTTCCCGCCGAATCCCTGCGGTCCGATTCCAAGCTTGTTAATCTTCTCTAACATCTCCTTTTCAAGGTCTGCATAGAATGGATCTGGGTTGGAAGTGTCAATCGGTCTCATCAGCGCTTTCTTGGCAAGAAGAGCCGCTTTGTCAAAGGTACCTCCGATTCCTACGCCCACTACCATTGGCGGACACGGGTTCGGCCCGGCTGTCTCTACCGCCTCAAGGATAAAGTCCTTAATTCCCTGCAGCCCGTGGGAGGGCTTGAACATACGGATCTGGCTCATATTCTCACTTCCAAATCCCTTGGGGCCTACCGTAATCTTGATCTGCTCGCCCGGAACAATCTCTGTATAGAGCATTGCCGGTGTATTGTCTCCTGTATTTCCACGGCGCACCGGATCTTTTACAACGGACTTTCTGAGGTAGCCCTTGTCATAACCGCGGCGCACGCCCTCGTCTACAGCGTCCGCAAGATTGCCTCCTGTCAGATGTACGTCCTGTCCGATCTCTAAAAATACACATGCCATACCTGTGTCCTGGCAGATCGGTACGCACTCGCTATCTGCAATCTCGAAGTTTTCAATAATGTTGTCAAGAACGCCCTTCGCAATCTCCCCGTCCTCACACGCGCGGCAATTTTTAATTGCACACTTTACGTCCTCGGGAAGATGCTCATTTGCTTCGATACAAAGCTTTTCTACGACATCCGTAATCTTGCTTACTTCTATCTCACGCATAGTCTAATCTCCTTTATTTATAATTCTAGTATAATCCAATTTAAATACCTTTCTGTTTCACTGAGGATGCTTTTTCGAGAGTGCATGTGTAAAAACGCAAGGCTACGCGGACTACGCTGAGGCTTTTACACATGTGCTGTCGGGAAAAAGACCAGTGAAACGCAAGGTTATTTAAATTAGGTTATACTAGTACAGCATTACATGATACAAGTGTCAAAAGGTCACGCCTTTCATGCCCGCATGAAAAAGCATGATCTCTTGACACTAATCCCCAAGTAAAATGCACCTGCCGCAGCCGCAAAGCGGCATATTCCCTTATGCGGCTATGCGCATCTGTTGTACTCGCGGGGCAAATTTATTTCACGCGCAGTATGACTATAATTATCTCTCATGACGGGCATATTTGGGAAGAAGCTTCGGTGATACTTCCCCTGTAGCTATAGATGCTTCTTTTAATTCCTGGTCATAATCTGCCACATGGTCAAGATTCATGGCGCCAAGTTCTACCTCTTTTGCCTTTGCCGCTGCCTTCTTGCCCGCGTTCCGGCCAAATACTATCACGTCAAGAAGAGAGTTGCCCATCAGTCTGTTTCTTCCGTGGATTCCTCCTGCAGCCTCTCCCGCTGCCAGAAGATTCGGAATTGTCTTCGTAAATCCTTCTCCGTCAATCTCTAGACCGCCGTTCTGATAATGCAGTGTCGGATAGATCAGGATCGGCACTTTTCTCATGTCAATTCCATACTTCATATACATACGGAACATGGCCGGGATCCTCTTTTCAATCGTTCCTTCTCCTCCAAGGATCTCAATCATAGGCGTGTCAAGCCATACACCCTTCTGTCCGCTCGGTGCTTCAACACCGCGTCCTTCCCTGCACTCACGGATAACCCCTGAAGCATTCACGTCTCGTGTCTCTAACGGATGAATATAAGCTTCACCATTGGCATTTACAAGCTGCGCGCCTACGGAACGGACCTTCTCTGTAACAAGTGCTCCCTGAATCTGTACCGGATGAGCAACACCTGTAGGATGATACTGAATGGAATCCTGGTAAAGGAGAGGTACTCCTGCCCGGTATCCTAAGATCAGCCCGTCTGCGGTTGCTCCGTAGTGGTTGGATGTAGGGAATCCCTGGTAATGCATTCTTCCTGCACCGCCTGTTGCGATCACAACTGTCTTTGCTCTTGCAACAGAGTAATCTCCTGTCTCCATGTTGAGAAGAACCGCACCCGCTGCCTGACCTTTCTCATCCTTGATGATCTCTACTGCGGATGTAAATTCTACAACCGGAATCTGACGGTTCAGTACTTCGTCACGTAGCGTACGCATGATCTCTGCTCCGGAGTAATCCTTGCATGCATGCATTCTCTTTCTTGATGTACCGCCTCCGTGGGTTGTAACCATGCGTCCGTCTGCATCCTTATCAAACATAACACCCAGTTCATTGAGCCATTTAATCGCATCCGGAGCCTCCATTACGAGACGTTTTACCAGTTCCGGTCTTGCGGCAAAATGTCCGCCGCCGAAGCAGTCCAGGTAATGCTGTACCGGAGAATCATTCTCCTTATCTGCTGCCTGGATACCGCCTTCCGCCATCATGGTATTCGCGTCACCGATCCGAAGTTTTGTTACGATCATGACATTTGCACCTGCATTGTGAGCCTCAATAGCACAGGAGGAACCCGCACCGCCGGCGCCGATTACAAGTACGTCTACATCATAATCAATCTTTGTAATATCTACCTTGTCATTTACCAGACGGCTTGTGGAGTGAATCATCTCAGCCAGCTCAAGCGGCGCTTTCTGTCCCTTGTTCGGACCTACTTTAATTTCTGCAAAAGCGTCCGGATTATAATCCGGATGGAATTCCTTAAGGAGGGCGTCCTTTTCATCCGCAGTCAGACGTCTTGGTTCTGTTGACATACGCTCTGCTCTTGTAGCCTCTACCTTTTTGATGGATTCCATCATATTCTCTGGATATGGTGTATACATGATTTACGTCCCTCCCTTATTTCTCAATCTCTCTTGTATTGTAAAGCTCCTGCATCTCTGTAATCGGTTTCTGCATGATCTGCTCTATGAGCTCATCATACTCTCCTCTGTTCACCTCATCTACACGGTTCGCAAGGTGATCTGTCTTCGGTGCAATATATTTTCCTGTAAGACGTCTTGCCAGTACACCTACATGGGGATGTGAGATTCCTGCCGGACATCTTACGGTACAGCAGCCGCAGCCGATACAGTCAAAGGATTCCTCTGCACATTTCTCGAATTCACCGCGCTGTGCGTATGCGATATACTGCATAACATTCAGATCTTGCGTACAGGCGTTTGTGCAGGCGTTGCATCCAATACAGCTGTAGATCTCCGGATAGAGCTCCATCATGATCTGCTGGGTGGGTTTGATGTCTTCGATCTCGTAGGTTCTCTTGTCTGTTGGGAAGAAGGGGATGCTTGCCACGTACATGCCTTCCTCTACCTGTGTCTGACAGGCAAGACAGGTTTTTAATTCATTCTGCCCTTTGATTCTGTATATGGTCGCACAGGCTCCGCAGAAACCATGACGGCAGCCGCAGCCTCTTTTCCATGTATAGCCGGCATATTCCATGGCAGTCATGATTGTGAGGTCGGCAGGAACACTGTAACGCTTACCGCTAAAATATACATTTACCATATTTTCCATGTTTTTCGTATCCTTTCTTTTTATTCATTACTCTCTCGGACGTTCAGCCATGCGAAGCGGGGAACCGCTGCTCCGCAGCTCCTCCGCAACGTTCCGTTGCTGCGTTTTTCGCCGAATGGGCGTTCCGCCCATTCCCGGATAGTTTCCTATGGTTCTTTGTATGCAAGCATACACGCCCCATAGGAATCTATCCTCTATGGCTGAATTGGTGTACCTTTAATATTCATTCGGCAGTTCGTCTATCTCGTCATACCGGAATACCGGGCCGTCTTTGCACACATACTTGGAGCCGATGTTGCAGCGGCCGCATTTGCCCACGCCGCATTTCATGCGGAGCTCCAGTGTTGTATAGACCTGCTCTGACGTGAATCCGAGTTCTTTTAATCCTGAAAGCACAAATTTAATCATAATCGGAGGTCCGCATACAAGTGCAGTGCAGTCTGTGTCGAAGCCCAGCTCCTGCACGTAAGTGGGAACAAATCCCACATGTCCGTCCCAGCCCTCCTGCTCTCTGTCAATGGTCAGATAAACGTTCACTCCCTCTGCCTTCATCCAGACCTCCTGGATTTCCTTAAGCTGCACCAGGTCTTCTGCGGAACGGGAGCCGTAGACAATATCCACCCTTCCATAATTTGCCCGGTTATCAAGCACATAGTTGATCACAGAGCGAAGGGGCGCTAATCCGATACCGCCTGCGATAAACAGAAGGTTTTTTCCCTTAAGCTCTGTCTCTACCGGGAAGGAATTGCCATATGGCCCGCGGACTGTAATCTCATCACCCACCTCCAGGCTGTGGAGATAATCTGTCAGGATTCCGCACTGTTTAATGCTGAATTCCTGATACTCCTTGTTCGTCGGAGAGGAGGTAATGGAAAACATACCCTCGCTGATTCCCGGCGCACAGACCATGGCGCACTGTCCCGGCATGTGCTCGAAGAGCTTGCCGCCCTCCGGCGCGTTAACGCGGAAGGTCTTGACATCCGGAGTCTCCTGGCGGATGTCAGTGATTACGCCTACCTTTGGAATCAGAGTATCTAATGTATAGTTTTTATGACATGTACATTCACCCATTATTTTTCACCTCCCTGATTCTGAAATGCCTTGATTACCTTAACAATGTTAAGGGCCTGGGGACATTTCTCCACACAGCGGCCGCAGCCCACACAGGAGTACATTCCGTCATTATTTGCCGGATAGTACACAAGCTTGTGCATGAACCTCTGACGGAATCTCTGCATCTGACTTGTACGGTTGTTGCCGTGTGCCATCATTGTAAAGTCTGAATACATACAGGAATCCCAGCATCTGTAACGGGAAACAGTAGTTCCTGCAGTGTAGTCCTTGATGTCATAGCACTGGCAGGTGGGACATACAAAGGTACAGGTGCCGCATGCCAGACATGGCTTGTATAATTCCTCCCATACCGGAGAATCGAATTTCTCGGAAAGAGCATCTCCGTTCCATCCTTCTAAAGAAAGGTTCATGTAGGGAAGTTTCTCCACAATCTTATGTATCGCCTCTTTTTCCGCTTCGACTTCCGCCTCTCCTGAAGCATCCGCGTCAGCAAGAAGCTCCTTTACCCTCTCTGTGAGCGCCTCACCCTTTTCGCTCTGCGCCTTCCAGTAAAGGTCTTCCCCCACGGTCCACACAGCAACATCAGATGCCGGAGCCGCCGCGTCCACACCGAACACCTTGCAGAAGCAGGTCTCCTCCGGCTCATGGCAGGCCATGGCTACGATGGTTCCGTGATCCCTTCTCGCTGCATAAAAGGTGTCCACCGGGTCGGCCAGGAATACGTTGTCAAGAACCTCCAGACCCTTCACGTCACAGGCCTTCATACCGAATACGACAAAGTCCTGCTCCTTTAAGCTTTCCGGCTCTACGGACATCTTCTTTCCCTCTTTTTTCACGGTATAGAGACCCTCGCTCTGAGGGAAAAATGCGTCTTTTGCTGATTTTACGGTTTTTAAAGTGTCCAGATCCGCCTCCGCGTCCGCATTCCACGCCGCAAAGTTCGTCTGTCCGGCTGTCTTCACCGGAAGATACAGTTCAAAGCTTTCCGCGATCTTCTGGAATAATGCGGAAAGATTTTCTTTTGCTATCTTATACATACATTATCCCCTCTTTCCTACAATACTTGGTTCCGCGTCCTCAAACGTATAGTTTGTAAGCGGTGCTTTTGAATCAGTGTCTGCTCCGGCCTGGTACTCACCGTACAGCTCATCAATATCTTTGATAAACTTACGGTTAAACAGATGAAGCGGAATTCCCTGGGGACATACACGGCTGCACTCGCCGCAGTCCGTACATCTTCCCGCCACATGGAAGGCACGGATGATATGGAACATCTTTTCTTCAAAGGAGTCCACGTTTGCCTTCTGGGAACTGTCAAACTTGTTGCTGTCAAAGACACATTTCCGGCAGCTGCAGGCCGGACATGCATTCCTGCAGGCATTGCAGCGGATACATTTGCTTAATTCACTCTGGAAATATGCAAACTTCTTCTCCGGGCTCATAGCCTCGATTCTCTCCACCTCCGCAAAACGCTCTGCGTCCTTTGTCTCCTTTGATTCGCCGATCTGCTCGTCAAAGATCATATGCTCCTTGCCTTTGCAGACATGGCATCTCTCCAGCATAGCGTCTGCATAGGCGCATGTCTTTTCTCCGTAAAGGGTCTGAATCGTCAGAGTCTCTGCGTCATCTGTAATCTCTGCGCCCTTAATGCTCTCAATACCCTTGATGCCCTGCTTTTTAATCTTTTCTATATCAAGTTTCCCTTTGCACCCAACGCCTACAATGTAAGCTTTCTCTCTGTCTACCCGGTGCTCCTTGATTAACTGGTTAAAGCTGTAGGTATCACACGGCTTTAAACAGACCATGGTCTTCCCTTCCAGTTTGGAAGCTTCTATCATATATTTGCTTAAATTCGCGCCGCAGAAGCCGTTGTATACAAAATCATCAAGCTCCTCTGCGCTCTCAAAGTAAGCCGGCTCCAGGTTATAAGGCAAGTCTCCGGCCTTCCAGCCGAGAACCCGTGCCACAGTTCCGTCTGCCAGCAGTTCTTTTGCACGGTTAATTAGCTCTTGCATCTTAAATCCCCCAATCTTACATTTTCGCCAAGAGAATAAATCTTCTCCACAAAGCTGTTCATTGTCTCAGAGAATTTCACACCCTCTGCCGCAGATACCCACTCTACGCGTGTACGCCCGTTTTCCACGCCAAGATAGTCAAGCATGGAGAATAATAAGGTCATACGTCTTCTCGCATAATAATTTCCGGTGCTGTAATGGCAGTCTCCCGGATGGCATCCACACATGATTACTCCATCCGCTCCCTTTTCAAATGCCCTCAGGATGAACATGGGATTCACGCGGCAGGAGCAGGGAACACGGATAATCTTTACGTCAGCAGGATAAGTCAGACGGCTGCTTCCTGCCAGGTCAGCTCCTGCATAACTGCACCAGTTACAGCAGAACGCTACAATTTTCGGTTTGAATTCTTTATTTTCTAACGGCATATTGCATCCACCTCCGCTAAGATCTGTCTGTTTGAGAAGCCCTGCAGGTCCATGGCTCCTGACGGACATGCAACTGTACATGCACCGCAGCCCTGGCAGAGAGCATTATTTACAACTGCTACCCGGCGCGTCTCACGGATGCCGTGGTCATTCACCTCTTTATCCTCATATGTAATTGCGCCGTACGGACATACATTTTCACAGGTAGAACATCCATTACAGAGCAGGATATCCGCCTGTGCGGTACACGGATTGGTCATAAGCTTATCCTTTGCAAGAAGTCCGATGGCCTTTACGGCTGCGGCTCCTGCCTGTGCCACTGTCTCAGGAATATCCTTTGGTCCCTGGCATACGCCGGAAAGGAAAATACCTGCTGTGGGTGACTCTACCGGACGAAGCTTTGCGTGTGCCTCTGTCAGGAAATTATTGGTATCAATGCTTGCTGTGAGCATGGTTGCAATCTTTCTCACATCCGGGTTCGGCTCAATGGCTGTTGCCAGAACTACCATATCCGCTTCCTTCAGGATCTGTCTGTTGTCCAAAAGGTCGCTCCCCTGTACCAGAAGCTTCCCGTCAGGCTGAGGGATGACCTTCCCCACCTGTCCTTTGATATAATTGACTCCATACTGCTCTACCGCTCTTCTGTAGAACTCATCAAAGTTCTTGCCCGGCGTACGCACGTCAATATAGAATACGGTAACATTCACATCCGGGTATTTATCACGGATGAGCATGGCATGCTTTGCCGTGTACATACAGCAGATCTTAGAACAGTAGGGCTTGCCCCTGTCGTCTGCACAGCGGCTTCCCACACACTGGATAAATACGATCTCCTTCGGAGCTTTTCCATCAGAAAGACGCTCCAGATGTCCGTGGGTCGGCCCTGCCGCATTCATCACACGCTCCAGTTCAAGAGATGTGATCACATCCTTGCTCTGGCTGTATGCATACTCGTCATATTTTTCAAGATTGATGGTATCAAATCCGGTTGCAACTACAATTGCGCCGTACTTCTCTGTAATGATCTCATCCTTCTGCTCATAGTCAATGGCTCCTGCCTGGCATACCTTGGAGCAGATTCCACATTTTCCGGTCTTGAACTTAATACAGGCCTCACGGTCAATGACCGGAACATTGGGAATTGCCTGTGCAAATGGAGTGTAGATGGCGCTTCTTGTATTTAAGCCTCTGTTAAACTCGCTGGGCGCCTTTTTGGACGGACATTTTTCCTGGCACACGCCGCACCCGGTACATTTATTCATATCCACGCTTCTTGCTTTTTTACGGATGTCTACGGTGAAATCACCTACAAATCCGCTCACCTTCTCCACTTCACTATATGTATAAATGGTAATCTTCTCATGGGCGGACGCCTCCACCATCTTCGGCGTCAGAATACATGCGGAGCAGTCCAGTGTCGGGAATGTCTTATCAAGCTGTGACATCCTTCCGCCGATACTCGGCGTCTTTTCCACTATATCTACCTCGTAGCCTGCGTCTGCAATATCAAGGGCTGTCTGAATTCCGGCAATACCGCCGCCGATCACAAGCGCCCTCTTTGTAACGCGGCTCTCGCCTGCCTGAAGCGGCGTATTTAAATTCACCTTGGCAACCGCTGCCCGCATCAGAATCACAGCCTTTTTGGTTGCCTCCTCCATATCCTTATGAATCCACGAGCAGTGCTCACGGATATTGGCAATCTCAACCATGTACGGATTCAGGCCCGCACGCTCTGCCGCCTTTCTAAAGGTCGTCTCATGCATACGCGGGGAGCAGGAACATACAACAATCCCTGTTAATCCTTTTTCCTGAATCGCTGCCGCAATCTTCGCCTGACCTGCCTCGGAACACATGTACTGGTAGTCTTCGGCATGGACAACGCCCGGCTCCATGAGTGCCATCTCTGCTACTTTACTTACGTCTACTGTTGCGGCAATATTACTTCCGCAGTGGCAGACAAATACACCTATTCTCTGCACCTGGGTTTCACCTCCTGTATCTTCTGAATGCGCTGACTAACAACTGCTGTGGGAGCTCCGGATCCAGTAATTCCGGAATCTCGTCTGCTTTCAGGTAATCCTGGCTCCTCTGACGCACGACAACCTGTCTTGCTGCATCAATCAGCTTCCCGGGCTTTACATCGCGGGGACACCTCTCCACACATGCAAAGCAGGAAAGACATTTCCAAAGGGACTTTGAATTTACCAGGCTTTCAATATCTTCATTAATTACATAGGATACAAACTGATGGGGCTTGATATCCATCTCGTTATAGGACGGGCAGGTCGCAGAGCATTTGCCGCACTTCATACACTTCAGCGGATTAACGCCGCTGATTTCCTTAATCATTTCTGCCTGTTTTTTTTCAGAACTCATGATGCCTGCACCTCCTTTTTCACTTCATCTTTCACGCCCAGGGCTTCTGCCAGCAGCTCCGTAAAGTAAACAACCGGAAGAGACGCGCCTGTACTCTTGTTCAGATTATATAGACACAGCGGACAGGCTGTAATAAGCATCTCTGCCCCGAAGCCTTCTGCGCTTGCCATAATCTTTTCACACATATTTTTTGACATTTCCTTTTCCTTTAAGGAAATGTATCCGCCGCAGCACTCGTTGCGGTATGGATAGATGACCGGCTCTGCGCCGATGGCGCGGATAAAGTCCTCGATAATCCTCGGATTCTCCGGGTCATCGAAGCTTAAAAGCTTGCTTGGACGAAGAAGCAGGCAGCCGTAGTATGCGCCGATCTTCTTTCCGGTCAGAGGGTTCGTCACTTTTTTCTTTAATTCGTCAAACCCTACTTTATCACGAAGAACCTCCAGAAAATGGAGTACCTCTGTCTCACCTGCATAAGGCTCATCAAGCTCCATATAATTGTTGGCTCTTGTACGGATATCCTCTACATTTTTCATATCATCATTGACACGTTTGATCACATGATGACATGCAGAGCACATGGTCACCAGGCTCTGATCCTTCTCCTTCGCCGCATTGAGCGCACGGACCGAAGACAGCTTGGTGGCAATCTCGTCAGAGCCAAGAGGATATACTCCGCCGCAGCATTGCCAGTCTTCGACTTCGATGAGTTCAATGCCAAGAGCTTCTGCTGAGGCTCTTGCATAAGCATCCAGATCCTTCGCCTTTGTTCTCAAAGTGCATCCCGGATAATAACTGTACTTCATAGTTCTCGCTGTCCTTTCTTATAATTTTGCAGCTGTGCATTGAATAACCCCGGTCATCCGGGGCCGCCCCTGCACAAAGCCACTCAATAGTTACGTTATTTTACCATATTTCCTTTCTATTTTAATATGACCATTTTTTCAAATCAAGTATCAAATATTACCGTTTTACAGCTCGATTTGTGCAATAACAGATTTCAGCGCGTCTGCACTTGCTTTTAATTTCCCTACTTCTTCCTCTGTAAGGGTCATCGGAATCTTGCCCTGAATGCCATTAGGACCTACCAGTGCAAGCGTGCTTAAACATACATCCTCAATTCCGTATTCACCGTGCATCATAGAAGATACGGTTGTTACAGATTCAGATGCTGACATGAGTATGCTGCACAGCCGGCAAACGCCTCTCGTTACTGCATAGAAAGTCGCACCTTTATTTGCAATGATCTTGCCTCCTGATTTCTGTACATAGGTAAGCATAGCCTCTTTATCAAGCTTCCCTGCCGTTTTTCCAAGATGAGGCATCATATCAAAATAATCATCTACATTCACGCCTGCGATCCTTGCTGCTGACCACGGAATGAAGGATGTGTCTCCATGCTCGCCAAATACGTATGCATGGATATTTCTCTGTGCAACTTTAAAATGTTCGGAAAGACCGCAGCGGAGACGTGCGGAATCTAAAACTGTCCCGGAACCAATGATCTGGTTCTCCGGAATTCCTGAGATCTTTGTAAATACATAAGTCATAATGTCAACCGGATTGCTTACGATAATATAAAGTGCATTCGGCGCTGCCTTTGCAATCTCCGGTGTAATCTGCTTCAGAATGTTAACATTTGTCTGTGTCAGTTCGATTCTTGTCTGACCCGGCTTACGGGCGATTCCCGAAGTGATGATTACAATGTCTGAATCCTTCGCGTCCTCATAGTCCCCTGCAATGATGGATACCGGATCTCTGAAACAGGTTCCCTGCTCAATGTCCATGACTTCGCCTTCTACTTTTTCTTTGTTGATGTCGATCATGACGATCTCTGATGCCATGTCCTCACCAGACAATGTATACGCAATTGTTGCGCCTACACTTCCGGCTCCAATAATTGTGACTTTACAGCTCATGTTTTTGTTCTCCTTTTATATATTTTCTTTTCCGCGATCATGGGTTAAAATGTTTGTCACATTTTGCCGTCGCTTTCGTTATATCATACCACATTGACAATAAATTAACAAGCCCGTATTTGAGAGAAGATTGCACAATATATTCTCATTCTTTTATCCATTTTGCCTAAAATAAATGGAGAACCTGCATCAAAAATATCTTTTGACGCTTGCATCGTTTTTATGCTGCTGTAAATTCAGAAGGCAAGACAATTCGGGAAGACAACAGCCCTGCAGGCTCTCCGCGAGAATCTTTAGTGGTAATTTATCGTCACCTGACAAGTGGTTATTCCAGCATAGTCTAACAGTATTCTGTGCAATAGAAAATATGAGGTTAAGGAAAACTTAAGTATGCTATTATTTTTTATTCACGTCACTTTTCATCCAGAAAACATACATGTAAACATATATCAAAATATTCGCTTCTATTTTTATACAAAAATATATTTAATTTTGATATTCCTTTATTTTTATTGAATTTATTTTTTAATTTTCATATTTTATTTGTTTAATATTCATATTTAATTCATATTCAGCCTATATTATACATATTTCTCCTTCACCTCTAATATTAAACGTTTATTTTTATGTGCTTCCTAAAATCCAAATCCGTTTTAATTTTATAAAATAAATCCTTTCTCCCTGGCCAATCATCTCAAAAAAAGCATAAATGTATATTTTTCTTTTGTATTTTTATTTTATCTAAAGATTTTTGTGCGTTTTTTATGATTTTTATTGTTTTATTTCGTTTTTTTATACGTATTGACAAACGATTGTTATAATATTATAATGACAATGCAGATAACTACTACACAAGTAGTACATTGCAAAACATGTTTTCAATATCCGTTATCAGCAAGGCAAAAATCTGTAAACATTTTATATATTTCGTTTACATAAGAGGATTTATGTCTTAGTTTACGTGAACCTTTTTTATAAATCAAGTCATTTTCCACAATGTTTCAGGCAGATGACGAATTATAAAATTCATGTAACTGCAAAGAAGACACAACAAATAATAGGAAGGAGAAAATCATGAGAAAAAAACGATTCCTGGCAGGCATATTAACCGCAGCTATGGTAAGTGCTTCTCTTGCCCTCCCAGGGAATACCCTGCAGGCAGAGGCAGCTTCGAAGACCATAAAAAAAATTACCATTACCAAAAAAGCAACCATCTATGTCGGAACCAAAAAGAAGCTCAAGGTAACCAAAGCCCCAAAGGCAGCTTCGGCAAAAATAACCTGGAAGAGCTCTGACAAGAAGATCGCGTCTGTAAACAGCAAAGGGGTGGTAAAGGGCATCAAGGCAGGCTCCGTTACCGTCACAGCCAGTGTAAAAGGCAAAAACAGCATCAAGTCTTCTTGCAAGGTAACTGTGAAAAAGCCCCGCCTGATTAAAAAGCTGAAGGCAGATTCTGCAAAGCTTACCCTGGATGCAGGCAGCTCCAGGACAATCAAGACAACGATCACACCAAAAAACGCAAGCATAAAGAAGTTGAAGTACAAATCTTCAAATACAAGTGTTGCATCCGTCAGCTCTAAAGGCAGAATTACCGCAAAGAAGGCTGGAACAGCCACGATTACAGTAAGCACCACAGACGGAAGCAAGAAAAAAACAACCGTACAGGTTACTGTAAAAGCATCTGCCGCGCCTCAGGTAAAGGTATCAAAGATAACCGTAAAGAAAACCGAAATTACCTTAGAGGCAGGCGCAAAGCAAAAGCTGGAGACAACAATTGCACCGTCAAATGCTACCAACAGGCAGCTGAAATACACACTCTCTGATCCTTACGCAGCAAGTGTAAGCGCGGATGGCACCATTACCGCACTGACCCAGGGCAGTACAGATATTACAATTGAGGCTGCAGACGGAAGCGGTGCAAAGGCAACGGCTCATGTGACGGTAGTGGATACAGACAAACCAAGAGCCATCATTACCCAGGACGGCGAGGTAGACGACCAGAATTCCATGATTCATCTTCTGCTTTACGGCAATGAGATTGATATCCAGGGAATTATCCAGACTAGCTCCCAGTTCCACTGGATCGGCGATGATAACGGACCGGATGAAGCTTCTAAAAAGCCCTACCGCTGGCCGGGGACAGACTGGATGACAGAGCTGGCTGATGATTATGCAGCTGTATATGGCAATCTGCGCACCCACGACCGCGCATACCCGACGCCAAATTATATCCGCAGCATGATAAAGATCGGAAACATTGCCTACAAGGGCGATATGCGGAAAGAAACCGAAGGATCCAAATTAATCGAGGCAGCCTTCCTGGACAATGACCCAAGGACCTTATATGTTATGGCATGGGGCGGTCCCAATACCATTGCACGCGCACTTAAGAGCATCGAGGAAAAATATAAGAATACCGACCAGTGGGATGCCGTCCGTAAAAAGATTATCGACAAGACTGTAATCGGGGCGTATGGAACCCAGGATCAGACCTATGACGAGTATATCGGCGTGGAATGGCCGGAAATTAAATTCGTTCAGGTCAGCGCAACCAGTTATGGCTATGGCTGGTCCAGAAGCGCAGGCACTGTAGACAGCGAAGCAAAACGCACCATGTCCGGTGCATGGATCCGCGAAAACTTAGACTATGGACATGGACCGCTGCTCGACAAGTATGTAGTCTGGGGCGACGGAACCTATCTGCCAGGCGAAGAAGAAGGCAGCCAGTTTGGTACAAACGAGTCCCTTGTGGACAGCACTGACTGGTGGGGCGGCAGCTTTATCGGCAAGTACCAGCGGTATGATTTCCTCTCCGAGGGAGATTCTCCAAGCTTCTTCCCGCTTATGAATACTGGTTTGAGGTCCTTAGAGAACCTTATGGCATACGGCAGCTATGCAGGAAGGTACACGAAAGTAACAAATCGTCCGAATCAGCTGCAGAACTGGTATCAGACAGCAAAGGACTATGACCCGCTGCAGAACAAAACCGTAAGCTCTGACTGGCGCTTTATGGCTGATATCCAGCATCAATTTGCTACTCGTGCGGACTGGTGTATTACACCAAAATACGAGGATGCAAACCATATGCCATCCCTGACAATAAAAGAAGGCCTTGACTTTAAGGCAGCACCCGGACAAAAGCTTACCTTCCACGCAAAGACATCTGATCCGGACGGTGACTATGTAAGTGTAAACTGGGAACAATACTTTGAGGCTGATACTTACCAGGAGCCGGAAGAAAATAAAGGCATTTATATCAAAGGTGCAAACTCTGATACGGCAACCATTACTGTACCAGAAGATGCAAAAGAAAATGATACATTGGTTATCAACGTACGTGCAACTGACAACGGAACACATTCCCTGTCCTATTATCAGCAAATTGTCATTACCGTAACAAGTGCATCTCAGCCAACCAGTATCAACGTATCAGGCGATACAACAGTAGAGGCTGGAAAACGCATAACTTTAGCGGCAGAAGTACTTCCAGAAACAGCAACAGTTAAAACTGTTACCTGGTCTTCTTCAAGTGAAGCCATTGCAACTGTAAATGAAAAAGGACAGGTAACAGGCGTAAGCGAAGGGCCGGTTACAATTACAGCAACATCAAAGTCAGACAAATCCATAAAAGGAAACATTGAGATTACTGTAACACGTACAGCTGGAGACCCGGCAAATAGCAAGCCAAGGGCAATCATCACCCAGGATGGTGAAGTAGATGACCAGAACTCTCTGATTCACCTGCTTCTCTACAGTAACGAAATTGATATTCAGGGAATCATTCAGACCAGCTCAAAGTACCACTGGATCGGCGATGACAATGGCCCGGACGAAGCCTCTAAGAAGCCTTATCGCTGGCCGGGAACGGACTGGATGATGGAATTAGCAGATGATTACGCAGCTGTATACGATAACCTGCGCACTCATGACCCTGCATACCCGACGCCGGATTTTATCCGCAGCAAAATAAAGCTCGGAAACATTGCTTTCAAGGGCGATATGAGGGAGGAAACAGAGGGCTCCAGATTAATTGAGGCAGCTTTCCTGGACAATGACCCAAGGACCTTATATGTCATGGCATGGGGCGGTCCCAATACCATTGCACGCGCACTTAAGAGTATAGAGGAAAAATATAAGAATACCGACCAGTGGGATGCCATCCGCAAAAAGATTATCGACAAGACGGTAATCGGCGCATACGGAACCCAGGATCAGACCTATGATGAATATATCGGCGTGGAATGGCCGGAAATCAAATTCGTTCAAGTCAGCGCAACCAGCTATGGATATTTCTGGTCTAATTCTGCAGGCAACGTAGACAGTGAAGCAAAACGTACGATGTCTGGGGCGTGGATGCGCGAGAATCTGGATTATGGACATGGACCATTACTTGACAAATATGTAGTCTGGGGCGACGGAACCTACCTGCCGGGCGAAGAGGACGGCAGCCAGTTCGGCTCTAACGAGGATCTTTTAGATAGCACCAACTGGTGGGGCGGTAAAAAATATCAGCGGTATGATTTCCTTTCCGAAGGAGATTCCCCAAGCTTCTTCCCACTTATGAATACTGGTTTGAGATCCTTAGAGAATCTTATGGCATATGGCAGCTTTGCGGGAAGGTACACAAAGGTAGAAAATCGTCCGAATAAGCTGCAGAACTGGTATCAGACGGCAAAAGACTATGACCCGCTGCAGAGTAAAACTGTAAGCTCTGACTGGCGCTTCATGGCTGATATCCAGCATCAGTTTGCTACTCGTGCAGACTGGTGTATTACACCAAAATACGAAGATGCAAACCATACGCCATCCCTGACAATAGCGGAAGGCCTTGACTTCGAAGCAGCTCCCGGGCAAAAGCTTACCTTCCACGCAAAGACATCGGATCCAGATGGTGATTATGTGGCTGTAAACTGGGAACATTATTTTGAGGCAGATACTTATCAGGAGCCAGAGGCAAACAAAGGCATTTACATTAAAGGCGCTGAATCTGACACCGCAACTATCACTGTCCCAGAGGACGCAAAAAATGGCGATACGATTGTTCTCAATGTACGCGCTACTGACAATGGTACACACTCTTTGTCTTATTACCAGCAGATTGTCATTACCGTAGCCGGAAGGACAGAACTTGGAAATCTGTCATTAACGTCAGGCCTCCAGGACGATACGATCGTATATGGAGATCCGAAACAAGGATGGGGAGGTCCCTCCTATTCAGATTATGCAAAGCAGCTTATACTGAAAAACATTGATAAAGATGGAAATGAAGCTTCCCTTGCAGGAAAGACCTTCACATGGACAAGCAGCGATACGAATATCGCCACAGTAAGCAATACAGGTACCGTAACCCCGGCAGGCCAGGAAGGCACAGTAAAGATCACTGTAACCGCAAATGATGGAAGTGGAAAATCTGCAGAAATTACGCTGACATTAACCTATACAGGCACACCTTCTGCTTCGGAAACCGGCACAAAGGAAGCTGAACAGAAGTCCTCAGATTCCGCAGAAGCAGCACAGCCGGCAGATTCCAAAGACCCAGGTCCGACAACTGCAGAAGAGACTCAGAACAATGACAGCACTCAGCCAGCAGAGATCCCCTCACAGGATGGGACAAATCCAGAGACTGCCGGTGGGGAATCAATATCTTAAAACTTCCTTAACTGAAAATCAACTAGCCAGAGAACGGTTTGCTGTTTCCACAGCAAACCGTCCTTCACTGTCACTTGATACTTCCTTTTTCCCTCAATGCTTCATTTCATACCGGCCATGCAGGTGCAGCCAAGGAGGTCTCTTCGTCTACAATCCAATCCCCTCCATAATTCCACCGGAATAACAACCATCCGGGTCTTCCCTTTCAGAGATAAAAGGGCCTGCCTGGTATCTGTTCCGTATCTTCAATAGCACCTAAAATTAAAAATTTATTATATCTGCTTTCATAAAAAAGTACAAGTCAATTCTCATATATGATATACTCTAACCATACCAGTACATTATTGGGTTATGCTAGAAGAAATAAAAAGAGAGAAAGCGAGGGATCCTATGAAGTTCTTAAAAAACACAATTATTTTCTTATTATGCACCGCCCTTTGTCTGTGCATACCAGTGACGTCCGAAGCCTCCCAGAGCTCCGTCACCATCTCAAATGACCAACAGCAGCAGCCCGCCACCGGCTGGCGGACAGTAAAAGGAAAAAAGTATTATTACAACAAGAGAGGTGTGAAAGTAACCGGACTGAAAACCATTGACGGCGCCAGATATTATTTTAACAAGCGAGGCGTCATGCAGACAGGTCTGAAAAAAATCAAGAACAAAAGATATTATTTCGACAAAAAAAATGGGTACATGGTTAAAACCGCCCTGTACAAAAATTACATCATCGCATGGAACGGTGTCTGCCATAAGATTCCAAATAAAAAGACTGGCAATAAGACAAAGGACGCACAAAGAGTTGCGAAATTAGTTGCGAAATGTGTGTCCAAAAAAGGCAAAGATCTTGACCGGGTAGGCCAGGCCGCATTCTATGTATCCGCCTTCTGCCAGAGATGTACTTATACAATGGAAGGATCTGATTACAGCCAGGCATACGGCGTCTTTATCTCCAAAAAATACTCCTGCGCAGGCGCCACCCGCGCATTGGGAATGGTTTTGGGGTATATGGGGTATAAATGGAAGCATGCCAACGCAAACCAGTATACCCACCAGTGGTGCATCCTTAAGATGGATGGCAAAAAGGGCTATGCCGACGGACAGGTCGGATGGGCCGGATACGGAAAGCATCCGTAAGCCAGTTGGGGACGGGGTATTTTTAAAAATACCCCGTCCCAAATTTATGCCAGAACCCATTCTGGCCATATCCATTGTTGTTTTGTGTATGACCATAGCCTCTTATACCTCTTCCCATTTTCGATTTTATATCTATACCCTGTTTTTTCTGCAAACGGTTCAGCTGAGCCTCCAAAGGCACTTTCGCATGTATAATTATCAGGACTATCACAAGCCAGGGCGCAGCAGCCAGATGCAATTGATAAACTGAATAGACAAAACAATACCAGCAAAATCTTCTGTAAACTCTTCATATGATATATTTCCCTTCCTATTCTGTCAAGCCTAAATTTATTGATTTTACAGGCTTTGACGATTTTTATTTACCTCAAAAACAGAGCCGGGAGTGATGGATATCGTTGTATCATATACCGAATAGCTGATAAATGGGTATAGTTTTAAAAGCATC
>CAJTIU010000050.1 GCA_910576335.1 Lachnospiraceae bacterium
AGAAACAAGGGACGCTCTATTCCCCCATACCCATCTATCAACTATTCAGTACCAGATACGATGATATCCATCACCATTGGCTCCTGTTTAAGAGGTATAAAAACACGTCAAGGCCGCAAAAAACTTACATTTAGGGCTTGACATAATAGGAAGGAAGTCATGTAGGTTTCATACAGTTTTCTTTTCATTTCCTCGTATTGTAAGAGCATATCATCATGGCGCATATGAGGATTAATGTCCAGATCAGTTCGTTCGAGGTCATAAGAGCTTATATAGGAACGGCTGGCTTTCTTTTCTGCCAGAGCCTTTGCTTCGTCAAATAGCTTTTTTGCTTTTTCATTATGATAGAGATAGCTTTTGCTCAGTCCAGAAAGCTCACATACTCTGGGAGCGGTGATCTGCTCGTCATTATGTATCATATCCTCTAAGACAGTCTTTAAGGTGTTGTATTTCTCCTGAATGATTTTCTGTCTGGCTTCTTGCATAGGGGAAATATTTCTTTCATGGTCTTTTGGCATGGGCGTTCCCTCTCTGTTCGTTGATATGTCTATTTTACATTAATTTTTGGATTGGGGAAAGATGTTTTCAGTCTATATGAGGCATGAATTTATTCTGGTGGAAATAGACTGACAGAATGATTTAAGAAAGTGGGCTTGGAGGAGTGGTATCTTGGCTATTAAAAAATGCCTTCATTCTTAGATATTTACTTACTTTATACAGAGTTCACAGGGTTTACCATGTCTCTTTTTACAGCCATTTTGTACAGAATAAACAGAGTTTTATCACTAAAAAGTATTCCTTATATGTCGGTAGGTACATACCGCCCCACTTCGGGGAAATGAACCTCATGCCGGAGGAACTGGAAGCCCTGCGGAAAAAAGAGGAACGCAAGGACAAGCTGCACCAGGCGTATCTCCGGCGCAAGGCCAACGGGACACAAAAACGGTACGAGGATAAAATCAAGGCAAAGAAAAAGGCTGAAATCGAGGCGAAGAAAGCCGCTATTCGTGCCGAGGATATGGAAAAAGGCGTGTTTATCCCGGCCAGCAGCCTGCCAAAGAAAGAACCCCAAAAAGCACCAATGCCAGACAGAGCCGCTATGTAGGCGGCTGGCATACCACAGAAAAGACAAGGAGGCATACACATGAATGGACTGACTTATACAAAAGTTGGAGATTACTATCTCCCGAATCTGGTATTAAAAGAGCAGCCGGACACGCCAATCGGCAAGTATGGGCGCATGAGGCTCCGTTATCTGAAAGAACACCGGAAAGGGCCGTATACCAGCCTGCTCCTGACGGAAAAACTCTATCCCCATTTGTTGGAGATTGACGAGGCGGCCAATGAGCGAATGGATATTCTTATGCCGCAGCTGATGAAGGCTGCCGGTGTGACCGAGGAACTGAAAGCAGCCGACCAGATGAAATGGGTGGGGCTGGCAAATAACTGTAAGGCGCAGGCGGAAGGAATCTGCGCTGGCTCCCGGCTTGTAAAATCAGGAGGTTTATGGTAGTATGGAGATACGAAAACAGAAGGGAAAGCAGGTGGGAAGATTGACAGTGACGGAACAGATAGACCAGAAACATCAGGAAGATTTACAGAGGCTAAGAGGCTTTCGCCTGCTTGATGATGATTTCCTCACCAAGTGTTTTGAGGGAGATACGGCAAGCATAGAACTGGTATTACGGATTGTGCTGGAAAAGCCGGATTTAAAGGTGTTGGATGTCCGCACCCAGGTATTTGTGGAGAACCTGCTGAACCGTTCGGTGAGGCTGGATATCCTGGCTACGGACAGCACAGGGGCAAAACTGAATGTGGAGGTACAGCGCTCCGACAAAGGAGCCGGGAGAAAAAGGGCAAGGTACAACAGCAGCATGATGGACGCAAACCTTTTGAAGAAAGGCGAGGACTTCGACAAACTGCCGGAAGCGTGGGTAATCTTTATCACAGAGAATGACGTAATGGGAAAAGGGCTGCCGCTCTATCCGATTGAGAGGTGCTTTTTAGGAACCGGGGAAAGATTTGAGGACGGTTCGCACATACTGTATGTAAATGGTGCTTACCGCAGCGATACGCCAATCGGGAAGTTAATGCATGACTTCTCCTGCACAGACGCAGCGGATATGTACTATGGGACACTGGCGGACAGGGTGAGATTTTTCAAAGAGAGCAAGGAGGGAATCGAGATTATGTGCCGTGCTATGGAAGATATGAGAAATCAGACATTAAAAGAAGGAATGATAAATGTTGCAAAGAAAATGCTGGAAGATGGGACAATAACGCTTGAAAAGATTGCGGAATTTGTCGGTCTTTCTGTTGAAGAGGTCAAAAAAATAAAAACAGACCAGAATATCCCTTTAGGATAAGTAATGTAGATTGAGGTGAAAATAAATGTTTGGAGATTTAATATATTTTAATAAAAAGAAGGTTGATCAGTATTCGGCATTGATTTTAGGAAAAAATATAGAAACAAGGGTTATTGATAAGGATAACATTGAAGATATATCAGCCAACTATTTATTGGAATGCTCCAATTTTGAAAAACTTCTACAAAGGAGAGATGATTTTATCGACTATGTTGATGATAATCAAGGCATTTCAATTAAAGATGTTAGAATTTCTTCCATCATTAAAGTTACTGGTGAAATTTATATACCTGAACAATTTGATATGGTTCATTTATTGATCAATATAAAGATATGATTGTTTCACAAGTAGATTACGAAGATAATAATCAACGGGAATTAATAAATTCTGTTTTGAAAAATTCAAAAGTAAAAATACCTATATTTTGCGAATTGGGGGGTGATTGTGATTACTGGATGGGAATAGGGAAAGTATCACAAGAAGATATGCTAATTGACTATAATGAGTTGGAAGATTATGAAGGAAAAGAGCTAACTATTATTGCAAGATTGGAATCCCGAAAATATTATAGAGATAAACTACTTCCGGTTTTTGATATTTATAAAGATTTTTTAGGACTAAATCGAGCGTTAAGAAAACAAATAGCTTCGGGAAAAAGCAAGAATTTGAAAGTATTGATGTTAATGAAGATTATATTGGATTAGAATTACTTGCTATTAATTGATAGGGCTGTTATATGAAAATACGATCAAAGAATTTATAGAACCAACAAATAAAGAAAAACAAGAATTATGGCAAAAGGCAGTTTTTGTTTTTGATACTAATGTACTGCTGAATTTGTATAGATATTCTGCAAAAACAAGGAAATCTTTATTAGCTGCTTTTGAAAATTTTAAGGATAGAGTATGGATTCCATACCAAGTGGCATATGAGTATATGCGTAAACGTTGTGAGGTCATATATGAAACAGTTCAAAGATATGAACAATTTAAGAAGGAAATGGAAAACTTCACAAATAAAGCAGTAGAAACTTTACGTTTGACTTCCAGCGATGAGGAAGTTTCTGAATTAAAGAGGTATTTGTTTAAATGGTTAGATAGTAATAAAGACCGAAACTTGTTAGTGGTTAACGCAGATGAAGATGAGATATTGGATAAAATTTTGACAATTTTTGATAGCAGAGTTGGTTCACAGATTGATGATAAAGAACTAAATGTAATAAAAGAAGAAGGTGAGAAAAGATATAAACAGAGTATTCCGCCTGGATTCAAAGATGATAAAAAGAAGAAAAATTCGGAAGATGACAATAATGCCTATGGAGATTTGATTATATGGAAGCAGATAATTAAATATGCGAAGGAGAATGGAGTAGGTATTGTATATGTTACACATGATCAAAAAGAAGATTGGTGGAATATTACCAAAGGTAAGACGATAGGGCCAAGAATAGAACTTAGAAAAGAATTTATCACAGAAACTAATCAGGAATTTCATATGTATTCTATGGACGGGTTTATAAATACATACAATAAAATGAATGAAAATCAAATTGATAAAAGTGCTATAATTCAAAATAGAATTTTAAGAAGAAGAAAAATCATGGAAGATATTGAAAATAAATATCAGAAACAAGGTATTGAACTACCTGAAAATATTCAGTTTCAATATGATGATACAAAAGTTAAGAGGGAGGAACTAGAGGAAATCTACGAGAAAAAATTACAAGAACTGAATGTTTTAAAGCAAACGCTTAGTGAAACAGAAATTATAAATTCGTTATAAAAGATTTGCAACTATTGTGCTTACAGGATCAAGAGCATGAATAAAGACCGCAGCCGGGAATCTAAAAACAGGTTCCCGGTTCTTTTTTGTCCTAAAATGTAAAGTTTTTGTGAATATGATTAAAAAGTCCTTTACAAAACGTCACTGGCAAAACCTCAAAAAGTATACTTATTTCGTGCGGAGCCAGATTAGCGCCATTTGACATTGCGGAACTGCGGGAGCTGACTTTTTACGATGAAATGGAGCTGGATATGATCGGGGATCAGCGAACGGCAATGTTTATTATCATTTCCGACACGGACGATACCTTCAATTTCCTTGTGGCAATCATGTATACCCAGCTATTTAATTTATTGTGTGACAGGGCGGACGATGTGCATGGCGGCAGGCTTCCTTACCATGTAAGGCTGTTGTTGGATGAGTTCAGCAATATCGGGCAGATCCCAAAGTTTGACAAGCTAATCGCAACGATAAGGAGCCGGGAAATATCAGCGTCTATTATTTTACAGTCGCAGAGCCAGTTGAAAACCATCTATAAAGATGCAGCTGAGACAATTTTAGGTAATTGCGACACCATGTTATTCCTTGGGGGCAAGGAAGGCTCCACGTTAAAGGAGATTTCTGAAAATTTAGGGAAGGAGACGATAGATCTTTACAACACGTCAGATACCCGTGGGCAGAGCCGTTCTTATGGATTAAATTATCAAAAAACAGGAAAAGAATTGATGAGCAGAGATGAGCTTGCCGTTGTGGACGGGAATAAGTGCATCCTACAGCTACGTGGGGTACGCCCGTTCTTGAGTGACAAGTTCGATATTACCAGGCATAAGCGGTACAAGCAGTGATCGGATTATGACAAGAAGAATGCCTTTGATGTGGAGGCGTATATGAAACACCAATTAAAAATCAGGATGAAGGAGGAATTTGATCTATATGAAGTAGACGGAAGTGAGGAAACTGCAGAGGGAACACTGGAGCCAGCAGACGGGGATCGGCAGGGGGCATAGACAGGGAAGCTATTCTTTTTGCTGTATGTTAGGCTTGAACTTTGCGACACGATGACGCAAAGTCAGAAAGGGGAGATAATGGTTTTTACTATTAAGGCAGTAGGTCAGGAACATATCCTGCAGCCAATCCGGGCAGAGCCTATGATTGGGAAAACAGCCCATTGCACAAAGAAAATAATACAACAATAAAAAAGAAAGGATAAACCAAATTGGAAAGGGCGAACCGTCAGGAGATACTGGCGTTTTTTTGTTTGTGCAAAACGGTAAAATCCGTGAAATTCTGATTTTGGTTTTAGGTATTAACAAGCATTATGGAAAAATCAAAACTTTTGGATTTTCCCACAATGCCGACTACTGCGGAATCTTACTCACTCTCCAGCTTTTCATAAAAAGGGTATTGACAATGACATCAAAAGCGCATATACTGTACTTATAGAATAAGTACACACATTACAGACAATACGCATAGAGAGGAGTGAATAAATGGAAATAATCATAAGCAACAGCAGTGATAAGCCTATTTATGAGCAAATATGTATGCAGGTCAAAAATCTGATTATGAACGGAACTTTATCTGCTGGTGAAGCGTTACCGTCCATGAGGGTATTAGCAAAAGACTTGCATATCAGCGTTATTACTGTTCAAAGGGCTTATGAAGATTTGACCCGTGACGGATTCATAGAAACTGTATCTGGAAAAGGGAGTTTTGTTGCAGCCCAAAACAAGGAGTTTATCCAAGAAGAACAGTTGCGTGTAGCAGAGGAATTGTTACAAAAGGTTGCGGAAATCGGCAGAGCACATGGAATCAGCTATGAACAAATGACAAATATTTTAAAGTTGTTTTACGAAGAATAAACAGGAGGCGAGGACATGGAAAAAAACAACATTTTAGTATGGGATTTATGCAAACAGTTTGACGAATTTTTGTTAGACCATGTTTCATTTCAAGTTCCGAAAGGCAGGATTGTCGGCTTTATTGGCGAAAACGGGGCAGGCAAGAGTACGACCATTAACCTAATACTTGATGAATTAAAAAAGGATAATGGGCAAATACAGATTTTTGGTAGGGAACATACAAGTTCTTCTGTCAAGGAAGATATAGGCATTGTCTTTGACGAGTGCAATTTCCATGATGTATTTAATGTGTCAGACATTGAAAAAATACTGTCCGGCGTATATAAGTCATGGGATAGCAGCCTTTACAGACAGTACCTAAAAAAATTCAAAATCCCCGAAAGAAAACAAATAGGCTCTTTTTCAAAGGGCATGAAAATGAAGGTATCCATTATCTGCGCTATGGCACATAAACCGAAGTTGTTGATTTTAGATGAAGCGACTACGGGACTTGACCCGGTTGTGCGTGATGAAATGTTAGATTTATTTTTAGAATTTATACAAGACGAGGAATGTTCTATTTTCTTTTCCTCTCACATCACGTCGGACATACAAAAGATTGCGGATTATGTAATCTTGATTCATCAAGGCAAAATTATTTTTGAGGAACAAAAAGACGACCTTGTTTATCATTTTGGGATAGTGAAGTGCGGGAGGGAAAAGTTTGCTTCCATTTCCCCGAATGATTATATTATCCACAGGATTACAAATGTCAGCGTGGAGTGCCTTGTCCGTGACAAAGAAGCGATAAAGCGCAAATACAAAGATATTGTGGTTGATAATGCAACACTGGAAGATATTATGCTTTTTTACATCAAAGGAGGTGCAGTATGAAAGGTTTGGTTTACAAAGATATTATAATCTTCTTTAAGAGTATTGACAAAAAGCTGATTCTGATAGCAGTTGGCGCAATTATATTGCTCATGGTCAATACCGGAGTTTATGCGGGACTGTTCGCATCTGTAATGCTTGCCATGACAATAGGTATGCAGAATATAATGAGTTTTGCAAGCGATGAAAAGGCAAGTTGGAAAAAATATCAGTTAGCAATGCCTGTAAATGCGGTTTCAGTAGTAACAAGCAAATATATTTCTGTTATTTGCACATTAGCAGTCAGCATTGTGGGAAGCATTATATTTAATCTTTTACCCAGTATTGCTTTTCAGAGTTTCAATGTTACTGTTTGGGGAGTGTCTGTTGCTGCATCTCTGATTGTTCCGTTATTATGGACTGGAATCTGTCTGCCATTAACCTATTGGTTTGGTTTCCGTTCTGCGCAGACAATGGGGCTTATTACAGTTATTCCCATGTTCTATTTTGTTAAGTATTTTGAAGACAGGGCTGGATTTTCTGCTATGACAAGTTCCATACTCTCTTATGCTGTTGTGGCAGGGATTGCAGTAATTGTCCTCTTTATAGTTTCAATGGTAGTAAGCATGATAGGTTATAACAGAAAAAAATAAAAGCTGAAACCATGCGCCGCCCCGTGTGGGAGAAAGGGGGAATCGCCTATGACTTGCACAGAAGCATACAAGGAGCATATCGAATATACATTTAATGCCTTTTGCAGAGTAGTCATACATTATGCCGCTATCAACGCATGGCGTGCCTGTTCAAGTTCCGTTTTGATGAACAGGAAGTCTGAGAAGTCCTTTTGTTTTTCGATAAAAGGATATATAATAAAGCAATGGAAAAGTGAAAGTTGCAAAGGAAGTGGAATTGAAATGTGCATGGAATGTTATATTGATGAAAACAGAATAACACCATTATTAAAGCCATTGGATTGTTTAGCAAATCACACACAATACATTTGTGGAACTTGTGGGCGGTGTATTTGTATTGAACATGACCCCAAGCGTGGATTGCAACGGTGGAATTTCCCTTTTAAGTCGTTAGAAATTGCAAAAATGTATTTGCGTACTGCTGATTACAGTATGAAAAAGCCATGTGGCATTTATGAGATAAAAAGTGAAAATGGCAGACTTTCATACAAAATCTTTGCGGACAGCGAGGCTATGCAATTATATCTAAAAAACAATAACGGAAAAACTTGTGAAACAATGAAGCCTATTTTCATTGTTGATGAATACAAAGAATACCCAAATACACAGGTAAGAAAATTAACGTTTGATGAAATACAGAAATATATGTCAGAGCGATAAATTCCCGCTTATGGAATTGCAGTCAAAAACTGAATAACCGCCATTACTGTATGAGGGCAACGCCACGGGCAAGATACCCGACAAACATTTTACCCGGCTGCTGAATGAGTATGACGAGGAACAGACCGGGCTGAAAACGTCCATAGCCGAATGGCAAAGGCAGATAGAGAACTGGAACGCCGACAGGCTGAAAATAGACCAGTTTATCCAGCTTGTGAAACGCTACACTGATTTCTCCGAATTGACAACGCCCATGTTCAACGAGTTTATTGAGAAAGTGGTTGTGCATGAGGGCGAGGGGCGGGGGAATGACCGCCGCCAGCGTGAGGAACAGGCGGCAAAGGAAGCCCGTTCAAAGGAGCTTGCAAAGGCGCGGTATGAGAAGCGCAAGGCAGAGAAAAGGGGATTTACCGCAAGGAAAAAGGCGGGGCTTCTCACCCCGGAGGAACAGGAAGCCGAGGAAAGGCGGCTTGCACATAACCGGGAATGGCAAAAGGAATGGCGGGAGAAACGAAAAGCCAGCGAGCCGGAGAAGCCGCCCAAGCAGAAATCCATAAAGGAGCTTATGGCGATTGAAAAGACCGGGGCAGACCTCACGCCGGAGGAAACGGAACGGCTTACGGCATACCGCCGGAGGAAAGCCGACCAGCAGAGGGCAAGGCGGGAGGGGAAGAAAAGCGACCAGCCGAAAAGGAAAGTCAGTTAGCAGGGGCAGCTCCACGCCGGGAGGAACAAAAGAAGCATTGTGGAAAAATCCAAAAGTTTAGATTTTCCTAGCAAATCCAAATTTATATAAAATCCAAACTTTTCTGAAAACAGCTTGATAATTGGGGATTCTTTCCGGAAAAAGTTTGGATTTCTTCTAAGTTTGGATTTGTGGAAATGTGCATAACAGGCTATGGAATCATGGATAACTCTATTCACAGCACATGGAAAAACTAAAGTGCAGCTTTTCCACGTCCTGCAAACAGAGTTACCCACAATTGCAAAAGACAGCCAGTTATACACATTACCAACAATGCCGACTACTACGGAATCCCTCTCACTCCTTATACCTTGCAAAAACAGTTTGCTATTTCGCAATGATAATAGCGAAAATGAATATATATAATCAAGAAAATTAATGTTTATCATAAATAAATTATTGACTTTCATTTATTTTTGATTTATAATCGCCACATAGGAGGTAAAGGAAATGAAACCAAGTCAAGAAAAAATTATGAGTATGAGTAAGAAAATAAGTATTGTACTCAAGTTGGGATTTATTGTATCAAATGTTATCGTAATACTATCTTTAGTTGCAATCGGCATTTTAGTGTTTTCTGGAGAAGATATAAAATCGTCTTTTCTTGCCGCATTCAATGTTACAGCGAATAATGGAACTACAATAAGTATCGCGGCACAATCACTTTTGGTTATGTTTGCATTTATGCTGATTGATACGATACTTATCTCTTTTGCAATACTTTTCGTTTATGCCATTTTTAATGAAATCAGAAAAGGCTTTACACCCTTTTCACATGAAAATACTACCCGAATAAAAAAAATTGCACTTTTAGCGGCTATTTTAAGTATAGTTGGAAGTTACTCCGATGCGCTGGTTGATTATTACACTATTGGAGAATTAACATGGCGAATTAATATTATCGGAATAATAGTTGCGATAATTATTTATTGTATTTCCTTAATATTCAGTTATGGTTGTGACTTGCAAAAGGAATCAGATGAAACATTGTGAGGTGATAATTTGCCAATAATTATGAGATTAGATAGGGTAATGGCAGATAGAAAAATGTCTTTAAAAGAGTTATCTGAAAAAGTAGGCGTTGCTAATGTCAATCTATCCAAAATGAAAACAGGAAAAATTAGTGCAATTCGATTTTCGACTTTAGAAGCAATATGTGATGTTCTGGATTGCCAGCCGGGGGATATTTTAGAATATAAAAAAGGAGATTGAAATGAAAATTTGTGGTGCAGTACTTGCAATATTCTATGCAGGGTTAATGTTGTTCGCTGTCTATAAAGAAAAATTAAAAAGTACATCTTCTGCATTTATAGTAATTGGCTGTTTGTTAGTCTTTTTATATACGTTTTAAACATGATATGGTGCAAAAATTTTATAATGATTATGATTATTGGAATGTTAAGTATTTCTGTTGGTACATTTATGAACGGCTTCAAGCAAACTAATATTCATCATCACGTTATTCGCCTTATTGTTGAAATAGTCATTACTATAATTTGTTGGATAGGCAGGTGAAAAAATGAAACTCCAATGGGTATTTTGCCCTATTTGTCATAATAAAACAAGATTAAAGATTCGGGAAGATACTGTACTTGAAAAATTCCCCCTTTTTTGTCCGAAGTGTAAACAGGAAACACTAATCAATGTAACACAATTTAATATTTCAGTTATCAAAGAGCCAGACGCACAGACGCAGAGCCGATAACACGCATAAGTAAAAAATGCGGTTATCGGTTCTTTTTTGTAATCAATAATCAAAGGGGCGACAGCAAGCAATGCCGCTGCCCCTCTGAATTATAAAATGTAACCGTAAACCAAGCACCGCCCCATGTGGGAGAAAGGGGGAAATTTCTATGGATTGCACAGAAGCATACAAGGAACACATCATGTATTCTTTCAACGGTTTCTGCAAAGTCGTCATACGCTATGCCGCTATCAACGCATGGCGCGACAGGAACAGGCGGCAAAGAGAAATATCCACCTCACAGAAGAAAAGTTCTACCCTCTAAGCACATCAGACGAATATCTCAAATCACCCTACGAACAATACCCCGTTACAATCTGCGGTCAGACAATCATACTCACCAATGGCGAGCTTGCCGCCCTTGAAAACGGGCACGTTAACACAGACACCGAGGACAGCATAAGACAGCGGCTTATCACCGCCCTGTTCCAGTTCCGCTTTGACTGAAAAGGGGTGCATGACGGGAGGTGGCATTTGTCGGGAGGATAGTCATGCTTACATTCAGCGACACCGAAGAAAAAGCGGTTGAGAAAGCCATAGCCGCCCTTGCGGATATGATACCGCTGGAAGCCATACAGCCGCCCCACTCCCCGGCACTTACTTTTCCGGGATTGGAAATCAGACTACACCAACGCCGGGTACTGAAAAACGGGATTGATGTTTCTCTCACCCGTTTAGAATACGGCGCACTCTGCTACCTTGCCGCCAGTCCGGGGCGGGTATTCACAAAGGCGCAAATCTTTGAAGCCGTGTGGAGCATGGGGAGCGAAAGCTGCCAGTCAAGCGTTACAAATGTGATATGCAATCTACGGAAAAAGATAGAGCCGGACAGCAGGAATCCCACTTACATAAAGACCATTTTAGGGATAGGCTACAAGTTTGTTTCCGGGGAATGACAACAGGATAACCGCCGCTATTGGCGAAGATACGAAACAGGAAATCGGGGAAATGTACGGACGTTGCTGGAGTACGACCGGGTATCAAATCCGCAGGACTTTACGGCTCCTGCAAAAGAAAATGGAGGTGCTTTCGCATGGGAAATCCGAATCTTTTGCCCTATGAAACGATTGTCCGGGCGACCAGCGGCGAGCCGGAAGCTGTAGACGAGGTTTTACGGCATTACAGCAAGCGAATCCGAATCGCCGCCATTGAAAATGGGCATATCGACAGGGATACCGAGGACAGCATAAAATCCCGGCTTGTCGCTGCCCTGTTCAAGTTCCGTTTTGATGAACATGAAGCATAAAAAATCGCTTTCATTTTTGGGGAAACTTAAAAAAATATGCGGTTGCCATTTTTAACACAGAAGATGCGGCTTTGGCGTTACACAGAATTGACCTGCATGCAGGGGAACGATCCTTCCACCGCAGGAAGAACATTTGCGGATATCCTTACCGTAAAGCATCCGGATCATGGCAGGTGCATCCAGGCCCTTCAGCCTTGAGATATACTTCTTGCAGCCGAGAAGATTCCGGCACAGGGTGATCTTCTTATTCCTGTTTCGGGATGACAGCAGCCCATAGTGGCGTATCCGGACAAAACGCTTTGGCGGGACATGCATCAGGAACCTGCGAATAAACTCCTCACCGGAGACCGTGATCTCCTTCCACTGGCCCTGATTTTTATAATCTTTGGCAGTAAATGTAACTGTAGAATCTGTCACCGATTTGATACGGTAATTGCTGATGGCAATCCGATGTGTGCATTTCCCAAGGTACTCGATGACAGACTCCGCACCATGGAACGGTTTCTTACAGTAAGGAATCCATTCTTTTGTATAGCAGGAATCCAATAACTCCTTAAAAGCATAATGGTTCCTATAAGATTCTGCCGTACCGTGGAATTCGAGTTTTCCGTCCTCCCACAGCTGCTTTAGTTCCGCAAGATATTTACCCCTGAACAGCCGGGAAACCACCCTGACCGGCAGAAAGAAATCTTCCCCGCTGTCCTTCCAGTGATCCTTATCATCCAGTCCGCCTCCGAGGACAATGGCATGGATACGGGGATGGAAGTTCACAGCGCTCCCCCAAGTATGCAGGATGCAGATATAGCCGATGTCAGCGCCAAGATCTTTCCTGTCAGCCGCAAGTTCACGCAGGGTACCGGATGCGGCATGGTAAAGTGCTGTATACAAAAGTTTCTGGTTGCTGTAGATGACAGGGTTTAATTCTTCCGGTACAGTGAAGACCATATGGAAGTATGGCGCGTCCAGAATGTCCTCCCTGCGTGCATCAACCCATTTTTCTTTTGGGAACTCCTGGCACATGGGACAGCACCTGTCGCGGCAGGAGTGATAGTGGATGGATATGGAGCCGCAGTCCCCACATACGCCCCGCATTTACGCCAAAGGCACCGGTTTTACAGTTCATGATGTGGTAAGCCGCCTTCCTTTGAGCCGGGGAAACATTATGTGAGGATTCATAGGCTGGATAAAAACGGTGAAAAATATCCTGGACAGTACAGCCGCTGCTCATGATTCACCGCCTTCCAGACTGTCGAACGGGCTGCGGATGCCAAGAAGGGTCTTGTTGCTCACATGAAGATATACATCTGTAGAGCGGGGATCAACATGCCCGAGAAGGGACTGGATGTATTTGATGTCGGTTCCGCTTTCAAACAGATGGCTGGCAAGACTGTGGCGGCATGCATGGGAAGAAACACGGCGGGTAATACCGGCAAGCCTGGCACTTTTCTTAAAGAACTGGTTCACACTGGTTATATCCAGGTATCCGCCAGTCCAGGAGCTTGGGAAAAGGATCCCCTTCGGACGACCGCATTTGTACCAATACTCTGTAAGAAGGCCGAGATTTTTCTGGGACAGGATGGTATACCTGTCAATCCTTCCTTTCGTCTCTCGGACATGGATTGTCATGTTGGTACGGGAAATGTCATCATAATGGAGACGAACGGCCTCTGAAACGCGTAATCCGGAAGAGTACATAGTCGCAATGATCGCTTTATGCTTCAGGTTTGGGGTGGCATCAATGATTGCGTTTATCTCATTGCGGGTCAGGACGGACGGCTGGAAGGTTCCGTTCCCTTTTCATAGCAGGAACCATGTCATCATCCCAAAGGATCTTCAGCACTTTTTTGTAGAAGAATTTAATTGCTGACCGATAATGATTATGGGTTTCTGGAGACCTGCCCTCCAGGCGTTTGGCAGTCAGGAAATTTTCTGCATCATCGAGCGTAAGTTCCGGGACAGTTTTTCCTGTGTAGCGGAGAAAGTAACTGACGTTGGCACAGTACAGCTTTATAGTTCTTTCCCGCAGGTTAACTGCGCCACAGCCCTGACAGGCCATCGCGCAGCGATTTTGTTCAAGCGCAAGTGTCCGGGGCAGACCTGGCAGATACTGATAAAGCGAAGAGGAAGGAGGAAACGCTGTAACAATCATAAAACTAATCAAATTTCAATTATTGTCCGGGATGGCAATTATAAAGTTCCGATTGATTTAGCCGGGATTTCGGGGTATAATGGCATTGAGGTCATATACCTTTTGGGAACGGCTTTTGCGTTTCCACCATACAAAAAGGAGGTTTATGGCTGATGGATACGGAAATAAAGAATGCGGTCAGCATGGCAGACCAGGATGCACAGTATGATGATAAGGCAAAACGCCTGTTGGGAAATAAGATCATTCTGGCGCATATCCTGGTAAAGACGGTTGATGAGTTCCGGGGAATGAACCCGAAAGATGTGGTGTCTTATATTGAGGGAGAGCCATTTATCAGCGTGGTTCCGGTAGAGCCGGGGCTGACCAATATTGAAAAAATACCGTCTAACGACGGCTTGGAAAACGGGCAGCGCATTGTCGGGATGAATACGGAAAATGCGGAGATAAACGAGGGGCTTGTAAGGTTTGACATTATCTTTTATGTGCGCATGAAAGACGGTATTTCACAGGTTATCGTAAACGTGGAAGCACAGAAAGATGAACCGTCAGGCTACCATATCTTAAACAGGGCAGTTTTCTATGTGAGCCGCCTTGTTTCCACGCAGAAGGAACGGGATTTTGTCAAGACAAACTATAACGACATCAGGCGTGTATTTTCGATTTGGGTGTGTATGGGCATGGACGAAAGCAGTATGGCTTATGTGCATCTTGCGAAAGACGATCTGCTCGGTTCCTATCCGTGGAAAGGCGGGCTTGACCTGCTGAATATTGTCCTGATAGGTATATCAAATGAACTTCCGGAGCATGATGAAAAGTATGAGCTACACCGTTTGCTGAGTACGTTGCTTTCGGCGGAATTGACCGTTGATGAGAAATTAGGGATTATTAAAACTGAGTACAGTATTCCGGTAGATGTAAAATTGAGAAAGGATATGAGCGCTATGTGTAATCTTTCACAGGGGATCAGAGAAAATGCAACAGATAATGCTATAACTGGCGTGATTATGAATATGCACAGAGATGGTTATTCATCAGAACAAATAGCAAGGATTGTTGAAAAGACCATAGAGGAAGTGGAGGCTGTCATTAGAAAAAGAGAGCCAGTATTAGCATAATTACAGCAACTTAATAACACAAGTAGTAAAGCAGTGAATTTGTTTTTGCATTATATAAGACAATTCGCTGCTTTTTTTGTTTTCGGGAAGAAAGACAGTCATAACAGATTGTCTTTTTTTCATGCAAAGAAAGGAAATCAAATATGGCAGATGCAAAAACAGAAAAGCAGAAAGTAAAAGAGATCACTGACAAACTAGAGGAAGGCTTAAAAGAGCTTTTCGGGAGCGAGAAATACAAAAGCTATCCACTATGTCAAAATTCCATAATTACAGTTTCAACAACACTCTGCTGATAGCCTTACAGCGCCCTGACGCAACCTTAGTGGCAGGGTACTTATCCGAGAAATAGGATAAGTACCCATATCCTTGTTTCATAGTTATCCTCCTAAATTCCTAATCGTGAAAGTAAGCCTAAAGCAGTAATAAATAACACTGTGACTATTGCTATTGCTGCTATTATGGCAATTATACCTATTGCTTTTTTTAATTCGTGGCTCAATTCTTTTTTCTCTGGCACGGCAGGAGTAAGTTAAAAACCGCATAATTCGGCACTTCGGGGCAAACTTGGGCGTACAGTGGCAGACAAATAATACTTGGACTACGATAAAACTACGAATGAGGGAATGAAAAACAGGCAATGTGGATAATCGTTAAAAGGTATTATGGAATCGTTAAATTGTGGTCGTATTGTTATAAGGTATAAAATGGGGATAATGGGTATTACAAATGGGTAATTTTATTTTTTCTTAATTTTTCTAGTAACTACCTAAAAATATATGGATTGTTGGGTGTTGGTGTTTTTAAAATATGTAAAAATATAACGATATGGGATTGACAAAACCTCTCCTGTTGTTATATAACAATTTTTACAGATGTGACGAAACAAGATGCGAACTACGAAAACGCTGAGTCGAAGTCATTACGAGTACATGAAGATGGTCATCATACCTTTTTCAATTATGCGGCGAGAGATTATAGAATTTTGTCCATGCATACTTTTGCATGGTTTTTATTTTATTAACCTCCTTGTATAGTCATATCTGACTATACAAGGAGGTTTTTTAAATGGAAAAACAGGAAATTGCAAGACTAATGCCAGGAGAAGCACATAAGCGAATTAAAACAGCACAGTCAATAGTTGTTATAGGACCAACATCTTCTGGAAAGAGTACTTTGATTTACGCTTTGGTAAATCATCAAATCATTAAATTTATCCTTGTGGGGGTTGGAGATAAATGTCAAACGACAATTATTCCTTGCAACTTTTTATTTGATGAGAGAATTGAAAAGGGAGAGTTCTTTTCAATTTAGATTAGGACAAAGGTTTTCTCGCCAAAACAAATACATATCAAGGTAGTAGAAATATTAGCAAAGCAATTTGCTTTGTGTGGCTATGAAGCAGAGGAAACAATATTGTCAATTGACAGCGAGGTTATGCTTGGTATATTAGAACCAGCGGATGCAGCATACCATCTTGGTAAAATAGTAAATGAAATATCTATAGAGGATTTTAAAAACATTGTTAATAAAGCGTTGACTATTATTGAACATGCAGAGGAGTCTTTCTACAACAGAGTAAAGAAAAAGAAGAAAGAGCCAGACAAGAGAAAGGTTTCAATAGATGAAGTCAGATGTATTATCATGGAAGATATGTGGAATGAACTCCCAAAGCAAATAAGAGAGGAATATCAAAATTGGTTGAATTCAATTGGGGAAAAGATTACTCAACGTCTTAACATTTGTTTGGGTGCAAATAGTGGAGTAGAGTCTATTAGCGAATTTAGTGTAGTAGAAGACGATATTTTACCTTACGGAGGCATGATTCTACAGTCGCTATTTGATCCATATGAATCATACAGTTTGATTGTAGAAGAAATGACGATGGCTTGCAGACCGCGAGACGAATTAATAGATATGTTTTATGATAAGATTCCACTCCGCTTTTGTTTAAGGGATACGATGGGATTAAATCAAATAAATATGGATAACAATTCTGTAAAGGATGCGTTGGATATTGCACTTAATTGCAGCCCGGATAGTATTCTTCTTTTGATGAATTTAGAAGAAAGGGGCGATGTTATTGAAAACTGCTGTGAAGCGATTAATTCAAAAATTGGAAAAGCACAAAGATTAGATGTTCCTGTTCATGTGATATTTACAAAGGCTGATAGAGTTCTAAGTAATATAATTAATAAAGCTGATAGAGAGACAGTAGAACTTACGCAGGCAGATTATACGGAACATATTGAAGCCGCAATAGATATAATGGAAAATTCAATAGAAGGTTATTTGTCACATCTCATGGAAAGTAGTGCTACATGGTTATCTATAAGGTATTTGGAAGAAAAGATTGATCCGATACAGTGTGCATTAAAAGAAGTTGCTTCTCCATTGATTGAAAAGTTTACAAGGAATGGATTGTATAGAAAAATCAATGAGATATTAAAGGAAACACAGATGAGGATACTTCCGAAAGGAGTTACATCGCCACTTTATGTTACAGTTAAAGACACGGGATTGCCAGCAGTTGAGATTAAGATTGACCCAATTGTACTTTCGAAGGAATTCAATCAAATTCAGGAAGTGTTGACAAAAGATAAGGCTATCGTGAATGGGTATCAAATTACTGATACAAGAAGAATTCATGGAAGAAGTGTTGTTCGTTATTATGAAAATCTTCAGATAGGGTTAGGTTATACTACAAATGCTTATGTGTACGGAAACTTTAGCATCAATATGAAAGGAATGTTAAAAAAAGTTCTTGAAAACAAGATTCCAGATTTTCTTATTTTGTATCAGTCAGAAGTGATTAAGACTTTGGCTGATAATATGGATGATGTAGAACTTGACAAAGTAATTGCTGAATTAGATGAAAATGAACAAATAACACAATTCGCTTTTGCAGATATTAATCCGGCTATTTTTGATGACTTGCCATTAAGAGTAAAGAAGATACAGAAATTGCATTTGATTTTCAGACACTACTTTGGTTCATCAGATAAGTTTTACATGGTTATAGATAGGGTTGCATTTAACTTATCTTACGGTAATGATACAATAAAAAAAATGACAGATGCTATCTATAACAAGCCATTTATTACATACGATGAAACAATTAGGCTTATGCAGGAAAATTTCAAGAAGCAGTATGGTTCACCGAATTTTGCAGATGTATTAGCGGCTGAAATGTCATCAGTAATGACAGAATTGGTAAATAAGATGTTTGTAATTATTTAAGAGATTGAAAGTGTACGAAGTTAAAAAGAGTATAAATTGTATCGGGCAAATTTGCATTTGATAAGAAACAAAGAGGTTGTGAAAAGCTTTCGTTCAATAAAATTTTATCAGGTCTTCCATGATAAAAAATCATAGGAGACCTTTTAATTATGAAATTGTCATTTGTCATGATAATTTTCGATTGTAATTTGCATAATGTTGGTACTTGCAGGCGAAAGTATTGAAGAATGGCTTAAAATCAAGGGATTTTGAGGTTTGGTGGGGTTCATCACGGTGGGTGATGGGCCCCACTTTTTTGTGTTTAGTACGCCGCTGATAGGATGGCGATAGGGGAAAAATAGTACTATTAGGCAAAAGTATACTATTAGGCAAAAGTCAGGGGTTTCCGTGATAGTATAAAGCGGAAAGGTAAAAAGGAGTGGGATATTGTTGATTTTTGCGGAAAAGGGTATTTGCTTGACGGAAAATGCTGTTGAAAAACGGGGGATATGATACAAACACGGGAAATTTCTATGGTATAATTTAATGGATGCAATTACTTTAGCAGGAACGATATTTTGCCGAAGTAATAGGAAAGGGTGCAAGATATAAATAGAATAATGTGGAGGACGGATAGTTAATGAGCAATATTATAATTTTGGTTGGGAGCATGAGAAAAGGTGGTAATACAGATTTACTTGCACAGGCATTTGCAGAAGGTGCCCGTAAAAATAACTCTGTGGAGATAGTATCTGTTGCTGATTATAAGGTCAGCCCTTGCATCGGCTGCAATTCATGTTTTACAAGAGAAGGAAATAAGTGTTTTCAAAATGATGACATGGACAGGATATATGAAAAGCTAAAAGTAGCTGATGTTGTAGTTTTGGCATCCCCGGTATATTTTTATGGAATTAGCGCAGAGCTAAAAGCGGTGATTGACAGACTGCACACGCCTATGAGAAATGAGTTTTCAATCAAAAAACTTGCTTTACTTTTGGTTGGGGCAGCAGAACTGCCAGAATTGTTCGATGCAATAAAATTGCAGTATCAACTTGTGCTTAATTTCTTTCATTTGGAAGATGTGGGTATGGTGCTTGTGAGAGGAGTTAAGGATAAAGGGGACATCAAAGGAAATGTGGCACTGAAGGAAGCATACGATTTGGGATTGTCCGTTAAATGATGAGGTTTGGAGTAACTCAAAGATTTGTTAAGAAACAATAAGGATTGGCAGGAGTAAAAGAAGTATGCAATACTTGACTCCCATAACCATGTAGGACATTATGTTATATCAGTTGTCATGCTGGGAACGGTTGCAGTGTATTTGGCAAACAAGGAAGTGATGTGCCACAGAGGCGATGTGTTTATCATCCCGCCTTATGCGGTACATTCCGTGCGTCAGGGAAGGGATGCGCGTCTGCTGTCTATGTGTATAGGAATTGCTTTTATAAAAGGAACTGATATAGAGACAGCGGAGGAGATTGTCCGGGAACTGTTAAAGGATGCAGCAACGCAGGGGATTTTCGGAAAGGAGCAGGGCGATAAATTACTGGTTTCCGTGCGGGAAGTTTACCGCCTTCGGGATAACGGGCCAAAAGAGATGGATGCAGGCATAAAAATTCTGACTGATAAAATTACCAACCACCCAGAACAGGAGCTGCCCATAGAAACATTGGCGGCGGATATTTTTGTCAGCAAATATTATCTCATAAGGAAATTTAAAAGCAGTATTGGGATGACGCCGCACCAGTTCTGTATCCAGAACCGCATACGGAAATCACAGGGGTTGCTGGATGAAGAAAAGACGGTCAGCAGAATTGCCGCAGAAATGGGATTTTATGACCAGAGCCATTTTGATAAGGCTTTCCAGAAGATTGTTGGGATATCCCCGTCAGAATATATCCATTCAAAAAAGCAGATAGGGCAATTTTTTACAAGACATGACTGCTTCTGGGGAATATGATTGAAACGTAAGACAGACCACATATTTTATCGGAGGTGCAGAATGGATACATTTGAATTGTTTAACAATGGAAAATTAGTTTTGCCGGAAAAGGAGGCAGGATTTGCGGAGATCGAATGGTCAAAGCATCCGACCTTTAGGGGTGTTGAGCTGAAACACATCATCACGGCAAAGGACACAGACGGGAAGTTCAGCTATCATTTGGTGCGGATTGATCCTGATTGCAGTATTGGGAACCATATCCACGAAACGCAGTTGGAAACGCATGAGGTGATAAAGGGCAGCGGAAAGTGTGTAAACGCAGGCAGCACCATTCCGTATGAATCCGGTACAATATCCATCATGCAGGCAGGCGTACCGCATGAAGTCACGGCAGGTTCAGAGGGATTATATCTTTTTGCCAAGTTTATGCCTGCATTATGTTAAATTAAATAAGAGGATAATATGCAAAGACCGCCGCTATGGCTCAACACCATATGCGGCGGTCTGCCTTTTCCGCAGGCAGGTCTGACAGCAGAAACCGCTTGGAAAGCGGGAAAATCAGAGTTAATATGCTTACACGGTGGTTTGCGTTTGTGCCGCTTTGTGGGGCAACTGTCCCTTTCAATTTAGAGAGAGTGAACAATTTTTTTTTGGAAAGCAACCAACAGTTGCCGGATTGGAACGTATAGGTGGATTGATTATGGAAAAACGCTAAAGTATAATGAATGCCTGGAGGATATCAGAATGGAATTTAAAGAAAAATTGCAATTACTAAGAACAAATATGAAACTATCACAGGAAGAACTTGCTAACAGGCTGGATATATCAAGACAGTCTATAACAAAATGGGAGAATGGACAGTCTTTTCCGGATATTCAGAACCTTATACAGCTTAGTGAGATTTTTAAAGTCTCCATAGACAGGCTTGTGAAGGAAAATGATACCTGTACAATCAATCTTTTTTGTGAACAGGAATATCCTATGCAAGATATTAGGATTTTTTTAGTCAGGGCAAAAAATAACACATATATCACGGGTGAAAATGAAATTATGCCGTCACAGCCTGGTTCCCACGATTTCCGTTATGAAGATGGTGATTACCTGTATATGGATACTTACCTTGGCGGGCAGAAATTCATAGGCGGGGAACGTGTCTGGATAAGGAATCATGCAGTGTGGGCTATAAATTATTACGGGGAGAGCCTGGATGAGAATTTTGATATTATATTTTTGAAAGAAGCACTTTCCCATGTGTCGGTTTCCATGCCGTTCCGAGGGCCGGAATTCTATCAGAAAGGCGATTATATGTACCAGTGCCAGGTGCAGGGTGATTTTGAATGTTTTTCAGGAGAGGAACGGATATATTGCAGGCAGAAAAAGGTATATGCCTGTATGTTCCACGGAGGGACTATCTTATGAACATGGTAGAAAAAGAAGTAGTAGTAAAAGATCTGGTTACAAAATCAAATCTTCCGGCAAGCGATTATGTGATAAACCCTTATGTAGGCTGCCCTCATGGCTGCAGGTACTGTTATGCCTGTTTTATGAAGCGGTTTACGAATCATAGTGAGGCATGGGGGAGTTTTATTGACATTAAGCGGTGTGACAAGCCGATAAGCAAAAAGAAACTGCAGGGGAAGTCTGTTTTCCTGTCATCTGTGACGGACTGCTACAACCCATTTGAGGAAAAGTACCGTAATACACGGAAGATACTGGAGCAGCTAATTTCCATAAATTGCGAACTGAATATTTCAACAAAATCCCATCTGATTTTGATGGATATTGATTTATTGAAGCAGTGTAATAATTTGAAAGTCTCGGTATCAGTCAATACATTAGATGAGCAGTTTAAAAATGATATGGATCATGCCAGCAGCATCATGAAACGGCTGGAAACACTGGAAACATTGCATCAAAATGGCATATACACTGTTTTGTTTATGTCTCCTATTTTTCCGGGCATAACGGATTATAAGGAAATAATAGTAAAGACACAAAGATATGTGGATGAATACTGGTTTGAAAATCTGAACCTTCGGGGGAGCTATAAACAGGATATCCTTGGCTATATAAAAAGTGCCTGCCCACAATTAGTGGAATTATATGATGAAATATATGTAAAAGGGAATATGAGGTTTTGGAATAATCTTGCTGTTGAGATTGAGGAATATTGTGCTGCACATTCAATAAAACATATCAATTATTTTTATCATAAGGAGTTGGTAGAAGCCAAATTGAAGCCAAAGTAACCAGATAGTGACCGCCGATATGGATTTATTCTCTATATACGGCGGTCTGTTGTTTATGCGGTCAGTCTGTAGGATATGCAGAAAAGTGATGAACTTACAGAAACCTGTACCCGATTTCCAATTCTGCAACAGTAATTGAAAACTGTTTTGAATCCATCTACAATATAATTTGGGTTGGTTTGCTCTTTTAGAGGGAAACTATAATTTATATGATAATTTGACGAAATACTATAAAACACGACAGGAAGGGGGAATTATTTATGGCTTGCACCGAAGCATACAAAGAACATATCATGTATACTTTTAACGGCTTTTGCAAGACCGTCATTCGCTATGCCGCTATCAATGCATGGCGTGACAGGAGCAGACGGCGGCAAAAAGAAATATCCCTTGAATACCTCACAGAAGAAAAGTTTTACCCTTTAGGCACAACAGATGAATATTTTGAAGCACCCTGTGAAGAATACTCTAATGCGTAAGGGTTCTTTCAAGGATTTCTGGATAACTGATTTTGTAATGCAGGTAATCCAGACCGTTGACTGGCGCATAAGATGCAATCCGCTTCACGGGCTTTTTTAATTGCTAGTCCTAACGGTCTAAAATCAAAGTCAAAATCATTATTCCTTTTGTCCATAAAATCACCACCTATATTCTGAATTATTTCCCTTTATATTTTACAGAGAAGTGGTATCTCATTGAACGATGTAAAATCTCTTATAACAAGAGATTTAATCTCCTATGATAGGCGATATTGCTACTTGCTTGTATAGTTGATATTATTCGTTTGAACGGATATAATATATACAGCATAGATAAGGAGGGCAGAGATGTTTGAGTATATGACAGCACAGGAAGCCGCCGAGTTTTGGGGAATATCTGTACGGCGGGTGCAGCGACTTTGCAAAGAAAATCGAATAGAGGGAGTGTTAAATGTAAATCGGGTATGGCTTATTCCGAAAGGTACAAGGAAACCTTTAGACAAGCGGAGAAAATCTGAAAGAGGTGGTATTTGTGAATAGTAAAATATTATTGGTAGATGATGAAAAAGATATTGTTGATTTGATGGAAGAAGTGCTACACCAGGATGGCTTTCAGAATATTCAAAAAGCATATACAGGCATGGATGCATTGGAAATGTGCAGAGAGTTTCAGCCAGACGTAATTGTACTGGATATTATGCTTCCCGATATTGACGGCATAGAAGTTTGTAAAAAAATACGTGAATTTTCAATATGTTCTATTCTTTTTCTTTCTTCAAGAAATGATGATATTGATAAAATACTTGGGCTGTCAAGTGGTGGGGATGATTATATAACAAAACCTTTCAGTCCACGGGAAATTGTGTTCCGAATTAAAGCACAGCTTCGCCGTCAGCAATATCAGACTACCGCACAGACAGATAATAAAAATATGGTCATCGTTGATGCCCTGTCATTAGATAAAGATAGCAGCCGTATCTATAAGGACGGAAAAGAAATCAGTCTGACAGGACGAGAATTTTTGCTCCTATCGTATTTCATGGAAAATGCGAATAAGATTATCAGCAAAGACCGTTTGTATGAGCAGGTCTGGGGAGAAAGCGGCGGTATTTGTGATAATACGATTATGGTTCACATCCGACATCTTCGTGAGAAGATTGAAGAAACGCCTTCTAATCCCAAGTTGCTTATAACGGTCAAAGGCTTAGGCTATAAATTAAAGAAAAGAGTTGATTAAATGAAAAAATCTGGTTATCGCTCCATATTACATATATATTTAATGTTTTTTCTGGCACTGCTTATTGTGATAGGATTTGCTGCTTTCTTTATCCTTTCCATGATTACAGTCCGTACCCCTGCTGATTCTATCGCAAGAAGCGATTATCCAATGGAATTTACGAGAGAGTTTGGGGAACAGATTATTTTTATAGATGACATTCCTCAAATCAAGCAGTCTGGTTTGGAATCATTGCAATCAAATCAAGCGGGGATACAGATATTGAACGACAGCGGGCAGGAAATAGCTGCTTATCAAAAGCCTCAAAATACAAAAGTCTTTTATTCTGACGCTGAGCTTTTGCAGATTTACCAGACAGGACATATAGGGGAAAATCAGATAACATCGTTTATTGGAACTATAACACATAACGGAAAAGATTACACATACATTATTTACTTTCCTTTGAATATATCAAAAATTACTATGTATTTGAATGGTGATAGATTTACAGCAGGAAAATCAATCATATTATGGTGTATAAGTGCTGTATTTTTTATAATTCTTATATCTGGATTTATATATGGTTTTTGGATAACGAGAACCATAAACTGTATGTCCGTATCCATTAAAAATATTGCGGGGCGTTCTTATATGCCTATATCAAATAATGGAGTTTTTAATGATGTGTTTGAAAGTTTGAATGATTTAGACATGGAAATCAGGGCAAGTGATAACTTAAAAGAGCAGACGGAAAAGATGCGGAAGGACTGGATTGCAAACATTACCCATGATTTGAAAACGCCATTATCTCCTATAAAGGGATATGCAGAAGTGCTATCTGGACAAGATATTACATCTGGTGAAAAGGTAAAAAGATATTCCAATGTGATACTGAAAAATGTATCTTATATAGAATCTCTGATTGATGATTTAAAGCTGACTTACCAGTTGGAGAATGGTATGATTCCTATTAAGCGTGAAGAACAGAATTTTGTTGGTTTTTTAAGAGAACTTGTGATTGACATTTTGAATAATCCAGAGTACGAAAATCGTATCATTCATTTTGATTCTGCGAGAGAAAATATTATGTTTTCTTTTGACCGCAAATTATTGACACGGGCTTTTCAAAATCTGATTGTGAACGCTTTTGTACATGGGAGTGAAGATACAGAGGTAACGATACAGATTTCAGTAATGGACAATATCATGGAGGTCATTGTTTCTGACAATGGGAACGGTATGTCCCCTTATGAAACAAACTATCTCTTCCAGAGGTATTATAGGGGGACAAATACAGAAAAGAAAACAGCAGGAACGGGGTTAGGGCTTGCCATAACGAAAAGTATTATTGAAGCACAAGACGGCACTATTATGGTGGAAAGCGAAAGAGGTATTGGAACTGATTTTACAATCCGTTTTCCTATCTCTTAAGGTTAATTAAGGTTGCCAGCAAGTGAGATTAAGGTTGATAGCTTATTATTTGAATTGTAATAGCTATCAGCCTTTTTTGTGTTTTACGGATGGAGGTGGAAAAATGAGATTAAAAGTAAAAAGAGGCATTCCGATATTGATTACCATTGTTATTACATTGTTGGTAGGGTTTGTGTTTATGGCATTTATGTTGCGTCCTAAAGTATTGGATATAAAGGATGTTGATTTCAATACGATTGCTGACGGAGAGTATATAGGAATATGCCAGAATAAAATACTCCTCGCTGTTGTCGAAGTCCATGTGAAAAACCATGAAATAAGCGATATTGAAATTTTAGAGCATAAGGATTCCTATATGGAACAGGCGAAACAAATTGCTGATGATGTATGTTCCAATCAATCTTTAGAAGTTGACGCTATTTCTGGTGCAACATTGACAAGCAAAACTGTATTGAAGGCAATTGAAAACGCATTAACAGAGAATCAATAATGATTTTCTACGAAAGAAAGCAGGTGTGAATTTGAAGATTATTTTGAAATACATTCTCACGAATGTAAAAGAAAGAAAAACACGGACTATCGTTATGATGCTGTCAATACTGCTTTCCACTGTACTATTATTCGTTTCTTTTTCAATCGGCACGTCCTATGAAAACGCACAACGAAAAATGGCTCGTGGAATTGCGGGAACTGCAACGGTGTCCGTCAGCCCAAAGGATGCAAATCATGTTGTGGATTTAAACGACATTCCAGAATTATCTTCCGTACAGACTAAGGTTGGTTTGTTAAAGGGGAGAGCTTTGTATCACGAAAATGGATATTATGAAACAATTGATTTGATAGCTTCTGACCTAATGCTCTTAAATCAAATAAATAAACCTCGATTAGTGGGTGGTGGAGAAATCAATGATTTTACGGGAAATCAGATTATTTTGCCAGACCGTTTTACTTCAAAATACGGAATTGAAAAAGGTGATACTGTTACGCTTCAGATTGGCGGCATTCCTACCTCGTTTGAAGTAGCTGAAATTGCCTGTTATGATACCGTTTTTTTAAGGCATACCAGAGGGGCAACAGCTTTACTTCCGAAATCTACACTGGAGGAAATCTTACAATATGAAAATGGGTACAGTGAGATTTTAATTGAGCCTACGATGGGTGTTTCTGCGGATGAGTTGATAGACACGTTATTGAAAGAGCTTTCCGACAGTTCCCTTGTTGTATCAAAAATTGTAAATGAAACCCAGATAGCTGCTGATGCAAGGCAAAAATCAATGCCATTTTTTCTCATTAGTTTCTTTTCCTTAACAATGAGTGTTTTTATTATTTACAGCAGCTATAAGGTCATTACATTAGACCGCTTACCCATAATTGGAACATTCCGCAGTATTGGGGCAACCAAAAAAGCAGTAACCCGTATTCTGATGCTCGAAAGTGCTTTGTATGGCTGTATTGGGGGTATCATTGGGATTCCGCTCGGCATTGGTGTTTTGAAACTGATTTTACAAGGCATGGGAAATTCTTCGTCACAGGGAATAGAAATTCCAATGGTCATTACTGGAACAGCGGTTTTGCTATCTTTTGGAGTTGCGGTTACGGTTTCCATGCTCAGTGCATGGATTCCTGTTCGACGTGCAAGCAGATTGCCAATCTTCTCTCCAAATGTCTGGAGCGTGTGTATGCAGTCATTTGGGGAAATGAGGGGATGTTAGCATCAAGAAACATGAGGGACAACAAAAATATAACGCAAAATATAACTTTGCTGTTTATCAGTATTTCCGCTGTCATTGCTATTACGGTGGTTGGAAATTTTGTCAACACATACATCACAGATGTATTTAACGGAGCTGAACTTCAAGGATTTGCAGATGGCGAAATGAATCGTGATTTTGCCCAGCAAATCGAGAAAATGGATGGCATTGAAAAGGTATTGCCAGTTTATGTTTTCAACCATGAAATGCAATGTGAGGATATCGTATTTTCACGTCTGGAAGCAACGGATAATTTGGAGTGGTACAATTCCATGTTGAATCTGCACTATACAAAAAAAGACATGGAAAGTTTTGCTGTTTCTGAGTTTTCAAAGACACGTTCTATTGTTTTGAGTGAGGATTGTTTAAAGCGAGCTGGCTTTAGGATTGGCGATATTGTGACATTGGCGAATGGTGTGGGGAGCAATTCTTATGCCATAGTCGGCAGTTTTAAGTCAAGGGCGACTGATGTGGAAGCAATTATCCCGTCCGCTTATGCTGTTTCAGATTTTGGCGCTTCAAATTATAACTTTTTAGCATATACTGCTGCAGACCCAGATTCTATTATGGTTCAGATACGGGATTTATTCGGCAGTATGCAGAATTGGAGCAGAACTGTTGAAGAATTTAACACGGATGCTATTTCTACAGTAGGAGCTTTTTTGAAGCCGATGCATAGTATGACATATTTTATTTTGTTATTGGCTGCTGTTGGTATTGTTAATAACCTGCTGATTAACTATATGCAGAAACGACGTACGATTGCAATGTACAAATCAGTTGGTTTGAGCAACAGACAGAATATAAAAATGACACTTATTGAAAGTTTCACTTCTGGAATGATTGGATCATTCGTTGCTGTAACAGTATCTTATCTGGAAATCCAAACTATCTTTCTGGTAGCGGGACCAAAAATTTCAATGCTGCCAGAATTAGATTTCAAGGTTTTCCTATCGGCTGGTGCGATGGGCGTTTTGATTACTTTGACAGGTTCTGTTGTTCCTATTATAAAAAGCAGAAAAATGAAGTTAGTGGAAGAAATAAAGTTTGAATAATGGAGGACAGGAAATGAAATCAATTACTGGCAATATTGCTATTGAGGGAAAAAATATAGTCAAGGATTTTGAACTTGGCAATACAATGACAAGGGTGTTAAAAGATGTTTCAATAAAAGTCTTAAAGGGCGAATTTGTTTCTATTATGGGTCAGTCTGGCTCTGGAAAAAGCACTCTTCTATATATTTTAGGAGGTCTGGATACTCCAACCAGAGGAACGGTTTCCATGAATGGGATAGACATATCTAAATTCAATGATGAAAAGATGAGTAAAATCAGACGGCAGAAAATAGGGTTTGTTTTTCAGTTTTATAACCTTATTCCCAACTTGAATGTAGAGGAAAATATCATGCTGCCCTTGTTGTTGGATGGAAAGAAAGCACGGGATTATAGAAAGCAGCTTGATGAAATCTTGGAAGTCGTGGGATTAACTGACAGAAGAAAGCATACACCGAGGGAATTGTCGGGAGGTCAGCAGCAAAGAGTCGCCATAGCCCGTGCTTTAATCGGCAATCCAGAAATCTTGTTTGCAGATGAACCGACAGGGAATTTAGACAGTGCGACAGGTGCTGAAATTATGGATTTATTACGAGCAATTAACCGAGATAGCGGACAGACAATTCTTATGGTAACACATTCTTTAGAAGCGGCGAAAAGCAGTAATCGGGTGATTACAGTAAAAGATGGAATGATTGTTTAGCCAGATAGATAAATAACATAGCATGGACAAGCCTTAAATCCCTTACCCGCTGTTCAGCGTTCTGCAAGGTCTGGCGTTTTTCTGTCCCTGCCCCCATCTCAGGCAGCGTTGTTTCACTTACTCTCCGAAAAAAGAGGTCGTCGCAAAATCATATCCCATTCAGCCGGTCATTCAGTTGTAACCGGCATTTGGGCAGAAAAAAAGCCGGCACATCAATGTGTACCGATCAATACAAAAGGATAGACTTAACCCTTGCGGTTTTTGGTTTCACAATGATGTAACCGGCCAATGATACCGCATGGTTCCGCATCCATATGGATGGTACGAACCTGATGCAGATCATTTATCAGATTATCGGTTCTTACTTTGAAGATGACTGTGCGGACGAACTGACAAACGAACCTGTCATGACGGCTATTTTAGAAAAAGAAGCTCTGGCATCCCCGCCTACCCTATCCCGCTTTTTTAACCGCATGGATGAAGATACACTCAGCCAGTTGAACCAGATCATGCGCGAACTCCGTAAAGTCATCTATTCTATCAAAACACCGAAATTCATGCTCTTTGATATTGACTCTACAAAAGCGGTTTTGACTTTGTCTCAGTTTCTGGCAAAAAGGAATTGAAAAACTAACACCATTAGTTTATAATATAACTAATACTATTAGTTATGGAGGTGATTTCTGTGGCAAGAAAAGGGCTGAATACAGACCGTATCGTGGAGGTTGCTGCCGAGCTTATTGCTGAAAGGGGATTTGACCAGTTTTCGCTTCGGGAACTGGCGGATAGATTAGGTGTGAAAACGGCATCTTTATATAATCATATCAGCAGTCTGTCAGAGCTGACTTCTAATATCGGACAGATTGCATTTGAAAGAATGGCAGGACAATTATATAGTGGTACAGAAGATGTATTGCCCTTTGATACGCTTTACCATATAGCAATAGGGTATCGAAAATTTGCAAAACAAAATCCAGAATTATATAAAACAATTGTCAAAATTCCTTCTACAGGAAGTTCTGGCTTAATTGAAAAAGGGCAAAGCCTTGTACACAACTTATATCCTGTATTGGAAGCCTGCGGTTTATCAGAAGATGATATCATTCATTTTAGCAGGACAATACGCAGTGCCATGCACGGATTTGTTACGTTGGAGGAAGCGGGCTTTTTTGGAACTGCTGTAGACGCTGACGAAAGTTATTCTTACATGGTAAAGGCATTGATTCAGCCATTAAAGACAGAACTCGGAAGGAGCTTCCTGTATAATATAAAGTGTAAAGGGAGTTGATAAAAAAAGATACCTCGTATATAGTTGGATTATTACTGACCAGCCAGTTGGTAAAATCCAAAAACACAAGAGGTATCTAAGATGAATGTTAAGGCAAATCAAACAAAAAAGCAAGTAAATGTAGAAAACCAGGCAAATCTTCTTTTGTCAA
>CAJTIU010000051.1 GCA_910576335.1 Lachnospiraceae bacterium
AGGTAGTAAGACCCCTTGAAGACGACGAGGTAGATAGGGCAGGGGTGGAAGTGCAGTAATGCATGGAGCTGACTGCTACTAATCGGTCGAGGGCATGACCAAAGGTGGAAGGGTAAAAGAAGCGGATAAAATAATTCCTGTATGCAGTTTTGAAGGTATATGTGGCCCAGTGGCTCAGTTGGTTAGAGCGCCGCCCTGTCACGGCGGAGGTCGAGAGTTCGAGTCTCTTCTGGGTCGTTTATATGGGATCTTAGCTCAGCTGGGAGAGCATCTGCCTTACAAGCAGAGGGTCATAGGTTCGAGCCCTATAGGTCCCATAGAATTTGGATGGATTCCCGAGTGGCCAAAGGGGGCAGACTGTAAATCTGTTGCAAGTTGCTTCGGTGGTTCGAATCCACCTCCATCCATTGCCGATTAATATAGATCCTTTCGAATATGCCGATGTGGCTCAATTGGCAGAGCAGCTGATTTGTAATCAGCAGGTTATCGGTTCGAGTCCGATCATCGGCTTTGTCTTGGAAACAAGATATAATAAAATATTGCCGCGGGGTGGAGCAGTCTGGTAGCTCGTCGGGCTCATAACCCGAAGGTCGTAGGTTCAAATCCTGCCCCCGCAATTAAATGCCCAGATAGCTCAGTTGGTAGAGCAGAGGACTGAAAATCCTCGTGTCGCTGGTTCGATTCCGGCTCTGGGCAGTCTTTTATATCGAAAAAGACTTCATGCAATTCCTCCATTATTAGAGTAAAAACATTAAAATAAAGTGACAAATTTTTATTATTTTATGGTATAGTATTTATATGTGGAAATAATTAACTGTCATGTAACATAAAGTCATGAACAGTTATAATATGAAGTAAGTGTCAAAGGGTATTTTGACGCTTGTATTATAATATAAAAGCGAATGGAACAAGGGAGGACTTTATATGGACAATCAACTGGTATGGGAGGACGAGTATAATATTGGTGTAGATATAATTGATAAGGAGCATAAACGCCTGTTTAAAATCATTAACAAACTCTTTGCCTTCAGTGAGGAGAAGAAGGGGCAGTGGGCATGCCAGGAGGGAATTAAGTATTTTAAAGAACATGCCATAAAGCACTTCGGAAATGAAGAGCACTATATGGAATCTATTAATTACAGGAACCTTCAGTGTCACAAGCAAATACACGAGGACTTTCGGAAGAATACGCTTCCTGCGCTTGAGGAGGAGCTTGAGAGAACGGATTATTCTCCAGAATCTGTGGATCATTTTCTCGGAGTATGTACGGGATGGCTCATCGGACATACGCTGACGGAGGATCAGGCAATTGTAGGCGACGGTGTGAGCAAGTGGGAGAATCTGCTGCCGAAGGATGAACATGAGGCAATTAAAAAGGTGATCCTGGAGCTTCTTTACGACATGTTCCGTCTGGAATCCCAGGTGATAAGCAAGACCTATAGCGGTGAAAAATTTGGAAAAGGCGTATATTACCGTCTGGTTTACAATACGGAAGAGGATGATAAGAAGTGGGAGATTATACTGGTCTTTGAGGAGCAGCTGCTTATTAAAACAGTTGGGAAGGTAATGGGCATTCATACGAATAAGCTTGATACTATGCTTGTCAATGCTACCAGATATACGGCGCGCCAGTTCGTAAGGCGTGTCAGTGAGAATCTGCCAGAGATGAAGCTGTGTGAGATGAAGGAGGAGAACCTTCTCACATATGAGCAATTCCGGGATGTATTCGAGAGGGAAAAGATGCAGGTCAGCCTGCTGTTTGACACAGGAGAGGGATATTTTGCGTACTGTGTTATAGCCCCCCATCTGCTGCAGGACGGTGTAGGAACACCCATAGAAGCAGAGAATGTCATGAGTGAGATTGAGAGTTATCTCATGAAGCGGGAAAAGCCGAAAAAACATAAGATTCTTGTGGTGGATGATTCCATGACCATGCGCCAGGGTATAAAGGAGATGCTAAGTGAAGATTACGAGGTCGCAGTGGCACAGTCTGGAATGTCAGCAATACGTTCTATTACTCTTGACAGGCCTGATCTGGTGCTTTTAGACTATGAGATGCCCGTCTGCGATGGAAGACAGGTTTTGGAGATGATCCGCTCGGAGGATGAGCTGGCTGCACTTCCGGTTATTTTTCTGACAGGACGTACAGACCCAGAGAGTGTCAAAAAGGTAGTTGCATTAAAGCCCGCAGGTTATCTGTCCAAGTTCTTAAAGCAGGAGGACATTAAGAGGAAGATCGATAAGTTTTTTGAGGTTGAATGCATAGGAAAAAAATAAAGTCATGCTATACAAAAGGATCTGCTGCATATGCAGCAGGTTCTTTTCGTACAATCAACAGACCATGCTTTTTCATGTGGGCATGAAACGCATGACCTTCTGACACCTGTATTGTTACTGTTCACTCCGTGACCAGTAACCTTCGCAAATCCATCTAAAATTCGCTCCGCGAATGGGATTTGCTCACTCCTGAATCACTTTCTTACGGTCTGTGCAGTAAATGCACAGACCTGTGTGAACAGTAACCCTGTATTATCATATAAAGCGAGGTAAGAGAAAATGTATGAAGAGATCACAGCAGGTTTAATGTCCTTTATAAAGAAAAGTCCGACACCGTTTCATGCTGTAGAGAATATTGGAGGCATTCTGCGGGAGAATGGCTTTCAGAGGCTTGAAGAGTCCGGAAAATGGGAAGTAAGGCCGGGCGGGAAATATTATGTGACCCGGAACGATTCCAGTATTATCGCCTGGAGAACGGGAGAAGAGCTTGAAGAGGGCTACCGCTTCAAGGTCGCGGCATCCCACAGTGACTCCCCGACCTTTAAGATAAAAGAGAATGCGGAGCTTACGGTAAAAGATAAATACATGAAACTAAACACAGAGGGCTACGGCGGAATGCTGTGCGCCGCCTGGTTTGACAGGCCGCTCTCTGTCGCCGGGCGCGCAGTGATAAAGGAGAACAATGGTTATACCACAAGGCTTATCAATATTGACCGTGATCTGCTGATGATACCAAACATGGCGATCCATATGAACCGGGAAATAAATGAGGGCTATGCATATAACAGGCAGACAGACATGCTTCCCCTATTCGGGGGAAGCGGCTGTAAGAAGGGCGACTTTAAAAAGCTCATTGCCGACGAGCTTGGCGTGGCGGAGGAAGAGATCTACGGAACAGAACTGTACCTCTATAACCGGATGAAACCATCCGTGTGGGGGGCAGACAACGAGTATATTTCCTGCCCGCAGCTAGACGATCTGCAATGCGCCTACACATCCCTAAAAGGCTTCTTATCCGGAGCCGATAAGCATGCCGTAAATGTCTATGCATGCTTTGACAACGAGGAGGTAGGATCCGGAACAAAGCAGGGAGCCGCGTCAACCTTTTTAGCAGATGTACTGTATCGCATCAACCTCAGCCTTAAGAAAGATGAGGAGGAATTCTACCGCGCCGCAGCCTTAAGTTTCATGATCAGCTGTGACAATGCACATGCAGTACACCCAAACCACCCGAATAAAACAGATCAGGAAAACTGCGTATATATGAACGAAGGAATCGTCATAAAATCCCACGCAGGTCAGAAATACACAAGTGATGCCGTAAGCATTGCCATATTCAGAGGAATCTGCAAAGAAGCAGGCGTACCGGTTCAGTTCTTTGCAAACCGCTCAGATATGGCAGGCGGAAGCACTCTTGGCAATATAGCCATGTCCCAGGTATCCATGGACTGCGTGGATATTGGACTGCCGCAGCTGGCGATGCACTCATGTTACGAGACAGCAGGAGTGAAAGACAGCTGCTACATGGTAAAAGCCATGGAGAAGTTCTTTGGGGACGGGGCATTTTGAAAAATGCCCCGTCCCCAATTAAAAAAATATGTTGACAATGTTAAATTATTCATCTATATTAGATATTAAATAAAAGGGAGTAACCTGCGTCATATGCAGGCGTTTGCGATGTCGTCAGTACGATGTGCGTCCGCAGCAGTGCAAGACTTTGCTGCTACAGCTGAACATCCGTATCGCAATGAAATGGTGAGACTTTTATTGTATAATTTTTTATGCAATAGGGTCTCTTTTTATTGCGTTTTTTATATCAGCCTGGCTTGCCTGTCTTTCACATTTTTTCGGCAGTAAATGGGAATGATAATATTTTAAGAGACTTTACTGCAGGAAGGGAAGGATATGTGATGTTGACAAAGGAACAGGCAAAACGGAACCAGGAAAAGTATGGCTTTAATGAGCTTGTAGAGGGCAGAAAGAAGAGCACGTTTCAGATTTTTTTTGAGCAGTTTAAGGATTTTCTTGTAATCATCCTGATTATTTCCGCAGTGGTGTCTGGCTTTTTGGGGGACTGGGAAAGTGCGGCGGTGATTCTGGTTGTGATTACGGTCAATGCGGTGCTTGGCACGGTACAGACTTTAAAGGCGGAGCAGTCGCTGAACAGCTTAAAACAGATGTCTGCCCCGGATGCGAAGGTGGTCAGGGAGGGACAGACCGTGAAGATCCCTGCAAGAGAGGTCACTGTGGGGGACGAGGTACTGGTGGAGGCAGGTGACTGTATTCCGGCTGACGGAAAACTTCTTCAAGAGGCAAGCCTGAAGGTGGATGAAAGTGCTCTTACGGGTGAGAGTCTGCCGGTAGAGAAGTCTCTCGAAGAGGCGCCGGAAGGGGCGGCTCTTGGGGATCAGACAAACCGAGTCTTCTCAGGAAGCTTTGTTACCTATGGGCGGGCATCCTATGAGGTGACTGCAATCGGAATGGAGACCGAGGTTGGGAAAATTGCAAAGCTTTTAGGGGATACATCTAAGAAAAAGACGCCTCTCCAGATCAATCTGGATGAATTCGGGAAAAAGCTTTCGATCATTATCCTTATATTCTGCGGCATTTTATTTGGAATCAATGTGCTGCGCGGCGGATCTGCGGTGGATGCGTTTCTCTTTGCAGTTGCACTGGCGGTCGCGGCGATTCCAGAGGCTCTGAGTTCTATTGTCACGATTGTGCTGTCCTTTGGGACGCAGAAGATGGCAAAGGAGAATGCAATCATAAGAAAGCTTCAGGCAGTGGAAGGGCTTGGAAGCGTGTCGGTGATCTGCTCAGATAAGACGGGCACACTGACCCAGAACCGGATGACGGTCATGGATTACTATGTAGACGGAAGAAGGATCGCAGCAGATGATATCCTTTCCGGAGGGGGAAATGAAAGGCGGCTTCTCTGCTATAGTATGCTATGTAATGATTCTACGAATGAAAATGGAAAGGAGATCGGCGACCCTACAGAGACAGCACTGATTAACCTGGGAAGCCGCCTGGGAGAAGAAGCCAGGGAAGTCAGAGAAAAATATCCCCGCAAGTCTGAAATTCCATTTGACAGTGACAGGAAGCTGATGTCTACAGAGCATCTCATAGATGACACCTGTGTCATGATTGTAAAAGGAGCGGTGGATGTTCTGCAAAAGCGTATCAGCCGGATTAGGACTAGGGATGGGGTAAGGGATATTTCCCAGGAGGATCTGCTTAACATTGAGCGGCAGAATACCGAATTTTCAGAAGGAGGACTTAGGGTTCTCGCATTTGCATACAGGGAGCTGGGAGAGGAGAGGGAGCTGACATTGGCGGACGAGAACGATCTTACCTTTCTCGGGCTGATCTCCATGATGGATCCGCCGAGGGAGGAGTCCGCGGCAGCAGTCCGGGAATGCATTAAGGCGGGCATCAGGCCAGTCATGATAACCGGAGATCACAAGATCACAGCAGCGGCGATTGCGAAACGTATCGGAATTCTTAAAGATGCTTCGGAGGCATGCGAGGGAGCGGTGATTGAAAATATGTCGGATGAGGAGCTGCGGGAATTCGTTCCGGGAATCTCAGTCTACGCGCGGGTCTCACCAGAGCACAAGATCCGGATCGTGCGGGCATGGCAGGAGCGGGAGCATATCGTCGCCATGACCGGAGACGGGGTAAATGACGCGCCGGCGCTCAGGCAGGCAGACATCGGTGTGGCAATGGGCATCACAGGGACAGAAGTCTCCAAGGACGCAGCAGCAATGGTACTGACAGATGATAACTTTGCAACCATAATAAAGGCAGTAGAAAACGGAAGAAACATTTACCAGAATATCAAGAACTCCATACTATTTCTGCTGTCTGGAAACCTGGGGGCGATCCTGGTGGTGCTGTTTGCCTCTATTGCAGATCTGCCTGTGCCATTCGCCCCGGTACATCTGCTGTTCATCAATCTCCTGACCGACAGCCTTCCCGCAATCGCGCTGGGACTGGAGCCCCACACGGCAGCAGTCATGAAAGAGAAGCCGCGCCCCATGAGTGAATCCATTCTGACAAAAGCGTATCTGCTCAGAGTCGCATCAGGAGGACTTAGCATCGGTGTCGGAACGGCAGCAGCATTTTTGATCGGATACCGGAGCCAGGATGCGGCACTGGCAAGCACCATGGCTTTCGGGACACTGTGCATGTCAAGGCTGGTGTATGGATTTTGCTGCAAAACAGAAAAAGCCGGCATCTTCTCAAAGAAAATGTTCAATAACGGCTTCCTGGTCGGGGCATTTGTAATCGGGACAGTGCTTCTGACAGGAGTGCTCCTGGTTCCGGGACTGGAAAAAATCTTCCAGGTTGTGAGGCTGGATCCGGCGCAGCTGATGTGGGTGTACGGGCTGGCACTGCTGCAGCTGTTGAAATTGAAATTGGGGACGGGGTAAAATTAAAAATACCCCGTCCCCAATTACGTATATCGTTTGATGGTTTCTTTGAGAACGTATTTTTTGTCACTGTAGCGCCCCACGATATAGTTATTTGCTTTTTGCTCGAGCCTATCGGGGAGTTTTTCAAGCTTTATATCTTCTCCGTATTTCCTTTTGAGTGCGCGTTCGAGAAGGTAGTCGCACACCTGGGGATTTTTTGGGAGGAGAGGCCCGTGGAGGTAGGTGGCAATGATGTTTTTGTAGACCACGCCTTCATAACCGGATTTGCCAGTATTACCCAGACCGAAGAATACCTTCCCGAGGGGAGTATGGTTTCCGATATAGGTGCGTCCGCCGTGATTCTCGAAGCCGACGATGGGGGCGGAAAAGAGCGGACTGTTGAGGATGATGTTCCGGATCAGCCGTTCCGGCTCCCACTCGGTGTAAATGTCGAGGATTTCCAGGCCTTCGATCATCTTTTTGTCGGTTTTATAATATTTTCCGAGAAGCTGGTAGCCGCCGCATACTGCGAGGACAACGCCGTTGTCTTCCACATAGTTTTTGAAATCGGACTTGATTTCTTTCATATATTGGCATACCAGTTCCTGCTCCCGGTCAGAGCCTCCGCCCAGGAGGACGATGTCTAATTTGGAAAAATCAATCCTGCTTCCAGAGAGGAATGGGATTACCTCAGCTTCTATGCCGCGCCATTCAAGTCGTTTGCAAAAGCACTGGATGTTGCCTCTGTCACCGTACAGATTAAGAAGATCGGGGTAGAGATGTCCTATGGTCAGTTTCATGATGCGGCTCCTCCTTTCGTTATGGCCTGCAGTTCAGTCAGCATATGGTTTGTCCGGTACAGGCCGGAATAGTTTACAATGACATACAGATTTTTCGTGCCTTCGGCGGTGAGCTTTTCCACAGTCTTTCGAAGATCTGTTGTGGAGCTGCAGGAAATGTCCTCATATTTCAGACGAAGCCCCATGTCGTGACGCCTTGTCCCGTTGGTGGTGATCGTGGCGGCATTGGCATTAGCAAGGTACTGGAAGTCTACATCCCAGAGCCAGGAAATGTCTTCGCCGTCCTGATAAGTGTCATTAATCTGGATGATGACATCCTTTGGATCGGGATCCTTTAGGACGAGTGAAATTTTTTGCTGGAAGCCGATGGGATTCTTCGCAAGGTGGAGCTGTACGCGTGCACCGTTTATCGTGAAAACACTTTCGCGGTTGTTTCCGTAATCAAAGCTTTCGATGGTCTGTTTAAACTTTTTCATCGGTGCCTGGAGAGCACACAGTGCGGCATAGGCGGACAGTGTGTTGTAAATGTTATAAGGCGACCGCGCCTGAGACGATATCTCCATGCTGCCCAAAGTGAAAGAGTACATTCTGTCTGACAGGACAGGCCTGCCTGCAGATAAACTGACCTGCGCAGCGTAATCGGCAGATGCGGCGGCACACTGTCCCTTTTCCATAGTACCGGCTGAGGGCTTTGCGGACGGACGCGCCGTGTCATGCAGAACAATATTTTCCGCAGTGTAATCAGGCTCGGGCCGTTTCAGTCCGCAGTTCGGACAGTGATAGATGCCAAGCTGCCCATAGTGGAAGAAATCATAAGACAGCTTTTTCCCGCAGGAGCGGCAGAAGATGCTTTCCCTGATCTCAGAGCGGGAGATGTCGTCAAAGATCTGTTCACTGATCCCGTATGTCACATAGGAATTCTGACAGTCCTGTGTCAAGGAATAAGAAAGAATATCATCGCAGTTAAGAATCAACTTTGTCTCAGGCACACTTAACACAGCGGTTTTAATCTTATTATAGGTAATATCCACCTCGCCGAAGCGGTCTAGCTGATCCCTGGAAATATTTGTAAGAAGGGCACAGTCCGGCTTAAGCTGCGGAAGAACTCTTACAGAGGCAATCTCGTCCACTTCAATGCAGGCATAATCCGCATGAAGCCGTCCCTTCCGGTCCGTAGCAAGTACGAAGGCGGAAATGATTCCGTTGAGCATATTAGCTCCCGTCCGGTTGATAATAACCGTCTTTCCTTCAGCCTTCAGTACATGATAAAGTATGCTGTTTGTTGTTGTTTTTCCATTGGTCCCCATGGTTACGATGGTCTTCTCGCGCACCATGCCGGACATGACAGACAGAATCTGTGGATCAATCAGACGCGCCACGTATCCCGGAAGTGTAACGCCGCTTCCGCGGTTCAGCTTTTTGATCAGCATACTCGTAAGCTTTGCGCATCGGATCGCTAATTTACTTTGTAATCTCATAATAATGTTTTGATGTTCCTTTCTGATTTTAATTTGTGTCGGGCTAATTCATGTAGAGATTACTTATATTATATATAAATTAAAGGATTAAGACAAGGAAATTCAGAGTTAATTAAAAGTTTAGAAATATTCCATAGCGTATATGTTACAATAATATTTTAGGAGTGTGAAATGCGCTAGAGAGTGTTTGAAAATCTGGCATGGAACAATCCGTGTAACAGAAGCGTCAAAGCGGAGCAGATTGATCCGGCAGGAGCGGAACCCGGACAGTTAAGTGTCATTTCCGCTGAAAAAAGTAGGAGGAATTATGAATTTAAGTGATGAAACAGTAAAGAAAATCAGAGGACTGGTTGTGTTTACGGCACTTGTTGTAGCGTGCCTGTGGAAATATGAGGATGTACTGAAGATACTGGGAGCCCTGTTTCATGTCACATTTCCCTTTATCCTGGGAGGCGCGATTGCATTCGTGCTCAATGTTCCCATGAGTTTTGTGGAAAGGCATCTGTTTTCAGAAGAGAAAACCAGGAAGAAGCCGGTTCTTAAGAAACTTGCACGCCCGGTCAGCATGATCCTGGTGCTGGTGGCAGTGACCGGCGTGATCGTACTGGTCATGTTTGTCCTGATTCCGCAGCTTGGAAAGACATTTGCCAATCTGGGACAGAGCATTCAGGAATTTATTCCAAAGGTTCAGATGTGGGTAGAAGACATTTTCCATGGAAATAAGGAAATTATGGAATGGGTAAATAAACTAGAATTTAACTGGGACAAGATTATGAGCACGGGAATTGATTTCCTGGGATACGGGGCGGGCAGCGTACTGGATTCCACCATAACAGCAGCGAAAAGCATTGTGAGCAGCATTACTACGTTTTTTATAGCATTTGTCTTTGCCATTTATATACTGCTGCAGAAGGAGAAGCTGGGAGTACAGTCGAAAAAGGTTCTATTCGCATTCGTAAGGAAGGGGCGTGCCGAAGCAACACTGGAGGTTCTGGCGCTGACCTACAATACATTTTCAAGCTTTCTGACAGGACAGTGTGTAGAGGCAGTCATTCTCGGCTGTATGTTCGTGGTGACTATGGCGGTGTTAAAGCTTCCTTACGCACTGCTTTCAGGCATCGTGATCGCATTCACGGCGCTGATTCCGATCTTCGGCGCGTTCATCGGATGCGCCGTGGGGGCGTTCCTCATCTTCATGGTGGACCCAATGAAGGCGCTGATCTTTGTGGCGCTGTTTTTAGTACTGCAGCAGATTGAGGGAAACCTCATCTATCCTCACGTAGTTGGAAACTCCGTGGGGCTCCCATCCATCTGGGTACTGGCTGCAGTGAGCATCGGAGGCAGCCTTATGGGAGTCGTGGGGATGCTCATATTTATACCGATGGTGTCGGTATTGTATGCACTGTTCCGGGAGGTTGTGTACCTGAAGCTTAAGCAGAGAGGGTTGGGGACGGGGCATTTTTAAAAATGCCCCGTCCCGGATTAAAAATGCCCTGTCCCCAATCGCGCTTATTCTACGGGTAGTACCTTGTCATTTAAAATGATTTCTTTAATCTGTTCTGTATTTACAAGGCGGTTGAATGTGAGTGTAGTCATTGTATCTGTTGTAAGTGAATAGCTGTTATTTGCTATATTGCTTTTTTTGTCGCAGATGACGTAGCTGCTTCCATCCTTAAACTTGATCTCCAGGTGATTCAGATTCCAGGGGTCTCCTGCCTGTTCTGCGGTAAGGCCGGTTCCTTTTGACAGATCAGGGGATATGGAAATGGGGGAATATTCAACGTAACCGTTTTCTCCCAAATCTAATTTTTGTATAGGAATTGGCGGTTCTTCTGTCAGCGGTACGGTCTCCTCATCCATATCGTAATCCGCTGGTAATTCTCCAAGGGGAGCGGAATACTTAAAAATCTTCAGTATTGGGAATTCGCCTTCCTTCAGAGGCTGGCCAGCAGCCATATAAGCCATATAAGCGTAATAGTAGACTTTATCCTTTGTGCTTTTTTCTGTGTCGGTATAGATATTGCCAGTGTATGAATTTCCTTCGGTTGTTTCAAGTCCAAAATACCATGAATCATTTTCATCAAAATATGCGCCGCCTTTTGCTGCATTGGTCTCTTCGTTTCCGACTAGCAGGGTGACGCCTCCCTCCCGTTCTAATGTAAAATACATAAGTGCGCTGTTCTGATCATAGACCAGGTTTTCTACACAGAGAGTATGCTCGCCAAGCTGCTTTTTCACGGGCCTGCTCATGGCGCCGCTGCCGAGTAATTTTTCTGCTTCCGCCGGATCAACGGAAACATATTCATGGGAAGGAAGTGTTATAGTGGTAGTTCCGCCTTTATGGTTATCAAACTCCTTTGTGACTGCCAGGGTGGATTTTTTGGTTGTATTCCCAAACATTCCGTCAAAGAAATCTGAATTTGCGGCAGCATATACGCCTCCGGGAATGGCGAGGCAGCAGATGACTGCAATTGCGGCAGCAGCGTAGGAATGCCTGCGGCGCCTGCCTTTTGGGTGATTCACGGCGTCCGCCCACAGCTTGTCGTAGGTGTCGTTTATCCGTTCATTAACCTTGTCAGGTATCTGAAGCTCTTTGCTTAAGATCTGTTCCAACTGTTTCTTAGATAATGTCATAATATCGTCCCTCCTAATATGAAATAGCCTGTTCCAGTTTTTTTCTGCCTCTTCTGAGACGGCTTTTTACAGTATTTTCATTTAGCTCAAGAACCTCAGAGATCTCCCGCGTGTTAAAGCCTTCTCCATAATAAAGGAGAAAGATCACCCGGTCATTTTCCGGCAGTTCCTTCAAAAGTTCCTGAAATTCATAGTCGCTTTCCGGGAATGAAATTGAAGCTTCTTCTGCCTGCTCAATGGACACGAATTTTTTCTGGCGCCGGAGCAGGTCGGTGCAGTGATTAATGAGGATTCTTGTGATCCAGGTCTTAAAATAGGACGCAGTTTTTAGGTCCCCAATATGCTCGTAGGCGGAAAGAATGGTATCCTGCATTACGTCTGCGATATCATCGTCACTGTATAAATAGCCGCGGGCTACCTTGTAAAGTGCAGCTTTATTTTCCTCGATCAGCTGTATGAAAGCGGCTGTGTCATTTTTCTGCGCCTTTTTTACTAATAGCATATCCATGTGTCTCACCTCACTTTTTTCGGTTTGAGTGAAAAAGCTTTTTCTGTAATTACTTTACATCTATTAGACGAAAAAGTCTTTTGATTCGGTGCAAAAAAGGAAATTTTTTTGATTTTTATGTACAAGAACTGGATTGACACTGTGAGCTTAAAGGATTATAATATAGATGATCTATATATCGGCAATCTATATATAGAAAAGAAATTATGAAGAAATAATTTGCCGAAGTGTACAAGTTTCTGAGAAGGGAGATGACAGTATGGCGGTTGATAAAAGTCTTATTTCTGGCAGCACTATGATGCTGCTTATGAAGCTTCTGGAGGGGAGGGATATGTATGGCTATGAGATGATAGAGAGTCTCCGCAGCCGTTCCGAGAATGTATTTGAACTGAAGGCCGGGACATTGTATCCGCTTCTGCACACTATGGAGTCGAAGGGTTATGTGGCGTCCTATGAACGAGAGGCGTCAGGAAAGACACGAAAGTATTATTCTCTGACAAAAGCCGGGAAAAAGCAGCTAAGGGAGAAGGAAGAGGAGTGGAAGGAATACACGAGGGCCGTTTCCAGTGTAATGGGGGGTGTATGCTATGGAGAGGCATGAGTTTTTGGAGATACTGACAGAGCAGATTCGTACAAAGCGCGCCCGCCCATTTATTGCAAAGGAGATAGAGGAACATATTGAAGATCAGAAGATGGACTTTATGGCAGAAGGAATGACTGACCTGGAAGCAGAGGAAGCAGCAGTCCGGGAGATGGGAGACCCTGTAGAAGCAGGGGTAGCGCTTGACCGTATACACAGACCCAGGATGAAGTGGAGTGTGCTGACAGGAATCCTTCTTATCAGTATTCTGGGGCTGATCCTTCAGATGACCGTGACCATGACAGCCTGTGAATCAGGCTTTTCCGGCAGTCTGCTTCTGTCTGCAGGCGGGGTGGGAAGGCATCTGACAGCTATGGCAGCAGGGATAGCGCTTATGTTATGTATTTGCTGGGCAGACTACACACTCCTGAATAAATACGCAGTTATACTTTGGGTTGCTGTAAATGGATTGCTCATTTTATGCGCTGTGGAAAGCCCTCTTATAAACGGAAGGCCATTCTACCTGACCCATGCATCCTGTCTGATCATTCCTTTTTATGCCGGAATGCTGTATCATTTCCGCGGGCAGGGGATTAAGGGGATTATAAAAAGCATTCTCTGCCTGTGTATTCCGATGGCTGTATTATTCCATTATCTTATGATTTCCTGCATCCTCATTATTGGAGCAGCAGGGATGATTCTTCTGCATGCGGCAGTCTGGAGGAAATGGTTCGGGGAAAAACGTCTGACATTATATCTTCAGTTATGGGGGTTCTCCATTATATTGGTTCTACTGATGCTTGCAGCCATTGCATTCATTACAAGAGGAAAAATTCTGGCAGACTACCAGCTCGAAAGGCTTGCGGCCTGGCTGTCTCCAGAAAAATACGAGGGCAGCTATTTCCTCCAATCCGTGAAGGAATCGGCTGAAAATGTAAAAAAAGAGGGAATGTACCTCACTTCCAACTGGATGGAAGAAATTAAAAGTTCCTATCTGTGGATCTACCTGTTTGAATATCTAGGCACATGGAAAGGACTGCTGCTGACGGTACTGGTAGCCGGATTCTGGATTTTCTTATTCGGCAAAGTAAGACAGCAGAAAAACGAGTTCGGGCAAATGGTCGGACTTGGATGTGTACTATACTTAAGCATTGAGACGGTGATGTATATGGGAATGAATTTTGGCATTCTTCCCCTTGGTGCAGTATTCATGCCGTTTCTCTCAAATGGAGGAGCATTTCTTCTAATTACGTACTTTTACATGGGACTTCTGCTATCAGTATTGGGGACGGGGCATTTTTAAAAATGCCCCGTCCCCAATTGATTTTTTGTTGTCTTTTGAGCCTATTTCAGTTATAATTCTATTACATTACAAGTTAAGGAGATGAACTGATGGAAACGAAAGAGGGAAATACTGAAGAAGCTGTTTCTAGAATGAGAATGAAAAAAAGGGGAATTACGAAAAAGCTGGTAAGTGCGATTATAGTGACGATTATTATTATGGTTGCTGTACTTTTGTTTTTGGTGTATAACCGTGTTTCGGATGCGCTTCTTACCAAGAGCGAGAGCCTTCTGGGGGAGACGACGGATAAGGCAGTCCAGGAGACGAGCGCGTGGATGAATAAGACGCTTACGATGCTTACGATGCAGCGGGATACGATTGAATACGAGAATATGAATATCTCAGAGATGACGGAGTACATTAAGCATACGGTGGATCAGAATGATGCGTATCCGGCCGGACTTTATGTGGCGCTGAAAAATGGTTCCTTATATCATGCAACATTCGTACCCGGCCCTGATTTCAATGCGTTGGAAAAATCCTGGTATCAGGACGGAATCCAGTCAGAGGATTTCATTCTCGGAGATGTGTATTTTGATGAGGACAGTCAGTCCTATGTGGTAGGCGCTTCCGGAATGCTGAAAAATGAGAGGGGAGCCGTACGCGGCGTCGCAGCTGCAGATGTGTATCTTAATTCTATTTCTGATATTGTGGGAGATATCAAGCTGGAGAAGACCGGAGGGATCTTCCTTGTGGATACCCGGACAGATACGATTATCGGTCATAGAGACCCAGAGATGACAGGCAGAGTTCTCAGCGAGTTTAACGGGGATATGTATGAATATGCCGCGACTCAGATAAAAAATGGCACATCGGGATTGTCTGTTTATGATGATAATGTATACATACAGGTAGCCCAGGTTCCAGGCAGTGACTGGACAGCAGTTGCATATGTATCCAAGTCAGAAGTACTGGGGGATCTGAAGATGCTGACGGGCATGATGGCATCTGTGGCAGTAGTATCAATCCTGGCAGCAGTGGTTCTTATCATTCTCCTTGTAAGAAGAATGATTGGGAAACCAGTAACGGAACTGAACTATGTGGCAGGAAGGATTGCAGAAGGAGACCTGAATCAGAACATTAATTATCATTCTAAGGATGAGTTGGGAGAGCTGTCAGACAATTTTGGACGAACGGTCGTGCGGCTGCGGGATTATGTGGACTATATTGACGAGATCTCGGAAAAGCTTCAGGATATTGCAAGAGGCGATCTGGCATTTACCCTTTCTCATGATTATGTTGGCGAGTTTATGAAAATTAAAGAGTCGCTTGAGGGAATCTCAAGAGCCTTCAACGAAACAATGGGGCAGATTAATACAGCAGCCAGCCAGGTAGCGGAGGGCGCAGGATATGTTTCGGAAGGTGCGCAGACACTTTCAATTGGCTCGGCACAACAGTCAGAGGCAGTGGAGAATCTTGCAACACACATCAGCGAGGTATCTGACGGAATTCAGAAGACCGCACAGGGAGCAAAGAAGGCGAGCGAGATTTCCCAGAAGGTTGGCAGCAACATTTTGGACAGCAACGAGAAAATGCAGCACATGAATGCAGCGATACAGAAGATCAGTGCGAAGTCAACAGAGATACATAACATAATCAAGACCATAGAAGACATCGCATTCCAGACAAATATTCTGGCACTTAATGCGGCTGTAGAAGCAGCAAGGGCCGGTGAAGCAGGAAAGGGCTTTGCCGTAGTAGCAGACGAGGTACGTAATCTTGCAAGCAAATCCTCAGAAGCAGCAAAGGATACAACTGCTCTGATTGATCAGACAGTGGAGGCCGTAGAAGAGGGATCAGGCCTGGCGAAGGAAACAGCAGATTCCATGATGGCTGTGGTAGAAAATGCAGACGAGGTGAACAAGCTGATCGAAGGCATTGCACAGTATTCCGCAAAACAGGCGGCGGCAACAGAAGAGGTGATCCGGGGGATCAATCAGATCTCAGACGTGGTGCAGTCCAATATGTCAACAGCAGAAAAGAGCGCGGCAGCAAGCGAGGAGCTGTCCGGGCAGGCAAATATGTTAAGAGAGCTGGTGTCAAAATTCCGGCTGAAGTAAAATGAATTGGGGACGGGGCATTTTTAATTTTGCCCCGTCCCCAATTCATTTTACCCTGTCCCGGGGACACCCTGTTTTCAATCTGGGACGGGGCATTTTTAAAAATGCCCCGTCCCCAACTATATGTATCCTCCCGGCATTCCGCCGCCCCCGCAGCATAATCCGCCGCCTCCGCAGCAGAGGTTGCATATGAGATTGGCGATGCACAGTTTTGCGCAGAGGTTGCTTCCGCCCACAAATGTGGTCTGATAGGGTCCCTGACGCTGTTGATACCAGGTTCCGCCGCTTTCGAACTGGTTTACGAGGGACTGGTACTGGTAATTGCCAGGCTCCAGCCGGAGTGCTTCTCTGGCGTGCTGCAGCGCCATGACGTTGTTGCCGGCGCCGGAATTGGCTATGGCGCTGTAATAGTACCATCTTGCGCTTCGGCCGGTGATCCCGTTTAGGAGATTGAGAGCTTCGTGATAGTGTCCGCTGTTAATGAAATTTGCGGCGGCTCTCATGTGGAGGTCTTCTTCATTTTCTGTGCCTCCGGGGCCTGCCTGCCGGTATTCGCCATGAAAGCCCCGGAAGGGGCCGTAGCTGCCAAAACCACCGAAACCGCCGAAGTCATCATAATCACTCTGACCGAATCCGCCTTGCCGGTAACCGCCTTGTCCCTGGCTTCCCTGGCCGTAGCCGGAAGAGCCGTACTCTTTTTCACGCATGATCTGCTGGTAGGCCTGCTGTACATCTTTGAATCTGGCCTCTGCCTTGTCCTTGTCAGGATTGTTGATATTTGCGTCCGGATGGTATTTCCGGCTTAAGCTCCTGTATGCTTTTTTGATCTCTTCGTCCGAGGCATTCCTTGGTATGCCAAGGACGCTGTAAGGGTCTGTCATAGTGATCTGTTCTCCTGATTCATGTTCTCATGTAATGCGCTGTCCGTGTGCGCTTCTATATTATGAGTCGTCATATTCTTCCGCTTTTCTGTGACGGCTGTGTATCTGCACCAGACGCCGGAATATAGGATGTTGCGCAGGATGTCGGCATGGAGCAGTATGGGGAGCTTCTCAAATTCGCGGGAACATTCTGCCATCATCAGTGTCAGAATCTGCCTGCAGCTTCCTGCAAAGTCCTCCTCCTTCTGGAAAGCTTCCTTAAGAGGGTTGTAGCACTGGGACTTTATGTCCTCCTCCACATCCTCATAGGCGTCCATCAGATAAATGAATTTCCCAAGAAAAAATCCGATCCGGCGAAGGGAAAGTTCCCATTCATCTTTGCGGTATGCAAATATTTCCGCCATGATACCGCCGAAGAAGCCAGCCATCTTATCCAGGTCTGTCTCTCCTAGTTTCTCATAATATGAGAGTTTTTGCAAGTCAGAAGAAATGTGTGCAATCTTGTCAGGGTATTTCCTGGAAATGTCAGTCACCTTTGACTTTAACATTTTTGCAGCCATATAGCTTTTTCTTTTGTGCTCATCGTCCCAGTCGTCTTTACACTTATAATAAGAAAATATAAGATTCATGGCCGCGGCATAATCGGTATAGAGATTCGTCCTTGTAGTATGCTTTTCAAAAGGGTGGGCAATACAGCTGACTGTCTCAACATCGGTTTCCGGCTCGTACAGTCCGGTGAGCAGAACAATCAGAAAGGTCATGTCGTAGGTCAGCGTCATCTGTCCGCGTCTTCCGTAATTCTCTTTTAAGCATTTACAAAGACCACAATAGTACGAGTGATACTGATCATAGTCCTTGAATTTCATCTCAGCCTTGTTAATTGCAATATATCCAAACATAGTGCGCTCCTAGCTCTTTTTGATAAATGTTGTACTGCACTTCGGACAGCGGATTTCAATACGTCCTTTTCCCCGGGGAATGCGGATTTTCTGCCGGCAGGAGGGGCATCTGTAGATGTGGTGTGTCCTGCGCTGGGCGAGCATATTTTTCTGACGCGCAAAAAAACAGCGCAGTTTGTAGGTTTTCTCCATATAGACGCGGTTTTCTGCGGAACGCTTATAGACATTCCTGGAAAACATACGGAAATACATATAGATAAGGCATGCCCATGAGAGAACAGGGAAAATCCTGGCTGTTGTAAACCAGGAAATTACCGCTGCCGCAATCCCGATGCCGAGAATACACTTTCCAAGGGAATCAATTCCATATCTTCCGTACATAAAACGCATAAATCTTTCCTTCATAAAATAATCACTCTCCTACTTTCCGGTGGCAAGCATTCAGTCCATCAGTTATACTCACAGCATAATTCCGAATGCGGCTGTGCACATATCCTGTTATGCTGAGCGACAGATTTATCTGATGCTTAGTATAACTATCATCATACGCTGTCAGCCCGCAAAGTCAATAAACTACGAATTAAAAAAGTATAAAATAATTGAGGAAACAATATAATTTTGATACAATGGAGAAAGCAGCAAAGTAGGAATTCCCGATATCTATGAAAAAAAGGAGGAGAAAGCTTGTGAGTGAGAATGAGACAGAGAACAAACCAGAAAAGAAACGCAGAAAAAAGAAAAAGGGAAGCGTTCTGTCAACGATTATTTTAGTGATTGCGTTAGTGGTTTTTGGCGTATCTGCATTTAATCTGATTAAATATGGAAAGGGCTATGCCACGGGCCGTGCAGAGTACAGCAAGATCAGGGACATGGCGATTGAAGGCGGAGAAGAGGGAGAGGACGGGAAGCCTAAGAAGGAGTTCAAGGTGAATTTCAAGAAGCTCCTTAAGGTGAACCCGGATACGGTTGCCTGGATTCGTTTTCACCCGAAGCCGTCTGAGATTAATTATCCGGTTGTCCAGGGAAAAGATAACCAGGAATATCTCCATAAAACATTTTCTGCAAATGAAAATACACTCGGCGCGATCTTTCTGGCGGCGGAAAACAGGGGGAATTTTATGGATCAGAACTCTGTGATATACGGTCACCGTATGAATGACCGCTCCATGTTCTGGCATCTGGAAGATTATACAGATCCAAAGTTTTATAAGAAATATCCATGTTTTTATATCTACACCCCTGACGGGGATAAAAGGACGTACCGTATCTTTTCCACTTGTGTTGTAGAGGATATGTCGGACACTTATAAGACAAAATTCTTCTCTGAGGAGGAGTTTGAGAGCTTTCTGAAAATGACGAAGTCTACGGCGGAATACGACACGGGCGTTGAGGTGGATAAGGATGATCTGATTGTAACCTTGTCTACCTGTACCAGTGCGGATGATAATCACCGCTATGTGGTGCGCGGCGTATTAGAAGAACGCATAAAGCTTATGGAGGAGTAAAAAAATGGACAGACGGATCTACGAGGTCGGGGATATTGTAACTTTGAAGAAGCCTCATCCATGCGGAAGCCGGGAGTGGGAAATCCTGCGGATCGGTGCAGACTTCCGGCTGAAATGTATGGGGTGCGGGCATCAGATCATGACGCCCCGCAAACTGGTGGAGAAAAACACAAAGGATTTACGGAAAAAAGCTTGAAAGAAACACCAGAGTATGGTATCATATTAATTCGTGATACATGATTTTCCGGAGAGAGGAAATCTTCTCCGGATGTCCTTGCTCCCGGGGAGAAACGGGGGCCAAAAGACCAGAAGGAGGTGCAAGAGGCAACATGAACAAATATGAATTAGCTGTTGTTGTCAATGCAAAAATCGAAGACGACGAGAGAGCACAGGTAATCGAAAAGGTAAAAGCATTAATAGAGCGTTTCGGCGGCCAGATCTCAGATGTCGATGAATGGGGTAAGAAGAGACTTGCTTACGAAATTCAGAAGATGAAAGAAGGCTATTACTACTTCATCCACTTCGAAGCTGATGCAGAGACTCCAGGCGAGATTGAACAAAGAATCCGCATCATGGAAGGCGTCATCAGATATTTATGCGTTAGACAGGAAGCATAAGCAGGAAGCAGAGAGGTAATTATATGAATAAAGTAATATTAATGGGACGTTTAACGAGGGATCCTGATATCCGATATTCACAGGGTGAGACACCCACCGCTATTGCAAGATATACTCTTGCCGTTGACCGCAGATTCAAGCGTAATAATGACGACCAGACCGCAGACTTTATCGGCTGTGTGGCTTTTGGGAGAAGTGCGGAGTTTGCAGAGAAGTATTTCCGTCAGGGACTGAAGGTTATTGTGACCGGGCGCATTCAGACGGGAAGCTATACGAACCGGGACGGCGTGAAAGTGTATACGACAGATGTTGTGGTGGAGGATCAGGAATTTGCAGAGAGCAAGGCAGTAAGCGACAGTAACGCGGGACGTTACCAGTCAGCACCGGCACCAGCGCCTGCACCGGCAGCACCGGCCTCTGATATGGGAGACGGCTTCATGAATATTCCGGATGGAATTGATGAGGAGCTTCCGTTTAATTAGTATAGGTTATACTAACGTTTCATTATTATGATGAAGGGCAGCAGTGAAGATACTCTGGCTGCTGCGATGAAAAGGAGGTAAAGCAAGATGGCTTTTGATAAAGGCAGTCGTCCAGAAGGCGGCTTCAAGAGAAGAGGCGGCGGACGCAGAAGAAAAAAAGTGTGTGTATTCTGCGGCAAGGAGAATAATGAGATCGATTACAAGGATGTAGCAAAGTTGAGAAAGTATATCTCAGAGAGAGGCAAGATCCTTCCGAGAAGAATTACAGGCAACTGCGCAAAGCATCAGAGAGCGCTTACAGTGGCAATCAAGAGAGCACGTCATATCGCGCTGATGCCGTACGTTCAGGAATAGTTTAGCAATAGGTTTATTTGAGAAGAATGAGAGATGAGAAAAATCGGGGACGGGGCATTTTTAAAAATGCCCCGTCCCCGATTGTAAAGGAGCATGGAAATGAGAAAGGTAACAAAATATTTATTAATCCTTTTTTTGGGAGCCTGTATGGCATTCATTGATAATTCCACTGAGGCAGAGGCATCAACGAAAGATTCTCTGATAAATAAGATTCAGTCCCAGACAAATAACGTTATAGCAAAGGAATATTATGCAGATTTTGATGGAGATGGCAGGAAGGAACTGTTTGCGATAACAGGTCCAAAGGAGGGACCGAATCAAATCTGGTATGCGGGTTCAAAACAGGTGAAATGCGTGATGAATGACAGGGTCGCGGTTTATGACTCCCAGAGAAAAAGTATATGTAAAGTAAGCAGGAAACAGAAGTTGTTTATTGCAGAGTGCGGAGCGTTTGGCAGCGGTTCCTTTTCCAAGTGCTATTATGTAAAGGCAGGAAAAGTATACGAGGTGAAACATGCTGGCGAAGGCTTAGCGCAAATTTCAGGAAAAAACTTTGCAGTACACCCAAGCGCATTCGATGCAATGCGTTCGGGAGGCACTATGGCAGGACATACATATAAAGCATACTATTTAAAATGGACAGGAAAGACATTTAAAGAATACAAAGCTAAAAAAATTACAACAAAGAAATTGAAAAAATACAAAGGCTCAGAAAAAATATTACGACAGATTAATAATCTGGGCTATAAGGTAAAATCAATTTATTATAGAAGTAATGGCTTAATACATATTAATGTAGTCAAAACTTCCGGTTTAGACAAAATATATAATAATGTGACCTTAAAAGTCCGGTCAAAAAAGGTCTTTTTGGTAAGTCATACAAAGAAAGGAAGTAATATTCTGGAGAAATCGGGTTATGGGGGGATTTATAAAGCATCGGGATTTGAAAGGATGAAATAGACGTGTATATGCTTGGAAAAAATGAGGCGGAGAAGGGAGCAGGTGTGTTGGAGGCGTTAGGCAGACCTTACGGACGAGGAAGCCGAGCAGTACCGGGTAAAATAGCATGGCAAAAGCGCGATCTGTCGAATCGCAAAATAGGGTGGGGTTCATTACGGTGGTGGATGAATCCCGCTTTTTTGTGTTTTTTGATGCAGCTTTGAAAGGGATTTGTCGAGGTTGGAAAGAGCGAGCAGGGAAACCTGGTGTTTGAAGCAAATTCAGGCGGATGGGGAATGAGTTGAAAGAAACATTGAATAGGCTTGATAGATGTTTTCATTTAAATTATCAAGTAATAAAAATTACGATATTAAAAAATAAGGTGTAAATATAATATATTGACATATTGAAATATAATGTGATATATTATTACAATAACAAAGGTGCTATTAAAAATAAATGTAGAAAAGAAAGATGAAAAAAGTATTTGCACTAATGGGATTAATGTCGGTTTTAGTATTGGGGTTGACAGAAGTGTCATACGCGGAAGGAAACTGGAGTGATACAAAATTTAAGTTTAACTTTGGTGACTGGCAACCCTATTCTGGATGGAAGACAGAAAAGAGGGTCAAAAGAGATTATACATCTTCTTATATGTCCTGTAAATCATCAAATGGTCGTTCCTATACTGCCGAAGTAATGGGAGCAAAATCCAAAACAGATGAATGGGCATATGATGTTGGGAGCCCGGCTTATAGGTTTAGTGAGGGTTATACATATTATATGACTAATTATGTGAAGGAGAAAAAGTATACATATGCTACGATAATGGCTACACCAAATAGTAGCGGGAACTTTGTGGCAACAGGATACTGGAGCCCGGATAGTATCTGATGTGAGAGATGAATCATTTTGTAAGAGTTACAGTGTGCGGTTGTTTAGACTCATGCTGTAACTAACCATTTTTATTGAATATGTGAGAGGAAGAGTATGAAGATATCAGTTTTTTTTGCGGTCATCTTTTGCATTTTAATGACTGCAGGGTGCAGTGAGAAAGAAAAGAAGATTAAACCAGAAGAGAACACCTTAGACTTCACTGTAGATTCTGCAGAAGAGATAGAAATACAAGAGAGCGGCAGTGGAGGAATGGCGAACGGAAATTTAGATGATGACGAACCGGAAAAGAAAGAATATGCCTATAAAATTAATAACGCAAATATTTATGATATAAATAGCCCTATTGAGATTGATGATATAGTCTTTAAATATAAAAATACAGAATTTAGTAAAGAACTTAAGGCAGATATTTCTTGTGATGATATTTTATATTTCGATGACGAAATTGATGAGAAGGGAAGATTAAAAGATGGTTTTACATATATTTATACGGAGTTGGTGATTCGAAATGAGACCGGAAAGGAACAGGAAGTATATCTGAGTGCTGGAAATTTTGTTGTAATTAATAAAGAAAATGACGTAATAGACATGTCTGAGGAACTAAGGTATAGGAGCGGCTATGAGAACCCGGAGAAAAAGAAAGACTATTACAGATGTAGTTTTAGCGAGGGAGAAGAAAAGGAAGTATTACTGGTTTATATTGTTCCGGATAATCTTTTAGAACAGGATAACTTATTATATAGTATCAATCTTTATGGAGAAGGCAGCAGCGATGAACTTAAAGCTTTTAAAATTAGATAATAAGATGAATCAGATGATTAGGATTGAGCTGAAGAGAGCTTTTTGCAATGTCAGATTTTTGTATAGCATTCTTGTGGGGCTTCTTATCGCAGGCTCGCAGATTTTTACCTGGGTCATACCTGCAATGGAGAAGGCTGACTATTATTTATTGGGGAAAGGAGAATATCCGGTCTCCGTTTTTAATACATGGATCGGAGCGTCAGGACATACATATCAGCTTACTCTTTACTTTATTATACTGCCTGTTATTTCCTGTCTTCCGTTTTCCGATAGTTGTTTTATTGAGCGGGAGAGTGGATACCAGGCGCATATTTTAACAAGAGTGAATAGAAATGCTTATCTTTTTTCTAAGAGTATTGCTGTTTATCTTTCGGGCGGATGTGCGGTTGTTCTTCCTCTTGTAGTAAACTTATATGTTACCATGATGGCAATACCTTCTGTCCTTCCAGAGGCCAGTTCAAGAACCTTTCCTATTTTTGAACATAGTATGTGGAGCGGAATATTTTACACACATCCCTATGTATATCTTGGGGGATATTTTGTGATTATTTTTTCTTATGCAGGGTTATTTTCTTTATTTGGAATGATTTCATCATTTTATGTGAGAAATAGGTTCGTGTCACTTGTAATCCCATTTATTGTGTATACACTGGTGAATTTTGTCCTTGGCTATACAGAATATTATAAGTATTCCCCGGAGCTTTTCTTGCGGCCGGATCAACCGGCAGGTGCGGTGTTTTCATCTATTGTGATGTTCTATATATTCGGTTTGTTAATATGCATGATATTATTAGTTCGCGAAGGAAAAAAATATGATTTATATGTATAGAATGAAAAAAGGATTGTATCATTTATACAGTACCCATGTCATGGATTTTTTTGTATCGTCTGGAAGTCTGTGCATCGCTGCTTTTATATATTGGAAAAGCATGGTGAGAGATTACGGTGGAATGTGCGATTTAACAGTGGCAGATAGTTTCATGCTGTGCTGGATGCCTTTTTTTAGATGTATATTACTTACACCGGTTGTCCTGGCGTTTGTGATGAGGCTAAATCAGCATAATTATATGGTTAACCGGATTATCCGGTATAAGAGCGTAAGAGTGATGTACAGGACACAGATTTTGTATCATGCAAGTTTTTTTGCATTGCTGTCTTTGAGTCTTACAGTATTTATTGTATATATAGGAAAAGCAGATGCAAAAGGATGGGTAGATTTGTGCGGAAGCAGGAGTCTGTTTGTATATATGAATAATGGGATGACGTCTGACGAAGCTTCGTTTCCTTTTATTGTATTTGTATTTTGGTGTAGTTTATTTCTTTATATGGAATTACTTGAAGTTTGTTTTATTTTTTTCAGATTGATATTCAGGGAAAGGGTGATGGCTTTTTTGGCTGTATATATTATGTGCCTCATTGAAAATTATTTTATAAGATTTCCTGTCATTTTTGGCCGTGCAGGGGCAGGATATGAGCGGTGGGTTAACAGAGACTTCCGAATATTACAAACAATGATGATTCTTGTGGTTTTTATAGAACTCTGTGGCGTATTGGCGGATAGAAAGGACTATATAAATGTGGAGTAGTACAAGAAGAGGTATTATAAAGTACGACTTGTGTCAAGGACTTCGTGCCAATATGTGGAAGTTCCTGGCAGGCGCCGTGCCCTTTTTTGGTGTGGTGATGATTGTGCAGGAGAGGAGTGTGTTATTTTCTACAGAGCCCTCTTTTTTTGAATATTTTATTTATCTGTTTAAGGGAATTAGAAACTATACTCCTGTTCCGGGACAGCAGTTTGAGGTTCCAATATTATGGATGATAGTGCAGGTGTCCATGGCCTTGATTGTCTATGATTATCCTGTGGTTAACCTTGAAAAGTATGGGATACAGACAATAATAAGGGCTAAGAGCAGAGCGTTATGGTGGTTTTCCAAATGCATATGGGTAGCCGCCAGTGTGGCGCTTTACTATGCTGTTGGTATTTTGATCATTTTGGGAGCCTGTATGCTGATGGGAAAGATATCATTTATAGCGGATCAGGAGTGGAATATGGTAATGAATGAATTGGATGTTTCGTTAATTGCGAATAAGCAATTGTGGTTAATCTGCATATGCATTCCGCTTATGTCGTCTATTGCATTATCCTTATTGCAGCTTACTGGCAGTTTTGTCTTAAGTCCGGTTTATAGCTTTTTGCTGCTTTTGTCTTACATTGTTATCTCGGTTTATTATAATCATTCCTGTTTTATGGGGGCGAATTCCATGATTTTAAGAAATGAATTTGCAATGGCAGGAGGAAACACGCTTAGTGGGATTGTAATAACAAATATTATTGTAATGTGTGCGGCAGTCTTTGGTGGTTATATTTATTTTAGAAGACATGATATATACTGAGCGGCAGATTTCATCATCCATGAGTATAACCTGGAAAAACGTATAAATAGTAGGAGAAAAAGATGATTATTCTAAAAAACTTGGATAAGGAATTAAATGGAAATGCGGTTTTGACAGATATTAACTTAGAGTTAAGCAAAGGAAAGGTTTATGGCCTGCAGGGGAAGAACGGTTCGGGAAAGACGATGCTAATGCGCGCGGTTTGTGGATTGATAAAACCAACTGGCGGATATGTGGAAATAGATGGAGAACGTTTGGGAAAGGAATCTGCATTTCCGGAAAGTGTGGGATGTTTAATCGAAAATCCGGCATTTGTGCCCTATTATTCAGGCCTTAAAAATTTACAAATACTTGCGGACATAAAAGGGAGGATAGATAAAAAGGACATCTGCCTTATGATGGAACGCGTCGGTCTGGATCCAGGGGAAAAGAAGCCCTTCCGAAAATATTCGCTGGGTATGAAGCAAAGACTTGGAATAGCCTGTGCATTTATGGAAGCGCCAGATATTATTTTGCTGGATGAGCCATTTAATGCATTAGATACAGAGGGGGTCGAAATGCTAAAGAATTTACTGGGAGAAGCAAAAGAAAAAGAGGCGACTATCATAGTGGCATGCCATGATAAAGAGGAGCTGGAATTAATTGCTGATGAAATTTTTGTAATGGAAAATGGAAAGATTATGGAACACAAAAGTTAATATTCGCAGGTCAGGAATGCGCATAAACTGCGCATTCCGTAAGAAAATAATGCACAAAAATTACGTAAAGAAGGAACATGTTATGAAGGCATATCATAGAAAACGAATGATAGTTATTTTGTCTATTCTGATAGTGGGCAGTTCCATATGGAGATTTGTCTCGTTGAATGAAAGATATCCTAATCCAGGTGTTGTTGTTTACAAAGAAAAGGATAAAATAAAAGGTGGAGACATTGAAATCAGTGTTTCCGGTAGTAATCTTGTATCTATGGAAGAAATGCTGGAACTGCTCTCTGATCATAAGGATGAAATGATCTATGAAGATGAGACTTCTATGCCCCAGACTGAAAGAAAGGTGCTTCTGGTCCGGATAAATATAAAGAATACAAGTAGTACAGAACAGACAACAAGCTTAGTCAGATTTATGGCACAGGCAGGTGCGTGGTCAAATGGAATGGATCTGGGAGCATATTGTGCACTTAATGGGGTGGAAAAAACAAATATTCAGTTAAAACCTAAAGAACAAAGGAGTATGATGATGCCATTTTATCTATATGAATCCCAATTCGCAGGAGATGAATTTCATAAGGTGGACAGGAGAAAGTTTTCTTTGGTCTTATCTGCATACCCAGTAAAAAATATCATTGAATTATTTTAAATTATTTTAAAATATTATGAAGGCTAAAATTTCTTGTTTCTTATATTAAAGAAAAGTATAATAGAAAGTAACTGCTCAAGGCACTGAGCAGTTACAATAGAAATTATAATAATAAAGGGGAGGCGAAAGCGGTGACGAAAAAGAAGAAGGAGCTAAAATACTTTTCTCTTAGTAGTAAGGAGGAAGAGGCTATGAAGGTGCTTTGGAATTCTGACAAGGCATTAAGTGCTATGGAAATCGCGGAGGGAATTCCAGACAGAAGCTGGCCAAGTTCTTCCATACAGAATATTATGCGTAGTTTAGAAAAGAAAGGTGCTATTGTGGTTGACTCTGTTATTAAGCTGGGCAAATCTTATGGAAGAGTTTTCAGGCCTGCGCTTTCTGCAAATGAGTATGCTTCTATGCAATTTGAACGATTTTATCAGGGAAGAGACCGGAACTGCTTTTCTGTGCTTTCATCTTTTCTGGGTAATACGAAGAGTTCGAAGGAGGAGATTATAGATGCATTGGAAAAATTACTGGAGCAATACCGGGAGGATGATATTTGATGATACTTTCTTACTATTCATTTGTAATGGCTGTTATCTGGGGTAATATATTTGTGGGTACAATTTTTCTTTTTCGCAGATATAGAAATAATTTTTCATTTTATGTATTATTTTACTTGCTGCTATTTTGCATCTTACGGGTTCTGATTCCGGTCGAACTGCCATACACATATACTGTAAACTCAGTTAAGATTTTGCCGGTTGTCCAGTCGTTTTTAAACTATACATTGTTCCGCGTGAATTTTCGGGCGGTACCTGTATATTCTGTAATTTTGTTTATATGGCTGGGTACTGCTGCGGTCACGATAGTTGTACATATACTGCGATATTATCATTTGAAAAGAGCACTGGCATTATTGCCGGAGACAGAGGATTGCCGTCTATACCGAATACTTTCTGAAATCGGAGCATACAGACAGAATAACCAGGGATTACGAAAAGTTTTCAGTAGGAAGCTATTGCCACCGGATATTAAAATAGCGGTTCATCCGGCGGTCAAGTCACCGTCTATTGTTGGAATCTGGAAACCGGTAATCGTTCTTCCTCATACAGATTTTACAGATGAAGAGTTACATTATATATTTTTTCACGAGTATATGCATTATCAGTATGGGCATGTATTTATAAAGCTTCTTACCGGAGGGCTGCAGGCGTTTTTGTGGTGGAATCCGCTAATAAAGCGATTTTTTTGCGAAATATCTTACGCGCTTGAGATGCATTCTGACCAGAAGGTATGTAATGTACTGGACAGAGAGCAGAAAGCGGAATATCTCCAGACGATTCTTAATGTGCTAAAGGATTCGGGTACGCATAGAAAGCCGGCTGTTACGACATGTAATATGGTTGAGCCAGGTGATTCGGATAGAATGGAGCAGCGCTTTCATATGATTTTGAATAAGAATTACTGCAAAAAAAGGAACGGGGACAGATTTGCTGTCGTGGGACTGCTGTTTGTGTTTTTGTTTTCTTACGCATTTGTATTTCAGCCATACGGTGAGCCTGTGGAAGAGGATTATGAAGAGGGGATCATTGAGGGTACAATTTTGCCAGGAACTTATATTGTGGAAGAAGGGGGAAGGTTTAACATCTACAGTCCGAAACATGAATATATAGGTTTCCTTTATAGCGTTGAGGGGTTAGCGGAGTACAAAGAAGAGTATGGAAATCTGAAAATATATACTGAGGAAGAAGGGAGGCATCTGAATCTAATAGATAACAGACAGAATACAGAATGAATGACATTGTAATATATGAATAGGAGCTTCCTGTATAATATAAAGTGTAAAGGGAGTTGATAAAAAAAGATACCTCGTATATAGTTGGATTATTACTGACCAGCCAGTTGGTAAAATCCAAAAACACAAGAGGTATCTAAGATGAATGTTAAGGCAAATCAAACAAAAAAGCAAGTAAATGTAGAAAACCAGGCAAATCTTCTTTTGTCAA
>CAJTIU010000052.1 GCA_910576335.1 Lachnospiraceae bacterium
GTAACTCAACAATACAACATAAACCAAAAAACTGCTACTTTTATTTTGAGAAAACGAAAAAATTTTGAAAAAGTAGTGGAATCACGTACCTAGGGCTAGCCACCGCGCTAGCGGTTTGGTACAATGAGAGTAAGTAAAGATGAAAGGATGGAGAAGAATGATGAGAAGAAAAGGATGGATTATGGTTTTATGTATGCTTGCGGTACTTTTGATGGTTCCGTGTATGAAGACGGAGGCGGCTTCAGCCAAGGCAAAAGCTCTGAAGGCATACGGGGATTTTTTGTCGAAGGACACGATTGCATGGGATCCGAATTATAAGATCCCGGCAGCAAACTGCAGCTTCTCGGTTGTCTATATTGACAACGACAAGGTTCCGGAGCTGGTACTGAATAGCAGCTCTGTACCGCATGTGGCTGGCTTTGGCAGAATCTTTACCTTTAAAAATGGCAAGGTGAAGCGTGTGGGCAAGGTGGATATAGATGGAAGCAAGTTTTACTATTATAAGAAGAAGGGCGTCATTATATCCAACTATGTAATGGGCGGTAGTTTTGATAATTATCGTAAAATAGTGAAGGGAAAGATTGTCCATAAGCTGCAGAAGGGAAAGGAAATACGGGATAATAACCGGACAAGATATTATAATGCGGACAGGAAAGAGATTTCTAAGAGTAAATTTAACAGGGAATTAAAAAAACTGGTTGGTTCGAAAAGGAAGACTTCTGCCAGATTTTATAAGAATACATTATCCAATCGAAAGAATCATTGCAGATAGATTGCAATGTCGAAGGTAATTTATACTGTGCGCCAGATAAATCTGCAGCACAGCATAAATAGATGCGCACAGCCGCATGCGGAAGTATGCTGCCTTGCGGCTGCGGCTGGTGCGATACGGCTTAACGGACTAAACGACTGCCTCCACCAGGATTTTGCCTTTATACGAGACTTCCGTCACTCCAATTTCCTTCTTCTTATTGAAATTGAATGTAAGCATATAACCTGTGTTTAAATGGCAGTGATTAAGATAGTGAAATAATTGCTCCCTGCCTTCCAGGTGTCTTGTGGTTCCGTTCCACAGTTTTGTTTCTATAATAAAACTGTTCTCCGCAGTAATCTACAATCAGATCGGTTCGCTGTCTGTTTCTTGTTTCTGCTTCTACATAACAGTTTCCTGTTCCGTTAATAATGGGCTTCAGAAACAGCATAAAGTAGCGTCGTCCGTCGTCTTCATAAAATTTTTGCCCACGACCGCCATATAGCGAATCGAAATGGATAACGAATCTTTCCAGTATCAGTTTCATGTCAAGATGTCCGTTTTTTATAAATATAGACTTTTCTTTCAAAGCAGCATCATACATGTCCTCCTGCTGCATGGAAGGCGTAGCGAGAAAGAAGTTATACAGCAGCGTCTCAAATATTCTGTTTGCAATTATAACTCTGCTTTCTGAAACTTTTACAAAGCCAAACATTAATGCGATTTCGACTGGCTGTATTCCGATGACATAGGAGATCTCTTTTCCTGTAAATAAAAGGTCTCGAAGCATTCTGTCCAGTTCAGGATAATCTCTTAGCTTGTTAATGAGAGAGTCAAAAAGTGTGTTTGATTCTGCAAGCAAAATGCGTACGGCAGCTAAAAAACCTTCTTTTGTCCAGGCAGAATGAGGAAGACCGAATTTCCCTTCAACCCTTTCATCCATCAGTTTACAGAGACGGGAGACTAAAAAGGGGTAGCCAGATGTATATGCGTAGAGGAGCCCGGAGATTTCTTCAACCTTCATGCCTGTATGATGGTCATGCTCATAGTCTTCAAGCATACCGGAAATTTCTTCGGCTGAAAGGCTCATGTCTATCAAAAAGTCAGCGGCGATATTCCATGGGCTGTTATTTTTATGCTCCTCATTTGTTCCAAATCTGAGCTTAATATTTTTAATATCATAAACTCCTGCAAGGATTACAGAATGGAAGGCGGGCTTTATATCCCTGTTCATATAATAACCGCGCAGCAGGGCGAGAAAGTCCATAAATACCTGGTTGTTTGCCGCGCTGTCCACCTCATCAATGATCAATACTATTGGCTTTTCCGATTGCCCGCACCATTGGCTCAGTATTCTGAACAATGACGGGAGAGAGACGGAATGTCCCGTGTCTTTTGTAAATGATACAAGATTTTCAAGGATATTCTGGGGGATTTCAGTAACAAGTTCCAGAAGTTCTCCGGAAAATGCAGCCGTAAAGGCAGATTCGCTTTTAAAATTTGCATGGCTCATCATCTGGAAATCCATCCGGATTACCAGATAATCTTCCGCAAGAAATCGGGTCAGGGCCCGTAATGTTGTTGTTTTTCCATACTGGCGTGCACGATTTATTGTAAAATATTCTCCACGGTCAACCATTTCTTTAATTGCATGGAGCTTTGGCTGAATGTTAGTCATATAGTGCAGCTCTGGTCTGCAGTCGCCATTTACATTAAAAAATCTGCCCATTTTTATATATCCGTCCCTTTCTGAATTATGATACGTTTGTCCATTGCCTTTCCTTCCTTATTAACAGCAATCCCATGAATACAGTACATCTCGAAAATCTTCCCTTGCCAGGTCCTCTTCACGGATGAAGAAATTCGCCACGCCGGCATCTCCCCACAGAATATAATCGTCCTCTTTACCGTAATCGGAATCCATCTGAAAGAGCTGGACGGAATATTTCCCCTTCGCATCATCCCCCTCCCTGGGGTCGTATTGCGTAAAGCAAGGATAACCTAGCATCCAATGTCCGGAAGGCTCCAGTTCCTCAAACAGGATGTTCTGGCCTTCCTCTGAAAAGCTGTTGCAACGGTTCTTCTTTCCCGTCAATTTCCACCCCACTGTTTCTGCCGCCTTACGAAAACAATCCTCAAACTGGTAATCATCCATGCCGTATACGTCATCCATGGCAATAAAAAACTGTAGCATCCCACATTTCGGCAGCTTACCGCCCAGATTCTTTCCTTCTCTGTTCAGCTCATCCAGATTTATCTGCGCAAGCAACATTAACAGACTGCCATCCTTCGCCCTGGGATATTCCATAGCCAGGTTCCAGTATGGTATGCCGCCAAATTTACTGTCGGTAATTTGCGGTTTTTTCTCAGGGTCAATCCGGATATTGACAGCCTGTCTGGCTGAAATCCGCTTGATTTCCTCGATTGTTTTGCGTTCTAATTCCGGTACATTGTTCATATTCTTTGTCCTTTCTGCGCATTCACCTTTAGGTTTTCCTGATTCAACAAGCCCTCGCCTTTCCACATCACTATAAACCAGATAGCCCTATTCTACAATACCTCCTTTGAAAATGCAACAAACCTCCCCCTTCTGTTTATTTTAGTGTTTACTATTCACAGGGCCGTGCACTCCGCTGCACGGCATCCGAGCCGATAAAGTGGTGGTTTCCAGCATCCAGCCCCTCGCTAAAAGCGACTTTTAAATGGGCTGGATGCGTTACTATGAGCGGACGGTTAGTCCGTGAATAGTAACACTATAGTCAAGAAGAAGGGATGAATGTGCCAGTTATCTGCCAAGTGGTTCCTGTCAAACTTTATGTGCAACTGTCTGTTTTAGGCTACCGTGTTTTCTAATACTTTTATTAAGTATTCATGATCCCAACCGCACTTCTTCCGTTTGCCTTTTATCCCTACTTTACAGGTGCTTTCCTGCTTCAGCATGTTTAAACACATATGCCGCAGTATGCTCATGTTCTCTGCAGCATAGCCTTTGCGCATCCGGCTCTGGTCTTCGCTGAATGCAATGTCCAGACACCAGTGGAGGGAATTTTCAATCAGCCAATGGCTTCTTTTTCGATGCCCATATGTTTCCGCTGTCATTCCGGGATCACTGAATATGGCATAGCCCGTGCTTGTCGTTACGATGCCGTTTTCCTCAACCGTTGACCTGCATGCGCCGATTCCGCTTAAGCCCTTCCATTCCTTCCGTGCATCGACCATCCACAGAATGTCTTTTTCTATATAGTACTCCCTTGTTTCTATGCGCCCATGGTTATTGGATATTTCTTTATAATACATGCCGGCTTCCTCAAGATCCTTTTTCTCCTTTGGAAACACTTCTTTTTCAAAATACTCTGAGATTTCCCGTTCCAGTGTTTCCTGGTTCCCTTTTTTTGGGAAAGTGAACCTATAAAATCGTGCGTTTACCGTGGATGAATGTCTAAAAATACTTGCATATTAATCGGGAATGGTATAAAATGGAGATGGATATTTATAGAATAATTTAAATATTCAACTTCTTATGCTTTATTTATGGAATGGAAGAAGACTGCTGCCTACAGTTCTTCTTCTGTTTTTTATATAAAGAAAAGAAATTACTGTTTTGTTTATAAAAAGGATTGGATTTAAAAGAATGAGCCATATAATAAATTGATTGCAGACGAAGTCTGCAGCATGGTATACTTATAATGCTTTAAGGAACGATTCACAAGTTATTTCTGGACAGTTCCTGACTTAAAAAAAGGAGAAGAATGAGATGAGGCAAATGAGAAAAAGAGTTTTTTCCGGATTGCTGTTTTTTGCGCTTATGTTTCATGCCGCAGGCTTTGACGTGTTCGCGCATAGCGGCGGGAATGTGCCCACGGCGGAGGAAGGACGCGGGGAGGCACAGGCCCGGATGACGCCGGAAAAGATGGAGATGCGGGGTGAAAACTCCGTCGGCGGCCTGCTGGTGAACACTTTGGAGGATTCAGCCGGGGAAGCTGGAGAGAGTGCGTCTTACCGGGTGGTAGAGCTGAATATGCAGAATGGGACAGCCACAGTCCGTTACCAGGCAGAAAAAATCTGCGATCTGGTGGTTGCAGTGTACAGTGAAGACGGTTCGCAGATGTATGGATCCGGTTCTACGAAAGCAGTTCCAGGGGAGGATACTCTGCAGGTGACGGTCAGCATCAGCGAATGGCCGGACTACTATCTGACCAGGGCATTTCTTCTGGAGGAAGACAGCCATGAGGCTTTGTGTGAACAGTATACAGATGATACCCATACAAAAGATTTTCAGGACTTTCTGGGGCAGACTGTGGATGATCCCGCATTCCGGAATAAAGAGATACTGAATCTGGATGACAATAAGAGCATGAACTTTGCCGTTTTTTCCGAGGGGACAGTAATCGTGAAGGAATCGGTGGGCGGTATCGCTGTGACCGATAATAAGAACGGGGTATATTCCATTGCAAATGCTACGGACGAAATAAAAGCCCTGAAAAAGGGAGATGTCTTCGTATACCAGCATAGTGACGGAGAGACGCTGATTGTTGTGGCATCAGAGGATGCTGCAGTAGACGGTGATACTGTCACGGTCAGGGATGACCCGGATGCCAGTTTGGAGGATGTGTTTGAATATGCAAAGATAGAAGGAAAGACGAAGCAGGCTGTACTGGATGACAGTGCGGTATCTTCCGGAATTACACCGGTGTCATCCTCAGGCAGAAGTGCGCGTGTCTCTGAGAATGACGGTGAAGAGAAAAAGGTAGAAGAAAAGAAATATATATTTAACAATGGGTTTGAGGCCACATTCCGTGTAGAGGCGGAGGTGAATGTATATGTCCGGCCAGGCTGGGTGAAGGCAACGGCAACTCTGACAGGAGAAATGAAGCTTAACGGAAAACTGGATGCTTCTTTCTCTGCTGAGAAGGATTTTGAGAATTTCAGTGCCTATAAGATGTATCCCGTTGCAGGGGTGGAGGTTTCGTTTACGCCGGGCGTAAAGCTTACCGCTACCGGCAGTATTACAGTGAATGCCAGCGTGAAGTCAGTATCAGGCTTTGGCTATGACAGCGGCAGGAAAGGTGATAAATTTTATGACCTTTCCACCAGGCCGCGGCTGGTCGGGGAAATTAAAACAGAGATTGAGATTTATGTAGGAGTGAGGCTGACGCCGAAGATCTCTGTGATCAGTCCAAAGGTGGCCAGTATGGCTCTGACGGCAGAGGCCGGATGTAAAATCAACTTGAAATCCTCCAATAAATATGATTCAGAGGATGACAGCTGTCGGCATCCCTGTACCCTGTGCTATGCGGGGGAGGTTTGGGGAAACATCAAGTTTACGGGAACGATTACCCTGGTAAATAAAGAGCCAATGACTAAGGATCTCCCACTTAATGAGATGAAAGTGATGGATTTCTATGTATCTCTCCGGGATGGAAAACTGGAATGGGCAGAAGGGAAATGCCCCCATATTACCTATAAGGTGGAGATTAAAGCCATTGATACGGCGGGGATGGCTGCCGGCAATGTGCGTGCGACCGTGCAGTACAGGGACAGCCATGAGGAGATAGAAGAATATAAAAATACAAGAACCGGGACAGATGGAAAGATGAAGATTTATATGGCTCCGGGAAGTTATATGATCATCCTAAACAAGGACAGCCTGCTGGCAACGCAGGCAGTTAAAGTGGAAGATGCGGGGCAGGAGCACACAGCCGTTATGGAGGATAAGGGCTGTGGGGAAAATCTGTACTGGTTGCTGGATGACGAAGGCACATTGTCAGTCATCGGGACAGGACCTATGTTTGACTGGACCTCATCAAAAGAGGTGCCATGGGCCGGGGACAGGAGTAAAGTGGAAGCCCTTTACATCAGCGAGGGAGTTACATATCTGGGTGACTATGCTTTTTTTGGCTGCCCGGGCGGCAAGAGTGAACTAAAGCTTCCCCAGACACTGACGGCTATCGGCGACTATACATTCAGCGGGGTTGTGGACGGGTTTCATTTTACCGGAGAGCTTGTGATTCCTGAAAATGTTACGCGTATCGGGGAACATTGTTTTGAAGACAGCGGCGCGGAAAATAGCAGAGATGAATCGGATAATGTAACAAAGGTTGTTTTCGGAAGCAGGCTGACAGAGATCGGTGAGCAGTCTTTTTCCGGGTTCAGGTGTAACTGTGAGCTAATCCTGCCAGACAGCCTGGAGGTTATTCCGGAGTGGGCGTTTACCGGCAGCAGGTTTACAGGGGTGAAGCTTGGAGAAAACGTAAAGGAAATCTGTGACCACGCTTTTGACGGCTGCGGTTATATGACCGGAGACCTGGTGATACCGGACAAAGTGACCAGGATTGGAAAATATGCATTTTCCGACTGCCGTGCTTTTGACGGACAGCTGACTCTTGGGGAACATGTGGAACAGATCGGGGAGTATGCTTTTGGTCCGTTCGGTCAGCTTAGTGCATATAAAGGGGATGGCTTTACCGGCCAGCTTTATATTCCGGACAGTGTGACGGTAATCGAAACAGGAGCATTCCGTGACTGCAGTAAACTGACATCTCTCACTTTTGGCAGCGGAAGCCGCCTTGAGACGATACATACATCGGCCTTCGAGCACTGCACGTCGCTGGGGAATCATTTGTCCATACCGGACAGTGTAACGCAGATCGGAAAAACTGCATTTTCAGAATGCGGCTTCAGCGGCCTTACCCTTGGGGCAGGCCTTAAGGGCATAGGAGCCAATGCCTTTTATGATTGTGCAGGCATGACAGGAAGCCTTACCCTTCCGTCAGGGCTTGAGAGTCTTGGTGGTTTTAATGGATGCAGCGGATTTACAGGGAGCATTGAGATACCGGACAGCGTAACAGAGATACTGGATTATGCTTTTGCCAGATGTAGCGGGCTGGATGGAACGCTGTCATTGCCCTCCGGCCTGAAGACAATCGGGAAACATGCTTTTAAAGAGTGCGGGAACCTGAGCGGAGAATTGGAAATACCATCTGGTGTGACGGAAATCGAAGAGAGGGTCTTTTCAGGCTGCGGTAAAATTACAGGGGAACTTTTATTGCCGGAAAATATAAGAAAAATTGCATCATCAGCTTTTGAAAACTGCAGTAGTTTAACATCAATTGTTTTTGGCGGAAATGTCCGGAGTATTTATCCGCATGCCTTTGCCGGATGTACAGGCCTGACAGGAATTACTTTCCAGGGGAAGGCACCGGATGTCATGGTATATTCGTTTGAGGGAGTAAAAGCAACAGTATACTATCCGGCTGATGACAGCTCATGGAATGAAAAGGTGATGGACAAATCCAGCGGAGAGTTTACATGGGAATCATATGCTACAGCTTCCACATACCTTTCTGGAGTGGAGGCAGAGCCTGCAGCAGCTGATGAGGAGCACGTATTTCCAGAGGAAATGATTCCGGAAGAGCCAGAAATGCCTGATGAATTCCGTCAGGATACGGAAAATGATGTGGCGGCGCTGCATTCTTCTGTCGGAGGTACGTTTTCCACTTCATCAGGGAACCTGAAAGCAGAATTTAAAGATCTGATTCCGGAAGGCGTCTATATCGTTCTGGCTGTACGAAATCAGAGTACAGGGAACCTGACGGATCCGGAAAATCTGCTGTATATTTCTCAGGAAAAAGCGGATGCTGACGGCAGGATATCCCTTAGTTGCAGGCCTGTGGATGTTGCGGATACCATGAGCGTGCGCGTGTATGGAGGACTCGACTGGAATTTGGAAAAAGCCGCGGCACAGTTGTCCCAAAGCTCATACACTTATAATGGGAATCCCTGTGCACCTGCCGTTACAGTCACGTACAATAATAAAAAGCTGGTAGCATATAAAGACTATACTATTACATATGAGAGCAATCTCAATGCCGGAACAGCGAGGGCGGTTATAAATGGAACCGGGGATTATAAAGGAAGACTGGTAAAGGAATTTACAATCCGGAAAGCATCCCAGACGATAGAAGCGTCCTGTCCGTCCAACAGCATCAGGGTGGGGGAGAAGGTTACGATAACAGCCAGTGCTCCCGGTGAAATAAGCTTTAGTTCTGGAAATAAAGGCATTGCAGAGGTAAACAGCAAAGGTGAGGTAACAGGAAAAAGCGTGGGCAGCGTAAGGATTACAATTACTGCGGCAGAAAATGAGAATTACCTGAAGAAAACAAAGACGCTTTCGTTTTATGTTTCAAAAAAGGCAGATTCGGACCCCAATAAGGAGCCGGGGAAGACGACGTCCGGCAGTGGGACAGTCAGCCCGGTTAAGGTGACTGGTATTACACTGTCTGGTATATCAAAGAAAATTGCTGCCGGAAAGAAGATTACACTGACAGCCAGTGTGATTCCGAAAAATGCCGGAAACAGAGCCGTAAAGTGGTCATCCAGTAACAAAAATGTAGCTAAGGTAAGCCAGAAGGGAGTTGTCTCTGTTAATAAAAAAGCAGGGGGCAAAAGCGTGAAGATTACCGCAACGGCCAAAGACGGTAGTGGAAAAAAGGCCGTTTATACCATCAAAGTCATGAAGGGCGTGGTGAAAAAGGTTGCGATTTCTGGAAACAGGAGCATACAAGCCGGAAAATCCCTGAAGCTGAAGGGAACGGTTAAAGCTACAAAGGGAGCTAATAAAAAACTGAAATGGAACAGCAGCAATAAAAAATATGCAAAGGTTTCCTCTGGCGGTAAGGTGACTACCTATAAAAAGAGCAGAAACAAGAAGGTCAGGATAACTGCTATGGCTACAGATGGAAGCGGCAGGAAAAAGACGGTAACTATACAAATCAAATAAAAACTCGGCAGTCGGGGACGGGGCATTTTTAAAAATGCCCCGTCCCCGACTCTACACAACAACCTCCAGAATTTTTTCCCCTTCTGCCAGTATTTCCCGGATACTTTTCGGAGAGAAACAGGTTATACAGGATTGTTTCAAATATCCGGTTCGCGACTGCAACTGTATTTTCATGATTTTTCAGAAATCCAAACATAACGCCCATATTGATGACCGGGCTGTTGATTTCAAAGGTATACCGTGTACCGCAGAACAGAATGTCTTCGATCCGTTCCTTCAGGACAGGATATTGATAAAGCGTCTTTACCATGTCGTCAAAAAGTGCGTTTTTGTCCTGCAAAAATATACGGATTGCATTTAGAAATCCAGATATAGTCCATGCATTCTTTCGCAGGGGATATTCTTTGCTGCTGTTCCAGATATTTATTCCGGAGTAGGCCAAGAAAGGATAAAAATATCTGGTTATTCGCGCTTTTGTCAACCACATCAATCATAAGCACGATCTTTTTCTCGTTGTCTGAACACAGCTGTGTGATCCGGTCGCTTAAGTCGGAAAATGGGAGATCCTGAAAAACAGGCTGTTCCCATTGCTGTATGAGGCCTGCATCTGCTTTCTGCATTTTTAATTCCCTGCTTATGCTGCGGATGAGCCCTTTTGTAAAAGTATAAAGGGACTGAAACAGTTCGTCAGCGGCTTCAAAGCTTAACCGTATCACTGTATAATGCTCTTGCAGCTGCCTCTCCAGAAGATATAAGGTTGTAGTTTTCCCAAACTGCCGGGCGCGGTTTATTGTGAAATAGCTTCCCTTGTCTACATAGCCGGTAATGATTTTATCAATCTGTTTTCTAGTTTCTTAAATCTGATTGAAATGATGTTTGATTAAGGGTAAAATATAAACAGGTCTGTGGAGGACTCCAGAGGAGCGATGGTATTTACTGCATGGACCGCAAAAAAGTGATTTGGGAGAGGACGATTATGAAATCTTGTTTTCAGCCGGCGGAAATCCTGCTGCCGGAACATACAATTGAAAAATCAAAATGGGCAGTGATTGCCTGTGACCAGTTTACAAGCCAGCAGGATTACTGGTCAGAGGTTGAGCGCTATGTGGGCTCTGCGTGTTCAACGTTACATATCATATTTCCTGAAATTTATCTTGGAAATGATTCAGACCGTACACAAAGGATTCAGAAAATACAAAATAATATGGAGATATATCTTAAGGAACGTACACTAGAGACCACAGTTTCATCCGGTTACATCCTTGTAGAGAGAGTGACAAAGTCCGGTGTCCGGATCGGCCTGGTTGGGCAGATTGATCTGGAGCAGTATGATTTCGACCCACGGCACAAGGCGTTGGTCAGGGCCACGGAAGGAACCGTTCTGTCCCGGATTCCGCCCCGTGTGGCGATACGTAAGGACGCAAAGATTGAGATACCACATGTCATGCTGCTGTTTGACGATCCGGAGAAACAGATTTTAGAGCCTCTGTACGAGAGGAGAGGGGAATTAAAAATGCTCTATGATACAGAGCTTATGCTGGATGGAGGCCATGTGAGAGGCTTTGCCGTTGAGCATGGGGAGGCCGAAGCGGTCACTGCAGAATTTGAACGGATGCAGACAGAAAGTGACGGCTTCCTGTTTGCGGTTGGAGACGGGAATCATTCCCTGGCTGCTGCAAAGGCCTGCTGGGAGGCCGTGAAGCAGGGACTGTCCCCAGATGCGGCAGCGGTTCATCCGGCAAGATATGCCCTTGTGGAGGTAGTGAATCTTCATAGCCCCGCCCTGTGTTTTGAACCAATTCACCGGCTTTTGCTGCATACAGAACTGTCCGGGTTGATGGAATATTTCCAAAAGAAGTTAAACGGGCAGGGCATGGACATGGAAGACGGAGAGGAGATTATATTTTCACAAGGAGAAAGGATGACCGGAATCAGGATCAGAGGCCGCGGGGAGCGCCTTCCGGTTGAGATTCTGCAGGGCTTTCTGGATGACTATCTTATGGAGAATCCAGAGGTCCAGATTGATTATATTCACGGCAGGGAGTCACTGGAGGAACTGGAGAAAGAGACGGGTGGGTGTGGAATTTATCTGCAGTCCATTGATAAGAGGATGCTTTTTCCGGCGATCCGGGCGGGAGGCGTTCTGCCCCGGAAGACATTTTCCATCGGAGAAGCCCGGGAGAAGCGTTATTATATGGAATGTAAAAAACTGTGGGAGAACTAAAGGGGAGTTTTTGGCGGGGAAGGGCAAATAAAAGAGATTGCCATATAGGGATATTGTGATATATTGTCGATAGGGAAAGACCATGAAGCCGGGCGGCATTCCAAGTTTTGCTACGCAAAAACCGCCCCTCACCCCTGCATCATGTTCTCACGGAATGCGCAGTTCAGCGCATTCTGAGCCGTGAATAGTAACCTGTTCACGGGGCCGTGCACCCCGCTGCGCAGAGAACATAAGTCTGTAAAGAAAAAACACTTGACACCCATACACTTCTGTTGTATGATTATCCAGGTGATGAAAGTGAACGAGATATTAAAGCAGGCGTTATTATACGATTTTTACGGAGAGCTTCTGACTGAGCATCAGAAGGAGATTTACTCGTTGTTTGTGACTGAGGATCTCTCGCTTGGTGAGATTGCAAAGGAGGCGGGCATCAGCCGCCAGGGCGTTCACGATCTCATTAAGCGGTGCAGCCAGGCACTTGCGGGGTATGAAGAGAAGCTTCATCTTGTGGAGAGATTTATGTCTGTGAAGAAGAGGGTGGAGCAGATTGATGAGCTGCTGGACAGGTATGGGACGGACCGGGATGAGGCGGTGCTTCAGAGGATCCGTGAGATATCCGGAAAGATTATAGAGGAGTTGTAGTATGGCATTTGACAGTCTGACAGAAAAACTTCAGAATGTATTTAAGAATCTGAGAAGCAAAGGCCGCCTTACCGAGGATGATGTAAAAGAAGCGCTTAAGGAGATCAAAAGGGCGCTCCTTGCGGCAGATGTAAATTTCAAGGTTGTGAAGGATTTTATTAAGAGCGTCCAGGAGAGAGCCATCGGGCAGGATGTCATGAATGGGCTGAACCCGGGGCAGATGGTGATCAAGATTGTGAATGAGGAGCTCGTGAAGCTGATGGGCTCTGAGACAACGGAGATTAAGTTTCAGCCGGGAAGCGCTGTTACCGTGATTCTGATGGCCGGTCTCCAGGGAGCCGGTAAGACAACCACCACCGCAAAGCTTGCGGGGAAATTTAAACTGAAGGGCAAGAAACCGCTTCTTGTAGCATGTGATGTCTACCGTCCGGCTGCGATTAAGCAGCTCCAGGTAAACGGGGAGAAGCAGGGCGTGGAAGTTTTTGCCATGGGAGACAGCCATAAGCCGTCAGATATTGCAAAAGCCGCGCTGGAGCATGCCAGAAAGAACGGGAATAATCCGGTCATCCTTGATACGGCGGGGCGTCTTCATATTGATGAAGATATGATGGCAGAGCTGCAGGATATCAAGGATGCTGTAGAGGTTCACCAGACCATTCTTGTGATTGACGCCATGACAGGACAGGATGCTGTAAACGTTGCGAAGAGCTTTCATGAAAAAGCAGGAATTGATGGAGTGATTGTCACAAAGCTTGACGGTGATACGAGAGGCGGTGCGGCATTATCTGTAAAGGCTGTTACTGGAAAGCCGATTCTCTATGTGGGAATGGGCGAGAAGCTGTCTGACCTGGAGCAGTTTTATCCGGACAGGATGGCCTCGCGTATCCTTGGCATGGGAGATGTGCTGACTCTGATTGAGAAGGCGGAAGCTGAGATTGATGAAGAGAAAGCATATGAGATGAGCCAGAAGATGAAGAAGGCCCAGTTCGACTTTGATGATTATCTTGAGAGCATGAAGCAGATGAAGAACATGGGCGGTCTGGGGAGCATTATGAGTATGATGCCCGGCCTTGGCGGCATGATGGGCGGCAAAGGGAAGATGAAGGGAATCAGTGATGAACAGACCGAACAGGCGGAGAAGAATATGGCGCGGATGGAAGCCATTATCTATTCCATGACTCCGGCAGAGAGAAGGGACCCCGATATCCTGAATCCTTCGAGAAAGCACCGGATTGCGAGAGGCGCAGGAGTTGATATCAGCGAGGTAAACCGCATGGTGAAGCAGTTTGGTGAGATGAGGAAGATGATGAAGTCCTTCGGCAGGGGAGGAAAGAAAGGCAGATTCCGTCTGCCGTTCTGATCTAAGCCGGATGCGCTGTGATGAGCGGACGGCTGGTCTGCGAATCATAAAACGGTCGTTGCTTTTCACGGCCTGACAGGGTATATCGTGCATAAGCACTGTATATATATTTTAATTTTATCTATTATTTTTGGAGGTGAAAGACATGGCAGTAAAAATCAGATTAAGAAGAATGGGACAGAAGAAGGCTCCTTTCTATAGAATCGTTGTGGCTGATTCCAGATCCCCGAGAGACGGGAAGTTTATTGAAGAGATCGGTACTTATGATCCGAACCTGGAGCCAAGCGCAATTTCCGTAGACGAGGAAGCAGCAAAGAAGTGGTTACACAATGGCGCACAGCCGACAGAAGTGGTAAGCAAGATTTTCAAAATAGCAGGTATTGAAAAATAAATGCAGCAGAGACTTCGGAGGAACAAGGGCATATGAAAGAGTTAGTTGAAGTGATTACAAAGGCTTTGGTCGATGACCCGGACAGTGTTGAGGTCAAGGAACGCATGGAGAAGAAGACTACGATCCTGGAGGTGCGCGTTGCAGACACTGATATGGGAAAGGTCATCGGAAAGCAGGGACGTATCGCTAAGGCGATCCGCTCGGTTGTAAAGGCCGCAGCTGCAAAGGAGGATAAGAAGGTCATTGTTGATATTATGGATTAACAGGGCCGTGAACAGGATGAATCCAGCGCTGCAGCCTGAGGGCTTGCCTGTGAACAATATCCAATTAACGCTTTACAGGGCAAAAAGAGGCAGATTCGGCAAAGAGCAGGGTCTGTCTCTCTTTCTATCAATGAAAATCTGACGTGATTGTACGAGATTTACGATTTGATCATTATGGGAGACAAGAGATTTATGGAGCAGTTATTCAGAATTGGAATTATTAGCTCTACCCATGGCATACGGGGTGAGGTAAAGGTATTTCCGACAACAGACGACAATGCACGATTTAAGGAGCTTACAAGTGTGCTGCTTGACACGGGAAAAGAACATATCAGACTGGAAATACAGAATGTAAAGTTTTTTAAACAATTTGCGATTCTAAAGTTTAAGGGAATTGATGATATAAATGACGTGGAACCGTACCGGGGCTGTGCACTTCTGGTGGAACGCAAGGATGCTGTTTCCCTTGAGGAGGATGAATATTTTGTCGCAGATATGCTTGGAATGGAAGTGTTTACAGAGGACGGAAATCATTTTGGGACACTGAAGGATGTGCTGCGGACCGGAGCGAACGATGTGTATCTCATTGATACGCCAGAGCATGGAGATGTGCTGATCCCGGCTATTAAGGAGTGCATTATTGAGGTGGATATCGCGGCCTCAAGAATGAAGGTGCATCTTATGAAGGGACTGGTGTTATGATGAAATTTTACATTATGACATTGTTCCCGGAGATGGTGCTGTCCGGACTTCATACAAGTATTATCGGAAGAGCTGCCGCGAAGGGGCTTTTATCCATTGAAGCTGTGAATATCAGGGACTATGCATTTAATAAGCATAACAGTGTGGACGACTATCCTTACGGCGGCGGAGCCGGGATGCTTATGCAGGCGGAGCCGGTGTACCAGGCATACCAGGCAGTGAAGGACCGGCTCAAAAAAACGCCGCGGGTGGTTTACTTATCTCCACAGGGCAGAACCTTTCGTCAAAGTATGGCAGAGGAGTTTGCCAGAGAGACAGAGTTAGTCCTTTTGTGCGGTCATTACGAGGGAATAGACGAGCGTGTGCTGGAGGAGATTGTGACAGATTATGTGTCAGTGGGAGATTATGTGCTGACAGGAGGGGAGATTCCGGCCATGCTTATAGTAGATGCCGTATCCAGGCTGGTGCCGGGGGTTCTTCACAATGATGTGTCAGCGGAATTTGAGAGTTTTCAGGATAACCTTCTGGAGTATCCGCAGTATTCAAGGCCCGAGATCTGGCATGAAAAAAGAGTGCCGGAGGTTCTTCTTTCCGGACATCACGCCAATGTGGAAAAATGGAGACGGGAACAGTCCGTGCTGCGTACGGCGAAGCTCCGCCCTGACCTGCTTGAACGGGCAGAGCTGACAGAAGAAGAAAAAAGGATTGCAGATGCGGTCCGTGAATGGTAACAAACGAAAAGATAAAAGGATAAAAATCAAAAAAACTATTGTCATCTTCCCCTAAATATGCTAAACTATAGCATGTTGTGAGAAAAAATGAGATGGTCCTCTGGTACAGCAGATGTATTAAGAACGTCCAATTGAATAAAGGAGGTCGCACAACTATGAATGATATTATTAAGAACATTGAGACAGCACAGCTTAAGGAAGAGGTGCCGCAGTTTCATGTAGGTGATACGGTTAAGGTATATGGAAAAATCAAAGAAGGTAACCGTGAGAGAATCCAGGTATTTGAAGGCACTGTACTGAAGAAACAGGGAGGCGGGGCAAGAGAAACCTTTACTGTAAGAAAGTCATCGAATGGTGTCGGCGTAGAGAAGACATGGCCGCTTCACTCCCCGAATGTAGAGAGAGTCGAAGTCGTAAGAAGAGGTAAGGTAAGAAGAGCAAAGCTTTACTATCTGAGAGACCGTGTAGGCAAGAGAGCAAAGGTAAAAGAGTTAGTAAAATAAGAAGGCAAAAAGGGACAAGTACAGAGGTTGTAGTTGTCCTTTTTCTCTATGTGAGGCTTTTATGAGAAGAACTAGACGAAGAAGGGGCAGGAGAAGAAAACCGCTTTCAAGGCGCTGGGAAAGGAAGAGACAGCGATATATACTGCAGGAGGCGCAGACATCGGTCCGTTATTATCTTTCTTATATTCCGATGATTGCAGTGTGGATCTTCCGGGTCGCTGGAATCTGTGTATTTGCATTTTTAATTGTGTGGCACCTGGGACAGAGGGTAAGCATGATCGGGGATTCCATGAATCCTATATTGAGGAATGGCGATGTAGTGCTGGTAAACAGGCTGGTTTACAATGCAAGGAGACCCAGACGGGGTGATATTATTGTATTTAAGCCAAAAGGAAATGAAAATTCCCATTATTATATCAAGCGGGTGATCGGTCTCCCGGGAGAGAAGGTGGAGTTTCGGGAGAATGAGATCTATATTAACGGGAACAGACTGGAGGAGAAGTATCAGTCAACAGCTGTGGACCGGACAGGAATTGTGACAGAGAAGATGGAACTTGGCAGTGATGAGTATTTCGTGCTCGGAGATGACAGGGAGAACAGCGAAGACAGCAGGGACGCAGATGTGGGAAATGTAAAACGGGAACATATTTTCGGCAAGGCATGGTTTGTGATCTCTCCCCGCGACAGCTTTGGGTTTATAAAGGAGTAGAGAACAATGCATTTTCAATGGTATCCGGGTCATATGACGAAGGCAAAGCGTATGATGCAGGAGAATATAAAATTAGTAGATCTGGTAATTGAACTGGTGGATGCGAGAATACCCGTGTCCAGCCGGAATCCGGATATTGACGGGCTTGGCGGCAACAAGGCGAGGCTGATTCTTCTGAATAAGGCAGATCTTGCAGAGGAAAAGTGGAATGACGCGTGGATTGCTTATTTCGAAGAAAGGGGTATCTCAGCTGTAAAGGTGAATTCCAGGAAGAGCGGAGGGTTAAAGCCGGTTCACAGTGTGATACTTTCAGCATGTAAAGAAAAAATCGAAAGGGACAGAAGGAGGGGAATTCTGAACCGTCCGGTACGTGCCATGGTGGCAGGAATCCCGAATGTAGGAAAATCCACCTTTATTAATACCCTTGCGGGAAAGGCCTGCGCCAGAACGGGCAATAAACCCGGAGTGACAAAGGGGAAACAGTGGATCCGCCTGAATAAGCAGGTGGAGCTTCTGGACACACCGGGAATCCTGTGGCCGAAATTTGAAGATCAGACAGTGGGACTTAAACTTGCTTATATCGGTTCTATCAAGGATGAGATTCTGAATACAGAAGAACTGGGAACAGAATTGATCCGTTTTTTGTGTATAAATTATCCGGGTGTTTTAGAAGAAAAATATCAGATTGAGTGTTCAGAAGATGCGTATGGAACTCTGAATGATATTGCAGAGAGCCGCCACTGCCTTTTACGGGCCGGTGAGCTGGATACAGAAAAGGCAGCGCTGCTTCTTCTGGATGATTTCCGGTCAGGAAGGCTCGGGAGGCTTACATTGGAGTATCCGGCGTAAGAGTATCATTCGCTGCATGTAGAATTTTGCTGCTTTGCGGCCAGGTTTCTGCCATATTCACGGCGGACAGCATCAGCCGTGGGCAGACAAATGATTCAGATTATGAGAGAGGAGGCATGGTAGGCATGTCCGGTCATTACGAAGAAGAGGAAGGTTCAAGGAACGTGTTAAAAGAGCTTGCAGGCTGGATTTTTTATTTTATTGTAATTATTGCACTGACCTATGTAATTATTACTTATGTGGGACAACGGACGAGAGTCGATGGTTCCTCCATGGAGACAACACTCAGCGACGGGGATCATCTGCTGGTGGATAAGATCTCATACCGGTTCCATGAGCCGGAGAGGTTTGATATCATTGTATTTCCATATCTGCACGAGGAGAAGGTTTATTATATTAAACGTATTATTGCCCTTCCGGGCGAGACCGTGCAGGTGATTGACGGCTATGTCTATGTAAATGGGGAACAGCTTGAAAGTGATATATACGGAGCAGAGGTCATGGAGGATGCCGAGATGGCGTCAGAACCGCTTACCCTTGGCGAGGACGAATATTTTGTGCTTGGCGATAACCGGAATCACAGCTCAGACAGCCGTGATCCCAGTGTGGGGCTTATCAAACGGAAGAATATTATGGGAAGAGCGTGGGTTAGAATTTACCCGTTTGACCATATGGGAAAGATAAAGCATAGTTAAAGCTGCGGAGGCATGATAAAATATGGGAAAACGTGAAGAAGAGCGGGAGAGGAAGGCCAGAATCCGGCTTGAAAAGGAGCTGGAGCGCACAAGGGCAATGAGTGTGTTTGAAGAGGAATATAGCGGATACCAGTACATATGCGGAATTGATGAGGCCGGAAGGGGACCGCTTGCCGGGCCTGTAGTGGCAGGGGCAGTTATCCTGCCAAAGGACAATCCGATCCTCTATCTGAATGACTCCAAAAAGCTGTCAGAAAAAAAGCGGGAGGCTTTGTATGATGAAATTATGGAGCATGCCGTGGCTGTGGGAGTCGGTGTTGTGGGACCTGGCCGGATTGACGAGATTAATATACTGCAGGCAACATATGAGGCGATGCGTCTGGCAGTCAGTAATCTGAAAATCAGGCCGGATATCCTGTTAAACGACGCAGTAACAATTCCGGAAATTGAGATCCCGCAGGTTCCGATTATTAAGGGCGACGCAAAAAGTGTTTCCATTGCGGCAGCAAGTATTATTGCAAAGGTAACAAGGGACCGCATGATGGCAGAGTATGATCTAGAATTTCCTGGCTATGGCTTTGCCTCCAATAAGGGCTATGGGACAAAGACACATATCGAACAGCTTAAGGAGCGGGGGCCTGTTTCCATACACAGGAGGACATTTCTTAAGAATTTTTTGTGATATAGAGGAATTCATATGGAAAATAATCGGCGTGCAGTCGGGACGTGGTATGAAAGAAAAGCGGGTGAATATCTGGAAGCTCTTGGATATGAGATCATACAGTATAACTACCGCTGCAAAAAGGGTGAGATTGATCTGATTGCGAGGGACGGAGAGTATCTGGTGTTCTGTGAGGTGAAGTACAGAAGCGATTCGGGGAAAGGACATCCAGGGGAGGCGGTAGATCTTAGAAAGCAGCGGATTATCTCACAGTGTGCCATGTATTATCTTCTGGAAAATGGAATTTCGGATATGCCCTGCCGCTTTGATGTAGTTGGGATTGAAGGCGGGAGGATTACGCTGTTTCAGAATGCTTTTGACTGTATGGCATGAAGGGGCGGCAGATAAAGATAGCAATGGAGAATAAAAATGAGCCTGAAGCTGTATTATAAGAATGAAAAGCATATTTTTGACGTGAAGGAAGTAAATGGCATTCCATTTCTTTCCTATCCCCTGTTTGAGCGGACGGGGATTGTGAAGCATGGATTTTCCACAAGGCTTGGAGGGGTGAGTACCGGGTGCTGGACATCCATGAATCTAAGCACTACAAGGGGAGATGACCCGGCGCATGTAAAGAGGAACTGTGAGCTGATGGCAGAGGCGCTTGGCGTCAGGCCGGAGGACTTTACTTATACTCATCAGACGCATACAACGAATGTGGCGGTTGTTAAGGAAGAAGACAGGGGGTCGCACTTTTCGGAGACAGACGGCATGGTAACGGATGTGCCTGGAATCTGCCTGGTGACCTTTTATGCGGACTGTGTACCCCTCTATTTTGTAGATCCGGTAAGGCGGGTGATCGGTCTCAGCCATTCGGGCTGGCGCGGTACAGTGGGGAAGATGGGAAAGGTAACCATTGAGAGTATGCAGTCAGAATATGGATCCAGGCCGGAGGATATTCTGGCTGCCATTGGTCCGTCCATCTGCCAGGACTGCTATGAGGTGAGTGAGGACGTGATTGAGCGCTTCTGCCAGGTTTTCGATGAAAACCTGTATCCCATGCTGTTTTACAGGAAAGAGAATGGCAGATACCAGCTGAACCTCTGGGAGGCTAACCGTCAGATTCTTCTGGAGGCAGGAATTTTAAGGGAGCATATGGCAGTGACCAATGTGTGCACCCACTGCAATCCGGAGGTTTTGTTCTCACACAGGAGAACAGGTAACAAGAGAGGAAACTTAAGTGCATTTCTTGCGCTGAATGAAAATATGGAATAACGGTTCAGATAGTAACACAGACATACGGAGGGAGAGGCTTATGTTATTGATTGCGGAAACAGCGGTTGTCGAGGAGGCAGCGGCAGCTGCTACGGAGACAGCGGAGAGCGCTGCAGAAGAGGTCGGAAGATTTACAGCATATCTCCAGGAGCATATTCCGGAGCTGGTCTCCTTTGGAATTAAGGTGCTGCTGGCAATTCTTTTTTTCTGTCTGGGACGGATTGTAATCGGATGGATACGCAGACTGGTGAAGCATTCGCTGTCACGGTCAAAAGCAGATAAAGGTGTGGAACAGTTTGTAGATTCCTTATTGAAATTCGGACTGTATTTCCTCCTGATCTTTTCCATATCCACAAAGTTTGGCGTGGATACGGCATCCGTCGCAGCACTGATTGCGTCTGGCGGCGTGGCGCTTGGCCTTGCACTGCAGGGGAGCCTTTCTAATTTTGCGGGCGGCGTTCTGATTCTGTTATTGAAGCCCTTTGAGGTGGGGGATTATATTGTAGAAGATACGAACCATAACGAAGGAACGGTGAAGGAGATTCAGATCTTTTATACAAAGCTTAGTACCATTGATAATAAGACTATTGTCATTCCTAACGGGATTCTGACGAATAACAGTATCACGAATATGACGGCGCAGCCAGAGCGGAGGCTGAATATCAAGATCGGAATCACGTACGAGGCAGACTTGAAAAAGGCGAAGTCTGTGATTGAGAAGCTCCTTTATGATGACGAATGTGTGATGAAGGATAAGGAGATTGCGGTATTTGTAGATGAGCTTTCAGACAGTGCGGTAGTGATCGGAGCCCGGGGATGGGTCAATAATGAAGAATTCTGGCCGACACAGTGGCGGCTTCTGGAGGAGATTAAGCTTGCGTTTGACGAAGAGAAGATTGAGATCGCATATCCCCAGATCTCTGTTCATATGTCTGCTACTCACGGCCTGGGAGGCCGCTCATAGTAACGGTAACTTCATTTTGTAAAACAAAAATGCCGTAAATCCTTATAAAGACAAGGCTTACGGCATTTTCATAAAAAAGCTGGAAATCGGACTTGAACCGACGACCCCTTCATTACGAGTGAAGTGCTCTACCGACTGAGCTATTCCAGCATGTGGCAGTTCTTGCAGTCACAAGTAATATTATATCGCATTTTGAAAAATTTGCAAGTGTTTTTTACATAACAAAAAATAATTTTTAAAAAAAGGCGTTACTGGTCATGGAGTGAACGGTAACAAAAAGGCATAAGAAAAATGAGACATGTTCGGATAAAAAATAAAAACAACAATAAAAATATGAGATGGAATACGCTGCGGGTGACAGCTGCAGGATTTTTCGGGGTTATTTTCCTGGGGGCGCTCCTATTATATCTTCCAATTAGTAATAGGGAACCCATTGCATTTGCAGATGCAATGTTTACATCTGTAACATCAGTGTGTGTGACAGGACTGGTTACGATTACGCCGGCAACCCAGTTTACGTTATTTGGAAAGGTAGTATTGCTTATACTGATTCAGATTGGCGGGCTTGGGGTGATTGCCTGTGCCGCGTTATTTTTTCTTCTTCTCCGCCGCCGGATTACGCTCAGAGAGAGGGTGGTGCTCCAGGAAGCATATGGGGCGCAGAGGCTCGGCGGAATTGTAGGAATGGTGAAAAAGGTTATCATCGGTACCCTTGCAGTCGAAGGGGGAGGCGCAGTGTTGTATGCATTCCAGTTTGTTCCAGAGTATGGTGCGCTGCGTGGAATATGGTATTCTGTGTTTCATGCAGTTTCGGCATTTTGTAATGCGGGGATTGATATACTGGGGGACAATAGTCTTGCCTCTTATGTGACAAATCCAGTGATCAATGTCACAACGATTCTTCTGATTATCCTGAGTGGTATTGGGTTTACTGTCTGGTTTGATGTACTGGATAATATAAGGGAGTCTGTCCGCCGGGAGGATGGAATGGGAAGATATTTTCCCAGGCTTAAGCTTCACACGAAGCTTGCGGTTGTGACGACACTGATTCTGATCGCGGCCGGGACAGTCTTTATCTTTTTCGCGGAATATCAGAACCCAGATACTATTGGGAATATGAACCTGGGGCATAAGCTTCAGGCTTCTGTGTTCCAGTCGGTTACTACAAGGACAGCAGGGTTTTATACAGTGCCACAGGGGGCGCTACATACGGAATCAAAGCTGTTTTGTTCTATTCTGATGTTTATTGGAGGCTCCCCTGGGGGGACAGCAGGCGGAGTGAAGACAACCACCCTTGCCATGCTGTTTCTGGCATGTCTTACTTTTGTACGGGGCGGCAATGATACAGAATGTATGGGGAGGAGGATTTCAGTTGCTAATTTCCGGACAGGCTTCTGTGTGGTGATGGTTGCGTTTACTGTATTTATAACCGGGACCATTGCGGTGCTTTTTATAGAACCAGACAGCATTCCGCTTGCAGATATTATCTATGAGACTGCATCGGCTGTAGGAACAGTAGGGCTTACTGCGGATCTGACGCCCCATCTTTGCAGGACAAGCCAGGTGATTCTGATGATTATGATGTATATCGGAAGACTGGGGCCGCTGTCTCTTGTGCTTACATTTGCAGGAAAGACCCATCCGAGAGATAAGATACGGAGTCTGCCGCAGGAGCAGATTATGGTGGGTTAGCGGCAAGAATCTGGGAGCAAAGAGGAAGAAGGACAGTTGTTATATGGTCTGGAAAAGCCTTGGGGATGCGTAAGGGATATATGAAGGAGATACAAGGGAGATATATAAGGGAGATATATGAAGGATATATATGGGAAAGGAAACTTTAAGATGAAAAAACAATTTATTGTATTAGGTCTTGGAAGCTTCGGCGCCAGTGTTGCTGTTACACTGCAGCGTCTCGGGTGTGATGTTGTAGCAGTGGATCATGATATGGAGCGTGTAAATGAGATCGCGGAAAAGGTTACGTATGCCATGCAGGCAGATATAGAGAACCCGGAACTTTTAAGTTCACTTGGTTCGAAAAATTTTGATGGAATTGTTGTGGCCTCTTCGGAGAATCTGGAGGGAAGTATCCTGGCAACCCTTACAGCAAAGGAGGCTGGGATTCCCTATATCTTATGCAAAGCGGTTAATGCTAGATATGCAGAGGTGTTAAAGAAGGTTGGCGCAGATGCTATTGTCTTTCCAGAGGAGGAGATGGGAAAGAAGGTTGCGAAGAATCTGGTGTCAGCGAATCTTGCAGACTGGATTGCCCTGTCGCCGGACTATAGCATCGTGGAGATTGCCACTCCGAAAAAATGGGTCGGGAAATCACTGAAGGAGTTAGATGTAAGAAAGAACCACGATGTAAATGTAGTGGGAATTAAGGTGGGCGAACAGATTGAGATCACACCGAATCCAGACCTGCCGCTTAAGGCAGAGATGATTCTTATGATCATCGGTGCTGATAAGGCTCTGGAAAAAATATAATGCCTGAACATATGGCCTTGTGTTCGCGGCTGGTGATTTATATAGATATGTACTCAGGAGGTGCGGTTTTTGCATCTCCTGCTTTACGTATACGGCGTCTCTTTTGATGTAAATTATTAAAACCGGTTCCTACACCATCTTTCCAGAAGGCTGATTAAGGAGTAGAGGATAGTCGCCATAATACATAAAAGGACGATGGACATTAAGAGCCAATCCATCTTAAATACCTGGCTGGAATATATGATCAGGTATCCGAGCCCGTTTCTTGCCGCGAGGAATTCTCCGATAATAACTCCTACGAGGCAGAGTCCGATATTGACCTTCATGTTGCTGATGATGGAAGGCACGGAGCTTGGAAGTACTACCTTCGCGAGCGCCTGATGCTTTTTTCCCTGCAGAGTGTATATGAGCTTGATCTTTCCGGGGTCTACGGTTGTAAAGCTTGTATAGAGGCTTAAGATGCTTCCGAAGACTGCGACGGACATTCCGGCGACAATGATCGTCGTTTTTGTGGCGCCGAGCCATACGATCAGGAGCGGCGCCAGTGCCGATTTCGGAAGGCTGTTCAGTACCACCAGATAAGGATCCAGTATTTCCGAGAGCCTGGCGCTGAACCAGAGGGCGACAGCCACCAGAATACTGACGGCGGTCACAAGGATAAAGCTTATGATGGTTTCATACAGGGTGACGCCTGTATGGATAAAAATCGTCTTATCCAGCACCATTCCCCAGAAGCACAGCGCGATCTTTGAAGGGCTGCTGAAAATAAAGGAGTCGATGATTCCTACGTTTGCCGTAAATTCCCAGAGAAACAGGAAGCTAAAAAGAATGAGGATCCGGGAGATCCGGACGATCCGCTTATGTTTCCGAAGGCAGAGAAGATATTTCTGCTGCTCCTTTGAGAGGTCATTCATCTGTGTTCAGCTCCTTCCATATTAAATTAAAGTAGGTCTTGAATTCCGGGGCGTTTCTTCTGGCAAGGGGAGTATCCTCTTCAAGATCGAAGATCAGGGGGATCGTCTGCTTGATGGCCGCAGGCCTGCCGGAGAGTACGATAACCCGGTCGGCAAGAGAGATGGCCTCCGACAGGTCATGTGTGACCAGAAGAGCGGCTTTTTCCTCGCGCCGTATGATCTGACCGATATCGTCTCCTACGGTAAGCCGGGTCTGGTAGTCCAGTGCAGAGAATGGTTCATCAAGAAGAAGCAGGTCGGGATCAAGCACCAGAGTCCGTATGAGCGCTGCGCGCTGCCGCATTCCGCCGGAGAGTTCGGATGGCCGGGCTCTTTCAAATTGCCGGAGACCGTAAAAATCCAGAAGCTCGTGGGCTTTTTCTTTTGTTCTTGCAGTGAGCATATGCTGGACTTCAAGTCCCAGTATCACATTGTTATACACTGTCCTCCATTCAAAAAGTTCGTCATGCTGGAGCATATAGCCTACATTTGTTGTGCTCTCCCGTAAATATTTCCCGTTGATTTTGATTAGTCCTTTTTCCGGAACGAGGAGCCCTGCGATAAGCGAAAGCAGCGTGGATTTGCCGCACCCGGAAGGCCCGACGATTGCGACGAATTCTCCTTTCCCGAGAGCAAAGGAGATGTCCGAGAGAGCAGGGGTCTCTCCTTCGAGGTTGTGATAGGCATAATGGATATTCTTAAGTTCTAATACTTGCTCCATAGAAAACCTCCTGTAAAAGTTTACATATATCTTATAGTATGTAGAATCCAGCTTTCTGTGCGACTTTACACGCGTTATTTTTCGTTGCAGTTACTATGAGCGGACGGTTAGTCCGTGAATAGTAACTTGCTTACTTTTCCTCTTGCCATATGCCTGGGGAAAAGCTATAATTTTCAGAAGAGAACCGTTACTGCTGATGGTCTTCGAGCCGTTTATGGCAACGGGTCATACTTTATTGGATACATATATTGCACAGATTATGAAAGGCGGAGGCTTATTGATATGCTTAGGATAGCAATTTGTGATGATGAAAAGCCGTTTCTTAAAATCATGGAATATCATCTGAAACTATATTTATCGAAATATAATATTGTTTATAAGATTGATGCCTATCGTTCGGGGAAGAAACTTATTGAGCTTGGTTCAGATATAATAAGATACAGCATAATTTTCCTTGATATCAATATGAATGGGGGTGACGGAATTCAGACTGCAGAAATGATCAGAAAACATTCGGATGATATTTTTATAGTGTTTGTGACAGCATTTATTGACTATTCACTTGAAGGATATAAAGTAGGAGCGTTACGATATCTGCTAAAGACTTCAGATAATTTTGAAGCTTCAATTTCTGAATGTATGGATGTAATTATAGAAAAGATGGATTATAACACTTCATATAAGAATTTTCATTTTAGGGAATGCCCAAAAAGTATTGCCATAGATCGGATCATGTATATTGAGAGCAGTCTTCATAGACTGGAATTTCATATTATGGAGGGGCACGTCAAAATATATACAATGTATGGCACATTGAATAACATAGAGCAGGAATTAGATTCTGACGATTTTCTTAGGATACACCAAAGCTATCTGATAAATATGAAGTATATTAAAAGCATACGTAACAAGATAGTTATTCTGGAAAATGGAAAAGAATTTATTATACCAAAAGCAAGGTATAGGGATGTAAAAACCAGATTTATTGTGTATAAAGGGGAAATTTAGATGTTGTATGCCATTAATGATGCATTGATTGTTATGTTTGAAGTAATATGTTGTGAATTGTTATATGGAACTTTTAAAACGAATAGTGAATACAATCCGGGAAAGATGAAAAAGATATCATTGGTGATGGCGCTTTCTATTGCACTGTTTGCATTAGTAAAGCTGCTCTCCGGACAGTTTATTATAAAACAGATTGCTGTTATATTACTGATTTCAGTAGTCATGAAAGTTGCTCACGATATAACATGGGCAAAATCAACAGCATTGGCATGTCTTTTCCAGGGGCTTCTTGTTACTGTTGAGTACTTTGCATACTTTATTGTACAAATGCTTGTTGATGATGTCTCAAAAATGGATATTAAGGAAGAATTAATAAGCCGTATGATTGCAGCAATTGATTTATTATTGTTATTTATTATAATCCTCTGTTTAAAGCGAAATTTCCAGAAATATAAAAACTGGCTGATGCATGATGATGAATGGATAAGATTCATTATATTCCCTGTATTTTCACTAATTGTCATATCAGGAATTGTTAAAACCTTTAATGATATTGAAGATGTCGATCAGATGAAGGTGCTTTATATGATCGCTTTTAGCCTTGTGATTATGAATTTCTTTGTATTCTATTTGCTGGATGATATAGTAAAAAAGAGTGAGATCATACGGGAAAGCGAAGTATATGCAATACAAAGCAGGAATCAGCTTGAAACGTATAATATGCTTACTGAAAACCTTGACAGACAAAGGGCGAGGGCGCATGAGTTTAACAATCATTTGGCATGCATCAGTTCCCTTATCAGAAAACAGCAATATGACGAGCTTAAGGAATATATTTCGGATATATGCAGTAGTTCCAAAAAAGAAGAAAATGCCATTAACACAAATAATGTTATGATTAATACAATAGTAAACATTAAGTATGCTGAAGCAGTAAAGAAAGATATTGTATTTATTATAAGAGTTAATGACCTATTACATATAAACATCAAAAATGAAGATTTGGTCGTGTTGCTTTCAAATCTATTAAACAATGCGATTGAAGCGTGCGAACAATGCAAAGATAAAAGAGTGATAAAGTTGAAATTTATGATAGAAAATGACGACATGATACTGTCTGTAAAGAATACATACAATGCTCCAATTATAAAGCGTGGAGGGAGTTTAGTGACTGCAAAGAAAGAAAAGGAAGAACATGGAATTGGGATAAAGAATGTAATTAAAGTAGTTGAGAAATATCATGGAACATATGCAATTCAGAATGATGATAAAGAATTTATGTTTTCAATCATGATACCATTATATTAATAACTGTAATTAAGATATGATACTGGAATGGATTTTTGATCTGTTCCGGTTTTTTATTTAAAATGGTCGTTTTCTGCAAAAAAAAACATTTTATGCAAAGGGTATGGAAATCACAAATTTGATTTGTTATAGTCAGTCCATGAGGTGAAAGAAATGGTCGAGAAAGTAGCAGCAGGTCTTACTGAACAGATAATAAAGGAAAAGTTGATATCAAATGAAATGAAGGACTGGTATATATATGCTTTTCTAAGAATATTTGAAGCGATTATCAGCGCAGGACTGGCTGAAGATGGCTCAGGAACACAGTAAGGATGTGGAAACTCCCCGGGATGGAAAGACCGTTTATATTTGGAAGCGACTGGAAACCAGTTTCGTATAAATCAGAGGATGGTGAGGAAAAAAACATCACCCTGCGTACCGGTTATGAGATCATAAACCGTACCATTGATAAATATGGGCAATTCCTTTTGGAAGGCGACACAGAGGTCAATACCTGGTGGACAAACCTTGGGATGACGGACCGCGAAGTCATAGGCCTGTATCATGCCCACGGCGAATGTGAACAGTTCCACAGCGAGATCAAGACGGATATGGATGTGGAGCGGCTGCCATCCGGCAAATTTGAGACCAACGAACTGGTACTGGAACTGACAATCCTGGCCTATAACATCCTGCGAATG
>CAJTIU010000053.1 GCA_910576335.1 Lachnospiraceae bacterium
ACCTAAGATTATCCCGAATTATTCTCCCTAAGCGAGAGATTTAGGAAAGCTGACCGTGTAAATGACTAAAAAGTTATCCCGAATATTTCTCTAAGAAATGCCGCTATTACTGGCTTTCTTTGATGTATTCGGGATAATCTGACTTTCGGTATAACGAACTTGCTTTCTTCGGAGAAACGAAGTATAATGTTTGTTGGAGGTGCGACTATGGATTATATCACAACAAAAGAAGTTGCTACTAATTGGGGCATATCGGATAGACGAGTTTTACAGTATTGTAATGCTGATCGGATTGAAGGTGCAATAAAAATAGGAAACATGTGGCTTATTCCTAAAACTGCGGAAAAGCCGATAGATGGCAGAACGAGAAAGGGAGGAAGAATCAAAAATGAAAAAGTACAAGATTTTGATTATAGAAGATGATTTCTCACTTGCAGAAGCAATGAAGAAACAGATTGAATCTTGGGGAAACGACGTTTTTAGTATCACAGATTTTCAAAATGTTATTTCTGCGTTTACCGAGTACGATCCTCATATTGTGCTTATAGATATAATGTTACCATTTTTCAATGGCTACCACTGGTGTACTGAAATTCGCAGAATTTCTGATGTGCCGATTGTATTTATCAGTTCTGCTTCGGATAATATGAATGTGATAATGGCGATGAACATGGGAGGGGATGATTTTATCGCCAAGCCGATTGACCTTAGTGTAATGACCTATAAAATTCAGGCGATTCTCCGTCGTGCTTATGATATGGGAACCAAAATTCCTGTTTTAGAACACAGAGGGGCTGTTCTGAATTTGAATGATACTACCCTTACATATAATGGTGAGCGTATTGAGCTTACAAAAAATGATTTTCGTATCTTGCAAACACTTCTTGAGAACAAAGGGAAAGTTGTCAGTCGTGATACCCTGATGACTAAACTTTGGCAGATGGACTCTTATGTAGAGGAAAACACATTAACGGTCAATGTTAATAGGCTTAGAAAGAAACTTGAAAATGCCGGGCTTTCTGACTTTATCACAACCAAAATTGGTAGTGGATATATTGTGGAGTAAGGACTAACCTATGGATAGAGATAAATGGTATAAAATATTAGGCTGCTATTTACGGCAGTACTTATCTGTAACGCTGATTTTTTTTGGATTTATCGGGATTTTCAGTATGATTTTTCGGTTGTATGACCTGAAGGTTGAAGCTGTTCTTTATGCTTCAGGTCTTTGTTTTTTGTTTGCTGCAATCGTTCTTTCTGTGCATTTTTTTTTCTATGTTAGAAATCATTGTGAACGAATAAGGATTCTAAAAAATATTCGCTTGCTTGCGGATGAACTTCCTGAACCCAAAACTCTGGCAGAAAAAGATTTACAGGAAATGAACCGTGTACTAAAGCAGCTATTAGAGATTAGTGAAACAGAACGAAAAGCAGAAAAAAAAGAAAGTCTGGATTATTACACCACCTGGGTACATCAAATCAAAACCCCTATTGCTACTATGAAAATGAGGTTGGAAAGTGAAGATACTGATGAACACCGGGAACTTTTGGCAGAGCTGTTTCGCATAGAGCAATATGTGGAGATGGTATTGACCTATCTTCGACTAAGCAGTGAACACTCTGATTATATTTTCAAGGAATATGATCTTGATAAAATAATCAAACAGGCAATTCACAAATATGCTCCACAATTTGTGCGCCGCAGAATCCAATTAAAATATATTCCTATTGACATAAAGGTTTTGACGGATGAAAAATGGTTATTATTCATTATAGAACAGGTTATATCTAATAGTATCAAGTACACACCGAAAGGCTCTATAACAATAACAGTAACACCAGATAGAGTGCTCAAAATAGCTGATACAGGTATTGGCATTGCCACAGAAGATATTCCAAGAATATTCGATAAGGGATTTACCGGATATAATGGGCGCTCTGATAAAAAGTCAACAGGTCTAGGCCTATATCTTTGCAAAACAGTAGCGGATAGGCTTTCTCATAAAATCAGTGTAGAGTCCGCACCGGGTGTTGGAACAGTTATCTCCATTGATTTGCATACCTATAAGCTGACATTGGAATAAGCCATATCTTACAAAAATGTCACACCAAACGGCTGAAATGTCACTCGATTAGATGTCGGACATTTCAGCCATTTTGCTACAATAAGAGCAACCAAAAATAAGGAGGTCATTGAACATGGCTATTTTAGAGGCAAAAAGTTTGCAAAAAATTTATACAACTCGCTTTGGTGGTAATCAGGTAAAAGCACTCTCAAATGTGTCGTTCTCGGTGGAGCAAGGTGAATATGTTGCCATCATGGGTGAGTCAGGATCAGGAAAAACTACGCTATTGAACATTCTTGCGGCACTTGACAAACCTACAAATGGTGAAGTACTACTGGATGGAAAGAGTCTTTCCTCTATAAAGGAAAAGGAAATTTCTGCTTTCCGTCGCGATAACCTTGGCTTCGTGTTTCAGGATTTCAATTTGCTGGATACATTCAGTATCCAAGATAATATTTTTCTTCCGTTAGTTTTGGCAGGTAAAAATCACAAAGAGATGAAAAGTCGCTTGATGCCGATTGCAAAGAAACTTGGGATTACCGATCTGCTTGTGAAATATCCCTATGAGGTTTCTGGCGGTCAGAAACAAAGAGCAGCAGTTGCACGAGCTTTGATTATCAATCCAAAACTGGTACTTGCGGATGAGCCTACCGGTGCTTTAGATTCTCGCTCTACGGACGGCCTGCTTCATGTATTTAACGATATTAACCGTGATGGGCAGACGATTCTGATGGTAACGCACTCCACAAAAGCAGCCAGCCATGCAAGCCGAGTGTTGTTCATTAAAGATGGTGAAGTGTTTCATCAGATTTACCGAGGCAATCATACGAATGAGCAAATGTATCAGAAAATCTCCGATACATTAACTCTGCTAGCAACAGGGGGTGAACAGCATGAGTAATTTTTTCTTTCCTAAACTTGCTGCAAGAAATATCAAGAAGAACAGTAAGACATATATTCCGTATATGATAAGCTGTATTGTTACAGTAACTATGTTCTACATTGTAAGATCATTGTCGCTGAATCCGGGATTTAATATCATGGTTGGTGGAGATACTCTTGCATATATGCTGACTTTTGGAAGTGTTGTTGTGGGCATATTTGCACTCATCTTTCTTTTTTACACAAATAGTTTTTTGCTGAAACGTAGAAAAAAAGAATTTGGCGTTTTTAATATTCTTGGTATGGAGAAATCCCATTTAGCAAAAACAATCGCATGGGAAAATTTTTATGTGATGATAATCAGCATTGCTGGAGGATTGATACTTGGCATTGCATTAGATAAGGCAATGTATCTATTGCTTGCCCAGTTAATTGAGGTAGAAATCCGACTTGGTTTTTTTATCTCTGGAAAGGCGATTCTTACAACAACTTTCCTCTTTCTAACTATCTTTTTTCTGATTTTTCTGAACGCTGTGCGGCAGGTCAGGATGTCTAATCCCATAGATCTGCTCAATGCAGGTAATGTTGGCGAAAAAGAGCCGAAAACAAAAATAGTGACAGCAATGCTGGGGGTTGTTTTTGTAGGAACGGGCTATTATCTTGCCCAGACCACCATAAATCCGGTTACTGCAATTCCTCTGTTTTTTGTGGCAGTCATGCTGGTAATCATCGGCACATATATGCTGTTCACCGCGGGGAGTATCGTACTTTTGAAAGCACTTAGGAAAAATAAAAAATATTACTATAAAACAAAGCACTTTATCAGTGTCTCAGGTATGATTTACCGTATGAAGCAGAATGCAGTGGGACTTTCCAACATTTGTATTTTATCTACTGCTGTTTTGATTATCGTGTCCTCTACTTGTTCCTTAATCTTCGGAATGGATGAAATCGGTCAAACACGTTATCCTAACGATTTTTCCATCTATGTAAATGAAGAATCAACAGAGAAAAGTCAGGAAGGATTGGATAAAGTCCATGAGCTTCAACAGCAGATGGGATTAGATGTCGTTCAGGAGACGCAGTATTCTTATTTTTCCTGTTCCTCTGTAAAAACAGGTGATACCTTTACGGTTGAACGTATTGATCCAAATATAGATATGAACGATATTGCAAATCTCATTTTTGTTCCTCTTGATGATTATAATACTTTCATGGGAACAGAAACGGTGCTGGCTGATGACGAGGTTTTGATTTACTCAAACAGGATGGCATTTGATTATCCTGTACTGAAAGTCTTTGATAAGGAGTATCAGGTAAAAGAAACGCTGGATATGTTCATGGGAAATGGTAAGGTTGCATCCAATGCAGCAAATAGCCATTTCATTGTCCTGCCGAATAATGTCCAAATGCAGGAACTATATGAAAAGCAGAAAGAAGCACTTACCGATATTGCAAGCCAGATTCGTTATTATTATGGCTTCGATACAAATAGCAATGCGGAAACACAACAGACATTTTATGATGCAGTAGCGAATGTATATGAGGTAAATGGGTATCAGGCGACCATTGAGTCAAAAGTGGCAGAAAGAACACGTTTTATCGGTATGTATAGCGGTCTTTTCTTTATTGGTATTTTTCTTGGTATTTTATTCATCATGGCAACTGCGCTGATTATTTACTATAAGCAGATCTCCGAGGGCTATGAGGATAAAGAACGCTTTGTAATTATGCAAAAAGTCGGTATGAGTAGACAAGAGGTAAAAGGAGCGATTAGATCACAAGTCTTAACCATGTTTTTTTTGCCGCCAATTTTAGCTGGCATTCATGTGATAGCTGCATATTCAATGATCACAAAGCTACTCGTATTGGTAAATTTGTTGAACTTAAAATTTTTTATCATATGCACAATCGTCTGTTTCTTAGCATTTATGCTGATGTACTTCCTCGTTTACCTGTTGACGGCAAGAACTTATTACAAAATCGTTAGCAAGTAAGTGAAGAGAAACGGAGGTGGTATCATGGGAAATTAGTTGTTCTGGATATATCTGAATCCGGCAGACAGATTGGTGAGAAACTTTTTGCAGTTCTTAATGCTGATAAGAAAAAAGGGCTGACAGAGTTTGTCCGGGAATATGAGGAAATCCATGTCCCATGTTTCCCTTCAAATCTCCGAGGCAGTAATAATAACCAATCATTGACCGAACTTCGGGAAGGCGAATTGTATGTATGCCTGGAACAAAGACTTGTACAAGTCCGGGAGCAGGTGGTCGATCTGACGGTTAAAGAGTTTGATATATTGGCATTACTGATCCGAAATCCAAAGCGGGTATTCACTTATGAGATGATTATTGAGCTTGTATGGAATGAGGATTATTCTAATTACTCACGAAAAGCTGTCAACAACCACATTAGCAATATGCGGAAGAAACTAAAAATTTCGCCGGATGTGCCTGATTATATTAAAAGTGTGAGCGGTGTGGGATATAAATTTGATATTTAATAAGGCAAAGCTGCAAGTTATATCTATATCTTGTGGCTTTGTTCTTTTTTTCTTCCAATTACACGAATACTATCCGCTAATGTCAAAACTTGCGGTCATCTTGGCTGGAAATAGCACAAAACGGGTAAGAATATGGAATTTCTCCTTATATAATGCCCTCAAAGAAAGGAGACTGATAGTAAACAATCTTGCTTGCTTTCTCCTTTGGGGAGGGAAAATCCGGAATGCTATGGAAAATACCGCATGGGATCAGCCTATGCCTTTATTGGAGAACACAATTATTTGGCCCTGCAGTTCATCAAAGAATTGCGGGGTTTTTTGATTCGACAGAAAAATACAAATCCTGGCATATTCCAGTATACTTTTATAATGCTCTGTCTTGGTGCGCGTCTGTGTTTTTGCAGGCGCGCTTTTTTGTACCCTATTTCAGAAAATGCAGGTGTGACAGCCCAGGATGCCGCTCCCCACCCTCTGATTTCGATTTTGCCAGTCAACAAAAAAATCGAAATTGGAGGAATTACCCATGAAAAAAATCAATCTGCGGGATTACTACCCGTTTTATTCAAAAGATACAGTTGTTGAGGTGCCGGGGGAAGTTGCCGATCTGCTTCGGGAATATAAGCTGGCGGAGGCTGCCTATTTCCTGCGTACATATCGACACAAAGCATATTTTTCCCTGGATTATGATGTGAACGTTGAGCGTGATGTTCTAATGGCCGCGTTGTCGCCTCTTGATATTTTGGAACAGAAAGAAGAAAATATCCGGCTGTATCGGGCGCTTGCCTCTTTGCCGGAGAAACAGAAAAACCGGATTTATGCACATTATTTTCTTGGCATGAGCAAAGCGGATATTGCAAAAGCGGAAGGCACTCATAAAAGCCGGATTAGCCGTTCTATCAATGCTGGATTGCACAGTCTGGAAAAAATTTTGAAAAAAAATCCTGATAGACGGCAACTTTAACCTCAAAAATGAAATGAATAATAGAGGGACATATTATCAGGCAGGACAAGCCATAAGGGTGCGGTGGGAACGCAAAGAACCCGGAGCACTCAAACAGTATTTCAAATTCTCTGCCGTACCCTCTACGGCTCCTTGACAACCGAATACACGCTGTTACAGGTACTTCATTCTGTGTTCCGAGCGGCAGATGGGGCGGCGCGGTGACAGGCAGCCTAAGGAGGTGATGAATCCAGGCTGTCCGAGCGGTAAACGCAACCCACGAAACCGGCTGTGGCAGGCCGGGCGCGACAACGACGCAGATCACAATGGTACTTCTTCACGGCTCCCTAAAGACTTGGGGAGAGTTCCTGCGGCGTGCGCCTGCTCTGGCAAAGCGGCGGCGCATGCGGGGCTATGATGCGGCAACGCTATCCGCAGCCTGTAACAGCCCCGCCCTGTTCGTTCAGGGCCTGCCGGGGGGCGTGGCAAATACGGCAGCTGATCGAAATCAGATACAATGGGCCGGGTCTGTGAGTGTATGAGCGCAGGCCCGACTTATTCATGTGGTTTCGATAGCCAGAAATTTTCAGGAAGGAGTTGGTATTATGGAAAATACGGTTGTTGCCGGCAGAACCGGCGCACTGGTGGACATCCGGGAGGTTGCCGTTGATAAGGAGCTTTCCCGTGAGGAACGGATCGCCGAATTTGTACGGCAGATCAAAGACCCTTACCGCTTCAAATGCGGGCGGTTCACCGTACAGGCCAGCTTTGCCGCAGGCGGCGCCACCCTGGAGGAATGTATCAAGGGAATCTTACGGTGAGCCGGATTATTTTAGGAAAAGGGCTGACTTTCCCGCAGGGTCGTGGTACAATAGAAAGTGGAAAAGGAATTGAATACGGCACAGCCACACTTCTTGGATTGCGGGGATTTTTCTGCGCAACGAAAGGAGTGTTTTTTTATGCAGGTTTACAAAGCCATTAAGTACATCCGTCTTTCTTATACCGATGATAAGACGGTGGAAAGCGACAGCGTCGCCAACCAGCGGCGGCTGATCGATGATTACATTGCCCGGCACCCGGAGATTGAAGTCGTGGCGGAAAAGATTGACGACGGTTACAGCGGGGTCCTCTTTGACCGCCCGGCATTCCAGGAAATGATGCGGATGATCGAGCAGGGTGAGGCCAACTGTGTGATCGTCAAGGACCTTTCCCGCCTGGGGCGTGAGTACATAGAGACCGGCCGCTATATGCGCCGGGTATTTCCGGCCTACGGCGTCCGCTTTATCGCCATCAATGATAACGTGGACACGGAGAATGACGCTGCCGATGACCTTACCGTATCGGTAAAAAACATTATGAACGAGGCATACAGCCGGGACATTTCCGTCAAGACGCGGAGCGCCCTGGATGTGAAACGGCGCAGCGGTGATTTTGTCGGAGCCTTTACCATTTACGGATATATAAAAATCGGTGACAAGCACAAAAGCCTGGAAGTTGACGGGTACGCCGCTAACGTGGTGAGGGATATTTTCAGAAAGCGGCTGGAAGGATTCAGCGCTTCCCATATTGCGGACGAACTGAACCGGATGGGTATTCTCTCCCCTCTGGCTTATAAACGTAACCACGGGATGCCCCACGCCAAAGGCGGCTATACGGATCGCAAGGACTGTAAATGGTCTGCAACTACAATCATCCGCATTTTGCAGGATGAAACCTATACCGGAACGCTGGTACAGGGAAAACAGACCACGCCCCACTTCAAGCTGAAAGAACGTGAGGACAGGCCATCCTCTGAATGGGTCCGTGTGGAGGGCACCCATGAGGCGATCATCCAGAAACATGATTTTGACCTGGTGCAGCGCCTCCGCAGGATTGATACCCGGACATCTCCAAAATCGGATAAAGTCTACCTGTTCTCCGGCATTTTGATCTGCGGCTGCTGCGGCTGCCGTATGACACGCAAGACCAACCGCTATAAGGATAAGGAATACCACTACTATTATTGTCCTACCGGCAAAAAGAACGGGTGTAAATCTTCCGTCATGCTGAAAGAGTCCGACCTGATCGAGTGCGTGCAGGGCAGCCTGAAAGGGCATATTGAAAATGTGGCTTCCCTGGATGCGCTGCTGTCCAGTATCAGCCAGGAGCGGATCAACCGGGAACTGGCCCTGGAATACGCCGGGCAGATCAAAGCAAATGAGAAACGTATGGCGCAGGCTGAGGGTTTCAAGGCAAAACTCTATGAAAACCTGGTGAGCGGGATTCTCACCAAAGAAGAATTCCTCTCCTATAAGCGGAAATACAATGCGGATATTGAACTGCTGCAGAAAGCGGTTGCCGAGTGGAACGAAAAGCTGACGGACGTACTGGAGAACCGCAGCGAGCGGAACCGCTGGATCAACCACTTTATGCAATTCTCCACGATGGAGGAAATTGACCGGAGGGCGGTCATGCAGCTTATCCGCAGCATACGGGTAATGGGGAAAGACGAGCTGCACATTGAATTTAATTACCAGGATGAATACCAGAAGGCGGTCTCCCTGGCGGAACAGATTGCCGTACAGGGCAAAGAAAGGAAGGTGGGCTAAATGGCAAGAAAGAGCAGGAAACAGAGGTTGGCTCCCATGCCGGCACCGTCCTTATATGTGCATGTGGCACTGTATATCCGTCTTTCTGTGGAAGATAACAAAAAGCGGGGCTGTTCGGTGGAAAACCAAAAGCTGGTGCTGAATGATTTCCTTGTGGACAAGCCGGATTTCGTTGTCTATGATACTTATATCGACAATGGGGCGACGGGCACAAACTTCCACCGCCCCGGCTTCCAGCAGATGCTTTCCGATATTGAGGCGGGCCATATTGACTGTGTGATTGTCAAGGACCTCTCCCGGTTAGGGCGGAATTCCATTGATACCGGTTATTATATCGAGCAATATTTCTACGCCCATAACGTCCGTTTTATCGCGGTCACAGACCAGTTTGACACGGCAGATGCCGGCAGCTTGCACGGCGGCATTATGCTTCCCTTGAAAAATATGATAAACGAGGCTTACGCATTGGACATTGGCAGGAAGATCAAGGCCCAGGCAAGGCAGGCCATGAAAGACGGCGATTATATCGGCGCACGGGCGCCATACGGATACCGCAAAGACCCGGACAACTGCCATAAACTGCTGATTGATGAAGATACCGCCCCTGTCGTAAGGCAGATTTTTGAGTGGGCGCATGAGCATGTGGCGCTGAACCGTATCGTCCGCAACCTGAATGAAATAGGGATCACGGCGCCCAGCCACTATAAAAAATCCACTGGCGAGATCACCAGCCCCGGCCTGATCGGGAGCGGGAAATGGCAGACACGTACCGTAATGAAGATTCTGGAAAGCGAGGTCTACACCGGCGATCTGGTACAGGGAAAGACAAAGATTGTGGACCATCAGCAGGTTAAGGCAGGGGAGGATAACCTGATTATTGCAAAATCCACCCATGAGCCGATCATCAGTTATGAGCTCTTTACAGCGGTGCAGGAATACCGGAAACAAATCTGCGAGGAAAGCCGGGCGGTCCCAAAACGGCCCTACACCCCAAACATTTTCAAGGGGAAGGTGTTCTGTGCCGACTGCGGCAGGAGCCTCCACCGGCAGCGTGCCGAGCGCAAGAAAGGGCCGGATGTTTACTGGTTCCACTGCCTCACCAACAGCCGTGTGGCAAAGGGTAGCTGTAAAGGCGTGATGATGCAGGAAACGGAACTTATCGCCACGGTCACGGCCATTCTGGAAAAAGAGCTGGCTGTCGCCCTGGGAATGTCCCTCCCCCTCTTTCAGTTGGAGGCAAAGCAAAAACAGGATAAGAACCGGCTGAAAAACCAGATGTCGGCCAGGCGGCAGGAAATCGAAAAGAAACGGCGGCTGATCCGCAGCCTGTATGAGAACTTCGTCCAGGGTATCTTAACAAATGAGGAATACTTTGAGCTGAAAGCGGATTATGAGGAATCCATCAATACACTGTCCGGCGAGATTGAGGCGCTTCAAAAAAATATGGACACCCTGGACAGCCGGCTTGTGCGCTACCGGGCAATGGAAAAGGATGCAAAGTCACTGGCGCAGGACCACGCGCTTACGGCAGAACTGATTGACCGGCTGATTGAGCGGATCGAAATCGACCATGAGCGGAATATCCATGTAACTTTCCGCTTCAAGAGTGAATTCCAGGGAAAGGCGGTGGAACCATGCACAAAAAATATGTGATCGCCCTTTATATCCGCCTGTCCGTGGAGGACTTTAAGACCGAGAGTTTGAGTATTCCCAACCAAAAGCTGATCCTCCGGGAAAAGGCCATGTCGCTGCCGGAATGGGATAACGGCGAAGTGCTGGAATTTGTTGATAACGGCCATACGGGTACGAATTTTGAGCGCCCTGCGGTACAGGAGCTTTTGACGATGGTCCAGGCCGGGAAGATCGACTGTATCATCGTAAAAGACCTCTCCCGGTTTGGGCGCAACAGCATTGAGACCGGCTATTTCATTGAGCGGGTGTTCCCGCTCTACCATACCCGGTTTATCTCGGTCAGTGATGATTTTGACACCGCCAATTTTAAAGGAGATACCGGAGGGATTGACGTTGCCTTTAAGTATCTTATCAGCGAATGTTACAGCCGGGATATGTCCATGAAAACGAAAAGCGCCAAATATGCAAAGATGCGCCAGGGCGAGTACCAGAGCGTCATCTGTCCCTATGGCTACCGCAAGAGCGCGGACGGGCGCATGGAGCCGGACGAGGACGTTGCAGGGATTGTACGGCAGATATTTGAATGGGCGGCTGACGGCAATACGGCCGCCGGGATCACGCGGAAACTGTATGCCATGAATATCCCCACCCCTGGGGAATACCGGAGGGATAAAGGGAAAGACCATTATAATGTGTCCAGGACACACGGCGTCTGGAGCAACTCAACGGTCCTGCGGATGCTGGAGGACCAACGGTATATCGGCACTTATGTGATCGGCAAGCGTAAGGTACAGGAAATCGGCAGCCGCCGCATGAAGCTAAAGGATGAAAGCGAATGGTTCAAAATACCGGACCACCACCCGGCAATCGTAAGCATGGAGCTGTTTGAGAAAGCCAACGCTTCGATCAGGCGTTTCTCCCTTCCGAATAAAAAACGGCGCAACTACCTTCTCCGTGGGAAAGTATTCTGCGGCTGTTGCGACCATGCTATGTCGCTTAGAAATGGAACGTGGTTTTACTGCCGTCACTCCGAAGTGGCAGAAACCCTTCCCTGCCATGGGGTGCGGGTGAAAATGGCTGATCTGGAGCAGGCGGTCCTTGAAACAATCCGGGCACAGATGTGTCCGGCGCTGGGGATTGACAGCAGCAAGGATAAGCTGAATTTGCAGACGGCCCAGCAGGCCGAGCACGAAGAAAAGCTGCGCTCTATCCAGGACAGCAAACGGCAGCTTTATGAACAATATGCACTTGGAGAAATTGACCTGGAAACCTATCAGGAGCGCAAGGCGGTATATGACGCGGAACTGGTGCAGGCAAAGAATGTCCATGCCGCCATTACCGCACAGACCAGACAGATACAGAGCGATTATGAAGCAAAGCTGAAACAGCGTGAGATCGTTCAGGAAGTAGGCAACGCCGACACACTGACGCAAGCCCTGATTGACCGGCTTATCAGTAAGGTCTATATATTTCCAGGAGACCGGATTGAGATTGAATATGTGACGCAGGATTTCTTAGGAATAAGCGAACCGGGAAAGGAGGCGTGAGCCATGAATACCGTATTAAGCAACTACGGGCAGCTATGCGGCTGCCCGGAAATCCTCAAAAAAAGTTGTAAATTTTTTTGTCGTGGGCTTGACATACGGGTGCCTGAGATCATGGAAGCGTATCAGCTTCAGGTTATTCTTTGTCAGGACGATTCTAAAATGCTGGCTGACGTATCCTGGTTTTATCCTATTTCCCATCTTATCTCTGAGAACATACTCCAAATAATCTGTGTTATAAGCGTTACCACATAGCTTCTGCTGCTGTTTCTGCTGCTCTTTGCACTTGAAAGATAGCTAGCATAAGTATTCAGATCCACGCTGCTTTTCATCATTTCCAACCATTCAAGGATAAAATCACAAAATAATATTTCTATATCTCCAGTCGATGGATTAAGCTTATCAGCAGGATTTGATTCAATCCAGCCCGACTTTACGGCATACAGCAATCCGTTTTTTATTATAGTATGGCTAAGAGAAATCGTTGTTTTTAAGGATTCTGATGTCGGTATTGACGCATTTTTCTGAAGATTTTTATAAAAAGTGTCCAAATCGTTAACGGTTATGGATGAAATACTTCTTTTTACAGTGTCAAAGTACGGCACGATATAGGTATTAAGACACATATAGTAATCTGCATAAGTATCGGGAGAAAAATTTGCCAGTTCTATCCAATCAGAAAGAAAGGTAGAGAAATCGGTATCTTTGTCCCATAATGTAGGAATAAATTCCTTACGTGCCTTCGCCAGCATTGCTTCAGCCTTCTTTTTATTTCCCTTCACTGGAAGGTGGGTACTGATTGATTTTGTTTTCCGTTTGTTCTGTTTGTCCTTATAACTTAATATCATTTGGTAAATGCCATTTTGAATTCGCAGATGTCCTGCTACCATTATTTTAACCTCCTTTTATCAGTAACAGCCATATTAACACCTACTATTAGTATTCTGATTATACCACACAGGCATGAAAATGGCATTATATTGGCATATTTTAATTTTGTGCGTCTACAAGATTCAGGTAGACAAGGATATGATACTTGGGAATTTTATAAATACGCCCAACCATAAAATGCTTGATTGTATTGCTTTTTAGCAGACGATAGGCGGTTTTTGTGCTTATTCCCAACATTTCGCTCATTTGTTCTACAGTCACTACATCAGGGTAGTCCTTGAAAACAGCGGCATATGTTTTGTTTGTCTTTTTCAAATAAATCACTCCAATACTATATTTATATCTTCTTTTCTTCCAGAAGCCAGTTCCTATGCCCTTTCCGGCCACGTAGCAGGCGTTACTGTGTAATCATTAAGCTGCAGGCGCGCGTCAATGCACACTATCTACAGCACCGATATCAATCTCCTGAAAGATGTATGGAATTGTCAAGGTACGTGAAAGCACAAATAAGACTTGATTATTTGTCCATCTATATAAGTAATAGCGTCGAAATTTGGGAGATTGGAAAATTTTTGAAAAAAGTTAAAATAAATCAAGAAATGATAAAAAAGGTCAAGAAAAAAGCGAATCGCCTGGAGGCAATCCGGTAAAATCCCTTATTATTCTTTGTTAGACAAGCGTTTTAAGAGAGGAATGATCGTCATCATGTCATCTTCGTCTAGCTGTTTCAGAAGGTCACAGGCTTTCTGGTATAGAGGAAGATTGTGTAATTCTTCGTCAAAGAACTGGTATGGTGTGATGTCGAAGTAATGACAGATCTCATAAAACTGGCTCATGGACGGCAGGGAACGTCCGGAACTGATATTCTGGATATAGCTTTTGTTCTTCCCCAGGTCCAAGCTCATCTGGTATTCTGATACATTTTTCTTAATCCGTAACTCCGTGATACGGTCTGCTACATACTTTTTATCCATCTTCTACACCTCGTATCCTCATTTTATCCCATTTAGGTATGTAGAATTGCGGATTAAAATAGTTATAAGTGTCATATGTAGAAATATATGATTGATTATATCCGTATATTATGGATATAATACAATGGAAGATAGAATTTTATAAGTTAAAAAATAGGTGAATATTGATGATAAATAGTAGTTTTTGGATATGATTTATATTGGAAGGAGTAGATACAAGTGAAAGTAATTGGAACTGCCAAAGAAATCGAATGGCTGAAGGAAGCTATTCAGAATAGCTGTGACCAGTGCCCTTATATGGAGTCCTGCAGCGAGTCTGCAAAGCAGGATGAGCGGTTGTACGGAAAGGTTCAGCATACATGTAAGGATTTTCTGGGAGAGACCATAGAGTTTATCATAGAAAGTGATGTGTAATACTGTATATTGTATATGTGCAAAAAGAATAGTCTATATATAGTACAAATAAAATTAACATCACCCATATCTTGTGTTACTATACTAGTATAGTTGATTTTATGCATGCCCCTTGTGGGGAAGCTTTCGGATTCTTAGGAATCCCGAAAGCAGAGGACAGAAGAAAAAGGAATCTGTCTGGCATAAGCTGTTTATGTTTGTAAGGAGTGTCACCATACGCCGTTTCCGGCTTACAGTGGCACTTTTTGTTTTTTAGGCTGGATTTGTTCATTAACATATCAGCCAGTCAGTGTGGAATGAATGGAGATAATCTCTGTTTCATTCCTTTTTTATTGCAATCATCCCTAAAAATGTCATAGACAAATTCTACGGGTGAGATAGCCAAAACTGGCCAGCGTGCCGTTTATGGATAAAAAAATTTATTTAAGAAAGGTGGAAGAACACATGAATGAAACAAAAATCTATGCAGACGCATTCGAAACGACGTTTGCAAACCCAAAAGAAATGCTGGATTTTCTGGCAGAAAGAGCGAAGGTTGCCACATGGATTAGAAAGCCTACCAGGTCTCTCAGGCTGGTTCCAATCAGCCAGGAGGCAGAACATATGGAGGTTTCTTCTACGGCAGACTGGGAGGATATCCTGAAGGATACGGAAAAGAATACCCAGCTGGCATTAAAGGTCAGAGGGGAAACATATCCGGTACGGGACTGTGCCATTAAAACTATCTTGGACCGTGCAGGAATCTCCGGCGCCGGATTGCGGAAGCTGGAAAAGTCCAACTATGCCAGGGTGGTGAACTATTGCTTGAAGGTGGCCAAGGGAGATGCGCTGATCAAGATTGCGGATGGAAAGGTCTCTGCTGTACACGGCGGAGACAGCCATGATTACAGCATCCTTGATATGCGCGCAGTCTTTGAGACAACCATGCAGTATCTTGATACGAACTTCAAAGGAAGCAGTTATATGGAAGGCTTCGGTGCATTTGACCATTCCATCGTATCGGCGATGTGGGAGCTTGGAGGAAACCAGGAACTTCTGGATACTTACAGGACTGCCCTTGCCGACCATGGTATGGCCGACAAGGTAATTGCGCCTGTAGTAAGGCTTACCACATCAGATGTGGCGGCCAGCGGTGCGAACCTGTACCCAATGCTGTTATGTGACAGCGGGAACCGGACCATCAGCCTTGGAAGCCCGATCAAACTGGCCCATACGGGAGGCGCGGATCTGGTACAGTTTATGAACAACCTCCGTATGCTTTGTTCCAGATATCAGGATGCGGTTGCGGATATGACGAAGCTCATGGATATTGAGATCCGGAATCCATTAAACTGCCTGAAGCTTGTAATGAAGCGTATCGGGGTTCGGAAGAAACTGATCAATGAAGTGGCGGAAATGTTTGAAGCCCAGAACGGGACAGATCCCTGTACAGCTCATGACCTTTATTTTGCAATCAACGAGGCATGCTTTTTCGCAGCCTGTGAAGGGATGCAGGGGCATGGGATTATCAGCCTGGAGGAACAGGTTACCCGCGCACTGGCGCTGAACTGGAAAGAATATGATGTCAGTGGTGCGATTAAGTGGTAAACCCAACTTTATAACGGATTATTTTTGCAAATGGCTGACAAACAGTTTGTGACTCCTAATAAGCACTGCATAGGACAGATTAAGGAATACAAACAAATAATATAATACGGGGAGGATTAAGATGAGCGAAACAAATTTGAACATGAATTATGAACCGGAGGTTATTGTTGATACGGATCCCCTCTCCCGTGAGGACTGGCTGTCTTACCGGAAGCTTGGGATTGGAGGAAGCGATGTTGCTGCCATTATGGGTATTTCACCCTTTGCAACCATCCGCGACCTTTATAATGACAAGCTCGGAATCGAACCGCTGATTGAGGAAGGAGAAAGCAACTGGGTGGCAAAGGAAGTCGGACACCGGCTGGAGGATTTGGTGGCGGAGATCTTCGCCAAGAAGACTGGACTTACCGTATTTCCGGTGCGGAAGATGTTCCGGCATCCGCTGTATCCATTTATGCTGGCAGATGTGGATTTCTTTATCATTTTTCCAGATGGTTCTTATGGCATTTTAGAGTGCAAGACCTGTAATTACAATGCCAGGACGAAGTGGGAGGATGGAGGGATTCCCGATAACTATATCCTTCAGGTAAGGCATTATCTGTCTGTGATGAACATGGACAAAGCCTATATTGCCTGTCTCTATGGAAACAATGAGAATGAATTTGTCATCCGTCCGATTGAGCGGGATATGATGGAGGAGGAAGAAATCATTGCACAGGAGGAATATTTCTGGAAGGAATATGTGGAAAAGCAGGCAGAGCCGCCATACAACGGCAAACCTGATTTGATCCTTGCAAGCATCCGGAAATACGGCGGGTATGCCGACAAGGAGCTTCCTGAGATTGAGATTGGGGTGCAACATTCAGTTGATCTTGAAAAGTATCTTACCTTATCAGAAGAAAAATCCCAACTGGAAAAACGGAAAAAGGAAATTGAGGCAATGCAGAGGGAGCTTAGTGTGCCGTTTGTAGAACAGCTTGGTGCTTCCTGCAAGGCAGTCTTATCCGACGGGATCAGCCGTTACCGGATTACTTATAATCCAACCAGGCGAACCCAGGTTGGGAAGGACGCAATGGAAAAGCTGAAAATCCAGCATCCGGATATTTTTGAGGAATATACAAAGACCACGGAAAGCAGGACATTCCGGGTAAAGAAGGAGGCGGCATGATGTTAAGCGGAAAAAAAGCATATATCTGCTCTCCGCTTTCTGCCCCTGATGCGAAGGGAGTCAGCCACAACATGGACATGGCAAGGTTTTATATGGAGAGGATGCAGGTTCTCTATCATTGCAGGACGTTTGCTTCCCACGCGTATCTGCCCCTTATATTAGATGATTCGATTCCGGAGGAACGGGAAACCGCACTCCGGATCGGGATGGAGCTGATGGATTTGTGCGATACCTTGATTATCTGCGGCAGACGTATTAGTTCTGGCATGGCAGGGGAAATCAAGGAAGCATCATTGGTTTTACGGCGGTAGGTTACAACCTGCCGCTGACCGATACGATTGAGCTGGAAATGGAAGGCGACTGGGAAAACGGAAGCCATGGGCTGCAGCTGAAGGTAGACTCCTTTATGGAGATCGTGCCTCGGACAAAGGCAGGGATTATAGGCTACCTCTCTTCCGGAGCCATTAAAGGCGTAAAGCAGAGAACGGCGGAGGCCATCTACCAGCAGTTCGGACTGCAGACATTGGATGTGATAGAAAAGTCTCCGGAAAAATTATTGTCTATCCGAGGGATTTCCGAACGGAAGTTGAGGGAGATCGTAGAATGTTATGGGCAGAACCAGGTATTCCGGGAGCTGATGACATTCCTGGTGCCTTATAAGGTAACGCCGAAGAAGGTGAACATGATCCTGAAAACCTTCCATGAGGAATCCGTCCGTATTATCCAGAGCCGGCCATATATGCTGTGTGCAGTAAAGAGTTTCGGTTTTCTGACGGTGGATGCAATTGGCCGACAGCTATGCAGGGCATTGAATGATCCCATGCGTATTTCGGGGTGTATCAGTTATATCCTGCATGAAGCCATGAAGGAAGGGCATCTGTATCTGAATCAGGAGACGCTGATGGATAAAACATTGGCATTGCTGAATCAGGACCTGACGGTTCCGGCTGTAATAGAGCAAGATGTCAGCAGAGTACTCTATCAGCTGGTCATGCAGCAGAGCATTGTGGTGGATCATGAGAAGGTATATATTTTCCAGCAGTATGAGGAGGAACGGTTGACGGCGTTGATGATTGCCAAACGGATACAGACAGCAAGACAGTCATTCCCGATTGAAACGGAGTTGGATCAGGCACAGCAGGTCTTAGGCATTACATTGTCGGAGCGTCAGAAACAGGCGATAAGGATGGTGTTTGAAAGCCCTTTAAGTATCATTACGGGAGGTCCTGGAACGGGCAAGACAACCGTTCTGAAGGTTATCCTTTATATCCATGGCCTGAAATGCAAGACTTCGGTACAGCTGATGGCGCCTACTGGACGCGTGGCAAGGAGAATGGCGGAAAGCACAGGCAAGGAAGATGCATCTACAATGCATATGGCATTAGGTCTGCTCGGAGGAAGCGACTATAATCTGGGGTTCCAGTATTTGGAAGCAGAGTTCCTAAACGTAGATGAGGTATCCATGGTAGACATGCACCTTGCCTATGAATTTTTCAGCAGAGTAAAGGACAGTGCCAGAGTGCTGCTGTTAGGAGATGTGGACCAGCTTCCATCCGTGGGAGCCGGGGATGTGTTCCGGCAGTTGATTGGCTGCGGCCTGATCCCGGTAACCGTATTAGATATGGTATACCGCCAGGGGGCGTCAAGCAATATCCCGGTCAATGCAAATCTGATCCAGCAGAACCGGACAAACCTGTTTATGGGAGAAGATTTTATATTTGTCCCATGTAATGGAACAGAGCCGACTGCAGAGATGGTAAAGAAGCTGTATTTGGAGGAAGTACAGAAATATGGGCTGGAGCAGGTGCAGATTCTGACCTCTTACCGTGTGAAGACTGCCGCTGGCGTGGTGGAATTGAACCGGACATTAGAGGATCTGATTAACCCGCCTGCCGCTGGAAAGAATGAATTGGCGATAGGAAAGGATGTATTCCGGGTGGGTGACAAGATCCTACAGAATAAGAATACGGATTTGGTCAGCAATGGGGACATGGGAATTATCCAGGATATTTATGAGGATTCGGATGAAAGCCAGAAGGTTCAGATTCTGTTCTCGGAAAACCGGGTAGTTAGATATGAAAGAGAACAGATGGAGATGGTGGAGCATGCCAATGCAATTACCATCCATAAATCCCAAGGTTCTGAATATCCTGTCGTGATTATCCCGTGTGTAAAAGCATTTTACACCATGCTGAAGCGCAATATCCTTTATACAGCGATTACCAGGGCGAAATGCAAGGTTTATCTGGTTGGAGACTGGAACGCAGTGTGCCAGTGAATCCATACGGATGACAGCGGAAAGCGCAATACAGTCTTAGGGCAGAGAATCCAAGGATATTATAATGCAGAACAAAGGCAGAAAACAAAAGAGATGGAACAGTTGAAGCTGGCAGTTTAAAGAAAAAGTTGTAAACTGCCATAAGAAAGGGAAAAACGGATGATAGAAAAAATACCAATTAGTGATACGAGAGAAGGTAACTGCTGTCCGGTATGTAACAGTACAAGAATTACAAGGCATGAACAGAGGAATCTGCAGGTATCGGTGAATCTGTCTACAGAAAAGCCTTTTTGCATGAAGAACGGATGGATGAAGCCTTTATCAAAGCGTGAGAAAGCATTTGCTTTTGACTGTGCGGATCTTGCTAACGGAGGCGGCTGCTTGTCTTATGAGTGTCGTAAATGTGGCTGGAAAAGTGGCCTTTTTACAGAGTAAAGTAAACGAGGTGGAAGAAAATGGAACAGAAAGAATTAGAATTTACAAAAGAAATGTTAGAACGCAATGACGTATTAGACAACGCAGTATATAAAATGTGTCTGACATTTTTGCAATTTGAAGAGGATGAAAATTTAGATGTGAAATTTCCATGGGATATATCCATACTGGGGGAGATACGGGATTTGACCGTCGAGTTATTGCGGGAAAAATGGTATCCTGTGTGCGATCCCTGCATTGTATGTGATGAACCGAACCGGTATTGCAATATTGAGGAATGTTACATGTATAGCTGTAATTTACATCCATAGGAGGTAGGAATGAAGCTGATGATTTCTCTCATTTTGGGAGTATATCTTATGAGGAAGCATGGAATTGCGGAGATGATCCTGGTATCATTAGGTATATTCCTGGTTTTATGTATGATATTTCAATAAATTATTAAAAAAGTATAAAAAACAGAAGAATTTTCCAATCTGAAAGAAATGCAGACTATTACTCTTATGAAGGGGTATCGTCTGCATTTCATTTTCACGAAGAGAATGAAGGGAGAATCAAGAGATGATAGATTTAGAATATAGCCGTTATATGACGGAATTATTAATGGATAATAGACTGACGGAAAAATTACGTTCCCGCAGATTTGATGCGTTAAGAAAAATGAGGGGAATTACGGCTCAGTATGAAGAAGAAGGGTTTTTGCCGGAACTGGTTGAAACAATATTCTGTAAAAAGGCTGATTTCATCATGAAGGCAAAGACAAAGGCTGAATTGGAATAGATTGTAAAGCCGAGCACGCCAAGATATTCTGGTGGAATTTTTTATCCGGGCAGTCCCTATCATGTGGAGGAGGAAGAACTGATCCTTTGGTCAAAAACTTCTCTGAAAGAGCCGTTGATTTCGCAGGGATATAAGCGGTATCAGGAATTATTTGAGAAATATGTTAAGGGTGAAGCAAGGAATGAAGCGGCGTAAAAGCATAATTGAAACAAAAAATGAAATGTGGTAGTATAAAAGAAAGGAAAGGCGGTATATGATAATGGAGAAGGAGAACCGTGAACATAAAGACAGTCTCTTTGTAGATCTGTTCTATCAGGATGAGACAGCAAAAAAGAATCTGCTGAGTTTATATAATGCATTGCATGATACAGAGTATCAGGATGAGAATGTCAATCGGAAAGTGAAGATTGAGGATGTTCTGTATAAGAATTTTAAAAATGATATTTCCTTTGAAGTAGATGGGCAGGTGCTTGTCCTGGGGGAACACCAAAGTACTGTGAACCCGAACATTCCGTTTAGATGCCTGTTATATGTGGGAAGGGCGTATGAACAGCTGATCGATAAGAAAGCTCGTTACAGGACAACGCTGGTCAGAATACCTACGCCAGAATTTTACACTTTTTACAATGGACAAAAGGATCAGCCATTAGAGCAGGAATTGAAACTGTCAGACGCATTTATAAATCCAGTAGGGAACAATTCTGCAGAATTAAAGGTGAAAGTTATCAATATTAATTCTGATAAGGCACATGAACTCCTGAAGAAATGTGACATATTGAGGGAATACAGCCAGTTTATTGATACGGTGAGAGCGCATTCCGGTGAAGAAAGCGCAATTAAGAAGGCAATCAGGGAATGTATTGACCGTGGAATATTGGCGGATTATCTGAAACGGAAAGGAAGCGAGGTTGAGAACATGCTAATTGCAGAGTACAGCTACGAGGAAGATATCCAGGTGAAGCAGCAGGAGGCGGAACAACAGGGAAGAACAAAAGGAAGGCAAGAGGGATTGATTCTGTCGGGAAGAATTTTTCAGACAGTGAAGAACAATCCTGATCTTACAAATAAGCAGATCGCGGCGGAAGTCGGCTGCGAACCAGAAGAGGTAGAAAGCACAAGAAAAATGTTTGGAATATAAAATGTGTGCAAATTAATGTGCTGCGCAAAGCAGTGAAAAATCAGGAAAATACAGTGGGCATCGGCATTTGGCCGGTGCCTTTTTCCATGCTATATTCAGAATAATACTGACAGGATATGATTTGGAATAAAAACTTATCTGAGCATGAATTTATGAGAATCGGTTGCGCTTTACATAGCTCGCACGTATAGAGTATGTATTAATGACAAAGGAGTGGATGATATATGATTAAGAAACTAAGAGTTGCAGTAGACCACGGAAACCGGAATATGAAGACCTGTCATTTTATTTTCACAAGTGGCCTGAATGTACTGGATAAGAAGCCTGCCAGGGGTGAGCAGTATCTTCAGTATGAGAGAAAGTATTATACCCTCAGTGAGCAGAGAATCCCCTACTAGAGAGATAAGACTTTAGACTTCCGGTTCTTTATTCTCACACTGTTTGCGATTGCAATGGAGCTGGAAGGGAAGGAACAGATTCAGCCGGAGGATGTGGTGCAGATCCAACTTCCTATTGGACTGCCACCGAAGCATTTTGCAGAGCTTTATGAAAAGTATGAGGCATTTTTTCGGGCGGAAAGCAAAGTATTGGATCTGAATTTTAACGGAAACATTTATCATATCTGTATTCAGGAGGTTCGGGCTTTTGTACAGGACTTTGCAGCCATGATGACCATAGGACAGGACATTATGCAAGTCCCGAAGGCAGTGGGCATTGATATTGGAGGCTTCACAACCGACTATCTTCTGATGAGGAAAGGAAAACCGGATATGGGATATTGCGATTCTCTGGAAAAGGGTGTGATTACCATGTATAACCAGATTATCTCCAGTGTCAACAGCGAGTATGACATGCTGCTGGAGGATACGGACATTGACAGTATCCTTGCCGGGAATACACAGTATTATGATGACAGCGTGGTATGTATGACAGAAAGCATGGTACAGGATTTTGTGACAGATCTGCTGAACAGTATCAGGGAGCGCGGGATTGATACAAAGACGTCCTATACGGTGTTTATTGGCGGCGGTGCCGTCCTGCTGAAGCAATTCCTTGAAAAATCAGATCGTCTGGGGAAACATCTGTTTATTGAAGATCTGAAGGCGAATGCCAGGGGATATGATCTGTTATACTGTGCATATGAGAATGGGAAGTGATAGGAATGGCAAAGAAAAATCCGTATGTATTTACCATTGGATTTGATGAAACAGATCCAGTCCATGTACGGGCTGCCGAGATTCTGAACGGAACGAAAAAGAAGGCTCAGTTGATTGCTGTCGCTATTTTAAGCTATGTGGATGGTGTTGATTCAGAAAGAATCCATGATTTTCATGTGGAATCGCTTCAGCCTCTTTTGGAAAAGCTGATACAGAAAGAGCTAGAAAAAGCCATGGGCGGACGCTTGGCAACCTCTTCTGGTGAGGAAAAGCAATCTTCAGTTCCGGTTTTGGATCTCTCGCCTTAAGAAAAGGAAATGGATGAAAGTATATCCCAGAACATCCTGAAGGCAATGGACACTTTCCGCAGGAACTAATCAGATTTATAAATATAGATGTTACAAAAAGGAACAGAGAAAAAAGCAGTCCTATCACAAGCGGGGCTGCTTTTATCATATCCGGATATTTTTTTAGCCTCTATCTCAACTCACAGATTTATCACAGGTTACTCACAGATTCGTTTTCTATACTCAGAAACAATGGTTAAGTCAATAAAGGATGCAAAAATAAAGACTATTGGTTTTCAGACGTTGCAGATAAGAGACCGCGCAATGTCCCCAGTGCCAGGCGCTTTGTTTCATTGGAACACTGATTAAGTTCTGCGATAATCTGTTTCATGGTAGAATCCATGGGCTCGTTTTCACCATTAAAAACTGCATCTATAGATATATTCAGATAAGATGCCAGTAAGTACAAATTTTCAAAACGGGGATTACCATTGTAATTTTCGATATCAGAAATAGTGCGGAGAGATACATGCACCATTTCAGCAAGAGCATTCTGGGACAGATTTCTTCTTAATCGTTCTTCTTTTATTGCATCTCCTAATAATTTCTTAGCCATCATTTGTATCACCTCACTTAGTTCTTATATTTTACATGAGATATGCACTATATGAAATGCGTTAAGATACCTGTTTTCGCGTATTATATTGCGTGTTTAATGTATGGCAGGCAGGAAAACAAGGAATTTAATTTTATATATGGCAGGAAAGGAATATATGCAGTAAGTAGTTTGTTAAAAAAATCGTAACCGCATGGTGGGTGTATGAGACTTGCATACATGCAGTATATTACGCGATAACGCTTCATATAACACATGAAATTCGATTACCTTTTTATGCTGTCAGACTGGTAATATGCCGGTTTGGCAGTATTTTTTATGTAGAAATAGAGTCTGCCATGGAGTGTCATTGCCGTTCTCCAACCTTAGAAATCTTTGAAACAAATTGATTTTGAAGATTTTTGGAGGGAAACATGAACGAATATGATTATACAGGAGATAAAATAAAGAATTACTTTACTGCATATCTGCAGAAATGTATCCGGTGGAAAAGATGGAATTATCTGAAGAAAAAAGAAAAGATTGGCAGAGTAGAAAGCCCTTTAGAAGAATCTCTGGTGGAGTTTGGTCCTTTGATAGATGAAATGTTGGAATTACGTTATAGAGAAGAAGTTCTTTCCAGAGAACAAGAAGGACGATATCCAGGATGGAATGAATTATCAGACCAAAGACTTACAGAAGCTCTTATGATGCTTCGAGAGGATGAAAGGCATTTTATTTACTAGCATGTTTTTGAGGAGAGAACTTTTAGAGAGATAGGTTGTTTAAATGGAATTAAGGAAGATATGGTAAAGAATATCTATTATTATGCTATCTACAAGATTCGAAAATGGATGGGAGGTAAGAGCTGATGGAATTTGAAGAGATTTTATTTAGGGCAAAGCAAGGAGATAAGAAAGCCGTGGAGAGAATTTTAGAAATGTTTCGTCCAATGTTGATTAGAAATGCTCTGATAAAAGGGATATTTGATGAAGATTTATATCAGGAGCTTGTGATAGAAACATTAAAATGTATTAAAAAGTTTAGAATGATGATACCGTTTGAATAAACGATAGGTTATGTTTTTGAATTATATTGCACATAAATATCTGTGCAATATTGCTAATAAATCAAAAATAATGTGTGAAAAAGATAAAATTTTTAACAAAACTGTACGTTATTATGCCTTAAAATAAGAATTTAAATAAGATAAAATAATCTTACTAATAATATAATCTGAAAGGAGGTTTGGGGAATTGTCTGCAAAAGATAAAACCTTGATGTAGATTGTGGTATTATGGAAAATCACCATAGCACACCTATAACATAGCGCAGCTTATAGCTGCAATCAAACTTTTATAGTTAATTTCAAATAAAAAGGATCATCCAATCGTTGATGCATGTGCTATAATGCACTTACGGTATCTGTGTACCAATCATCAATCGGGAACTTAATTCCCCAGTAGCATTCATACGAAAGGATG
>CAJTIU010000054.1 GCA_910576335.1 Lachnospiraceae bacterium
TATAACCGGCACGAAGATAATGCCTGTGTGGAAGAAACTCTTCCTGTTATGGAATTCATTGAACGCCTCATCCGCCATATCCCTGAAAAGTATTACAAAATGATCCGTTATGGCGGCATTTATGCAGGGCACCGGGAGATTGACAAAAAACTCCACAGAGTCATCTACCGTGAAAAACATTCTATTTACAGAAGTTTTAACCAATGGCGTACCGCTATCCTTTTTTCTTTTGGTTATGACCCCTTAACTTGTGAATGTGGCACGACCATGCTGTTTTTAGAACTTTACTTTAACCATAAACGTGTTTCTCTGGAAGAAATGTACGAGAAAGTCATGTCCCGCTCTCGTGGAAGAAGGTCGTCCGCCTGACTTCCCCAAATCCCGTTCCTATGGTATACTCCTTTCAAAGGAGGCGGTACCTATGAATCCAAACACAGAGAAACTACGCAAAAAATATATGAATAATCCACCAGAAGGCATGACATCCGAGGACATGCGCCGTATGCGCGGGGATGATCTTCTTGATATGGATTATTTCTTAAATGAAGAGGACCCTTTTGAAGACGATTTTGGTGAAGAAGGTTTTTATATCTTCTAAATCCCTGACCGTCTATTCTGTATACCTTAAACACATATCCATCTAGCATATGTTTGGCAAACATATGTTTTTCTTTGTGTCTTAAAAGGTCGGAATTTCCTATAAAGTAAAAATAGGGCGACCTCTTTTTTTAAAGAAGCCGCCCTTCAGCTGTTCATATTAAATTCTTACCGTCAGACCGAAAAGACTGTCAGTTTCTACACCTACAAGATACCAATCATCTCCCATTTCAATTCGCGTGGGAATCCATTTGCCATCTATATTGACATCCATAGTAGTTCCACAATGCAGCCCACCATAATAATCTTCCAGACTAAAACGGATATCCATCCGCCCACTTTGTAAGTCCGGCACCAGTATGCCTTGTCTCATCATATCATTCTCCTCTTCAACAGTAATTTCATCATCGGGTTCATATAAGCTTAAACGCTTTTCTCTATCGTTACTTTTACATTGCTGCCTGAGATATTCCTCAAATATACTGCGCCGTATCAAAACCTTTTTCCCGATCTTATATACGGATCCGGCTTCATGAGCCATCCTTGTAAATACCTTTAAGCCAAGCCCGTAATAATCGGCGCCCTGATAGTAAGTAATAAAGTCCCGCTTCAGCATTTCAATATCTTCATCATCCAGCATGTCTGAAAACATCCATAGATTCCCGCTCATTTTTCTTCCTCCTGCGGTGCCAATGTACTCGGTTCATGGAAACGCTCCAGATACTCGTCGAAAATGTCCCGGTTTATCAGAACCGTTCCATCCATCCGATAAATAGCCCCCGCTTCGCTTGCCAGTTCGAGCAGCTTCTTGTGCTGAAGACTGTAAACAATTTCCGCATCCTTATACCGAAGGAATTGTCTGCGCAGTCTCTTGGCACTTTCCCGCACATCATTTCTTTTTTTCAAATCATAATATGACTTTGTGGTTTCGCTAATCATAGGTTTCAAACCCTTTCTTTCATTGATTTGACAATATGACAGAAATCGTGCCTAACGAAAAAGAGAACACCTTCTGAAATTTCTTTCAAAAAGTGTTCTCTTAACAGCGAGTGCTGCATTGCGTTTTTGCTTTTCAACTATTCATCCTGCGTCGTAATCCTTCGTATTTATACGAAAAATTGTTGTCAGTTTGTTGTCAACTTGGATTTGAAGTGCCGCAAACCCGCATAAATACTGGGTTTATTTGTCCAAAGGCTTCATCGTCGGGAGCTTTTTTGATTGCTAAGCTAACTCTTGTATATCCTTGCAAACCCTTGGAAAATGGGCTTTCCTGGATTCTATATACTTGGATACTCTTGGACGTTTTTTTGACTTTTGTGCGTCCAAAAGATGTCATTCGCCTTAAAATACGTCTTTTTATTTTATGCATGTACTGCTGTGTCAAACACAACAATACTTAGCAAGTATAACATATTTGCCACAGTATGAATAGGTATATTTTTCAATCTTCAAAGAGTTCAATCGCAGGACTCTTTTCTAAAAAATATCCATATTTTTTGATAATTTCTCAATTACTGATTTGGTAACATCTGGGTTTGCTTCTGCATATATGTTCATGGTAGTCGATACATCAGCATGTCCCATTACCTCTTGAATTACTTTGATGTTGGTTTCATTCTCGCAAAATCTTGATGCAAACGTATGTCTGAAGATATGGCAGGAGAATCTTGGAATCATAACAGGTTCTCTCTTCTCCTTTTTAGCAGCCACCTCTTCTTCTGAATTATGTGTATCCACAATTCTCTTGATTGCCCGGTTTACTGCTGCTGGGTTATGTGGCATCCCAAATCGGTTTGTAAATACAAAATTGGTCATTCCATCCACATTCTCAACACAAAAGCCTTCCTGCTTCTGTCTCTCATATTCTTCCTGAAGCACATCATATACCTGCTGCATCATAGGTATTCTACGATTACCTGCTTCCGTCTTTGGCAAAGATACTCTAAACTCACATTTATATGAATCATCCGCTCTCTGGTAATAGGTTAAGCTATGATTGATATCAATAATTCGATTATCCAAATCAATATCATCCCAGCGTATCCCAATTGCTTCTCCTATTCTGCACCCAGTTCCTAACAAAAATACAAAGAATGGATACCAGTGATAAAAGAACGGATTCTTTGCTACATACTCCATGAATTTTCTCTGCTGATCCACAGTCAACGCTCGCCTTGTTTTTCTGGCACCACCATTACGCTTTTTTACTTCACAGTATGCTCCGTCTACCGGATTCTTCCTTATGATATCATCTCTGACAGCAAGCTGAAATGTAGGTCTTAATACTGTATTAATTGTCTCAAGCGTATTAATCTGTAATCCCTGATTATTAATCAAGTCTGTATAAAAGAACAACACGTCTGAGTATTTCACATCTCTTACTTTCTTCTTGCCAAATGTATCACGAATAAAATGATTTCATGTATACAAATAATTACTGTAAGTAGTACTACGCAATTCTGTTTTAGTTGATATGTACCTGTCAAACAAAAAGTTCACATCAGCTTTTCCTGCGACATAGACATCAAGTCCATCCAACTGGTCTTTTTGTAACTGTTCTTCTCTTTCTCGAAGTTTTACCAAAGACTTTGCATAAATGGTCCTTTTCTTGCCTAATGGATCAATATATACATATGAGTATCTTCCGTCGCCTTTTCTGTAACCCTCACCCTTTCTTAATACTCTGCCTTTACCATCTTTTCTACAAGCCATTATTCTCTCCTTTCTGGAGAAAAGAGCCTGTTCTACTGATTAGCCTGTTGTTTCATTTGTAATTCAACACCCATTCTAATCAATTGCGAAATGGATAGATTATGAGTCTCAGCATACTCAACCATTATCTGGTATTCCTCTTCTTTGAATTTAACAGTCACCTTATGATCAAAAGGTTTATCTGCTTTTGGTCTTCCAGTTCTAGCCATCTGTATGCCTCCTTCATATCTTAATCATATTATACTTTTGGTCTGACCAAAAGTCAATACATTTTTTCTCTCTTGGCTCATTTTTCTCCATACTTGTTTGTATTTCTTCTATAACTAATGCGTCATTTCTCATAATTACTTATAAAACTCGTCATCTACAATGTGGAAAGTTTCAAGATATTCGTCAATAATATCCAGATTAACCAACACCAGCTGATTCACTTTATAACATGCCTTTGCATCCTTCGCTAACTGCATAAATTTTGACACGCTCATTGAATACATCTCTGCCCCTTCCGAATATCTGACAAATCTTTTATTATTAGTCTTTTTAGTTCTGCTGTCCATTTGCTAACTCCTCCATTACCATTTTGCGAGCTACAGGTAACAGATCAAACTGTCGTATCAATGCTCTGTCTATTTCTTCTCTCACGCCTGAATCCTCAATGACAGTTCCACTTTTTGCTCTAATGCAGCCTTTTGAAATTGTCTGTGCATCTTCAGGCATAAAATCAGAGATCTTACTTAATCCAAATCCACTCACATCCTTCGGATTTAAAATCACATGTACTGGGATATCCTTTAACTTACTGCTCAAAGGGACTACTGACACCTGCGGTGCACCATCATGATTGCTTGCATCACATGAAATAATTATTCCTGGTCTGATTCCGCCCTGAATGCCATGTGGGTTTTTCCCAAAATCCGCATACACGACATCAAATTTATTATATTTACCATATCTTCTTTTTTCTGTTCGTCTACTCATATCTATGCTCCCTTCTTGATGTGCATATCTAACCTGCCCTCATCTACAGTCACCACAATGCCGCCTGCTTCAATAACCAGTCCTACCTTAAAATAAGCATCCGCAACACTGCTGGATATAGCTGCCATATTCGCAACAACTACTCCACTGATTTGCTTTTTGCGGATCATATTCACAATCTGATTCCACTGGCGATCAACATCTCTCTGCGAAAAGCCATTGCGTCTCATCTTTCCCACGATTGAATATTCTTTTCTCTTTACAAATTCATGTATATATTTGCTCTGCTTGTCTTCAAGCATATTTACTTTTTCCAATGGAGCCTGCACTGAAAGATATTCTATGCAATCCATCTTTTTAATCTTTCTTCTCATTCTCTGCCTCCTATGCCGACTTCAAAGCCTGCTCTATCATAAAATCAAATGTCTTTTTCAAATAATCCTGCTTATCTGCAGGTAATCGCTTTAGTCTCGAATCTAATGAATCCGGTGTACATTCTATTGCAAGTAATGTATTTGCATCTGTTTCATAAACTTCCATAAGCATATACAAATTTTTCATGCTCAGGTTTCTTCCCCCTTGCTCCACTTGTCCAAGTGTCGAAACACTTATTCCAGTTTTAGCAGCAACCTCTTCAATGAGAAGTCCTTTGTCCTTACGAATATCACGAATCACCGGACCAATTTTATATCCTTCATATTTCATCGTCGTACCCTCCAATGTCCTGTGCCATTTCTCTAATCATCTCTACCGCTGCGTCTTCTGTCTCGTACTGACCAAGCCACTTCCCACTTGAATCATGTACTACTGTTCCGAATGCAGTCTGTGTAAATCTGCAATCCTTCACAGCCGGGACTTGTTTGTCCCGACCGGAATGATTTCCTGTTATCGCTCTACCAAAGGACTCCGTTAGCATCCAAAGTCCTCTGCATAAGATGCAGTAATTGGCACCGGACCGACTCCAAGAGAATAGAGCCATATGCCCATATCAGTGATGGTATTCACGAATTCTTCCAGATCATAAATGTCATCTGTGATCTCATTCAGGCTTCTAACTACTACAACCTCAAAACCTTCCTCTTTAAGTGTTGCAAAAAAAGCATTCAGTGCTTCTCTATCATAGTCTCCTGTCATTGAGCGGTCACAAAACACATCATTGATGATTACTCCATTAGGTATTGCCTGATCACGCATATTTTCGACCATCTGGATTACATTAGGTTCTGCTCTGCGGGACTTTACAAATGCAATTCCCTTAGCAAGTTCCTGATTATCATTGTTGTCTACTACATTAAAATCTGTCTTATTCATTTTGTTATCTCCTTTACATTTTGACTTGTATTGGAGAGTATTGGCGCCTCCACTCTCGTGGTGTGCTGTTCCTTAGCACATTTATATTGTAACTTGCCCCCCTCTAATTGCCGACCGTGTACAGGCGACAGTTATGTCGTGTAAACACGACAATTACTTTTCTATTGACACACTTTTCATTGCCTTTATCATTGCTAAACACTGTCTGAGCTGCAATTCATCCATTCCCTGCAGTAAAACCATTACCTCCGTAATCAGTTCACAATCTGTACCATTACCATATAAAATATATCTTTCTGAAGTACCTAGAACTGAGACCAACTTTTCCAATGTCTGAGTTTTAAACGCTCCTCCATTTTCGATGGCAGACAGGGCTTGCCTACAAATTCCAATACGTTCTGCCATTTCATCTTGACTCATTCCCAATTTTTTTCTTTTCTCTGATATTCTGTTACCCCGTGCAAAGTCCTTCTTTATTTCTGCCATCTGGTCCCACCTCCTTTCATGCAAAAAAAATCAGGTCATAAGAATTCTCTCTTATGACCTAATTTTATTTTCACTATGATATTTTTTCCTGAGGTAATTCCCCTAAATTTCTTACTTCTAAAAAAACTTTATATTTGGATTTCCATCTACAATAAATTTTCCTAATCCTAAATGTCTCATCCTATCGCAATTTTCATCAGACTCCACGCCCACATATTGTTTATACTCAATACAATTGGTTTCTCTATTAATCCAAAAAGTTAGTAAGGACTTTCTGTTACCTTTTTCTGACCATGATATGCTCACATAAATTTTAAAACTTCTTGCTGTTATCAGCTCATCCTCATTATACAAATCATTCATCATCTCTGCTAATTCAAAGGCTGTTCGTTCCAATTCACTTGATCTATCAATAGAAAAATCCTTAAACATATTATATACATTAACACCTTCTGGAGGTAGTATAACATTCACATTATGGATTTTTGGAGATAAATGTTTACAAATTTCACTTGCAAATTGATTACCTATATTCTTCGCATACTCTTGGCTAATCATACATCTTGATGATATATAATAAATTTGCGAACTCACAAAATTCATATCCTCTAAGTTGCAAAATGAGAACGCATACTTCTTAATCTCATATATTACATTTTCTATCTCACGTTTTTTTCTAATAAGTTCTATTGCACCTAAATTTGCTACAACTCGATTTTCCAATTTTTTTATCCAAGCCTGAACAGCCACTGCATCAGCTTTTGCAGGATTTCTAACCGAAGCAATCAATGAACGCTTAGGGTTATTGTAACCAACATAATCATTTTTCAACCCCTCTTTGTCTTTATATACAACTATCAATTCCTGCATAATCACAATAAAAGTATCAATCGCTACTGATTCAGATACATCTATATTCTTTCCTGCTATCCACCAATTCAGCACTGTCTCATAATGCTTTATTGCAAACCTACATGCCTTATAATCATAATATTTCTTATCTAATCCCCATAATATTAAACACATAATATCTTTTATGTCTTTGTTTTCCGTTTCTCGGCAGATAAAATCTTCCAATATTTTTATATTATTTCTAGATATCTCATATCCTTCTCGACTTCGAAATAATTCTACATATTTTTTATCTGATTCTTTAATTTCGCATATTCGATAATTAATATTTAGTCTGTCCATATCACTGCACAAAACACGATGCGATATCAACAGATCTAAAAAATTTTCAAAAATGCTTTTTTCATATGTAACTGGAGGATTATCTATAACTAGTCTTGCCAACACTCTTTCTTTTAAAAATCTATGTATTCTCTCTAATTCTTGAATGGCTTCTTGAGGATTATCTAATGCTTTGTCTGTTATAACATAATCAAACACCATATCAGTAGTGTATTCCCAATACTCATTCATTGCTTCTATTTTTGAAATTCTGGACTCCGCATCTGATACTTGTGATTTTACTTTTAAAAATAAGTTTTCAAAGCAATCACCATATTCACTTTTCTCTGTATATTCTGTCTTAATGTTATCCAATCGAGGCTTTTTTAATATATCTGTTATTAATACTCTTACATTATCATCCTGTTTTTGAGTATTTTTTGCATTTCCATCCTTTTCAATATAATATATTAATTTAACTAGCTTCAATAAATTAAATCTTTCCACTTCTGGTTCGGGGGCATGTGACACCAATTTTTCTATATCCGTACCAAGTAATCTATTTAACTTATTTATAATTCCATTATTTTTCGCGTTTTTTATCTTGTAACGAAAATATTCTTCCGAGGGTGCAACCTCTCCTGTTTTAATTTCATACTCATACATCAATTCCTGACACAAGCTTGCATATGTGTGCTTTTCACACTTATAATTTGAATCTATATCATACATTGCCATACTAACCACCGCCCTTTCATTTTATTATATCAGTATATTTTTTTATTAAAAGTCTTAACATCCTGTGAAATATCGTTAACTGCCCGGAGCATATACAACCATTTTTTTATCTCGTCCTTGCTCATTCTTTTCAATTCATTCATAATGTTATCTTGCATTTCCTCATTTATGCTTGAAAATACTCCATATAATAATTCATCTGTTGAACAATTTAATACAACAGCAATTTTTCTCAACACAGAGACCTTAAAATCTCCACCGTTTTCAATAGCTGATAGGGCCTGTCTGCCTATACCCACTCTATGAGCTAACTCATCCTGTGATAATCCCATCGCCTTTCTCCTATCAGCAATTCGTAATCCTCTCTCATAATCCTTTTCTCTTGTCTGTGCTTTACTGCTCATAAATCCTCCTTGCCGCCCTTGGAAACGAACAAGTCGGATTACCTTTACAGCACAAAAAAGACGCACGAGGAAACCAGTATCATAAATACTGTTCGTTTCCCCTGCGTCTCTGGTGCTTCCATCTTTCGATGTGCCCTTATCAGGTGGGCTGTAATTTAATTTTCAATCTTTATATTCTGAAAGTCCCATTCTCAGAATGTTCCTTCATCATTCCCTCGGAATACTTCTTGAGTATCATCACTCGCTTGCATCTGTCACATTTAATTCCAATGTTCTGCAGTGCCACAGCGGAATCATCACCGCATACAAAGTATTCCATCATTAACTTGTTGCATTTTTTACATCTAATTTCTATAACATTTCCTTTGTTCAATTCAGTTCGCTCCTTATTCATACAAAATCATCAATCTACAATTCTGTACTCGTAAAGGAAAGGGAAATCACCTTTGCAAGCCTTTTGCCGGGAGTTCCGATGAATGTATGCACATTCCCCGGCTTTGCTGATCTAAAGCCAACTGATATGAATTGTGCTGTTAGCACACATTCACATCAGGCTCCGGCTCTTTCCATAAACCACATATTGTTATCTTCATAGAAAAGGAATATTTCCTTTCCATCTACCACGCAGGTATAACGCTCTCCAACTCCGCCAGCCCTTGTACTGGCTGCTCTGCGCTTGTCTTTTACTCGTGTAATCTCATACTTTCTGCCATCTTCCCATGTTATCTCTTTGGGAATGAGCAGTCCGTCCTTTGAAAACTCTGCAAGTACATCAACATATACCTTATTGCTCAATATAATCACCTTCCTTACAAGATTGCTATTGCTCTGGAAGCATCCATCTTCCTTGCTATATAGCCTTTTTCTTCTAATATTTTCAGATGTGCATAAACACTTGAAGTCGATGCCCCCTACCATCTTGCATATCTCCCTGATAGTAGGAGCATAACCATTCACACGCTGATATTGCATAATGCTTTCATACACATTCTGCTGTTTCTCCGTCAATGGTGCTCTGTCTACCAGATCAATTCTTGCTGCTTCGCTCATGTTCCGCCTCCCTCTTCTTTAACTCTATCGCTACTCGTAGTGCAGCTCAATTCCGCTTCGCTTCATTTCGCTCACGGCAGTCGCCGTATCAGATAACCAAGTCCCATATGTTTATGTGCAAGCACAACACATCTGTGCCTTGATTATCTGGCACTTCTCGTTGCTAACCTGAAAAATACCCATGTGGATGTACTGTGTGTTCTTCTTTTGCTTTGACTGCCGACAAAATCCTGTCCCGGTACATGAGTCCCCTCTGGATACTGTAAAATCCAAATCTTCTGCGTATCTCATCCACCGCCGAATCCATCTTCATCTGCTTTTCACGCTTCTCCACACTTGAGAACAAATCAATCTGTTCCCAATAATTATCTGTTACTAGGTCTGCACCTCGGACACCAACACTGCGGATTGGCTTGCTCCAGTTATAGTTTTCCTTAAATATCTGATAAGCATATGCAGCTATCTCTCCGGTGATATTAGTTGCATGGTCAATCTTTTTCTGACGGGTAAAAGAGAATAACTCATTATCCCTGACACTTATCTCAACCACTCTGCACCGGAATCCATTCTCACGAAGTCTTGCTGCAACACTCTCAGCCAGAATATAAAGAACAATCTTTACATCCTCATCGCATACTAAATCCTTTGGTGTCGTTGTGCTGTTTCCCACCGATTTGATTGGAGCGTGGGTATTCTCCAGCTTGACAGGTGAATCATCATAGCCATTAGCAAAAGACCATAAGATACTGCCCATCTTTCCAAGGTGACTGTTAAGCACATCTTCATCTGCCCTTGCAAGATCACCTATGGTTTTAATACCAAATAATGCAAGCTTTCTGTTCGTACTTTTGCCAACGTATAGAAGATCTGCCACTGGAAGTGACCAAGCCTTCTGCTTAAACTCACTCTTATACATAGTTGTGATTGCATCAGGCTTCTTATAATCTGAACCAAGCTTTGCAAATATCTTATTGAAAGAAACACCAACACTCACTGTGATGCCAAGCTCTGACTTCATTCTCCTGCTGATTTCCTGTGCAATGAGCAATCCATCCCCTTTAAGGGAGCTGCTCCCTGTCACATCAAGCCAGCACTCATCAATTCCATATGGCTCCTGTCTGTCCGTATATTCTGCATATATCTCATGAGCCATCCTTGAAAATCGAAGATATAAGTCCATTCTTGGTGATACAAATGTTATGTCCGGACAGACTTGCTTTGCCTGCCAGAGTGCCATTCCTGTTTTCACACCGTACTTTTTGGCAATATAGTCGGCTGTTAAGACAATCCCATGTCTTGCCTCCGGGTCACCGCCTACTGCCAGTGGCTTTCCTGCAAGCTCAGGATGATGCAAATGTTCAATCGAAGCATAACAACAGTTGATATCTGAATGAAGTATTACCCTGTCTCCCATCTGCATCACCTCCTGCATTTAATCTGTCACTACCATAACCTTTAGTCCAAGTATATGAGTAATGTTCCTTACAGGGCATAGTATAACCCCAAGAATAATCGACTGTCAACAGACACATGTGTCCTTTTTCTCATTATATTGGATTTTTAACTTGAATAATTGGCACTATTGCTATATACTATGGAGTGAAAAGAGACATTTGAAATCAACAAAATGAAAGAAAAGAGGCGTATGTATGTACTCAATCGGAGAAATCATTTCAACATATAGAAAAAAGAAAGGCTTGCTCCAACAGGATCTCGCTGATGAACTGGCAAAGGAAGGCATTACCATTTCCTATAAAGCCATATCCAACTGGGAGAGAAATCTTGCTGAGCCGAGCGTTACCATATTTTACAAAGTGTGTAGAATCCTTGGTATTACTAACATGTATGAAGCATATTTTGGAGTAAATCCTGCCGATTCTTTCTCATCACTAACTGATGAAGGCAGGGAAAAAGCTATGGATTATATCAATCTGCTCCACGCATCCGGAATGTATGAAAAGCAGACTGCTAAGATAATTCCATTCCGTAGCATTGATATTTTTGAAAATGCCGTATCAGCCGGAACCGGTAACTTCCTTATAGACGGACCGAAAGATACTGTACGCATAGATGAATCTATCCTGCCGGAAGATACTACTTTCGGTGTACGCATTAGTGGTGACAGTATGGAACCTGAATTCCACGATGGTCAGATTGCATGGGTATTACAACAGGAATCTGTTGCTAATGGAGAAATCGGCATCTTCGCTCTAAACGGAGAAGCCTATATTAAGAAATTACAAAACGATAAAGACGGAATTTTCCTTATCTCACTTAATGAAAAGTATGCACCTATCAAGGTTAGTGAAAATGACCGCTTAGACATATTTGGAAAAGTTCTTGGAAAATCTGATGCTTCTGCTATCACAGGACATTGCCGATAAAATTGCAAGTCCTTTTTATTGGACACATTATTTTGCATAATTGACAATAAGAAAATATCTATAGAACTGAAAGAAGGGATCTTTATGGCGGTTACCAATAATATCAGAGAAATCCGTGAACAACGAGGCATTTACCAGGATGACCTTGCCGCTGCTATCGGATACAGTACCAAAACTGTCGGCAGGATAGAACGTGGGGACAGTACCCCATCTGCCGAATTTATGCTGCGGATATCAAAGTACTTTAATATGCTGGTAGAAGATGTATTTCATGTAGCGGATTGAACTGGGGAATCAGAGATTCCCTGTTCAGGACATGCCTGGCAATAACTGTTATATATAAAACAAGGGTGAAAAGCCTGATTTGTAAGCTTCTCACCCTCATTATCATAGAAGAATCTAATTTACAGAGATTTTCTCATAGTCTCCTGTTCAGAGTCCCTCTATTCCAATCTGTAATATTACAAATTTTACTTATCTGCTTACCCTTCTAGTATATCATCAATGACGCTCCGCCAGCTTTTGCACTTGCTTTCAATGCTCTTTTACAAACAAACTGAAGTCTATCCCAATATGCAGACCTTTGATTATACACGCTTATAAATTATTGGTTCATCATATCCAAAAGTTCTCTTTCCATTAACTTCCATGCTTTCTGATACTTCCAGAAAATTGTTGGAAAACTTTTCCCAAAGTTTGAATGTCATTACCGGAGAGAACTGGCTTGTGCTGCCTCCCTCCCAGATTCCGTCCTTTTCATGATAAAGTGCCGGAGTAAATTTTTCAGATTTTTCTAGTTTAGAGTAATCAACATTCTTCATAGAATCATATGAAAATGTATTTTTATCTTCTCCTTTTGGAATTTCATAAGAAGAAAGTAAAATTCCCTGTTCTATTTCCGTGATAAGGAAAAGATGTGGAGATGCATGACGTTTCCCATTAATTTCATAATAACTCTCTTCAACAACAAATTTTCCTTTGAAATCTTCAGGAAGGTTATTTATTTTGTCATTACAGATTGTATTTACATGTTCCGCATATGGATATGTTTTCCCCTCTGCCTGCATTTTCTTAAATTGATCCTTATTATCAAAATGTCCTGTCATCATTCCTACAAAATTATCAAGTTTCATCATATACTTTACCTCCTGGTATTTGCCTAATCACACTATTCCTCTTTTGCTTTTGCCATACTGGCGATATCTCCCACTCCATTCAATACCATTGTCGGAAGATAAGCATAAGTTTTGAGTGTATCCTTCGTTGAACATCCAGAGAGAACCAATACAGTAGACATACCACTTTCCATTCCTGAAATCACATCTGTATCCATACGATCCCCAACCATTACAGCTTCTGCTGAATGACATCCAAGCATATTCAATCCTGTTCTCATCATCAGTGGATTCGGTTTCCCACAGAAATATGCCTGTGTACCTGTTGCCATTTCTATAGGTGCAATCAATGCACGACAAGCAGGAGCAATGCCGTTCTCAATCGGTCCGGAAACATCTGAGTTTGCTCCAATCAGCTTAGCTCCCTTCAGAACTAAATTCGTTGCTTTCGTTAAAGTATCCAATGAATAGGAACGTCCCTCTCCCACAACAACATAATCCGGATTTACATCATTCATTGTAATGCCAACGTCATAAAGTGCATTTAAGAGACCGGCTTCTCCTATCACAAATGCTGAACAGCCTGCCGCCTGTTCCTTTAAAAAAGCGGCTGTTGCCAATGCGCTGGTATAAAAATGTTCTTCTGGCACATCAAGTCCCATCCTTGCCAGTTTCTGATTTAATTCCCGTGGTGTATATCCACTATTATTTGTCAAAAATAAATATTCTTTCTTTTCATCATGCAACCACTGGATGAATTCTGGAACACCTGGCAATATCTGATTGCCATGATAAATCACACCATCCATATCACAGATGAATCCTTTTTTTTCATTAAAATCGATTATGGATTTTCTCATGTTCATATGCGCCCTGCCTTTCTTGTTTCTTTAGAATACACCTTGCTCTTTTCATAATAAAATAAAGCGCTATTTTCTACAAATATTTTCATATTATATCATCCACACATAAAATCAAATACATAGTACTGTGAAATCGAAGTAAATATTTCTATCAACAGAACCTTTTATGACAACATCTCTTTCACACAAGTACTCCGATAATCACTCGGTGATATTTTATATCTTTCTTTAAATACTCGGTTAAATGTTCTCTGACTTTCAAATCCACTATCCAGACAAATGTTTGTAATAGAATCACTCGTATTTTCCAAACGCTGGCATGCATAGTTCAGCCTTGCATCGTTAAGATATTGATTAAAGTTTCTATGGAATGTTTTGGAAAAGAGTCTGGATAAAACATATTTGCTCACCCCCAGATCTTTTGCCATCTCTTCCAGCGAAAATTTCTTCTTAAAATTTGCTGATATATAGGAAACTGTCTGGTAAATAAGATCGTTGCTCCCCACATTACTCTTTTCTACCAAATTTAATTTTCCTATGCAGCGTGCCAACACAATTTGAAGATATGCCTGTGCAACAGTAATATCCGACTGTTCTGTCTCTAAAATTGCATTTATAACCCTATATACCTCCGGTTCAACCTTTTCCGCTTTGATGATTGGGTATTCAGGAGCCATGGATTGCATGATATCTGCAAATTTGGCTATCGTAAATGGCGATGCAATCAGATAAGTCGCTTTATTTACACCGGGTGTCAGTACCTGATAGTGATGAATAACATCTGGAAATACAAAGCCTATATCTCCTTTTTCCATATGGTATAGTTCCTGTCCGACACCAAGTTCTAATGCTCCACTTGTTACACAAACGATCTCCAGTGCATTATGAAGATGTGGTTCAATATGTTTTGACTTCCTATTTATTGCTATGATCTCCTCTTTTGTGTCAACATATTTTAACTGCATGAAATACTCCCCTTTGCAACATTTGTCTATATCTTCTTTCGATTTGGCAAGCAATCCTTTTACACCTATCTTATAATCAACTTGTAAATAAGGAAAGGAGGAATTGCAAATGAGCAACCTAAAAAAATATCTGAATGACCTTTTAGTATTCTACACTGAATATTTTGAGCATCCTTACCATGTATAAATACTAAAAGGACTATTTTGTGAAAACTGAATATTTTCTTAAGGCCATTTCATAAAAATGAAGTGGTCCTTTTTATTTTCAAAATACAGTTCTATCACTTTATATTATAGAAAAAAGCACTGTCTCATCGAACAACGATCAGACAACGCTTTCTCTTGTCAATTCTAATTTATGTCTGATGCATCTGTTACTTCATCTGCAGCAATTCCTTTTTCTGCTTTCAGTTTTTTATTTGCATCTTCAACATTCATTCTTGAAAGTGCAAACATAATCAATACATCAAAGATTAACGGAAGCCAAAGATACATGAACTGCATCATATCAAGTGCAGACTGTGGCTGAGTTGCATTTGTTCCGACATATCCACTGAGCTCAAGCATCCATCCAACAACAGCGGTTCCAATACCTCCACCGATTTTTACACCAAGAGAAGTACAAGAGTACATCGTTCCATCAATTCTCTTTCCCTGTGTAAGATAAGTGTATTCAGAGCAGGATGCAATAACAGCATTCATATCTCCCTGCCATGGTCCCTGACCTAAGGCTGCAAGAGCTGTAAACGCCATCATCAGCGGAACACTACCCATATATCCGGCAACAACAACAAGTGCTCTACCGATGACTGCTAAGACATAACCTCTTAAGTTCAGTTTATACATGCCTTTCCACTTACCAACTAATGTCGGTGTAAAAATCAGGGCAATGATCAGTGGAATATTTACTGCCCATGCAAATTGTCCAAACAAATTCTTATTTTTCAGTACCCATGTCATGTAATAAATGCCAGCTCCAATCATGGCACCATATAACTGCTGTAAAATATATGTTCCACAAATCATCATGTAATATTTGTTTTTGACAAGAAGCTTGAATGCCTGTACCATTCCATACTTTTCATTATCATTCTTTACTTCTCCTTCATTAAGTTCTTCCTCCGGAAGTTCCTTAACAGAAAGTGCTGAAATCGTATTTACGACCAGACCAATGATTGCATAGATAATAGCAACCGTTCTCCATGCCGCAGCATCTCCACCACATTTATCTACAAATCCAACTGTAATCGCCTGAATCAGAAGACTTGTTGAAAATGCAAAAATAAAACGGTAAGATCCCATCTGTACACGCTCTTTGCTGTTCTTTGTAATCAGTGACGTAAGTGCTGAATAAGCAATATTGTTTGCTGTATAAAACCCACCATTTAACAGTGTATAAGAAATAAAGAACCATGCATATTTAGCCGTTGTTCCCAAACTCACCGGTACTGCAAAGCAGCCGACCAGCGTAATGGCACAACCAATATATCCGTATAGCATCCAGGGTTTCGCTTTTCCCATTTTACTGTGTGTTTTGTCAATCATTGTTCCAAAAAATATATCCGTAAAACCATCAAATAGTTTTGATACGGCAATCAGGGTACCCACGACACCTGCAGCAAGTCCTACCGAGTCCGTCAGATAGACCATCATAAAAGATGTCAGGAACGCATAGACTACATTACCTGCAATATCACCTGATCCGTATCCAATTTTGTTATACCATTTCAAATACTTTTTTTCTTCCATCGAATTTCTTTGCTCCTCATCTTCATCGCACTTAGAATCTCAATATGGCTAACCGTATGATATCTAATTCTGTTTTTTTCTCTGATTTTGTCTGATTGCTCTGTATATCCGGACTTTACATTACAATCAGACTCTCTTTCCTTGTTTACGGGTTACATGAAACTTTATTATCCCTTTACATACGGTATCAGTGTAAACTGAAACCGGAATAATACATCATCAAATCGGTACTGCTCCAATACAACTGGACCACAACTATTAGAACCAATGCCATTTAATGCGTAGTCAACACAGAATACTACACTATCTGATTCTATTAATTCATAATTATGCGTTTTCTTCTCAAGTTCTTCCTGTGTATAATAAGAAGCATTGAATGAAAATGCCTTTTCTGCGGATGCCACAATTCCATATCGGCTGTTGTTAAGCTCTACATATTCACAATCATAATGGCTTCCATTTTCCTGTGGACGGATATAGTCCTCATGTAAATCCCCTACATCTGCCCGGTACAAACCGTGGCTCGCAGCCTGATGTTTATCACAATAACTTTCCTGTGGTCCCATTCCAAAGTATCTTACAGCTGAAAGTTTTTTATCCAGGAACATCCTCACACCAAATCTCGGAAGATCCGGGAATTCATCGTCTTTTGTTACTGCAATATCTGCATCAATCTTTCCAGCAGCTTCTATTTTCCATGTAATCGTCACATCAAGAATCTTCTGTACTGTCTCTGCCACAACGGAAGCATGGCTTGTAATCTTCACACCATGTTTTCCCTGCACAACCTCTGTCGTATAGGCTCTTGTGTAAGCCTTATCATAGTGGGCTTTCTTCCATTCAGACTTGATGTACATATCGTTATCTGTTGGAGCTCTCCAAATATTTAATTCCATCGGATGGTTCAAGTATTCCCGCCCTGCGAATTTCATCTCTGTAAAGAGTGCAGTACGTTTGTCTATGGTATAAGCAAATTCACGCCCCTTGATATGAATCTGTGTATCATTTTCATTTACCTGTAATTCAGAGTCCACTACTGTTTTTGGTATCCATTTCTCTGCAAGTTTACATTTTGTATCCTCTTTACTTACCTCAATTTCATCAAATCCAAGAATATGGTCTTCATCCAACAGTGGCAATTCTTTTTTCAGATGGTAAATAAGTTTTAAATAACATTTCCCATTCTCTGGAACATTGATCTTCAGGTTTGTTTTTCCTTCCCCGTGTGGTGCCACAGAAAACTCCGGAAGTATGCCTTTGCTGATCACAAGACCATCCTGTGTCAGCTCATAACTAATCTTCACATAATCTTTCAAGTCATCAAAATCCATGTAGTTATGAAGCACCAGTTCTCCGCTTTCTTTGTTATAGGAAATAACTCTTGCCGGGCGATAAACATTCTTGTATTCGAAAAGTCCTGTATGTACCGTTCTGTCCGGATATACTAATCCATCCATACAGAAGTTGCCATCATGAATTTCTTCGCCATGGTCGCCCCCATAAGCATATATAGTCTTTCCATTCTCAGCAGTTCCATGAGCAATCGCATGGTCACACCATTCCCAGACAAAGCCGCCGCACATTTTATCATTATCCTGAATCATCTGGAAGTAATCTTCAAAATCTCCAGGTCCGTTTCCCATGCTGTGACAGTACTCTACCAAAAGGAAGGGTTTGCTTCCATCTTTATCCAGATATTCCTGAATTTCGGAAAGCGCTGGGTACATCCGGCTGTACACATCCAGATTGCTGTAATCATATGTTTCATCATAATTACGGTATCTTGCACTCTCATATTGTGTGATACGGTCTGGATCAAAATTCTTTGTCCATTCCAGTGCTTTTTCAAAGTTGCAGCCATAAGCACTCTCATTTCCCATTGACCACATAACAATACAGAAACGGTTTTTGTCACGTTCCACCATGAGTTTTACGCGATCAACGATTGCCTCTTCCCATACCGGATCATCTGCAATCTTCTCATTCCATCGTTTGAACCGATTGTAATCAGTGTCTTCTTTTCTGTAGATCATAAATGGACCATGAGCTTCAATATCTGCTTCATCTATTACCATGAATCCATACTTGTCACACATTTCATAGAAAAATGGTGCGTTCGGATAGTGGCTGGAACGGATCGCATTAAAATTATGCTGCTTCATTAACGTAAGATCGGTTGTAATCTGTTCCGGATTGATTGTAAATCCAGTAACCGGATCAGAATCATGTCGATTGACACCACGGAATTTAATCTTCTGTCCATTTAAATAAATAACCTGGTCTTTAATCTCTATCTTTCTTAATGCAATGTGATCTACAATTACTTCATTCTCTGTTTCAAGAATCAGTTTATATAGATATGGATTTTCTGTATTCCAAAGTTCCGGACTTGCGATTTCTAATACAGCTGTTCCTTCTTCAGCAATACTTCCTAGTGCTACAACTGCTCCGTTTCTATCTTCAATCGAAATTTTTACATTTAACGGAGAGTAGAATTTCATTTCAATTTCTACTTTCGCAAGCATATCCTCAATTCTTGTTTTAATATGATAATCACTGATTGCCTGTTTTGGGCGTTTCAAAATGTACACATCCCGGAAAATACCACTCATACGGAATTTGTCCTGATCTTCCAAATAGGAACCATCACACCACTTCATTACCAACACTGCCACCGTATTCGTTCCATCCTGAAGTACATCGGTAACATCAAACTCACTGGTCATATGCGAAACCTGGCTGTATCCTATGTAAGAGCCATTGATCCATACGTAAAAGCAACTGTCTACTCCTTCAAAGTTCAAAAAAGATTTTGGCGCTTTCTCATCTCTACTGTACTCAAAAGTATGTACATAGGCTCCACACGGAATGTCCTGTGGCACATATGGTGGATCAAACGGAAATGGATACCGGATGTTTGTATACTGGTGTGTATCATATCCAGCCATCTGCCATACACTTGGAACCTGAATCTCATCAAAATTTTCTGTATCATAATTCTTCTCAAAGAAAGAATCCTTAATGTCATAGATGCTGTTAAAATACTGGAATTTCCAAGTTCCATTCAATAACTGCATACGATCTGACTCTTCTCTGTGTTCCACCAAGTTATCCATTCTTCTGGATGCCGGAATATAATAGGCTCTGGCTGGCATTGTGTTTTCGTGCAGTACGCTTAGATTTTCATAATAACGTGGTACGATCATAAATAGCTCTCCTCCAATACATATACTTTTTTGTTTTTTGTTCTTTGTTTTCCTAAAGCAAACCTTATACTTTACTTTTTGTTTACGTTCCTTAGTTATGCTATATATAGCTTATCCTAATTCGCAAAATATGTCTATGAATTGGATTAGACAAAATATGCACTAAATGATACAATGATAAAAAGTACGAAAAGAGGTGCTGTCCTATGCATTTGAACACCGGTTATTTGAACCACTCACATATGGATTTCAAAGACAAAAGTCGTCCGCTGATTGTCGGTAGCTGTGGTACTTACCGTCTTTCCAGACATCCCAAACTTCCGACCTACCGTCCAAGGGGTCGTCTGGATTATCAGATTATATATATCACTGCTGGTTGTGGGCATTTTCATTTTGATAATGTAAATAATGAAACGATTGTTCCAGCCGGCAACATTGTACTGTACAGACCGAAAGAACTCCAAAAATATGAATATTACGGAGAAGATAAGACAGAAGTATACTGGATTCACTTCACAGGAAGCAATGTGAAAAATATCTTACGTCAATATGGGTTTCCGGATAAAGAACGTGTCTTTCAAGTGGGTACATCTAATGAATATGAACAAATTTTCAAACGTATCATTATCGAGCTCCAACGCTGTCAAGACAATTATGAGGAAATGCTTGTCCTTTTGCTACGTCATCTTCTGATCAGTTTCCACCGGGAACTGACAAGAGAGCACATATTAAAAAATGAATATCTTGATCATGAGATGGATAATGCTGTTACCTTTTTCAGTGAAAACTACAATCAAAATATCAATATTGATGATTATGCTGCCTCACGAGGCATGAGTGTCAGCTGGTTTATCCGAAATTTCAAAAAATATACCGGTTCTACACCAATGCAATTCATTGTGGGAATCCGTATCAACAATGCTCAGATGTTACTTGAAACAACAACTTATTCCATCAATGAGATTTCTAAGATTGTCGGATATGATAACCAGCTTTATTTCAGCCGGCTTTTTCACAAGCTGAAAGGATATTCGCCAAGAGAATACAGAAAAATAAGAAATAAGTTATGAAATCTATAATGCCCGTAAAAAACCAAATGCCAAAAAAGGATGCCACCGAATCAAAGCAGATTACGTGACATCCTCTTCTTTTTATTAGTGCTATTTTATGAATTCAACCGAATAGTAATACATGTACTCATTATCGGTATCTATATGCTCCCCTGTAATATCCTGTATTGGCAACGAACTTAACCCCTTTTCTCCATAAATCAGTGCCGCTAATCCTTGCTCTGTTCCATACTCTATCTTGCATTTGTTTTCAATAGACGTTGCTGATCTTCCATAATATTCCCTGTTTGTAACTCCCTCCAAAATTGGTATTTCTGTCATATATTTTGAATATTTATCTGCTGCGATGAGCTTTGCAGTAAAATTATCAAAATCCGGTGTAATGACAATCAATCCATTTGTGGAAAATTTCACATCTTCATAGGAAAGTTCCAAAACTTTTTTATGTGAAACTCGTTGTCCAAGCTGATATTCTGACAAATAAATAGATAACGTTTTAAATGTATCCCTTGAATTGTATCGAAACATCATTGTTCCATCAATTCCTGATAACAATTCAGCAGTTTTCATTCCTATACTATCTGAATCTACTGCTTCAATATAGTTTTGTGGTTGTCGCAATTTATTACATACGATGGATCCAAAAGTAACCATAGATATTCCCACTACAATAAGAAGCACTATAATGATTCTCTTTAAGTATCGTTGTTTGCGGCCACTGTCCTTTGTTATCTGTATCAATGTATCTTCTGATTTTTTTTCAATATTATCTATTTCAATATCTTCACCAGCCAAGAACTCATTAAGACTAATACCTAATATTCCGCATAATTCTAAGTATACTGATACATCCGGCAAACAGATTCCTCTCTCCCATTTAGAAACAGACTTATCACTCATACCTAATTTTTCTGCCAGTTGCTTTTGCGTCATCCCCAATGACTTTCTCTTACCTGCAATGTATTTTCCAATTTTGATAAGATCCATCCATCTACCTCCTTTTTTATATTGATCGTACTCTTTTTTAGAGAAAAAACATACCCCTCGAAGGTAGAATATGATTTTTAAGCCTGTCTAGTTTGCCAGATAAACGAAAGAGCTTATATAGCGGATTCATATATAACCTTACAGTTTTTATTACTGTATCCTATATATTCCATACACTGCAAGCAAGAAGCATCGAAGCTCGTCTCTGTCTGTAAATTCCTTTTGCACAAATCCTTCTTCTTGGTGGAAAGACAATATTTTATCTTGTTCATTAATCCAACATATTAGCTTTTTATTTTTTCTTTCATTTATGTAAGAAATTTCGCTCCATTCACAATCACCACAAATTATTTCACACTTTTTACAAGACAAAATATTATCATGAATAGCTTGTTTAAATTCAGAATACGGAAGTAGCATTCCTTCTTTCCATCCACATAATTCAAGAATCTTTTGATCATATTCTCGAACCTTATCAGCAACACTACAGCTTCCATCTTGTAATCTACTGGAACATCCCTCACAAAAAATATCTAACTGCAATGTGACACAAACAATTGAAAATTTTACAGTTGCCACCCGACAAAATTGAGTTTCCACTAATTATCATGTTAAACATAAGATTACCCTTGTATTGTTTTCAACTTCTTTAATCTTACAAACAACCTTTTATCCTTCGGGCACATATTTTCAAGTTCCTCAAGACTATATCTTCTCAAATCATCTTTGCTTTTTATCCCCATTCTAAACGCATCCATGCATAAAAAGTCATCAAATCTGACTCCATGCTCCATATCATTCAGATCTTCTATACTACGCAGTTTTATCCCCTGATTCTCACAAATCGTATACAGCTCCTGCAATGTTGTTGGTCCCATATTACGAAACTTTATAAAATGTTCCTTTGGATATTCTCCCAATCCTTCCAATGACTCAAATCCATTTCTTCTGAGAATATTCCGTAACCTGCTCGACATTTCAATATCATCATAATCTGTTTTTTCAGCGTACATAAAAGCTCCCTTTTGTCATTTTATTTATCGTATAATTTATCAACCTCAGCTTCATACACCGATTCAGTATGAGTATCAAATAGCACCCACTCCACCAGATCAAAACAATCCGGATTATCCTGCAAGAACCTATTTACTGTATGTATTGCAATCTTTGCTGCCAACTCAACCGGGAAACTATATACTCCCGTTGATATAGAAGGAAATGCAATAGACCTAATTCCATTATCCATTGCCAGTTGCATAGAATTAAAATAGCAGTTAGCAAGAAGTTCCTCTTCTCTATTCCTTCCTGCATTCCATATCGGTCCTACAGTATGTATCACATAATCACATGGCAGATTATAGGCTTTTGTTATCTTTGCTTCTCCAGTCTCACATCCGTTAAGTGTCCTGCACTCCGCCAGAAATTCCGATCCTGCTGCTCTGTGAATTGCACCATCTACACCGCCTCCACCAAGAAGTGAATTGTTAGCCGCATTTACGATTGTCTGCACATCTGTTACTTTTGTTATGTCACCTTTTATCGTCTTAATCAAATACATTGTTTAATATTCCTTCTCTATCTCTTCATCTATTGCATACATTTTCTTGAATGCACCAAGGTCTGCTTGATTTTTAATCAGCATGACCTCTTCTATCTTACCTGTATGAATGTCCTTAAAGCCTGCAACCTGCTCGCCATTACATATGCTCGCTTTGATTACTGGTTTCTTATTTTCTTTATCATATGTCTTTGTAACTATCTTTTTCTTAAATAGTCCCACTCTGAGCACCTTCTTTTGACTTTGCCATCAGTATGAGTTTTTCAAAGGACTGTGCAAAGCGTACATCATCATCTTCTGTACGCTTTCTCGGTCCTTTCATATGATTCTTATGAGAGCTGCGTCTTGCCTTCTTGTTAAGATGTCGCTCCATAAGCATCTGATCTATGTTCTCATTCGTGTACCACTTGCCTGATTGGTGAATAGCATATACACCTTTCCCAAGTGCCATAGCAGCGACACCATAATCCTGCGATACTACTACATCCCCTTTATGACAAATGCTGATCAGTTTATAATCTACTGCATCTGCATCTACAAATATCTGCACTAACCTCTCTCCATTTCTCGTTGAATCCATGTCATAATTACATCTACAAGATAATCCGCTGCACCTGACTTAGTTCCTTTCCCGGTTGCATTTTATGCCACTTTCGGATACACTCCCTACAGCATGTTGCCGTTGCATGTTGGGCAATAAATACCGGATGACCACGCATTGGTGTCTGTTTGCCTTCATTTGCTATATATGCCGGAGCTTCTCTTTTTGTAATGAAATCCTTTGCATGTTGTCTGATTGTGTCCAACCCTTTTTCATTTATGTAATCAATATCTTTCTGCTTCAGATGGAAACTGCTTCAGAACTTGGAATTATCCAGCCGCTCAAATAACCGCCTGTACCATTCATCCTTAGTCATATCATCACCACAAATCATATAGTTTCATGGTTTCTGAATTTCGATATTCATGTTTCTCATAATATCCTATCAGCTTACCCTCGTCTCTGAGTGCCACCATGTAAACATCTTTATTCTGTTTCTCATTGTGAAAAATATAGACGATATTATGGCTTTCATCTGCTGCAAACCAGTCCACAACCTGCTGTATTTTATCCCTGGATTCTGGATTATGGCAATCTAACAGACTTCTTCCAATAAGTTTACCAACGTTATGTGAAGCTTCACATAAAGTCGGTTATGAAAAGTAAGTTATTATGCAAAGTTGAGCCTTCACTTTTGCTGATTTTATAGGGTATAGGCTCTTTTGAACTTTGCATAATCAGGGGTAAACCCTTACAAAGATTTCAACCAATCAAGAAGGTCTTTATCCTTTTTCCACGCTGGCAGTTCGTCAGATGATGGACTGTTGTAAG
>CAJTIU010000055.1 GCA_910576335.1 Lachnospiraceae bacterium
TATGACAGTAACTATCAACAAATGGCAGATACCTTATCAGAGTTATCAGGAATCATGAAGCTAACACATATCTAAAAGCAAGGATTCCGTTCAGTAATTCCTGATAACTCTTTTTTTCTGATAAGGCAGGTTAAATTAAGGAGGCATTTATGACAAAGGAACGCATTGAGAAGGAGCTTTCCAAAGTGCGGGCGCAGCTTGAAACATTACAGGCGAAGCAGAAGGACTTGGAAGAACAAAAGCGCATGGCGGAAAGAGCCGAAAAAATGGATATTATCGAAAAGCATAAAATCTCGTCTGAGAAGCTGCAATTACTCATTAAATTCAGCGAGGACGAGATTTTGAAGTTATTGGAAGAAAAAGAAAATGCAAAGGAGATGGCAGGAAATGAAGAAAAAGTTATCAGTTAGGGCGGCGGCATCGCTACTGTTATCGGCATTATTGTTCTGTATGCCCATTGGGGCGTTTATGGCGAACAGCGGGAATACGGTAGATGCCTATGCGGAGGAAAGCAGCGCCGGAGGGGAAACAGAGGAAAGCACCGGAACAGAGGAAAACGCTGAAACCGGGGAAGATGAAGCCGGGGAAACAGAAAGCGAGTCCGGCGGCAGCAACGAAGAAACGGAGGGTGGTACGGTATCCGGGAATGAAGTGCCAGAGCCGGAATGTACCTGTAAAGAAAAATGCATACAGTATTCTTTTGATAAGGATTGTGAAGTCTGCAAGGAGGATTACACCCAATGTGGATATGTGAATCCAAATGTAAAAATCACAATCTCCACTCCGTCCGGCTGGCACAATGACACCACAAAGGTACATATCTCCATAGAAGATGTGGCACATTCCGGCAACTTTACCATAAAGACGGTGCAGGCAAAAATCGCACAGAATGGGAGCTGGACGGACATTACAGAGGATATGTATGTGGAGATTTCGGAAAATACCACCGTCTATGTGCTTGTGACAGACCAGAGGGGCAAAACCTATGAGAAAAACCGCTACATTAAGTGTTTTGATTTCACGAAGCCTACCTTAAACGCTGCGGTCAGTGACGGTCTGTTAAGCGTACAGGCGCATGATACGGATTCCGGCATCAAGGCGGTGTATGTGAACGGGTATGAGTTTACGGAGCTTACAAACGGTGTCTTAAATATCCGCCTGCAACAGTTTGATGCAGGGTATCAGTATTTTACGATTTCTGCTATGGACAATGCCGGGAATATGTCAGAGGTCTATAAGACCGCAAACCCTTATTACACCGATCCGGAAAAAGAGGACAGCAGTGAGAAGAACCCGGCAGAGCAGCTCCCGGTCAATGCACAGGCAACCAAGCCTTCCTCTGCCACTGCACAGGTAACGGAGCATACCAAAACGGACAGTGACGGGAACACCGTATCAGAATTAAGCCCGGCAGAACAGAAAAAACAGGCAATGGCGGAAGCGGCTGCATCAGAGAAAAAGGAAGAATCCGGGGAGAAGGAAAAAAGCGAAACCGGGAAAGAATTTTATACAATCCAGACCGCATCGGAAAAAGTCTTCTACCTTGTTATTGACCGGGACGGGGAGGAAGAAATGGTGTACTTCCTGACGGAAGTTACGGAAAATGACCTGTTAAACGTGACAGCGGACAACAGCGAAACCTTACCGAAAAATTCCGCTGCGCTGGAATCTGCAATCCCTGTGTCGGAGGGCGCATTACCCAATAACAATGGGGAACAGGAAACAGAAGAAGAACTTACGGAAGAACCAGTCGAGGACGGGGAAGAAAATACTGAAGAACCTGAACCAGAGCTGGAGAAAACAGAAGAAAATCCAATGGCAACCTATGTCATTCTTGGGGTTGTGGCAGCCGCAGCGATTGGCGGCGGTTATTATTTCAAAGTAGTCCGGAAAAAGAAAGAGGAATTTCTTGACGAGGACGACGATGAGGAAGAGGAGGAAGAAGAATACGAAGATGACGAGGAAAACGGGGACAGTGAGGATGATTTTTTTGATAATAACGGGGAGGAGTAGCCTGCTGTATGGGAGAGAAGAAATACGGGGTAATTCTGGCAGATCCGCCCTGGCATTTTAAAGTATATTCCCAAAAAGGTGCGGGAAGAAGCGCAGAGAGCCACTATCCCACCATGAATATCGAAGATATTAAGGCACTTCCGGTATCTGATATTGCAGATAAGGACTGTGCCTTATTTCTTTGGGTGACATTCCCCTGCCTTTTGGAAGGTCTGGAAGTGATAAAGGCATGGGGATTTGCCTATAAGACAGTGGCATTTGTGTGGGTAAAACAGAATAAAAAGAGTGAATCGCTTTTTTGGGGCATGGGATACTGGACACGCAGCAACGTGGAGCTTTGCATACTGGCAACAAGGGGCAGACCGAAGCGTGTCCATGCAGGAGTGCATCAGGTGGTTGTGTCGCATATCGCGGAACACAGCCGGAAACCAGCGGAAGTCCATGAGCGCATTAAGCGGCTCATGGGCGGTGTACCCAAAATCGAGCTTTTTGCCCGGAGAAAAACGGACGGGTTTGATGTATGGGGAAATGAAGTGGAAAGTGACATTGATTTGACAGGAGGAAAAGAAAAATGCAGTTAGTGATAGCAGAAAAACCGAGCGTTGCAAGGAGCATCGCAGAAGTAATCGGGGCAGCGGAAATCAGTGATGGATATATGGAAGGGAACGGTTATCTTGTGAGCTGGTGCGTGGGGCATCTGGTGGAACTGGCACAGCCGGAAAGCTATGGGGAACAGTGGAAGAAATGGACGTATGAGAGCCTTCCCGTAAAGCCGGAGAACTGGCAGTATGAGGTCAAGCCGGACACGAAGGCGCAGTATGATGTGCTTTGCCAGTTGATGCACAGGGAAGATGTGAAAGCTGTGATTTGTGCGACGGACGCAGGGCGTGAGGGAGAGCTTATCTTCCGTCTTGTGTATGAAATGGCGGGGTGCGACAAGCCGATCAGACGCTTGTGGATTTCTTCAATGGAGGAAAGCGCAATCCGGGAAGGCTTTGAGAATTTGCAGCCGGGAAGTGATTACGATAATCTGTACCATTCCGCACTGTGCAGGCAGGAAGCGGACTGGCTTGTGGGCATCAATGGTACAAGGCTGTTTACGGTGCTGTATGGCGGCAAAGTCTTAAAAGTAGGCAGGGTGCAGACACCGACGCTTGCAATGCTTGTGGACAGGGAAGAAAAGATTATGAATTTCCAGAAGGAAAAATATTACATGGCGCATATCCTGATGGATGGGATGGATGCCGCCACCGGGCGCATTGATGATAAAAAGAAAGCAGATGAAATTGTGGGAGCTTGCCGGAACGGACAGGCTCTTGTCACATCTGTTTTAAAGGAAGAAAAAACCGTTGCGCCGCCGAAGCTCTATGACCTTACCACGCTCCAGCGTGATGCGAACCGCCTGTTTGGGTTTACCGCAAAGCAGACCTTAGAGTACACACAGAGCCTTTATGAGAAAAAGTTAGCCACATATCCGAGGACGGACAGCCAGTTCTTATCCGATGATATGGGACAGACCGCAGAGGGTGTAATCGAAGCGGTGTTCCGTTCCCTGATGTTTGAGGAAAATAAGGCTTCCAGACCGGATATAAAGAGGGTTTTGAACAGCAGGAAGGTGACAGACCACCATGCGATTATCCCCACAATGGAGATTGCGAAGGCTGACCTTGCAGCATTGCCGGAAACGGAGCGTAAAATCTTATCTTTAGTTGCAAACCGCCTTTTATGCGCCACCGGGGAGAAACACTTATATGAAACCGTCAGGGCAGAGTTTTCCTGTAATGGACACACTTTTGCTGTTTCCGGGAAGTCTGTCACGCATAACGGGTGGAAGTCTTTTGAAGATGCCTTTAAGCGTTCTTTTAAAATCTCTGGGAATCAGGAGGAAGAAAAAGAGGAAAAGAAGCTGCCGGAACTGTCGGAGGGACAGGCATTTGACGGTGTGCAGACGAAAATCAGCGAGCATTTCACTTCCCCGCCGAAACACTTTACAGAAGATTTATTATTATTGGCAATGGAACGTGCCGGGGCAGAAGATATGGGAGATGATGTGGAGCGAAAAGGTTTGGGTACGCCTGCGACAAGGGCGGACATCATTGAAAAACTGGTAAAAGACGGTTTTGTAAAGCGTGAGAAAAAACAGATTATACCCACTGAGGATGGGCTGAAGCTGATTACAGTCCTGCCGGATGTTGTGAAATCCCCGAAACTTACTGCTGATTGGGAAAATGCCCTGACACTGGTAGCGAAAGGGGAGCTTCCAATGGAGGACTTCATGGCGGATATTGAAAACATGGTGTCGGAGTTGATACACACCTACCATGAGGTCAGTGACGAGCAGAAAAAGATGTTTTCACAGGGACAGGAAGCGCTTGGAACGTGCCCGAACTGCGGCGGTCAGGTGGTAAAGGGGAAATTCGGTGCGTACTGCACGAATAAATGCGGTATGAACGTGAGCCGGGTAATGGGAGCTGTCCTTACCGACACACAGGTAAAGGATTTGCTTGCCGGGAAGAAAATACTGTTAAAAGGGTTAAAGAGCAAGGCGGGCAAGCCTTATGATGCCTACATCATTCCGAGTGGGACGGAGGAATACCATTATACCAAAGACGGGGAAGAAAAAAGCGGGGTTCAGTTTAAGTTTATTATGGAATTTCCGAAAAAGAAATCTTCCGGCGGGAAGAAGAAATAATATAGAAATGCTATTGCGATTGTGGTATTATTTTAATGGTATAAGGAATTTGCCCTATAAGGCAATATTGAATTTGAGGAGGTAAATCTATGTACAGAATAAATCATAATGATGCGATAGAATTAGAGTATCAAGTTCGTAGGCTGTTTAAATGTGACCGGGCTGGAGTTTCTGGATTAGCTGATGCTGACAATTTTGAATCTCGTCCTATGGATGCAGCAGTTATGGTTGTATCTTACATTCATGCAAAGGGATTACAAAGTAGCGAAACACAATATGATGAGTTTTTGTGTAAGTATGATTCCATTTTTACATATCCTGATGAGAATGATGCGGATCATGAAGTGCAAAATTATATTGATGAATTAACAAGTATTATTGAAGATTATTTATAATTATCAGCGTAAATCAATTTCATGAATCTTTGCAAATTTTATTTTACCAGTCAATAATTACCACAATCACAATAGAATAGTTACACAACGTTAGAGCATATAGAAAATGAGCTATATGCTCTTATTTTGTTTTTTGGAGGAAAAGATATGTTTACAACAGGAGATAAGTTATTAAATGTAATGAAAGAGGAAGAAGTCAGCATTATGGAGCTTTCCAGAATGTCAGGAGTGCCAGAGAGGACAATCATGGATATTCTGGCGGGCATCAGAGAGCCGGAGCTTGGTGTGGTATGCAGTATTGCGGACGGACTTGGCATCTGTGTCCATGAGCTTCGTGCCGATGAGGAACAGTATGCAATATCTGTACAGAAAAATACCCTTGCAAAACTGATTGTAGTTAGCGAGATTAACGGTGTGGAACTGGAGGAACTGATACATACTATTTTGGAAAAAGGCATTGAGGAACATGGGTTTTATGAGTAATTGATAAAGAACCGCAGGGAATGTGAGTTCTCTGCGGTATCCCATTATACATATAAAACTGTAATTTTCAATTGAGATTTAAAATATGGAATGGTATAATGTATAAGTGATTTTGGATTATAAATTGTGATTTGAATATGGAAAGTGAATTGAAAGGATAATAAATATGTATTTGACGGAAATCTCAGTACAATTACTTAGTATGCTATTTGTATTAGTTATTGGATTATATTTTTTAATGTTTATTTTTACATTCTATAGAAAAGAAAAAAGAAGGACAAAAGAACAGGATGTTAGACGTTATACATTTGAGTACTGTGCAAAGGAAATGAAGGAACTAAATAAATATACATACAATTTAAATAGTACATTGAATAATGGAAAAGATATTTTTTTTGAAATTCTTAATATATTTGATAGTTTAGCAGTAGGTGTGTACTCAGAAGTATTAAATGAAGAAGTAGTTAGGCTATATTTTGGTTCTTATATGCGGAGTTTTTATGAAGATAATAGAATGAATCTGTTTGAAATGCGAAAAAACAAAAATGATGCTGGATTATATGCCAATTATGAACGATTTATGGAGGAATGGGATTTTAGAGAGGACAGATTGAAAAGCCTAAATAGGAGGATGAAATAGATGCAAACACCATACAGTCAGATAATGGAGTTTTGCAAGAGTAAAAACGTATCGGAATTGCAAAGTAAAATATTACTCCATAAATTTTATAAAGATTATTATGAAATCATTGATAATTATAAAAAGAAAGAGAATAAAGAACCAACAGAAGAAATTCTTGAGGGTTTTGAAAGTACATTGTTGAGTGAAACAACACTTCAGGGAAATTTGAAGCTGTCAGAGGAAGAAATTGAAATAGCTTTAAGCAAGGAAATTAAAAAGCATGATAGAATTACATCTGCAAAAAATTTTGGTTTATCAGTATTATCAGGTGTACTCGCTTCCTTTATTTTTACGATTTTATTAATTGTAATTTTAAATCTTGCACAAAATCAAGTGAAAGGTTGGATTAATGATATGTATAAGACACAGCAAGAAATGGAACAGACTGTTAATGATGGGCAATAAATGTTGATAATATAATTTATGTACAAAAATTACATATTTTAGCTTGATAATAATGGAGTAATTACAGTAGCACTTAGGAGAAATCTTAGGTGCTTTTCTTATACTAAAAGTCAGAGGAAAGGAGCAGATAAAAATTGAATAAAGTTTACCGTCACTGGTGGCAATGGCTTATGAACGAACCATAGCCGCCTTTTTTATTGCCCAAAATAATAAACAGGAAATGGAGGTTTACCATGAGAAAATATGACCTAATTTCCGCACTTTCTGCAGAAACATCAAAGGAAGTGGCGAGGAATGAAGAAAGCTGGAAGAAATATCTGAACACAGCATCAAGGCTCTACAAATACCCGTTCAAAGACCAGCTCCTTATCTATGCCCAAAGACCGGATGCGACAGCCTGCGCTTCCATAGAGATATGGAATGAAAAAATGCACTGCTGGGTAAACAAAGGGGCAAAGGGTATTGCCCTGATTGATGAGGAAGGGAGTCCTTACACCGGACTGCGGTATGTCTTTGACATATCGGACGTACATAAGGCAAGGCGCATTGGTCGTTTCCCACAGCTATGGAATATGAAGGAGGAACATCAGGAAGCGGTGATTGACCGTCTGGAAGGGATTTACGGGGATACCAACAAAGAAGCTGGGTTTACGGACAGGATCAGGGAGATTGCCGCCCGGATTGCACAGGATTGTTACGGGGAGCTTGCTTCAGATATGGAATATCTGAAAGAGGGAAGTTTTCTGGAGGAACTGGACGAACTGAATATTGCTGTGCGTGTCCGGGAAACGCTGACGGACAGTATCGCTTATATGGTCTTAAAGCGGTGCGGCATGGATGATGCGGAGCTGGCGGAGGAAATCCAGTTCCCTTATATCCATGAATTTAATACGGTGGAAACCCTGTCGCATATCGGGGACAGCATATCCGATTTATCCAAGCCTGTCCTTATGGAAATCGGGAAGGCAATCGGGGCGTATGACAGGGCGTATGCCAGAAATGAAGCATCGAAAAATTTAGTTGAAAAAGGACTTGCAAATACCGCTGGTACACGCTATAATGCTTTAAAGCGCGAAAGCGAAACGCAGGACGTACAACCTACCACACAGACCGGAAATACCGGGGAAAGGGGAAATAATGATGAATCTGACCTACGAGAAAAACGGGGATTATCTGATACCGATGTTACAGATGGACGAGCCGCCGGAGGGGACACTGACGAAGTACGGGCTGATGAGGAAGAATTACTTACAGGAACACAAGAAGGGAATCTACACCGGACTTCTGCTGAAAGGGAAGCTGAAAGAGCATCTTCTGACCATTCAGGAACAGGCAGAGCAGAGGATGGAGCTGCTGACCGGGCAGATGATGAAGCAGGAGGGAGTGACGGAGAAACTCAAGGCAGAGAACCAGATGCTATGGGTGCAGAAGATGAACAGCATCAGGCAGTCGGCGGAGGAGATCGTGCTGACGGAGCTGGTGTACAGCCTGTAAATGGTAAAGACACAACTGAAAATATGGAATTGCAGGAGCCGGATAGTGGAGAAATCACATTATCCGGCTTTCCTTTATCCGGGGAAGAAATCATCAACAGGCACTGGGCAAAAATAGAAAAAGGCATTTTGCAGTTTGACGAGTTTATGGAGCATAAATGCCCTGAGATAGCCGGGGTAATGCTTTTTGAGCCGGATAAGGGCAAGCAGACGGAATATATCAAGAACAGTTACAGGCATGGGGAATATACGGAATTTTATGTGGGCAAGGAACGTGCCGGATATAAGGCGGATGAAAATGGTCTGACGCTCTGGAGTGGAAGCTACCTGAACCGGACAGCGGAGGCATCTGTGTCATGGGAAACTGTGAGGAACAGCATCGCTTTTTACATGGAGAAAGGCGAATATCTGAAAGAGGGGCAGATACCGCAGTGGGAAGAAATGGAGTCAAAGGAAACAGAAGTTTACCAACAGCTTAGCCTTTTTCCAAGCATCGAGGAACAGATCGGCACGATTGAAGCGGCGCAGGCAGGAGAGAAATACATCATGCCCGCCGCTTTTTCCCTGCCAAAAGAACAGCTTGAAGCCATTCTGCGTACAGGCGGCGGACGGGATAATAACAGAAGCCGTATTTATGCCAAGTACCAGCAGGGCAAGACGCCGGAGGAAATGGCGGAGTTCCTGAAAAACGAATACCGGACTACCGGGAAAGGCTTTGATTTCGGGAATAACCCTGTTTCTGTCTGGTTCAATGAAAAAGGCATGAGCGTTGGCTATGGTATGTCTGCAAGGGAAAACCCGGTTGCGGTAATGGGATGGCAGGAAGTAGAGGGCATTATCCGGTCTATGGTGGAGAATGGCACTTACATGGGCGCAAACGAAGTGTTCCTTGTGGACGCAGTGGAGCGGCAGAGGGTGTCAAATGACCTGTTTAATTTCTTCCGGGACGGTATCGGGGAAGTGCCGGAGAACATACCCATAAAGAACTATAACCACCCGGAAAGTATCACGAACCTTTGCGAGCTTTTATCCACGCAGGAGGGGAGGGACGTTGTTTCCGGGGAGCTTTCCAAAGCGAAAGAACAGCTTGAAGCCGGGGAAAAACAGATAAAGTGGCGGTATGTGAAAAGACCGGAGCATCTGCTTTCAGAGATAGCGGATTTAAGTACGGAGAAAAAAGAGTATCCGGTACAGGATAGTGTAGAGGTCTTGCATGAGGATTTTATCACACAGGACGAGATAGATGCCCGCCTGACAGGGGGCAGCGGTTTTCATAACGGGCATTTCCGCATTTATGAGTATTTCATGGAGGGGCATGACAAAAAAGATAATATCGCCTTCCTTAAAAATGAATATGGAACGGGCGGCAGTTCACCCGCCTTAATCGGTTCAGACCGGAGCGATGACTGGCACGATTCAAAGGGAATCAAGTTACAGAAAGGCACGATAGGCGATCCTTACGCAAAAGTCCTTTTGAAGTGGAATGTAGTGGAGAAACGTATCAGCGAGCTTGTAAAAGCGGATAAATACCTTTCGCCAAAGGGTAAGGAAGCCTATGCACAGTATAAAAAAGAGCAGGCGGAGGAAGCCATGCGCCGGGAGCAGGAAAAACTGGAGCATGGTATCCGGGTGGAGTGCAAAAATGCCATAGAACAGGCGATTGCAGAAAAATTTGACGGTTATACACTTCCGGGGGATACCGCCGAGGGCGTTATCAGGCAGTATGGGAAGGAACGTATAGAACTTGTCCTTGCCAACACAATCATGCACTTATCCCATGACGGGCGTTTTTCCCCGGATAATAAGGAATGGGCAAAATCGCTCATGCCCGATGCAGACTGGCAGACAAGGGATTATATCGTCACTTCCCACCCGGCTGTGCTGGACGGTTTTACCAACCAGGCAAGGCGGTACATAGAGCGTGACAGGGAGCCGGACAAAGCTCAAATACCAGAACCGGCAGAAGAAACTTCCGGGCAGGATGCCCAAAAGCCCGAAGCACAGCATGAAGCAGGAGAAAGCGACAGGGCGCTTGCGGAAAGGATTGCGGAGATGTCCGCTGTGGTAAAAATCTGTGGTGCGCTGTCCATGAAAGATGTGGTCGGCTGGAATGAGGATACCGGGGCGGTTGCCATTGAGGACGCTGACAGGCGGTTAGAGGGAAAAGCGGTTTATGACGCTTTATTTTTAGAAGCCGCCGATTATGTCCTGATGCAGTCATTAGGCGGCAATACAGAAAAAGCGGTGGAGATGGACGCTCTGCTGAAGGAAGCACAGAAATATGCGGTACGTTACGAGAATGAGCCGGAACAGCAGAAGGAAGAAAAAGCTGCGGAGGAAACTCCAAAACCAGAGCCGGAAAATTTATCTGAAGAACCAGAGCCGGAAACAGCAGAACGCTTTACAGTTACGGAAACAACCGATGCCTTTACAGAGCCTTATACGGTATGGGATAACGAAACACAGGATTATTATGTGGCGGGCGATGGCACAGTGCCGACATTCGCTGCACCAGAGGAAGCGGATATTTTCTGCGGTAAACTCAACGGAGAGTTACAAGGTAAGGATTTACCAGCAGAGGATTTACCGGAAACAGAAACAGTTTCAGGAACAAAGGAGGTTTCCGGAAAAGAAGATGATTTCCCCGGCATTGACACACAGACAGTCCGGGAGCGTTTGGAAAAAGCAGGCATTGTGGACGGGCAGCTTGTAGATGAAAACGCCTTAGAGAACGATCCGTTTATCAGGCAGGTTATGGGTGATGTGGAAGCACTGACAGGGGAAATGGAGGAAGAACCGGAAAAACCACCTGAAAAAGAGCCGGAGATTGATAAGTCGGCAGCAGCAAATTACCACATTTCTTTTAATGAAGCCGAAAACACTGGGAAAGGTTTTGCTCCAAAAGAGAAATTCCGGCAGAACGTGGAAGCCATACGCACCCTTGAAAAAATAGAAGGGGAGCGCCGCACAGCAACGCCGGAGGAACAGGAGGTCTTAGCAAAATATGTGGGCTGGGGCGGTCTTGCCGACGCCTTTGATTCTTCCAAAGCGAATTGGGCGAATGAATATCAGGAATTAAAGAGCCTGTTATCCCCAGAAGAATACGCTTCCGCAAGGGAAAGCACCTTAAATGCCCACTATACAAGCCCGGTCATCATTCAGGCAATCTATGACGCAGTGGGGAAAATGGGATTTACCAGAGGGAATGTGTTAGATCCCGCCGCCGGGATCGGGAATTTCTATGGCTGTCTGCCGGAGGAAATGCAGGCAAGCAGACTGTATGGGGCGGAACTTGACGGGTTGACCGGGCGGATTGCAAAACAGCTTTACCCTCATGCGGATATTAAAATAACAGGCTTTGAGAATACCAGTTATCCCAATGACTTTTTTGATGTTGCGGTGGGAAACGTGCCTTTCGGACAGTATAAAGTGTCTGACAGGCAGTATGACAAGCACAATTTCCTTATCCATGACTATTTTTTTGCAAAGACACTGGATAAGGTCAGACCGGGCGGCATTGTCGCTTTTGTCACTTCAAAGGGGACAATGGATAAGAAAAACCCGGAAGTGCGGAAATACCTTGCACAGCGGGCGGAGCTTTTAGGGGCGGTCAGGCTCCCGAACACAGCGTTTAAGGAAAATGCAGGTACGGAGGTCACTTCGGATATTCTGTTTTTAAAGAAGCGTGACCGGGTAATGGATATAGAGCCGGACTGGGTGCATCTGACGGAAAAAGACGGTATTGTGATGAACCAGTATTTTGCAGACCACCCGGAGATGGTATTGGGGAAAATGGAGATGGTTTCCGGGGCGCATGGCATGGAAAGCGCCTGCCTGCCGGACACTTCCCTTCCCTTGTCGGCACAGCTTAAAAATGCGCTTTCCCATGTGGAGGGCAGCATCGAGCAGGCGGATTTTAACGAGATTGACGATGAGCTGGCAAAGGAGAACATACCCGCCGATCCGGATGTGAAGAATTACAGTTATACGGTTGTGGACGATACCGTGTATTACCGGGAAAATTCCATTATGAAGCCTGTGGACGTGTCGGAAAAGGTGGAACAGAGGATTAAGGGCATGGTAGCAATCCGGGATTGTACGCAGGAGTTGATAAATTTCCAGTTGGAAGAATACCCGGAAGATATGATTCATAACAAGCAGACGGAGTTAAACCAGCTATACGATGATTTTTCCAAGAAATTTGGTCTTATCAGCTCACAGACCAATAAAAGGGCGTTCAATCAGGATTCCAGTTACTGCCTGTTATGCTCCCTTGAAAGGCTGGACGATGAGGGGAACTTCATCGGCAAGGCGGATATGTTCACGAAACGAACCATTAAAAAGCAGGAGGTTGTGACAAGCGTGGACACAGCCAGTGAAGCGCTGGCGGTATCGCTGAGTGAAAAGGCGGGTGTGGACTTAGCCTATATGTCACAGCTTGCGGGTAAAAGCGAGGAAGAAATCACAAAGGAGCTTGCGGGGGTAATCTTCCAGAACCCGGTGACAGAGGGATGGGAAACCGCAGACGAGTATTTAAGCGGGAATGTGCGGGAGAAGCTGTCAGTGGCAAGAACCTTTGCGGAGAACCACCCGGAATATGCCATTAACGTAACTTCATTGGAGGGTGTACAGCCGAAGGAGCTTGACGCATCGGAGATTGAGGTGCGGATTGGTGCAACATGGATTTCCACGAAATATATTGAGGACTTCATGCGTGAAACCTTTGAAACGCCGGAGTACCTGTTTGACCGTAAGGCAATGGGCGTACAGTATTCCAATGTGACCGGGCAGTGGAACGTGAAGGGGAAAAATGCGGACAGGGGAAATGCCCTTGTCAACATGACCTATGGCACAAGCCGGGCAAACGCTTACAGGATTTTAGAAGATTCCCTGAACCTTCGTGACACCCGTATCTTTGATGTGGTGACGGAGGACGGGAAGGAAAAAAGAGTCCTCAATAAAAAGGAAACCATGCTTGCAAGCCAGAAGCAGGAAGCAATCAGGGAAGCCTTTAAGGATTGGGTATTCCGTGATCCGGAGCGCAGGCAGGATTTATGTGCAAAGTATAACGAGCTTTTCAATTCCACCAGACCGAGGGAATATGACGGTTCACACTTAAAATTCCCCGGCATGACGCCGGACATTGTACTCAGACCGCACCAGCTTAACGCAGTGGCGCATCAGCTTTACGGGGATAACACCCTGCTTGCGCACTGTGTAGGGGCAGGAAAGACCTTTGAGATGATTGCGGCGGCAATGGAGAGCAAGCGGTTAGGGCTGTGCCAAAAGAGCTTATTTGTTGTGCCGAACCATTTGACAGAACAGTGGGCAAGCGATTTTCTGCGCCTGTATCCGGGGGCGAATATTTTAGCGGCTACAAAAAAAGATTTTGAACCTGCCAACCGGAAAAAGTTCTGTTCCAGAATCGCAACAGGGGATTATGACGCTGTGATTATCGGTCACAGTCAGTTCGAGAAGATACCGCTTTCCACTGAAAGACAGATGGCGATGATCGAAAGGCAGATAGAAGAAATTGAAATGGCAATCGAAGCCCTGAAAGCGGAGAATGGCGAGCGTTACTCCATTAAGCAGATGGAAAAAACAAAAAAGTCACTTTCCACCAGATTAAGCCGCTTAAACGATTCGAGCCGGAAAGACAATGTTGTGACTTTTGAACAGTTGGGCGTAGATAAGTTATTTGTGGATGAAAGCCATAATTATAAAAACCTCTTTTTATACACAAAGATGCGGAATGTAGCGGGCATTGCACAGACGGAAGCTCAGAAATCTTCGGACATGTTTGCGAAGTGCCAATATATGGACGAACTGACCGGAGGGAAGGGAATCACATTTGCAACAGGTACGCCGATCAGTAACAGTATGACAGAATTATACACCAATATGCGTTATCTCCAGTACAATACCTTACAGCGTCTGGGATTGGGGCATTTTGACAGTTGGGCGGCATCGTTTGGGGAAACGCAGACAGCCATAGAGCTTGCGCCGGAGGGTACAGGCTACCGGGCGAAAACAAGGTTTGCAAAGTTCTTTAACCTGCCGGAACTGATTGCGTTATTTAAAGAGAGTGCTGATATTCAGACACCGGATATGCTGAAACTTCCTGTGCCGGAAGCGGATTATGAAAATATTGTGATAAAGCCGAGCGAATACCAGCAGGATATGGTACAGTTCCTTGCGGACAGGGCGGAGGCGGTCAGGGACAGGAAAGTGCAGCCGAACATCGACAATATGTTGAAGATAACCAACGACGGGAGAAAGTTAGCGTTAGACCAGCGTTTAATCAATGATATGCTTCCGGATGAAGAAAATTCCAAAGCCACAACCTGTGTGGATAAGGCGTTTGAGATATGGGAGCAGACCAAAGAGCAGAAGTCGGCGCAGCTTATCTTCTGTGATTTATCCACACCGAAAGGAGATGGGACATTTAATGTATATGAGGACATCAGGGATAAGCTCATGGCGAAGGGAGTGCCGGAGAATGAAATAGCTTTTATCCATGATGCCAATACGGAAACAAGGAAAGCGGAGCTGTTCGCAAAAGTAAGGAGCGGGCAGGTTCGTTTTTTATTAGGATCAACCGCAAAAATGGGAGCCGGAACCAACGTACAGGATAGGCTTATCGCCCTGCACCACCTTGATGTGCCCTGGCGTCCTTCCGACATTGAACAGCAGGAAGGTCGTATTTTAAGACAGGGCAACATGAATGACAAAGTGAAGATTTTCCGGTATGTGACGGAAGGGACATTCGACAGTTATTCGTGGCAGCTCATTGAAAATAAGCAGAAATTTATCGGGCAGATCATGACATCAAAATCCCCGGTGCGGAGTTGTGAGGATATTGACGAAGCGGCTCTCACTTATGCCGAGGTTAAGGCTCTGGCTACCGGAAATCCCTACATAAAGGAAAAGATGGATTTAGATATTCAGGTATCAAAGCTAAAGCTGTTAAAGGCAAACCATACCAGCCAGAAGTACCGTTTAGAGGACAATATCGTGAAGCATTACCCGGTGCAGATCGCTTCCATGAAAGAACGCCTTGCGGGGTATCGTGCCGACATTCAGACCTATGCACAGAATAAGTTCCCGGATAAAGATACCTTTTCCATAAAAATTGGGAACCGGGTATATACGGACAAAAAAGAAGCCGGGGCAGCACTGATTGATATGTGCCGGAGCGCAAAACAGCCGAATATGGCGGTCACAATCGGGGAGTATCAGGGATTTAAAATGAGTGTTTCCTATGATTCGTTCTTTTCCAAGTTTACGGTCAACCTGAAAGGCAGCATCAGCCATGAGGTGGAAATCGGCGCTGATCCGTTAGGAAATTTACAGAGGTTAAGCAACGCCTTAGAGGGCATGGGTAAGAGAATGGAAGAAGTGGCACAGAAACTGGAAAACGTAGAGCATCAGCTTGAAACCGCAAAAGTGGAGGTTACAAAGCCATTTCCGCAGGAAGCGGAGCTTGCGGAGAAACTGGAACGCCTGACGGAATTAAATGCCCTTTTAAACATGGACGAAAAGGGCGGCGATGGGATTGATATGGACGATGAGCCGGGGAATGACGGGGAACAGGAGGAAATGGATACAGAGGAAATGGGGCATGATGCGGAAGCTGTGGCGGATGCGCCTTTCAGACCGCAGTTTAACCGGGCGGTATCGGAAAAAGTGGCGGAGCATGGGAAGGAGCGGGTGCTATCAGACAGTCCGAGAGGGCGTATTTCCGTAAAAGAAAAACTTGCCGAGATGCGGCAGAAGGCTTATGGACAGAAAATGCCGGAAAAGCCAGAGATTTCAAAGGGAAAAGGAAAGGAAGAAAGTCTGTAGACTATAAGGAGCAGTCAGAATTTGGCTGCTCCTTATAAAGAATATAGTGCAAGATTGAAAATGAATGACGTCTTAAACTGTTTATGATAAAATGGTTCTAATTTGGAGGGATAACTATATTTCGTTCAGTGTTATATATTGGTGGCAGAAATATAATCCCTAGATTGGAGTTGAATCATATGGGCAAAAAGAAGGATGGTTTAATAGAAATTCTTGCACAATATTTTTGGAATTACAAAAGCTATGAAATAGAGGGAGTTATGAAAAGCTATGGAATATCTCCTGATGAAACACTTGATCCGTATCATAGCAAAAAAATATATGCTAAAACAGGGTTAGAAAAATTATCGGAAGAAAAAATAATTGAATTGTCATATCGTATAGTTAAAGATGCTGAGAGTGTTTCTTTAAATCGTCAAATGGAAACTTTTCTTGGAGATAGCATATTTGAGTTTACTTTTGTAACTCGGAGAAAATTAGCAGAATATCTGGGCATGTGTCCAAATTTTGAAGGAAATTTGACATTGGATGAATTACTTAGTGGTATTTGGAATTTAGATGAACCTTTTGACGATGGAGAGATGTTTGCATTTAGTAGAGCATCTATTTGGGATTACATTATGCAGCATGTAATAAGAAATGATGATATATCATACAAAGATATGTTGCTAAACATTTTGAGTTTTAAATATATAAGTGATAATTCTGTAATTAAGTTTTTGGAAAAGATGGTTAATCCAGAAACTAGAATAGGGGAGGAGCAGGAGCAATATGTAAAAGGAATTAATGAGATTATTAGTGCAGACGGGTTTGAATTAGCAGTATCTGGAAAAACATCGAATGAACTCATTTATAAAGTTTATAGGAAAAACACCGTATGCGGTAATATGAAAAACCTTGTTTTTGCGCCATTAGGTAAGAAGCCGGATATAGTGATTGATGATGCTATTGGTAATGAATTAAAGATTGTTGGCGATACAAATAACTGTTTGCTTTATAATTTTGAGCCAAATTCGGATGGTTTATCATGGAAAACCCTTGTGAGATGGTGGGAGCCTAGGGCGGTAAATAAAAATGTTCAGCAAGACTTATTTACTCGTTTACTTAACTCTTTGGATTCACAACCAGAGAAGGATTTTTTTATTCATTATTACAAGATTTATGAGGAAAGAAATGATTTTCCGGCGTTGATTCCACAAGTGTATTTGCATTATGATCCACATGCAAAGATTTGGAGAGGAAGTGGTATTGTTTATACTCACCAGAGAATGGATTTTTTAATGCTGTTACCTAATGGGATACGAATTGTTATTGAAATTGATGGTAAACAGCATTATTCTGAAGGGGATAAATCTTCCCCCAAATTGTATGCTGAAATGGTTACTGATACAAGAGAGTTACAGCTAAAAGGTTATGAGGTATATAGGTTTGGCGGTTATGAATTCATGAATATTACGGAATCAAAAAGGATGATTCAAGAATTTTTCGAGAAATTGTTTAAAAAATATTTTATTTTAGGTTGAAGATGTTTTATTAAAAAATATATACAGCGATAAAAGCAGGAAGGAGATAGGATTAGATTGCAGAAATCGAAACAAATAAGAGCAGTAGTATTCGCTCAAATATAAAAGTAAATAAAGGTAGTATGTAGAGAGCAGCCAGAAATGGCTGCTTTTATCGTGTTCAAAATTAAACGGAGGTATTAGAAAAATGGAAACAGCAGAACAGAACACAAAACAGGTCATGGAAGAAAATGAGGTATTAAAGCAGCTTATAGAACTGTTTAACCAGCAGGATATGGGCGGGCAGTCACAGGATTTTATGGGTATTTTCTGGTATGTGGCGGGTATGCAGATGCAGCTTAGCGCAATGGTGGATGAATTACAGGGAGTCCGGGAACAGCTTTCACAGATACAGGAAAACCAGCCAAAATCTGTGACAGAGAAGCTCATGGATAAAGTGGCGCACCTTCAGGGGAAAATCACGAGCCTGTCGGAACGTCTGACAGCGGTAAGAAACCATTTGGTGGAAACAGCGGCACAGACTGTCAACGTCTTTAAGGAAAAAGGAAAAGCGGAGATGTGCAAGGTTATCCAGAAAGGAATCACCGGCGTGAAGTCCATGCTTTCCGATTACCGGGAACGTCTGGTTGACGTGATGACGGACTGTGAAAAAACAGCCAACCAGATTGACAGCATCGGGGACGAGCTGAAGCAGATCGGGAACAGCGTTTCCAACGTGGGCAGGCTGTTAGCCGGGAAAGGCACGAAAGAGGTATCGGATGAAAAGCAGGGTGTCGGCATGACAAGGATAATCAATATGCCTGTAAAAAAGGCAGCGGAGAACCTTCGGAAGAAGATTGACGGGATAGATAAGGCATTTGAAAAGCTGGATCGGCTTTCTGTGAGTCTGGATGCCGGGAAGGAAGCGGAGAAAGGAGGGCGTGTGTCCGTAAAGGATAAATTGTCGCAGATGAAAGAAAAGGCAGGGCAGAGGAAAGTGCCGGAGCCGGATAAGGCAAAGCCAAAAAGCAAAGAGGAATGTTTATAAAAATAACTGCAAATAAAAATATCCGGAACGGGGACGGAGAGGGAAACTTGTCTGTCCTCTGTTTTTATGGAGGAAAAGGAGAATTAACCAGATGGCAGATGTAAATGTAAACAAAGTTTCCATGACTGAAAAACAGAAAGTGAAGGAGATAACGGACAGGCTGGAGGAAGGCTTGAAGGAATTATTTGAGGGGGAAAAGTACAAAAGCTACCTGAATACTATGTCAAAATTCCATAATTACAGCGCAAACAATATCCAGCTTATCGAGATGCAGTGTCCGGGAGCGACGTATGTTGCCGGATATAAGGCATGGCAGAAGAATTTTGAGCGCCATGTGAACAAGGGCGAGAGGGGTATCCGTATCCTTGCGCCTTCACCTTACAAAATCAAAGAGGAACAGGAAAAGATTGATCCGGTCACGAATGAGCCTGTGCTTGACCGGGACGGGATGCCCGTCATGGAGGAAGTGGAGATAAAGATACCCGCCTTCCGGGTTGTCACAGTGTTTGATTATTCGCAGACAGACGGGAAAGAGCTTCCCGGACTTGGCGTGAGCGAGCTGCATGGGAATGTAGAGCGTTACCGGGATTTTATGGAAGCACTTGCAAGGGTTTCCCCTGTGCCAATCCGGTATGAGGGCATGGAGGGTGACAGGAAAGGATATTTTATTGATTTAAACCACCCTATCGCTATTAAGGAGGGCATGGGAGAAGCGCAGACTGCAAAAACCGGGGTGCATGAGGTGGCGCACGCAAAACTCCATGCAAAGGAGGTTGAACAGGAAACAGGGATTGCCAAAGACAGGGAAACAAAGGAAGTGGAAGCGGAGAGCATCGCTTATACTGTCTGCCAGCATTTCGGGATTGATACGTCCGACTATTCTTTTGGGTATATTGCCGGGTGGAGCAGCGGAAAAGAAATGCCGGAGTTAAAATCTTCCCTTGATACGATACGCCGGACTTCCTCGGAGCTGATAAAGGGGATTGAAGCACAGCTTTTGGAGATTGATAAAGAACGTGCTGCAGAACAGGCACAGGAGGACATCATTCTGCTTGTGGCGAATACAGACCGTTCAGAATATGACCTTTTGAGCGTTAAGGGCATGGAGAGGACAGAACTTCTTAATTCTTTGCGTACCATGAAAGACGATGACAGGCAGAGCGTGGAAGCATACCTTGAAAGAGCCGGGGCATGGGTAACTCTGCTTGGAAATGAGCGGAGCGAGGAAGTGGAGGAATACCACTTAGATTACACTTACAATACGGATACTTATGAGATAACCGATTTTAAGGCGTTGCAGGAAGAACGGGAAAAGGCAAATAAACCGATTGAGTATGCTGATGTGGTTGTGAGAATTTCCATGCCGGACAGCGGGGAATATGAAACCATTAAAATCACAAATATGCAGTCAGAAGTACAAAATGCCTTATATGACCTGCCATTTGTGGAAGATAATGCGTGGAATGGAAGCGTTACGGATTATCTGGCGGAAAAAGGCTTTGAATTTGTACCGATCATGAAAAGCGGCGGAGTAAATGACGGTTATCCGCAGTTCTATGATTTTGATGTGGACATGACAGGGAAGGAAATCCATGCCGCTTCGGAGCTTCCGGCAACGGTACAGGCAGAACAGCTCATTAACCGCATGGAATTTTACAGGACGGTTTATGACAGCGATGAGCGTAATTTGATTATGAACCACGCTTATAAGCTGGATGATATGTATAAGACAACTTCCCTGGCATATTCCCTTGCGGAGCAGAAAGACGATTTACCGCTTCTTTTGGAAACAATCAAGGAAGCGGAGAAAGAAATTGATGCCCTTCCGGATGACATGGTGGGGTTATCGGAGATGCACGAATATGGGTATTCTTGGAATGAAATGCTTCCTCTGACAAAGGACAGGGCATCGGAGCTGTTCGGGGAAGATGTGTCGGTGTACCAGCTCCATTCAGACGGTTCAGAAACACTTGTGGAGAATAAGGCAGCATTACAGGCGCATGACGGGCTGTTCGGTGTGCAGAAAGACGACTGGAGCGCCTATCTGGAGTTTCAGTCCATGAAACAGGAATTAGAGGATAGCGAACCCAACCGGGAAGCACAGCTTTTATATGGCAATGAGGGAAGGTTTGGCATCTATCAGCTTAAAGATACGGAGGAAACAAGGGATATTCGTTTTATGTCGATGGATTATCTTGAAATGAAAGGTATCCCGGTTTCCAGAGAGAATTACACTCTGGTCTATACCGGAGAACTGAGGGAGGGCATGAGCCTTGAAGATATTTATACCCAGTTCAATATAGACCACCCGACAGATTTTACCGGACATTCCCTTTCCGTTAGCGATGTGGTGGTGCTGCATCAGGACGGGAAGAACACAAGCCATTATGTGGATTCTGTCGGTTACAGGGAAGTGCCAGAGTTTACAAGGGAGACTGCATTATCAGCGGAAGTCAGTGAGGAAAAGGATTCTGTTATGGAAACAGCGGCAGAAGTGCCGGAGGGAATGGCAGAAGGCAGCGCACAGGAAGAACCGGACGCTGATAAGGTATCTTACTATGTTATTGAAGATTTATCCACATGGGCGGACGGAAGCCCGGAAAAGAGCAGATTAGAGCGTTTTGACAGCCTTCCGGAAGCAATGGGGAAGTTTGCGGAATATCGGGGAAAGGATATGGAAGATAAGCCGGATATGGCAAGGACAACATTTGGCGTCAATGTCAATGGCAGCGAGTTTGATGTAATCCATGTCAGGAATAATGAAAACTGCCTTTCGCTTGATTTTACGCATAGCAAGGCGGCGGGGGAAAGCAGCCGCTTCATGGGAGATTTGCAGACTTTATATGATGAGGTCGGTTTTGACAAGGTAAGGGTTCACCGGGAAATGTCACCGGAGGAAATAAAGGATTTTGTAAAACAGCGGTTTGAGCATCAGCTAAAGAGCAGTGGTCTTGATGATGTTTCCCTTTATATGGACAGGTTTGACATTCTCTATGAACAGGGGAAAATGGAGAACCTTATGCCGACAGCTAACCAGAAGCATATCGTGGAAGATGTACCGTTCATGGAGTGGGAAAACCCATACATAGATACCAGTGACAGGGAAATTGGCAGGGAAGAAACGGAACTTGCTTTCCAGTTGGCAGACCGCTATATCAGTATTCAGGAAGCCAGCGAAGGGTATGATTACACAATTTATGATATGAATTACCGGGAGTTGGACGGTGGCGTGTATGACAATCCAGATATAACAATCAGACAGGCACTTGATGAGATTGTGGCAGACTTGAAAGAGCCGACACACCGGGGCACTCTGGAAGGCAGTATACAGGCGGATGATGAACTGATACCGATTGATTATGACGGATTGGTGGAAAAAGCAGAGCAGGCGGAAATGGAGCATCTTGAGGAACGTATCAGAGAGGAAGTGCCGGAAGCGGCGGAAAGCAGGGTTATAGCCGATTTTAAAGCCCGGACAGAGGAATTATGGAATGGCATCAATGGGCAGACACAGGAAGATATAGAACTTACCGTATACGCCTATTTGCAGTCCAAAATAGACGAGTATGACATGGACATAGAGCTTGTGGATGTGGCGGTGTCCGGGAGCAGATGCAGAGGTCTGGAGCAGGAAAATTCTGACCTTGATGTGGTTGTGGAATACCGGGGCGGGGAAAGGGAAGATTCCCTGTTCAACACCTTTAATGAGGACGGTTTCAGCATCGGCGGAGTGAAAGTTGACATCAACCCTATCACAGAAGGAAAAACAGGGACGCTTGGGCAGTATCTTCCGGGAGTGGAAGCGTACCTTGAGGAAAAACGTGCCGCCCTGCAGGAGCAGAATACAGAACAGGCGCAGGAAGAAAAGCAAACAGTGATTACCCTTACGGTGGCAGAGTGCGGGGAGTTCCATAACCTTGGAGAATACCATGAGGATATAGCGAGCGTGGAGGAAGCAATCGAAATTTTTACCCAGATACCGCCAGAGAGGATGAACGGTATCCGGAGCATTGGCATCAACATCCATACGGAAGGGACGGAAGCGTATGAGGACACGCAGATGGATATTGTGTCGGGCAGGACTGCAGATCTGGAGATTTTAGATTATGTGCCGGACATTACAGACAATCCGAAAGCGGTAGCGGTCATTGCGGAACTGATCGACAAGATGCCGGATATTGAGGTGAGGGGTTCTCTGGAGAAGTGGCAGGCGGCTTTCCTTGCCGCAGAAATAGACCAGCTTTCTTATGATTATGACACCTATCAGTACAATGATACGGTGGAGGACAGGGAAGCGCAGGTAGCGAATATCGCAGAGGACATCAGGAACGGGAACACGGAATATCTGAATGATTTCCTCAATGCCATGATTTCAGACAGCATGAGGGAAGGCATAACGGATATATTCGGGAAAGGGACGGAGCTTGATGACAGTGAAGGCGTACAGAGTGCAAGGAAGGCAAAGGAGCTTTTAGACAGACTGGCAGAGTATAAACCGCTTGCGAAGATTGAGGAACTGGAAGAATGTAACTATAACATGATTGATAATGTTCTGAACAATGAGAAGCCGAAAGCAGAGCAGGAACGCAAGGCGGGCAGGATTTCCATAAAGGAAAAGCTGGCGGAGAAAAAGGCGGTCATCGAGCAGAGGGATAAGCCGGGAAAAGAAGTTTCGGAAAAGGGTACAGAGAAAAAAACAGAGAGGGAGATATAAGCGTATGGATAAATTTACAGTGGAAGAAATCAATCTGATGTGTGTGTTTGAGGGGCAGGACAGAATGGGCATGGTTGCCGATATAAAGAACGTGATCCCGCACATACAGGACAGTGACATGGTGGAGCTTGCAGGGCAGGTCTTGGGGAAGCTGGAAGCCATGAGCAATGAAGAATTTGCACAGGTCGCACTGGAAGCGGCGGAATAATTTATCGTGAAACTTTTATAGCATTATTCGACAGAACGTGATATAATTCTTTTTAGTCAGATTAGAGCAAGTAGGGATAGTCTGCGGTTGTCCTTTCTGGAAACGGAAAGGAGGTCGGTATGAATACGTTAGAAGTGCTTACGTTGGTGCTGGTGATCTTTGCAGCTTTGACATACATAGACAATAAACACAACCGCAAGTAACGGAAAAGGCTATCCTCTACTGCGAATAGAGAATAGCCAGTGATCCGTTTGTTTTACTAAAATTGATTACTCGTTTCCGATTGTACAACCGTCGGACGTGCTAGAATCCTTCGGCTTCTATGATGATTATAAACCAACACTGCGGATTTTGCAAGAGGGTTTAGGAAATGGGGGTGCTTCGGCACTCCTATTTTTTGGAGATTTTTATATTATCATACATGGATATGATATTCTCTTAACAGAACATCAATAAAAAACATCAAAGGATAAATTTGGACACAAGTATTCGACCTGTCAAAAAGGCAGGCTTTTAAAGCGGTTATTTCTTGTGGCTGTTAAGAAGCTGCTAAGTCCGGGTATATTTTCCGTTTTGTTTCAA
>CAJTIU010000056.1 GCA_910576335.1 Lachnospiraceae bacterium
AATCATTCTTGCTGATTACATTATACTTGAAATGAATGGAAAATACAGTGTTTTACAACAATATATTCAGTTTTCAAAGAACAGTTATCGTTCAAAAAGGTCGTACCTTTTGACACCTAAATCATAAAATGAACAGACAGATAGAAAGGTTTAACTGGATTGTGGGTTCTCTGTCTAAAATGGTGAAACTGGAACAGAATATTGACGAATTTGAAGTAAATAATACAAATATCAGGCAGACAATCCTGGACGCGGTGGATGCGGTTTATGAAAAGCTGGAGAAAAAAGAAATCAGGCTTATTATGGAGCCGTTTGAGGACAGGCGGTTATATCATAACCGGAAGTGGACGGCAGAGGTGTTTGTCAACCTATTGGAAAATGCTGTCAAATACACGGGGAAAGGCGGTTCGATATCCATTCGTGTCTGGCCGTATGAGATATACACGGAAATTCAGATTGCGGATAACGGAAATGGAATCCGGCAGGAGGAGCTGACGGATATTTTTCAGCGGTTTTACAGAAGTCCGGAGGTGGAGAATGTGGAAGGATCCGGTATTGGTCTGTACCTGTCGAACCTGATACTGGAAAAGGAGAAGGGGTATATCAAGGCTGTTTCTGAATATGGGAAGGGAAGTTGTTTCTCTGTGTTCTTACAAAACTGTAAGTTGAAAAAACTCTGAAAACCCTTAGTTTTACGGCATTTTTGGGATGTCACAGATCAGATTTACAACACTTTTACAACAGTGCTAAAAAGAGCCTTAATATGGAAAAAAATCTTACAACCAAACACACTCGGACATTAAGATAAGTCCCACAGTTACTATAGAAGTGATTGTGAGGCTTATTTTAGTGCCTGAATACAGAAGAATAGGTAAGGGGACAGGAAATCCTCACCTTCCACCACAGGATGCCTGTATGAGCCGTACAGCGCGTTTTAAGCCTAAGATATAGGGCATCCAGGGCACTTAGAATAAAACAGTAATTTCAAAGGTTGTATTTTACGACTTTAGAATTTTCAAGCACAAAAAAATAAGGAGGTCATGCAAGATGACAGAGACAAGTACAAACAAAACAAACGTAACAACAGGGACAAAGACAACAGAGACATCAGAAGCAAAGTCAAAGGGAACAAAGAACAGAAAGAAGATTCATTTCTTCAGTGAGAAAAAATGGATTATGGCTTACTGGTACAAGAGATCCCGGAAAGCACAGTTCACGGAAAAGTATTTATGGGAGCTATGGGGAAAATGGTGGGGCAATGATTTTACCAGTAAATCAGACGAGAGATTCAAGGAGCTTCTTCCATGGATCAAGGAAATAAGAAATACCATGACAATAGATGAAATCAAACAGAAAAGGCGCGACCATGCAGACAAACAGAAGATGCCCCAGTACATTAAGAAGTTAGCTGCAAAGAAAGGATATTACGTAAAGAAATGCAGTACAAGGAATCATCCTTTTAAGGTCAGCGGATATGCAGTCTTTAAAAATGAGAATGACAAGAAAGCGGTATATGGAAACAAATTTAATAAAACAGCGAAAGAAGTAATCGAATATCTGGAAGCAAAGGAGAATAAGTAAATGACATTGAAAACAGAACTGATCAGAAGGGTATGGGAGAAGGTAAATGCAGGAAGGCAGGGATACAAGGAAAGACTGAGATATGATGATATTGAGCGTATTATTAACACTTTTCTTGAAGAAATAGCACAGTGCATGATTGATGGGGAAGACATCAACCTCAGAGGATTCGGCAGCTTTGTATCCAATATTAGAAAAGGAAGGATAGCACATGACACGTTTAACAATCAGCTCATACGTCTTCCGGAGAGAAGGGTAATCAAATTCAATATCTCAAAGAAGGTGGATCAGCATGTCAGAGGGGAAAAGAAGTATGAGCGGATTAGTGAATAACCATGTTAACCATGAAAGAATGTGGGGAGTTGTCACAAAATACAACAAAGAACGTGGATTCGGATTTATTAAGTCCAAGGTAGACGGACAGAGTTATTTTGTGCATGTGTCTCAGATACAGGACAGAACACTGGAACGTGGATATTTAGTGGAGTTTGGTGTAGGCATCAACAGAAAGACGGATAAAGAAGAAGCAAAGAATGTAATTGTGATTGAAGCCCTGGAAAATAGAAGAAGTATATAGTAGTAAAACGGATACCCTAAAACCATACAGCGCAATTTTGCACTATGAGATTTTTGATATATAACAACTGAATAATAGAGAGAAGATAGGTTATGGGCTGAATGAAAGGTTCAGTCCATCAGTCCATTTACAGTATGAACAGGGGTGTAGAAGTTCTACATACCTTGGAGAAATTTTGTTATACCGAAATAAAAGGTAAATAATGGATAGTTATTTCGTTGAAACGAAATATAGGTTGATTTTGGAGAATAGTAATAATAGTGATTTATGGAAAAGGAGTAATTGTATAAAAGGAGATGGAGAAGTTACAATCAATAAACTAAACTAAAAAGGCTACCTCGTTAGAGGTGCAAATGGATCTCTTTTAGTAAACAGGATCTCCTTTAGTAGTAGTACCGAAATGTACACATTTGTGAGCACTTGTCCTAGGAGGATTTGAAAAAAATAACACGTTTGTGTACAAAATGGTACTTAGGCTAATTTTATGAAAATGTTGATTTTATTGACATGAAACAAGGTATGCGTCAGGTGCATACTTCTGAAAATCAACGTCTTTGCGAGATAAGGACATTTGATATCAAGCTTAACAGAAAGAGTAGTAAGAGAAGTGTGTTTATTTTTAGGAAAAATGAAAATTTATTGGAGAAAATAAAAGAATATAAGAGAAAGAAGTAAAAAAGAACATTGAAGAATACATATTGAGTTTTCGCAGCAAGCTGCTCAAATTATACATTTTTGTTAAGAATTCCAATTTTGAACATTTGAGATGCACATATAAAAAGTTGTATTTTTTAGAAGGTAAATATAGAAATATTATTTAATGATTATTTAGAGGAGGTTCAACCTATGAACAAAAGGAAAGTAATTTACAACTATAACATTGAACAGAGCAATCAATTAATAAAGAAGGGGATGTTTCCTATTGGTTGCGGTATTAATCCAAAAACGGGAGGATTCTTTTTGGTATTTTACGGTACAAAGGGATATTTCAATACACTGGATTTGATAAAGTTAGAAGACGAGCAGAAACAGCCAGTACAGGAATAGTAATTAGAACTTGAAATAAGGTGTGATAATTGTGTGAAATTTCACCGTGGTATCAAGTCGTACAGTTTGATGTACATTCTACTCCACTGGAATGACTTATATCGTACATGAAAACGTACAACTTGATACTGTTATTATATGTGATGAATTTTATTATATAAGATTAATAAATGCGTACTCAATTACTGGCGTAATTAAGTACTCTATAGATATTTTAATGATTATTTAGGGTTATATTGTGATTTTGGAAAGGAATGTAATTTTTATTTATGAAGAAATTGTTTTTAAATAATACGGTTATAAAAAATCTGAAGTTTGATAATTATGAGATTGCGGTTTATGTAGCATTGAGAAGTTTATATGATATTCAAAAAGAATTACAGTATGTGTCTTACAATTTAATTGTGTTTGAGCTATATAATAGTTTGAGGGTTTCAAGAAGAACTGTAAATCATATTAAAACAGCTCTGGATTCACTTGAAGAAAAGGGATTGATTAAAAGAACAGATGCATATTCAAATACAGAATATATTGTTGATATGAGCAACCTTCATTTTGAACGGAATGCAGAAGAAGGGATATTCTATTCTGTAATTACACTTGAAGAGGTACACAGAATCATGAATATTGATACAAAGAAAGATCATTTCGCCATACTGAGATATTTTATTATCTTGATTAGTTCTATCTGTCATGATAAAGGTACATATGATCATTCTGTAGGTTGTGCTGAACATACGGATTTTGTTGGTTTTATGACATTAGATACATTGTCTGACTGGTGTGGAATAACAAAAGCAAGAGCTATTGAGTATAATTCCATCCTTGAAACAGAGAAAATTATTTATACTTATCGTCATGGTCAGAATAAGAAAAATACGGAAACAGGACAAATCATGAGCTTTTCCAATCATTATGGCAGATATGAGGACAGGCAATGGATTATCCAGTTCGCTAATGAATATGTGGCTACTTTTAAGCTGAAAGAGGGAGAAACACTTGTAAGAGCAGAAAAATCCAAAGAAAATAAGAGATATGCTGCAATTTATAATCTATTGACCAGGGACTTTGATAAGTACATTGGCAATTATTCAGAGAGTGAACTGATTGGAACTTATAAATATATTCATTCAAAGAATATCTGTAATGAGAAGAAATTAAAAGATACAGATGAAAATACTGCCGTGTATGATGATATTATTGACAAAATCAAAAATGAGGATGTATTTGATCGTATTCCTTGTGTGGTAGATTATCTCACTAAAAAGGCTGAGAAGAAAAGAAATATGGAAAAGAAAAAGCGTAGTCTTGTTAATGCTGTAAAGGACTATTCTTTAGAGGAAATATTGGATATGCCAATAAAAACTGACATTGAATCTCATGGTGAAGAACATCATGAGTTTTTTGGCATTATTTTAGAATGAATTGGAATTCATTAATATAGGTGGTTTACTCTGAGGGGGACAAAATTTTGTACTACCCTCAGTTTGTTGGCCTATGGTGGTGTAACTGCTGCCAGTATAATAAATTATGCAATCTGCATTTGTGTATATCCTAAATCAAAAACAAAATTGTTATGGCTTTCGCCCATGACATTTTTCATGTCAATAAAATCAATGGTCTTTTTCACACCTAAAATTTGGGGGTGTGCGTTTCAAAAATAAGAAAGGTTGTCCACGGTGGACAATCACGATTACGCAGAAATGAGAAATCGTCATTGGAATAAAATATAAAACAGAATATTGAAATAGATCAGAGCGTCCATTACAGGATGCTTTTTAGCGTTCGTTTTGAAACGAATGCCATAAATTATCATAGGAAGGATTAGAAAGGGAAATGAATACAGAAGCTATTACAGATAATATAGAACCAAAATTACAGTTTATTTTAGACGAGAATGGAGACTTACAGCAGATACCAAAGGATCAGTGCAAACCTGTAGAACATCCGATAAAGTACAGGCTGAAAAATGCATTTGAGGTATTCGTGCGTGTAAACATGACTGAAAATTACTGGATCAGTAACTATGGGAGATGTGTCAATAATCTGAATTGCACAAAGAAAGATAAGTTCTATGAGCATAAACAGGGGAAATGTCATTATACGGTTTTTGAAATTGAGAGGGAAATACGAAGCCATATCAAGCCGAAAACAAAAAGAAAAACCAAAAAGTCTTTATATACACGGGGTCATAAATGTTTTGATATCGGTACACCAGTAGAAGAGTGCAACAGTTTTTTGGAGGAATTACAGAAATCAGACGAGAACCGGGTATATTTTATAAATGAATACAGGATAAGAAGGGAGACAAACCCGGCAGAACTGGTAGCTGAAACATTTCTTGTCAAATATAAGGGGAGAAAAAAAGTATGGCATAAAGACGGTGATGAAGCAAATAACTGGTATAAGAATCTGATTACGGTTACAGAAAAAGATTATAAGAAGCTGAGAGCAGGTACTGTCACATGGCAGGAATTAAATCTTGAACAGGAGTATATTGAGTACGAAAATAAAGCAAATTTTTGCGCATATACGGTATATAACGGGATTAATGCAAGATGTGGAAAAACAGAGGACAATGATCATATTAGAAGATGCTATAATAAATCTTCCATGTGCAAGGAATGGCTTGAAAATCCGAAAGCATTTGTAAAATGGTACTTGGAGCATTACTATGAGTGTGAAGGGGAATCCATGGCGGTAGATAAGGATTTGTTTGGGGACGGTTCGGGAATGTACCATCCGGATTTCTGCTGTATACTGCCCCAGGGATTGAATTCACTTCTGTCTAACTGTAAAAAGCATTATATGGATGGCCAATCCCCGGAAGATGTACTACCATTGGGAGTAAAGTATAATAGGGGAACAAAGAAATACTACAGTTGTATTACTTTTACGGGGACAGAAAAGTCAATACAGCTTTCTGAATGGGATACCGCTGAAGAAGCATTTAAGGAATATAAAATGATGAAACAGGCAAATATACTGAGGACGGCAGCAGAGTATAAAGAGAAGATACCGCATTATATTTATGAGAAGCTAGTGCAAGTTGAAGTAAATCCGTATTAAAGTGTATGGATAAAGGAATAAGGGCATAATATTAAAAAATGTTTGCTTATGGGGTGGGTATATGGTAAAATACAACTAAGAAATCAAATTATTTGTTCTTTCCCCAGTTTTCGACAAAATAAGACTGGGGGATTATTGTACTTGAAATATGATAAATGTTATAAAAAGGAGGATGATCTTATGTCAGCATTGGCACAATATCTAGAAGTTAATAGAGAAAAAGCATATTCTTTTGCAACTGCTAATACAAAATATAACAAACAAGGTCGTCCTGTCATTGCAGAAGATGATGAGTGGATGGATGAATCGGAATGGGACGATTTATTTGAGTTACTAAAAAAACAAAAGAATATGGAGATGTAAAATGGGAAACTTTTGTGAAGGAGAAGTTTGGTTTGTTGAATTTCCTTTAGAAGAAAATCCAAATCAGACTATTAATAGACCAGTTGTAGTTTTAGATGAAGACAACTTGGGTGTTTTGTCAGTAAAAATTACAAAGCACGCAGTAAGGAGTGAAGATCCATATGATACACCAATTTTGTATTGGCAACAGGCAAATTTACGATTGGCTTCTACTGCCAGGGTATCTAAAGTGATGAATTTACAACCGGACGATTTTATTTTTAAAATAGGCAACCTTCATCCAGATGATTTGGATAGAATAGAAGAATTATACATACATTTTATGGATAAAACATTACCGGATAAATAAAGAACATATAGGGCATATCGGATGTAAAAGTCTGATGTGCCCTATTTTTTTACGATTTTTCAGAGGGTATGGGTTGGATATGGGGGTTCCTGAATTTTTTTGGATGTAAATATAGCCCCCTATGTTACGCTACATATTGTAACGAAAAGTGACTAAATATGCACAAAAATAGAAGATAAAAATTGTGCTAATCGCTGAAAATTCAAAAAATGTAATAAAACACTTGATGAAATAGGGGGTAAGTTTGTATATCAATGTGTAGAAAATTTTAAGGAGGGTTTTATAATGAGCAAATTAGAGGCAGAAAAAAATCAAATGGTGGTTGAAGAAATCAAAGAAATTTTAAAGAAAAGAAACAAGGACATCATTGATGAAGTAAAAGAGAAATATCCGGATGTAACGCTGAATCAGATCAGTGGGATATTGTCAGGAATGGACAGAAAAGGGGAGGTACACTGTTCAGACGGATATTGCTATTTGAGGTAAAGAACTAATAAAAAGGACTTAATCAGGATAAAAAGGTCTTGGTTAAGTCCTTTTTTAGTTTATCTCTTGGATGGCTTACATTGGGAAAATGCAATGATTACCCTGGACGCATAATTCCTGGTCATGTGAATCTGTATCCCATTGACAAGAGTAATGGTATTACTCTGTATATTTCGTATTTTGTTTAAGGGGACAATTCGGTTCTGTGCACATCTGATAAAACCATAGGGAGACAGAATCTTAAGCTCATTAGTCAGTGATCCGTACTTATGATAAATTCCATGTTCAGTATGGACATCTATATTGTGTCGGTTGATTTCCATGTAGTAAATATCATAGATGTTTATTTGCGATATGGATGTTTTTGTCTTGCAGATGTAAGTCTGATGCATATCACGGTAGAGTTGCAGAGCTTGTTCTAAGCCCGGCATGCCGTACTGATTCATAAAAGATGTAATGTTGTCATGTAAGGCGGTGTTTGATGAAAGCTCTTGTATCCAGTTCATGGTGTCTTGTCCTCTGTATTTTATTTTGTCCTTCTAACTATAAAGACACAATTAGAGAGAAAAACTTACGTGGATGTTGGGATTTTGGGGTGGATTAATGGAAGGATTGGAAGAAATTTCCTGATATGCTGTGTAGAGGGATGGATGTGTTGTAGTGGGGAATGTCTGGAATTGTCGAAGAGTGGGGAGGGAAGGTATAATTATGCAAGATTCGATGTTTAGAGTTGAAAATATAAATTATTTTTGAAGGAGTTCTTATATGTCAAGAGTAGTAATGGAATATAAAATACTTGTTTCGTGTCCGTCAGACATAAAAAAGGAGAAAGAACTTATTAAAAAAGAAATAGAGGATTTTAATAGAATTAATAGCTATGAAAACAATATTATTTTTAGGTTTGAAGATTGGGAAATAGGTACATATTCTAGTATGGGAAGATCGCCACAAGAAGAAATTAATTGGCAACTTGTAGATGAATGTGATATGGCAGTTGCTATATTTTGGAATAGAGTAGGAGAGAAGACGGAAAATGAGATATCAGGTACAATTGAAGAAATTGAAAGATTATTAGAGTTAAATAAGCAAATCTTTCTTTTCTTTTCATTAAAAAGAATTCAAAGTAGTAAATTAGATATAGATCAATTAAGAAAACTTAGAAAAATAAAGGAAAGATATAAGGAAACTAGTTTATATAGAGAATATACAGGATTAAACCAATTTAAAGAAATTTTTCATAAAGAATTAAATTTATATGTTCAAAAAAATAAAATAAAATTTGAAATAGAATCATTAACAATGAAAACATTTAGTTCTATAACTATCAGTAGAACAAGTCTTCAAGAAAAGGTAAATCAAGCCCAAAAAAGTATATTTATATCAGGTGCGTCTTTGGTTGCAACAATTTCAACATCTTTGGTAAATTGTACTGATAATAAAATAGAAGTACGTTTGTTGATGACGAAAGAAGATGAGAATTTAGTTAATGAATGTTCTAAATTATCATATGCAAATAAAGATGAGTTGTTATCTCATATACAATTGACAAAGAAACACTTTTACTCAATGGATTTGCCAGATTTAATCAAAGTACGGTGTATTAATTCAGTAATGCCATTGGCATTAGTTGGAATAGATGTAAATGAATCTTATGGAAAGATTTATGTTCAACAGTATCTTTATCAACAAGATCCAGCACTATGTCCATATTATGTGTGTCATTTTGGTGAACAATGGTATGATACATATAAAGAACAAATTGAGAAGTTATGGAATGATAGTGAAAAAATTAATTTTAGCAATTGTAAAAAATAAGGATTAAGATGGTAAATATCCTCAAAAAGAAAATAATCCTTATAACCTCTGTTCATATTCTACATACTGGCATATCTCTTCAATACGGCAATTAAGGATTCTACACAGATCATTGAGCGTAGTGGTGTTCAATGGTCTGTTTTTTCTTCAATCAGAGCTTTTGGTCATCCTCAGAAGCTACATATCTACAGATATCACCAATCTCACAATTCAGAATACGGCAAAGGTCATTTACAGTTTTCATGGAAATATCTTTGCCGTGTTTCAGTCTGTGCAGCGTACTATGGGACATGTGGTGTTTTGTAGTCAATGTATACCAGTTTTCGTCTGAATTTTCCAAGGTTTTCCAAAATGGAGAGTAGTCTATCATATCGTATTATCCCCTCTTTACATTCAATAGAATAAATGGTATTCTGTTAATTGAATATCTTCGTAATTACGAATACATAAAGGATGTATATAGTATTTGAGGATTAAAGGAGAATATGACATTCATCATGAAAGAAAACGCTGATACAAGAAACAACTTCGCCAGGAACCTAAAATATTACCGGAAACTGAATCATATATCCCAAGGGGAACTAGCTGAGAAGTTAGGAGTTACACATCAGGCGATATCCTTATATGAGAGCGGAAGAAGGACATGCACATTTGATGTGTTGATTGAACTTGGGGAATTGTTTGGTATTAGCATTGATGAACTGATTATAGAAGATCATGAAAAGTGAAGATGGTAAGTGAAACGATGATATCTTTGAAATTGTATAAGAATGTGTGTTAAGGATTAAAACTATAAGCAGCTTACAAGGGAGTGTCTAAAAAAGGCATCCCCTAGGATATTAAGATTTTTGACATCTGAACTAAAGATCTCATTGAAACTAATATTCGCCAAAGAGGTATTGGTAATCCTAACCCTATTAAGTTAGGGAGGTGTATTAAGGAATTGGAAAGGATTTATGGAATCCATCAAGGTAATGGTTCAAATCAATATGAGCAAAATCCGAAAGTTTCGGATAATGCAAAAACCAAACAGGAAGAATTGGCAGATATGATTGGCATTTCAGTGGATACTCTTCAAAATTATAAAAAACTCACAGAATTGGTTCCTGAGTTACAAGATTGGGTTGAAACGGGTATACTTGCCCCCACTACTGCTATTGCACTTATCAAATATATGTCACCTAATGAACAAGAAGATTTTGTAAAATCAATAGCTGTGTCAAAATGTCACTGTCTGAGTTGTTCGGTGATAATTTGAAAATTGGGGTGAGGTGTGAGTGCAATACATGCGCCCCATCTGTAAACGAAAAAGTTTCGCGCAAATGTTAAGTACCCCCTACTACTATTAGGCGCACCACTCCCCCATGATAGCACAAAATTGCCAAAAATTACCCTTATTTTTCATCGTACACCCATACCCTTACAAGTTTACACCCATACCAATACAAGCCAAAACAGCCCCCAAAAACGCGCCTAAAGTCCTAAGATATACAGTAACATGAGTATCCTATCAGTAGCCCTTAACAGACTGTATTATCAATCTGCCCGGGCTTTCTGTTTTGCGTCACAATTCATTGATCGTAATTATCAGACTGCTGCCGTCATCGTATTATTCAATGAGTGTGTCAACCCTGTACAGTATATCATCAACACTATTCGTTTCCGGGTTATAGATGAATACACTCTGAACATAATCACCAGGCGAAAACTTCTCTGAATCGTAATGCCTGTAGTATCCACAATCATCCGTTCCGTTTCCCTCTGAATCTGATACAGTGCCGTTCGATACCTCAATAATGATCTTGCCGTTTCTGTTTTCAAGTGTGGGTGTCAGTGCGTCAAAGTCCTCTTGTGTCAGCGTGTAATACAATTGCGTCCTTCCGCTCTGAATGTTTTCAGCTTCCAGGTAGTAGCCGATTCCGTCCGCTGTATAAAGCTGTAATCCGCTTGCCGTTCCATTGTAGCCGGTCACTGTATCCAGGTCTATCATATTCAAATAGCTACCGCTTGCTATTCCGCTGACTGCCTTACTTGCCTTCACTGTCTCACCTGTTATCATGTTACCATGTCCAACTAATGATATTGTAGCTACTCCAATCAATGCGCTTACTATCCTTCTTTTCATGTCTGTTATCTCCTTTACTTTTATATATTGTGAGGGTGCAACCCAATAAGCTACACCCTTGTTATCTCTATGCCTGTAATCTTTTCCTTCCCTCTGTCTCAACTTCTGTAGAGCCGTAATAGTTACGAATGTCATTCATTGACAGTTTCTTACGGCTCTTCTTTTTGAAAGAATCAGAATGCCAGTACCAACACTTTTTCTGACCGGCGAACTTAAAGCCCATTTCTTTTAATTCCTTGCGGTACTGGTAAGTGTTTCCGCTTATCCATATCCAGTTACCTATAATCTCAATTGTGATGTCAGACAAGTGAATGACTTTCTGAAGTGTTTCCCTTAAAAGCTCGTCTTCCTCAAAGTTGTACTTCATATTGTCATATGATGAATGGTCGTTGTCTTCCGTCCCTTCCGTGTTACTGTCATGCTTCCGTGTGTGTCTGTCTTTCAATACTTTGAATAGTCTTTCATATTCTGCATTGATTTCCTGTGTGATCTCAACACTTCCGTTCTCGTTATCCGGGTGATACTTCTTAAGTAAATCCCTGTACTGTTTTCTCAATTCGTCCAGTGTCTGAACGTCTTTGAAGTATGTCTTATATGCTTTCATCCTCTCAACCTCCATAAATAAAAAGAGTGTAAAGCCCTTGACAATTCAATAGACCTTACACCCTTTAGTGATATTTATGTGGTTGTTATGAGATTTTCTGTAGCTTTTCGCTGTGCTCTGCTACAACCTTTTTCAGGAGTTCAATATCGAAAAATGCCGCCTCCATCTTGTCCGCATAATCTTTATAGCGTTCATAGGTATCAGTGTAACATCTTTCGATTGTGTTCAGACTTGGACGAATATCGTTTTCAAGTGATAATGAAATATTAGTCACTTTGTTTTCGATTTTGTCAAGCCTGTTTTCAATCGGTTTCAACCTGGAATCTAATTTCGTATCCAGTAGATGAGAGATTGCTAATAAATCTTCATTCGTCAATGCCATGTTATCACTTCCCTTCCCGTGATCATTTTCGTTGTCTCTGTAGTGCCTATTATATCACGTATGGGGTGTAAAGTCTATTCAATTGTCAAGGTGCTTTTTGTTTTGGTTTCTGAGATAATTATATATTAGTACCAATATAATTTCAAGATGTGATAATTACCAAAAATAACATAGTGAATATAGTAAATATGTATAATAGCACCAATATACAAAATGGGGTAAAAAAATAGACATATTTTTCATGCCTATTTTATGTTTGTGTATTTTCTCTGTTAATTTTTTCTTTTATAGCTTCTCTAATAAATCCAGCTTTAGAATAATGGTTATTGATACAATGTGTTTCTAATGCTTCGGCCTCTTCATTTGGCATTGATAATTTTACTTGTTTATAGTTTGCATTAAAATATTTCTTATTTGCTCTTTTTTGCGCTTCTGATACACTCATTGTACAAACCTCCTCTTTTTAACGATTATATATTCATATAATTATATATTCTCTCTTTTAACAATTCTATATTAGCACCTATATATAACGGTGTCAAGGCAATAAATGAGTGTATATTGGTACATATATACAAAATATAGTATTAGTACTAATATATAATTGTGAAATATTACGTCTTGAAATTATATTGGTACTAATATATAATATAGCTACAAGGTCAAACAAAACAGACCTAAATAGCAAGGTTGGAATTGCTCAGAGTTTCCCAACAGCGACCGGAGGCGGCTGAAAACTTCCGGGGTGAAAATCCGATACAGGCTAATCACTTGAAATAAGAGTGTAGCTTCAAAGCAAATTAGCCTTTTGTGGTAATTGATTCCACATATAAAGTAACCGGGCTGACAATACCCATAAATCTGTATTACGTCCCTGTGAGCCTCTCGAGTGCAGGCAATAGACACGCAAGTAGTACAGAGGTTGCTGATACATCAGAATTCTATAAGAAACCTAATTCACAACCAAAACAAAAGGACGGTAACAAATATGAAACACATTATCACAATGAAAGAAATCCAAAACTTAATTAACAGAGGTATCTCAACATTTATGAAAAAAGACAATTCTCCTAGAGGTTGTCAATGCGTAGATGCAAGCTCAATTAAACCGGGAGACAAAATTGTAATTGATAATTATTTTACAACGGTAGTTGAATAAATCCCCTGACGAGTCTTTGAGAATTAAGACGAAATCCCCAATACGGGGATCGGGATATAAAAAATCCTATAACATAAGCAACCGGGTAGCCCGAAAAGCCCCATTAACTTAAAGCAATATACATGTGAGAAGTAGCCACTAAGCGCGAAACAATAGCCATGAAGATTCTTTAAGGGTTGCCACCAAAATAAGAAAAGGAAGGTAAGAAGATATGTGTATAACAAAAAATGAATTAGAAAACAAGGTACAGGAGTTAAGAAGCCTTAAGACAATGAAAGAAGAGCTTGAAAACGAATTAAAAGCGGTTGAACGTGAAATTATTTCCTACATGGTAGAAAACAACCTTGATACAGAATTCACGGACACGGCAAAAGTTACATACAAATTACAGAGCCGGACGAACCTTGACAAGGACAAGCTTAAGGTGGTTTTAGGGGATGACTTGAAACCATTTGAGAAGGTTACAAGCTTCGGTGTATTGAGAATCAAATAAGTCGTTAGAGCGACTATAAAAAGGGTTTTAAGCTCTAAGCGTTCCCACTCTTTACCGGGTGGGAGGTAGCCAGAAGAAAGGAGACAGATTATGAAAAATATCATTGAATTCTTAAAGAAGAACGGCATTGATTACAAGAAAGTAGCTTACGGCAATCCGTACTATTACAATGACGGGTTCAGCGTCCAGGCTATCCAGGTGACATTTGATTATGAGCTTGCTGATGATTATCAGGAATTAAAGAGAAAAGAGCAGCTTTTCTTACAGTCCATGAAGCGCAGGAAAAATCATTGTATCGGTTATTCCGGCAAGTGTGGGATATGTATTCCGTGGTATTCCGTATTCAACGTATTTGATTTCAAGATGCAACAAGATCATGAAGCAAGGATACAAGCGGACGTTGAGAAGTTTTGGCAGGAAGAACACGCACGGCGAGAGAGTGAAAAGCTGATGGCGGTTATATAGGAAGGTGTGAGATCATGAAAGCATATGGCTATGAAGTGAACGGAAGTCCGGAAGCTCTGGCGGATGTATCTCGGACATTGAAAGACGAGAAAAGCCGTATAAATTGGGAAAATTTCAATACTGGTAATCTGTACTGGGATGATTACGGATACGGTTACAAGGTTGAAATTGATCACGAATCTAAAGAAGTAACGCTTAATGAGTGGTAAGAAGGGAGGTGAGATCATGAAAAAACAGACATTACAGTTTGCTACCGTTACGGAAAATGGAGTTGTTACAAGGATAGGAAGGTCAGTAATCTTACAGCCGAAAACACACTTCAAGGGCGGTTCCATTAAATGGTATGAAGACAAGCTTAAGGAAGTCAGAAAGTAGTTACATAGGGTGGATGGTTCTTTTATACAAGGTTCGATTCCTTGTACGCCCATTTTCAATAGGCCATTGAAAAAGCAACTTATCAATACATGGGATTCAAGAAAGGAACTGAAACAATGGAAAAAGACCTTACATTGTTACAACCATATTGTGAGAACGACATGCGGAAACTGAAAAAGATGTCAAAGTCAATCTTTATGAGGTTTAATGAGCCATTGACGGGGGCTGACTATGACGATTTCTATTCAATTGCAAATCTCACTTTATGGCAAGCGTACAATAGTTATGATCCGAAAACCGGAATTAGTTTTGAGGCATTTCTGTATTCATGCCTACAGAAGAAATTCAAATCGGAACTGACGCACAGACACCGGCAGAAAAGGATTCTGAATCAGTTGGCGGTTTCACTGGATGCAGCAATTGAGAATGAAGACGAGTTTAGTCTGATGGATATCATACCTTCGGATTTCGATACATTTGAAAAAGCGACTGAGCGACAGGAAAGGGAAAAATTCCAGGAAAAGGTACAGCGTTATCTTTCTAAGTTGTCAAGTCAGCAGATCGCCATATTAAATTTTCTGATGGACGGATTCAAGGCGGTGGAAATAAGGGAAATACTGAATATTTCTGAAAAACAGTATACCGATAATTTACAGGTCATGCGGTGCTACGAAAATGTAAAAATCTTATTTTAGGGAGGAAAATCACAATGGCAAAAAAAATTAGAAAACAGACTTATTCTTTAGGTCAGTATCTGAAAGCAATGGAAAAAGAGGTAATCCGTACAGACCAGGACTGTCAGCGGCTTTCCGGCCAGTGGAATGCAAATATGGTGAATGAGCTTCTTTATACAGTTCTGACGGACGGTTATATTCCACCCATTATCTTGGGAGAGGAAACAAGCTCTGGAATCACGAGATCATGGATTATTGACGGCCTTCAGCGTTCTAGCTCCCTTGCATTGTTTCGGTATGGAAATAAAGCGATTACACGGAAGTTAGATGAATACATGGTTCCCTATCAGCGGAAAGCACTGGATGAAAGTGGAAACGTAAAGCGAGATACAGAAGGGGAAATCCTTTGGGAAACTGCGGAATGTGATATTCGTGGAAAAACCTATGGCAAGTTGCCGGAAGAATTACAGGATATGTTCAACGAATATCAGTTGGAAACCGCAATTCACCAGGACTGCGATATAACTCAGATTTCTAAACTTGTTCGGAAATACAATAATCATCAGGCAATGAATACGAATCAGAAAGCATTTACTTATGCTGACAACTTCGCGGCGGACATTCGGAAAATAGCACAGAATCGGTTCTTCCTGGACGTTTATAGCTGTACAGGAAAAGGAAAAATCAATGGGACGATTGAACGGGTTGTAATGGATACAGTCATTCTCTGTAATTATCCGGAAAATTTCAAAAAGGATGCACAAAAAGGATTCGAATGGTTGAATGAAAATGCAACTTTACAAGATTTCGAAACAGTGGATAACCTTCTTACAAGAATGACTTTATTGAATGTCACTCCGGGGGCTAGAGAGCTATTCAACCCTAAACATGCACACATTTTCGTGTCGGTATTTAAGGCATTTTTAGAGATTGGAAAATCGGATGGCGATTTTGAAAAATTTATTGAATGGTTCGTCAATGGTGGAAATGATACAGAGGTTGACGGAAAGTCTTGGAATTCAATAAATGAAAAGTATAAGTCAACAAGAGATACAAATGTCGTGCGCGAAAAGCTTAACTTTTTGGTAGCGTTGATGAATCAGTATTTTGAAAAGGACAGGAAAGCTGCATAGAGGGAAAGGGGAGGGAAAACCTCCCCCGGATACAATGAGAGGAAGTGAAGAACATGATCACACTATCGGATATTCTTGGAGATATTCAGAGAGGAATTTTAGCTCATAATATGAATGAGGATAAATTTACATATCGGATTACTTATTTTGTGTATGAAGATGGAAAAAGTATAAAACATTGTGTTGATACGTCATACAATGGCTTGCGGAATGCAATGGTAAGTATCATTAGGAAAAATTTGTCCGTCACAAATAGTATTATAATATCTGCAGTGACGGTGCGTAAGGATGGAAAATCTGTTTACTTATTAAATCGTAAATACTCATTCAACCTGGAGGAATATTTCCAACGGGTACTTGGAAACGGTCAAAATAGGAATAAACGTGTTGCATATAGGAAACATGGGATGCAGTAAAAGTGGAATGGGATATCCTCAAATTGGGGGTATCTCAGGACGATGGAGGATGGATATGGAAACTAAAATTGAGTTTACACAAAAAGAATTGCAACTACTCTATGCAGCTTGTATGAGTTATGGAGAAAAAATGTTACAAATATCTAAAGATATTCCTAATGAGAGAGCAATGGTTAATATGTTATCAGAACGAGCAGAAGATAGTTGGAGTCTTGCAGTTAAAATTGCGGAAAATCTGCCGGGTTAATAAACGGTGAGTTAAAGAAAGGGTTGATATATATGGGCTACGTACTTACAAATGGGAAATACTATATCAGAATTTCCCCTACAGGAGCTACAGAAAAGACTTTGGACATTCGTGAAGCAAGAATCTACCTTACAACAGATAAAGCAAAGGAACGTTTGCAGAAAGCACTTGGGAAGACAAGGGGCTACTACATACTGGACATGGAAACGGATTCAAAGTATCAGTTTTCACACGGAAGAATCAAATTTCCAAGGGAAACGAGAGAACTGATATACCGTTCAGCGGATGGAAGATGTGCGTTGTGTGGAAGAAAATTACAGATTGATGATATGACATTGGATCACATTACACCATTATCAATGGGAGGAAATGATACACTGGATAATATCCAATGTGCATGTAAAGCCTGTAATCAGTTTAAAAGCAATATTCTGCCGGATGATTTCATGAATCGGATTACGGAAATTTTTATGTATCAGACAAGGAAACGATTGGGAGACGGTGTTAAGTGGAGGCTTTTACAAACATTGATAAAATAGAGAGTTTATGGGGATGGAGAAATTCATCCCATTCTTTAGTTTAGATTGCTTACATATATGGGAATCTGTTATACTATAAACAGGATGCAAAGAAAGCAGTAGTTTTAAAGAAAGGGGTTATTATATGTTAGCAGCCATAAAAGGATATTATGACGGAAAACAGATAGTAGTAGATGAAGATGAACGTGAAAACCTTAATGCAGGTGATGAAGTGATCATTACTATTCTAAATAAATTGAAAATACAAAAGGTGGAGACAAGAGTGGAAAAAAGAAGACGCTTAATAGAATCTGATGCTTTTGTTATTCCCAGTGGAAGAACCGCAAAAGAAATAGATGACTATATTGGGGAGATGCGAGACAATGAAAGATTTTAAAAAGATTTTCCTTGACACAGCTCCAATTGTTTATTACCTGGAAAAGAACGAGCTGTACTATCCGAGAATGAAAAAGTTTTGGAATGAATATGAAAATTGTGACTATGTAACATCCGCTGTAACTGTAACGGAATATCTGACATATCCTTATCAGCAAAACAATATAAAACTGATAAATGCGTTCCATGCATTTACTGATGGGATGGATATAGAAATTAAAAGTATTGATAAGACCATAGCAGAAAAAGCGGCACAAATAAGGGCTGAATATAAATTTTTTAAGACAATGGATTCTCTACAGCTTGCTACAGCGTGCCTGTGCGGATGCGAATTGTTTTTATCGAATGACAGACAATTAAAGCAATTCCACGAAATACCATGCATTATGGTTGAAGAATTTTAATAGCAGAAAAGCACCAACGGAAAGAATGATACATCTTCCTATGGTGCTTTCTTTTTGTCCTGTTTTCCATGGATTTTTCCAGCGGCATTTTCAAGGTGAATCTGCTGCCACTTTTGACGGATGATGTCCTCTTTTAGTTTCCTGGTGCGCTTGTCAATATAGGATTCAACCCAATTCATGACGAAATCCGGTATAAGTGGTTCGGGCACTTTTTGGACGATGGAAAATAATATATCTTCTAATTTATTATGGAATTTGCGGAAAAATCTTTCTGTCTTGTTTTGTGGTCTGATTTCAATATTCATGATGGTCAACTCCCTTGCTTTGTACTGATAGTATAAATGATATAGAAATCTTTTACAAGCGGTATAAACCAGTAAAAAAATATTGTTCAAGAAAACACCTGGTTTTGTTCACTATGGATTTGATGGCGAAAACATCTCAAATTTATGGAAAAAGTGTTCACAAAAAGAAAACACCTTTTCTTTAACAAAATTAATTCCAGTTTGTAGAAATAATAAATGAAGGTATTAGGTTGGAGATTTCAAGAAAGGTAAAAGGTGGTTACATGGAATATGGTTATGCACGAGCTTCAACAAATTCAGATAAGCAGGATATAGGAAGACAGAAAAGAGAATTACTGGCTATTGGGATTAAAGAGCATAATATTTTTTGGGAATATGAATCCGGTTCCCATGAAGACAGAGAAAAATTACAACAGCTTCTTGAAACAGTGAAACAGGGCGATACTGTAGCATGTACAGAAGTAAGCAGATTGTCACGGTCTACAAAACAGTTATGTGAAATACTGGAATTTGTGGAAAGGAATAAAAAAAAGCTGATAGTTGGGACTTTCATTGTGGATTGCAGAGGCGATGACATTGATCCTATGACAATGGGAATGCTGCGTATGATGGCCGTCTTTGCACAAATGGAACGTGATATTACAATACAGCGTATAAAGTCTGGAATTGAAAATGCAAGGGCAAAGGGTAAACAGATTGGAAGAAAGAAAACTACAGAAGAAACAATACCGCAATCATTTTTCAGATACTATCCTCAATTTGTAAAGGGGAATGTTAATCTTTCTGAATTTGCAAGGCTATCAGGACTTAGTAGAAATTCTGTATATAAGTATTTGAAAATTGTGGATGGTAAGTAATTTGTTGGAATTATTGAAAAAATAGAGAAAATGTAAATGGAAAAAGAATATAAAAATAGAAAGTATGTTTGAAAGGAAGGGATATTTATGAAGACAAAAAAGTTATTACACGGAAATGCAACAAGACAAAAAGTATACAATTTCCTTATTTATTACATAAAAAAAAATGGATTTCCGCCGTCAATAAGGGAGATTGCTAAAGCTGTCGGTCTGAAATCTACATTAGGTGTCTATAGTCATCTCAAAAAACTACAGGAGGAAGGACTTATTGAGATTCGCGGAAATTCTTCACGGGCTATCAAAATTTTGGGATTTGAATTTCGGGAAAAAACGGAAGATAATGATAGCAATAACAATGTGGAAGAATAGAGAAAATATAAATGAGAATGATTATCAATTAAGATGGAAATTGAAATCAGTAACAAAATGAAGAAATTGAACACATAGGAGAAATTTTTAAGACTGGAGGAAAAAGAGGATATGGAAAAATTTTTGGAAAATGATGCGTTTTTCACCGGAGTAGCACTTGGATTATTTTTATATCAGCAAAAGGTTGTTGCCGCTCATAGGGCGAGAGAACCTTTAATAATTGGAGAAGATTTGTATTATTTGGAAACTGGAAGAGAGAGGTTAGAGCGAGCGATAGACGAAATATGTAGATAGAAATATGAAGCTGTCCCAATTATGGGATGGCTTTTTTAATTGTATGTTCGAATGCGTTCGAAAGAATGACAAGAAATAATTTCAAAAAGTCAGTAAACAAGCCGTTTATAACAGTTTCCATTTAAATGGAAGTTGTTATTCTTATGCTAGGAATAGGGGATATTCTAATCAGTTCGTGAGAAGGGATTTCTGAGGGAAATTGATGGAAAAGGAAATGTTAGGATTTGCGGAAAATCTTGTGTTTGCAACGTTTTGTTTCATTTATGATGGCTTGAATACCTACTATAATTATAGGCATTATAGGTGGTTCGAGCGGATGTTCGCAGAGAGAAACTATTTTATTTCTTTTTCGATAAATTTGAAATAGATGAATTTGAAAGTGATTTAATGGGTAGTAAATTGATTGTGGAATTTTGAAATTAATTCCTAGTATAATAGTAGGAATTGGATGTAAATGAAAATGATTGTCAATTAATAAAAATGTTGTTCGTGATGGTTGGTGGAAGGATGGATGATTTGATAAATAAAAATGGATAAAATGCAAGATATGATACCATGAATACAAGATATGGTGCTTGCATTTATATAAATAAAATAATGCACACAATATATAGTTGCAATATAAATTTGTTTATGATAATATCATGGAAAAGCATAAAAAGTTATATATTGATACAAAATTCTGTACGAGGAGAAAAACTATGAAAAAATTAGTGGAAGAAGCAACTATAGAAAATGTATTAAAGTCAATTAAAGAGGATAAGTACAACAGAACCCGGGATATTGTGGATTTCATAGAAGCATTAGATCAGATAGAGGGAAATATGTTTATCAGCCTTGATGCAAAATGGGGAGCCGGTAAAACATTTTATGTAAGACAAATAGAGCAGACGTTAGATTATCTCACAAGAACGTCTAAACAATTAAATATAGAGAAAGAAGTTGAAGAAGCCTTTTCTAACAATGATAGACTGATGTCCTTAAATTTAAATCGTACTTACTCAAACTTCCCACATCAAAAATGGGATTCGCACATTGAAAAATCAATACTTTAACCTATAAAATAGTTTCATGCCGCTGTTTCTGTCCGCTCCAGAGCCTCCTGCATATATTGGGGAAGACGCTGAATAAAGCTGGTGGTGA
>CAJTIU010000057.1 GCA_910576335.1 Lachnospiraceae bacterium
TGTTCTAATATAGTGTTCATAGGGTCATCCTTTCGTATGAATGCTACTGGGGAATTAAGTTCCCGATTGATGATTGGTACACAGATACCGTAAGTGCATTATAGCACATGCATCAACGATTGGATGATCCTTTTTATTTGAAATTAACTATAAAAGTTTGATTGCAGCTATAAGCTGCGCTATGGAATTATGTGTACAGAATACTCGGAGGAAGAGAAACGCCTGACAGGTGAGCCGTGGCTTATTTATAGAGGGACAGAGGAAAAATTCACGGAGGGTCCCCATATCTATAAATTAAACGGGTATTATTATATGTTTGTCGCCCAGGGAGGAACTGTGTATGCACACCAGGAGCGCGTGGCGAGGGCGAGGGGGCTGCATGATGAGTTTGAGACTCAGCCGGGGGAGCCATTTCTTACGACACTGGACGCTCCGTATCATCCGATACAAAAGGCAGGGCATGGCTCCCTGGTTCAGACACAGAATGGGGAATGGTATTTTGCTCATCTTATGGGAAGGCCTCTTCACCACAGTACGGAGTCTATTACGGATCCCAGGGGATGGTGTCCTCTTGGAAGAGAGACAGGAATTCAGAAGGTAGAGTGGGATCAGGAAGGATGGCCCCATATTGTGGGAGGCCACTGGGGCATGGAGGAAGTATCTGCGCCAGAGGGCATAGAGGAGTGCAGATGGGAGGCAGACTGTCCGGTTCTGGATGATTTTGACGGAGACAGCCTGAATATTCATTTTCAGACATTGAGGATCCCCCTTGGGGAGGATGTGCTGTCTTTAAAGGACAGGCCGGGACATCTGAGGCTTTACGGGCATCACTCACTGGCATCCACCTTTACACAGGCACATGTTGCCCGCAGATGGCAGGCTTTTTCCTTTGATGCAGAAGTGAGGATGGATTACCATCCGGTAATGATTCAGCAGTTCGCGGGGCTTACGTGCTACTATAGTACACAGAACTGGTCCTGTATCCAGGTGACATGGAATGAAAAATACGGACGTGTTATTGACGTGGTGAGTACAGACCGTGGGAAGACCTTCAGCGTATATGAAGAGAATCCGGTTCCTGTTCTTGAAGAGGCAGAGTATATTTATCTTAAGGTGGAGGTCAGGGGCATCTCTTACCAATATCTGTATTCCTTTGACGGCAGGAAATGGAATGCTGTTCCATACATTTTCGATTCCGCAAAGCTGTCAGATGAATATATTAAAGAAGTTTATGACGCAGCGTTCACCGGCGCATTCGTAGGAATGATGAGTGTAGACGGGCTGGGAACAAGGATTCCGGCAGATTTTGATTATTTCCGGTATCAGGAATTAGAAACCCGGTAGTTCAGAATTCGTTTTTTGGACGGATGGAGGAGGAATACGATGACAGCTATGCAATTATTACGAAAATTCATAGTCTTATGTACTGCCGCAGCGCTTATGGCAGGAATGCTTACAGGCTGCGACCAGACGGGAGATAACCGGGCTGTGGCAGAAAGTCCCAGGATAACTGACATTTCCAATCATCTGGGTGAGTGGCAGCAGGATTTGCCCAGGGAAAAGGAAGACAGCCTCTTAAGTTCTTCGTCGGTCCGGGGGATGGTGGTTCGTAAGGGAGGCGGGGACGTGCTTGCCATTTCCTACGAGCCGAGAGAAGAAAAGGAGTCTTTTGATTACTGGGATATCTCTGTGCCATACCAGTCTCTGGTTTCTGTAAATACGGAGGAGCTTTACCAGCTCTTCGAATTAGCAGTTCAGATTAATGGCGGGGAGCATAAGAGCGCGGACATCAGCCTGCAGGAAGCAGGACTTGAAGAAAGCGGCACTTCTCTTTTCATTGCTTACAACAGTGAACAGCAGGAAGGTGAAAAAGGAGTTCCTGAGCCGACAGCAGCGAGAAATATTCTCATCGGAAAGGAAGACGGGAAAGGAAACTACTATGCAGTGTCGGAAGGGGAGCAGAGGGTGTACCTTGTTGACAAGTCAATGACCGACGCAGTCCTAAATGCGGATCCATACCAGTATATATTGAAGATTCCGGCACTGGTCAGCGTGAATTCTGTGTCCCAGGTGAATATTCTCATCCCGGATGGAGAGACACATGTTATGGAACAGTCAGAGGATAAATGGATCATTGACCAGGAGGAAGTAGAACAAGAGAAATTCCAGGAGCAGTATGGGAAACTTCTGGGAATTATGATTACAGGAGAACTCCCGGAGGATTTTAAACCAGATACAGACCGGAAGCCAGTACTGACACTGCAGTTTCTGAGAAATGCCAAAGGGGCATCAGATATTGAAGTAAAATACTATGAATATGATAAAGAACACATGAGCGTCAGCGTGAATGGGATGGAACGATTCCTTGTTGATGGTTCGGATATACAGAATCTGCGGAAACTGTCCTCCCACCTGTCTACATCTTTATTATACGCCATTTGCGCGGATTCGGATATGAGAGTGAAGGAAATTACGGGTGTCTAGATGGCAGAGGAATACAATATCAATAAAAGTAGCGCTTAAAAAGGGCTGTTATGTCCGAGATTGTTTAGTCTCTGGTGTAACAGCCCCTAATCGAAAATGCCAAATGCCCTGCCCCTTGTATTCTCTTTTAATATTTTACGGTCTTTTTCTTTGTTTTGTAACCGGACTTGGATACAGTTATTTTTACACGTACATTCTTAATCTTCTTCTTAAATTTTATCGTAGCAACTCCCTTTTTATTAGACTTTATGGTCTTTGATTTTTTGCCGAGAACAGATTTCTTTGCCTCAACTTTGACACTTGCTTTCGCAATTGTCTTAATCTTTAGTGTCTTGCCGCTCCTGGAAATCTTTAGCTTGCTGATTGTCTTTTTTGCAGATGTAGTTTTAGACGGCTTTTTTGACGAGGTTGACGAATTCGTTGGCTTGTTTTGTGAACCTGATGAGGAGGATTTTACTACCGTAACCTTATAAGACGCAGAGATATTCCCGCTCTCAATCTTTGCTGTAATCGTAACCTGACCAGGTGCGATTCCCTTTACTACCCCGTTGGCATCTACTGTGGCAATAGACGGATTCGAACTGCTATATACAGGGATTACATCCAGTTCTCCTTTATTATCGCTTACATAAGCCGACTGTTGGTATGTTTCTCCAGTCCGGATTGTCCGGCTACTGTTGTAAAATGATATCTGTGTCGGCACTCTGACTGCCTTTGCGGTAAGTGTAAGTCTTGTCCCACTGGTTGCTGTGGCAATGATTGTAACCTGGCCGTCTGTTTTCGCTGTCATCTCTCCGATTCCATTAACAGAAATAATGTTCGGATCCGAGCTTTCCCAGACAATGGCATCTGTTGTATCAACAGGTGAAATCGCGTAACCCACCTGAAGCTTCTGTCCGACCTTCATATCAATCCAGTTTCTGTCAAAAGAAAACGAATCACTGGGAACCGAATCTAATATTGTGCAGGGAATCCCATTCTTTCCGGCAATCTCTTCTGCATACGATCCCCCATAGCAGCGGAAGGAGACGATATTCTTGTCAAATGAAGCTGACCAGGAGGAAGGATCACCAATGCTTGTCACACTGTTGGGAATAAATACATCTGTAAGCTTCGGACAGCCAGAAAATGCATTCCATTCAATTGAAACAAGGCTTTTTGGAAGTTCGATTGACGTCAATGCACTACATCCGTTAAAAGCCTCACTTTGAATCGTGAGCAGTCCGTAGCTTAATTTGACATCAGACAAGGATGTGCATTGTAAAAACATTCGATTTGAGACTGTTCGAACACTGTTAGGGAGCGTTACTTCTTCCAGTGAACTGCAATTGCTAAAGGCAGAGTCTCCAAAGGAAGAAATACCATCCGAAATATTCAGAGACACCAGGGAAGAACATCCGTAAAAGGCCATCTCGCCTATGAAGCTGACAGAAGGGCCAATTTCGACCGTTGTCAGTGCCTTGCAATCTCTAAACACAGATGGACTCATTTCCGTCAATGCTGCCAGTAAAGATACTTTCTTCAAGTTATCACATTCTTGAAATGCATACCAACTCAGACTTGTTACATTTAATGGAACTGTGACCTCTGTCATTGCATCACAATTACTAAAAGAATACTCTCCAATGCTTGTAAGAGAAGACGGGAATGTCAGATTCCCAAGTGAAGCACAATTCATAAATGCCCCGCTTTCTATTGTAGTCAGCTTGTTTCCGAAAGACAATGTACGCAGAGCACCGCAGTCTCTAAATGCATAGGCTCCAATACGTGATATGTTTTCAAGTCCGTCAACCCTGCTTAGGTTTTTGCAGTTTCCAAAACATCCCTGGCCGTATCCTCTTTCAATTACTTCAACACTGGACGGGATCGTTACGGTAACTATGTAAGGATTATCTGTAAATGCATAATATCCAAGACATGTAACCGGCTTGCCTCCAAGAACAGATGGAATTACTACATCCGTTTCTCCACCGGTATACTTTGTTATTGTAGCGGTATCCCTGTTTATGGAATACTCCCAGAATCCATCATCCGCAGCTTCTGCTGTCTGCGTATTTCGCATAGTTGCTATGGCAAATAACGCAATAAACAGAAAGATCTGCAGAAGTTTTTGTCCATAGCATGATGGCATACTATGGTTTTCCACACCTCTTTGCTTCATAAAACTTTACTCCTTTCAACTATTCATTTGCTATACAATTTTATTATAAAGCTAATTTTTCCCATTTACAAGCAAAACAGTTGTACCTGGTATGGCAATTCTGTTATCATGCCGCGGTATTGATTTTTTGCCTATCAGAAAATGCCGTTATGGAAAAGTATAATGATTGTGAAACAAGAAGGGATAGGGTATAATATTATCAGTCACGGTAGCAGCCCGCTACGTTGGGTGAGAAGATTCTGACTAGAAAACATGAATTGGGTAAAGACTATATCTAAAACGGAAAGCAGATGGTTGTTATGAATATAAAAGATTTAATTGGCGAAGCAACTGAATATGACAAAAAGTTTGCATTAGAAGAAAAGAAACCGAAAAGCTGGTGTAAAAGTGTAAGTGCATTTGCGAATACCTTTGGCGGCACCTTGATTTTTGGTATTTCTGATGACGGGCAGGTTGTTGGACTTGACGATCCAGAAGGAGATGCTGAAAAAATAAGTGAAATAGTAAAAACAAGGTTAGACCCGATTCCGGAATTTAACCTTAGATTCCATAAAACTGATGATGGAAAGGTTTTGGTCATACTTGATGTACATAAGGGTGATGAGACACCGTATTATTATTCAGGAGACGGTGTACTGGAAGCTTATGTACGAGTTGGTAATGAAAGTGTTAAGGCGGCTGCTGTTGAATTAAAGCGTCTTGTTCTCAGAGGAAAGAATACTTCCTATGATTCATAGAATTCTACTTATAAGGTGGATGATTATGCATTTTCAAAGCTTAGGGAAAGATATAAGAAATGGACAGGGAATAGTTTTGAAGATAAAGATTTGATTTCTTTTGGACTGGTAAATGAACAGGGAGAATTAACAAATGCAGGGGCATTGCTTGCCGATGAAAGTCCGGTTCTTTGTTCAAGATTATTTTGTACAAGGTGGAATGGATTGAATAAAAGCGGAGGTACAGTTGATGCATTGGATGACGCGAAGTATTCGGGCAGTGTGATTTCTCTGATTGAAAATGGAGAGGCATTTATTAAACGTAACTGTAAAATGAAATGGCGTAAGACTGCAAATTCAAGAGAGGACATGCCGGATGGTTCCATAATTCAGGACAGAGATCCGCTTATGGTACCTTCTACCAGAAGAAATCCGGTTCTTGCGGATGTGTTCAACAGGCTTGGGTATATGGAGCGTAAAGGTAGTGGATTTGGAAAGATTATCAGTGGATACGAATTCCAAATAAATTATAATGAGAGCAAAAGACCGTCATTCCGTTCAGACAGATATCAGTTTACTGTGGTGATGCCGAACCTGAACTATGATGTCCCTCAAGATAAGTTAAATATTCAGATTTTGGATTTGATCCGTAAGGACAGTAAAATTAGTACGGAAAAAATGGCAATTGCGTTAGATGTAAGCTCTAAAACAATTAAACGGCATATAAAAGAAATGGACAATGTACGTTATATTGGACGTGGCTTTAGTGGGCACTGGGAAATTATTGAAACGGAATAAAAATTTGCAGCAAGGCGACCAATAGCGGGAAAAATCAGGTCATTATTGAAAATATTTGTGAGATGGTTGAACTTATAAAACTCGCGCTATTGGTGTGGGAATTGGAGAAAGAATGGGCGAAGTGGAAATTGTAGGCTATGAGCCTTTGGTAAATGATATGAAGGAACTGATACATAAAAAGCAGTATCATGTCCTGAAAACTATCTTAATGTAAGTGCTCAAATGGTATAATTGGGGACGGGGCATTTTTAAAAATGCCCCGTCCCCAAACTTGGCGGACAGTTGCTACATGTGTTATACTGAACATGTTATAAACCATCAGAGAGGTAGAGGAATCATGTTATATATTTATTATGGTGACAAAGAGAATGTGATTAATCGGAGTGACATTTATTTTAACAGCACATATCAGGATGAGTGGTTAGATGATGAACTGGTAAGAGAGATGATACTTTATGTAGACCGGTCGAGGGTAGTCAGCGCCCATCTGATAGAGAGTCCGGTGCTTGGCCCGATTGGCCCGAAAGATTTGTCGGGTGGTACAAAGACGCTGATTTTGATGTACAAAGATAAAGAGCATATATTTAATGCCACAAACTGCGGCAATAATTGTGCAAAGTGGATTTTGGAAATTGCGAAGAGGGGAGATCTGACAATCTGCCTTCAGCATAATCTGGATTTTGGGCCGGGATATTTTGAAGCAGTTGTATTGAACAATCGCCAGATGATTCATAATATGAAAGAGCTTCTGGATGTCATTTTTGAACTGGAGAATGCAGAATGAGAGGGAAACATACAGTAAGAGTCAGCGATAACCGAGTTCGATATGAATTCACGATCAAAAGGAATATTACCGTTATCCGGGGAGACAGCGCTTCTGGTAAGACAACATTACTGGAGATGCTGGATAATTATGTGAGACTGGGGTATGAATCGGGTATCAGCATGGAGTGTGATGTTCCGGTGGATACTTACATGGCGGATGACAGAAGAATGGATTGGAGGACACGGCTGGAGGCTTCGGAAGGAAGCATTGTTTTTATTGAAGAGATGAATTCTTTCATAAGGACAAGGGAATTTGCAGAGTATATTGCCCATTCAGATAGTTATTATGTTTTAGTTACCAGATGGAGTCTGAAAAATCTGTCATATTCTGTTGAGGAAATCTATAAGCTTACAGAAAAAGGCAGATATCCAAAGACAAAGCAGATTTATAATGGACTTGAAAAATATTATTCCTTTCATACAGATCGGGAAATAATGAATATTTATAAAGTGATAACAGAAGACTCAGGTGCAGGGAATCAGTATTTTGATTTGTATTGCCGGGAAAAAGAACTGCTTTGTGAAAACACGGACGGTAATTCCAATATGATTAAAGCTATCCGAAAATCTTTACAGGGTATGTTGTGTATTGCAGATGGCGCAGCTTTTGGAAGTTATATAGACGAGTGCATACAATACCTGAGATATGCCAGGAAGGATTGTGTTTTATGGCTTCCGGAATCTTTTGAGTACTTAATTCTGCGGTCTGGAATTGTGAAGATCCCTGATTTGGGGAGTATTTTGGAAGATCCGTCAGATTATATAGACAGTAAGAAGTTCACTAATTGGGAGCGTTTCTTCACTTTTTTATTAGTTGAATATTCGAAGGAGACCGTATTTGCTTATAATAAGGCAGAGTTGAATGAGTATTACAAAAGTGAAGGCAGCAGAAATAAGATAGAAAAAGAAATTCCGGGGCAGGTTCTGGAAGTACTAAAATAGTGTAATTGGGGACGGGGCATTTTTAAAAATGCCCCGTCCCCAATTAATTTGATTATCAAAATACTTGACAAGCAAAATATTTTGATATATACTTTGAGAGTCAAAATAATAAAGGCGATGAAATAAAGGCCTGAAAACAACAGTAACACTTAGGAGACAAAAAATGACTGGAAGTATATGTGGAACAGGTTCTTATATCCCTCATTATACAATGGACAATTATGCCATAGCGGATCTTGTGGAGACCAGTGATGAATGGATACAGGAACGGACGGGAGTGATCAGGAGACACATAGTCAAGGAGGAGACAACCGTCTCCATGGCAGCAGAGGCAGGGAGGCGGGCTCTTGAAAATGCCGGTGTGTCTGCAGAGGAGCTGGATCTGATCCTGGTTGCCACCATATCATCAAATGTGATTCTGCCGTGTACGGCATGTGAGGTCCAGAGGAGCCTGGGAGCAGTAAATGCAACCTGCTTCGACCTGGGGGGAGCCGCGTGTACAGGATTTGTGCTTGCGTATAATACAGCTGAAGCCTATCTTGCAAGCGGAGTATACAAAACGGTACTGATTATTGGAAGCGAAAGCCTGTCATCCATCACCAACTGGAAAGACAGAGGAACCTGCATCCTGTTCGGGGACGGAGCAGGAGCAGCAGTTCTAAAGGCAGAGGAAGGCCGCAGATATCTGCCGGTCACCCATTCCGAAGGAGGAAAAGGCTCTGCCCTCACCTGCAGGAGCAGAAATGACAGCAATGAAATTACCAAAAAAGATTATGCAGGAGACATAAAAGAGGAAGAATACTTCATACAGATGGACGGTCAGGCCGTATTCAAATTTGCAGTAAAAAAGGTACCCGAAGTCATTCAGGAAGTATTGGAACTCAACATGCTTGAAAAAGAGGACATTGATCTGTACATCCTGCACCAGGCAAACAAGCGGATCGTAGAAGCCGTAGCAAAGCGAATAGGCGAACCAATCGAAAAATTCCCCATGAATCTGCAGGAATACGGCAACACCTCATCCGCAAGCATCCCTATCCTTCTGGACGAACTAAACCAGAAAGGAACCTTAAAGCCTGGCCAGAAGCTCCTCCTCGCCGGCTTCGGAGCTGGTCTTACATGGGCCGCCTCCATCCTCACCATCCCTGCATAAGCAAAGGGACAGGAAAACGCAGTCGAAATAAAGCAAGTTTCAAAAGAAAATTAAAAAAGGAGAATTATAACAATGTTAGAAAAATTAAAAACCCTGATCTCAGAAAATCTTGAAATCAACACTGATAATGTAACCGAGTCTTCATCCTTCAAGGAAGACCTTGGCATTGATTCCTTAGACTTGTTCGAGCTTGTCATGGCCATGGAAGAGGAATTCGACATTGAGATCCCCAGCGACGATCTGGAAAACATGTCCACAGTAGGAGATGTCATCGAATACATAGAGTCCCATAAATAAAGAGCAGCAGCTCCGAATATTGAACAGGAGCAGCTGCAAAAAGCAATCAAAAAAGAAACAGAGGTTTAATATATGAAAACAAAAGTAAGCAGTCTGTTAGGAATTACATATCCAATCATCCAGGGCGGCATGGCGTGGGTGGCAGAATACCACCTTGCGGCAGCGGTATCAGAAGCCGGGGGCTTAGGACTGATCGGGGCGGCAAGCGCCCCTGCAGAGTGGGTTAGAGATCAGATCCGGGAAGCGAAGAAGCTGACTGGCAAGCCGTTCGGGGTGAACATCATGCTCATGAGCCCCTATGCAGATGAGGTGGCAAAGATAATTGTAGAGGAGAATGTAAAGGTTGTCACAACAGGAGCCGGAAGCCCGGAGAAATACATGAAGATGTGGAAGGAAGCAGGCATTAAGGTAATCCCGGTTGTGGCCTCTGTGGCACTTGCAAAGCGCATGGAGCGAAGCGGAGCCGACGCCCTTGTGGCAGAGGGCTGCGAGGCAGGCGGGCACATCGGAGAGAGCACGACCATGACACTGGTGCCCCAGGTAGTGGATGCGGTTCAGATCCCGGTTATCGCGGCAGGCGGAATCGCAGACGGAAGGGGAATCGCGGCAGCATTTATGCTCGGGGCCCAGGGCGTACAGATGGGAACCCATTTCGTTGTGACAGATGAATGCCAGGTGCATGAAAACTATAAAGAAAGAATCATCAAGGCAAAGGACATTGACTCCCGTGTAACCGGAAGGACTACCGGACACCCTGTCCGCGCTCTTAGAAATGATATGACAAAGCAGTATATTGAGCTGGAAAACAAGGGGGCAGGCTTCGAGGAGCTGGAACAGCTTACACTGGGAGGCTTAAGAAGAGCCGTCGTGGAAGGCGACATGAAGACCGGAAGCGTGATGGCAGGCCAGATTGCAGGCATGGTAAAGGAAAGAATGTCCTGCAAGGCGCTGATCGAAAAGCTGGTAAGCGAGACAGACGCGCTTATGAAAGGAATGAAAGGCTATGAGTAAGCTTGCATTTATTTATCCCGGCCAGGGAGCCCAGAAAAGCGGAATGGGCGCAGACTTTTATGAAAACAGCGAGACAGCAAGAGAGCTATATGACGAGGCGGGCAAGGCGCTGGATCTTGACATGAAGGCACTCTGTTTCGAGGAAAATGATCTTCTGGATCTGACAGAGTACACCCAGGCCGCTCTCGTGACCACCTGCCTTGCCATGACAAGGGTGATCCGGGAGAAAGGAATCAGACCAGATATTACAGCAGGCTTAAGTCTGGGCGAATATGCAGCCATCGCGGCAGCAGGAGGCATGGAGGAGCTGGACGCCGTCCGGCTTGTCCGTACGAGAGGCATTCTCATGCAGAATACCGTCCCGTCAGGAGAGGGCGCTATGTGTGCAGTAATCGGGATGAAGACAGAGCAGATTGAGGATGTTCTAAAGGGCAGGGAGGATGTATCTGTCGCTAATTACAACTGTCCGGGACAGATTGTAATTACAGGAAGAACCTCTGCTGTAGAGGAAGCTCAGGAAGCGTTAAAGGAAGCAGGAGCAAGGCGGACAGTTATGTTAAATGTCAGCGGGCCGTTCCATTCTCCGCTTCTCACTCCGGCTGGCGAAGCACTTTGGAAGGAACTGGAAAAAACAGCATTTTCAAAGCTTCAGATTCCATATGTGACCAATGTCCATGCAGAGACAGTACATGATATTTCGCAGACAAAGGAGCTTCTTAAGAAGCAGGTGAGCTCTCCTGTAAAATGGATGCAGAGCATGGATCATATGATTGCAGAGGGTACAGATACTTTCGTAGAGATCGGTCCAGGGAAAACGCTTACAGGATTCATGAAAAAAATCAACCGTGAAGTAAAGGTATATAACATTTCCACATGGGAAGATGTGGAGAAGGTGGCAGGTGAATTATGTTAGAAGGAAAAGTAGCACTGGTGACAGGGGCGTCCCGCGGAATCGGAAGCGAAATTGCAAAGAAACTGGCATCCCAGGGTGCAGCAGTGATTCTTAATTTCAACGGCTCAAAGGAAAGGGCGGAAGAGGTAAAGGAGGAAATCGAGGCATCCGGCGGGACGGCGGCACTCTGCCAGCTTGATGTATCCAACTATGGGGCGTGTGAGAAATGCATGCAGGATATCATCAGGGAATACGGGCATCTGGACATTCTGGTAAATAATGCGGGTATTACAAAGGATGGACTTCTTATGAAGATGTCCGAGGAGGATTTTGACCGGGTGATTCAGATTAACCTGAAAGGGGCGTTCCATACCATCCGGTTTGCATCCCGGCAGATGCTGAAGCAGAAGAGCGGACGCATCATTAACATTTCCTCCGTGGTGGGCATCGCAGGAAATGCCGGACAGGCAAACTATGCGGCGGCAAAGGCGGGAATCATTGGCCTTACGAAGACAGCAGCAAAGGAGCTTGCTTCCAGGGGAATTACGGTAAATGCTATTGCACCGGGATTTATTGATACAGATATGACGGCAGGACTTCCCGATAAGGTAAAGGAGGCGGCAGCAGCGCAGATCCCCCTCGGTACATTTGGAAAGCCCGCAGATGTTGCAGCCGCAGTTTCATTTCTTGTGTCAGAGGATGCGGGATATATTACCGGCCAGGTTCTCCATGTGGACGGCGGCATGGTCATGTAGGAGTAAAGTACTGAACAGTTACGAGGAGGATATATGAAGAGAAGAGTTGTAGTAACAGGTCTGGGAGCAGTAACTCCTATTGGAAATACAGTGCCGGAGTTCTGGGACAGTGTGCGTGCCGGAAAAGTTGGAATCGGCGAGATTACAAAGTTTGACATTTCGGATTATAAGGTTAAGATTGCGGCAGAGGTGAAGAATTTTACGGCACGCGAGCGTATGGATGCCAAGGCAGCGAGACGCATGGAACCTTTTGCCCAGTATGCGGTCGCGGCAGCAATTGAGGCATATGAGGATGCGGGACTTGATATTGAAAAAGAAGATCCGTACCGTGCAGGCGTAATTGTAGGTTCCGGTGTCGGAAGCCTTGCGGAGGTAGAGAGGGAGTATGACCGCATTCACACAAAGGGACCGGCCAAGGTGAATCCTCTCATGGTTCCGCTTATGATTTCCAACATGGCGGCAGGAAATATTTCCATTCAGCTGGGATTAAAGGGAAAATGTACCAATGTAGTGACTGCCTGTGCGTCAGGAACCCACTGTATCGGTGACGCGTTCCGCGCAATTCAGTATGGTGATGCAGATATGATGATTGCAGGAGGAACCGAGAGCTGTATCTGTCCGTCAGGCGTGGCTGGATTTACGGCGCTTACCGCACTGTCTTCATCAGAGGATCCGCTTCGTGCGTCCATTCCATTTGATAAAGACAGAGACGGCTTTGTGCTCGGGGAGGGCGCAGGGATCGTTGTACTGGAGGAACTTGAGCATGCAAAAAAGAGAGGCGCCAGGATCTATGCAGAATTAGCAGGCTATGGAGCTACAGCAGACGCCTATCATATTACATCCCCGGCAGAGGACGGAAGCGGCGCGGCAAAGGCCATGATGCTTGCCATGGAAGAAGGAGGCATAGAGCCCTCAGATGTGGATTATATTAATGCGCACGGTACAGGAACACATCACAATGACTTGTTTGAGACAAAAGCGATCAAGTCAGCTCTTAAAGAGGCAGCCGGAAAGGTTGTGATTAATTCAACCAAATCCATGATCGGGCATCTTCTGGGCGCGGCAGGCGGCGTGGAATTTGTCACCTGTGTGAAAAGCATGCAGGATAGCTTTATCCATCAGACAGTGGGTACAAAGGAGCCTGATGCAGAGTGTGATTTGAATTACGCGATCGGTGCGCCTGTCAAAAAGGAGCTTCAATATGTGATGACGAACTCCCTCGGATTTGGCGGTCACAACGCAACATTGTTAATAAAAAAGTATGAGGGATAATCAATAGAATACGATTTGATCCCGGAATCTGGAAAGGAACTTTTGGATATGGAATTTGATAATTTGATAAAGTTAATTCGTACAGTCTCAGAGTCCGGCCTTGATGAATTCAAATATGAAGCAGCCGGGATGAAGCTTCGTCTGACCAAAGGTAAATACTGCAGCCAGAACCGTCTGGACCAGGGCGTTGGAAGAGGGCTCTTCCAGGCAGGCGAAGTGATGCAGAGCACGGCGGAGGAAGAACAGATATCCCCGGCCCGGCCTGTGCCAGAGCAGCCGGCAGGGACCGAGCCTTCAGAAAAGGCAGTGGCGGTAATGGATACAGCTGCTTCTGGAAATCTGGTAGTATCCCCGCTTGTAGGAACTTTTTATACTGCCCCGTCTGAGGATGCAAAGCCTTTTGTGTCAGTGGGCGATACAGTAAAAAAGGGACAGACACTGGCGATTATTGAGGCCATGAAGCTGATGAATGAAATCGAAAGCGAGTATGACGGTACTATAACAGAGATACTGGTAAATAACGCAGAGCCGGTAGAATACGGGCAGCCGCTATTTAGAATCAGCTAGGAGGAAGGAACCATGAAGCATTTAACAATCAGTCAGATTCAGGAAATCATACCGCACCGTCATCCGTTTCTTCTGATTGACTATATTGAAGACTATGAGCCCGGAGAATATGCGGTGGGTTATAAATGTGCGACCTACAGGGAGGAATTTTTTGCAGGGCATTTTCCAGAGGAGCCGGTTATGCCCGGAGTGCTTACGGTAGAAGCCCTGGCGCAGACAGGGGCGGTCGCCATACTGAGCAAGGAAGAGAATAAGGGAAGAATTGCTTTCTTTGGCGGGATTAATAAATGTAAATTTAAGGGAAAAATTATTCCGGGGGATAAGATCCGCCTGGAGACAAGGATCATAAAACAAAAAGGGCCTGTCGGAATCGGAGAGGCTGTTGCCAGTGTAGACGGTAAGGTTGTGGTAAGCGCAGAGCTGACGTTTTTTGTGCAATAAGAACTTTTGCACAATAAGGGTAACAGGGCAGCTTGTCTGAACTGCTACCAGTGAGGAACTAAGGACAGGTGATAAAAAGTGATTAAAAAGATATTGATTGCCAACCGGGGCGAGATTGCGGTGCGGATTATCCGTGCCTGCCGGGAAATGGGAATTGAGACTGTTGCAGTGTATTCCGAGGCAGACAAGGAGGCGCTGCACACAAAGCTTGCAGACGAGGCGGTCTGCATCGGCCCGGCGTTGTCTGCCGACAGCTATCTGAGTATGGAAAGTATTATCAGCGCCACGATTGTAAGCGGTGCAGATGCGATTCATCCGGGATTCGGTTTTTTGTCAGAGAATAGTAAATTTGCCGCGCTCTGTGAGCAGTGCAGTATTACCTTTATCGGCCCGTCTGCAAAGGTAATTGAGAGCCTTGGCAACAAGCAGGAAGCAAGAAATACCATGACAGCGGCAGGGGTTCCCGTTATTCCCGGAAGCAGGGAGCCAGTCTATACACCGCAGGATGGTGAGGAGACAGCGGCCTCTGTAGGCTATCCGGTCATTATTAAGGCTGCTCTTGGCGGAGGCGGCAAAGGAATGCGTGTGGCACATACACCAGAGGAGTTTGTCACAGCTTTTCAGACGGCGCAGAAGGAAGCACAGATGGCATTCGGCGACCAGACTATGTATATTGAGCATTTTGTGCAGCATCCGCGCCATATTGAGTTTCAGATTTTGGCAGATCAGTTTGGAAATGTAATTCATCTTGGAGAGCGGGACTGCTCAATACAGAGAAACCATCAGAAGATGATCGAGGAATCTCCTTCTGCAGCCCTTTCAGAGGAGCTCAGGAAGAAGATGGGAGAGGCAGCGGTCCGGGCAGCAAAAGCGGCACATTATACGAATGCAGGAACAATTGAATTTCTACTTGAAAAGAACGGGAACTTTTATTTCATGGAGATGAATACCCGGATTCAGGTGGAGCATCCTGTTACAGAGTGGGTGACAGGAATCGACCTGATCAAGGCCCAGATCCGGATTGCATCAGGAGAAAAGCTTTCTTATGAACAGAAGGATGTGAAACTGACAGGCCACTCCATTGAGTGCCGGATCAATGCAGAAAATCCAGAAAAAGGATTTCTTCCGTCCCCGGGTACGGTAAGGGACATGCACCTTCCAGGCGGCAAGGGAATCCGTATTGATTCTGCGATTTATAGCGGCTACACGATTCCGCCCTATTATGATTCTATGGTTGCAAAGCTTAGTGTATGGGCAAAAAACCGGAAGGAAGCAATCCGCAAGATGAGGAGTGCCCTTGGGGAAGTGATTATCGAAGGAATTGACACGAATGTGGATTACCAGTATGCTATTTTGAACAATCCGGATTATGTGGCTGGAGATGTTGATATAGAATTTATCGAAGGATTTGAATATAAAAAGTAGCGATTTTCAATGGATTTTTTCATGTTTGAGTGCAGAGGTGCGATGTTATGAAGCTTGACAATATGTTTAAAAAAACGAATTCTTCTGTGGATAAAAAGGGATATATTACCCTGGGCAGGTCTGGTCCTATGGTACCAGAAGGCCTTCTTCGCAAATGCAATAAATGCGGAGCTGCTATTATTGCAGAGGATGTGAGGAGGGATCATTATATCTGTCCGAAATGCGGCGGATATTTCCGGGTACATGCCTACCGGCGCATAGAGATGCTTGCGGACGAAGGCTCCTTTCAGGAGTGGGATTCCAGCCTCCAGGGGGGGAATCCGCTGGAGTATAGGGGATACGAGGAAAAACTGGAAGGACTCAGAGAGAAAACCGGGCTTACGGAGGCTGTTGTCACAGGAAGAATGCTTATAAATGGAAGCGCGGCAGCGGTTGGAGTATGTGACGGCAGATTCCTTATGGCCAGTATGGGAGAGGCTGTGGGAGAGAAGATTACCCGGGCAGTGGAGCGTGCAACAGAGGAAGGGCTGCCGCTCATTCTTTTTGCCTGCTCAGGCGGTGCACGTATGCAGGAGGGGATAATGTCCTTGATGCAGATGGCCAAGACTGCGTCAGCTTTAAAGCGCCACAGTGACGCAGGGCTTTTATATATTAGTGTGCTGACCGATCCGACTACAGGAGGAGTGACGGCAAGCTTTGCCATGCTGGGAGATGTGATTCTCGCAGAGCCAAAGGCACTGATCGGATTTGCCGGACCCAGGGTAATTGAGCAGACCATCCGTCAGAAGCTTCCAAAAGGATTCCAGCGGTCAGAGTTTTTGCTGGAACATGGATTCATTGACGGTATCATCTGCCGGGAGAACATGAAAGAGACACTGTCAGGACTGCTGAAGCTGCATGAGAAAAACAATGCCGCATGGCAGGAAAAAGACGAGAGCGCCTGCAGAGAAAAGGGGCAGAATGAAAACGTGGAATACTTTCTGGATGACCGCGATGCCTGGGCGCATGTGGAGGCGTCAAGGAAGGCAGACCGTCCGGTAGGCAGTGATTATATAGAACGATTATTTACAGAATTTACAGAGTTCCATGGAGACAGACTCTATGGAGATGACAAAGCGGTTATTGGCGGGGCAGCGCGCTTTCATGGCATGCCGGTTACTGTAATCGCCCAGGCGAAGGGAACCGATACCAAGGGGAACATTGAACGCAATTTTGGTATGCCGTCGCCGGAGGGATACCGTAAGGCACTGCGTCTGATGAAGCAGGCAGAGAAGTTTTCCCGTCCGGTCATCTGCTTTGTAGATACCCCGGGGGCATTCTGCGGCCTGGAGGCCGAGGAGCGCGGACAGGGCGAGGCAATCGCCCGGAATTTATACGAGATGTCTGGTCTTAAGGTACCGCTCCTTTCCGTGGTGATCGGAGAGGGAGGAAGCGGCGGCGCACTTGCCATGGCAGTGGCTGATGAAGTGTGGATGCTGGAGAATTCCATTTACTCGATTCTCTCTCCAGAAGGCTTTGCCAGTATATTGTGGAAGGACAGCTCCAAGGCAAAAGAAGCGGCAAGGGTGATGAAGCTGACGGCCGGGGATTTGTATGATCTTGGAATTGTGGAACGCGTGTTTGCAGAGCCTGATTCTTATACAAGGGAGACAATGGGGCAGACATTAGATGCACTGGATCGGGAAATCGGTGGCTTTTTACATAAATATTGCTGCCTTTCAGAAAAAGAACTGACAGAGCATCGCTACAGCCGCTTCCGGAGGATGTAGATGTTACTATTCACGGGTCAGGAATGCGCGTAAGCTGCCCATTGCGTGCAACAGTTCAGGCAGGTCTGGTACTGCTCACTCCGTGACCAGTACCATTCGCAAATCCATCTAAAATTCGCTCCGCGAATGGGATTTGCTCACTCTTGAATCACTTTCTTACGGTCTGTGCAGTAAATGCACAGACCTGTGTGAACAGTAACGCAGGTCTGATTCAAAAAGTAATTGATTCTTAAGAAAAAAAAGGGTTATAATAAAAGTACAGCAAAGGAACAGGAAGGTCAGGAAAAGATGGGAGAGGAATATAGGACGATCAACAATGTCCTGGTAAGTCTGATCAATGAGATCTGGAAGCTTGAAGGAGACGCGATTATTACCAGGGAATTTGCGGATATCACGAATAACGATATGCATGTAATCGAAGCCGTCGGACTGGGAGGCGGCGGGAATATGTCTTCCATCGCAAAGAAGCTGAATGTTACGGTAGGCACTCTTACAATTGCCATGAATAATCTGGTGAATAAAAAGTATGTGGAGCGCAGAAGGAGCGAAAAGGACCGCCGGGTTGTACTTGTAAGGCTGACAGACAGAGGCATTGCCGCATACCGTCATCATGAAGATTACCATAGACAGATGACCGAGGCGATTCTTAAGAAGATCGACAGGACAGAGCTCCCGGTGCTCATGAAGATGCTGGACGCTGTAACAGAATTCTTTAAAGGCTATAATAAATGAAAAGGAGCGGCGGCCTATGTCAGAAAAGTATGAAACAGAGACTGCAGAATTGCAGAGGATTATCGATGACAGCGAGCGCATTGTCTTTTTCGGCGGTGCGGGTGTATCTACGGAGAGCAATATTCCGGATTTCAGAAGCGCGGACGGACTGTATCAGCAGAAGTACAAGTACTCTCCGGAACAGATTGTAAGCCATAGCTTTTTTGTGCAGAACACAAAAGGGTTTTATGATTTTTATAAAGACAAGATGATGTTCCTTGACGCGAAACCCAATGCTGCCCATAAAAAGCTTGCAGAGCTTGAACGGGCAGGAAGATTAAAGGCAGTGATCACACAGAATATCGACGGGCTTCATCAGGCAGCAGGGAGTGAAACGGTATATGAGCTTCACGGCAGCATACACCGCAATTACTGTCAGCGCTGCGGGAAATTCTATGATGCGAAGTATATGAAGGAATCAGAAGGAATCCCGAAGTGTGGGTGCGGCGGGACGATCAAGCCAGATGTAGTGCTGTATGAAGAAGGTCTGGATTCCGGAATTATTCAGAGCAGTATCCGTGCGATTAGTGAGGCAGATACGCTGATTATAGGCGGTACGTCCCTGGTGGTGTATCCGGCAGCAGGATTTATTGATTATTTCCGCGGGAAGCATCTTGTAGTGATTAATAAGAGTGCGACTGCGAGAGAGGTGGGGGCAGAGCTTGCCATTGCAGCTCCTATTGGACAGATTTTAGGGAAAATTCATGTTTCATGACTCTTTATAAGATTAAGAAAAAGTATCGGAGCGTTTTAGGTACCGATACTTTTTACTTACTTTTATTTTTGCTGGTTTTTTACTTTGTTCCGGAGCCGTTTAAAGAAGCCCTGCTTTTTCTGCGGAGTATCCAAAGGTCCTCTTAATCCTTTTACGGCTGTGATGTAGATTCCGCTTACAGTTGCCTTTACTTCCTTTTTGACCGGAATGAGTGGGAAAATTTCCGCGTCACACATGAGTGTCATAATTCTTGGGCCGATCTTGGCCTTAACAACCGGTACTTTTGACCTTCGCAGATATTTTGGAGTATTGTCTACTACGATCTGCGGAAGACCTGCATCCTTAAGCCTCAGCCGCCCTTTGTCGATGATCAGCATGGACATGGTCTGCGCGACAGCGTCAAGCTGTGCCTGCTGCTCTGCCTGCTTTTTTTCAGCGCGCTTTCCTAGAAAATATAATACTACACATGCAATGATTAAAACAATTAATATTACCAGCATAACAATGGTGAATGGTTTCATGGGAAGCCCTCCTGCTCATTCATTTTAGAACAGATTCTGCTCTAACTCTTTTGCACGGAAATAATTGTATCATTCTTTGGGGGGAAGTGCAAGTATTATGGGGGTAAAATATCAGGGTTTTCGTTGTTGATATTCACGGCCCGGGGGGCTGCTGTTATTGTTGTAAATATATAAATGAAGTGATATAATAACCCAAAGCAGGAAGGATAAATTAAGGTGAATGGATATGCTGCAGATTTTTGCGGAGACAGTTATTGATGTATACCGGTGGCTCCTGGAAAATATATGGTTTGTGAATATAGTGCTTTCGATTCTGATTATATTTTTTCAGAGAAGAAATCCGACGACAGTCTGGGCGTGGCTTTTATTACTTTACTTTATTCCGGGTCTGGGGTTTGTGCTTTATCTGATTCTTGGACAGAATTTCCGCAAGGAACGTATGTTTAAGATGAAGGAGATTGAAGGGGAAGTAAAATACGCGGTCCGGCGGCAGGAGGAATCAATTTATCGGAAGAAGCTTAAGCTTAAGGATCCTGAAACTGGACGGTTCAGAGGGCTTATGCTGTATAATCTGAATGAGGGCGAGGCGGTTCTTACGGATAACAATGATATCCGCATTTACACAGACGGGGAGAAGAAATTTCATGCGCTTCTCGACGAGATGGACCACGCCAGAAACTATATTCATATGCAGTACTATATTATCCGTGACGATGAGCTCTGGAAGAGGATTGAGGAGGTGCTGATCCGAAAGGCAAAGCAGGGTGTGGAGATACGGGTCCTGTTTGACAGCATGGGCTGCCGGGGACGGCGCGGGATGAGCGCTGCGGCATGGAACAGGCTCAGGAAGGCGGGAATTCAGGTGGCGGAGTTTTTCCCGGCAGTGCTTGGAAAGCTGCAGCTTCGTGTGAACTACCGGAACCACAGGAAGATTGTGGTTATAGACGGAAGACTTGGCTTTATCGGAGGCTTTAATGTGGGTCGTGAATACCTGGGGCGGGATCAGAAATTCGGCTACTGGCGCGACACACATATCTGTATTGAGGGGGCAGCAGTAACCTCCCTGGCTGTCAGGTTCGTACTGGACTGGAATTACGCTACGAAAGAGAATCTGTTTTTGGAGGACAGACTGTTTGCGATTCCGGAATATGAGAGAAAGGGAAGAGACCTGGTGCAGATTGTGTCAAGCGGCCCGGACTCAGGGAGTCCGGTCATACGGGATAATTATTTGCGCCTGATCCATATGGCGAAGAAGAGCATCTATATACAGACCCCGTATTTTATTCCAGATGACAATATCCGGGATGCGCTTCTGATTGCGGCAAAGTCAGGGATTGATGTGCGTATTATGATTCCGTGCAAACCCGATCATCCGTTTGTATATTGGGCCACCTATTCTTATATGGGTGAGATGGTGCAGGCAGGGGCAAGATGCTATACCTATAACAATGGATTCCTTCACTCAAAATGTCTGTGTGTGGATGGGATTGTGAGCTGTATTGGAACAGCTAATATGGATATCAGAAGCTTCAGCCTGAACTTTGAAGTGAATGCCGTAATCTATAGTGCCAGAACAACAGAGAGGCTTCAGAAGTCATTTGAAGAGGATATTCCAAAATGTACGCTGGTGACAAAGAAAAGATACGAGGAAAGAGAGTTGCTGATACGTGCAAAGGAACAGTTCTGCAGACTCCTTTCTCCGGTATTGTAGCTAAACGGATTGCCATCTGATTTCTCAAAAATTGTCAAATACAAAACAGTTCTTTACCCGGCTGAGCGGATATGATATTCTCTTAACAGAACATCAATAAAAAACATCAAAGGATAAATTTGGACACAAGTATTCGACCTGTCAAAAAGGCAGGCTTTTAAAGCGGTTATTTCTTGTGGCTGTTAAGAAGCTGCTAAGTCCGGGTATATTTTCCGTTTTGTTTCAA
>CAJTIU010000058.1 GCA_910576335.1 Lachnospiraceae bacterium
CCGCACAGCTATAACGGCTACCGCACGCCATACCAGGCACGAACGGCAGCATAAGGAGAGGCGGGAGCATGCCTCATCATTGGATTGCTTGATCACCCAAAATCGGAGCTGGAAGGTTTTGTCAATGGCACGGCCGCGCAGCGGTGCGAAGCACCATTGATAAAAGCTGATAGCCCCGATAGACTCCAGGCAACAATCCAATATATTTTTAGCCACAAATGTTACAAAAATGCTTGACCACTACAAATATTATCATTTGCAGAAAGCCCGTATGGAAAACATCATTTTTAATTCCAATTATACGCATTGGACAATAGTTAGACCTCATGTCACATTTAATGTAAACCGAATACCTTTAGATACATGGGAACAGGACGTTTGGCTGTATAGATTTATACAAGGAAAGTATATTGTATTATCTAACATGATGCTTGAAAAAATGACTAGTTTTACCTACGGGGATAATGTGGCAAGATTACTAGAATGCATCGTTGCAAGTGGTTCTGATTCCTTCCGCCAAGTTTATAATGTGTGTTCAGATGATAAACTGCGGTGGGGGAGGTGGTTGATCTTATTTCAGCATCGATAAAAAAAATAACTGGGAAACAGCTAAAATTGAAGATATTAGATGAAAAATCTAAATATGGAAAATTAGAGGAAATGTTACCGCATAAAGCAGACCGACTGAAATATGATAGGTTTTTGGACAGGGTATTAGATAATAGCAAAGTAAAAAATTTATATGGAGACTGTGGCTTTACAATTCTTTCTGATGATATCTATAATTGCTTGAATAAAAGAATAAATGAATTCAATGATCGAATTCAATACGGAGATGTTTTATCTATTGCCTATATGGATTATGTTTGTAATGAGCGCACTGCATTAAAGGACATAGCGGGAAAGAAGAACAAGCTAAAATATTTATTTTTGCGATATTTTATTAATTACGGATTCGCACTTCATGTGCTAATGTTGATAAAAAAATTAAGAACAAGTTGTAGGTGGTAAATAAGGTGTAAACAACAATACCGCAAGGGGAAGAGTATAAAGTAAAACATACTACATATCTAATTTTTACCGGAAGGAATTTTTCCCTATAGACAGAAAAATTTACATCCTCTGTCAGCGCAATGATCAGCACTTTAAAAAACTCCTCATTTGTTTTTCCCTTGTTTGCTTCCTGACTTGAGTCCACTTCTTCGTTACATTCCGGCTGTTCTAAATACCGGCTGTTAGGTATCTCTGTCAAAAGATACTTCAGATATTCAAATGCATTTAACTTATTGGCCCGGGCACTTTCCACCAGCGTATAGAGGATTGCGTTTGCCTTGGCTCCTTTGGGTGTATCTGCAAATAACCGGGCACGTCTTGCTGTAGCAAATGGTTTTATATTTGCCTCACATAAATTGTTTGAGATTGGCAGCCGTCCGTCTTCCATGAATTTCCCGGAAGTTCCTTCCCATTGTTATCCAGCGAGATGCCCTCTATATAATACATCCGGACATGAGCTCAGCAAAGTGCGCGGATCACATGCTCTGCCTTCTCATATCCTCCGTAGGTTGAAAATGACAGTTCGGATTCTCTGCCCCTTCCGTACCGCACACGGTACACTCTGCTACCTGTTGGACGATCTGCTTCACGATCAGTTTTGCTAGTTCGAATTTTACCTCCGTCCTGACAATACGCTTTCCCATGACTTTCAGCTCCCCACCGCTAGCCATCTGCTTTTTGGTATAGATGTAAAAATTATTAGGCCAACAGTAATTCATGGACTATTTCAACGGTATGAAGAGACTCGCGTTGTAAATGAGTTGCTCCAATGCTTATTAGAAAACAAAAATTTCGTCATGCAATCTGACGGAATGACTAAAAAATGCATGATGTATTCCTTGGATGCAATATCGGCAATATTTACTGTGATGAGACTGGTTCAGTTCTTTTGGGAAGGCCTGACATCACACAATGTAATATAAAAAATAAGGATGTGAAACATCTCCCTTCCCTAAATTTTTCACTTGCAAATGAACAGGGAATCATTTATAATCAGTGTAGAAGGTAACGGAGATATTGGCTTGTCCCCACTACCCCAGACGGAAACTTATGTGAACTAAGTTTATAAGTTGCACAGGCTATCCCCTATTTGCAGTAGAGGATAGCCCTTTTTCTGTCTATTTCCGGCTGTTGTGGTTGTCTATGTATGTCAAGATGGTAAATACCACCAAAAGCAGCGTTAATATTTCTAACGTATCCATAAAACCCCCTTTCCGTTTCCGAAAAGAGCAACCGGGGCTATCCCCAAACGGTCTACACTGACTGGAAATATTGTATCATATTTTGTCGGGGATTGCTATATATTTATCCCCTGTTACAGATATTGAACTAGTTGACATGACATCAAGATTCCGTACAGGATTTCCGGCGATGCAGAATGCCGCAAAAATGATTCTTACAAACCACCGGGCAAAAGAATGCGATGATATCTGTATGCCTTTTAAGGATATCATACGCTTAATCCCGGAAGACATATAAGGAGATAAAATATGGCGGAACAAAAGATACTATCAGCTGACAATGATTATAAAGAACTTGACGAATACCTGAAGGCAGGCGGTCACAAAAGAATACTGCTGGTATGCGGTAGCTCAATAAAGCATTTAAAGCTTGAGGTTTATTTTCAGACACTGGAAAGAAGAACCGGTATTAAGGTGGTGCGCTTCAGTGGTTTTAACCCCAACCCTTTATATGAATCGGTCGCCGAGGGTGTTAAGCTTTTTCGTTCCGCGAACTGCAGCATGATCATTGCGGTTGGGGGCGGCAGTGCGATTGACACGGCAAAATCTGAAGAGGAATACGGACTCCGTAAAGTGTGCGATGGAAAACGATGCGTTCGGTTCACTTCCTGATGACTCCCTCCTGGATGATCTGGATGTGAGCGGCTCATGAAGAAAGGTTTTTGCTAGTGTCTGACACCGATAAGCCTAAGACAGAGAGCCTCAAAATTCATACACTAGTTCATATGGTTCCTTAAAGTGATACTTGTTCCTGGATTTCTCGCTTACATGCAAAAGTTACATTTTTCTCTTTGGCAAGAAGTTCATTGAATTTTTTCACCTGTACGGTTGCAATTCATCCGAGAAATACCGGAAGGCCGCCAACAGATGTCACATCCTGCGTAAAACATATTTACTCTGTTTTCCATTTCCTTCTACTCTGAGCCTTCCTTCTGTACAAAGCTCTTTTAGAAGACGGAATGCTTTTGTAGAGCCTGACTGCAATAATTCTTCTGCTTCTTTCCGCGTAATCTGTCCACTTTCCGAGACATATTCCATAATTAATTCTTTCTGCAGAATCAAGGTTCTCTTTGTATCTGCCATACCCACAGCGGACGGATCGGGAAAAAGTTCATCCATCACAGTATCCTCATTTTGATTCGGCAACGTCACACGGAACACACCTTTTGCAGTTTCAAAAATGGGCGTCCTCTTCATACCTGTATATAAACGCTGAATCTTTCCCACCCCTGTACCAAAGCTCTCAATCAGCCGCATACGATAGAATAGTGCTGCCAGATTTGGATTCCTGGATTGTGATACACCCAGGAAAATTGAGCGAAGTTCCAAACCCAAAACCAATCCTCCCAGTGATACAAATTCTATCCGGTCATCATAAATATTGATGATTGTGCTGCCGCTGAAAGAGTAATCACGATGAACGCAGCAGTTTAGCCAGGCCTCTCTGACAGCCTCTACTGGATAGTCCCTTTTATCAATTCTGTCCAGACCGATAAAAGATGCCTTCGTTTTATTATGAAGGTCAATAAAACGATACACTTCTTCCAGCTGTTTCAAAATCGACCCGCCAAACTCTTCCCTGTCCCGAAAAACTGCTTTATCCGCTCCTTGAAAAAGCGCTACCTTGGTTGTTACCTCGCACTGGTCGGAAAGTAGATAGGCCAGATTCGTATACAGCCCATCTATACCGATCAGATTAAGCGACTTCATTTGCGGAGCCCCAAGCTTAATCCCCCTTTTTTCGAGTTCTTTTATAAGCACATCAAAAGTGAGATCCTGACGGATACTCCTACAGCTCTCATAAGATGAGCCACTGTTCTGCATAATCATCTCCCGAATACCCTCATCTGTCATAGGCTGGGAGGAACTGCCTTTCCGGACATATACGCCAGATGGACGAAGCCCTTTCTCACGAATATAATATGGGCGGTTTGTTCCTGTAGATATATGAATTTCTATTACAGTTTTTCCCTCAAATTCATTTGCCTGTATGTGCACAAAAGGCATTATGTCAGGTGCAATCGAATCCTTAAGGGAATTTGCAATTTGCAGCATAACTTCATCCGGATCAGCAATTCCCACAATTTCACCATCTTTTCTGATCCCAACCAAAACAGTACCTCCATCTGCGTTAGCAAAAGCCAACACTTCCTTGCGGATTTCCGGGGTATACTCTTGTTTAAACTCTATATTTTGATTCTCATATTTCATTAATCTGTACTGTACCGCTCCTTTCTTTCTTACTCTCCTTTATTTTAGAATGAAAAGAAAGAAAAGTCAAGTATACGTTACTGCTTACAAGCACGCCTGTGAGAATCAGAAAATTATAAATAAAAAAGCAATCCTTTTCATTTGATATTGACAAAAAGAATAGTACCGTCTTGACTCGTGACTTTGCTAACTTTTTCGAAAGGTTCACCTTAATATCAAAATATTTTGAAAGGATTGCTATATTTATTATATTACTCTGAACAAGTTTTTCAAGTCCCATTTTTATTTTCCGGTCACAACATAATAGTTGCAGCAAAAAAAACTTGGCTACAACTCGGGATTTGTAAGAGACTCTGTCGTGTGGCTTTTTATGCCGAAAAAGCATAGTTAGACCTAGATCTCTTCAATCCTTGCTTCGCCGAAGCCGATGTGAGAAAATGGTCATTTGCTTTAGTCAGCAACTCAAAACTTCCTAACACAATTTAAAAGCTTTGAAAATATATCACATGTATAGCGTTCTTTTAATAATAGCAACATAATTCCATATATTACAAAATAAACAAATGCATAAATCCCCAGATTTATCAACGTATTGATTTCTTTTTCAAATAATGGGATATGTACCAAGTTTTGAAGTATTACTGTAATTATACAGCATCCTAATGTAGCTGTTATAATCTTTACAATAGATTTTGCCTGAATATTTTTTGCAATATAGTTCCATGTGTACTTTAATTGAATAGCCATTTGTGTACATTCGGCTATCAAAGTTGACACAGCAGCCCCTACAGCTCCAAATTCCGGTATTAAAAGTACATTAAGGAGTAAATCAATAAATGCTCCAGTCATAACAGCAATCATAAACTGCGAATCTTTTCCTAAAGGAATCAAAACCTGATTTCCTGTGATGTTTGAAAAACTTGAGATAAGCAGTATAGGCATAATTATCTTCATACATAATGCGGCATCCAAAAATTCAGTACCTCCCAACAATAATATACTTTCATTTGTCTCTAGAATAAAGAAGGCCGTTAAAGGAACTGCGATCATAGGAATAACTGTTGTTGATTTTTTTAATATCCTGTTAAAACAATCAGTTTCATTTATACTAAGATAGTATGATAATCGGGGCAATAACACTGCACTGAGAGCATTTACGCTTGAAAGCAGAAGACCTTTTACTTTTACGGATACTGTATATAGTCCAACCTCTCGGTCTCCGCTTATAAACCCCAACATAACAGTATCTAAATTGGTATATATATTTACAGCAAAGATTGAAGCAAATAAAATCATCATTGGTTTAAAATGCTTTTTCAGCTCAAGTTTCCCTATATTCTTCAGGGATATAAATTTTTTCGAATACCATAGATTTAAAATATATGATCCAGATATTGAAAATACGCTAATAAAAGCATATATTAAATAGTCTGCTTTTTCATTAACAAATAAAAAAATTAAAAATAATGAAATAATTTTAAAAATAATAGAACGTTTTGTTATATACGAGTATTGTTCTAGGCCTGAATAAAGCCAGTTCAAGCCTAAGACAGAGGAAAAAACTAAGGCAATATTTATAAAAAGTAAAACCTTTTCAGAGGCAAACTTATCAACTATCGGTATAGACAAAAGCAAAGCTACAATAACAATGGCTGTAGAAATCATGTTAATACAAAAAAGTTCAACTGTAACCTTTGACAATTCCTTTTTATCTTCTCTTACCTTTGCAGTTGCTCTAATACCATAAGTAGATATCCCCAATGATGCTAACATAATAGCATAATTAGCTACCGCCGTAAAAAACGAAACTTTACCTAAGCCATCAGCTGATAGAATCCTGGATACATACGGAAAAGTAACTAAAGGAAAGACTATATTTGACACTGTATAAAGGATATTTAGTGAGGCATTCATTTTGATTGAATTGATTTTCATATTTCTTTACCTTATTATCATCAACTTTTTTATAAAATAAACGAAATGACAATACATATTTGCAAATGGATATAGGAAATATAGGTGAAACTTATTCAAAATTCTATAAGAATATTCGACATAAAAATAATCCTTCTTCATAATCTTGTCTCGTATATAAGATCCTTCTGCTTTAAGCTTTGTGCCAGAAATATTTCCAAAGTTTTCCTTAGCCTTTTTCCTAAATTCTAAATATATTTTGTCATGCTTTGGTCTAAAAATACATTGAGTTCTCAAATAACTTTTTGCGATTGTTTGGCTAATGGATTCTGATGATATCTTGCTTTTAAAAAACTCTTGGCATAACATTTTAAAAGATGAATTCATTGCTCTCTGCCAATCATTAATAAATTGATAAATTTCAATATCTTCATATTTATTTGATATATTTGGCTCTACCATGTTATTTTTTTGCGCATAGCATGTTGTTGGTCCATGATCTGCGGCAAATACTTTTTCTAAGTCTACATAATTATTTGAATATATATTGTAAAAATTTGAATTGCTACTCTCTTCAAACATTAAGCCTTTTTTTAAATTAGTGCTTGTAGAAATACATTTAAATAATCCAAAATAAAAACCTGCTATCTTTATTTTTCTGTCATAAATCTCATATATATTATCTTGAATCGTTCCTTTCCAACCAATATCAACCAAAAAAAATGTTTCATTATTTCCATTGTTTAATTGTTTAAGATACTTTTTAATTAATATTCTTTGTGATTTTCTTTTTTTGTTATACAAGTCTACAAGCAAATCGTATTGAGCCATTTGACTCAAGTTTTGTTTAGAAACAATACTATTTATATCTACACCAGCTTTATGCAAATCATCTATTTCTGAATTTTCAAATCCGATCGATTTCAAAAAATCCCTTACAATAAGCTCGTGATATTGCCTGAAAATACGCTCAAATTTCTCATCTTTAAAATCATTTAATGATGGCAATAGTGTAGACCTTCTTGAAACATACAGGTATTTCGTTAAAATTAAATTGTGAGGATATAAAGTGTTTTGGTATATGTCAAACATTTCTTTTAGATTTTGCCCTTCCCTTGAGCAGAACAATAAGACGCTAATATCATTTTTTTTGGCTTCTACATAAAGTCTTTCACAAAATAAATACAATGCAGCACTATATCCTGAAAAAATATTATTTTGAGTAGTTTTTGTTAATTGCATAACAATTTTTTTCAGTGGCGCTCTTTTGTTTATTGTTAATTTAGAATCATAGGGTACTAGAATTGTTTTTATTCCAAGTGTTCGAGGAATTGTATCATCAGATTCTCGATTATCTCCTATCATGGTAAAATGATTGGGTGATACAGGATAGAGATTTAAAATATATTTATAGAGATTCCCTGTTGATTTACGCTTCCCTATTTCGCAAGAGACAAAAATATTGTTCACGTAATCTAAAATTCCAAAATGATGAAATATGTACTCAAAAAATTTCTTTGGCAAATAAAAATCCGTTACTACTATTATGTAATTGCCTTGTGCATACTTTTCTTTTAAAAGAGATACATTGTCATTATCTAAGAATAAATGATCCATTTCTATATTTTGTTCAATATTATATGAAAGATCAATAAATTCTTTTTTAGAAATAGGGAGAGAATTATTCTCGGCACAAATCTTTTCATAAATTGTCCCAAGTAGTTTGTTATAAGAAATATCCTCACGTATTTTTTTTAGTGTTTTTTCTGCCTCCTTTCTGATATCATATAAATTTTCTCCTGAAATTGCAAACTTTAAGCAGGCGCTCATTTCCCTGGCCCAGGAAAATAAAACAACTTCCGGATGGCAGTCTCTGTGAAGCAATGTATCAAAACAATCAAAGGCTATTATGTCCATATTAGCATACCTCATTTCTAAGCGTTTGCTTATTTAATTTATCTGTATCAATTAAAAGTATTTTGAAAATATATAAATAAATAAAGGCCTTTATCTGTGTCCATGAAAGGACCTGCGAATAAAACCAATCTGCATAAAACATTAATGCAACTGAGTGAACTATCATAGCATATATTATTATTCTAAATTCAACTAAACTAGGTTTAAATACATGCGTTTTAAAAAATCTCACTTTTTTGTTGCATTTGATAGAACGGTAGAAAACAGCAAACACCCCTCCTTGAATTATGGAAAGCAAAGATACTCCTATCCCGCCAAAATCTGCATAAAACATCCGAAAAGCGGTGTATACATTCCCCATACCATATCCTGCTATACTCCTGAACTCCAAGGTGTAGTCATAATTATATTCGGGTATATGTGTTAATTTCCCTAAGAAATTATATATCCCCCAAAAAGTTTCTTTCCCAAATAAAGGGCTTTTATCAACGGGATTTCTTAAATAGTCATTAAAATTAAGTGTTCCTGTCCCCAAATAATGTGATATATATTCAATTAAGCCTGCTTCATTTTGGCGTCCCACAAACGATCTCAAAAAGCTAAATAAAAGAACAACTATAATGGCTATCCCTAAATATCGACTAAGCATTCTTAATCTTCTTTTATGAGACAGAGTTCCGGTACGAAATTTTAAGAAATAATATATAGTGACTGCGGCAAACGGAAGGCGTATTAAATCTAATCTTGATGCTCCCATAAGCGTAGACAGTAATCCTATAGAAATTGCAATGATTAAGTTTATATTCCACTTTTTAGTAATTAAAAAATTATTAATGAGTATATAAACGAATAAATATATTAATGAATTTATTATAAATTTTAAATCAATAATTATTTGTGGAATATTGATGTTTTCTTCAATTAGATTTCCGTATGCAACAATATAACGATACTTGGCCATTGTATTTACCCAGGTTGATCCACCCATCAAATTTTGCATATAGTAAGCAAATAAGGCCAAAACTATAATTGAGACAACGTCAAACATAATAATCTTCTTATTGCTAATATTAATATATTTTAATTTTTCATAGGCATTAATTTTTGTATGTATAGTAGCTTCCAAAATAAAATATCCTACAAGGAAAGAAAAAATCCCCAATAAAATATAAAAGGTTGTATTTTTTGTAATAGTAATATCCCATACTCCACGCATCATTAATGTAGAAAAAACACTTAAAGTAAAAAAGGCACATAGTAAGAATGGTGGTGCCATATAATCACCATTATAAAGATAATATGTTGACAATAAAAAAATTAAAATTACCATTATTAATATATATATCATGAGCATCTTCACCATCACTTAATTCTTTTTAAACCTATTAGCCCATCCTTTTTCGGTATATCCATCTATTATTTTCTGATCGATGTCTATATATGGGCTTTTGATAAAATTTTCTATGTTATCTATTGAATCTTTTCCTAAAATAAAGACATTATTTTTATTGTAAAAATTATATTCATAGATATTCTTATTATTTGTAATCAATTTCTTTTTATAAAATAAAGCTTCTAGCGGTCTTAGCGTAATTCCCTCTTGCCAACTTGCCTGTATATCTATGAGTACTTTGGATTTTGAAATATTTTCTAAAACTAGGTTATAAGTCATATATTCTGAATTATAATTAACAATGCAAAACTTTGTCTTAAGCCCCCTTTTCTTTAATTCATGTTCTAGATTTAGTAAAGCATCTAAGCGTCCTTTATCTTTCCCAATAAAAAAAGCATCATATTCTGTTTCTCTTTCAATATATATGCTGCTTGGTATGTAAAACTGGGGATTATAATTCATTTCGTAAAGTAAACTGTCCTTTTTGTCAAATGTCCATAGTTCACATTTCTCTCTATCAATGCCATTTGGATTAACTGAGGAGTAGACTGAATTTCTATACCAAACAATAACCCTTTTATTGGGGCTCCTTTTCTTTATATACTTAACAACATTAAATGTATTTCCAGCGTCTCCTAATATTATTATCTGAAACTGTTGGATATATTTTACCCATTCAGCAAACCATATTTTCTTAAATGGCAAAAACGAAGAAAGATGGAATTTGCGGAGTACTCGGAGAAAATATGGTGCTTTTTCTGACTTTAACATTTTGGAAAACTTTAGTCCTTCATCTTGATAATTTTCTAAATGATATTGTTCATATAAATCATCAATTAGTACCAATGCTTTATCTGTCATATTGCGTTTCCTCCCTGTTAAAAAAATGCACTTTCTTACATTTAATTCATTGCCCCCTTTTGTCCAAATTTCCTTCCAATTTGATAAGAGCAATGCATTCCAAGCAGTGATATCCATGAAGCGTACTTATTTTTTTTACGAATATATTTTGAAGTATCTAACATTACAGTTTTTTGAACCGTTTTTAGCTTTTTCCATATACGCCTCTTTTCTTTTTCGCTCCCGTGGGGCATTTGAAGAAATACAGAATATAGCATAGCATAAACTCTTGAGCATGCTGCTTTATTTAGGCCCAGCTCATTTAGATTCTCATCTTGTACTAATTGATCAAATATTGATAATGCAATTAGTTTCTTCTCATTGAACTTTTGACGGATAATGCTGTCTCTTCTCTTTCTATAAGCATATAAATCCCCATAAATAATAGCCGAATTAGATGCTTCTAGAAATAGCTTATATGTCGTTGCTACATCCTCATAAAGATATCCATATGGAAATCTTATCTTATCGAAGAGTTTCTTCTTGCAAAATTTAAACGGAGCTCCTGTCGCTATTTGCTGATAAAGCATTTTCTCCAAAACAACTCTAGGCTCTAAGTATTCCATACGACATTCATCCCGCCTATTTGCCAAGACAGGTTTAAAAACATCACCATCCCAAAAATCAGTGCCGCCTTTCATTGCTACAATATCACAATTACCTTCTTGCATCGCCTGCATATAAATTTCAACAAATATCGGCGAAACATAATCATCGCTATCTACAAATGAGATGTACTCTCCTTTGCAGATATCTAAACCTAAATTTCGGGCATCCGAAAGCCCTCCATTTGTTTTATGAACAACTTTGATCCGAATATCTTTCTCTTTATATTCATCGCATAATTTCCCGGAGGAATCTGAAGAGCCATCATTTATAAGGATAACTTCTATATTTTTATATGTTTGCATTAATATGCTGTCGATACATTCTTTTAGATAATTTTCCACATTATAAACAGGAACTATAATGGAAACTAATGGCATTTGTTGATCCATACGTATCACCCTCCATCTTAGCAATCGTCCTCAAGCCTCTTTAAAATCCGAGCTGGGATACCACCGTATAATCCATCATCTTTGCAATCCTTAGTAACCACAGCACCTGCGGCTATAACGCATCCTTTACCAATCGTTACACCCGATAATATTAATACATTTGCACCAATCCAGGTGCCTTTCCCTATCTTAATTGGTTTTAGTTGTGTTTCCCGAACTGCTCGCTGATCCGTCTCCCCAATATTATGTGAATGTGTGCAAAATATAACATTCGGACCTACAGTCACATTGTCCCCAAGTTCTACCAAAGATTCTGTATCTAAGTGAGAGTAAAATTTACAAAAATTATTAATAAAACAATTACAGCCTATTTTAATATTTTCTCCAGTAAAATAACAATCACTTCTAATTCTCGTACCTTTACCTATAGAATAACCATATAGGCTCAGCAAACTGTTTCTTATATTTCCGGGTATATATTGTGATTTTTGAATTTTTAAAAGAAGCTTAGCGACTCTTTTCATTAGATCATATCCTTTAATATCTCAATGTTTTTCTCCATGCCGCTCTTTATGTCGTATTTAGCCTTCCATCCAAGAGCCTTTAGCTTGCTTCCGTCAAGCCTTGCCTTTGTTGCTGTACTGTATCCTGCTTTCTCTATAGCGTCGGGCAACTCAAATACAACCTTTTTACCTGCGATCTGAGCAAGAATTGCAGCCAAGTCATTTAGCATAATATCCGATTTTTCATCTGCAATATTATATGCTTCGCCGTTCTCCCCTTTCAGCAATACGGTTAGAAGACCAGAGACTGCATCAGTAACGTACGTATAGGAATAGTGCTGCGTACCAGCCGACTTCAAAACAATATTTTCACCTGCAATTGCCTTTCGGATAAACTGGCTTACTGCCTTTGTATCTGTCATGAGCATGGTTGGACCGTATGTTCTTGTCAGACGTGGAATTACCACATCAAGGCCCTTCTGAGTTTTATATGCCTGGCAAAGCGCCTCGCCACAGCGTTTGCCTTCTGGATAACCAGCGCGCATTGTATTACAGTCAATGTATCCACAGTAGTGTTCATCGAAAAATTCCGTATCTCCACGGTTTTCACCGTAGATTTCATTTGAAGAGACGAATACAAATCGAGTTGTGTTATGTTCTACTGCGAATTCCAACAGGTTATTTGTACCTACAACATTTGATGTCACTGTACCTATTGGATCAGTGGAATAAGCCACTGGATGGGTGTTGCTAGCCATATGGACAATGTAGTCTACTGTTCTGGTATTCAATTCCAACGGCTCATTGATATCGTGAGGAAAAAATTTGAACTGCTCATTACCCCAAATATCCGTAAATACCTTCTTTGCTTTATCTGCATTTCGGCCAACTGCATATACTGTGCAGTTCATTGTGCAGCATCTGTTCCTATGCATTATAACATCAACTAACAAGCGACCAATTAGCCCGCTTGCTCCAGTAATGAGGATACATCTGTTTTCTAACTTGTTCCAAGGCAGATTAAGTCCTGCCAAATACTCTAAATCATCTCTATATAATGGGCTCTTTATCATTTGAAATCTTCTCCCGTCATACTTATTTTAACCAATTATTCTTATCAGCCTTTAAATAAGCCTTGAACATCTCCAAATCATCCTTTGTGGTAAGTTTAATGTTTTTGTCCGATCCGGCCGCAAAGTATAGCCTCTCTCCAAGTTCTACCATCATAGTATTGGTGTAAGAAGAACCATAGATACCGACTCCTTTTTTATATGCCTCATGATAAGCCCATAAAAGTTTTCCGAATTTATATGCCTGAGGGGTTGATACTCTTCTAAGGTTTTCTCTTGGTATATACTTCACTGTGGAGATTTCATCATCTGCCACAAAAATCTGCTCATTATAAGGAAGAGACGTGACAGCACTTCCGTATTGCTGGCATTTTACAATAACATCAGACAACACAGTTTCATCAACAAGAGGGCGTATACCATCATGAATAATAACTATATCATCATTTCCACAATTTTCTTCCAAATTAAAGACCCCGTTACGAATAGATTCCTGTCCAGTATCACCTCCAGAAACAATCCATTTTAGCTTGGTAATATTGAACTGTTTTGCATATGCCCACACGATATCATGCCAACCGTCAATGCAAACCACTTCAATCGCATCAATTTGGGGATGCCTTTGAAATCCTTCCAGTGTGTAAATCAGCACTGGCTTATCATACACATTGATAAACTGCTTTGGAATATCCTGACCCATACGGTGGCCGGAACCTCCGGCAATAATTATTGCGATGTTCATGTACTCCCTCTCATTTCTATTTTACTTTGAAAATGCTTTTTAACGAAGCAATCATCACAAGGAAGTTCAAAACAAAATATCCTATTGTGAATAAATCAAGCATATTAATCAATATTGCAATTAACATAAATACCTGCACAAATCCTGATATAGATGTTAAGTTTAATGCCACTAGTTTTACTAATCCATACTCGGATTTATCTTTTATTCCGGCCACTTTACTTTCATCTCCAACTGTTGTGATTGCCTTGTGCATAATAAAGCGTGGAAAAATTACAAATATTCCTGATAAGGCTCCTAAAATAATATAAAGTTCTGCCGGAATATTAAACGATGCTAAAATTCCCCCATTATGACATGCAGCAATTCCCCATGAAAAAAAGGAAATTATCATAGCTATATACCCACTCATTGCATCATACACACTTCCAAGTGGTGAAAACTGCTTTTTGTAACGTGCAACATTTCCATCAACTCCATCCAACAGATTCCACAAAAAAAAGAAAAGCCATCCTACCATAAGTTCACTCTTGGCATTTGCAATATACATAACTACAAACCCTGCAATAATTGGGATAATCGATATTACAGAGATTGTATTAGGTGAAATATCTGTATATAAAAATGGTATTGTTAAGATATAAGAAATAGGTCTTCCAACGTAAAACGCAAAGTAATCATTCTTTGCAGAGTTTCTTTTTTCGGGACTCATGGTTTTCTGTTCTATATCTCTAGGCGTAATCATTTATTACTTCATCCATCCCTTCTGAGATCTGCCCCACTATAAAAACAGAGCTTTTCTATAAAGGTCAACGTAATTTTCAACCATTACAGTTGTGTTGTATTGAGTTATACTATCTTTATAAGCTCTGTCAATTATTTCGTTACATTTCCTGTTCTGTGCGGTTCTAATGGCCTCTACATAATCACTTACACAGTCGCAGACATATCCGTTTACACCATTAGATATTACATCTCGGTTGCCTATTACATCAGAGACTACGCAAAGTTTCTTCATATACATAGCCTCTAAAAGGCTCATAGGAAGCCCTTCCCAAAGAGACGTTAGTATAAACACATCTGCAGACAAAGAATAACGGATGGCCGCATCCCTTTCTGCCCAACCAGTAATCTCTATATTCGAAGCCATCAGTTCATTACTCATCTCGCCATCACCAATCCACATAAATCGAACATCCGGCATGGCTTCAGCAATTTTGTTAAATAGTCTTGGATTTTTTTGGAAGCAAATACGACCCAAAGTAAACACAGTAAATCTTTTTTTTCTAATATCCAAAGTCTTGTCAATCATTACCTGTAATTCTTTTGTATTTACCCCATTATTCACATATGTTGCATTCGGAGTAAGATTCAAAGTTTCATGATGCTCACCCATGCTGCACGAGATAACTGTACAGTTTCTCTTGGATGAAATCAATTCTACAGCTTTGTACATCTTTCTTTTTATTATATTCTGATCCGTCATCAAAAAGCTGTACCCGTGCGGTGTGTAAAACAGTGGTATCCTTTTCCCATTAAATGCCCATCTCCCAATGACACCAGCTTTTGATGAATGTAGGTGGATTAAGTCTGGCTTAACAGTATCAGCAATCTTTCTGATTTCAAAAAGGGCTTTTATGTCTTTAGCCGGACTGATTAATCTAACAAAATTTTGGACTTCGATTAGATGTATTCTCTTGTCAAACTTTTTGCGAAAGTCCACAGGTGTTTGGGGGCGAACTGCATAAGCTATAAATATCTCAAAAAAATCTGCCAACCCGTTCGTCAGATCAACAATGTATGTGAATACACCTCCGCCCATGGCTTCTACTATATATAAAAGCTTTTTCATTCTCTTCATCCAGTCAATTCTATATTATCTACAATACGATATTACTTGTGCATACAAATAATAAATGGGATTTTATATAATCCTCAAAGGAAAGTATCACACAATAAAATTTCCAAATCATCCCTTCAAGGGACTTTGAAGTCATAAAAACAGAATGCAAGCTTTACGATTCCCGGCATTTGTGATAGTATGGAAGAAAAAGCGAAGCATAGATATTTTGAATGAATTTTTTCATGTAGATATGAATACTTTAAGCAGTTATAGGATATTTGAAGGGATGTATATGATATGGGCATTTATGTAAATCCAGGAAACACAGCGTTTCGGAAAGCATTAAATTCAGATATATATGTTGACAAAACAGAACTCATCTCTGTCACAAATGCCAGGATTGATAAATCAAATTGCTTTATGTGTGTCAGCCGCCCGCGACGTTTTGGAAAATCTATGGCGGCAGACATGCTGTCAGCATATTATAGCCGGGGCTGCGATTCATCATTATTATTCTCAGGATTAAAAATTAAAGCGGACAGCTCCTTTGATGAACATCTGAACAGTTATAATGTAATCCGTCTGGATATCCAGCAGTTTTTGTTTCATGAATCCCACCTTGATATTTTTATTAGTAAAATCCAACAGGAAGTAATCAACGAGCTCCAAAAGGAATACAGTGAATATTTTAAAGCAGACCAATATGGACTTCCAGGCGTCTTGAAACAAATTTATGCCCATACAGAAAATGGTTTTATCTTTATCATAGATGAATGGGATTGTGTATTTCGGCTTGCTAAAGAGCGGAAGGACGTGCAGAAAGAATATTTGGACTTCTTAAGAGGGTTGTTCAAGGGGCCGGATTATGTTGAACTGGCATATATGACAGGAATCCTTCCGATTAAAAAATATGGTGATCATTCGGCAATCAATATCTTCCATGAATACTCCATGATTTCGCAAAAAAACCTGGGAAAATATTTTGGCTTTACAGACCAGGAAGTCAAGGATCTATGTACGGCTCATGATATGGACTATTCAGCAGTTGAAAAGTGGTACGATGGTTACCGGTTGGGGGAATTCCATATCTATAATCCAAAATCAGTGGTTGATGCACTGACCTGGGGGAAAATTCAAAGTTACTGGACCGGAACAGAGACTTATGAGGCTTTAAAGAGTTATATTGATCAGAATTTTGACGGACTGCGGGAATCTGTTATAAAAATGCTTAATAACATTCGATGTAAGATAGATCCTTTAACATCACAGAACGATATGTCGACATTTCGGACAAAGGACGATATTCTCACATTGCTAGTACATCTCGGATATCTGACTTATGATGAGACATCAGATGAGGTATTTATTCCTAATAAGGAGATTGAGGTGGAATTTATGAGGGCAGTGAAGGTTGGCGGTTGGGAAGGACTGATGGAGGCCCTGAAACAGTCGGAAGAGCTGCTCCAAAATACACTAACGCAGAATGAAGAAGCAGTTGCGCGCGGAATTGCTGCAGTTCATAATCAGACTGCTTCGATGCTGAAATATAATAATGAAAATTCTCTGACGTGTGTGGTTCTCATGGCATATTATAGTGCAAAAGTATATTATATGAACCCGATTATGGAATTGCCGTCCGGGAAGGGATTCGCAGATGTAGTATATCTCCCCAGGAGAAATGTTGACAAGCCGGCTTTGGTTGTGGAATTGAAGTGGAATAAAAGTGCAGAAGGCGCTATCCGGCAGATCAAGAACCGACAGTATGCCTCCTGGGTGGAAGGGTATACCGGGGACATCCTTTTAGTTGGGATCAGTTATGATATGGAAAAGAAGATACATGAGTGTGCAATTGAGATATATGCGAAAGGATAGGTAAAGCCATTGTGGGTTAGAAACCGAATTGAACAAATAATAGTAGAGAGGAATAAGCAAGATGGGGATTTATGTGAATCCAGGAAACACTGCATTTCAGAAAGCATTAAATTCGGATATTTATATAGACAAATCAAAACTGATTGCTGTCACAAGTAATAGAATTGATAAAGCAAATTGCTATATGTGTGTCAGCCGTCCGCGCCGCTTTGGAAAGTCCATGGCCGCAGACATGCTGACTGCATATTATAGCAGGGGATGTAACTCTTCATCATTATTTTCTGGATTAAATATTAAGGAGGACAGTTCCTTTGCAGAGCATCTGAACCGTCATAATGTGATCCGGCTGGATATACAGCAGTTTCTGTTCAATGAATCGCACCTGGATATATTTATTGATAAGATACAGCAGGGAGTGATCGCTGAGCTTCAAAAGGAATATGAAGGTTATTTTACGGTGGATCAGTATGGACTGCCTAATGTTTTAAAACAGATTTATGCCCGTACAGAAGATGGTTTTATCTTTATTATAGATGAATGGGACTGTGTATTCCGGCTTGCCACAGAGCGTAAGGATGTGCAGAAGGAGTATCTGGACTTTTTGAGGGGGCTGTTTAAGGGGCAGGACTATGTTGAACTGGCATATATGACCGGAATTCTTCCGATTAAGAAATATGGAGATCATTCGGCAATTAATATTTTTGATGAATACTCGATGATTTCGCCTAAGAAAGTTGAAAAATATTTTGGTTTTACGGAGCAGGAAGTTCAGGATGAATGTATAAAACATCATGCTGATTTTGAAGAAATAAAAAAGTGGTATGACGGATACCGGGCAGGCGGACTGCATCTGTATAATCCGAAATCTGTTATTGATGCGCTGACCTGGGAGGAGATTCAGAGTTATTGGACGGGGACCGAGACCTATGAGGCTTTGAAAGTATATATTGATCTGAATTTTGACGGGCTTAAGGAAGCTATTACTATGATGCTTGGGAATGGCCATTACAGGATAAATACTCGGAAGTTTCAGAACGATATGACGACATTCAAGACAAAGGATGACGTGCTCACGCTGCTTTTACATCTTGGCTATCTGACTTATGATAATGAAACCAGTGAAGTATTTATTCCAAACCGGGAAATAGAGCAGGAATTTTTGAACGCAGTGGACGAACCTGGGTGGGATGGACTTATCCAGGCGCTGAATTATTCGGAGAGTCTTCTGAAAAGTACATGGGAGATGGATGCGGCAGCAGTAGCAGCGGGGATTGATGCAATCCACAGTGAAACATCATCCATTTTACAATATAATAATGAGAATTCACTTGCGTGTGGAATTCTTATGGCATATTACAGCGCAAAGGCCTGCTATATGAATCCAGTCATGGAACTGCCGTCTGGAAAAGGATTCGCTGATGTTGTATATCTTCCAAAGAGAAACATTGACAGGCCTGCATTGATTATTGAATTAAAATGGGATAAATCTGCAGAGGGCGCCATTCAGCAGATAAAAGACAGGCAGTATGCATCATGGATTAAGGAATATACCGGAAATATTCTTTTGGTAGGGATTAATTATAATAAAAATTCCAAAGAGAAAAAGCATGAGTGTACTATTGAAAAATATATAAAAATGTAATAAAGGGACTCAGATTGAAAAATAGTTGGTAAGGAACAGAGTCGTTATAAAGAATTACAAAAATCAGGGGGAAAATTTGATGAAGAAAAATGTGATGCAAAAAATTACTGTGTTTCTGCTTATAGCTGTTATATGTGGAGCTATTATGCCAGAACTTAATGTAACTGCAGGAGAGATGGAAGCAGACCCGATGGCAACAGATGAAATGAGAACTGACTCACTGGCAGCAGGTGAAGCCCAAACTGACCCGATGGCAACAGATGAAGTAAACTTAGATGCGCTGCAAATAGGCGAGATGAAATCTGGCACGATAGACACAAACGAGATCGAAACAGGCGGGACTAATGCAGCCGAAACAGAAGAAACGGCTTCTGACACAGCCGGACAGCCAGAAGGGCTTCCAGACGAAAAGCTTTTGAATGAGGCAGAAGAGCGAACCGGGATTTATGAGAGAGAGGATGGCCTGGCGCTCAACTGGGCAGAGCCAGAGAAGTGCCATGTCTATGCTGCAGGAGACGGAAGTGTCCAGGTTATCTACTCTGTTTTGGACGGAACGCGGCAGTCCCTGATGATTGATACATTTGCTGCTGATGGAACTCAAAAAAGTCATAAAAAATTAGATCTTCCGGGAAGAAGCTGGGGTGGAACGATCTATGAGGGGAATGATGGCTGCTACTACATTATGACAGGGAATGATGATAATTATGCCTACTATATTCAAAAATACAGCCGGGAATGGAACTTACTGGGCACAGCCTCAATTACCAGGGAGGACAGTTATACGTCAGAGGCTTTTCGTGCCGGGAACAGCAGTTTTACCATGGCAGGGCATAATCTGATTGTCCATACATCAAGACTAAGGCCGGATGGACACCAGTCAAATACTACCTTTTTTATAGATACCCGGACAATGACTCCCACTTATATCACAGGAGAATTTGGATTTGACCATGTCAGCCATTCATTTAACCAGTTTGTAAAGAGCATTGGAAATCAGGTTCTGATGGTGGATCATGGCGATGCTTATCCCCGTGCTGTATGCCTGCAGGCATTCGATGCGGAGATGTCAGAAGAGGGTTTTAAACCTTCTAATCTGTTGGAAATGTCTCTGTTAGATATAAAAGGGAATACTGGAAATAATTTTACAGGCACAACCGTAAACGGGTTCGAACTAGGACAGTATAACCATATTGTTGCAGGCTCATCCGTTCCCCATGATTCCATTCAGACAAATCAGGATCTCATGACCTATACGAACAGCAGCAGGAATCTTTATGTGATTTTAGTAAAAAAGGACCTTAGCGGCTCATCAATAAAATGGCTGACCTCCTATTCAAAAGACAGCGGAATCAGTATAAAAAATATACATCTCATAAAAGCGGATGACAATAAATTTGTGCTGCTTTATGGCATGAGTAAAAATGGTGTTGATGTCAGTACATGCTGCATGACCATAGACTCGAACGGAAATATTTTATCTGACAGTACACTGAATAAGCCATTTTACTGCACCTCGCAGCCTTCTATGGCAAGAAACAGGTTGGTATGGTGTCATTACATGGAATCAGAACTCGGATGCTTTATGGTGAAAAACAGCTGGAATACGTCAGACGGAAGCTTTTCAGTCCAAAATCTGAAAACGGGAGTAGATGGGAATATCAGCAACTCAAACTTCCCACACCGTATGGTGTGTTGAACCTTGAAAAATCAATACTTTAGCCAATAAAAAAGGCACAAACCTCTTTCCTGTGGTATAATTGAATTGCCAAAAAACAACTACACAACAAGGAGATCTATGCCATGTCAAGTATACCACAGACAACCGATAATGGGAACAGCGTTTCTGATTTTGCCACAAAGTTTATGAAGAGGTTCCACCT
>CAJTIU010000059.1 GCA_910576335.1 Lachnospiraceae bacterium
TATCCCGAATTTTTCGGCTTTTCATATATGGATTCTATTTGACAGCTTAGACAGACACAAAAAGTTATCCCGAATATTTCTCTAAGAAATGCCGCTATTACTGGCTTTCTTTGATGTATTCGGGATAATCTGACTTTCGGTATAACCACTTTTACCCCGAATTCGGGACAAAAATGGCAAGCAATGCAATCTTACGTAAGATTGCGTATTTAGCAGGATTTCCGTTTCCGGAATTCCTGCTAAATGCTTGTTGGTGACATGTCCCCAAACCCCTGAGATCATCACCTGCGGTGATGGCTGCGCGTTCCGTTGGAACGCTGAAAACCGAAAGCGGAAGGAAACCTATTGCCGTAACTTCTGCGTGTCTCTCTGCGATTCCCGCCCAGTGGGAATATCCAGCAGGTGCTCCACGTTCGCCCGGACATTATAAAGCTCCTTCATATCCGCCCTGGCCTGCTTATAGGCAGAATAGGCTTTCCGTTTCTGCTCCATAAGTCCGGCATATTCCTCCCGCAGAGATTTGACGGAAGGCAGCTTTCTGATCCCCAGCCCATCAAAGTGTTTCTTCGCCGCCTGATGCAGAAGGATTTCCGTCTCATGCGCCGCACGGAATTTTTTGCTGTACCCGGCTTTCCGGTATTCCACATAGACCGCCCGCGTCTTGACATAATTGACGATCTGTTTCTGCAGTTCCCCGTTGGCGGTCATCTGCGATTCCAGCTCCTTGATCTGTACCGACAGCGCATTAAAATTAGCAGTAGCAATATCTGATTTTTTCTGCAAATCCTCATAGTTCATATCGCCATGCTCTTTGAGCCAGATCACCGCCTGGGAGAGCTGTTTTAAGTTGAACACCTTCGCCCAGCGTTCATATCCCGGACCTTTGCCGGAACGGATTGCCGCCTCAATATCCACCAGCAGCCCGACTTTGGAAACCGGCTTTTGGGGAGAAGTACGGCGCGGCTTTGCCGTCCGTGTGCCGGCGATCCGTTCTTTGATGGCCTGCTCGGTATAGTCGCCTTTCAGTGTGTCACACCGGGTATATCTATCATCAGGTGACAGGCGAAAACGAAGGTGCTTTCGCTCCCGGTTGACTTCAATCCCAGCCGCCTCCAGCTTTTTCAAAAGTTCTTCAAAGTCCTTCGGCTTTTCTTCCAGGGCTGCGTCGATAGCCTGTCGTAGCTGCTCCTGGTGGGAAGGCTGTTTCTGACTTCCCATCCATGTGCCATAATGGTCCCGGCTGGGTTTCGGATTCTCTACAATGGAAAGCCCATGCTCCAGGCACAGCTTGTCATTCATGCGCCGGATCGCCCATGTAGAGCCCCAGAAGTTGCGGAATTTTTTCTGGCAGTCCAGCGTGGTAGAATTTATGATGATGTGGTTATGGACATGGTGTTTATCCACATGGGTGCAGACAACAAAAGCATGGTTTCCCTTCGTCAGTTTCAATGCCAGCTCCCGCCCGATCTGGTTGGCTTCTTCCGGCGTGACCTCACCCGGCTTAAATGCCTGCCGGAGATGGTAGGCAATCACATCATCCGCGCCCCGGCTTCTTCCGGTCAGGTTCGCATACTGCCGTTTGGATAAAAGGAACTCCGCATCAGCGGTCCGGGTGTCGCACTCATAACCATAAATGAATTTCCCAAAATCGGTTTTCTGCGGATTCTTTACATAGTCAATGATGTCCGCTATGGCCGTGGAAATATCCCGGCCTTTTCCAACATGCAGCGGCATGAGCCGGGTAGTTGCCATCCCTTCACCCCCTTAATGAAAAATTGGCTGTGTTACCGTGCCTGTTCTTTATTCACTTTTGTTTTATTACTGTGCGCTGCCTGCTGTCCGGCGTTTTTATTCAGGCTGTCACGCACGGACGGTTTCTGTTCCTGGACCGGCGTACATTCCCGTCTGGCCTGGGAGAGAAACAGGTCGGTAAGTCCGGGATTGCAGCGGTCTACAACAAAGTAAACATTCCGGTCATATCCGAAACCGTCCTTATCTTCACAGACCGGGACCGTCTGCGCCCATGCCTTGTTGTCCCGTGAAATGCGCCCGTCGTGATCTTTCTGCCGGACCGTGTTGGCAAGGACATAAAAAATCCGGCCATAATCAAACTGCTGTAATACCTGCTGCACACATGCCGGGCCTAAACGGTTATCCCGGTAGTTGTCCGCAATGGCCTGTTCGATTGCCTCCCTGCACGCAATGTTTGCTTTGTGGGAAGCGTGGTACTGATCCAGTTCCCCATGCTCATGCGCATAGGTGGCAGAATGAAAATAAATTGGCGTTGTGTCTTTCAATGAAATCCCTCCAATCAAAAAGCTGCCGTAACAGACAGCCATAATTATAGAAAAAGGGCGGGGCTGCCAATGCGCCCCGCCGAAACTGTTTAACCAAATATAAAATCTTTCAGGGCGCCATTTACGCCGCCGATCATGCCGACCAGCCAGGCCGCCGCCATCGGCAGGCCGTATGGGCTGATAAGGAACGCAATCACCAGCCAGGACATTCCCGGCCAGAACCCGGCAGCGAAGAACAGCGCCAGCGCTGCCAGAAGAACAATCCCTGACAGAATCCCCAGCACAGCGCCGGAAACCACAACAAGAAATTTGCAGAACAGATAAAGAATCCCTGTAACTATTACAAATGGAAGTGCCAGCAGTTTACCAATCAGACGCATACGTCCGCCTCCTTTCCTAATTCCATATCCGTTTTTTCAGGACATCCAGGTATGCCCGAAGGGTATTTCAAAGAGAAGCATATTTACCCCTCTATTAGAATCTTACCGTGCCGGCCTGAGGAAATCAATGGCATTTCTGCCTGTTTACGAAATGTTCGCAAATCCCCGCAGCAGCTTATCCATGCCATCCCACAGACTGTCCAGACGGGTGCGAAGGTCGTCCACGTCGGCAGCGTAAATACTCCCGGTCTCATTGGCACGTCTGGCATACTGGTTTAAGTTATTGGAGCAGATACGGAGGAGCCGTATCATTTCCTGGATGTCGCTCATATCCAAATGAATGATATAGCCGTCAACCGCCATCTTGCGCAGATATGCGGACAGGTTGGTAATGCCGAGCTCCGCCATGCGCCCCTTTACCAGCTCCGCATCCTGCTCGGACATGACGAATTCCACCCGGACGGATTTTTTGTTATGCCCGGCTTTCATCGTTCCGGCTCCTTTTTCGGGAAAGCGGTTTATGAGTGGGGGCGGCGGCTGTCCGGGACTCTTTGAGTTTTCCGCGTAAGGTATTCTCTTTCAGGCTGTCAATATATTCTTTTATATCGCCGTTTGTGGCATGGCAGGAGCGTTTGAGCCGTTCCCGTTTCAGGATTACGGCAAGTTCCCGCTCATTTTCCGGCAGATCAGTCATCGACTTTGGGCTCCCATGTACCGGCGCCAGCTCATTCATAAGCTGCCTCCGGTCCCGATAAGGGATTATAACATTAGTTCCGTCCTCAAACAAAACAGCTACTTTTCCAATGGGGCAGGCTAGCAGCTTCACCCGCTCCACATGCGACCCATAATCAAGCGGATATATATTGCCGACCACTTTTCCGTCCTGCACGTCTTTAATCGAGAGGGCATAGGCAAGGACCGGGTCTTTTGTCTGTTCATGGTAAAACTCCCACACTTTATTTGCGTGGCTGCCCTCCAGATAGACCTCCCATTCCCGCAGGGTATAGGTGCCGCAGGGCCGTGACAGCCAGAGAAGGCGCCGGTCCTCCGGTTCTCCCGATAGAGCCAGCTTTGGGATCAGTTCTTTATCCAGGTCAAAATCATCCTTGTAGTGCTGCGTGTGCAGCTCCATGATCTGCCCCAGGCTGTCCAGTATATCTACGCCCTCAAACCTTACCGCGCCCATCAGCGTTCCCTCTCTGCCATCAGTGGCGCTGCCTGCCTTGCTTCATGCTCCGGGTGGCCTGCCTTCAGCCGTTCCATTAGGGAAGGTTTCGCTGCCGTTTCCTCCGGCAGCGTCTCCGGGGCAAGCTCCCGGATTTCCTCATAAGTCTGTCCGTCAGGTCAGGGCGCATAGGCGGTTCGTTGTTGAGGCGTCCGTCCAGCATATTATAATTGCCGGTCTGTCCTTCCTCGTAAAGCTCCGCATTACGCAGATAGCTCTCCGGCGCCTGGAAGGGCTGTCCGGCAAACATGATCTCCCTATGGGGCGTAAACTGTGAGAGCACGCCGTCCCGGAGCCTTGCAAATTCTTCATACTGGCCCAGGGTAAGGCCGCGCTCCAGCATTTCCGCCTGGGTATGCGCCCAGCCCTCCCCATAGAGGAAATAGTACATATCCGGCTGGTCGCAGACAAAGCACAGGGAGCCGTCCTGGTTGTCATAATAAGACGCCTGCATATCCTGATAGTGGCAGCGTTCCTCACGTCCCAGGTACACCCGGTTATCTGCGCCCAGCATGGCGACCATGCCCGCATAGTTGCTGTGGACCGCAGAGCGGATTCCCACCAATGGGTCCGCCTCCGGCATGATCTGCCTGCCGGGAATCTCGTTCTGCTTTTCTGCCGCGTCATTTCTCGGCGTTACTTCCTCATGGGCGCGGGCATCCAAATCCGGCTGCGCGGAAGTCTTTCTGACGGTGCCCGGCTCCGGCTCCTTCTCCTGTGCGTAATAATGGACATTGGCGGTGGCCCTGCTGTTCATTTCCCCGGCGTAAGCCTCCGCAGCCTTGCGGGTATCAAATTCCAAAGGCTTTCCGTCCTCCTTGCACCACGCCTCGGCATAGCCGAAGATAGAAGCGCCGCTGCGGATCGCCCACACGCCGTATACTTTTTCTTTTCCCATCCTGATCCTCCTTACCGTTCCTGCTGTTTCGGCGTTTTCTGCTTTTTGGCCGGTTCCGCCGTTTTTGCCTCTTTCATCTGCCGCCGGACCGAAGCCCGGCGTTCCGGCTCCGGTGAAGGTTCCCCGATAAAACCGCCTAACCGGTTCGGCACAAAATCGGACAGCCAGGTGCCCCCGAAATCCGCATGGGTCTGTAAACGCCACACGGCAAGTTTCCCGATGTCCAGCTTTACGTCCTCGAAAGGGTAGAGCAGGCAGGTAAGCTCCCCATACTGGAAAGCGGAAACATCCTCAAATTTACTGCCTTCCTTCAAAATGCCCGTGTCGGTGAACATCTCATTGATCCCGTCCACCCATTCCTTCAAATCCCCGCCGCATCCCTGCAGGATCAGCCCCTCTTTTCCTTCCATGCGCCGAAGGTCCTCTGTCGTGATTGTTGTGATACTCAAATAAACCGCCTCCTATCGTTCCTGTTGATGATTGGTTTTCTGCCGGACGGCTTTTGCCGCCGGCTGTTTCTTTAGCTGCTTACGGACGGAAGGCTTTGCCGCCGGCTGCCACATATCCGTTAAGATGGCAGATACCGGCTGTTCCCATTCCTTCCCAAACCCTCGGATCACAGTCCCGTACATGATCCCGTTATCCGCAAACATTTTCAAGGTGTCAAACGCCCGGTCAAATAATTCAATATTCCTTGCATCCACGCTGGGCGCAAAATGGACCACCCCCACAGGGTAGTCCCCTCCGGCGCCGACCCATCCCCGGACAAACGCGTCATAATCCTTTGTGATGCCGGCAGCCGCAAGCTCACCGGCATGGCTGGAATCCATCAGGCTTGTCACCGCATACTGCCGGCCTAAGACCAACAGCCCCGTGTCCGGGTTATACATGAAGCGCCGGTTGTCGATCTGCTGCATGTCAATGGCCTGGGTCCGTGTGTCGATCCGCATGATCTCCGGCACGATTGGTATTTTTATTTTTTCGATAGGCATCCCTCCCAATTTCTCTGTCTGTCCGCAGCTTAGGCCCGTTTCAGGGCGTCAGAGTATTCTTATACAGCCGTCCCTCAAACCGGGGGTTGAAAGCCTTGGAAATCAAGCCTCTTTTTGGTTAAGCTGCGGACATATCACCCCTGTTTCTGCCTGCTCCGGCGCTTGCGTTCCCGCTCGGATTTCCGTCTGGCAAAGGTGCGGCAGGAATCCGAACAATACGCCTGGCTGGTGGTGGGAAAATATGCCCTGCCGCAGACCGGGCAGGTTTTCTGTTTCAGGGAAGTGTCCTCGCCGGTAACGGCAGATTCCAGCGCCGGCTCTGTCGGCAGCACCGCCTCCCGGAAATACCTGCAAAAAGAGCCGGTCCACCATTTATGAAGCATATAGCAGGGGCAGTCTAAGGGGAGGCAGAGCCTATCCCGATTGTCATAGTTGGCGCAAAGGTCTGTCACCAACCTTCGGATCGCCGCCCGTTCCTGCCTGTTTAATTCCCGTAAGGGCGGCCCGTTCATTTCCTCCTGCCTTTCTTAGCCGGAAATTCCAGCTTGAAATTCACATATTTCCCGCCTGTATCATCCAGCACCACCACGGCGTCATAGGTATTTCCCGTCTTTTCGCTGTAAAGCCCGGACATGGAAACGCGGCCCTCTTTCAGAAGGGCCGCCGCCACAGACTTTGTTATGGATTTTTTCTTGCCGGAAAAGAATTTATTGTCTTTCCACAGTACAAAGGCACAGTCCCGGTTATCACAAAAGAATCCTTTTTTACCCTCATATACGGTTCCGCCACAGCGGGGGCAGGTGCCGACAGCCTCACGCCCATTTCCTTTTGCATCCGGGAACAGGCCGGCAAAGCGTTCCTCCGGGGCGGTATGCTCCTTTACCAGCGTCCGGCTCATATCCGCAATCTGCTCCATAAAGGACCCTGCATCCAGCTCGCCGCGTTCCACCTGCTTCAACATAGATTCCCATTCTGCGGTGAGCATAGGCGATTTGATATTGTCCGGCAGCACCAGGATCAGGTTCGTACCTTTTTCCGTTGGAATAAGCTGCTTTTTCTTCCGCTGCACAAATCCCGCGGAAACCAGTTTTTCCAACGTGGCCGCACGGGTGGCCGGGGTGCCTAATCCCTTGCGCTCGGCATCCTCCGGCATATCCTCGGCCCCGGCGGTCTCCATAGCTGCCAGAAGGGAATCCTCCGTATAGTGTTTCGGCGGTGAGGTTTTACCTTCCCGGACACTGGCAGAGACCGTTTCAAATATCTGTCCTTCCTGCAGCATGGGAAGGGAGACATCCGTATTCTTGTCATCCTCCGGTTTGAATTGTTTCAATCCCATGCGGTAGAGGCGTTCCACTTCCTTCCATCCAGCCTGTAATACCGTCTTTCCTTTTGCTGTGAAGGAACGAGCCTGGCAATCCAAAATTGCCGTCACCGCCTCAAACCGGTGTACCTGGGCCGTGGCAGAGAGCAGCCTTGCGATGATCAGCGTCAGTACATCCCGCTCCCCGGAAGGAAGCTCCGTCAAATCTGTCCGGGCAATCTCCGCCGTAGGGATAATGGCGTGATGGTCTGTAACTTTGCTGTTGTCCGTCACCCGGCCAATATCCGGTTCCCCGGCGCAGCCCTTTCCGAAAGGCATATGATCCCGCAGCCAGAGAACCAAGGAAGCGACAGTTGTCTGCATATCTTCGGTGAGATACTGGCTGTCCGTCCGGGGATAGGTCGCCAGTTTTTTCTCATAAAGGGACTGCACATAGTCAAGGGTCTGCTGCGCCGTATAGCCATAAATACGGTTACATTCCCGCTGCAAAGTTGTCAGGTCATACAGCCGGGGCGGCTGCACCGTCTTGATCTGTTTCTCCACGGACAGCACGGAAACATTCTGCCCGTCACAATCCATACGAATTTTTTCAGCTTCATTTTTCCCGGACAACTTTTCGCCGGAGGCAGTAAAGCTGCCGCAGGTGATCTCCGGCACGTAAAAGGGCCTGCTCGTAAATGCCTGAATATCCGTCTCCCGCTGTACCAGAAGGGCCAGCGTGGGTGACATGACCCGCCCCACATTCAGCGTAACGCCATACAGGACAGAGAAAAGCCGGGTGGCGTTAATGCCGACCAGCCAGTCAGCTCCGGCCCGGCAGACCGCCGCGTCATAGAGCTTATCATAGTCGCTGCCGGGACGCAGGTGCTCGAACCCGTCACGGATTGCCGCGTCCTCCATACTGGAAATCCAGAGCCGTTCCATCGGTTTCTTACATCCGGCATGTTCATAGACCAGACGGAAGATCAGTTCACCCTCACGCCCGGCATCCGTAGCGCATACCACCGATTCCACCCGTTTGTCCTTCATCAGCCGGCACAGAAGGTCAAGCTGCTTTTGCTTGTCCTTCGACACCTGATATTTCCATTCTTCCGGCAGGATCGGCAAATCACCATAGCGCCATCTGGCATACTGTTCCCCGTAAGCCTCCGGCTGCGCCAGCTCCAGAAGGTGCCCCACGCACCAGCTCACCAGACACCCGCCGCCCTCCAGGTAGCCGTCTTTTTTCTCATTTGCGCCCAGGACCGCCGCCAGCGACATGGCGACAGAGGGTTTTTCCGCAATTACTAACTTCATTCCTGTAACCTCCATTTCTTTGAATTAAAAAAGGCAGCATAGCAGCTACCCTTTATAAGCTCGGTTCTTGTTTGGTTTTCTGTCTTTCTTTTGGTGCTTTTGCCTCTCTTTCCTGTACCTTTGCTTTATTTTCAGAAAGACGCTCTAAAAGTCCTTTTTCCTGTTTTCGTCCCAGGGTTTTTGCTGCCCGGTCATAATACTGCACCTTATCAGAGAGCAGATCCTCCGGCGCAACCTGAGTAGCATTGATTTCCTTTACCGTATCCTCCAGTTCTTTAGTCTGCATGTTCCCGTTATCCGGCACAAGGATAACTTCATGGGTCGATGATGGGAGGACATAAAAATCAGAACCAAGCAGCTCGCCGATTTTATCCAGCACGCCGTCTCTTGCCAGAACCCCGGCGCCATTTACTTTATTATGGTTTGTCAGGATATACATAGGCATCATTTCAGATTCTAATGGTTCCGTCTGTTCAAAAAGATTCTCAGGCTTTACGGACAGCATTATTTCTGACATTACATCATCCATTGTGTATAAACAAACAGGATTCCGGGCATTTTCTGCTGCCACCGTATCGTGGTGAAGCTGCTCTGGTGTAATGCCCCAAAGATTCAACATATCATTTGTAACAACAGCGGAAGCCGTTCCGCTGCTGTCCTCCATGATCTGAATCCGATAGGTTGCCGCCAGTTCCCCACATGCGGTATGGGGTTTATCTTTTAAATATTCCTGATTCTTTTCGGGGTCGCACAGACGGACAGCAAGCAGAGGCCGGGCTGTTTCATAATCCTCTAATCCCCTCACATCAATAGGAAGCTCCAGGCTGTTTTCCATTTTTATCTGTGCAATTTCCTTCATAATGTCGTCCATTGGGCGGCCTTTGCCAAACTGTTCCTCATAGTGTTCCAGATAAATGGACGGTGCAACTGTTTCATCATCCTTTCGGATAATAAGCCCTGTAAGAGTCCGATCATTTCCTTTGGTGACTTTTTCAAGGGTTATCTTTGCATCCTGATAATCCGCCGGCAGATATTCCCGGATATGGTTTTTGATATTTTCTGCAAATTCCTGATTCATTCGTTTTCCTCCCGTTTTCTGTTTTCTAACCATTCATCTTCCTGCTTTGCGGCCTGCATAAGACACATCAGCACAACGCCGGCAGACATTCCCCCGGTGAATGTAAGAAAGTGTGTAATCATGTTCCACATAAAAAATCCTCCTAAAAAATTGGTAAAGAAAAACGCCCACCGAAAAGTGAGCGTATCATCAAGTATCAGTTATTCATTCTTTCATTTTCTTTCTCCCTTTTCGGAAAAGTGTTCCTGATGTATAAAACATATAATATTAAGTATATATTTACATACGATTACAGAATTTATTAAGAAGCCCTTACTCCGCCTTGTTTAATTTCTTATAATGTTTCGGCTGAATTCCAAATAAACGAGCCAGACTTCTGTTCATTTTTTGAAAGACGATATGATTATCACTGGAAACTGTAATATTAAGCGCCCAACTCAAATCCACGTGTATAATGTATTCCGATGAAATGCCATAGAAATGCACTTCATCACTAAACCATGTCTTTTGTAATTGATACGGTTCCAATAAAGACTCTATCAATTCCATCCGCGTTGTCCATTGAATATTTTGCACTGACTTTTCGGATAAAATCTCACGAAATCTCTTTGGGGAAGCCGCAAATTCAGTCTGATATAAAAACTGTGTATCTTCCACTTTCCGGAATGCCATTTGAAATAAGTAGTTTTCAAACGAACCCGAGAACAATAACAATTGTCCGTCAAATTTATAAACCGGCGGATTTTCTCCCTCTGTCAGTTTCAAAAACAACACGCTTTCTGACCAATGGGTAGAAAACAGCATATATTCATTCATATCAATATCAAATTCATCTATGTAACGGAGATAATCCCTTAATATACTGTCAATATTGACTTCTGTATACCCATCCCATTCCTGCTCCAACAATCCATTGTCATTTTGACCCATCTCTTCTAAAAACAGTAGATACGCATATGGAATACTTTTTCCATGTTGTTTCAAATCGGCTATTTCCTCCAAGGCATGGATTTGTTTTTGCGATGCCGGTTCAACTTTTTCTGACCACTGTTTATCTATGGAGTTCATTGTTTTAAAAAGTCTTTCAATCATTGTTTCCAAAGAACCCGCTTCAAAAGAAATTTCATTTAACATTACGTTGTTGCCTCCTTTAGCGGTTTTCATGTATATTAAAATTCAGCAAATCTACCCCCCCCCCCTATAATATTTTTTACCATATAGGCTTTCATATTCATCGTTCCACACCTCTGGCAGATACTATTAATTTAACTATCTAATTATAAAATATTCAAATACCATTTTCAATGTATATTTATAGGTTCGTTTTCAGTGGGTACACAATTCCGAAAAGGGAGTTTTCTTTTCGCTGCGGATTGTCCTGGCAGAATAATCTCCCCGACAGGGATTTCCCGCAGTTCCTTTTTCATTTGGTGCGCAAACCGGATTGTCCGCACTGTGCCTCCTTTTTCCCTCCCATCATACACAGCAATCACCCGGTCCGAGTGTTCTGTCATGTAGCGGTTCCGGTGGGAATAGACGCTGGGGTGGTACTTTTCCTGCATAACTACTACATCCGCACAGACCTCCAGCATTTCATAAGTCCGGCCCTTTTCCATCAGGCTGTCCAAGCGCTTTTGATAGGGAATGACAGCAATCAGCTCCAGTGCCGGATTCGTCTTTTTCTTCTCCAGCACGATCTCCGCAAAATACTGATCTACACCGTCCGCGAAACCGCTCATAAAACGGGTAAACCCGTCCGCAACAGCAGAATCAATTTCACGCCGCAGAGCCGCCTTTACATAGTTGATCTCTTTCTGGGGTAAATACCTGTGCCCGGTGACACAGCAGGTCTTTTTTCTCATTGTCCTTTCCTCCGTCTGGTAGATTTATTCTTTCACTTTCCTATATTCTAATAGATTAAAACTATTATATCAACGTAAATACCCTTTTTATATTTGCGAATAATAAAGGGGCGTGAGGTACAATCTATTACAGGATGGGAGGTGAAGGCGTTGTATGATGATTTCATCCCGGAACGGCTGGCAAAGCTGCGAACTGGGAAAGGCGTGTCTGCGCGTGATATGTCATTGTCATTGGGACAGGCAAATAATTACATTAACAACATTGAAAACAAAAAGTCCCTTCCCTCCATGCAGTCTTTCCTTTATATCTGTGAATATCTGGGCGTGACGCCCCAGGAATTTTTTGACGAAGGGAACCCGGACCCGCAGGCCCTGCAGGAATTTATTGCAGAGGCAAAAAAACTGGATTCCAGATCGCTTTCTTATATCCTGGGAATTATGAAAGAACTCAATGGCAGAAAATAAGCGGCCAAGGCGTTGGCCGCTTTTTGCTGCCCTTCTTTTATTGTACCCGGCAATCCTCCTGATATGCCCAATCCCACTACCGGCGATAACCCAAGAATTACTCCCAAAATACTCTTTTTTATTTTCCTGTACTTCCAAATCCGCCTGTGCCGCGCTGTTCGCCAAGCTCCGAAACAAAGTCCGCAATCACAACCGGGGTAATCACAAGCTGACCTACACGGGAACCTTCGGAAAGCTCCCGTGTCTGATTGCTTACATTACTGATAATCGCGTGGATTTCACCACGGTAGCCGGAATCCACTGGCGGCAGCTCACAGACCAGCCCTTTTACTGCCATACTGGTGCGTGGAAACACATACCCCGCATATCCGTCCGGCACCTCGATCCCAAACCCAAGAGGAATCTTTACAATCTCGCCCGGCTGCAAAGTGCAGTCATAGGGCATGTAGACATCCGCGCCGGCATCGTTCCCATGCGGACGGAATGGGCGGCGGTCCTCCGGCACGCCAAAGTCGATCAGTTTAATCTTCATGCGCCGTCTCCTTCCCAAAGTGACGGATAGTCCGCTTTCAGAAGCTCCTCCGGCGTCATATCGGCATCTATTTTTCTGCCGCAGGTCATTTTCCCCTCCAGGCATTTGTCCCGCTGGCAGAACGTTCCTGTAAGACCGGGGGAAAACAGCGCTGGGCTGAGTGTATAAAGCTCCTGCCAGATTTTCAGGAGCACGATCCGGGTTTCGTCCGTATTGCGCCGGCATACCCGCTGGCCGATGATATGTTTCCATTGATAGGGCGTGGCGCTGATAATCAGCACATTCCGAAGTCCCTGGGGCGTCACATAGCCCGCCGCGTCATGGCCGATTCCCTCGGCACACAGCTTTCCGTAACAGTCCATACCTTCGTGACAGCTTTTTAAGTACAGTTCCCGGATCGCAGCCGGGGCGGTCAGAATCTCATAGGGTACGGCAAAATCCGCCTGCCCCGCATAATTGCTGTATTGTAAGGACGCGCTCATAAACTTTACTTCATTCTGATGTCTGGTGATCTGTGCCAGAAAACGCCGGCTTGCCCCCACAACGGCCACAGTGATTACCGCAAATTTTTGGACCGTGGGGTGCGGGAGAGTTCCGATTGCCGCAACGGTATTCTCGCTGAATGATTTTTCATAAAGGGCCATCAGATCATCCATTGTGGAAATCCGGTGGCCCCTCTGCGTGAGACGGGCGGCAAAGACCATGTTTTTCTCGGCCTCTGCAACCGCCTGGCAGTTTAATATTTTTACTTCAATTCGGTTGATTGGTATGTCCCTCCTTTACAATGGCTTTCAGTAAAAACAGATAGTTAAGACTGTCTGTGATCTTTTCATTCCATGTGCTTATATCGTAATCCGTATCACCGTCAAAGCACATGTCATACAGGGAGACGATATGCTTCGCCAGCATCCCGGCAAGGGCGCGCTCCGGCGTGGTATGCTGCAAAGCTGCCGCCGCCTTAAAAGCCCCCAGCCGGTCCGTATCGTCCCCGGTGTATTCTTTGGTCTTTCGTTGCAGGATTTCCCTGCATAAAGCCACCTGCTCGTCAAAGGCAGCATTGACTTCATTTTGTGTGATATGGCATCCCTCCTTTGAAAATGAACTGTCCTGAATTTTATCTATTATCCGGGACAAATTTGTATAAAGTTCCCGGCATTATGCGCTGGGAAGGTAAATCCAGTCATGCATCAGGCACACGCTGGGCTCGTCCTCCCTGGGTACCATGTGGTAGGTACATTCCCCGTACACGGTCCGCTTGTCCTCAAACTCCATGCCATACGCTTTATAGAAGCGGTATTCCAGGTTGGAGATAATACACCGCAGGGTCTGCAGCGCCTCCCGCTGTGAGGTCACGACTAAATCCCGGTCAATGCTGCGCTTTAAGAACAGCAGGGATTTATAAAGCTGTACCTCCGTCCGGTAAGGGCGGCAGTCCTTATGCTCCAGCCAGCCGCTAAAAGCTACCGGCCCGCTTTGGATCACATCACGTTCCGGGTGGTAATATTCATAGCAGTCCAGGTTTGCCGTGTTCAGAAGATAGAGCATTTCCCGGACCTCATTTTCCGGCATATCATAGAACCGCAAAAGGGAGCGGTACAGATGGACGTAGCCGGGTATTGAAATAATGGCATTCACCATAGAAAAATCCTCCTAAATAGCAGGTGCGGGAGCAGACAGCCCCCGCACCGGTTTCCAATATTCTTGTTAATCGTTTACAGCCGCCAGCTTTCCCATGACGATAAAGCGGCTCTTGCCTCCGGGCGTACAGGTGGAAAGGGTCAGCACCTTATCACTGGAAGTCACCGTAACATCGGTTTCAATGACAGACCGATCCGCCATTTCAGAAAGCCATGTGGTGTAGGCCCCGTCATCCTTAAAGCCAAGCCTCCAGGGGGAGGTGTCGCTGCCGGACTCTCCGGGGCTTGCCACAAATGCCGTGAAAATCTCCACGACATAGCCGCCGCCAGGGGTGACAAGGTACATCTGCGGGTGTCCGTCAAAATAACTCTGTTCGTTATACTCATTCAGCGTGGCGAACATGGAGCCGTCCCGCATGTTGTGGCCGTAGATAATGGTATTGCGGTCCGAAAAATCCTTCTTATTTTCATAGTCTGCAAACAGGCAGCCCGTCTTATTATAGGTACCGTCATACAGATGGCGCAGGTAATACTCGTTATCATCTGTCTGCGTCACCGGGTAGTTAATGGCCGTATCAGGAAGATTGAGCCAGCCGATGATGTCCGGCCCGGTTTCCCAAAGAGCTTCAAAATCCACTGCGGGGAGAACCACAGAAGGGTTCTCCTCGGCAGATTCCGTTTCCGTGTTATCGTCCTCCGGCGCTACGGTCTGCTCCGGCAGCTTTACATTGGTAGCAATGTCCTCATAGACTCCGGCGCTCTCTGAATACTGGCTAAGGTCGCGAATCATCAGGAACCCGCTGCCGAGAGCCAGCACCGCACAGAGGGAAATTACTGCAACGTTGGCAGCTTTTGTTTTCGGGGAAATCTCCCTGGACCTCCCTTTTCTGCACCTGCATACCGTAAACAGCCCGCCAACCATCACAGCCAGCGCCAGAAACCCGCCATACAGGAAAATGAAATTATCATCCCCGGTCTGCGGTACCGTCTTTTCCGGATTAGTTGGGGTTGTTGGATTAGAAGGGGTGGAAGGTGTTTTCTGTTTCTCCGGCTCCTTCGGATTTTCAGGCGTTTTCGGTTCCTCCGGCTTCTCCGGTTTTTCATTGAAGAACTGGACCGTAGCTGTTTCATCCGCCTTGATCTCCACCGTGGCTGCGTCAGGAATGATATAGTCCCTGCTTGCCCGGTTAGAGATTTCCGTTACGGTATAAATGCCAACGCGCAGCCCTTTGACCTCAATCACGCCGGATTTTGGGGAGGTAAAGGTTTCACAGTAGGAGCCGTCCGCACTCTTAACCTCAAAAGCAAACCCATCCTTGCGCCCGTCGCTGGAATCCTTTGTAATCTTCAAATTTCCGCGGTACGCCTCATTGGTAAAGCCCCGTCCGGCCTCGCCGTTTTCCACAACCGCCACCTGGCCGTCCTCGGTAATCTCAAAATAGTAGGCGTTTTCGTCAAGCTGATAGCCCTCCGGCGCTTTTGATTCTTTCACAAAATAACCTTTAGCCAGAAGATTTTCCGCTGTGTGGTAGCCCGCATCCGATTCTTTCAGCATGCCGATCTTCGTATCTTCGGAATCAAATTCCTTGTTGCTGTTGGCGTCCTCATACAGATCGAATACTGCGCCGGAGAGGAAACGCAGGAAGGTGTTATTCTCTTTGTCCTCCTTCTCCACAGAAGAAGGCTCGTCCACGGCTTCGGTTTTCATCACCTGCATGCTGCCGCGGATCAGGGTGTTTTCCACCTTAATCTCAATTCTCTGGCCGTCCACACCGATATAGATATGGTGCTGTTCGGGGCTTACCGTATAAAGCGCCGGAGAGGAAATTTCCTTTACGATCCAGTGGCCGTAAGGAATATTCTCAAAAGAAAAACTGCCATCCTCGGCAGTGGTAACAGTAATCAGGGCGTTTTCTTCGGTAAATTCTTCCGTATCAGGCTGAAACAGTCCTATAACCGCACCGGCCAGCTTCACATTTTCGCCGCCCTCCGGGTTTTCACCGACTTTCACGCCGTCCACACGCCCGCGCAGCAGGTCATTGGAAATAACTTCGCCCTCATTTACAAGAATCTGCACCAGTGCCGCCTCCTGGCTGGCATACTCAAAGACAACCGGATATTCCGTATCAGGGAGGATATAGGCGCTGTTTGTGGTGCGTTCCTTCACATAGTAGCTACCAAAAGGCAGATCGGAGGCAAAGGAAGCTCCATAGCCGCCCGCCTCATTTGCAGAAACGGAAACCACCTCTAAAAGCCCGCCTGCCGGGATCACGCTGCCGTCAAGGGCCGTCAGGCCTGCGGAAGCATACAGCCCGAAAGAAATATCTTTGTATTCCTCATTCATGCCAAGCCCAAACAGTTCGTCCGTTTCCAACGCTTTAAGCAGGCTCACAGCCACTTTCTGGCGCTCGTCATAAAGTCCGATGGCGGTCTGCGTTACTTCCACGGTTTCCCCTGCGTAGATAAGTTCCACATATTCCGGCTGGGTGTTTAAGACCATCCCCTCCGGCGCCTGGCGTTCTTCCAGACGGTAGCGCCCCAGATACAAAAGCCCGCTCTGCGCCATTCCATCTTCCCCGGTGGTAAGGGTCTCCACAACGGTATCTTTTGCCGCCCTGAGCGTACCGTCGCCGGTATAAATTTCTTCATCCGCGATCACGTCATAGACCGCACCGGGAAGCCCCATAACTTCATACACCGGCTGGTACAGGCCATCGTTCTCCTGGACGGAAGCAAATACCTCACCGGTCTTGGTGATGGTAAGCTGCCCCTTCTGCGGCATATTGTACTGTGTGACCGTAACAACGGCCTCGCTGCCGTCAATGGTAAACGGCACCGGTTCACTGGATAATACATATCCATAAGGCGCCGCCACCTCGTAAAGCTCATAATCTCCGGTGTGTAAAGGCTCCGGCAGCATCAGCCAGCCTTCATCCGAAACATAGAAGGTATCAAGGGTTTCCGGGTTCGGATAGTAAATATCCTGTGTGACAAGTTCCCCGGTGGAGAGGTCCTTGATCTGGAAGCCTGTGCCGGCTATGGGGATAATATTACCGGTCTCCGCGTCGCATTTCTCCACTTTCAGCCGTGCCGTGATGGTACGGTTATTCAGGATATAGCTGTAAGTCTGTCCATTGGAAGAAACAAAGACCGTAAAATCCGGGATAAATGCTTTCCCTTCCTCGCCGGAAATCTGGTGCACCGTGTAATGTCCGTAGGGGAGCATTTTAGAGGCTGCGAAGCCGTCCCCGTCGGTGGTGAGCAGGTCACGCTCGCTTTCCTTTGCCGCGTCATAGCTGCCTGCCGCTTTTAAGTAGACCTCAAAGACCGCGCCGGCCTCCGGGCGCTCAATCACGCCCTCATTGGGTTCGTCCGTATTTTCATCCCCAGGCACATCCGGGTCCAGATCGTCCGTATGCTTCACAAGCTGTATATTTCCGTAAATAACGGTTTCTGTCACCTGGTTCTCGGTGGTATTCAGTTCCACTTCATACAAGGTCGGGGAAGCGCCCACCTCATAGACCGTATCGTTTAAGAGATAACCGGTGCTCGGCTCGATCTCCCGCACAGTCCAGTTATCGCCGCAGACATAGTACCGGGTCATAAAGCTGCCGTCCGGCCCGGTGGTATAGGTGTCCACCAGCTCGCCATTGTTGTAAATTCCATAAGTCGCCCCGGCAAGGGTCGCGTCGCCCTGGGCGGTGCCGGTATCTGAGTCGCTCTTGATTACACGGACGCGGAACTTTTTCAGAATATTGCTGAAATGCACCGTGGAGGTCTGCCCGCTTTCAACGGTGACATACTGCGCGGAAGGGGTCACATAGCGGTCCACCGGCAGTTCTTTTACCAGATAGGTGCCGGGCAGCAGCTTTTCCTTGATCTGCCCGTTTTCTTTGGTAGTGACAGTTTCATCCACCGTATTCCCCAGAATGTCCGTGCCGGAGATATGGAAAGGAATCCCGGACACAATGCCGTCCTCGCTGGTCTTGACGATCTTTGCGGTGCCGTAGGTTTCGGTTTTAATCTTTACAAAGAAAGAAACCGGATCGCTGGCGCCGGTCATCATGGTCTGATAACCGGGACGACCCCAAATCAGCATGTCATTGGCAACTGGAATATCCTTTCGGAATTCAAAGGTGACGGGGTCCATAATCATGTTCTTACTGGTGAACGTGTACTTGTTCCCGTTTCTTGTAACGGAAACGCCGCTGCCTTTCAAAATCTCCAGATTGATTTTCAGGTTATTGGTATCCGTGACAGTCAGGGTATAAACTTTTTTCTCCGTGTCCCATTTCAGTTCCAGTTCCGGGGCTTCACTTTTCTTTGTGGATGTGAAGGACGGCACGGTGGAATGAGAGGCAACCTGCTCTAAAATCCAGTTGTAGGCCCTTTCTGCCGGACGTCCGGCGATCACGCTGAAATACTGATTGGCGTCTGCATGGCCGTTCCCGTGCCGGCTGTAAGGGTCGCTCCGAAGCTGTTGCTGGTACTCCCAGAGGATGATCTGTGTCGCCATTTTATAATCGTCCTCGTTAATGCCGGACACAGGGAGGGAAGCGCCGGGTTTCCAGCCGTAGATCGCCGTGAGGGTGATCCCCCGTCTTGCCTCGGAAGGGAGCAGTTTTAAGTAATTGCTGTTTGTGCCGCTCTCCGATGTATAGGCATTGTCGGAAGTGTTATAGGCAATTCCGCTTTCCACACAATATACCTGCTGGCTGCTGCCGTCCGAGGCTGTCAGCATATAATGCCGGTAAGCGCTGCCCCCCGGAACTGCTGCGAACATCCATTGTTCCGTCAGAATTGTAAACAAGGTAGGTGTAAGGCGCCGGCGCATAATAATGCTGCCCGTCAGACCCTGCGTATTGACCGCCCAGCCAGGAGCTTGCTTTCTGTCCCGGCGAAAACGCGAACGCCCGCGCAGGGATTAGCCCAAAGACACATACTGCGCAGAGAAGAAATGCCAACAGCCGCTTTACGCCGCTGCGGTAATGGGTATTTGTTTTCTCCATGAAATATCCTCGCTTTCTTAAAATAGTAAAGGACAGCTTTATTCGCTGTCCTCATGCTCATGATTGATTCTGTCGTCAAAATCATCTTCGGAGAAATATTCCGGCTCTCCATAGGCTTCGTCTGGGTCAAAACCTTCGCCGTACCCGTCATCCAGGGAATCTTCGTCATCCTCCGCCTGCTGCTTCGGACGGACAATCTTCACATAATAGCCAACGCCGCCTGCCGCAAGGAGGGCAACGATAAGAAAGATAATCGTGCCGGCGCTGCCGGTATCTTTCTTCGGCTTTTCCGGTTCTGCCGGTTCCTCGTCCTTATCCTTATCCTTATCCGGTTTCTCTTTCCCGGTGCAGCTTTTCAGGTCATTTTTACAGACCGGGCAGGAGATGTTGACTTCCCCGGCCTCACACTTCTCCGTGCAGGTACAGGTCTCTGCCTCCGGGATCGTGCTCATGTTGCCGTCTCCCTTTTCCGCTAGGGCCATCAGGTCAGCCTCGGTAACACTATTCAGGAAGTAGACATTGTTATCGTCCCGCTTTTCGTCAATAATCAGATAGAACACATTTCCGGCCTCGGTGGTAATGGTATAAAACTGCTTATCATCACCCTCGCCGGTAGCTTCATCCAGCACCGTGCCGGTTCCCTCCGGGGTAAACGCGCCATCCGGGATAGAGGAAGTGGTTTCCGTTTCCTCCTGGGGATCGGAGCTGCCGCCATTTGTGCCCGCATTATTTCCACCAGAAGCATTGCCGCTGGAAGTGCCCCTGCCCGACGTACTGCCGGAACCATTGTTCTGTGTAGCCGTGTTGCCGGAATTACTGTTCTGTGCCGTCGTGTCCGTGCTGCTGGAAGAAGCTGCCGGTTTCTGCGCCGTGCTTTCCTGGCTCGGTGTCGCCGCAGAGGGCTTTGGCGTCTCCTTCGGTTCCTCATAATAGGGATTGTCAAACTTCACGGTCTTTGAGCGGTTCCCGGCATAATCCTGGGCGTACACGCTTACCTGCTTTTCCGTACCGGCATAATCCTTTAAGGTGACGGAAGCCGCCCCATTGGTTAAAGAATTGATACGGTTCCCGTCCACAAAAACCGCCTCCACGCCGGAATTGTCGTCGCTGCTCTCTATTTTCAGCGTGCCGCCGTCTAAAGAAGCCGCAAGTTCCGGCGGCGTGGTATCCTTCTCCCCGGCGGCATAAGCCGTCAGGGGCAAAGATATGGCGCTTATGACAAGCACAAGCGCCAGTAGCAGAAATATATTTTTAGTCCTCATTCATGTCCTCCTGTTTCTTAAGCGTGCCATCCCCGGACGGGGCGGATTTCTGCGATTTCAGAAATTCGGCCAACTGCTGGGGCGTCAGATGGAAGCTGCGGGCAATCGCCACATAATCGGTATTCTCCAGCTCCGTTTTTTGTTTTTCCAGGTCGCGGAGCCTGGCCTGCATCTCCGCAATCTTGTTTTTCGTCTTGTCGATCTCTTTCTCCAGTCTTTCAATCTTAGGGTTCAATTTATTACCTCCAATCTGTCAGGGCAGACGCCCTTATCAGAAAAAAAGAGTTATCAGAAAAACAATGAGTGAAGCCACTGTTTCAAGAAAACAGCGCAATAAAAATTTCTGATAACTCTATCTGATTATTTTAGGCCGCAAAGCCTTTTTAATAGTTCTTCATTGCT
>CAJTIU010000060.1 GCA_910576335.1 Lachnospiraceae bacterium
GCCTGCCAATATCATTATGACAGTAACTATCAACAAATGGCAGATACCTTATCAGAGTTATCAGGAATCATGAAGCTAACACATATCTAAAAGCAAGGATTCCGTTCAGTAATTCCTGATAACTCTTTTTTTCTGATAAGGGCGTTTATCATGAATTCATGATAAACGCCCAAATGTATAAAAGTGCTGCTGCCAGTAGCTTGTGTTGATATTTGCGTAGGAGATCGGGTCCCCGCAATGGATCATCATCCCGTTACCCACATAGATTCCCACATGGCTTGCGCCGCTGGTGTTATAGGTGCCCTGGAAGAAGATCAGGTCGCCGGGTCTTGCATCTGCGCTTGATACAGGCGTACACACGCCTAAGAGCCCGTCTGCGGTCAGGCGTCCGAAGTTCCAGCCCACGCCGCAATGATTGACTACCCAGGAAACATAGCCGGAACAGTCAAAGGAAGTGGAAGGGCTTGCGCCGCCCCATACATACGGATAGCCTAGATACTTTTCAGCCTCCGCAAGCATAGCCGCGAATTTTTCATCCGCAAGGGCCTCTGGCGGTACATCATAGTCAAAATAATTCCCTCCGCCGCCTGCAGGAACTTCCGGAAGGTGCCGCTCGCTGGTATCGCCGGTATCAGCAAAATACAAAGGATTCATATACTGGCCGTCAACCAACACTTCCAGGTGCAGGTGCGGACCGGTGGAATTTCCGGTACTGCCGACCTTCGCAATCACATCCCCGGCTTTTACCTCCTGTCCGGCAGATACTAAGATTTGCGAACAGTGGCCGTATTTGGTGGTAAGGGAGTGGCTCTCGTAAGCCTCGCCCTCAATGGCAACGCACAGGCCATAGCCGCCTGCGTTTCCTGCCAGCGTGACCGTGCCGTCATGCCCGGCTAAAATCTCCGTGCCCTGGGGCATCCCGATGTCAATGCCGGTATGGTAGTTTTTTTCCCCACTGATCGGGTGTACCCGGTAGCCGTAGTAGCTGGTGACATAGGTAAGCCAGTTGGCGCCAAACACATTTTTCACATACTGCCGGTTTCCTTTGGTCTGCAATAAAATCTCGCAGATTTCCTTCTGGTCTGCGTCCATGCGTGAAACCACCAGGTTTTCAAGCGGCGTGGAAGTAAGCGTTACATTTAAGATGTGCCACTCATAAGGCACTTCTTCTTCGGTTTCTTCGCCGGTCTCCGGGTCAATGCTTGTTTCTGTCCGGTAGCGGATTTCCGTTTCTTCTGAAAAAGACAGGGAATACTGCCCGTTAAAAAGCTCCCGGAGGACGCTCTCGATCTGTGCATAGGTGAAATCCTGATACGCAGAGGTGAGATACCCCATCAAAACATAAGGGTCATGTTCAATGGGGCCGATGTTATAGCGGTACTCGTCATAACCGGGTCGGTCCGTTTCCACACGGTTGATCTGCATCTGCAGGTCCGTTTCCCACTCGGTATAAACAAGCTCCGCATTGTTGATGTCCGCATCGTCCGCCAGATAAGTAGAGGCGGCAAGGCTCCCAAGCCCTCCGGTCCCGATATTGGAAAAGGAAGAAAATAGGGATGTAATCAGGAAAAATACCAAAAGGAGCAGGAGCACGATTGTGCATATGACCGGGTGACGCTTGATGGCATGGACCACGCCGGCAGCGATCTTTTCCGTGGTAACAGCGGTGTCCTTTGCACGCTTTCCCGCTTTTTTCGCTTCTCTGGCTGCTTTGGCATACTGGCGTTTTATCTTCTGTTTCTGCCACATCCGGGCAAGAAGATTTTTCTTAAGCTCCGGGTTGTCATGTAATGTCTGCCGGTAGGCAAGCCGGGCATTGGCTTTCGCCGATTTCTGCTGCAATTTTGCTACCCTGCGGTATGGCGCGGTCTTATGTCTGTGATATGCCGTGCGCAGCCCTGACTCGCTTACAAGCTCGGTGCGGTGGGCCGCCTTAATACCGACATTTTCTTCCTCCGCCTGATATATTTTTTTATGGGCGTAACCAACCGCCATATTTGCGCCGGCCTTTACCGGGCGCATCGGAGCAGGACCCTTTACATGAGCCCGCTGGGATTTCACCTCCTTTTCAAATTTCAGGTGTTTTTTAGCCTTGCCCGTATCAGGATCAGAAGCTGTTTCCATCCGCAGCTTGCGGCGGGCAGGCAGACGCTTTTCCGCCTGTTCCAGCTTTTCCGTGGTTCGCTCCGCTTTCCGCCTTGCCTGGGCCAGCTTTTTATCTTTTGCCTCCGGCGGCAGTTCGTCAGCGGTAAATTCCAGCTTGGAAGGCCGTTTTGGTTCTCCTTCGGCTGCCTCCGGCGGTTTCTCCTTGGGTTCCTCGGCTTTTGCCGCCTCCTGGAAACGCTGCTGGTATTTGTTTCCATGCTGGTGCGTCCGGGAACGGCGTTCTGCCTGTCCGGGTTCTCCCTGTGTGTGGCGCTCTGTATCAGAATTTCCGCTGTCAGAATCCTTACGCCTGGAATTTCCATATCTGAAATCTCTCCGGCGCGGTTCCTGTGCAGAAATTCCCGGTTCCAAAGGGTTCCGCGTTTCAGACGCCCTTGCCGGCTCATGATCAAAAGCCCTGCCTTCTAAATGTTCCGGTACGGGAATATCCGCCTGTTGCGGCATATCCGCTTTGAACGGCTGTGTACCTTCCGCTGCCTGCTGTGCTGCGGTTTCATACCTCCGGCTCCGGGACGTTCCCGAAGAAGAAGGGGCGTCTCTGGTCCGCAGCAGGTTAAAATCCGGTTCGCTCTGCCGGGTGTCCATCCGTTCCTCCGCATGGGAATCACGGACCGGCATCCGGGTATCTTTCTTTTTCCGCTGAAATTCTTTGTCCCGCGGCATTGTTATCACCTCCAGTTATTTTATTTTTTCGGAAATTTATGCACCTGCAACTTCATCAGGCCGTGTTGTAAGTACGCTGTATAGTAAGGTGTCTTTCGGAAAATGATCGATAAAGGGGATGATCACATTCCCGAAGAACAGAAGCCCCTCGCCGGGACCGGAATGAGTCACATAGGAAAGCTGGTGCGGGGAAATCCCCAACTGCTTCGCCAAAATCTGCCGGTCTCCCTGGGCCTGGTTCAGCATGTAGATAAAATCCGAGTTCTCAAAGATATTCTCGATCTCACGGGAGGCCAGCAGGTCCTTCACATTCTGGGTCAGGCCGCTGGGTATGCCGCCCCATTTCCTGAACCGTTTCCATATCTCCACGCTGAAACTCCCGGTCTGGCCTTTCAAAAGGAGATGGAATTCGTCAATATAGAACCAGGTCGTCTTATGCTTCGTGCGGTTGGCGGTAACACGGTTCCACACGGCATCCTGCATAATGAGAAGCCCGATCTCTTTTAATGCCTTACCCAGCGACTTTAACTGGAAGCAGAGTACACGGTGGTTGTTCATGTCAATGTTGGAACGGTGATTGAACACATTCAGGGAACCATTGACGTAGATTTCCAAAGCCGTGGCGATATTCTGCGCCTCCGGTTCAGCCTGCTTTAAAAGCAGCTCATACAGGTCTCCCAGGATCGGCATATTCTCCGGGCGGGGGTCCTGCAAATAATCCCGGTACACAAGCCTCGTGCAGCGGTCAATAATGGTCCTCTCAATCGGGGAAAGCCCTTCCTTGCCGCCAATAATCAGGTCACACAGCGACAGGATAAAATCACTTTTCAGCGTAATGGGATTTTCATCGTCCGAATAGTCCAGGTTAATGTCCATCGGATTGATATAGTTGGTGGAAGTCGGGGAAATGTCAATAACCTGCCCCTGGGCGCCGAACTGCTGTACCAAAGGCCCGTACTCATTTTCCGGGTCTGCAATAATGATGTCATCCTCCGTCAAAAGGAACACGTTGACAATCTCACGCTTTGCAGAGAAGGACTTGCCGCTGCCGGGCGTTCCCAAAAACAGACCGTTTGGATTCTTTAAGTTCTTGCGGTTCGCCATGATCAGGTTGTTGCTTAAAGCGTTCAGGCCATAATAAAGCGCCTCGCCCTCCTGGAACAGCTCGCAGGTCGTAAACGGCACGAAAATAGCGGTGCTGCTTGTCGTAAGCCCCCGCTCAATCTCAATCTGGTTCAGCCCTAAGACAAGAGAGGACATAAGGCCCTGTTCCTGCTGGAAGTCCAGACGTTTCAGGGCACAGTTATACTTCTGCGCAATACCGGAAGCAGAAAGGATGTCATTGAACAGCTTCTGCCGTTTGGAAGCGATATTCTCCACCAGCACCGTCACAAGAAACATGCGCTCATTCCGGCTCTGTAAATCCTGTAAAAGATTCTTCGCTTCTTCGCCGTAGGTGGCAAGGTCGGTAGGTATGATGTCCATGTCATACCCGGCGCGGACTGCTTTCTTCTGTTCCTCAATGGTCATTTTCTGCAAATCGGACATCTTGCGCTTGATGTTCTTGATCGCCTGGGCCTGGTCGATGGACTGGATATGCAGGTTCACTGTCACGGCATCGTCCAGGTCCAGAAGCTCCGCCAGCAGCCGGTCCGTCAGCTCCGGCGCTAAAATCTGCAAAAAAGACACCGCCCCGGAATGGTCGGCCACCCGGAAAGTCTTTCCGTCATTTGAGAACGACAGGCCGGAGGGCGAAATAAAATCCTTTGTGGAAAGCCCGGTTTTCGGCAGATCCGCCCAGGTAAAATGAAACTTTTCCTGCCCGTCCGGGTGGAGCTGGCTGTGAAGGACCTCCAGACGCTCCAGCCCATTAAGTGGCCTTGCCTGTGCTCCCAGGGCCTTGAAATTCGCCAGCACATCGGCCTCGATCCGCTCCAGGCGCATCTTCGCAGTGCGAAGGTCGTCAGCCTCAATACCGAAAGTGATGTATTTCCTCTTGGTAAGGCCGTTGTTGCCTTTTTGGAGCTGGCCCTTTAACATATCCCCATACTCTCTGCGGATTCCGTCATATTCGTCGCCGCGGATGGGGATGTCGATACTGCGGGCGAAATCCTGCATATTTGCCCGCTGGTTGATGAAGGTAAGCTGCACATGGATCGAAGCGTCAAAATAATTGAGAAAATCACAGTAGCCCTCAAAAATCTGCGCTTTATCATCCGCCTGTGCAAGCTGGTAGTTAATATCAAAAAACTGCACCGTCTTGGTGTAGAGCTTATCATTCAGCCGGCAGATTCCATCCCGGTACATTTCTTTATAGGGAATACTCTGCTGGACCGTCTGCGGGGCATCCGATTTTAGCCCGCTAAAAAAGCCGCCTTTCTTAGACGGCTTGGCACGGGAAGCATTACGCCCGTTTATTTTTGCGTCGGCCCTGGTCTTTTTTGCCTGCCTGATGTTTCTTTGCAGACGTTTTTCCTGGGCCTCCTGCTGCTTGGTTTTTGGCAATCCTCATATCCTCCTTCTTTGACATAGATTTATACAGGTTTTCCGTCCGGTAAGGCCGTTTCTTCGGCCAGAGCTTATAGCGGAGCCTGTTTTTCAAAAGTTTCTCCGCCGGCTGCCCGTCCCGCTCATACATGGCGAAAAAGAAAAAGGGCATCATAAGCCCGATCATCAACAGCACCGCCGCCGAGTTGCCAATAGCACTGCGGGTAAGGAAATATACCGGCAGCCCCACCAACGCGGCCAGGCTGAAACAAATGAGCTGGCGCTTCGTCAGGTTAAACGCCAGCTTGGTCTTGACTTTCGTTAAGTCTTTGGGTACAGGTACATAGGGCATTGTTTTCACCTCCAATCGTGATATGCCGTCAGTATCTATCCGGTTCCCCAGTGTCCGTCTTTCCGGGCATCGTGATACTGGATTCCACCTCATTTCCCCACACATCCCAGCCGGGGGTCGGCTGCCTCGCAAAAAGCTCTACCCTGGGCTGGTCGCCCATGAGCTTTACGATCTTATCCCGTACCTCGTCCGGCTTCTTGCTGTGCTGCTCAATATGGGAGATCACAAACTGGTGGATTCCCGCGCACTGGCGTTTCGGGCGCCCCCTGGTCGCCAGTAAGCATACCTCCGCATTAGAGCGGGTCCAGAATCCCATCCCATAAAACCAGCTATCTGCTTTCCGGTTCTGTTTGAGCCAGAGGAAGGCCAGTGTTTTATATTTGAATCCCCATGCTTCGATCACCCGGAATGCTTCATTAAGCTGCGGGAAGGTGGCCCATAGAAAAAGCGCACTGTCTCTGGCCGCAAGGTCTGCAACCGGCAGCGCGCATATTTCTTCCATGCTCATGGTTGGGTAATGTTTTTCAGCCACCCCATTGCCGCGTTTCATATCATAACGCCAGGGCGGGTCCGCGTACACGATGCCATATTTTCCAGCCTCCGGCATTATCGGGCCTGCTCATTCTTGGCAGGAGCGGATTTTGTCGGCGTCGTCTTAACCTTGCCGACTTTTTCTTTCAGGGCGCCGGTCAGGGAAGGTTTCTCCGCCGCTCCCTTTGTCGCTTCAAGGGTAGCCTGCAAATTTTCAATCGCCTGGCCGTACCCATCGATCAGGGCGTCGTTAAGCTGCCTGCGGAAATCCGCCGTCACCGGCCAGCAGACATCCCTCCATTTTCCCTGCTTATCCTGGGTGGAAGGCATGTTGACATACAGGCCGTTTTCGCCGGAGCAGATACGGAAGCCGTCGATCTTGAAACAGTCCCCAATCGTCACATTGGCGAAAGCCAGAAGGTTCCCCATCGGGGCAATCGGGCGTACATTCACATCCAGCTTCAAGCCTTCGCCCGTCTGGGCCTCCGGCGCCTGTACCTCCGGCTGCATGGGTTCATTGTTTGTCTTACTCATATAGAAAAGTCCTCCTTCTTGTAAAATTGTAGGTTGGTTACACGCTAATGCGAGTTAAAAATACTTTTGGATAGCGAGCCTGTCTTAAACAGGGCAAAGGCCAGCAGGACCGTATAGCCTGCCGTACCCCAGATCGCGCCGTGAATGTCGCCGGAAGAAGGGATCGACTGGACCAGCGCCGCATAGATCGCAACGCAGACCAGGATCAAAAACCCCTGGAAACCTAAAGCAAACAGGGAACGCAGGTAATTTGTCCCCATCTGCCCCCATTCACGGTTTGCCATTGTGGAAAAGGGTATGGGTGCCAGGCTGACCGTAAGATATATTTCAATCATACGGCCATACACAATGACAAAGATCACGATGGACAACACCCACATGCACAGGTTGATAATGTTGGTCTCCAGCCAGAGGCCGATCAGCTCCCACATCCCCATTGCTTCAAGCTGCGTCTCCAGGTCGGCCAGCGCAGCGGAAACATCCATGTTCCCGTTTATCACGCCGGCGCTCTGGCTCACCACGTTCTGGGCGACGTCAAACACCGCCATGACGATAGTAAAGCAGTTAGTGAGCAGATATGTGGCAACAAAGGTTTTGAAAATCCACTTGAAGATATTGAACGTATCAAAATCGTGCATGTTGTTCTTTTCAAGGATCATCTGGATCAGCTCGTAGACAAGAACAAAAGTCAGGATGATTCCCGCAATGGGAATGACGACGGTTTCAGAAAGATTCTGGATCATGCTGAACACGCCGCCATTCCACCCCTGCGGTGTCTGGCCTACCTGTGAGGCCACATCCGAGACCTGGCTGTTGACGGACTCAAAGATACCGGTGTATTGTCCTGTGATCGCTTCGATTAAGCCCTCTTTAATCCAGTCTGTTATCCTTTCAAACAGACTGCCCATCGGCTATTAACCGAACAGGCCGGAGAGCAGCGGGATCAGCGTGGCACCCACCAGCGCAATACCTCCGCCAGCCATAAGCTGTTTCATGCCCTGTGATTTCGCGCCAGGATTGTCGTTGCCGTAACCTTCCAGAAGGTTGATGACGCCCCATGCGCCGAGGCCGGCGCCCAGAGCTATAACCAGGATTTTCAGGGTATCAATCGCACTTGCAAAAAAAGCCATAAAGTTTCCTCCTTTAATTTAAGAAATCATGTTTTTGTGGTGTGGCCGTTTCAGGCCAGAAACGAAAAAACGCCCCTGTGCTTTAAGAAAATTTACATCAAGCACAGGGGCGGCATGGTCCAGGATATACCTGAAAAAGTATTCAGTTGTCAGGGGAGGAGCGCGAATCCTCAAAAGAACCTCCTTCCGGTGAAAAGAAAAAGCCCGTCAAAGTCAGAAACTTTAACAAGCAGCTACATCATCATACGGCCGGTGCCTCCAAATCCTCCGCCGTGACCTCATAATTACGGTACAGCTCACCGGGACGGACCGGCAGCCTGGTTGACAGGAATTTTTCAATGTCAAAGGCATTTTTCGGGGCATAATCCGACAGATATTTATAGTTCGGGTGTCTGGTAATATCGTACTTGCGGGAGAGGAAAGGCCGGACGCCCCTGATCTGCAGGAGGCATTTCCCACCGTCCATGACGGCCAGCTCGTCCACCGACATTAAATCCTTTCCTAACTTTTGGAAATTTTGTCCGTGGGATTCCTGTGTGCCTTTGGTGACGCTGGTGTTATACATGTCGATGGTCTCTTTTCCCAGCAGGGAGTTCCAGCTTTTCAACGTGGTTTCCTCCTTGCCTCCCAGGAAAAGGGAAGCGTCGCAGTTGCCAATGATGGTGTCCATGTTGTCCTTATAAAGCGCCTTTAACTGGCTCTGCGCCTGCAAAACCAGACAGGCAGAAATCTCCCTGGAACGGATCGTCGCCATCAGCTTTTCCAGGTTTGGAATCTGCCCGATATTGGCGGCCTCGTCAATCAGGCACCGCACATGTACCGGCAGCCTGCCGCCGTACTTGTCATCGGCACGCTCACACAGCAGATTGAACAACTGTGTATAGGCCATGCTGACAAGGAAATTGAAGGTCGCATCCGTATCGCTGATAATAAAGAACAGCGCCGTTTTCCTGTCCCCGACCAGGTCAAGCTCCAGCTCGTCATACATGGTGATTTCCCGGACTTCCTTAATATCAAACGGCGCTAATCTGGCGCCGCAGGAAATAAGGATGGATTTTGCCGTCTTGCCCGCCGCCAATTTATATTTTTTATACTGCCGCAAGGCAAAGTGGTCCGGGTCCTTTTGCTCCAGTGCGTCAAAAAGCAGGTCAACGGCGTTCTTAAAGCTCTCGTCATCCTCACGGACCTCCATAGCATTTATCATTTCTACCAGAGTAGAAAAGTTCTGCTCGTTTGTCGGAGCCTCATAATAAATATAGCCAATCAATGCCGTATACAGCAGAGTCTCGGCCTTGACCCAAAAATCGTCACCGGATTTTCCTTCCCCTTTGGTATTTGCGATCAGCACCGTTACCAGTTTCAGGATATCCTTTTCGTTGTGGATATAGGCAAAGGGGTTATAGTGCATACTTTTTGAGAAATTGATCGTATTGAACACCTTGATCTTATAAGGCTCATACACGGTTTTCCCATCCTTCCCCTTGACCGGTTTCCCGTCCTTATCCAGTTTCGGCGTGCCACGGCTTAGCAGCTTTCCTACTTCGATCAGGACCGTACCTTTTGGATCGGTGACAACATACGAACTATGGAGCTGCATTAAGTTGGGTTTTATAAAAAATCTCGTCTTACCAGAGCCGGAACCACCGACTACCAGTACATTTTTATTGCGGGCATGGGCGGGATTTTTCGGTCTGCCGGACATCATAAGCCCCTCGGTCTGCGTCAGGATAATGTTGTTTTCCGGTTTCGGGTCCATAAAAGGGGCAATATCTGTTTTGTTACCCCACCGGGCGCTCCCGTACTCCACATTTTTGCGGTACTTTTTTGCATCCTTTCCTTTGAAATAGACAGCCAGCCGCACGATCACCGCACCGCATAATCCCACCAGCCAGTCCAGCGCGGCACCCGGCCACATGCTCTGAAAGGCAAGCGTAAAACCATCGGCAATCCCTAACAATTTCTGTGAGGCGTCCGCACCAGGGGCAAGGCGCACCGCCTCGCCCAGCTTCGCAAATACCAGAAGGAACAGAAGATAGGGCAGATGAAGGATCACCTGCTTTTTCAGGGCATCGGTATCTATCTTCATCGTTCCGGCCCTCCGTGTTCCTTGTTCTTTACCCGGTCACGGCCAAGCGCCTGGGCCAGCTCCTTGAACTTATGAAGCTGTGAAAGAAGCGACGGCCTGGCGCTACGGGCAAGGTCTTTCTGCGTGTACTCCTTAAAAGCCGCAGTCAGCGCGTCCGCCTGGTTCGCCTTGAAATAGACCGTCCATTTCGGGGGATGGATCCCCAACTCCTTTTCAATATGGTAGCGGACCTGGTGTTTCCTGGCGTACCGCTCAAAGGAGCGGATTCTGCCGGAGACTTCAATGGTGTTAGCTCCGGGGTCCTTACAGGTCAGCCGTTTCATGCTGTTCCTGCCGACTTTCGGGGTAGTGCGTTCCTGCTCCATCTTACGGAGCACCGCGGCAATCGCAGCACGCAGCACCCGCCCGGACAGCTTTGCCGCCTGAATGGAGACCGATACGGTCCGCTGTTCCAAATCTTCCTGCATGAACATCCTCCTTCCTGATAAAATCTGCAATTATAAATAGGAAATAACTGTTTAACGGGCATCCCCGATCACCTGCTGGCGCGGGGCGTGCTCAAAGGCTTTTGCCGCCTGGTCCACCTGGATTTTTGCGTGTTTCAGGAGCGTCTTAATGATAGTCGCCGGGTGATTCTGTTCCTCCAGGCGCGTTGCCATATCCTTACAGCCTTCCGGGAGATATTCAGCCATATCTTTACAGACATCAGCCAAGTCGCCCATGAAGCCCCAGCAGCTATCCATGAGCTCACCGTTTTTGTAAAGCTCAAATCCGTAGCACTCGCCCCGCAGGTAGGAATCATAAGCCGCGACTTCGCTGCGCATCAGATCCTCCGCCTTTTTCCGAATAGAGCCGGTCATTTTTTCACCGTCAAATTCTTTTAATGCGTCCTCTTTCGAGACATATATCCAGCCCACCTGCCCGCTGTCCCAGGGATCATTGAAACTTGTGGTATTCATAGCAAGGCCGCTGTGGTCCATCAGATAAAGAGGCAGCGTAATGTATTTTTCGGAGATCACCTTCAGCATGGCGTCATCAACCGCCCGTTCCTCCGTCTTTGGCCCGTGCCGGAACCGGCTGCTCACAACGTTTACCATGTGTTCATACCGTTTCATGCCCGCTTCATCATGCCCCACAGTATCTAAGTACATCTCCCGAAGAAAATCGTCTTTATCCATGTAATTGTGGCTGTCTCCCAGCGCATAGCGGGGATGGAAGCAGGCCATTGTCCCAAAATGTTCGTCTACCTCACGGGGAGAGATTAAAATATCGTCCGGCTGCACCATCAGCGCATAAGGGCCTTCCACTGCCATCAGCATAAATCATCAGCTCCTTTCCGGCTCCCTGGCCTTTTTATCCGGTACTTTCGGCTCTGCCTGCGCTGTCTGTTTCCTTGCATTGTCAAGCTGTTCCCGTACCGAAATATCCCGTTTTGCCTCCGGCACTCCTGCGCCGAAGAAACCCTGCAGCTCCTGAAAGCCGATACTGTCCACGTAATAGGCGGTGTCTGTACCTTTCTCATGCAGGACCAGCACATCGGAAACAGAAAGGGAATGGCCCCTGAAATCTTTCGGGTGGTCGATATTGAACCGCCTGTAAATATCCTCCAGTGTTTCGCCTGGTTCCCGCTGCCTTGCATAGACCATCTGGTAATTATCCCGGTCCACGGAAAGCCCTTTGCCCTGCACCCAATCCAAAGACATAAAACGGAGATTATCTGTATTGTCCGATAAGTCAAGCTGGTAAATGGAATATGTGCTGATCCCATACTCTTTTTCATAGGAAGAAATACGCGCTAAAAGCGGCGCCGCTTCTCCCTCCATGTGTTCCTCACGCTCAAATGCCGCCAGCCTCATGCGGATTTTTCCGGTATCTCCTGAAAGCAGCTCGTCCGCCATGCGCTCCTTCTCTACATGGGAATCCGGGTACAGGTCTGCGTAAGCCCCGTTGTTCTGCCTGAAAAATTCATCCAGATCGAAAGCCAAATCCGTGGATTCGTCAAGCCTTATATCATCCCCATCCGGTTCCTCCATAACAGTGGCTGGCTGCTGCTTTTCCTCTGGCGGGAGGGGTTGCTTCACCGCAACAATCTCACCCGCCAGCCGGTAAAATTTTTCCGGGTATTTGAACTGTTCCTTATACTGCTCCATAAAGTAATCGGGAAGATCGGCAAAACTTTCCTCACCGAGACCGGCCATGAAAAAAGTACCAGCCATGATCTCGATCATCTCACCGTCCTCATTATAAATTGCCCGGTTCAGGGGCAGCCCGTTTATTTTTCCTTCATCATTGCAGACAATCGCAACAGGCTCCGCATAAGGGTAATAGCCCTCTATGCCTCCCCCGACTGCCTCCTGCATAGATTCAAGGCTCCCGTCAAGCTCGGCCTCATAAGGCGTTTTCCCCGGCTCTATCATTAACACTTTCAAATCTGTATGTCCTCCTTCTTTTTATTTGCGGCTTTCGGTTCTTTCCCTGCCTTTTTCTGTACCTTCACCGCAGACAGCTTTTCCTGCACGGAGGCCTTTTCCTGCTCCCGGCCCTCAATCCTATATCCGGGGAGAAGCACGCCATTGACCGTAAAACAGTTCTCATGCTCTTTGGGAACAGGCGGTGAAATCTCTGCAAACAGATGGGAATAGGCTTTTTTCCGCCCGTCCAGATACTTCACGGCAGCAGCTTTGTCCGTATAGCGTTTCCTGTCCTGCCCTGCAAGGTGGATGTTGTAGCCTTCCCTGGGCGAATTGAGATATAGATCCCATGTCACATACCAGGCAACCGGGATGCTCTGCTTCATCTGTCTGTCATATTTGGTATCTTCCCTGATCCGGCAGAACATCTTATAGACCCGGTTGCTGATTTCCTCTAGGTCACTGTCTTTAGAATAAGGCTGCCACCTGTTCCCTGTATGCTTGACCTCCGGGGTGCGTAAGTATGCCAGCGCCCGGTCAAGCCGCTGCGTGGCCGCCGCCTGCTGTTCCCATTGCTTTGCTGCAGCCACTACGATGTCATAGGCTTTCTTTTCTCCTTCAATGCTGTCCTGGCGCATGGCCTGTATGGTTTCTGCCCCTTGTGCAATAAACGGTGAAATATCTATGTTCTCACATGATACCGTATGTTCCACCTGTAGCTTGTAGCCTTCCGACAGGTCCCCGGAACGATGGACACGGTAATCTTTATTTTCTTCCAAACTCTTTCACACCTCCTTAAATCTCCGGCGCATGGCTCTTTTTCGGAACCGCCTGTGCCGGGGTGGTCTTTTCTGCCGGTTTCGCCGCTGTAAGCTGCGCCATGACCGAAGGCCTTTCTGCCGTAAATATGGAAATCTGCTCATTCTCCGCCAGTGACCGTGTTGGTAGGGGCAGTGTTTCGTCCGAATGGGTTAGTATCTGCTCCCTTTTCAGGTCTGCCATGATCTCGTCAAATACCGCATTGATGGCCTTCCGTTCCTCACCTTCCGGATAGGCTTTCAAAACCTCCATTTTTCCATCTTTATCAGTTGCAAAGGTGACGGCACAGTCCGCATGGCCTGCCAGATAATCTGATTGATAAGGCAGCTTATCCTTGATGTAACAGGCAAAGGCCCTGGCGGTCATTTCCGTGTTGCTGTCCCAATAACCGCCGTCCTTTTCACATTCCTTACCCATGCGCACGGAATTCCGGTAGAAATCGGTTTCCACCCGCCCAATCTGCGGTGACTCCTGTGCCTGCATCCCGGACAGCATGTGCTCGAATATTTCCAGCCTTTCCCGCTCACTCTTGGGGATCACCCGCCCGGTGACAGATTTCTTAAAAGCGCTGATCTGTTCCACGGAGCCGTCCTCGCCGGACAAAAAAGCCTCCCTAAGAACTGCGTATGTTTCCATCTGTTCCTCATTACCGTGCCGTTTCAGGGAACCGAGCACCGCAGAATCCAGCCAGCTTGCCGCATTTTTCCGGGTGCGTTCCGTCTGTACTTCGGTACGGGCTGCCGCCTGCTCCGGTGTCTCCGGCTTATATTTCATGGTTTCAATCAGCTTCTGGAATGGGGCATAGAGGCGGGGTTGTTCAGAGAGAAAACCCTTGGCACCTATTTTTACGCCAAGGTAATCGTCAAGTCCATGCCACCATTCATGTGCCAGGGAACCGGCCCCGTGCATCTTCGTAAGATTGATGACTTTGCGCAAAGGCTCATAATGAGCCGCCGCATTGCCGCTGCCCCTGGCGCCGAAAGCGATCGCAAGCGTTCCCTGATAGGCAATGTCTTTGTCGCTGACCTGCAGGGCAGCCGCCAAATCTTTGAGCGCTTCAAACCCCATATTGAGGGAAACCTGCCGGTCATTCTGGTTCATCCAGTTCCCAAATTCACCGCCGCGGAATCCAAAGGTATCAAGGTAATGCTGCCCGGTAATCTCCACGCCATTTCTGTAATTCGGTCCGGTCCGCCGCACATGGGATAGCTGCGGAGGCACAAACCGCGTCTTTCCGCTTTTACTGCGGCCTTTCGCCAACTCCTGCACCCATTTCAGGGCGGCATCACGCGACTCAAAATTTGTCTTTACGATGGAATAGCCCTTCGTCACATAGTAGGTATCAGATTTCCAGTCATTATTTTTGGAATAGGTATTCTTCCCATCGTTGAAATGGATCGCATAGCCCTTCGGCACTTTCTGGTCTTTGGAGACGCCAAACTGCTCTTTCTGCGCTTTCTGTGTGAAGTTCCGCTCAAAATGCGCGGCAGAGTGAACCATCAGGGCATTGGACAGCTTGTTTGTAATGGCCGGGTTCTCCCGCCCCTTCTCTGTAGCCTGGTAATGGACGCCGCCGCCCCAGCCCTGCACCTGCTCCAAATATCCGTTTTCCACAAAGAAACGGTCATAGGCTTTCATGGCGTCCTCCACGGTGCGGACCTCCGAGACTGCGCTTTGCAGCTCCCGTACCGTCTGGATATATTCTTTCTGCCTTGCAAGGCGCTTCTCCGGCGTGTCGTCCCTGTGGTAATACTGCGGGGAGGCGTTCAGACCGTCCCGCGCCTTTTTGATAAAATAGACCACCCCAAGGGGAATCCCATCATCAAGCATGGCCGTATAATCTGGTTTCTTCCAGATATTATCCTTTTTTACGAATTTCTCGGACTCACGTTCGTTCATGGCATCCAGATCGTTCACGTTGAGCCCCCGGTCCTTCCACAAGTCTTTTTTGGCGCCGCCGATCTTTTCCCCGAAATCTTCATGCTGTATGTTGTTATCTGCCAATCCTTATCACCTCCAGTCTGTCATAAAAATCACCGCTCCGGGGAAGGGTGGCGTTCCTGTGTTTTATTAAGTTGTGTGTGTATTCCCATGAGCCGATCCGTCTCCCGGAGGACCAGCCGGTCCAGCGCGCCTAAATCTTCCGGGGTAACGGCAAATTCCCGGTAATGCTCGTACCACAGGCCCGCCCGGACAGCCGCAATAGGGGGTATCTTTTCCGGGCCGGAGGGAAGAAGGCGGTAGACCGGCGCTTCATCATAAAGTAGCATCTGTTTGGCTGTCCCCAGGGGTATGCGGTACATATCCGTATCGGGATTCTGTGCGTCGGTCATGTATTCCACATTCAGGTGTTCCTCCAAATCCTGGGGCATATAGGAAAATGCCTGCTCCTTCCATTGGCTGAACCGGTTAGAATAGCGGTACTGCCATTCCGTCACCTGCTCCGGCGCATAGAGGTAGCGCCAGTTTTTCAGGGCGTCCTTTTCGCACAGTTCCATTGCCTCCCATTTTTCAATGCCGGCCTCCGCCTTCGTGCCGTCCCGGTATTCCATGCTGACGCCGTAAGGGTAGAGGGTATTTCTTTCTATGTCCTGCCGCAGCGTGTCAAGATCCATCATCAGGACATCCCCATATGGGCGCCCGTCCTCCCTTCGTTCCGTGTGGAACAGGAAAGCTCTGGCAGCGGGGTATTCTGTCATGGTGGCCATCCGGTAAAGCTCCGCCGAAGGACAGTAGGCAAGCAGCGCATCCGAGAGCCACATATGTTTTTTCCCCATGATAGCGATAGAATCCGGCCCAGTGTTGGCTGCCAGTGAGCGTAGATTGAATTCACTTTCCCGTAGAAAATCCCCGGCCAGGATATGAAGTTCATAGGCAAATATGCCTAAATCCGTATCTCGGACTAAGTGAATCTGCGGAAGTGCATCATCTTTCATAGTGCCTGGTGCCATTTATAGATTCCTCCCATCTGCCGGCGGCTGCCCTCCGGCAATCTTGCCGATGATCTCCGGCCCGGTCTCGTAAATCTGCATGAGCCGCCTGGCCGTTCCGCTTGGCTGCGCGGCGCCGCTGGTCCAGAGCCGGATTGTGGAAGGGGCGACATTCATCAGAAGTGCAAAGCCTTTCTCGTTCATATCCAGTTTTTTCATCAGCGCCTTAACCATGTCGGGGCCATAGTCCGGGCACCGGGCAGCTTCGGCGATCATCTGTAAGACGGTATTCTCTGTTTTCATCATTTCTAAAATCCTCCTTAAATAGAAATTGCCGCCTGTCTATGGCGGCTTTGTCGTTGGCGGTCTTTATCCTGCGCTATGACATGGAGCAGCATTTCGTTGTAGTCCTTCCCTGTGCGGGGCGGGTTGACGCCTACTCGGATATGTTTGAACCGCTGATCTTCATGGAGCATTACCTGAATCTTCCTGGCATTTTTAAGGCCGCCGAGGTCATTGTCCATGTAGAGATTGACACGCCGGATTTCCGGGTGGCGTTTCAAAAATGCGGTCAGTGCCACATGGGAAGTTCCGCCCAAAGACAGCCGGTAGCCGTCCCATTTCCAGCCTTCTAATTCCTGCAGCGTGGCATGGGAGAGGGCGTCAATGGGCGCCTCAAAGACCGCCACATGGCGGCTGCCCGGATTTCTCGGTGGATAGCAGAAGCTGTATTCCTTGTCGCTGCCGTAGACATCTTTTCTAAGACTGCCGGTAATGCTCCGCATACAGGCAAACTTTGCTTTGTCGGCTTCATCCTTTCCCACAAACACACAGACCGGCTCTCCATGATACCGAGCCTCATAGAACAGCCTCTCCCGGAAACATCGGCTGATAATATCAGAGCTGATCCCGCGTTGCTGCAAATAAGAAACCGCGGAAGCAGCGCACTGTCTGGCCCAAGGGAGGGAAAATGTTTTCTTCTCCGGTTCTTTCTGCACATGGGCTGTTACTGTTGCACTCCGATAGGCCGGCATCTGCTGGATTTCCCCGCCGACCAGCGTATGGACCGCATCCACCAGCCCATAGCCCCGAATCTGGATCAGATAATCCAGAGCGTTGATACTCCGCCCCCGGCTGTTCCAGTACCAATACCTTTTCCCGGTCACATAGACCAGGCTGTCATGTTCCTTGTGCCGGTAATTGGGTCCGTCCCGTTTCAGCACCCCAGGTTCATGGAACTGCAGGTATGCGAACAGATCCGCTTCCCGCGCCGCCTGAATCTGCTCTTTGGTTACGCCGGGCATAGTGCCGGCGCAGCATTTCTTTTCATCGTGCCCGCCTCCTTTCTGTGATGAAAAAAAGCACCCGAAGGCGCCTAACAGCCGTACAGGTCATGGTTGACCTCGGCACGGTAATAACTGTCCATTGTTGCCGGGGCATTATACAACGCTGCCAGCAGGTATGCCTTGATATTCCCGACTCTCGTGGTGTTCCTGTCGATACAGTCAAAGACATACTCCAAGTGGCCGGAATTGATCTTCAGGAAACGGCCCTTTACCACCTCCCTGGGGAAATCATCCCCGGCGATACGGATAAAGGGGCGTTTTGACAAGACCACTTCAAGCATAAGCTCCATAGTCTCGTCCAAACGTTCTTTCCCATACCGGGAAACCATACAGTCATACTCGATATTTTCTTTTAGGATTTCACGATAAGCGTCTATCAGTTCAATCCGATCCATCCCATCCGGGCGGTGTGCCGCCTCCGGCTCTGCCGGATAGATTGATTGATGGGTCCTTGATACATCCGTTTTTGATTTTTTAATTTTTAATGGATTAGTATTTAATTGTGCGGGATTTTCCTGTCCAGGTTCAGCCTGTTCAGGTTTTGCCTGTCTTGGGTTTACCTGTCTTGGATTTACCTGTCTTGGATTTTCCCGTTTAGGTGAATCCTCCTGTTTTTCGGCGCTTACAGGCTTTTCATGAATTGTATACTCAATGTCTCCGAGCTGCCCATTCTCATAGCGGAGGCGCTGCCTGGTGAGATACCCGTGCCGCTCCAGTTCTTTCAGGGCGGTAGTAATTGAATCTACACCGTCCTTACAGATATGGGCGAGCCCCTTTGTGGTATAGTCCCAATCTTCCGGCAGCGACAGCATGAGGGAGAGAAGCCCCTTTGCCTTTAAGGACAGTGACCTATTGCGCAGATGGTGGTTGCACATGATCGTGAAGTCCTTCGTTTTTTCTACCCGGAATACAGCCATTTCACAGCCTCCTTTCTCCGGTTATTCCATTACAAGGCACGGTCCCTGCGGTCATAGTGAAGATGCCCGCCTGAGACCTTTGCATGGTTTTTCAGTTTCACTTCGCCCCGTTCCTGGCTGTCTAAGAATTTCTGATAGCCGGCATCCGTAAGGAACAGGCGCATCTTATCGCCCTTGTCACCCACAGGGGCATCATAAGAGAGCACATCAAAGACGATCATGTGCCGAACCTCCGGGTCAAACCGTTCCAGCGCCATGATGTCATGCCCCTTCAATTTCTCGGCGCCGGATTTCTGCCTGGCCTCTGCGATCAGCTCCCCGATAGTGCGTCCTGCCTGCGGAAGCCGGTAATTTTTCTGAATATCCCTCACCAGATCCATGCACTCGGCATCTGACAAGGGGAGCAACTTTTCCATAAGGTTCTTTGCCGCCTTCCTCCGCGCCGGATCACCGGCATACTGTGAAGCCATAGAAAGCTCATTGATAACGGCATACCGTTCACAGCCTTCTGTCTGATATAGCATCCGTTTTTCCATTTCGTTCAGTTCCATGTGAATCTCCTTTCTTCTGAAAATGGGTATGAAAAAAGGGCGCCCACCTGTTAAAGTGAAACGCCCACGGCAATCAGCGGCCAGGCAATACACCGGACCGCTGGCACTATTAAATTTTGTCGGTAATGAAACAGCCTCCTTTATTCGATAATTTTCTCGTCACATTTCAACTTGGAAAAGGAATTGAATAAATGACGGCAAACGCTCAAACCCCTTGAAAATAAAGGCTTTTTCCGTTTGTCGTTATTATACCGTAACGGCATAGCTGTGCAAGTTTGCAGTATGCGAACGGCGTTGACTTGAAGGCCATTCAGGAATGGCTGGGGCATAGTACAATTACTACAACTGCCAATACTTACACCCATTTTGATTTCAGCAAAAAAGTTCAATCTGCTGAAGCAATTATGGGGAATTATCCCGCACAGACCTAAAGCGGGAGGGATGATTTGGATGGATGCTCCTTCATCAAAAATAAAAAAAGACTTATCAAACCGCGAAATAAGCCTTTTTACAAGTGCCGCAGACCGGAATCGAACCGGTACGGGTATCACTACCCACGGGATTTTAAGTCCGTAAAGCCCAATTAACCACGTTAGTACAAATTGGAACTCATTGGAACTTAGAACCCTTAGAAAATGCAGGAAATTCAGGATTTTTTACAGCAAAAAGCTGGTAATCCTTTTAAATACAGGACAAAGCGAGAATTTGGTTTTGGCAAGGAAAAAATCATATTGGAGGGATGTTGGATGGATGCAGAGGGGATCCTACACGGATTTCACATTCTCTTCCATACAAAATATAATGTAACTGCCATAACTACTATTAGCAAAGACGGACGGTTTTTAGCCATCCGTCTTTTTCGATTCAAAAGAAAGGAACTATTATGGAATATCAATTAGATCTGAAACAAATCGTAGAATTTCCTCGCTGTAGAATCTACAGAGATTTCATACGGTCACTCGTCACCAACAAGGGCATTCGGACAAACGGAGGCTCTTTTCTTTTTTATTACTCAAACTTCCCACGTCAAAAATGGGATTCGCACCTTGAAAAATCAATACTTTAGTCCACAAAATACCCTTATGCGGCTGTTTCTCTCCGTTCCAATGCGTCCTGCATGTATTTTGGGAGACGCTGAACAAAGCTGGCTGTGAATTCCTCCAGCTGCGATTCTGTGATATGGAAATACTCCATCACAGTATCCATCAGTGCGTCTATGATGATG
>CAJTIU010000061.1:0-678 GCA_910576335.1 Lachnospiraceae bacterium
GTCGGCGGACACCCTGCGGGAAAACTCCAGGAGGAAGTCTGTCCTTAGTTTTTCTTCCGAAAGGCGGCGTACCATCCCCGGCTCACAGAAGAAGCGTTCCTGGGGGGATTTCCCTTTGAGGGAGGAATGGGGGGAAAGATTGTAGGAGCGGACGTAGGCCAGGAGACTGCCGCCCAGGGCATCCAGGGAAGGGAAGTCCCGCATGTCAAGGGAAGCCATCCACTGATCCTTCATGGTCCTGAACCACCGCTCTACTTTGGCTTTCGCCGTCGGAGTGTAGGGTTTACAGTAGTTGATGGTGGTGCCGATACGTGCTGCCAGCAGTTCCATCTGTTTGTTCTTATAAGCGCTGCCATTATCGAAATTGAACATCCGCGGGACACCGTACTTTGCCACAGCTCCCTTCATGACGGACATCAGGTTTGCAAAGGTATCCTCAAAGAATACGCCCGCCCCGGTGACGAGTCGGCTGGAGTCGTCGATCAGGGCGATCACATATACCCTGCGCTTCCTGCCGTCCGGTGTTTTCAGATATGGACCGACGCTGGAGTCCCCGCACCAGACTTCATTGATGTGTGGACGTTCATACCGGCGCATGTCCTGCATGGGCAAAGCCTCCGCTTCCAGGGCGAGGCTGTTCACGTACCGGTTCACGGTAGATTCCGAGACCTTCCCGTT
>CAJTIU010000061.1:1227-19884 GCA_910576335.1 Lachnospiraceae bacterium
CAAAGGAAGCTGCAATAGCGGCATGTTCGGCCAGGGGAACCTGGGAGTAAGGGACGATGCCGGAGGGGAGCAGGGCATGGGTGGTACAGCAGATGTCACACTGCACCCGGCGGATCAATAGAGGGATCTTTCCAAGTGCTGTTTTGATGGAACGGGTATATTGTCCGTGTCCCACAAGGCAGCCGGAGCAGCCGCAGGTGCACTCCAGCTGACATATCTGGATGGAATCCATGGCATTATCATAAAACTTTTGTGAAATTTCGTTGCATTCTTCAGTGATTATTGTTATCATAACTTTGTCTATGGCGGATATATCCGCCGTGGTATGGTGAGGGCTGGAACACAAACTTTGGACGGTTGGGGTTCCAGCCTTTTTTTCGTGTATCAAAAGGAATGATAACATAAAAGATACAGAGATAAAATAATCTGACGGAAAATGCGTCAGATTGAGGCATCCTGTATCTTATTTAATTTGAAGAAAAAGAAGGGATTTTGGTTCAGATAAACTAACGAATAACACACATAGATGATAAGTTTGAATATGCCAAAGAAAGGAAATATGTATTATGAAAAACATCATCAAAAAATCAATCACAGTTATCACTGTATTCGCAATCATGCTTACACTGGCTATGCCCGTGACTGCTGAGGCGGCTGCAAAGAAAGCACCGAAGCTGAACAAGTCCAAAGTGACTTTGACTATCACGAAGAAAAAGACAAAGCCTGCTGTCCAGCTGAAAGTAAAAAATGTTTCAGCACACTAAAGGTACGGAGAGATACACGGTACCTTTAGGGGAGGAGACGGGCACATGGAGTACGACACTGACAAAACAGTGCCCATTTAAATAATTGGATCCATTATGCGCGGCATGGTCAAAGAGTTTCGAACGGGCTTCAAACTCCGTGCCATATTTTTCAACCATGGTATCGTCAATCGAGAGAAAAACGGAAGAGTCTTTTAAGCAATTTGGAACGATACACCGTGCATAGTCAGCGGTGACAGAGCCCCATTGCCGGTGGTCAAACGGAGCTTCATTCAATGTATGGTAAAAACAGTTCAGGGATTTCCCGGTCAGTTTTGAGATCAGATGTATCCAGGCATAACGGACTGAGCGGAAATCCAGGACCAGTATGGAAATGATCACTAGAAACAGATTGTGCATGGTTGGGACAGTGGCATCTTTATAATAATGCTGAAAAAACCAAAAAAGTTTGTTTAAAACAGGATATTTGCTGTATAATAAACGTGACATACAATCATTTCTTTCTTTATAGGATTTATTGACGCTTATACTATACAACAAAAAGAGATGATTGTATGTAATTTTTGTCAAGAATTTTTGAAAATCTTGTAAAGTGCTGATATATATAAACGAAATGATAGAATGTGTGCCAGAATAATGAGCAAAGATAATGTTACAAAAACATTAAGTGATTTATCAAATAGCAATCCAAAAGTTTTTGTGAAGACATTGGAAAATGTAGAAATTTTTGTTGATAAAATATTAATGTTGATAGAGAATAATCCTGAACAATTGAGAGCCTTATTTAATCATTCAAAGAAAGGAATTCAATATAAGACAGATCAAAACTTTTATTTTTATGGGCAATTCTTTTTGAGATTTCTGTAGAAGAACTTCAAAATAATAGGCAGGAAGAATTTAAGAGAATATCTAGAATTTTTTCTAGTATTCAAAAAACACCTGCCGATTATACAACAGAAAATTTTTAAAATGAATTAAAGTAAGTTTATATTAGATGATTAGGGTGTCAAAAAGTCAATTTCTTAAACAGGCACTGCTATATTGCACAAAAATCAATGCCAATCAACTACCTTTTGAGTGTTTTAGATGTCACTATTTTAGTGAAATTGTACAAATGCTTTTCACAAAATACCCTTTTGACACCCCAATCATTAGATTACTATATTGAAAGAGTACAATCTTTAATATTGATAATTGCATAAATATTAGAGTACGAAAGATAAAGAGAAGTAATTATATGATAAAAGTGTAACGAGTGTAGCATAATTTAGAAATGGGGTGTATAGGTGAATAACTGGGAGACTATGGAGCAGAAGTCGAATATCATTATTTATACAACAGAAGATGGCCTGACAAAAATTGAAACGACTTTTGATGAAGATACTGTATGGTTATCTATTGACCAGATGGCTGAATTATTCCAAAGAGATAAATCGACGATTTCAAGGCATATAAAAAATGTTTTTTCCGAGGGAGAACTGGTGAGAGAATCAGTTGTTGCAAATTTTGCAACAACTGCGGCAGATGGAAAAACCTATCAGGTTGACTATTATAATCTGGATGTTATTATTTCTGTAGGTTATCGTGTGAAATCCAAGCACGGTACACAGTTTAGAATTTGGGCAATCAATATACTGAAAGAGTATATGCGGAAAGGGTTTGCGCTAGATGATGAACGATTGAAAAATCTGGGTGGCAGTGGTTACTTTAAAGAATTACTCGAACGAATCAGAGACATACGTGCTTCTGAAAAAGTATTTTACAGACAAGTTTTGGAAATTTACGCTACCAGTATTGATTATGACCCAAAAGCAGAAATATCTATCCTTTTCTTTAAAAAGGTGCAGAACAAAATTCATTATGCCATTCATGGTCAGACGGCAGCTGAGGTTATTTACACAAGGGCAGATGCTGAAAAAGAGTTTATGGGGCTTACAACATTTGTGGGAAATCAACCAACCTTAAAAGAAGCTGTTATTGCTAAAAATTATCTAAGTGAAAAGGAACTTCGGGCAATGGGTCAGCTTGTGTCTGGATATTTGGATTTTGCAGAGCGTCAGGCGGAACGTGAACAGACAATGACTATGAAAGACTGGGCAAAACATTTGGATCGCATACTTACAATGAGTGGGGAACAGTTGTTACAGGGAAATGGTAATATTTCTCATAAGCAAGCTGTTGATAAGGCAACAGATGAATATAAAAAATATAAGGCAAGAACCATCAGTGATGTAGAAGAAGATTATTTGAACTCTATAAAACTATTGGAACAAAAGACAGATAAGAAATAAAAAGGTATGTGATTTAGTTTGGACAACGGTAAATATGTTGAGATGGTTGTAATGCTTTCCCACAAAAAACCTGACAGCGTAATCAACGTAAAAGTCGAGTTTGGCGAGGGTGAGGGCAAAGTGCCGCTTGATAATATTGCCAAGAGAGCCGCAGCATACAAGCCGAAAGAGCGAGTTACATATAAGATGATTAAGGAATACATAGAAGCGAAGTACGGCTTCAAAGTACATACCGCATATATCGCAGAGGTAAAAAGGGAGTTAGGATTGCCGATGTATGATGCTCCTAATGCGGTAGAAGAATTGAAACAGCCGAGGAAACATCCAACGGCGGAGAAAGCGGAAGCGATAAAGGATGCTTTGAAATATTTCGAAATTATATAGTTAGCCAGGTCATATTGATTTTGCAATTGATAGATTAAATATGGGAACGGAGGAATAGATATGGTATGTCCATATTGTGGAATAGGGATTAGTGTAAATTGGGATGAGTGGTATGAAGATTGTTATCCTGTCCCCAACAAGAGGCTTTACAGGTTAATAGCATAAGTCCTCGAGCAAGTGCAACATTAAGCCGATACTTATTACAAAATATTCTTCATGAGGAGTTGAAAATTAGTAAAAGAAATTTGGCGGATGAAATCAGTGAATTAGAAAAAGTACCAAGCATACCATCAACATTGATTGCAATGTTACAAGTTTTTAGAAAGGTTGCAAATTTTGGTGCACATCCGAAAAAGAGTACAAATAGTAGTGAAATTGTTGATATAGAAAAGGGAGAGGCAGATATAATGCTAGAATTGATAGAGAAATTATTCGATTTTGTTTTTATAAAACAGCACTTTACAACTTTTTTATAATTAGCTGCACTTATGTATAAGCTCATTAAGAGCCTTTTTTATGAGACAATTATTTTTCCATGTTTCGACCATATGCTCCAAACTGCGAATAATGATACCCATACGGATTTTCTCACCCAGCTGGTAGCGGACTTCCTGTGTACTCTGTCCCCTGTAATCCGCAAACTCTTTGTCATAATAGGGAAGCAGTTTACATGCGGCATAACTGATGCATATGAGATTCAAAAGGCGTTCAATCCCTCTGGCTGAGCGCACCATATAATCTTTAAATGACCAGAATGTTTTTGCTTCATAATAACCTGTTTCATGGTTCCAGCGGACAGAGTAAGCACCCAGGGGAAGGAAGCCCCATTCCTTGTATCTGCGGATCTTTTTATCTGCATGTCCTTCCGCGTCTATGCAGACCTTATCCTTTGGGACTGTGCTCAGGAACAGGCGGAAACTTCCAGGCTTCTCCGGATTCGCTGCTGTAACATAAGCATAGACAGGTTTCCCCTTCCATAAATTTGTGATGACTTCACGGCAGCCCATATAATAGTCTGCACCCTCCGGCTTTTTCAGGGGAATGGATTCCAGACGGATCCGTTCCCCGTGGATCCGCGGCCTGCCGCGCTTCCCTGTCCGTTCTCCGGGAAGGTCAGATAATACCGTGTCAACACGCACATTACAGATCATTTCGAGATTCGGGAACTCGTTTACCAGTCCGGGGACTGGTTTTTTCGGATACCAGCTGTCACACAGCAGGATCACTTGATTACAGGAAGCAAGTGCAGGCATTACGGAACGGACCATCTGTGCGGCCAGTTCCAGTTTCGATTCCTTTTTTGTCCACAGGCGGTACCCTAAAGGTACGGAGAGATACACGGTACCTTTAGGGGAGGAGACGGGCACATGGAGTACGACACTGACAAAACAGTGCCCATTTAAATAATTGGATCCATTATGCACGGCATGGTCAAAGAGTTTCGAACGGGCGTCAAACTCCGTGCCATATTTTTCAACCATGGTATCGTCAATCGAGAGAAAAACGGAAGAGTCTTTTAAGCAATCTGGAACGATACACCGTGCATAGTCAGCGGTGACAGAGCCCCATTGCCGGTGGTCAAACGGAGCTTCATTCAATGTATGGTAAAAACAGTTCAGGGATTTCCCGGTCAGTTTTGAGATCAGATGTATCCAGGCATAACGGACTGAGCGGAAATCCAGGACCAGTATGGAAATGATCACCAGAAACAGATTGTGCATGGTTGGGACAGTGGCATCTTTATAATAATGCTGAAAAAACCAAAAAAGCTTGTTTAAAACAGGATATTTGCTGTATACAGATAGTTTTTATCTACCAAACCCTGATTTTGTTATATCCGCCCTTAAGCTTTGCAAATGGCCCTGCCGTTATTCGTTCTCTTACGTTTCCAAAGTAGTCCGTATCCCATGTAACAGGCGAACCGTCCGGATTCTCATACAATGCTTCCGTAATCCGGGGCGTACCCAGTCTGTCAGTGCGGTACACGGATGTTTTAAGCTTAAGCATCTCTTCAGGCACGTCCATTTTGAGGTATACCTTTCCGTCTTCTGCTGTAAGAGTTACATCGGGATTGCTGTTGTCTGTATAGCAGACCTCTTCCCTATCGAAGGGCGCCGCTCCGTTGAGGTAGGCATTTTCATTGACATACACCGGCTGCGGTACCTTTTCAAACTGCTCGTGGTCTTCATTTCCGAGGGATGCGACTTTCCCGGAATATTCCTCCATGGAAACCGGGTGACCGTTATAGCCCTCTGTTCCATACATTGACTGCTCCGTATATGTTTTGCTTCCCTTTACAAAGATATTCTGGTAAATCCGGTCATCCCCGCTGTATACAAGGGCAGTTCCGGCAACCTCTGTTGTATGCGGAAAATGGTAGGGTGTGGAACGGTCCATTACCGGCACACGCCTCATACTGCCGCAGCAGAGGTTCTGGATGTAGGCCCCTCCCTGGGCTGCATTGTCAAAATTATATTCTGATGCGAAGATATTATTATCGATCATATATGGGCCGTGTGTTACCTCTACCATCAGATCCCGGTCATTTTCCCGGTACAGATTTCTGCTGACTCTCGTTCCCTGTGCCTGCCAGTCAAGCCATGTCCCCAGCGTACAGTTGTGGATGTGGTTATGGATGATCTGGACATCAATGGCAGCATGCAGTTTGATCCCCGCAATCTCATAGCCGAAGTATTCGTGCTTTACTGCGATATTATAAATGTGGTTGTCGGAAATGGTGCTGAACACGCAGCCCATATGCCCTACGATTCCATTCTGCCCGCAGTCATAGATGGTATTATTCCGGATGATATGGGAGCCGGTGGTTCCCTTGTTCCATCCAATCCGCCGCCCTAAAAAGACAGCTTCCATCTGGTACTGATAGCCTGGTTTCCGGTGTGTGCGGGTGCAAAGGTTGTGTCCTGTTGACGCTTCCTTTCCGATACTGATTCCGCTGCATTTTGCATCATGGATAATATTATCTTCGATAATCCATCCTCTGCTCCAGTTCGTTCCGACCATTCCTGGCTGGTCGGCGGTGGGAGGGGTCCATGGACAGGCTGCCTGGGCGATTTCAAATCCCCTTACGGTAATATAATTCTGCCCGGTCTTTTTTGGATAAAAGCAGCATTTTCTTACATTGATCTCCGTCAGCTGCTCATTGGGATTTTTCCCTTGAAAGTTTGCATAGATAGTCGTATGGTCAGAATCTGCCCTGGCATACCACTGATACAGGGTGTCTTCCGGGTGCAAAAGCGGCTCGGGATGTTCTGTCCACGGCGGATTTACGCCGTACTCCCTGATCTTGGGATGTCGTACTTCTTCCAATGATTTTGCTTCATAGAATGACTTCCCGTTCATATAGACATCTCCTGCATGCAGGGAATTGTCATCCGGATAGATAAACCAGTCTCCGCCAAGAGTCTCCCTGTATGGATTGTACTCTCCGAAGAATGCTTCGGGCAGAACTGCCTTCCACACATTCCCCTCCTCTGGCTCCCAGCTTGTAATTCTCTCAGATCCCTTAATGACTACATGTTCCCCTTCGGCGGCTTCGTAGGTAATCCGTTCGGCGTCATTTCGCCCGCCATTGGCAGGACTGACCCATTCCCGGTATTCTCCCTCGTGTACGACTACGCGGTCACCGGCTTCTGCGATCACGGCGGCCCGGGAAATTGTCAGGAACGGATGCTCTTTTGTCCCCTTTGCATTGTCATTTCCGTATTTTGCAACATGATATTCCGTCATACTGTATATCCTCCAATTCGTTTAAATATATGTCTGTATATACATTGTAGCATGCCGTATGCAATATTTCCTTGAATATTCTTACCACATGTAAGGCTATAATTCATCAAGCGTTTTAAAAGTATACCCCATCTCCTCCCACTTCGTGAGCAGTTCATCAAGAATCTCCGCATTCGTGGAGGAGGTGCTGTGCAGCAGGACAATTGCTCCGGGATGGACTCTCCCAAGCAGCTTTTCAAATGCCTCTTCATGGGTTGGCTGGTCGTCCTGATACCAGTCTACGTAGGCAAGGCTCCAGAAAAAGGTCTTGTATCCCCTGTCCTGCGCCATTTTGAGATTTGCTTTATTATATTTTCCCTGTGGAGGGCGGTAGTATTTCGTCATAGGCTTTCCGGCGATTTCCTCATATTTTTGCTCTACATAGTCCATTTCCTCTGAAAAGGTTTCAACAGTAGAAATCTGGGACATGTCTTTATGGTGCCATGTATGGTTGCCCACCGTATGGCCTTTGGAAATCATCTGTTTTATTAAGTCCGCATTTTCGTCTAGATAGGTTCCCACGACAAAAAATGTGGCGGAGACATTATGTTTTTTCAATGCTTTAAGGATTGCGGGAGTATTTCCGTTTTCGTAACCTGCATCGAAGGTAAGATATAAAACCTTTTCATCCGTATTTTCTGCGTAATAGGCATCATACTGCGCCAGTTCCTCGTAAGTGGCATTGGCAGCAGGAGGCTCTCCGTCCTCCTGAAAGCTTAATCCCCAGTTTCCTTCTGCCGAGGCTCGTAAAGTCTCCTGGGAAAAATGTCCTTTCACGCGGGCTGCACCCTGCCCCAAAAGGAAAGCCATGACAAGGATTAGAGCAGTAGATAAGATTTGTCTGTGTTTCATATTAAGCATAAGAATGGCTCCGGTAATAAGAAAGTTAATTAATTATATGTGGGAGGATATGAAAAAAGAGATGCAGTTGGCATTTTCTCTCACAGAAGCCACACCCTGTGTAATTTGGTACGCCGCTCTCACTCAATCCTTTAAAGGCGTCTTTCCTCCCGTCAGGAGACAGAGCGTCAGTACGGCTTTTGAAAATTCTTCTCCACGCTCCCTTTCTCCTGAAGTCTTCCGGGCAATTCATCTGTATTATGGTTCTGCATAATGACCGGGGCAATACAGAATGTATTCAGATCCTCTGTAAACTCCGTCATCAGTCTCTTGATCTTCCTGGAAAGTTTCTCTATATTGAGTCATCCTCTGCATGTATAAATTTAATGCAGAGGAAGGTAAATGTCAATCTGGAACAGGTAAGAAAATTATAGAAAGATGACATTTTATTAAATTTTAATTTCTGCACAAGGAAATTATACTAAAACCAAACCGTATAGGGCGATCTGCCCATCCAAAGGGATAAAATCTAGAAAGTCCCTTTGGATATACCGTATGGAAGGAGGTTAAAGTATGCGGAAATGGAAAAGGATTATGTCAGCACTACTGACAGGGGTGGTGCTCCTTGGCAATTCTCTGTTCATCGTGCCTGAGCGGGTTCAGGCAGCAGATGCTGAAGGGCTGAAGGGGGCCATCGAAAGCAAAATACCTTTTGGGAATAATGACATTACCTGTCTTGGACCAGTAGGAGGAACTGTAGGGGAAGGACAGAAGATGTTCACATGGACACAAGGCGGAGGCGATGACCAGAACTGGACTGCAGAGGAGATTGAAGGAAAGGGAATTTACCGGCTGAGTCTTACTAAGAATGGGACAACACTTTATCTGGCGGAAAATGGAACCCAGGTCGGGGCGGATGCCGTTCTGACAGCTGCCTCCGCAGAGGATACAGCAGGACAGTGGGTTTTTGAAACTGCAAAAGGTACGGAGCAAGAGGGTTATTACCGTATTAAGAATGTAAAAAATCATTTATATCTTACAACAAAAAGGACAGACTCAACATCCAGTCGGGATCTCACTGTTGAACTAAACGAAGCAATGGAATCGGATTCCCAGTTATGGAAGCCGGGATTTACAGTAAAGGAAGCGGCGGACATACCGGAGCCGGAGCCTGACCCGGATGAAAATGCCATAAAGGGTTATCTTACTTGCATGGAAGCTCCTGCGCAGCATCTGTCTGTAGACGGAGGACTGTCAACGGATGGTGCGAAAATGATTATTTGGTCCGGACCCGAGTCGAATCAGGAGTGGGTATTCCAGCCTGTAGAGGAGCAAAATGCAGAAAAAGGCTATGTGATTAAAAACAGAGTAACCCAGAAAGTTCTGGCAGCAAATGATTCGGCGAAGGGAAGCCAGCTTGTGCAGAAGACCTATGCAGGAGGCGATGGAAAGCAGGTTTGGATTTTCGAGACAATTGGTTCTGACACAGGGTATAGAATGAAGAATCGGGAAACAGGACTTTATGCAGCAGCAGGCGATACCAAGAATGGGGCGAAGGTTTGTCAGAATGACCTGGATACCTTTACGAGCCTGCAGGTATGGGCAACAGAAGCAAACGTTCTTGCTGTTGAGGGATCACCGCTTTCAAAAGTGGAAGACGAAGACTTTTTCCGAAACCTGGCTGATCAGAACCAGTGTCTGGCAGTAAGCGGCGGCAGTATGGAAGAAAATGCGGAAATTGCTACCTGGACGGGTCCCGAAGTAAACCAGAAATGGAAATTACAGAAGGCAGGGGAGAGCGACGGTGAGTATTACCTTGTAAATATCAGCAGCCAGAAGGCGATATCTGCCCCTGATATGAAGGAAGGAAAAAGGCTGATCCAGAAAAGTATTGCAGAAGGCGATGCGAAACAGATCTGGACCTTCATCAAGGCAGAGAATGGGCGCTACAGGATTAAGAATAAAGAGACACGCCTGTACCTGACAGCAGATGTAAGCGCAAGTGGATCAAGGATCCTGCAGAAGAATTATATGGATTCACCGCTGCAGGTCTGGTGTGCAGATGAGAGAACAGTGATTGAGCCTGTACAGAACACAGAGGATTATGCAATCAAGATATGGATCAAGGAAGGAATAACGGTTACATCAGACAAAGGTTCTGCAGTTACAAAAGGAGAGTCTGTAACATTTACACTTACTCCCAGGGATGGCTATGAAGTCAGAAATATGGAGTTTTCCGTAAATAATGTGAAGCAGACACTTATCGACGGCGAAAATGGCATCAAGACCTGTACAATAGAAAACGTATCAGAAGACATGACAGTAAAAGCCGGGGCGGATGTTACCTGTCTGAATGGATATGTGTATATTCCGGAAAATGATTATACCGGAAGAAATCAGTGCCTGTCGCCCAGAGTAGTCGAGGGCCTGGACGGAACATTATATGCTACCTTTGAAAATGGGATTCCTTCTGAGATTGAAGAGGGAGAATATAGCTTTCCTGTCTATGAGAGTAAGGATAAAGGGGATACCTGGAAGCGTGTAGGAGAAATCATTAATGATGATAAGGTGCATCCGGATTCTTACTATAAGATTACAAAATATACGGATGTAGGCGCACCGTCCGAAGCAGTAGAGGTGCAGCAGGGAGAAGAGGGCGCAGTACGTCATCCGTGGAGCCTGCAGTGCTGTCCGCAGTTATATGTACTTCCAGAGGATCAGGGAGAACTGAAAAAAGGGACACTTGTATGCGCAGGAGTTGCAGTGCCGCTTGAAGAGGGCGCTGAGAAAGTATCTGATGCCGGGTACGGCGGCTTATGGGAGTCCTCGCTGGATTTTTACTATAGTACAGATGGAGGAAGAAGCTGGACATTTAAAAGCACCATTGCAGAAGGCGGAGAAAATGGACGGAATATTATGGGTTATGATCCGGTATGGGAACCTTTCTTCCTGTATCATGAGAAGAATCTGATCTGCTATTATTCTGATGAGACGGATCCGCAGCATGCACAGAAGCTGGTATATAAGATTACGACAGACGGAGGAGCTACGTGGGGAGAACCGGTAGATATTGTTTCCATTAATAACCGGGGAGCAAGACCGGGAATGCCAATTGTTACGAAGCTTGAAAACGGCGACTGGATGATGGTTTATGAGACGGTAGGGATGACAAATCCGATTAAGTCAGGAGTTAAAATTGCGAAAGATCCATATAACTGGAATCCATCAGAACCAGGGCCGACACTTCCGGGAATCAGGAATGTATACGGAGGCTCTCCCTATGTATTTACTTTAAAGGACGGAAGAGTAGTAGCCGGTACGGGATCCCTGTCAGAAGTATTTGTAAATACGGAAAATGACGGAACCGGAGAGTGGGTTGCAAAAGCAACGGGAGCCCCGGCGGGATATAAACGATGCTTCTTCCAGCTGTCCACAGGCGAGTTATTTATTACAGGAACAGAAGGGCCGGGATTTGCATCTCAGAATAATAAAATATTTGCAAAAAGAGTGTGGGCAGATGCGGCGCTGGACGTAACGCTGGACCACATAGAGGTTACAGCCCCGGTAAAGATCTCTTACAAGATGGGAGAAGAGCTGGATCTGACAGGTATGAAGGCAGAAGCAGTCTACACTGACGGAAGTAAGAAAGACATAACAGAAAAGGCAAGGATTGAAGGCTTCGATACATCGACAGCAGGCCAGCAGAAGATTACGGTTACATATGGGAAAAAGACTGCAGAATTTACTGTGACTGTGAAAAAGGTATATAAGGTTAAAATTTCCTACAGAGCAGAGGAAGGAAACGTGAGGTCAGAAGAAGACGGTACGTGGAAGGAGATTGGGAGAGATGAAATCATAGAGATACTGGAAGATGGAAGCAAGAAGTTCCAGATTGTACCGTCAGAGGGGTATGAGATCGCGAATGTAAGACTCGGGGAAGAATCTGTTCTTGATCAGGTTACAACGGAAGGAGACGGAAACGGAACCATTACCCTGGAGGGAACGGCCCTGGAAGGAATGCCGGCAGATATAACTCTGATGGCAGTGTTTAAGGCAAAGGAAGCAGCATACCGGATCCGTCCGGGAGTGAACGGGACAATCACAGCGGATAAGCCCCTTGCAGGAGCCGGGGAAGAGGTGACCTTTACCTTTACACCTGCAGACAAGTATAAGCTTGCTGATGTACTGGTGAACGAGCAGCCTGTGATGGAGAAGGTGACGGTTGATTCCGAAACAAAAACCGGAACACTTAAGATCAAAGTAGAACAAGATATGGTGATCTCAGCAGTATTCAAACAGATATATGAGGTCACAGTTTCCTACAGAGCAGAGGAAGAAGCGTAAAGGCAGCAGAGGGTGATGCGTGGAAGGATATTGCAAGAGATGAAATTGTAGAGATATTAGAGGACGGAAGCCAGAAGTTCCAGATTGTACCGGCAGAGGGGTATGAGATTGCGAATGTAAGGCTCGGGGAAGAGTCTGTTCTTGACCAGGTGAAAATGGGAACAGACGGAAGCGGAACTATTACCCTGGAGAACATGACGGCAGATACAACACTGTCGGCGGTGTTTAAGGCAAAGGAAGCAGCATACCGGATCCGCCCGGGAGTGAACGGGACAATTACAGCAGATAAGCCCCTTGCAGGAGCCGGGGAAGAGGTGACCTTTACCTTTACGCCAGCAGACAAATATGAACTTACAGATGTACAGGTGAACGACCAGTCTGTAATGGAGAATGTAACAGTTGATTCCGAAACAAAGACCGGACACTTAAGCTCACAGTAGAGCAGGATATGGTGATTTCAGCAGTCTTTGAACATCCTGTTATACTGACGGGTATAGAGGTGACAGCCCCGGCAAAGACAGTGTATAAGACCGGTTTCCTCAGATCTGAAGTTCATCGGACTTGGAAACTGGGAAAAACTGATGAAGGATGATAAATTCTGGACTGCCTTTCTGAACAATATTAAGGTCATGATCCTCTCTATTCTGATTCAGATTCCCCTTGGAGTCGCCATGGCAACCTTCGTTGAGTTTGCAGGGAAAAAGGCAGCCATATTTAAGATCATCTGGTTTATCCCCATGCTCATGTCATCTGTTGCAATTGGTTTCTTATTTACCTATGCACTGGCTGCAAACGGAGGAATTATCAGCAGTATCTCCCAGCTTCTGGGAGGAAATAATGTTGATCTTCTCGGCAATCCGGATACGGCGCTTTACACGGTAATCGGCGTTGTGGCATGGCAGTTTACACCATTTTATATGGTGTACTGTGTGGCGGGTTATACGAATGTTTCGGAAGATGTGTATGAGGCATCTGTTATCGACGGGGCAAATAAGAGACAGTACTTTGTACATATTGCACTGCCGCTTCTAAAGCCCACGCTGAAGAGCGCAGCGGTTCTTTCTATGGTAGGCTCCCTGAAGTACTTTGACCTGGTGTATGTCATGACTGGGGGAGGACCGGGGAATTCTACGGAGCTGATGGCAACCTATATGTATAAGCTTTCCTTCGCCCAGTTTAATATGGGGTATGGTTCGGCAGCAGCCGGAGGTATGTTTATTCTGATCTCCGTTATATCCCTGGTGACAATGAAGGTGCTGAACGGGAAGAAGGAGGAATATTAGATGATGGAAAAGGATTATAGAGCGAGTAAGGTAAAAAGCAGGATATCCTGGGTGATTGCATGTATCCTTGCAGTGTCAGCGGCGGTAGTTGCCATAGCCCCGTTTATTTTCATGGTAATCAACTCCTTTAAGGAAAAGTTTGAGATGCTTACAAAGGGGGTATTCTCACTTCCCGAGAAGCTTGATATCTCCAATTACAAGGAGGTTATAGAAGGAAATTTCCTGAGCTACTTTATAAACAGTGTGATTGTGCTTGTAGTATCACTGTTCATTTTATTAATGCTGTCAGCGTTTGCGGCATATCCGTTGTCCAGATTTAAATTTAAGCTAAAGGGAGTCATCTATTCCCTGATTGTGGCATGTATGTCTATTCCGGTGCCTATTACACTGATTCCGATATTTAAGATGTCCCAGGGGATGCACATGTATGACAGCATCTGGGCACTGATAGGGCCGTATGTGGCAATGGGAATCCCGATCTCCGTATTTATTCTGACAAGTTTTATGGAGCAGATCCCGAAGGAAATTGAAGAGGCTGCGGCCATAGACGGCTGCGGAAAGACCAGAATGTTCTTCTTGATTATTCTACCAATGGCAAAGCCGGGACTGTCTACACTTGCAATCTATAATGGCGTCAATATGTGGAACGAATTTATTTTTGCGTACACATTGACACAGAGCCAGGGAAATCGTACACTTCCATTAGCAGTATGGGAGTTTCAGGGACAGTACTCCATGAATACTCCGATGATTATGTCTGTCCTGACTCTGACAGTCCTTCCGATGATCCTGTTGTTCATCTTTGCACAGGATAAGCTGATCAAGGGCATGGCAGCCGGGGCAGTAAAAGGATAATTTTTCGGCAGGGAGGCGGTGTGTATGAAGCTGAATAACAGGATAAATGACTGGAATCTGAAGGGGAAGATTAGTTTTTTCCTGACCCTTACGATTCTCGTGACCTCTATCATTATTATGGCCATTTCCACGGTTTCTTCCATGAACTATATGACAAAACAGTCAAGGGAGATGGCAGAGACACAGCTTGATACACTCGCCTCGAATTATGCCGATACATTAAAGCAGTATCAGGAGCTGGCGGTAGCCCTGGTTATTGAAGACAGCGTTCAGAAAAATTGCCGAAGTGCGGATGATACAGGCGCAGAATATGATGCAGGAGCGTCCAGGGTCTATAACTATCTCCTGAATATGATTAATGTCCGGAGTAATATGAACTTTGTTGTGGTCGGAAAAGAGCACGGGAAAAGGTATGTATATAAGGGAAACAGCAGTATTGTAGATGCAAGATTTGATTCAGCATATCCAGAGGACTATGAAGAGAGCATTCCGGCTAAGCCTGGGAACGCAGTGAGGATGAGCTTTGGCAACCATTATTTTAAGGACGGGAAATATACATTAACCTTATATCATCCCGTTTATTCCACCTCGTCTATCAATGATATAAAAGGGATGCTGGTTCTGAATCTGAATGACAGCCTGGTGGATAAACTTTATGGAAATGGCACGCAGAGTCTGAATTCGGAGCTTCTTCTTGTGGACTGTGAAGGTAAGATTGTGTCTGTCTCAGACAGAGAGAGAATCGGGAAACTGACATCTTATATGAGAGAAATAAAAGGGAGTAAAGGGAGTTTCCGGAAGGCAGGAGTTCTGATTAATTACCAGAGAGTGGGAGACTGGAATTATTATCTTGTGAATGAGATTCCGGTCTTTGAATTATACAGGGGAAGCATAGGGGCTGTATGTATGATGCTGCTCGTTATTTTCGGAATGACCATGTGCTCAATCGTAGTATTGCGAAGAATGATGACAGCCTTTTATGAACCGGTTAACCGGGTTGTAATGGCAATGGATGATGTGGCGGACGGGAAGATTGAGAAAAGGATTGCCGTAGAAAATATGGACGTGGACAGCAGAAAGATTGCAGAGGGCTTTAATTCCATGATGAACAGGATCGACCTTCTATTAGAGCAGGTGAAGCTGGAGCAGCATCAGATGGAGCAGATCCGGTTCCATGCGCTGCAGTCTCAGATTAAGCCCCACTTCCTGTATAATACACTGGACTGTATCCACTGGCAGGCCGTTTCAGATGGAAACAAAGAGATCTCGGTTATGGTTAAGGCCATGGCACAGTATTACCGGATTTGTCTGAGCAAAGGGAAGGAGATTATTCCGCTTAAGTTGGAAATGGAGCATATCCGTTCCTATCTGATTATTCAGAATATGCGGTATGACAATATTGTAGAGCTGGAGGATCATATTACAGAGGAGTATTATGACATCATGATACCAAAGATGACCTTACAGCCATTGATTGAAAATGCAATTTATCATGGCATACAGGCAAAAGAAGGAGGAAAGGGAAGAATTCTTCTGTCAATCAGGAGGGAAGGACAGAATGTCTGCCTTTCCGTCTGCGACAGCGGCACGGGCATGAGTCATGAGAAGATTGAGGAAATGAACCGGTCTGTCCGCCACTATGATGAGTCGTTTGGATATGGGGTGAGAAATGTTAACCGGAGAATTGAACTGATATTCGGGAAGGAATATGGTTTGAGGTTTTCGGGAAATGAGCATGGCGGGGTTACGGTAGAGATTCTCTTGCCATCCGAAGGGAAAAGTGGTGACAGTGAAGTGATCTAAGCTGAATTGTTGCGGAAAGAAAAGACAAGGGGGCATCTGGATGTACAAGTTATTAATTGTTGATGATGAGAAGATGATCCGGATGGGAATAAAGAGTGGAATTGACTGGCCGTCTCTGGGAATAAAAGAGGTGTTTACGGCAGCTTCTGCAAAAGAGGCTCTGGATGTAATCAAGAATGAGGAGCCTCAGATTATGCTGACAGATATCAGCATGAGGGAGATGTCGGGGCTGACTCTGATTGACAGAATACGGCGCGACAAGACAGAGGAAGATATCCGGATTCTTGTCCTGACAGGCTACGACAGATTCGAATATGCCAGGGAATGTGTGAAACTCGGCGTGCAGAATTTTCTCTTGAAGCCTGTGGATGAGGAGGAATTAGTAAAAAATGTCAGGGAACAGATCGAAGCCCTGGAGAAAATAAGAACAAAGAGGGAGCTTGACCAGGCAAATCTGCGGGCAGAAGGGGCAAAGCAGCAGGCGGCCATGGAATATTTTCTGAGGGATCTGATACATCAGCGGGCAAACGCCGAGGATGCGTGTCCTAGAGAACTTCTGTCTGAGAAAGAGCGTCCCATGCAGATCGCAATTCTGCTCCCAGAGGTGTATATGGATAAGGAGAAGAAGTCTGACTGTGACTTCCAGCAGCTAACGGTTAAGAATCTGTGCATGGATATGGTAGATGCCAGGAGAGCAGGATTTACCTTTGCAGATGATGACGGGAAGATTATTGTAGCTTTTTATACAGAGGGCAGCAGACAGAATGTGATGGAAAGGGTGGAAGAGCTGAATGAGGTATTGGAGAATGAGTGCGAGATCAGGCCAAGAGTTGTCCTGGGAAGCGAGGCGGAGAGTATAGCCACCCTGTTTGTGTCGTATAACGATGCCTTATATCTGCTGGAGCAGGAGAGAAGGGGCTTTAGGGAGATTATAAGACAGAGCAGCGAGCAGAGCAGAGAACAGCTGATTCAGGACATTTTCAGAGAGTTCAGGCATGCCATGGCAGTGAATATTGCGGATGGAAACCGCGTTATGCATATCTATGAGAAATTCAGTCAGGCAACAAAATCTTACAATCTGTCCCAGGCCCAGGTTCAGAAATGGTGCTTTGACATCGCCTCCGGCGTGTATTTTGCCTATATTACGGAAACTGGTGAGGCGGTGGATAACCGTGTGGAGCTGCTGATGAAGACTCTGATGGGAGCGGATAAAGAGGAGGCGCTTGAGATGACTTCCATGTTTATCCAGAAGCTGGTGTTCAGGGAGGGGCAGGAGCAGCATGAAATCGTGACACAGGCGAAACGGTATATTGACGAGCATCTGGAATCTGAGCTGTCGGTGGCAAGGCTTGCAGAGATGTTTTATGTATCAGCCAATTATTTTTCCAGGCTCTTTAAAAAGGTTACTGGAGAAGGATGTAATGAATACATTGTAAAAAAGCGGATCAAGAAATCTAAGATTCTTTTAGAGACAACAACCATTAAGGCAGGGAAGATTGCGCTGATGGTAGGATACAATGATACCAATTATTTTTCGCTGGCATTTAAAAAGCATACAGGCATGTCGCCTACAAAATACAGGGAAATGGTTCAGAAGCAGTAAGGAACAGGCGGGAAAATATTCCGGCTGAGCAGACGTCCCAAGTAGTAACGAACAGTTCCAGGAGAAGATTATAAGGAGACATTCATATGAAGATTAAAAATCCAATTCTTTCAGGATTCAATCCTGATCCAAGTATCTTAAGAGTGGAGGATACCTATTATATCGCTACTTCGACCTTTGAGTGGTGGCCGGGAGTTCAGATTCATGAGTCAAAGGATCTGGTGAACTGGCGGCTGATAACACACCCGCTGAATGAGAAGAGGCTTCTTGACATGACAGGGAATCTGGACTCAGGCGGAATCTGGGCGCCGGATCTGTCTTTTTGTGACGGGAAGTTTTACCTGGTATATACAGATGTAAAGGTGACAGACGGATCCTTTAAGGACTGCATTAATTATCTGACTACCGCAGAGAATATCATGGGTCCATGGTCTGACCCTGTTGTATTAAATACTGCCGGGTTTGATGCATCTTTATTTCATGACGATGACGGCAGAAAATACCTGGTGAACCAGTACTGGGATCCGAGATGTTACCATCATCCGTTCTATGATATTCTCTTAACAGAACATCAATAAAAAACATCAAAGGATAAATTTGGACACAAGTATTCGACCTGTCAAAAAGGCAGGCTTTTAAAGCGGTTATTTCTTGTGGCTGTTAAGAAGCTGCTAAGTCCGGGTATATTTTCCGTTTTGTTTCAA
>CAJTIU010000062.1 GCA_910576335.1 Lachnospiraceae bacterium
TTACAGCACCAAGGGGGAAGTCTGCCCTTTTTTCTCTCATCAAATATACTATTTGTTATATTCTGGTTAATTTAATGCTGTATTTTCACTACTGATACCATACCACTACTAAGTTGCTAACATTGGATTAATTTTGTTAAAACAGACGATATCTTAAAAGATATGTGTGGGATTATTGAGTCCTCACAAAAGGCGGCATATCAGGCGGTCAATACTACGTTAGTTCAGAGAAACTGGATGATTGGATACCGAATTGCGGAGGAAGAATTTGGCGGAGAAGAACGCTCTGAGTACGGACTTAAGGTAATAAAGAAGCTTTCAAAGGAACTGACAAATCTTTATGGTAAGGGATATGACAGAGGCACTCTTTATCGTTGTTTGAGATTTTACAGAATGTTTCCTGAGATTGTTGCCTCACTGAGGCAACAATCTGGAACCATACTTTCTTGGACGCACTATCGTATTCTATTGCAGGTCGAAGATAAAAAAGCTCGTGATTGGTATGAGAAAGAAGCCGCAGAACAAACTTGGAGTGTCAGAACCTTACAGAGAAATATTTCTTCACAGTATTATTACCGTATGCTTCAAACGCAGAAGCAGGAGCTTGTAGAAAATGAAATGAAGGAACTGACCGCAGAATTTCAGAATGACAAGTTGGAGTTCATTAAAAATCCGGTTGTGGCAGAGTTTTTAGGACTGGCTTCCAATACAGACTTTACAGAAAGCGACCTTGAAAAGAGCATTTTGACAAATTTGCAAAAATTCCTGATGGAGCTTGGCAAAGGCTATGCTTTCGTTGCAAGACAGCAGCATATCCATACCGAAAAAAAGGATTATTTCATAGACCTTGTGTTTTATAACTATATTCTTAAATGCTTTGTCTTGATAGATTTGAAAACAAAGGAAATCACGCATCAGGATGTCGGTCAGATGGATATGTATATCCGTATGTATGATGAACTGAAGCGCAGTGAGGGCGATAATCCGACGATTGGTATTGTCCTTTGCTCGGATACAGATGAAGATGTTGCCCGTTATTCTGTTCTGCATGGAAATGAGCAATTGTTTGCATCCAAATATAAATTGTATCTGCCGACAGAAGAAGAACTGAGGGCAGAAATTGAAACACAAAAGGCAATGTTTTATCTTCAGCAAAAAGAAAATCAGAAAACGGAGTAATAATTGACGAGGTGTTGCGAGATGGCAACACCTCGTTTTTGTGCGCTTATTCATTCTTGCAATCTGCTAAGAATGATGTATAATGAATCTATCGAAAGCAAAGTGTTTCTGATAGAAAAGTGAGGTGTCAGTGTGAGAAGCAAAAACCCTGAATTAATGAAAGAGATATGTAAGTATGCGGAACAGTATTATCTTCAAAACGGCATTTCACCATCTACGACTAAAATAGCAGAAGAAGTCGGGGTGTCCAGAGGAACAGTATATAAGTATCTGGTTGCCATGAATGAGAATGGAATGATTGAATATGACGGTCAGGATATTCAGACGGATGTGACAAGGAAAGTGAATATGGAAAGTTCCCAGACAGCCATTGTCGGTTCTGTTCCCTGTGGTTCTCCACAATACGAGGAGGAAAATATAGAAGAATATATTTCACTTCCGACAGCTATTTTCGGCAAGGGCGATTTCTATATTCTTCGTGCAAGCGGAGATTCGATGATTGATGTGGGGATAGATGATGGCGACCTTGTAGTAATCAGAAAGCAGAATTTTGCTGATGACGGAGATATTGTTGTGGCACTTGTTGATAACCAGAACACATTAAAAACCTTTTTCCGGGATGAGCAGAATAGAAAGATTATTCTGCACCCAGAGAATGAGCAGATGGATGATATAGTCGTTGATAACTGTTATATACAAGGGATTGCCTGTCATGTGATTAAGGCTTTGTAGACTGAACGCAGAACTAAATATAAAGGAATTCGCTATCCAATTACAGATAGTGCGGAAATAAATTATTACCAAATCGGCTACACATATCTTCCGATGCGGTTCTATTGGAGGTGAAAACAGTTTGAGTAACTATTTATCAAGGGCGGAGCTAGACGAAATCTGTAACGGATTGATTGAGGTATATGCCAGGCAACACCCGAAGAAAGCGGTTCAATCTATGGACATCGAGCATTTTATAACTGAATTTCTAATGTTGAAGATTGAATACGCGTCCTTTGCTGAAGATGATTGCGGTAAGGTTGGTTTTTCAGCGGATGGGGAAACTCCATTGCTGATTTATTCTGACGGAGAAATTATTCCCTTTGTTTTCCCGAAGAATACCATTGTACTCGACAAATTTCTTCTGGCAGAGAAAGAGTATGGCAGACGACGATTTACTATGGCGCATGAAGCAGCACATCATATATTAAGAAAAATGCAGTTGACACAGGATACGGCCCGTTTTCATTCAGTATATGACAAGGAACGCGCTTATAGCAGGGAAGAAGTTTTGCAAATGTTCCATTCAGCCGAATGGCAGGCAGATACAATGGCGGCTTCGCTGCTTATGCCAAGATTTTTGGTAGAAAATGCTATGAACAGATTTGCTGATTCCAAGCCTATAAAAATATATGGAGATACAACCTTTACAGCAGGCGATAAAGCCATCATGCGGAATATGGCTAACTATCTAGGTGTATCCTACACAGCTCTGGCTATTAGGTTGATTCATCTTAATATGTTGGAAAAACACGATATATGTGATTTTATATCGCAGGAGCTAAAGTTAGGAGGGATGTAGACATGCAGGCACAGGCAAGCATTGTCAATAATAGAAAGTTATTGTTATCCAGAATGGAAGCGGAAGATTTGCAGGAAAGAGATTTACTCTGCCCGGTGTGTGGCTTCAGGATACAGACGCTGTACTCCGATGCTTCGGGACATTTACGCGTGAAATGCCCGAAATGCAAAGGGATACATGTTCTAAATCTTGCATATTTCCGCAGGATAAAACGTAAACGTACTAGAAGCTATGGGATATTCCTATAGCCACAATATAAAAAGTAAATAATGGATATGATTTCTAATCGAGCAAGCGGAGGCAACACATAGTTGGACTACCAAGCGCCGTATGAAGCCAGATATAAAAGGAGAGAAGTTTCCTTATATTATCTGATTTCTACGGCGTTTTTTTATGCCATCGTATGCAGAAAACGTGCCCATGACGCGTTTTCTACATTGCTCTGATTTGCTTCATACTGCTTAGAGTCCTTTCCCCGGCATTGCTTGGGAAAGGTTTTTTATGTTTTACGATGCTTGGCAATGCCAGACGGCGAAATATCCATAATCTCCGAATTTTGACTTTTAACAAGATTTCAAAATTCAAAGGAGATTATGACGATGAAAAAAATACATGAAGAAAGACAGGAACAATTCAAGAGAGAGTGCAGGCTTATCGATCTTAGATATGAATATTACGGATATGTAGGAAAAGAGAAATGGGCAATTGTCTCAGAACTATCCGAAAAAGAAATTCTAAAGAAATACCCGGAGGAAATTAAGGATTATGCACCTTTCGTGCGGTTGTCCATCAAGCAAGGGGAAGCCATAGGAGATTTTAACCGTAATGAAGATAAATTTCGCAAACGCTCCGTAAATAATGAGGATGCGTATGGTTATGACGAGGGATTGTCAGAGTGCTTCCATAGAGAAATGATTGCCGAGGATTATTGGGAAAAACAGGAACGGATAGAAATGCAACGACAAGAGGCTGCATGCTTGCGTAAAGCTCTGTCAGAGCTGACGCCAAAACAGCGGAAACGTGTCATGCAGCATTACGTGCAGGGGAAAAGTTCAAGAAGTATCGGTAAGGAAGAAAATGTAAGTTATCAGGTTATAGATAGGTCAATACATGCAGCTGTAAAGAAAATGAAAAAAAGATTCTGGAGTGAGGTGGCATTTGATATTTCCAATTCCAAATAAGTGAAAGGGATTTGAAATGGACAGGATTCCTTTACTTATTTGAGAAAGAGAGGTACATATTATGAAGCTACAGGAGAGACAGCCGATTAAGCGCGGCGAGATATACTATTATGATTTTGGATTCACGGAGGGGTCTATCCAGAGCGGGCGCAGACCTGTGTTGATTCTTCAGGCAGATGATTTTAATGAGAAAGCTCCGACAATTATTGTCGCTGCCATTACAACAGTAATTAAGAAGCGTTATCTTCCCTCACACGTTATCTTAGAAGAAAGCTTTGGTCTGAAAAAGCCGTCGATGGTTTTATTGGAGCAGATAAGCACTGTAAATAAGGATAAGTTAGAGGACTATATCGGTTATATAGATGATGAGAATTGTTGGATAAAAATAAATATAGCCCTCAAGAAAACTTTTGGATTGTGGTTGTTCAAAAGGGAGAGGACAGGCGATATCCGGTGTCTGTGTCCAAGATGCCTGAGAGATTATATGTCCGACCCGAATATGGTTGTACGCAGGTTAGACCCGTTGTCATCTACGAAAGATAAGTGTGATAAGTGCCAGAATACAGGATATGACTATGTTGTCTATGATAAGCGGACAGCACTTAGAAAGAGGGGGAAGAATGAGTAATAGTAATGAAACACTGGATAAGTACCATGTTCCGTTATGGCATAAATCCAATCTTACAGTTGAAGAGGCAGAAGCCTATTCTGGCGTAGGGAGAACGAAATTACGGCAATTATCAAATTCCGAGGATTGCCCGTTTGTACTTTGGAATGGTACAAAAAGGTTGATTAAAAGAAGACAGTTAGACGAGTATCTTGAGAATATGTATTCCATTTAAGATACTTGTCAAGTCTGCGATAGGCTTGCGGCGGAATCATTTGCACAATTGGCTTATCGCAGGCTTTTCTATATGATGTGGATACAAAATCAAAAGGAGGTATTCACAATGCAAAAGACTAGTGAACAGAAAAAAACAAATAACAAGTATGAGGTACCAATTTGGATGAAACTCAATTTAACTTTGGAGGAAGCTGCCATATATTCGGGTATTGGTGTAACTAAGTTAAAAGAAATTACTAATTCAGAGGATTGTCCGTTTGTGTTATGGAATGGTACGAAGCGGTTGATTAAACGTAAAAAGATGGAGGAATTTGTTGAAAATCAGTATTCATTGTAAGGGAGGTTAATAGAATGGACGGAGTTATAACTATTTACGATAAAATCAGGTTAAAAAGGAATAAAGAGACACCGATATGGGAAAAGAAATGTCTTACTATAGAGGAAGCTGCGGCATATTCTGGTGTCGGGCGTACAAGAATCCGAGAACTTACCGACCAAGCCAAATGTCCTTTTGTAATATGGATGAATGGAAAAAGGTTTATTATCCGGGAGAAATTAGATAAGTATCTGAACAAACAATATAAAATATAGGGAGAAATTGATTATGGCAGCACCAAAAAGAAGAGATAAATCAAGGGTTGTGCTTCGCAAAGGCGAAATGCAGAGAGCAAATGGCACATATCATTATACTTGGATGGACAAAAACAGAAAAAGACGATATGTGTATGCAAAGACTCTCACTGAGTTGAGGGAAAAAGAAAAGCAGATAGAAAAGGATATTATTGATGGCATAAAAGCGGAAGCAAGATACACAACAGTAAATGAGTTGTTTGAGCTGTGGAAAGATTTGAAACGTGGGCTTAAAAACAATACTTTTGAAAATTATATGTATATGTATGAAACCTTTGTACGTAACCAGATAGGAAGAAAACGTATATCATCATTAAAAAAATCTGATGTAAAGCGGTTCTATAATTACCTTGCCGATGAAAGAGGGCTGCAAGCATCGACCATTGACGGTATCCATACTGTTCTTCATCAAGTACTGGATATGGCAGTGGATGATGATTATATCAGAAGCAATCCTTCAAATAATGTTCTCAAGGAGTTGAAGCAATCTCACTGTTTCCAGACCGAAAAACGAAGAGCTTTGACACGTCCAGAGCAGGAATTGTTTTTAGAATTTCTTAAAAGCCATCCTGTTTATGCGCATTGGTATCCGATATTTGCGGTTATGACAGGTACAGGTATGAGGGTTGGAGAGATTACAGGACTTAGATGGTGTGATATCGACTTAGATGAGGGGATTATCAATATTAATCATACGCTTGTTTATTATAACCACAGAACAGACGGTAGCAAGAAAGGCTGCTATTTCAATATCAATACAACAAAAACCCCTGCAGGTAAACGGCAAGTGCCGATGTTAGAGTTTGTTAAAGAAGCATTTTTAATGGAAAAAGAAAAGCAGGAGCTATTAGATGTTCACTGTGAAATTACGATTGACGGATACACAGATTTTATTTTTATTAATCGTTTCGGGCAGGTACAGCATCAAGCAACTCTTAATAAAGCGATCCGCCGCGTTATTCGTGACTGCAACGATGAGCAGCTTTTGAAAGACGAGGATGCAAAGGTATTGTTGCCGCATTTTAGTTGTCATACGCTTCGTCATACATTCACGACAAGGATGTGTGAAGCCGGAGTGAATGTTAAGGTAATTCAAGATGCACTTGGTCATACGGATATTTCGACAACACTGAATATCTACACGGATGTCACAAAGGAATTAAGGAAAAATGAGTTTGCAGGACTTGATACGTTCTTTAAAAATGAGTATAATAAGAAAGAAATGTAATACTTCCTGTTTTTTGATTTAATAATTCAAATTTCTCTATTTTAGCACCATTTAAGTAATTTACACCACTTACACCAAATTTTACAACGAGCATATAATTCTTTAGGTTAGAATCGATGATGGTGTAAACGAAAAAGCAGTTTTGGCATTTCAGTGAACTGCCCCTTCGTTTACACCATTTTCGATTTGACCTAATTGAACAAAGTGAGCGTCCGGGCAGCAACTACCTATGGACTTTCAATCTTTTGTTCTTACCCATGACTATACAGGATTTCCTGTTCAGAAGCTACAGAAACCACGTGATTCCTGATAAATGGGCATAACAGCAAAACCTCAGGCTTTGAGGCTTCTGAAAATTATTAGGAATTACAGCATTCAGCATTTTTGTGGTATCCGTAGCTGCGGTTTTCCAAACTTACCACCGCAGACTTTACACACGCAGACATTTATTCCGTATAGATGTTCTAGTATTTCAGGCATTTCTTTATTACGCAGTTCTGAAATATATTTTCTACATCCAAGTAGATTCCGGCATAAAGTAAGTTTTTTCCTTTTGCTACGGGAACAAAGAAGCCCATAATGTCGAATTCGTACAAAACGTTTTGGCAGGACATGCATCAAAAAACGTCGTATGAATTCAATACCAGAAAGGGTAAGCTCTTTCCACTGTCCTTTGTTCCGGTAATCTTTCACAGAAAAAGTGACGGTTTCATCATCCATACGGATGATACGATGGTTGCTAATAGCAATCCGATGGGTGTATTTTCCAAGATAATCAATCATGGGCTGTGCCCCATTAAAGTTTTTCTTGCAATAAGGAGTCCACTCTGTAGAGTTACAGATATCAAGCAGTTCTTTAAATGCATAGTAACTGCGATATTTTTCAGCTGTTCCATGAAACTCAAGCAGGTCGTTTTCCCAAAGATTTTTCAATTCTGCCATGTATTTTCCACGAAATACTTTAGAAATGATCCAGATTGGAAGAAAAAATTCAGAGCCATTATTCTTACATTCATTCTTGGATGTCAATCCTCCACCGAGCAGTATTGTGTGGATGCTATGACAAGCTTTACATAGCATCCATTATCCATCGCTATAAAAATTCACTATCAAACAAAGAGGAGTGATTTATTACCGTTAAGGAGTACATTGTGTTCAGAGAGAACATATCCTTTTTCCGATGTAGAAAAGAACGGGCAGATATGTCCCTTTATGATCATCCTGCCAAAAAAAGAAAAAGTATCATTGGTTTTATCCTGAAACTGTTCTAAAATAGTGTTCATAGAATCATCCTTTCGTATAAATGCTTGCAGGAGAATTTAGTTCCCGATGGATTGGTACGTAGATACCGTATAAGTGCATTATAGCACAGTGCATCTATGAATAGGATGATTCTTTTTTAGTTTGATTGTAGCCAACAGCTGCGGTATGATATTGCACATATATGGAAAATTTGATATATTGAAATATAATGTATATTTTTCTATATTTTGAAATATGGTATGGAATATCTATAGTTATCAACAGCGTATTTAGAGCTGAGGCTAGGAGGTATGGAAGATGATGGCTGAGAGAGAAATGAATTATGAAAATAGCCGGATGCATACGGCACATACAATCGAAAGGCAATTGAAATTATATGCAAAATCCGAAGATGCGACAGAGCGCCATCAGGTTCTTTGGCATTCATGGAATCAAAATAAAAGATGGTTGGCACAGATGCTTGAGTGGACTCTTCCATCCTTTCAAACCTACAGCTATCATAACGCCACCCATTCGGATTCGATATTGCACAATATCGAGCGCCTTTTGGGGGAGGAGAGGATTAAACAGATTTCTGCGACGGATTGCTTTATGTTATTGCATGCGGCATATATGCATGATGTGGGGATGAGTATTTCAGCGGCAGAACGTCTGGAAATGGTGCAGGATGATAAATTCATTGATATGATTGAACGTTTGGAGGCGGAAGGCGATTCCGATATGAGGAAAGCGGCTCAAAGTGTGCTTCAAACAAGCTATACTGTTTATGGAGAAGCATCTACCAGAGAGCGTTCTCGAAAGCTGAAAGGGCTGCTGAATGAGAAACTGGATGCCTATTATGGGTTAGGTCAATTGATGGCGGAATATCAAAGAGGAATGCATGCAGCAAAGGTAAGGGACAGATTGCAGAAACAAACCTTGGATCCCGATAAATTGGGGAACAGCTTTTCCGTGTCAGGGGTTCCGCTCCGCATCTTTTTGAAGATCGCAGATTGTGCTGCAATTCATACTCTTAGCGGAATTAAGCCTGTGCTGGAACTGCCAAAGGAAGATAGCGGATATGTGTTGGATATGATTCATCCGCGATTTGTGGCAGTGATGCTGCAGCTGGGGGATGCGCTGGATATGGATAACGAGCGTTTTAATCCGTTTTGTTTTCAGTTTGCAGGCAATTTTCCACAGACTTCCATGCTGCATTTTAAGAAACATCAGGCGATCCGCCAATTAAATATTACACCGGAAACCATACAGATTCATGCGGATTGTGAATCGCAGGAGGTGCTGCGATTAGTAAGAATGGAATGCGAAGGCTTGGAGGAAATTCTGAAAAATGCCAGCTACCATTGGGCGGAAATCGCGCCTCATGAGGTGTCGGGATGTCTGCCTACCTTGGATCAGAGCAAAATACTGCTTGATGGGCAGCAGGTGCCAGGTGAACTGGTGAAGGCGCAGTTTAATATCTCTCAGGTACGGGCTTTTCGGTTGCTGGAAGGTGCAAATGTATATGGGGGAAGTTTTGTGTTCTTGCGGGAGATCATACAGAATGCCATCGATGCCAGTAAAATGCAGTGTTGGGAGGACTATATTTATCGTTGTAAGCTGAAAGAAAGGAAAATTCTTCAGGATTATTTTGAAACGGTAGAATATGGTCTGAATGCAAGTGAAAAGGAAATATTGTCTGAAGTGGACGTATGGGATTATCCCATTGAGATTTATTTTGATCTGGGGGCAAGAATTCAAAATGAAGAAGAGGAATTTGAATTTTTCACTCTGGAAGAAATAAAGAAAATAGAAGAGATGAAGGACAGGAAGAAGGCTGAAAAAGAAAAGAGAAAGTCCGAAAAAGAATATGGAATTAGAATTACGATCAGAGATCATGGAACAGGAATTTCAAAGGAGGATTTGATAAAGATTTCTAATGTGGGAAGCAGCTATGAAGAAAAGAAACATTTTATAGACAAAATGCCAGATTGGCTTAAGCCCACAGGGCAGTTTGGCATTGGTTTGCAGTCAGTATTTCTGGTGACAGACAGCGTGGTGGCCAGAACTTATACCAGGAGCGGGGAAAAGTATGAAATTACCTTCAATAAGGTTTCTAACGGAAGCGGCGGATATATAAATGTAAGGCCGCTGTCGCAGGAAGAGTACCTCACATTCGGGACGACATTTGAAATTTTTCTGAACTATACCTTCAAACTGCCCCATGCGGATTTCTGGGAGGCATGGAATACGGAGAGCGATGATGCGGATAGATTTATAGATGAGTATGACAAAATGAGACCCATCCGTCATTCTAAAGAAATGTTGAATCAGTTGATCATGTACATAGATAATCTGTTGGGGGAGAATCTCTTTCCTATTTACGTAAAAATCAGAGGAAAAACATTTGATGACAAATACTATGATTTTATAGAAAGACATATAAAAAAGATTGTTTTGGAAGCGGATACAGTCAAGCTGCAGAGCAAGGCGGAGCAGGTAAAGAATGTGAGTTGGCTGTTCAAGGCAATCAAACCGGAAAAAGAAAAAAATAGGGTTCAGGACGATGGAGATGATTTGATCATTGTGGATATCAAGGATGGAATAGGTGCTCTTAATTGCAAACAGTCCAAGTTATATATATGGAACAGCGAACTGGGGGTATTTGCCAGATTCGGGGGAAGCAGGATGCTGTCCGCTCATTCTGCGGTATCAAAGTCGGGAGAAACGAAATTGCAGGATAGACGAAAGACAAAGGTCTATCTGAAAGGGATTTTTATACAGAGCCATAGCATGTACCAGGACAGCGAATTGTTGGAGTTGATTGATATCAAGGGAGGAAAAATCGGAAAGGCGCATGTGGCCATCAATCGGAATGAATTTACAAAAGAGGGAATTGATTATCTGGAACAAAATATTTACCCAGCATTGATCGCATCAGCCAAGGCGGCGCTGGTAGAACTGAATGAAAGGGAAAACCAGGAGAAAGGAAAGCCCTTTTATGAAAGAATAATGAAGTCTATCAAAGCTAAAACTGTATTATGTCAGACCGCCAGAGAAAATAATGAGACATTAAAACTGGACTTGGAAGAGGCGGTGCTTTCAGCAGTGGGCCTCTCTTATTTCCTGCGTGTTTTGGGGAAGGAAAAAGAAGTTTTTTGTGAAAAACAGGGCAGGGAGAAAGAGTGCAGATGGGACAGCTTGTTAAATGAAATTGTGAAATTCCGTTGGGAATCGAAAGAAAATCCCCTTAGTGAGGCATTTGATAAATACATCAATGCCGGGATGATGCATAAGATGAAGGTATTCATTTTTGATGAGGTGAAAAGGACGGGATTTATTGGTCCTGAAAAATGGATGGATTATGCTTCGCTTTTGCTGGAGAAGAGAAAGGTTGCGATTATTTCCATGCGTCACAATGAGCATTCAAAATGGTTTCATGTTCCTATGGTCATCTGTGAGCAGCAGAAGAAGGAAAGCAGCATTTATGATGCAGTGCAGGAAAAGGAACAGAATAATTCATATGCGGTATTTCAGAAAAAGGCAGTGAACTGGCAGGAGGAAATGGAGCTGTTATCAAAGTTGGAGGTATGGGCGGACAGGATATTTGTTTGGATTAAAGGAATTGATGATATTCAATTGCTACATGAGGAGTATGGAACGGACTCCGATATCCAATACACTTTAAATTATATGCTTGGAAATGTTCCGACGATAGCAGTCTATGCCAATAAAAGCGGAAATATAAGGATTAATGTGTTATCTGCGGAGCAGAAAGAGAGCGTTTTCTTTAACAAAAGTATGAAGCGGACTATTTTGAAAAAGGTAAATGCTTTACATATGCAGTCTCAGGCGAAACGCTTTGTGACAAATGTATGGAGGAGCTATGAGTGTATCTCTTTAGAGAAGGATCCCAGCAGTGTCTGTGTGGCAAAGGGCGCTTTTATTGCAAAGCATCAAACCAGTAAAATGCTGCTTCCTGTTTTAGGGGAGAATGTACATAAGCTTTTGAACTTACAGGAACAGGATTTCTTCAAGGAGATTAAGGAACAGAAAAAACAATGTGAGCAGTTGGAAGAAGTGTGTGACGATTTAATGGGATTTCGGCAGAGACTTGAGGCAGTTATTTGTAAAGGCGACCAAGAGGATGTGGTATGCATGGAATTGAGTGAATATTTAAGCGAGGAACAAATAGCTGCATTGGGGCAGATTGATAGAGTGTCGGGAAGAAATTATGTAAGATATTACTGGCAGGAAATGATTCTGTATGCAAAAGATGTAATGCGTTCATACCAAAACAATGCGGCTGTGAAAGAGAAGAAGGTGGAAGAGGAGGATCTGGGAGAGGAAAAAGAAGATGAATTTACCAGTCTTTGGAAGGAATGGACCGAAACGGACGAGAAAAAAGCTCAGTTGGAATCTCCCAAAGAAGCATTTCAATGCGAATTTATCAGGCGTTTCTTTGAAAACAGGGAGACGAAACTGGAGAGGCAGGAAGGTCTGGAAAATGTACAAAGGAAAAATATTTGGGAGTGGTTCCAGAAGGCGATTATATTTATAGGAAAGAATAGAAATTTAAGTTTAAAAGAACAGGTGATCTCGCATCCCAAGGTGGATGAATTTAAAAAATCCTTATGGGGAAAGTCAGAGAACGGCGATTTGGAGATTGTGCAGAAAAATTTGATTAATTATGTAATGAAGCACACCTCGGAGAAGTTGTCAGAAAAACAGATTAGAAACTGTTATGAGAAACTGCTAGATGATATGCTGGAATGTGTATTGGAGATAGAACTGGAAGAAAAGAAAAAATATTCTAATATTGATTCACTATTTGATGCAAGGAGAAGACAGTATGGAAGATAAAACAAAGGAGAAAAATCTGGATAAGATTGGAACGCGAAAGGGTGGTGAAGGCGGAATGGAAGGATTGCATACAGCACTGAAAGATATGATGATGCGCGCATACGAATTACAGCAAATTTGCGATGGGATTTTGAAGAGCTGTTGTGGGAAAGAAGATCTGGCTTTTCCAATAGATATTAAGAAAATAGCCCAAGCCAGGGGAATCGAACTGGCATACGAGAATCTTAATTTTGGTGGAGCAGAAGAAATTGACTTGAATATTGCACAATTGCGCTATGATTTATCCAGAGAGGGGAAAGTAGTCAGAAAGATTTATGTGGACAATAGTCAAAATGAGTCATACCTAGGAGAAACTTCGGAATCTTACAGTAATCTTCAGAAATATGCGATTGCTTATGAACTGGGGAAGACTATTGTAAAGGAAGAAAGCGACCAGGAGATTGCTAATATGACAAGGGGGGAAATGAGAAGGCGGAATATGGAATCGGTGCCTTATTCGCTGCCGAAACTATATGCGCGACAGGAGAACTTTGAGTACGAGATGTGTGCTATTTTTCTCTTGTTGCCACTAGAGCTCTTCTTTGAAGAATTTTATTTGTATCTTAATTTTCGCACGATCTCTCCAGTTTACATGGAGAGATGGATTAAGCATCTGAGTGAAAAGACGGAAATTCCTAATTATCAATTGATTAACGGATATCAATATATTAAATTCTGTGCATGCCAATATTATCAGGAGAAGAATGGACGAATAGATTATTGGGAGTTGTATCAATAAAATAACATTGACTTTGGTGATAAGCGTGATGGTTTGGCTTTGAGGATTTTGCAGGATAGATTAGAAAACTGATATAGAATCATTAATTTTATGTGGAGAAAGTACTGGAGAGGGGAGCAATTCATGGACAATGGTGGAAAGGGAGAAATGAGGTACTATTGTTGTAACGGTGGAGGATGTGACACAAAGGATTATGAAGAAGTTGTTCTGGCATATATCGAATACTATCATGTCAGGGCACGGAGATGTAAATGTGGGTTTTACATATTCAGTGTGATTAAAATTGTATTGATTGGTATGTTGCCCGTGCTTCAGGCGGCGGGAATTGTGAATAGTATTCCTTGGATTATAGCAATCTTTTCCTCTGGGATTCTTATAACGGAGTCCATTCTGGAATTGTGGCGTTTAAAAGAAAAATGGATTTTATATCGCAGTACTTGTAATCGCCTTATGACTGTACAAAGACAGTATGTAGGAAAGCGGGAGAATTCGGGTAAGGAAATGGAAGAATACATTGCAGCAGTAGAAGCAATTATCAGTGGTGAGGGAGATAAATGGATAGAGGTATCCAAGGATAAAAAGGATGACAAGGATGATAGTGATAAATAGTATGCAAAAAATGAGGGTTCTTTGTCAGTATATGTATGAAACCTTTGTATGTAACCAGATAGGAAGAAGATGTATATCATCATTAAAAAATCTGATGTAAAGCGGTTCTATATTTACCTTGCCAATGAAAGAGGACTGCAAGCATCGACCATTGACGGTATCCATACTTTTCTTCATCAAGTACTGGATATGGGAGTGGATGATGATTATATCAGAAGCAATCCTTCAAATAATGTTCTCAAAGAGTTGAAGCAATCTCACTGTTTCCAGACCGAAAAACGAAGAGCTTTGACACGTCCAGAGCAGGAATTGTTTTTAGAATTTCTTAAAAGCCATCCTGTTTATGTGCATTGGTATCCGATATTTGTAGTTATGACAGGTACAGGTATGAGGGTTGGAGAGATTACAGGACTTAGATGGTGTGATATCGACTTAGATGAGGGGATTATCAATATTAATCATACGCTTGTTTATTATAACCACAGAACAGACGGTAGCAAGAAAGGCTGCTATTTCAATATCAATACAACAAAAACCCCTGCAGGTAAACGGCAAGTGCCGATGTTAGAGTTTGTTAAAGAAGCATTTTTAATGGAAAAAGAAAAGCAGGAGCTATTAGATGTTCACTGTGAAATTACGATTGACGGATACACAGATTTTATTTTTATTAATCGTTTCGGGCAGGTACAGCATCAAGCAACGCTTAATAAAGCGATACGCCGCATTATTCGTGATTGTAACGATGAGCAGCTTTTGAAAGACGAGAATGCAAAGGTTTTGTTGCCGCATTTTAGCTGTCATACGCTTCGTCATACATTCACGACGAGGATGTGTGAAGCAGGAGTAAATGTTAAGGTCATTCAAGATGCACTCGGTCATACGGATATTTCAACAACACTGAATATTTACACGGATGTCACAAAGGAATTAAGGAAAAATGAGTTCGTAGGGCTTGATACGTTCTTTAAAAATGAGTATAATAAGAAAGTAATATAACATTCCTGTTTTTGAGTTAATAATTTATATTTCTCTATTTTACTATCATTTAAGCGATTTACATCACTTACATCAAATTCTACAACAAGTATACAGATTTGGAATATAAGAAGTGGTAAGGGTAAAATCGAGGAGAAATGAAAAGTAGTTGAAATTAAAAGTAGTTTAAAAAGGTTGAAATATGTAGGATAATCAATAGCAAAATCCCGACGATGAAGTCCCTCGATAAGTAGACATCCGAAAAACCCAGTGTTTATCAGGGGTTGCGAGATTCCCTAAAGGCTTCAAAATACACATTTACATCAAACTTACATCATTTGATGCAGAAAGTTGTGCAGAGGTCAAAAAATCGCACATTTCGCATAGATATACGGATTGTAACAAAACATTATACAGATGTCTTTTAAGGCTTCGAGAGAAACTAAACTCTTGGAGCCTTTTTCGTTGCCGTATATTCATAGAGAACTGTCAATGTAGAGCGTGGGGATGATACTCACAGTGAAGAATTGGGTGGGAGGCAACCTGCGTTTGCTTTTTTGCACCTGTCAGATTCTTTCATCTTCTTTCTGCATGGTTTATAATGGCGGTAAAGGAGTGGATTTTATGAATATGAAAATTATATCAAGATACTTACAATTCTTGAGGAAAAGCCGCTGCTACACACAAGACGATTTGGCGAAAAGGTTAAATGTTTCAAGGCAGGCGGTTTCAAAATGGGAAACAGGAACAACTGTCCCTGATTTAGAGATTCTGCTGAAGCTTTCTAAGCTGTACGACATTACAATAAACGATATACTGGAGCCTAAGATATTGCCACAGAGGATAGATGATTTTGAGCAAATATCCGTAGTACCCGAAAAAGAGCTAAAAGAAACATTAAATCAGTTTGATACAACTTCTCTTGCAATAGCCTTAATGGGGGCGTCCCCAGAGGTAAATATTTTTTTCGAAAAAATCTTACCTGATATAGATTTTGAGACGGTGAGAAATCATATTGGCAGGGTTAGGGTTGAAAGTGTTGAGGATATGCAGAATCAAATTATTTCTATGATAAATTTACATGCTATTGATAATGAAATATGAGTTTTGATAGAGACTATATGAGATAAGCAGCATCACACAACGTTGGGTGAACCCGTATAGTTTGTAAACTACCATCCATATCTATTATTTTCTATACTGTCTATAAGAAGTACAGGAGGTTCAATATGGAGAATAGTTTAGCAGTTATGCGCCCAGAGATTGCAGATGAATGGTCAGAGAGGAATTTACCGCTTACACCCGATACAGTAACATATGGCTCAAATAGACAGGTATGGTGGAAAGGAGCCTGCGGGCATGAATGGCAAGCCAGTATCAAAAGCCGTTCTTCAGGTGAAAATTGTCCTATTTGTTCGGGAAAGAGGGTGGTCGAGGGTATTAACGATTTGAATACCTTAGAGCTAGAGCTTGCACTGGAGTGGTCTGATAAAAATGGAATCTTAAAGCCGACTATGGTTGGGGCAGGCTCACACAAGAAAATTGTATGGAAAGGCAAATGTGGGCACGAGTGGACGGCAAGCGTGAAAAACCGGGTGAAAGGCAGTGGATGTCCGTATTGTTCCCACAATCTTGTGTTAGAGGGATTCAATGACCTTGCTTCAGAGTTTCCACAAATAGCCGTTGAATGGTCGGAAAGAAATTATCCGTTACGCCCGACTATGGTCGCAGTCTATTCTAATCGTAAAGTCTGGTGGAAATGTAGCAAAGGGCATGAATGGAATACGTTGATTGCAACTCGTTCATATGGGAGCAAATGTCCTTATTGCAGTGGAAAGATTCTTCTTAAAGGATTCAATGACTTTGCGGCAAAACAGCCCAAACTCGCATCGGAATGGTCGGAGCGTAATCTGCCTTTGACGCCAGATATGATAAATGAGAAATCACGTAAAAATGTCTGGTGGAAATGTAGAAAATGCGGATATGAATGGAAAGCAGTGGTTCATTCGCGGGTGAAAGGGGCAGAATGTCCGGTATGTGCCGACCGTGCGGTATTATCTGGATACAATGACTTGGCTGCGACCGACCCGAATCTGCTTGCTGAGTGGGATTATGATAAGAATACAGACATTTTCCCTGAACATATATCAAGAAGCTCTATGCGTAAAGTTTGGTGGAAATGTAGGCTTGGACATTCGTGGAGAGGAAAGATTTCAGAAAGAGCTATAGAGGGGAAAGGATGCCGGGAATGTGAAAAAGAATACCAAAGTGTATTTCCACAATTAGCAGTCAGTTATTATGCCGCAAAGAAAGGGTTAAAAGTGCTGTTAAATTCTGACGCGACTATCGGAATTCCAATAGAAATCTATATACCAGAAGAAAAAGTTGCCATGGAATCCTTTGCCGGGACACAGGAGATTGACAGCCTAAAAGAATATTTGTGCAGACAGAGGGGGATTAAATTTGTAAAAATTCTTTATAGAGCGAACGAAGGTGAAAAAGAGTATGCAATAAATATAAAGAAGCTATTTCGGAGTATACATATTTTTATTTCTTCGGATGTAGATGATGATGTGGCATTTATAAGAAAGCGTTTTGATGAATGGAGAAAAAATACATAATTCCATTTTCAGAAGTATGTATCCATTAAAAACAAACTTATAAATATAGATTGCAAGCAATAGGGAAATATTTTATAATCAAATTTATAAATCGTAAATTTATAGGAGGTATAACAATGTACGAAAACTATACTAGACAATCATTACCGACGAAGGAATATCGAGAGTTGTTGGGAAGCGCATTATGTGTGTTTAGTTCAAATAATGGATTTATAATAGAAAATATCATTAAAACAAATGATTCATTTAACTGGTATGAACTAATTGACAAAGAATCCGGTTTGCTTAAAAAAATTATTTCAGAAACAATTTCCAATAAATGTGGGAATACAGAGATTGAGGATTTGTTTTTAGAAATTGTAAATATGAGGAATAGAATTATTCATGGTTTTAGAATAACTTCTAAAAGTGGTGAACAAGTGCTTGCAACAAAAACCCGTAAAAAGGATGGAAATATTCAATTTGAAATAACAGATGAATATTTAATGGACTTTATTAAGAAAAATGAGAAACTTAGTGATTTGCTCCATCAATATAGAGGATATTAATTTATCAAATTCTAATTCGAAAATTGTCAGTAGCCGTCTGTTCTTTCGTTGGAACAGGCGGTTTTTTGTGTTTGCAAAGCAATTATAATGTGAGAATAAATATTTTAGTTTTTTTCAAAAAGGAGGGTGTCATTTAGTGTTTCAATTCCAAATAAGTGAAGAGGTTGATTTCTGGCAGCCGTCAGAAACACATCTTTGCTGTATCTTGACAATTGAATAAGTCATTCGCTAAGACTTTATTTCTGATGATTAGCTATCTTAGCAGGTACGCCGGGACTTTCTGTTTTTATGAATGAGCGAGAATCCCTGCTATAAGTATCGGGCTGTTCCGATATGGCGATGACAGTCAGAAAGATAATGATACTCCTGCCGGGGATAGATAGAATCTGTTCCCGGCATACATACCATCATAGTATGCAAAATGATTGCCATGCCGCTTGTTTGCACTGTTGAAGCTGACAGAATTTTTATAATACAATAGGGCAAAGAAAGGAGGAAAAAATGAACGATAAAGAATTTAAAGAACTGGTGAAAATTGCGGCAGAGAAATTAAAAGATGAATCGGTATTTCTATTATTAAAAGCTGACGAGGGATATCAAAAGGACAGTAAGGATGAGGGAAAGGCGGAAGACGCTTTTAACAGGCTTGATTTGACAGAAGAACAGAGAGCGGTGTGTCAGCATCTTTTGGATTACAGGGACAAGCAGGATTTTGAGTATGGAACGTATGCGTATATTGCGGGATTAATTGATGCGTTTCACATTATGGCGGTATTATTCCCGGAGAAATGGGATACACAGAGGATAAGAGAAGCTTTATCAAAAACAAAATAAATTTTTACATAGTCGATTGGTAAAAAGCCAGTCGGCTTTTTCATTTTTGGCAGGTTGGGACATGTCCTCTGCTATTTTTACATAGCCGCTTTGACAAAGCGGCTAAATTTATGCGAAAGGAGGACATACCTATGTCAAATTGCAAAGTAATCGCTCTGACTAACCAAAAAGGTGGTGTCGGTTATGAAAAGCTATACATTATGCAAAGTTAATGATAGAAATCCTTATAAATAAAGGATTCTTTAGTTGATTTACTTTCCATAATCCATCAAGATTTAAGTGTATTTTATCAATTCACTTAAGGAGGAACGCACGATGGAAAAATTAA
>CAJTIU010000063.1 GCA_910576335.1 Lachnospiraceae bacterium
CGCCGTTCTCACCGATAAAGCCGTATATATGCTTATTTTTGAGACTAATGCTTACATCATCAAGAGCAAGGAAATTACCGTATTTCACGGATATTCCGTGTGTTTGCAGGATAATGTTTTCCATTTTGCAGCCCTCCTTTCATTATCCAAATGTGCGCTTGATCTCGTCACGTTCTCTTTGTGTTTCCACCCAATTTTCAACATATCCGCAATCACAGCAGACATAGCGTATAACCGGGATTTTTTTCATCAATGTAAAGGTCGAAGTATAAATATTGTTCCCGCTGGCATGGCGGTTTTGGTTATCGGGAACACGGACAATATTTTGTGAGCTGCATTTAGGGCAGCGTTTTGTATTTTTCATGGTATTATATCCTCCTTACGACAAGTGATAAGCTTAAAACTTCAGCTATGACAATGCAGAGCAAAACCCATATACTTATAGACCACATACCGATAAGCCCTGCAACCAAAAACATAATCAACGGTACAATATACTTTCGTGGGTGGTGCCATAAATCATTTTCAATCTTCCAGTTACGGACGGGACAAAACCACTCCAACAGGACAGACAAGATTGCACTTTGCAGCGCGATTATAAGCGCAGTAATGATTTCTGTACTATTTACGCCTCTTTTGCCTATTTGCCAGCTAATCAGATAAACGCTATTTACCGCCATATTGACAGAAAAGATAAAAAAGCAATAATTCGTGCAAAAGCGTTTTGCCTGTCCCGGTAGTGTTCGGACTGCCTGCTCTAAACCAGGATCACAGGAAAGCAATATACAGATTGGGGTATTCAGGCATAGAACGGCAAACCCCAGCGGCATAACATTTACTCCCTCAAATTGCCCTAATATGAATGGCATAACACCAGCGATTACGCATAATCCGGCAGTATTCAAAAGATAGTTTTTGTTTGTTATCAGATAACGCAGCAAATATAAAAATATGCTTCCTGTCCCTTTTGTGTGTTTGATTAGAAGTTTTGCTGATACTGGGTGATAGAAAACGTAAGCGTCTGCTTTCAGTAACCTTAAAAATGAAATGAGCATACTTGTAAACGCAATAAAACAAATAATCACCGTTTCCCGCACAAGGAATATTGGCGCGAAAATCGCTCCACCCCATAAAATGAAAACAGGCAGAAACATTTTTCTCTTTTTCATGGTATACCATACAGCAGCCGAAAAACAGCTATTACAGGCACAGATCAAAGATACAGCAATTTGCAGCACACTCCATTCATGTACGGCAAAGAACAAAGCCATTACAAGGAATGTTTTGGTAATCAATGTATAGCTTGTAAATGCCAGCACAAGTGAAAACGTCATTTCCCTGTTCCGAAATGGCAGCATAAACAGCCCGGTCATACGGTCTGCATTTCCCGAAGAATTAAGAGTCTGCCACATGATACCCATTGAAAAAGCCGTAGCTGTCAACAAGAGAATAGACGGTGCAATCTCTATTTCAATTCCTGCGGTATGGATAGCAAGAAACAGGATAATGCAAGCAATAGGGCTTTTTACAGCACGTTCATACTTTGCGCCGAAAAGCTGTTCCCCGAGGTTTTGAAAAATAATCATTCTTTTAATACCTCCCGTATCTTCTCTGCTTTGATTTCCTGTCCGGCAAAACATCTTTTTATCTGCCCCTGTTCTAATACCGCTACCCGGTCAGACGTAAGGCAGATACTTTCAAGAATATGGGACGAAAAAAGGATTGTTCCGTATTGCCGGAAGCTTTCGATCTGCTGGTACAGGTATTCGGTACTCTGAAAATCAAGTCCATTCACAGGCTCGTCCAGTATGAGCAGTTTGGGCTTCAAAGCAAAAGCTGTAATTAAATAAGCCTTTTTCAGATTGCCCGTTGACAGTTCTTTCAGCAAAACATCAGTGTATTCTTCAAAGTGAAAACCATGTATCAATTCATTAATATCAGATAACTTCCTGCCGTAAGACGCTGCCACATAGGAAGCATACTCGCGGAACGTAAAAAACTGAAATGAATGATCTTCGGCAAAAACAACATACCGTTCTTCCTTAAATTCCCGGTCACGGAATAGAAGCGGTTTTCCCTGCCACCAAGCAGCTTTCACATGAAAAGTGTTAAGCAGTCCGGAAAGCGTTTTGATAAAAGTGGTCTTGCCCGCTCCGTTCAATCCAATCAGTCCTATCACTTCATTCGTTCCCAGCTCCATAGATAATTTTTCAAGAACAGGTTTTCCCGGCGTATACCACACATTCAAATCATTAAGGACAAGCATTTTCCCGTTGTTCATTATGTTACCCCCGTTTGTCTTTGATAATCTCTCGGAATCTTTAAGCCAATAAACACAAGGCTTTCAGATGCCTTTTTTATTAAAATCCCCCACTTTTTTTGCCAAAAGCACTTGACAAATATATCGAAAAATGCGGCGCTTCGCGCCTGTTAATTAACAAGTATCGTCCGTTTGCGGCGACAATCTTTTTTCGATATGGAGGCGATTTTATGTTACCTGTAAACTGTGGCAGTCATGCCGACTACCAAAACTTTGTTGTTGAAAATCTTCGTAAATATTATCCGAATCCTGATTCCATTTCCCATGACACATGGGACATTATTGATCGTTTTTGGAATCTTGATCTTTCCTACACTGACGAAATGATGCGAAGCAAATATTCCAAGTATGGTCCCGCACCAAGAACTCCTTCCTGCATGCAGCGTTCCTATCTGCTGTCCATTGATTTTAAGGTCACATCTATAACCGAATGGGCTGCCCAGCTTAAAATAAATCCTCTGTATGCCTTTCTTAGCGGTTTTAAAACAGATGATACTCCCAGTGTTGGCACTTTTTACGACTTCTTTTCTAAACTCTGGGATTCAGAAGATAAAAACCTGTCCCCTCACCTTCACAAGTTAAAGGTTCCTGTCAAAAAACCTGACAAAAAAGGATATAAGGCACAGCCTGTTGATAAAACCACTGTTGAACAGTTGCTGGAAACACTTGAAAACCAATCCTTTTCTATTGACGAACAGCCTTACGGCTCTCTTTTTGACCTCTACACAAAAGAATTCCTTCGCAAGTCTCTTGACAAGGGGGTTATTAACAATACACATCTTTCTATCGCCGGAGATGGCACCCCCGTTGTAACCTCTGCTAGAGAACGTAAACACCGTGTCTGTGACTGTGCTTCAAAAGGTATCCATGACTGTGATTGTAAACGTTATTTCTCTCAGCCTGACTGTGATGTCGGATGGGATTCTTCCCGCAGCTGCTTCTACCACGGATATGATCTTTACATGTTAGTTGCTTCTGATTCAGATAGTGATCTTCCGGTTTTTCCCCTGCTGCATCCCGCATCCATGCATGATTCCCATGGATTCCTTCATGCATTTTTCCGGATGAAAAGCTTTCTTCCGGATTTTCATGTAGAAAAACTTCTGCTTGATTCAGCCCATGATGCAATGCCTTATTACCTGTATTGCAGGCGGAAAGGCATTACTCCATTCATTGACTTAAACGAGAAGCGTGGAATCAAAGAAAAATACAAAGATGATTTCACCATCGGCAAAGATGGCATTCCAATCTGTAAAGCCGGGCTGAAAATGAATCATGATGGCACTGAGATTTCAAAAGCAAGGGTGAAATTCAGATGTCCCCTTGCCAGCAGGAAATACGGTTGCTCCTGTAAAACCCCATGCTCTGATTCGAAATACGGACGAACCGTACATCTTGCAATGAAAGATAATCCACGTCTAATAAACATCCCGCCACGTGACAGTGCGCTATGGAAAAAAGAGTATAACGCAAGAACTTCTGCTGAACGCTCGAATAAGCGTGAGAAAATAGACTTTAAATTAGAAGACGGCAGGCACCGTTCAACTAAGATGTGGTACTGCCGCCTCTATCACATCCTGATGCTACAACATCTGGATGCATGGGATATGCCATTCGAATCCACCCTGAGAAAGTTGATTTGTAATGCAGCATAATCCTATAAATAGTATACCTTATTTTCCGGCATAGCAACAGTACTATGTCTATTTTCTGTACCCATTTTTTCAATTTTGAATAATATCCACTTGTCAAAGTCCAATGCCAGAGTTTCGCTGGCAGGATCAATCAGAATTCCGAGAGATCATTTTGTCCTTTTCCTTTTTCCAAATTGAATAAGCAGACCATAGAAATACGATACCCAGCGAGGCATACAGAGGGGCAAATGAAATATTTGCTTTCACGGCACTAACAACCGCAACAGCCAGCCAGACAATACCCAAAATCAATCGAAAATAAAAATGACGCATAAGATAACCTCCATTTCGTTTTGTGTGTAAGTTTCTGTTACAGTCATAGCATACTGCAAAAGCGACATTTCTTCCGCTTTGTCCATAATCGGTAGGTTTTTGTCCATGAAAAAACAGACCGCCAGCATGGACGCTCTGCTTTCCCGATAGATTGATTATGCCTTTACTGCTTCAAAAGATAATGTGACAACAGCGCAGAATATCTGATCGCTGTATTCTGTTTCGATAATCCCGTCATAGCGTTCAGCAGCGGCACGGACGCTTTGAAGTCCCCAGCCATGCAAAGTTTTATCTGCTTTGGAAGTCTGCAAACTTCCGTTCATTTCGGTAGGTGCAGCACTGCACCCGTTTTCCACCTTGATAACCAGCATATCATTTATGCGGCGGATTGTTAAATTGACAAACCGAAATCTATCTTCCTCATTTTCTATCGCTTCAAGGGCATTATCCAAAAGATTACCTAAAATCGCAACTAAGTCAACACTTTGTATATTGGTGCGGCGTGGAAATTCAATGTTTGTACCTACCTGTATATTTTGGGAAGCAGCAAGGGCAATCTTGCTGTTGATTAGATAGTCTACGGCTTCGTCGCCCACCCATGCTGTCTGTGTAATTTCCCGTATTGGAGAACGCAGATTTTCAATGTAATGGGCGGCTTCCGTTGTATGGTTCTTTAACAGATAGTGATACACTACATCAATATGATTTTGGAAGTCATGGAACAATTTTGCATTAGCAGCATAAACATTTTTAAGGGTCTGATAGTCATGCTCCAATAACGCATTTTTTTCTTTTTCAAGCAGCATGATCTTTTTTTCCATTTCATATTGGCGGTTAAGGTTGAAAAATAAGATTGCTACAAGAATTAGCATTGAGAAGATAATCCAAGTTGTCAGCCTATCGTCACTTATGGGTATGGTATTCTGCCCGGATAAAAGAACGGCTCCCAGCAAACCGGCTATTGCAACTCCGGCTATTACCCGTGGTGATAGATTTTCATTTCTTTTATGCGATTTCACAGTAAGAAAGGCAATTCCTAGCATAAAAAGCCGGACAATCCAAACTGCCGCTATATATCCATTTGACCGCATATCAAGAAAACGGTCTGATTGAAAGATAACCCCCAGCCCAGCCGATAGAATAAATTCCCACAAAGCAACCGCTATTTCATAAAAGAAAATGAGAAACAGGCTCACCCTGGGCTGTGCCGCGTATAGATAATATGCAATCAGTATTACAAAAATTATTTCTATACCCGTCAGATAAAATTGTTGAATGGGGAAACAGGACAGCACGGTAATAAAGGCTGCTGCACATACAGAAATGACGCTTGCTTTTTTTCTGTTTCCAGCTAATTGCTGCAATGTTATAACAAGATACAGCCCCAAAAATATCCGCAATCCATTTGTAAAAAAGAATGAAAGTATCTGATACCAAGTCATCATATATGCGCCCCCCAAAACCTGTTTATCTGTTTTTTTACTTCCTGCAAATGGGAACGGCTGATCGGAAGCGTTTCACCATTTTTGAAATATGCCATGCTGTCACTGATTTTCATAATCTGTATGATATTTACGATATAACCCCGGTCAATGAAAATAAATTCCTGTGCTTGCAGTTCATCAAAAATCTGCTGCAAACTTTTTCTAACTTTCGATATTCCCAAACGCGAACATATCATAGAATTTTTTCCACCGTCACGCTGGATATAGAAAATGTCTTTGTACGGTATTTTTTCCATGCGTCCGGCAGCTTGTATGATATACTCCCTGCCAACCTCTAATTCAATCAGTTTTGCAGCGTCTACCACAGCGGACACCAGACGATTACTTAGGTCGCTTTTTGGCACATAACGGAAAATAGAAAGCTCAAAAGCGTCAATCGCATATTCAATATGCGACGTGATAAAAATAATCTTTACATTTGGTAAATGAGGTTTGATCTTTTCAGATAATTCCATACCTGTTATTCCGGGCATTTCTATATCAAGCAAAATCAAATCATAGAAAAAATGGTCGTCTGTAATATCAAAAAGAAGATTGCTGCTTTGTGTATAGGTTGCAATCTCATAACCTATTCCGCAAGAGCGCAGACAGTCTTTCACAATATCCCCATGATATTTGACAGCTTCCTTATCGTCGTCACATATCGCTATCCGTACCAATGCGATCCCTCCGTTTCTTTCGACGTGCATCTATTGGTTTTTCAGTTCCTTTAGGTATAAGCCATACACGGCTGAGGTGAACAACACCATCAATTCTGTTTTCAGCACAAAGTTTCTGTACTCGGCGTTCAGATAATCTCCATTCCTTTGCAGCTTCTTGCACAGTCATATATTCAAACATAACAGACCTCCCTAAATCATATCTTTATTATAGACGGTCAAACGAATAATATCAACGCTATAATTATGAACAAATCAAGAGTTTCTGCTAAACTACCGGTTATACCGAAAGTCAGATTATCCCGAATACCTCAAAGAAAGCCAGCAACAGCGGCATTTCTTTGAGAAATATTCGGGATAACTTTTTGTGTCTGTCTAAGCTGTCAAATAGAATCCATATATGAAAAGCCGAAAAATTCGGGATAATTTTATGGTGTCCATAGAGGCATTTGCTGATAATCGTGTCAGCAGGGATTTCCCTGACTATACCAAAGGAGGCATCTGCCATGAATGAAAAGAAAGTAACCATCAACGAAATGATTGCCCGGATGGTTGCGGAAGCCAGGAGGCTCGGCTACAGTGAATCCAGCATATGGACAAACATCCAACCGGGACTGAGGGCCTTTGCAATCTACTACGGCAAAAAGGGCATCTCTCTACGATCCCGAAATCACAAGTGAATATGTAGGGTTCCAGAAGGAACGGCTGTCCAGAAATGAAATCTCAGACTATTACTACAGGAATATCCGCTCTGCCGCAAACCGCCTGAATGGGTTTTAACTGACAGGGACGCTCCATCTTAACATGCCGAAGCATGGATCGAAATATCTGCTCAGGGCGGAAAATGAACGGCTGATTGACCGTTTCCTGGATTACAGGAATTACGGTTCCAATACCCGTGACGATGTGGTATGGGTGGTCCGCAGGTATCTCCATCACTTTGAAGCCCTCGGCCATGAATCGTTAGAACATGTCTCTGTCGATGATGTGAGGGAGTTTATATTAAAAACCGCGGCAGAGGTCAGGACATCCAGCCTGCACAACATCCTTCTCTATCTTAAATATTTCCATATCTTCCTGAAAGAGACAGGGGTCCCGGCTCCGGACTGTGCCGGCCTGTTCTCCTATAAGGTCTAAGAGAAATGAAGTGGACCTGAATACCGGGGAGCTGCGTATCATTGAAACGAAGAAGCATAAAAGCCGCAACATCGTCATGTCGGATGAGATGAATTCCCTGGCAAAATCCTATGCGGCTGTCCGTGATGCGGCGTTTCCTGAAAGCGAATTTTTCTTCCCCTCGCCATCCGGCGGCCCCTACTCCGCCGGATGGATGCAGGGAAAGTTTAAGAGATTTTTTGCCTTATCGAAACCGGATGTTCCAAAAGACCTTCTTCCCTCAGTAAGAGTATACGATCTCAGGCACCGATTTGCCACTGCTGTTTTGAACTGGTGGCTTGACGAAAAGAAAGACCTCGGTTCCCGTCTGCCTTACTTACAGACATACATGGGACACAAGGATCTGGAAGCGACGGCTTATTACATCCATCTTCTCCCGGAAAATCTGATAAAATCGGCAGGGATTGACTGGGAAGGCATGAAGCACTTGATACCTAAATTGATGTAAAGACAAATGCGTTGTGTATGCCGCAGTTTTTGGAGAAGAATTGCAACAGTGCATTGTGTTTTCTCAATGATGGCAGTATAATGATTGAAAGGCCATAGGGCCGGGGCCGCTCCTGCTGTCAAAATCAGCTATAAACCGCTCTGGAAAACACTAATCGACAAGAACATGAGCAAGAAAGATTTACGGCTCCAGGCGCATTTGACAACGAACCATATCGCCAACATGGGCAAGGTGGAGCATATCTCCATGCCCACCCTTATCAAGATTTGCGAAACGCTGAATTGTGACATTTCCGATGTGATTGCGCTTGTGCCGGATGATGACCCATAAGAGGAAAAGAGCAACACGGTGAAAACAAGTTAGGTCATGTGCAAGTCGAGGGCATAAATTTTGAGAACTACACACTAATCACAAATTTCTATGGTATGCTACCCTTCGGAGGTGTCATTATGCAAAAGATTTTAGTTGTCGAGGATGACTTGGACATTCAAGAGCTTTTGAAGAACTTCTTGCAAGAGGTAGGATATGAGGTCAGTTTAGCCAGCGATGGTGTAGAAGCCCTTTCTGTATTTTCTGCTGCGCAATTTGATTTGGTGCTGCTTGATGTAATGCTCCCCAAAATTGATGGGTTTGCCGTTTGTGAATTTATAAGAAAACAATCCCAGGTTCCTATCATCATGCTTACTGCATTGAGCGGAGAGGAAGAACAAATCCGGGGACTGGATTTGCAAGTGGACGACTATATCACAAAGCCCTTTTCCATGCCAATTTTAATTCGGAAGATTGCCGCCGTCCTGCGGCGGAGCAGCGGGCCGCAAGAGGATGAACACAAAACGATTTCCTATCAAAACCTTGTTTTGGATTGCGACAATTACACGGCCACGGTAAACGGAACCGCTTATGAATTGACGCAACGGGAATTTGAAGTGTTGAAAGAACTGCTCACTAATCAAGGCCGTATTCTGACCCGGCAAAACCTTTTGGACAAACTGTGGCGGTATGACTTTTATGGGGATGAGCGTGTAGTTGATACGCACATCAAGAATTTGCGGAAGAAGTTGGGAATTGAATTTATCCAGACAATCCGAGGGGTGGGATATAAAATTGACAAAGAAAATTAAAAGCAGTTTATTTGCAAAAGTATTCCTAATTACTTCGGTTATGTTGCTGTGTATATCGCTGTTGGTGTTCGGAATGTTGGCCTGGCTAATGCCGCAGACCTATTCCAACAGACTGAACACAATTCTGGATAAACGGGCGCAGGACTTTATTTCTGAACTGGAACAAGTGCCTTTTTCAGATAGCGGCGGTTTGTTCGACCAATTTGTAGCGGATACGGAAATCAATTCAGTTGAGTTATACAACAGTGGCGGCGATTGGGTTGCATTACCCGCAAAAGAATTTAACAATGAATGGAACGGGAATATCGCACAAACGGCAGTCGCTGGCCCTGGTGAAACCTCTCCCGTTTTATCAAACCAATACTATTTTTCTTTTTCTGATTGCAGTGACCGCTATACTCTCGTTGTCTATGGTGAGGCAGAACAAATTTCGGAACTACAACAATCCTTTATCCGTGTTTTTCCGATTATCTTGCTATTAGTATTGGCGATTGCCCTTGTCATATCTTGGCTGTACTCTCGTATGATTACAAAGCCCGTACTGGAAATCAGCCGCATATCCGAAAAAATGTCTGACTTGCAGTTGGATTGGACGGTTGATGAACAACGGACTGATGAATTGGGAACGCTGGGGAAAAGCCTGAACAGGCTATCCCGCAATCTTTCATCCGCCCTGTCTGATTTGCAAAACGCAAACAGAAAACTTGAAGCTGATATTGAACATGAAAAGGAACTGGAACAGGCCCGTACAAATTTCTTTTCGGCGGTTTCACATGAGCTGAAAACACCTGTCACCATTATAAAGGGCCAGTTAGAGGGGATGCTGCTCGGCATCGGGGCCTACAAAGACCGTGAGAAATATTTGACACGATCGCTGGAAATTGCAAATACCCTTGAAACAATGGTGCAGGAGATATTGACAATCTCTCGATTGGAAACTGCGGGGCCAGATTTCAAAAAAGACTGTTTGGATTGTGTTCAAATTATCAAATCCTATATAAGTGAAACCGAAGATTTGATTGCGGGAAAGGACTTACAAATAGATCTCAATGCTCCACCATCTGCTCTTATAGCTGGAAACAAACTGCTGATGGAGAAAGTGTTTTCAAATCTGATAGGGAACGCAATCAAGTATTCCCCGCAGGGGGCCTCTATTTATATCTCTGTCCACATAGAACATGGGCAGATAGAATTTTCTGTTGAAAACACAGGCGCACATATCCCGGAAGAGAGTATTCCAAAATTATTTGATGCGTTTTATCGTGTGGAGCAATCCAGGAGCCGTAAAACAGGCGGGAGCGGGTTAGGGCTGTATATCGTGCAGGAGATACTACACCATCATGGAAGTGAATGTATGGTCTGCAATACACAGGATGGGGTAAAGTTTTCTTTTACAATCTGACAAATGCAGGAAAGCGGCGGGCGATTGCCCCGCCGCTTTTCAACTACACATAAATCACAAACTAATCCCAAACGTATCACAAAAAAGGGTGGTATTCTTTAGGTACACTCAAAGAAAGGATGGTGTTTATTCCAATGAACACAAAGAAACTACTTGCATTAGCCCTTGGAGGGGTAATGCTTGTGGGATGCTTGGCCGGGTGCAGTACCGCAGCGGCATCCCAAGGCGGAACCTCCCAGCTCGGAACGGCTTCCCCACCGATGACGGAGGCATCCGAGCAGACTATCGTTGCGGTTGCTGAAGGCAACGGTTCCCCCACCGAAATTTCCTATGAAGAACTGTTCAAACCCTATGCGCAGTTTGGCCTGACATACGATGCCAGCAAAAACGAACTGACATACAATGGGAAAGCGGTACGGTGGTTTGAGGACTACTATACCGTGGAGAACGGGATACAGGCCGGAAACGACTTTTTCAACGAGAATGGCGTGGTTGATGTATATGCTGTCCGTGACTTCACCAGCATTGTCCGCGCCGAAGATGGTTCTTTCGACCCCAGCGGAAAGCTGACTGGTGTAAAGGAGTTTTCGTCGGAAGAATTTGCCGCCCGTGACATTGAGGCAATCAAAAATCCGCCTCCCACCGTTGCCTTAACTGGTGATCCGCCCTCCGCAAAGGAACTTGAAGATATGGCAAAGGAATACGAGGCATTTGGCGTTACCTATGACATCAAAAATGACCAGTGGTATTTCAATGGTGAAAAGGTTCGGTTTTTCCGGGATGTGCTGACCTCTAATGGCGAGGGGTTGACCAGTGGAAAATTCAAAGGTTCAATGCGTGTTTTGGGGAGCGCAGACGGAACCGTTGACATTTATACAGTCCGTGACTTTGCCCACCCGGACACCTCCGGGAATGGAACACTGACTGGCATTGAGAAATATAGTCAAGCGGAATTTGACGAGCATACGCGACAGGATATCCAGTCCAGCTCTGGCTTTTGTACCGTAGAGTAAAAACTGCCGCACGACGGCAAAAGAAAAAAGCCGTCGTATGGTAGCTACTCATAAAACAGTATCAATCAACAAACTGAAATAGGGTAGCTGTCATACAGGGTGCAGGAAAAGACGAGTGAGAAGCGATTGCTTTTTACCCGTCTTTTTTCTGCCTGTTACGCAGTAGAAACGCGATTTTGACGATAAAGGTATAAAACCCTTAACTTGCCTTAAATGCGCTCTGAAAGCCGCATAAAATCAAGGGATTTTTATCTCTAAATGCGAACATACAACAATGAATTGAGAGCGCAAGCGGTCTATCCGATTGCGCTCTTGATTACCCCATAGCAAGGACAGGGAAAACCGTCAAGGACGCGAAGCGCGAAGTTTATCCTTGACGGCTTTCTCTGGCTTTGCTACTCGTTACCTGTCAAAACGGAATTGCAGGATAGCTTTGATAAGCTGTGTTTTCAAACGTTCTTGAATATCGTCGTTGATATGTCCCCGGTATTTTGACAGATACTTAATGCGTGGACTGTAATGCTGTAAAACAAGTTCAATCGCTTCTGGCTCTCCGGCAATCGCTTTTTCAATGACTTCAAAGGGTACCAATTTTTTGTTCCTCATCTTTTGACTTTAACCATTCCTTTCTTAACTGATTCAATGCTGCGTGCTTCCAGTAATTCGCTGTACTTCTGGAACGTCCATATTCATTCCCGATTTTTGTATCGGTATAGCCCAGAAAGAAATACATCAGCAAGACAGTACGCCGCTGTTCTGGAAGTTTGGAAAGAACATTTGCTAACCATTCACTTGCAACAATAATCTCCTGTCCTTTCACGACAAAGACAGTTGGCTTGTCATACTGCTCAAAGTAATTATCTGTTGTAAACGGTTCAAAGGACGTTTCGGACATCAGATAGTCAAGTGATACTTCGTGCTTCTGTTTCCGTCCAAAATCGCGGTATGCACTGATTGCCGCATTACGGAGAACAATCTTACAAAAAGCAGCAAAAGAATATTCGACACACTCCATGAATTGTTCAGAATACTTCATTGTTTCATCACCCCCTTTCTTCCCAGTAGGGGGCTACTACAACAAACGCCCATGCAGCACAGAGCTACATAGGCGTTTGAATAATGTGATTTATAAAAGTATGTATGATGTACTGATAGTTCATATTCATGGGCAGAAATTTCCGTTGTGTTGGTTAGGCTTTTTTTAACGAGTTTGATAATGCTTGTATAATGGCAAGTAACATAATAAAACCTCCGTCTAAAAAGAAAAAGCCGATAGCCGCTATATTTCAAGCGTGCTATCGGCTCTGCGTCTGTGCGTCTGGCTCTTTAATAACTGATATATTTAGGTGTTTTACATTGATTAGTGTTTCATGCTTGCATTTCGGGCAAAATTAGTGAATATTTCACGTTCTGAGAGCCATTGGTACGCTTTTGAGATCCATTTACATTTTGCCAAGCATGAGGATACTCAAATGGTGCTTCTGTATCAATGACAAGGGCTAACGCCTGCGCTAAAGCGCATCATTGACACAAAATCCCCATTTGAGTAAGGGCAGATAAGCAAAAGTAAGGGTGGATCTGTTCTGTGAACCATTGGAGCTATTCGAAAATATCGCTGGCTCCATTCGGGCATATGTATGGAGCTCTTGGCGTGAAATAATCAATTAGTGGAAATCGTTCAAGTACCGTATCTTCTCGTACTTTTAACCGTGTTTTATTACCACAGATGGGGCATAGTATCCAATTATCTAAATTCAATAACACCACCTCAATCCTCAACTGTAAATATTTCTTCGATTGAAACTCCAAAGACTTTCGCTATATTCCATGCGAGTACCAATGAGGGATTGTATTTTCCTTTTTCGAGATTGCCTATTGTTTCGCGACGAACTCCGACTTTAGAAGCAAGTTCTTCTTGTTTCATGTCAAAACGCACACGATATTCTTTTATCCTATTTTTAATCATTATCTGCCCCTTTTCGTTCTTTCCATTCCAAAATAATAAGTGCAAGAGTAAATGCAAAGATTGTAACTGCAAAACTCAATCCAAAGGACATAGGGACAGCTTTAGTTCCGTCGTAAACATAGGAACATACAAACATAAAAGGAACAAGAGAAATCATTTCTGACATAAATGCAAACGTAGCTGCTTTCTGGACATTAAGTCGAAAAAACTCATCGGGGATTACCCAAAAATATCGAATGTAATATGCAAATCCCAAAAATCCATATAACCCAGTATTCTCGGTACACCAACCTAAAATAGCTATTAGTGCCAAGAGAGATAAAAATCCTAAATAGTTGATTTTTTTCATAGTAGTTTTCCTCCTTTTTTTGTGGTGTATTTCGCACTTTATGTTATAAATATACCACGTAAAAAGTTTCGTGTCAAGCGTTAATAAAGGTACTGGAAATAGAGGAAACATGAACAGGGGGGCGAATAGCTTATCCGTAACTAAACAACAAGTTAGAAAGCGTTATAATCTTTGCAGTTTGCAATTTTTTTCTTTCGCTTTTGTTTGGCATTTTAGAAACTTTTCCGTAGTAGGAGATAAGAAAAAATTTTTGAAAAAATTCTCTCAAAACTTCGGCAAAATTGCTCTGTGTGGTGTTGTAGGTATTGAGAGGAAAAGCAGTGGGTTTGGGAAACTTCCCAACAAGCAAAAATCGCCCGCTGTCGGCAGACAGAAAACGGACGATTTTACGGAAAGGGTACCTCTTTCCTATGCTTGCTCCGAAACTTATCACTTTAATAAACATAGAAAGGACGGGAAAGGAATGGAAAGGAAACGGAAAATCAAGGACGGGCATATCGTGGTGAAAAATCCGCTATATCAAGAAATGCCAAAACAGGAAGTAGCGATAAAATCCGGCAGGACGCTCTACCGCTTTACGGGAAGCTATGACGGGGAAAGGAGCCTGCCCCACAAGGTTCTGCGCCTTATGGGACAGGAAAAAGCAGAAAAAGATGTTGAAGAATAAACGGAAAGCCGCTATAATAGCTTCAAGCAATCCTGTATTGGCAGACTGCCCGCCGATGAAAGGAGCAGAAATTATGTTAAGGCAGTCTGACAAAATTACCGCCCTCTATTGCCGCTTATCACGCGATGACGAATTACAGGGCGACAGCAACAGCATTGTAAACCAAGAAAGCATTTGTCAAGGGGACTTTCACCCAAAAGATGAAAGTCCCCGATAAACTGGAAGTTAGTGTGCTTTTTTATAATAGGCGCGGAGAATAGGCTCCAGCTCCCGCCACTTGATCTCATACTCCTGGCGGTAGGTCTCTACGGTGCGGGAGGGGGTAATGAGCTGCTCCTTGCCCCGATACTTCATGGTGTAGGGCTTGAAGGCGCTGGAGTCCGGGTTCATGCCGTGCAGGCCGTCCAGAAGCTCTTTGCCCTCCTCCAGGTTGCGCAGGAGCGCGGATACGGTAGACAGGCCCTCCTCATTGGGCGGTATGAAGTCGTGGATGTCCGCCCCGTGCTTCAGCAGCTCGTCCAGCACCGCCTTGAGCATCTCTCGCAGTCGGCGCTGTTCCTCCCTGGCCGTTTCCACACGGTAGTCGGGATAGGAATCGTGAGCGAACTGGTCGTACTCCTCCAGGGCGTGCTGCCAGGCGGTGAGGCCGTAGGAGGTTTTCTGATTTGGGTCCATCCCCATGTCCAGCAGGCGGCGCAGTAGCAGAAAATACTGCTTGCTCCGCTCCGGACCGGGGCCCACGGTGTGCCTCGCCCGCATGAAGCACTGGCCCACGGCGTCATACCAGATGGGGGCGGAGAAATTGTTGCCGTAAGGGTTGACGGCATCCGCAAAGTTCACGTCCGCCCCCCGGTCCAGCAGCAGGTGGGCCACCTCCAGGTTGTCACTCTTGATGGCCACCATCAGAGGGGACTGACCATCGTCCTTTTTGGGCGGCGCTTTGGCAAGGCAGGAGATCAGGTCGGGCTTCTTGTCCAGAATGGCGGCGACTTCATCCACTTTCCCCTGCCGAATACAGACAAACAGCTTTTTCACAGCAAATCCTCCCCTCAAGTGTGACTATTCCGATTTGTCGAATTGACCTGCCCAAAGTATAGCACAAAGCCGGCCAGCGTTCAACCCTCATTGCAGGGCTTTCAGCAAAGTTGTTATACCGAAAGTCAGATTATCCCGAATACATCAAAGAAAGCCAGTAATAGCGGCATTTCTTAGAGAAATATTCGGGATAACTTTTTAGTCATTTACACGGTCAGCTTTCCTAAATCTCTCGCTTAGGGAGAATAATTCGGGATAATCTTAGGTTCATCATAGACCGTAAAGACGTTTGAGGATTTCCTCATCACTGACGGTATAATTAACAGGCTCCGCTTCAAGGAAAGGATCAGAAGCCATTGCCTCCGTGATTGCTTTCCTTTTCGCTTCTGTATCTGCGTGTGCGTAAATCAGCGTGGTTTCAAGCTGTTTGTGTCCAAGCCATTGCGAGATTAAAGTTAAATCCATGCCGTGTTGGTATAAATGCATGGCCCTCGTATGTCTCCACAAATGGGGGTGGACATTCAGGGGGACATCCGGGCATTTCTCCCTTGCAGATGCGGCGTATTTCTGAATCCGGAGCCTTGCCGTATCATCGCACATGGCGTTACGGATTCCTTTGCGCTCCACATAAAAGAGCCATTCCGATGACATCCATGTTTCGCCCGGATGGAACACCTTCATATAATTCTGCAGATGTTTTACAGTATCTTTCATCAAGGGGACTATCCTGGTTTTCTTCCCTTTCCCATGAAGCGTCACAGTCGGCGTCCTGTCAACTTTAATGTCGCAGATTTTCACATCCAGAACTTCCTGGATACGCGCCCCGGTATCATACAGAAAGATCATCAGGAACTGATCCCGCACTCCGATCTCCGTCCTGGTGTCCGGCTCTGCAAGAAGCGTTTTTACTGCTTCTTCCGACATATAATCCACTTTCGCAAACCGGTCATTTTTTTGGATTCCGATAGCTGCCAGCCCGCTTGCAATGCTGATATATTCCGGGCGGCAGGCTGCGGCATAGGAAATAAATGCCCGGATGGCCGCCAGCCTGTTGTTGCGCGTAGCCGGAGCGGCGTTCTTCTCTGCTGAAAGCCAGTCAAGATACGAGTTCACCATTTCATATGTGACCATCCCGGAGGTGACGGACAGTACAGAGATATTTTTTTGCTCGGCTGTATATTTAAGGAACTGGTTCAGGGTTGTCCTGTAAGCCTTTACGGTATTACTGCTCGCTTTCCGTTGGTTCGGCAGGTAGACCAACAGGAAATCACGCAAAAGTGTGAATAACTGCTCGTCTTTTACTTTTCCCATAGTTCCACCCGTGGAATCAGATGGTTCATGCCTTCCCAGTCAATCCCTGCCGATTTTATCAGATTTTCCGGGAGAAGATGGATGTAATAAGCCGTCGCTTCCAGATCCCTGTGTCCCATGTATGTCTGTAAGTAAGGCAAACGGGAACCGAGGTCTTTCTTTTCGTCAAGCCACCGGTTCAAAACAGCAGTGGCAAATCGGTGCCTGAGATCGTATACTCTTACTGAGGGAAGAAGGTCTTTTGGAACATCCGGTTTCGATAAGGCAAAAAATCTCTTAAACTTTCCCTGCATCCATCCGGCGGAGTAGGGGCCGCCGGATGGCGAGGGGAAGAAAAATTCGCTTTCGGGAAACGCCGCATCACGGACAGCCGCATAGGATTTTGCCAGAAAATTCATTTCATCTGACATGACGATGTTGCGGCTTTTATGCTTCTTCGTTTCAATGATACGCAGCTCCCCGGTATTCAGGTCCACTTCATTTCTCTTAAGGTTCCTGCCCTCATTCGGACGCAGCCCGCAGGTATAAGTCATGCGGAAGTAAGCGCTGAGCAGGAGCGGACGGAATGGCTCTTTGGGATATCTGTATGTATCAATCTCCCGGAAAAGCGCCGCCAGTTCATCGTCCCCAAACAGGTACGGAACAAAAACTGTTCCTCCAGCAGTAAACTTATCCGGCAGGATGAAGGCGTTCTTTCCAACGGATTTCAGATAAGTGCCGAATCCCCTAATGAAAGCGGCCCTGCCATGGATCACGCTTCCGGCTTCTCCCGGCTCAGGTTTCAGCCAGTTCAGGACGATGCCTTCTGTCAGCTCGTCTGCTTTTTCGTATTTCATAGAACAGTACCTGTCAAACTGGCGTGCCCTCCCAAGATAAGTGCTCTCTGAATAGCCGAGCGATACTTTCAGGCTGATCAGGTTGTCCAGGTCGTCTGCAAATATGCTGGTAAATCCCCGGCTCATAGCAGCTCCCTCCTTTCCAACGGGATTCCTCTGAAATCAAGTGCACACTCTTTCAGGTTCCCGGTGTCAAGCGAAAGGTACTGGCGTGAAGATTTCAGGTCGTCATGTCCGAGGATCTGGGCAATCGTTGTGAGGGGCGTGCCTGTAACGAGCAGCTTCTTGGCAAGACGCCTGCGGAGGCCGTGGAATCCTTTCCCGTCAAATGCATGCCTGGCAATACCGGCTTTCTTCTGGTACTGCTGGAACATACTTCCGATGCAGACCGCATTGGCGATGGCTGTTTTGGGAGCCACGGCCCTCAGGAACACTTCCGGGCAGTCAGAAGCAGGGCGTGCATTCAGGATATAATCCTGTAGGGCAGCTCCGGTCTGTTTTACCAGAGGGACATAGACCGTCCTGCCGGTCTTTTTCTGGCACAGCCGGATCTCTCCCTTCCTCCAGTCGATGTCGGACAGTTTCAGACGGATAAGGTCGCAGGCGCGCAGGCCGGTTGTCGCAGCCGTCAGGATGATGGCGCGGTCCCTTTTTCCCATGTCGCTTTCTGTATCGATCACCGCAAGGATGCGGTCCAGCTCTTCATCCGTCACATAGCCCTGTATCGGCATGTCACGGTAGACCTTATAGGAGAACAGGCCGGCACAGTCCGGAGCCGGAACCCCTGTCTCTTTCAGGAAGATATGGAAATATTTAAGATAGAGAAGGATGTTGTGCAGGCTGGATGTCCTGACCTCTTCCGCAGTTTTTAATATAAACTCCCTCACATCATCGACAGAGACAAGTTCTAACGATTCATGGCCGAGGGCTTCAAAGTGATAAAGGTATCTGCGGATCACCCAGACCACATCGTCACGGGTATTCGGACCATACTCCTTATAATCCAGGAAACGGTCGATCAGCCGCTCGTTTTCAGCTTTGAGCAGATATTTTGTTCCGTGTTTCGGCATTTTGAGGTGGATCGTCCCTGTCAGATAAAACTCATTCAGCCGGTTCGCGGCAGAGCGGATATTCCTGTAGTAATAGTCTGAGATTTCATTTCTGGACAGCCGTTCCTTCTGGAACCCTACATATTCACTTGTGATTTCGGGATCGTAGAGGGAGATGCCCTTTTTGCCGTAGTAGATTGCAAAGGCCCGCAGCCCCGGCTGGATGTTTGTCCATATGCTGGATTCACTGTAGCCGAGCCTCCTGGCTTCCGCGACCATCCGGGCAATCATTTCGTTGATGGTTACTTTCTTTTCATTCATGGCAGATGCCTCCTTTGGTATAGTCAGGGAAATCCCTGCTGACACCATTATCAGCAAATGCCTCTATGGACACCATAAAATTATCCCGAATTTTTCGGCTTTTCATATATGGATTCTATTTGACAGCTTAGACAGACACAAAAAGTTATCCCGAATATTTCTCTAAGAAATGCCGCTATTACTGGCTTTCTTTGATGTATTCGGGATAATCTGACTTTCGGTATAAC
>CAJTIU010000064.1:0-16198 GCA_910576335.1 Lachnospiraceae bacterium
ATGACAGTAACTATCAACAAATGGCAGATACCTTATCAGAGTTATCAGGAATCATGAAGCTAACACATATCTAAAAGCAAGGATTCCGTTCAGTAATTCCTGATAACTCTTTTTTTCTGATAAGGGCGTCTGCCCTGACAGATTGGTGTCCAGTGACAATTAAGTTTGATAATTTTGCAATAAAGATTGATAATTTACAACTTTGTTTGATAAAAACGGCTTCACAAAGGAATTAACAATTATGATTGATAAAACTCAAAGAAAATGACAATTAAAGTTGATAAAAACGGAGATTTCGTGGCACTTAAAGGAGCATGGTTCTTATTTTGCTTCTTTATTTTTCTGCAACATGGCTTCGTGATATTAAGTTTTGGAGTAAATTATCAAACTTAATTGTAATTATGGAGCTTATTATTATCAAACTGTTTTGCAAAAAGACAGATTGGAGGTAATAAATTGAACCCTAAGATTGAGAAACTGGAGAAAGAGATCGACAAGACAAAAACAAAGATTGCGGAGATGCAGGCCAAGCTCCGCGACCTGGAAAAGCAGAAAACGGAGCTGGAGAATACCGATTATGTGGCGATTGCCCGCAGCTTCCATCTGACACCCCAGCAGCTGGCCGAATTTCTGAAATCGCAGCAGTCCGCCCCGTCCGGGGATGGCCCGCTGCAGAAACAGGAGGATAAGAATGAGGACTAAAAAAATCTCTCTGCTACTGGCGCTTATGCTTGTCATAAGCGCCATATCTTTGCCCCTGACGGCTTATGCAGCCGGGGACAAAGATACCACGCCGCCCGAACTTACGGCTTCCCTGGACGGCGACACGCTGAAAATAGAAAGCAGCGACGATAATTCCGGCGTGGAGGCGGTCTTTGTGGACGGGAACCGTATCAATTCCCTAACCAATGGGGCGGCTTCCGTCACCTTAAAGGATTATGCCGGCACGGAAAAGCAGGTAAGCGTGTACGCCCAGGACTATGCCGGGAACCGCTCAAAGACCGTGAAGTTTGAGAATCCCTATTATGAGGAACCGGCGCCCACGGAAAAACCTGCGGCTGCAACACAGCAGAACCAGGGCGGCACGGCGGCAAAACCTGTGCAGGCCCAGGCTGCTTCCCCTGGCAGCACAAACAGCAATGCCGGGAACAGCAATTCCGGGAACGGTTCTAATACAGGTACGAATACGGGCGCCAATGGCGGCGGTAATACAGCCTCCGGCACAAACGGCGGCAGCCCCGATTCCCAGGAGGAAACGGAATCCGCTTCCGCTATCCCGGACGGCGCGTTTACCCCGGAGGGCACCGGCACGGTGTTAGATACGGCCACCGGGGAAGATGGGGATAAACAGTTTTACACCATCACCTCCGAGGACGGGAATGTGTTCTATCTGATTATTGACGGAAAGCGGGACGGCAACAACGTCTACTTCCTGAACGGCGTTACCGAGGCTGACCTGATGGCGCTGGCGGAAAAGAGCGAGGACACCATGAGTGCGATCCCGGCAGAGGATGTCTGCACCTGTACGGAGAAATGCGCAGCCGGGGAAGTTGATACCGCCTGCCCGGTCTGCAAGAATGACCTGAAAGGCTGTGCCGGGAAGGAAAAACCTGCGGAAACGGAGGAACCCGCGCAGGCCGAGCAGCCAAAAAAAGACAAGGGCAGCGCCGGCACGATCATTTTTATTATCATTGCCCTGCTTGCAGCAGGAGGCGTTGGCTATTATGTGAAGATCGTCCGTCCGAAACAACAGGCAGAGGATGACGAAGATTTCGAGGATGACGGGTACGGCGAAGGCTTTGACCCGGATGAGGCTTACGGCGAGACGGAATTTCTCTCCGAGGACGATTTTGAGGACAGGATCAACAATGAACAGGAGGACAGCGAGTAAAGCTGTCCTTTAGTATTTTAAGAAAGCGAGGATATTACATGGAGAAAACAACAATCCATCACCGTAGCGGCCTAAAGCGGCTGCTGGCATTTCTTCTCTGCGCAGTATGCGTCTTTGGGCTGCTCCCTACTCAGGCGTTTGCGTTTTCGCCGGGACAGAAAGCAAGCTCCTGGCTTGGAGACCAGTATGTCGGTTCTGACGGGCGGCATTATTATGCGCCGGCGCCTTACACCTACCTTGTTTACAATTCTGACGGGACGATGGATGTGCGCAGCAGTTCCGGGGGCAGCGCTTACCGGCATTATATGCTGACAGCTTCGGACGGGAGCAGCCAGCAGGTCTATTGTGTGGAGAGCGGCATTGCCTATAATACTTCTGACAATACCTATACATCGGAAAGCGGTACGAACAGCAATTACTTAAACCTCCTTCCTTCCGGGGCAAGGCGGGGGATCACCCTCACGGCGATCTACGGCTGGAAACCCGGCGCTTCCCTCCCTTTGTCCGGCATTAACGAGGACGATTATAAAATGGCGACACAGATCATCCTCTGGGAGTACCAGCAGCAGCTTCGGAGCGATCCTTACAGCCGCCACGGGAACGGCCATGCAGACGCCAATCAGTATTTCAGTGTGATCGCCGGACGCCCGGCAGAAAGAGCCTACAACTGGATTTTAGAGCAGGTTGCCTCTCATTCCACCGTGCCGTCCTTCACATCCACAAAGAAAAGCGAAGCCCCGGAGCTGGAACTGAAATGGGACACGGAGAAAAAAGTTTATACCCTTACTGTCACGGACACCAATAACCTGAAAATCAATCTGGAGATTTTGAAAGGCAGCGGCGTTTCCGTTACAAGAAATGGGAACAAGTACACGTTTACCAGTAAGAACATGATTATGGACCCTGTCACCTTTGAATTCCGAAAGGACATCCCGGTTGCCAATGACATGCTGATCTGGGGGAGGCCCGGCTACCAGACCATGATGACCGGTGCCAGCGATCCGGTCTCTTTCTTTGTAAAGATCAAAACCGAAACCTACGGCACCGCAAAGATCGTCAAGACCAGTGAGGACGGCATTGTGTCCGGGATTCCTTTCCATATCTCCGGCACGGACATCCTGGGGAACAAGGTGGATGAAACCGTCACTACCGGGGAAAACGGGCAGATCAAGGAAAAGCTGCTGCCCGGCACCTATCTGGTGAAGGAGCTGCCGGTGGACCGCTATGTGACCCCTTCCGCGCAGTATGTCACCATTGAAAGCGGCCAGACCGCCACGGTGCATTTCAGCAATATCCTGAAAAAATTCCGCGTCCATGTGGTAAAGAGCGACGCAGACACCGGCACCGCCCAGGGCGACGCCACCCTTGCCGGGGCAGCCTACGGAATTTATAACAACGGCGAGCTGGTAGACACCTACACTACCGGGCCGGACGGCAGCTTTATGACCCGGTACTATGTCTGCGGCGATAACTGGACCGTGCGGGAGATCGATCCGAGCACCGGCTACCTCTTAAATGATACGGTCTATGAAGTGGGCGCTTCTCCCACACTTTATGAAGTGGAACTGAACACTACCGAGAACCAGGTCAAGGAAACGGTCATTTACGGAAATATCCAGCTTGTGAAGCATACGGACGGCCTGGACCCGGATGTGTCCGGGGATGAAAATACGGACGAACCCAATGAGGGTGTAATTGAGCGCCCGGAGGCCAACGCGGTTTTTGAGATATTCTTAAAGGCTGCGAGCAGCTATGACGCAGCGAAGGAAAGCGAGCGTGACCTGCTCACTACCGATGGGGACGGCTTCGCCTCTTCCAAAATGCTGCCTTATGGCCGTTATACGGTCCACCAAATAGCCGGCGAAGAAGGGAAGGCATTTGTCCCGGATTTTACGGTCTTTATTTCCTCTAACGGACAGACTTACAGCTATATCCTGAATAACCGTACCATTACCGCAAGGCTGCGTGTGGAGAAATGCGACGCGGAGACCGGCAATATTATCCCGATGACGGGCACCGGCTTCCAGATCAGGGATTTGTCCACCGGGGAACTTGTCACCCAGGAAATCTACTACCCGAACCCGGAAACCCTTGATACCTTCTATGTTTCGGATGAAGGCTGGCTGATGCTGCCGGAGCCTCTGCACACCGGAGATTATGAATTGTATGAGGTGGCGGCGCCCTACGGTTATGTGCTTTCCAGTGAGCCGGTGCCGTTTACCATTGACGGCAGCGAGTCGGTTGTCACGGTCACACAGCACAATATGCCGCAGAAGGGGCAGCTTACCATTACCAAGACCGGCGAGGTATTCGCTTCCGTCCAGGAGAACGGCGGCCTGTACCAGCCGGTGTATGAGGTCATGGGGCTTCCGGGCGCAGTCTATGACGTGATCGCGGATGAAGATATTTATACCGGCGACGGTACGCTCAGGGCGGCAAAGGATGCCGTCGTGGAGACCCTTACCACCGGGGAGGATGGAACGGCACAGAGCGGGCTTTTGTACCTGGGCCGTTACCGTCTGGAGGAACGCCAGGCGCCGGAGGGGATGGTCTTAAACACCCAGCCGGAATACGCGGAGCTTACTTATGCGGGGGAAACCGTGGAAGTGACACATGCCGCAGCCGGCCTCTATGACGAGCGCCAGAAGGTGGCGGTAAGCCTGTCTAAAGCGCTGGAAACGGACGAGCTTTTTGGGCTCGGCATGAACGAGGAATACAAAGACATTTCTTTCGGGCTGTATGCTTCCGCTGATCTGACGGCCCTTGACGGCAGCGTGATCCCGGCAGGCGGGCTTCTGGAGGTGGTTTCCATTGACCCGAATGAGGCGGGCGGCTATGGCGCTTCCTTTGCCTCCGACCTGCCTTTTGGCAGCTACTATGTGAAGGAGCGTACCACAAACAGCGCTTATATCCTCCCTGATACGGAATATCCGGTTGTTTTTGAATATGCCGGCCAGGAGGCGGCGCTGGTGCAGGTTCTTGTAAATGAGGGCGGGGCGGTTCCCAATGACCTGCTGCGCGGGCGTGTGGACGGCGTGAAAACCGGCGAAAACCCGGATGGCGGCGAGGATGTGAAGCTGGCCGGCGCGGTCATGGGATTATTTAAGCCTGATACCGAGGAATTTACCGGGGAAAATGCGCTGCTTACCGTTACTACTGGCGAGGATGGCAGCTTTGTCTTTGAGAATATCCCTTACGGCCACTGGATCGTAAAGGAAATTTCCTCTCCGGCGCTTTATACGGTAAGCCCCGAACAGCACCATATCTATATCGGTGTGGACGGCCAGAGCATAAAGATTAAGGTGGAAAACACCCTGATCCGGGGCAGCGTGCAGGTGATGAAAACCGAAGCGGTAGACGAGCCTTCTTCCGTGGAGAAAAAGGACAAGGATAACAACACCTTCCTGCGTTTCCTCTCCGGCGCGGTGTTCGATCTGTATGAGGACGCCAACGGCAATAAGGAATTTGATTCCGAAGATACGAAGGTTGGCACACTGAAAGAATCGGATGCGGGCTACCACACGGCGGAGGGCCTTCTGGCAAAGGGCTATTTTGTAAAAGAAAGCAAGGCGCCGGAGGGCTACCAGATGGATGAAAACGCCTACTATTTTGAGATCACCGAGGACGGCCAGGTGGCCGTTGTGGAAAACAGCGAGGCCGGGTGCGGCTTTACCAATGAGGCGTACCGCGGGAACCTGAAGATCACGAAGGATTCCAGTGACGGGCGCAAGGATGGGTTTGCTTTTGAGGTCAAGAATGCGGACGGCTCCTATTGTGAGACCTTTACCTCCCCGAAATCCGGCGTGATCGAAGTCAAGGGGCTGCGTGTCGGCATTTATACCGTAACGGAAATCTCCAACCGGGCAAGCAGGGACTATATCATCCCCGACGCTGCCACGGTGGAGGTCAAGGCGGACGAAACCGCAACGGTCCAGTTCTTCAATGAAAAACCGGAGAAACCGGAAACGCCGGACAGCCCGGACAATCCGAAAACACCGTCCAACCCATCCACACCGTCCACACCGTCCAATCCGGGCAAAGCGGTACCGCAGACCGGGGACGATAATTTTATCTTCCTGTATGGCGGGCTCCTGGCGCTGGCTGTGATCGGCGGCGGGCTGTCTGCTGCGGCCTATTTCAAAAAGGGAAAGCACGGCAGAAATACCGCCAGGACAAAGGCTGCCGGCATTGCGGTACTTTCCCTCTGCGGGTTGCTGGCTCTTGGCAGCGGTTTCCTGATCGTCCGCGACCTCAGCCAGTATGCCGAGAGCGCCGGAACTTATGACGGGCTGGCGGAACATGTGGAAGTGCCGGAGCAGGCCGGGGAGCCGGAAGAACCGGGGGCAGAGGAAGAAACAGGCAGGGAGGATTCCAGTGCGGTCCTCCCTGTTGTTGACTTTGAAGCCCTCAGGGAAAACGGGCCGGACATCATCGGGTGGCTCAGCCTTCCCGATACGGCCATCAACTACCCGGTAACGCAGACAGACAATAACGAGTATTACCTGCACCATCTGTATGACGGCACCTATAACAAGGTGGGCTGCCTGTTTGCAGACTATGAGAATCAGGCGGATTTTTCAGACCGCAATACCATTATCTACGGCCACAACATGCGGGACGGCTCCATGTTCGCCGCGCTGAATGAATATGGCGGACAGAGCTATTATGACGAACACCCGCAGATGTACCTTGTCACCCCTGACGGCGGTTATGTGATGGAGGTTTTCTCTGCATTTGAGGCGAAACCGGCGGAATCCGGCAGCGACACCTCCCCCTGGAGGCTTAGCTGGAAGGATGACGGGGCCTACACCACATGGCTTTCTGAAATGGCAGGCCGCTCCGTCATTGAGACCGATGTTACGGTGACTTCCAGTGACAAGGTGCTGACCCTTTCCACCTGTACGCCCGGAGGTAAGAGCCGCTTTATCGTCATGGGAAAGCTGGCGGCTGTAAACGATTAACAAGAATATTAGAAACCGGTGCGGGGGCGCTTTGCTCCCGCACCTGCTATTTAGGAGGACTTTTTTATGGTGAATACCATTGTTTCGATACCCGGCTACGTCCATCTGTACCGCTCCCTTCTGCGGTTCTATGATATGCCGGAGAATGATGTCCGGGAAATGCTCTACCTTCTGAACACGGCAAACCTGGACTGCTACGAGTATTACCACCCGGAACGTGATGTGATCCAGAGCGGGCCGGTGGCCTTTAGCGGCTGGCTGGAGCATGGGGATTACCGCCCTTACCGGACGGAGGTACAGCTTTATAAATCCCTGCTGTTCTTAAAGCGCAGCATTGACCGTGACCTGATCGTGACCTCACAGCGGGAGGCGCTGCAGACGCTGCGGTGTATCATTTCCAACCTGGAATACCGCTTCTACAAGGCGTATGGCATGGAGATCGAGGACAAGCGGACCGTGTACGGGGAATGTACCTACCACCTGGTCCCCAGGGAGGACGAACCAAGCGTGTGCCTGATGCACGACTGGATTTATCTGCCGAGCGCCTGAAATGCAGCGGATAAGAGATATAATGCGTATTTTATTCTGCTTCAAGTAAGACTGTCTTGGATAACCCATTTTTCAAATTCAAAGGAGGGATGCCATATCACACAACAGGAAGTCAATGCCGTATTTGACGAGCAGGTGCGGCTCTGTGCCGACACATTGCAAAAGAAAACGAAGGAATATACCGGGGACGATACAGACCGGCTGGGGGCTTTTAAGGCGGCGGCAGCCTTGCAGCACACCACGCCGGAGCGCGCCCTTGCCGGGATGCTGGCGAAGCATATCGTTTCCCTGTATGACATGTGCTTTGACAATGATACGGATTACGGGATAAGCACATGGGATGAAAAGATCACAGACAGCCTCAACTATCTGTTCTTACTGAAAGCCATTGTAAAGGAGGGACATACCGATCAGACGGATTGAAGTAAAAATATTAAACTGCCAGGCGGCCAGGGAGGCCGAGAAAAACATGGTCTTTGCTGCCCGGCTCACCCAGAGGGGCCACCGGATTGCCACAATGGATGATCTGATGGCCCTTTATGAAAAATCGTTCAGTGATGATACTGTGGCGGCCATCAGCGCCCTTCCCCACCCGACGGTCCAGAAATTTGCGGTGATCACCGCTGCTGTTGTAGGGGCAAGCAGGCGGTTCCTTTCACAGATCACCCGGCACCAGAACGAAGTAAAGTTTATGAGTGCGTCTTTGCAGTACAGCAATTATGCAGGCCAGGCGGATTTTGCCATACCCTACGAAGTATTGGCTGCGCCTGCTTCTGTCCGGGCACTCTACCTGGAAAGCTGTCACAAGGGCATGGATTGCTATGAGCAGCTATGTAATGCCGGCGTCGGCCATGACGCGGCGGGATATGCCACACCCCAGGGGCTTCGGAATGTGCTGGTTATCAGCGCCACGCCCTATCAGTGGAAACACATCATCGGCCAGCGGGTATGCCGGCGCAATACGGACGAGACCCGGATCGTGCTCCTGAAAATCTGGCAGGAGCTTTATACTTTAAGCCCGGTGCTGTTTGCCCCTGATCTCACAGGCCCCTTCTGCCAACAGGACAAATGCCTGGAGGGGAGAATGACCTGCGGAAACATGCTGAAAGCGGATATGACGCCTGGAGATATTCTGAAAACGGACTATCCGGCGCTTTTGGAAGGAGGCGGCGCATGAAGATCAAATTGATCGACTTTGGCGTGCCGGAGGACCGCCGCCCTTTCCGTCCGCATGGGAACGATGCCGGCGCGGATGTTTACATGCCCTATGACTGTACGTTGCAGCCGGGCGAGATCGCAAAGATCCCTCTTGGATTTGGAATTGAAGTGCCGGACGGATATGCAGGCTATGTATTCCCGCGCACCAGCATGGCGGTAAAAGGGCTGGTCTGTGAGCTGCCGCCGGTGGATTCCGGCTACCGTGGGGAGATTCACGCGATCATCAGTAATGTAAGCAGCCAGACCCAGGAGCTTTCCAAAGGCTCCCGCGTGGGCCAGCTTGTAATTACTCCGGTTGTGATCGCAGATTTTGTTACAGAACTTGGCGAGCAGCGCGGCACAGATGGGTTTGGAAGTACAGGAAAATAAAAAAGTGACATTCCGGGAGTGATTCTTGGTTTATCGCCGGTAGTGGGATTGGGCATATCAGGAGGATTGCAGGATAAAATAAAAGAAAGGCAGCAAAAAGCGGCCAGCACCGTGGCCGCTTATTTTCTGCTATTGAGTTCTTTCATAATCCCCAGGATATAAGAAAGTGACCTGGAATCCAGCTTTTTTGCCTCTGTAATAAATTCCTGCAAGGCTTGCGGGGCCGGGTTCCCCTCGTCAAAAAATTCCTGGGGCGTCACACCCAGATATTCACAGATGTAAAGGAAGGACTGCATGGAGGGAAGGGACTTTTTGTTTTCAATGTTGTTAATGTAGTTATTTGCCTGTCCCAATGACAATGACATATCGCGTGCAGACACGCCTTTTTGAGTCCGCAGCTTTGCCAGCCGTTCCGGGACGAAATTTTCATACATTGCCTTTACCTCCTATTCCATAATAGATTGTACCTTACACCCTGTCCTTATTCGCAAAATAAAAAAGGGTATTTGCGTTGAAACGCTAAAATATATCTATTATAATTTGAGAAATAAAGAATAATAACTATCGGATGGAGGAAAAGAAGATGGAAGGAAAGACATGCTCTGTCACCGGGCACAGGAATTTACCGCAGAAAGAGATAGGCCGTGTAAAAGCGGCCCTACGGCGTGAAATTGATTCTGCCGTTGCGGACGGGTTTACCCGCTTTATGAGCGGCTTTGCAGACGGCGTGGACCAGTATTTTGCAGAGATCGTACTGGAAAAGAAAAAGACAAATCCGGCGCTGGAGCTGGTTGCGGTTATCCCTTATCAAAAGCGCCTGGACAGCCTGATGGAAAAGAGCCGGACTTATGAAATGCTGGAGGCCTGTGCGGATGTTGTTGTCATGCAGGAAAAATACCACCCCAGCGTCTATTCCCACCGGAACCGCTATATGGCCGAACACTCGGACAGGGTGATCGCCGTGTATGACGGGAGGGAAAAAGGCGGCACGGTCAGGACGATCCGGTTTGCGCACCAGATGAAGAAAGAGCTGCGGGAAATCCCGGTCGGTGAGATTATCCTGCCGGGACAACCCGCAGCAAGAAGAAAATAAAAGAATGGATCACTGATACTTGATGACACGCTCACTTTCCGGTGGGCGTTTTTCTTTACCTAATTTTCAGGAGGATTTTTTATGTGGAACATGATTATACACTTTCTCACATTCACCGGAGGGATGTCTGCCGGCGTTGTGCTGATGTGCCTTTTGCAGACGGGAAAGCAGGCGGACGAAGAATTTGAGGAAATGCAAAGGAGGTCTGGACATTGAAATTAGTAATTGCAGAAAAGCCCTCCGTCGCCATATCGCTGGCGGCGGTCCTGGGCGCGAATGAGAAAAAAGACGGCTACATGGAGGGCGGCGGTTATCTGGTAAGCTGGTGCGTAGGGCACCTTCTGGAGCTTGCGCAGCCGGAGGCTTACGGAGAACAGTATGCCAAATGGCGTTATGGCGATCTGCCGATCCTGCCGGAAGAATGGAAATACGGAGTGCCGAAGGATAAGAAAAAGCAGCTTGACCTTCTGTGCCGGCTGATGAAAGACAAACGGGTGGATTCTGTGGTGTGTGGTACCGACGCCGGACGTGAGGGCGAGCTGATCTTCCGTCTTGTCTATCAATATGCCGGATGCAGCAAACCAATGGAACGCCTCTGGATTTCCAGTATGGAGGATGCGGCAATCCGGGACGGCTTTGAACACCTGCGCCCTGGCAGCGACTACGATAAGCTCTATGACGCGGCGGTCTGCCGGGCCGGGGCTGACTGGCTGGTCGGCATTAACGCCACCCGGCTTTTCTCCGTCCTGTATGGCACGACGCTGAATGTGGGGCGGGTAATGTCGCCAACGCTGGCGCTTTTGGTACGGCGGGAGGCGGATATTCAGGCATTTACAAGCAGCCCCTTTTATGTGCCGGAGATCACCTGCGGCGGCTTTACTGCCTCCGGCGAAAAGCTGCCGGATAAGGCGGGGGCTGAAAAAATCCGTATGGAAAGTGACGGGCAGGCTGCTTCGGTGCTGTCCGTGGAAAAGCAGGCCAAGACGGTACAGCCGCCCCGCCTGTACGATCTGACAACCTTACAGCGGGAATGTAACCGCATTTATGGTTATACGGCTCAGCAGACCCTTGACTATGTGCAGTCGCTTTATGAGAAAAAACTGGCGACCTATCCCCGGACGGACAGCCAGTATCTGACGGAGGATATGCAGGCAACCGCCGCTTCCCTGGTCCTCTGGCTGCGGGGCAATATGCCCTTTGGGAAGGGATGCGCCGGGGAACCGGATATTGGCCGCGTGACGGATGGCAGCAAAGTCACCGACCATCACGCGATTATCCCTACGGTGGAGATTGCCCGGACGGATTTATCGGAACTTCCTTCCGGGGAGCGGGATGTACTGACGCTGATTGCCGCAAGGCTCCTTTCTGCCACGGCCCAGACCCACCGGTTTGAGGCGGTAACGGCGGTTCTGGACTGCCGGGGCCATTCCTTCACGGCAAAGGGAAAAACCGTGCTGCAGACAGGATGGAAGGAAGTGGAACGCCTTCACCGCATGGGCCTGAAACAGTCTAAGACGGAAGAAAAAGAAAGTGAAGATGCTGCCCTGCCTCCGCTGCAGGAGGGCCAGACCTTTGAAAAGGTGTCTGCCGGCGTCCGGGAAGGCAAGACCTCCCCGCCGAAGCACTATACGGAGGATTCCCTTCTGGCGGCTATGGAAACGGCGGGCGCCGGGGATATGCCGGAGGATGCCGAGCGCAAAGGTTTAGGTACGCCGGCTACCCGTGCCGCCACGCTGGAAAAGCTGGTATCTGCCGGTTTTGTGCAGCGGAAGAAAAAGCAGCTTATCCCCACGGAAAAAGGCACGAACCTGATTTTGGTCCTGCCGGATAACATCAAATCGCCCATGCTCACCGCAGAATGGGAATCCATGCTGAAACAGGTGGAGCGCGGCGGGGTCCCGGCAAAAGATTTCATGGATGGGATTGCAGATATGATCCGGGCGCTCGTCAGAGAACATGCCGCGCCGGAGGAACGGTTTGCCGGGCTGTTCCCGGATGCGAAAGAAAACGGGCGTGAAGCTGTCGGCACCTGTCCCCGCTGCGGCGGCACTGTGTATGAGGGCAAAAAAGGATTCTTCTGTGATAACCGGGATTGTGCCTTTGCACTCTGGAAAGATAACAAATTCTTTTCCAGTAAGAAAAAGAGCATTACAAAGTCTGTGGCGGCGGCCCTTCTGAAAGAGGGCCGCGTTTCCGTGTCCGGGCTTTACAGCGAAAAGACGGGAAAGACCTATGACGCGGTGGTGCTGCTGGATGATACAGGGGGAAAATATGTGAATTTCAGGCTGGAATTTCCGGCGAAGAAAGGCAGGGGGAAATGAGCGGGCCACCCTCACGGGAATTAACCAGAAAGGAACGGGCGGCGATCCGAAGGCAGGTGACGGAGCTGTGCGCCAACTATGACAGCCAGGATAAGCTCTGCCGTTCTTTGGACTGCCCCTGCTATATGCTGCATAAATGGTGGACCGGCTCTTTCTGCCGCTACTTCCGGGAGGCGGTGCTGCCGGTGGACCCGGCGCTGGAATCTGCCCTTACGGGCGAGGACACTTCCCTGAAACAGAAAACCTGCCCGGTCTGCGGCAGGGCGTATCTTCCCACCACCAGCCAGGCATATTGTTCGGATTCCTGCCGCGCCTTTGCCAGACGGAAATCTGAGCGGGAACGCAAGCGCCGGATCAGGCAGAACCAGGGGTAATATGTCCGCAACTTAGCCAAAAGGAGGCTTGATTTTCAAGGATTTCAGAACCCGGTTTGAGGGGCGGCTGAATAAGAATACTCCGGCGCCCTGAAACAGCCCTAAGTTGCGGACAGACAGAAAAATCGGGAGGGATGTTTATCGAGAAAGTAAAAATACCGATTGTACCGGAAATTATGCGGATCGACACATGGACGCAGGCCATTGACATACAGCAGATTGACAACCGGCGCTTCATGTATAACCCGGACACAGGGCTATTGGTCTTAGGCCGGCAGTATGCAGTGACAAGTCTGTTGGATTCCAGCCATGCCGGTGAGCTTGCGGCTGCCGGCGTTACAAAGGATTATGACGCATTTGTCCGGGGCTGGGTCGGTACCGGAGGGGATTACCCTGTAGGAGTGATCCATTTTGCGCCCAGCGTGGATGCAAGGAATATAGAATTATTTGACCGGGCATTTGACACTTTGAAAATGTTTGCGGATAACGGGATCATGTACGGGACTGTGATCCGTGGATTCGGGAAGGAATGGGAACAGCCGGCCTCTGCCATCTTAACGGATATGTGGCAGCCGGCAGTAAAGCCTTCCGTCCGTAAGCAGCTAAAAAAACAGCCGGAGGCCAAAGCCACCCGGCAGAAAACCAACCATCAACAGGAACGATAGGAGGCGGTTTTATGAATATCAACACGATCACAACCGATGACCTGCGGGGCATGGAGGGCAGAGACGGCCTGATCCTGCAGGGCTGCGGCGGGGATTTGAAGGAATGGGTGGACGGGATCAATGATATGTTCACCGGGGCGGGCATTTTGAAGGACGGCAGTAAATTTGAGGACGTTTCAGCTTTCCAGTATGGGGAGCTTACCTGCCTGCTCTACCCTTTCGAGGATGTAAAGCTGGACATCGGGAAACTTGCCATCTGGCGGTTACAGACCCATGCGGATTTCGGGGGTACCTGGCTATCCGATTTTGTACCGAACCGTCTGGGCGGCTTTATCAGTGAGCCTTCGCCGGAGCCGGAGAAACCGGACTGCGCGCTGATCGGCCAGGACGGTAATATTTTTAACCTGGTGGGGATCGCGGCCCGTACCCTGCGGGAGCATGGCCTGAAAGACCAGGCAAAGGAAATGAAGGACAGGGTGCTTGCTTCCGGCAGTTATGGGGAGGCACTTTGTATCATTGGCGAATATGTCAATATCACGGATTCAGAAAGGGAGCCGGAGCACAGGGCCTCGGTCCGGCAGCAGATAAAAGAAACAAAAACGGCGGAACCGGGCAAGAAGCAGAAAACGCCGAAACAGCAGGAACGGTAAGGAGGGTCAGGATGGGAAAAGAAAAAGTATACGGCGTATGGGCGGTCCGCAGCGGCTCTTCCATTTTTGGACGTGCGGAGGGTTGGTGCAAAGAGGACGGAAAGCCTCTGGAATTTGATTCTGAAAAAGCCGCCCAGGATTACGCAGACGAGGCCGGCCGCCATGCCACGGCGAATGTCCACTACTATGTGGAGGAAAAAGAGCCGGAACCGGGCGCAATTAAAAAACGTGCGGCACAGCCGGATTTGGATGCCCGCGCCCATGAGGAAGTGGCGCCGAGAAATGACGCAGCGGAAAAGCGCAATGAGATTCCCGGCAGGCAGATCATGCCGGAGGCGGACCCATTGGTGGGAATCCGCTCTGCGGTCCACAGCAACTATGCGGGCATGGTCGCCATGCTGGGCGCAGATAACCGGGTGTACCTGGGACGTGAGGAACGCTGCCACTATCAGGATATGCAGGCGTCTTATTATGACAACCAGGACGGCTCCCTGTGCTTTGTCTGCGACCAGCCGGATATGTACTATTTTCTCTATGGGGAGGGCTGGGCGCATACCCAGGCGGAAATGCTGGAGCGCGGCCTTACCCTGGGTCAGTATGAAGAATTTGCAAGGCTCCGGGACGGCGTGCTCTCACAGTTTACGCCCCATAGGGAGATCATGTTTGCCGGACAGCCCTTCCAGGCGCCGGAGAGCTATCTGCATAATGCGGAGCTTTACGAGGAAGGACAGACCGGCAATTACAATATGCTGGACGGACGCCTCAACAACGAACCGCCTGTGCGCCCTGACCTGACGGACGGACAGACTTATGAGGAAATCCGGGAGCTTGCCCCGGAGACGCTGCCGGAGGAAACGGCAGAGAAACCTTCCCTGATGGAACGGCTGAAGGCAGGCCACCCGGAGCATGAAGCAAGGCAGGCAGCGCCACTGATGGCAGAGAGGGAACGCTGATGGGCGCGGTAAGGTTTGAGGGCGTAGATATACTGGACAGCCTGGGGCAGATCATGGAGCTGCACACGCAGCACTACAAGGATGATTTTGACCTGGATAAAGAACTGATCCCAAAGCTGGCTCTATCGGGAGAACCGGAGGACCGGCGCCTTCTCTGGCTGTCACGGCCCTGCGGCACCTATACCCTGCGGGAATGGGAGGTCTATCTGGAGGGCAGCCACGCAAATAATGTGTGGAAGTTTTACCATGAACAGACGAAAGACCCGGTCCTTGCCTATGCCCTCTCGATCAAAGACGTGCAGGACGGAAAAGTGGTCGGCAATATATATCCGCTTGATTATGGGTCGCATGTGGAGCGGGTGAAGCTGCTGGCCTGCCCCATTGGAAAAGTAGCCGTTGTGTTTGAGGACGGAGCCAATATCACGATCCCTTATCGGGACCGGAGGCAGCTTATGAATGAGCTGGCGCCGGTACATGGGAGCCCAAAGTCGATAACCGATCTGCCGGAGAATGAACGGGAGCTGGCCGTAATCCTGAAACGGGAACGGCTCAAACGCTCCTGCCATGCCACAAACGGCGACATAAAAGAATATATTGACAGCCTGAAAAAGAATACCTTACGCGGAAAACTCAAAAAGTCCCGGACAGCCGCCGCTCCCACCCATAAACCGCCTTCCACGAAAAAGGAGCCGGAACGATGAAAGCCGGGCATAACAAAAAATCCGTCCGGGTGGAATTCGTCATGTCCGAGCAGGATGCGGAGCTGGTAAAGGGGCGCATGGCGGAGCTCGGCATTACCAACCTGTCCGCATATCTGCGCAAGATGGCGGTTGACGGCTATATCATTCATCTGGATATGAGCGACATCCAGGAAATGATACGGCTCCTTCGTATCTGCTCCAATAACTTAAACCAGTATGCCAGACGTGCCAATGAGACCGGGAGTATTTACGCTGCCGACGTGGACGACCTTCGCACCCGTCTGGACAGTCTGTGGGATGGCATGGATAAGCTGCTGCGGGGATTTGCGAACATTTCGTAAACAGGCAGAAATGCCATTGATTTCCTCAGGCCGGCACGGTAAGATTCTAATAGAGGGGTAAATATGCTTCTCTTTGAAATACCCTTCGGGCATACCTGGATGTCCTGAAAAA
>CAJTIU010000064.1:16255-18946 GCA_910576335.1 Lachnospiraceae bacterium
AAAAACGGATATGGAATTAGGAAAGGAGGCGGACGTATGCGTCTGATTGGTAAACTGCTGGCACTTCCATTTGTAATAGTTACAGGGATTCTTTATCTGTTCTGCAAATTTCTTGTTGTGGTTTCCGGCGCTGTGCTGGGGATTCTGTCAGGGATTGTTCTTCTGGCAGCGCTGGCGCTGTTCTTCGCTGCCGGGTTCTGGCCGGGAATGTCCTGGCTGGTGATTGCGTTCCTTATCAGCCCATACGGCCTGCCGATGGCGGCGGCCTGGCTGGTCGGCATGATCGGCGGCGTAAATGGCGCCCTGAAAGATTTTATATTTGGTTAAACAGTTTCGGCGGGGCGCATTGGCAGCCCCGCCCTTTTTCTATAATTATGGCTGTCTGTTACGGCAGCTTTTTGATTGGAGGGATTTCATTGAAAGATACAACGCCAATTTATTTTCATTCTGCCACCTATGCGCATGAGCATGGGGAACTGGATCAGTACCACGCTTCCCACAAAGCAAACATTGCGTGCAGGGAGGCAATCGAACAGGCCATTGCGGACAACTACCGGGATAACCGTTTAGACCCGGCGTGCGTGCAGCAGGTCTTACAGCAGTTTGATCCTGGACGGATTTTTTATGTTCTTGCCAACACGGTCCGGCAGAAAGATCACGACGGGCGTATTTCACGGGACAATAAAGCATGGGCGCAGACGGTCCCGGTCTGTGAGGATAAGGACGGTTTCGGATATGACCGGAATGTCTGCTTTGCCGTGGATTGCTGCAATCCCGGACTTACCGACCTGTTTCTCTCCCAGGCTAGACGGGAGTGTGCGCCGGCCCAGGAGCAGAAACCGTCCGTGCGTGACAGCCTGAATAAAAATGCCGGGCAGCAGGCGGCACACAGTAATAAAACAAAAGGGAATAAAGAGCCGGCACGGTAACAGGGAAAATTTCTCATTAAGGGGGTGAAGGGATGGCAACCACACGGCTCATGCCGCTGCATGTCGGGAAAGGCCGGGATGTTTCCACGGCCATAGCGGACATCATTGACTATGTAAAGAACCCACAGAAAACTGATTTTGGGAAATTCATTTATGGCTATGAGTGCGACACCCGGACCGCTGACGCCGAGTTTCTTTTATCCAAGCGCCAGTATACGAACCTGACCGGGCGTAACCGGGGCGCGGATGATGTGATCGCCTACCATCTCCGGCAGGCATTTAAGCCCGGCGAGGTCACGCCGGAAGAAGCCAACCAGATCGGGCGGGAACTGGCGTTGAAACTCACAAAGGGAAACCATGCCTTTGTCGTCTGCACCCATGTGGACAAGCACCATGTCCATAACCACATCATCATAAACTCTACGACGCTGGACTGCCAGAAAAAATTCCGCAACTTCTGGGGCTCTACATGGGCGATCCGGCGCATGAATGACAAGCTGTGCCTGGAGCACGGGCTTTCCATTGTGGAAAATCCGAAACCCAGCCGGGAGCATTACGGCACATGGATGGGAAGCCAGAAACAGCCTTCCCATCAGGAACAGCTACGACGGGCTATCGACGCAGCCCTGGAAGAAAAGCCGAAGGACTTTGAAGAACTTTTGAAAAAGCTGGAGGCGGCTGGGATCGAAGTCAACCGGGAGCGAAAACACCTCCGCTTTCGCCTGTCGCCGGAAGATCGGTATACCCGGTGTGACACGCTGAAAGGCGACTATACCGAGCAGGCCATCAAAGAACGGATTGCCGGCACACGGACGGCGAAGTCCCGCCGTACCTCCCCACAAAAGCCGGTTTCCAAAGTCGGGCTGCTGGTGGATATTGAGGCGGCAATCCGTTCCGGCAAAGGTCCGGGATATGAACGCTGGGCGAAGGTGTTCAACTTAAAACAGCTCTCCCAGGCGGTGATCTGGCTCAAAGAGCATGGCGATATGAACTATGAGGATTTGCAGAAAAAATCAGATATTGCTACTGCTAATTTTAATGCGCTGTCGGTACAGATCAAGGAGCTGGAATCGCAGATGGCCGCCAACGGGGAGCTGCAGAAACAGATCGTCAATTATGCCAAAACACGGACAGTCTATGTGGAATACCGGAAAGCCGGGTACAGCAAAAAATTCCGTGCGGCGCATGAGACGGAAATCCTGCTGCACCAGGCGGCAAAGAAACACTTTGACGGATTGGGGATCACAAAGCTGCCCTCCGTTAAATCTCTGCGGGAAGAATACGCCGGACTCCTGGAACAGAAACGGAAAGCCTATTCTTCTTACAAGCAGGCCAGGGCTGATATGAAGGAGCTCCATAATGTCCGGGCGAATGTGGAGCATTTGCTGGACATTCCCACCGGGCGGGAACCGCAGAGGGAATCGCAAAAATCACGACAATAGGTTCTCTCCGCTTTTGTTTTTCAGCGTTCCAACGGAATGCGCAGCCATTGCCAACGGCAATGATCTCAGGGGTTTGGGGATATGTCACCAACAAGCATTTAGCAGAAATTCCAGGTACGGGATTTCTGCTAAATACGCAATCTTACGGAAGATTGCATTGCTTGCCGGTATTGTCCCGAATTCGGGGTAAAAGTGGTTATACCGAAAGTCAGATTATCCCGAATACATCAAAGAAAGCCAGTAATAGCGGCATTTCTTAGAGAAATATTCGGGATAACTTTTTGTGTCTGTCTAAGCTGTCAAATAGAATCCATATATGA
>CAJTIU010000065.1 GCA_910576335.1 Lachnospiraceae bacterium
TCCTTAAGTGAATTGATAAAATACACTTAAATCTTGATGGATTATGGAAAGTAAATCAACTAAAGAATCCTTTATTTATAAGGATTTCTATCATTAACTTTGCATAATGTATAGCTTTTCATAACCAACGTTATGTGAAGCTTCACATAAGACGGGCAAGACCACCACAACAAGCAATTTAGGAATCGGACTGGCAAAACAGGGTAAAAAAGTCCTGCTGATAGACGCAGACGCACAGGGCAGTTTGACAGCGAGTTTAGGATATACAGAACCGGATACTTTGGAAGTCACGCTTGCAACCATTATGGGGGATTTAATCAATGACGAGGAAGTAGAGCCGACGGAGGGTATCCTGCACCATGAGGAAGGGATAGACCTTATGCCGGGGAATATCGAATTATCTGGTCTGGAGGTTTCCCTTGTGAATGTCATGAGCCGGGAAACAATACTGAGGTCATACATGGAGATAGTCAGGGGGAATTACGATTATATCCTGATAGACTGTATGCCTTCACTCGGCATGATTACCATAAATGCCCTTGCCTGTGCCGACAGCATACTGATACCCGTACAGGCGGCATACCTGCCCGTCAAAGGCTTGCAGCAGCTCATTAAGACGGTTGGCAAGGTAAAGCGGCAGATTAACCTGAAGCTGGAGATTGAGGGCATATTGCTGACAATGGTGGACAGCCGGACGAACTATGCAAAGGACATCAGTGCCATGCTGAAGGAAGCCTATGGGGGCAGTGTAAGGATATTTACGAACAGTATCCCTATTTCGGTAAGGGCGGCGGAGATTTCTGCGGAAGGTGTCAGCATTTACAGGCATGATCCAAAAGGGAAGGTAGCGGCAGCTTATGATTCTCTGACAAAGGAGGTGCTTGGAAATGGGCAGTAATGCAAAAGCAGGAAGCGCATCAAAAGTTAAGATAGAGAAATTTGAGGATTTATTCGGCGGTTGTGCGGGGCAGGAAAGCTCCGTAGAACAGATTATCAATGCGCCGCTTGCAGACCTTCATACATTCAAAGACCACCCTTTCCGGGTGGTGGACGATGAGAAGATGGAGGAAACAACGGAGAGTATCCGCCAGTATGGTGTGCTGGTTCCGGGCATTGCAAGACCGAGGGCAGGCGGCGGCTATGAAATCATAGCCGGACACCGCAGAAAACGGGGTTCAGAGCTTGCCGGAAAAACACAGATGCCAGTGATTGTCCGCAATTATACCGATGATGAAGCGACAATTATCATGGTGGACTCCAACATTCAGAGGGAGGACATTTTACCAAGCGAAAAGGCGAGAGCCTACAAAATGAAGTATGAAGCGATGAAGCATCAGGGGAAAAAGTCAGGGAAGAACACCCTTGATGAAGTGGGGGAAGCTGCCGGGGAAAATGCGAAAAAGGTTCAGCGGTATATATGGCTGTCAAGGCTTTCCGATGAGCTTCTTGAAATGGTGGACACTAAAAAATTAGGTTTTTCACAGGGCGTAGATATATCCTTTCTGACGGAGGAAGCACAGCAGTGGGTACAGGCTGTCATTGGGGAACAGGGATGCAGTGTCAGCATGGTGCAGTCCGGAAAACTTAAAGAATATGGCAAAAGTGGCGAGCTGACATTGGCAATGGTTAAGCTGATTTTGTCAGAAGAAAAGCCGAAGGAAAGAAAAATCACTATAAAATCAGACAAGATTGGCGAATACTTTTCAGACAGCTATTCCAATGAGGAGATTGAAAACATTATTATTTCGCTTCTTGATAAATGGAAAGAGGAAGGGGCTGTTTGATAATGGGATACTTAACAAGCGGAAACATAATTGTTGACGCAATGGGTTCCATAAATATTACCGGAAACATTATTCCTGCTGTCTGGTACAGGACAATCACAAAGGAGAATGGGAAACCATATCTCCTTGCGATTGTTATTCTGGCAGATATTGTTTACTGGTATCGCCCTTCTGAGGTGCGGGATCAGGGAACCGGACATATCCTCGGCTGGAAAAAGAAATTTTCTGAGGATATTCTAAGGCAGAGCTATCAGTATTATGCGGATTTATTTGGAGAATCTAAGAAAACAATTAAAACCGCAATGGATAAATTGGAAAAATTACAGGTAATCAGGAGGGAGTTCCGGACAGTCAGTTATGGAGATGGGCTTGTCTGTAATAATGTGATGTATGTGGAACTGAAACCGGATATGCTGTACCAACTGACATTTCCAGAGGAAATCCCTGCAATGGACGGATTGGACGATTCAGGTGCAGGTGCGTCTGATGATAAAACGGGAGGGAGACTCTCTACAAAATCGGATGCCCCTATGGAAATTTTGGGAGGGAGGGGTATCCGGAACGGGACACAGGTATCGACAAACTTGGATACAGGTCATGACGAAATGGGAAATACCCTCCTGCCGAAAACAGATACAGGTCTGCACCAAAACGGGGGGACAAATACAAATACTTCTGCAAATATTTCTGGCGGAGAATCCTATCCAATCAATCAATCTGCACAGGAGATAAAAGAAAAACAGGGCAAGCCGGATAATGATATGATTGATGTGATGGATGATGCCAACGCCTACATGGAAATCATCAAAGAAAATATTGAGTATGAGCATCACATGAAATATGGTGACTGGAGCGAAAAGGGGCTGTATGAGGAACTTTATGAGGTGATCTGCGAGATTGTGTGCGTGAAGCGAAGGACGGTAAAGGTTAATGGGGAGGATTACCCTTATGAGCTTGTGAAGTCAAAATTCCTGAAGCTGAACAGCTCCCATTTGGAGTATGTGATTGGCTGCATGAAGGAAACCACAACCAAGATAACTAACATCAGGGCGTACATGGTGACCGCCCTCTACAATGCGCCGAATACCATGAACCACTATTACCAGCAGTTGGTACAGTATGATATGTATGGTGGAGGGTGGCAGGAAAAGGGATTATTTAATCCCGAACCGGAAGGAGATAGATAAATGGAGTCAATGCGTGATGTTGACCGGGTAATGGAACGGGAGGTTGCAAAGGGAAGCTGCCCATTAAGGTTTGTGAAAATAGATTTCAGCGATTCCCCTTATCAGGAGATTGCATCAAGGGAAAAGCTGTTAGAGGTACTGTCCTACCTGTTGCGGACAGGCGATTATGGCAGGTTTGCCGGGAAAGGGACGGGGAATAATGTTTACATGGATATGAAAGGCAAAAAAGCAGCTTTCAAGCGTACCCGTTCTTTTATTGACCGGAATAACATATTTTCCGCAATCCGCAGGTATGGGAAGAAAATAAAGCCAGATTTTGACGGGCATACTTATCTGGAAACAGTGCGGTGCTGCTTTGAACTGCCGGAAGGGGAACAGGAAAAGTACCGGGTAACTTATGACGGGCAGGAAACATTCGCTTTCCCTATGTCAGATAAATATATCCTCGGACTTTACACGCACTGTATCTCGGCAAGGCGGGCAGTATCGGCGGATATGGATATTTCAGGCACAGACTTTTCAGATAAAGAACAGGGCATTGCCAGTCTGGAGGGAGTGCGTAACGTGCTGTTCCAGTGCCTTTTGTTTGACACGATAAAATGCGGGGAAGCTATGTTATATGCTGACCTCTGCACGATTTACTGTTTAAAATGAAATAGGTAACTTTTGGACTTTTTGTCCAGAAGTGGGAAGGAGCATATATGGCAGAAAAATATATTACGGAAGAACAACGGGCAAGATGCCGGAAGATTGCGGATGCGTTCGCAGAACTGTATGACCTGACCGATGTGGTGGTAGCGGATGCCGGACGGTTCGGGTTTGTCCGTCTGCAATGGTTCAGCGAGGGAGAAGGTTTTGATTCGGCAATGGTTTTTTCGGACGGTGGAGAACTGTTTGAGGAACTGTGGCGGATATGGTATGAACATGAAGTTTTAACACCTGTGTTGGGAACGCCGCTTGCGGAGCTTGACTATGACGAGATATTCCAGACGCTTTCCAAAGACAGGCAGGAGGAAATATCGGAGAAAAAGAAGTATTTCCTTGACCAATGCAAAGATGCTTTCGGTTAATCAGCAGATATGTTTCTCCCAAGTTGTGTTCCCGCTAAAAACAAGTTATAATGGTGCTGACAAATCGGGATTCGAGGAGGACAAAAATGGAATATACAAAGGATGATTTAATTGAAGCAAAAAGGCAAATTGATTCAACATTGCATAAGTTACGAGAAACAATAATAACCTTTGAATCAAAAGAAAATTCAGAAAGATATAAGTCGCAAATCACTTTGGCGAAAAGACGAGTAAGAGCTTTTGAAATAGCAAATCACTTTATAGAAAATGAGATTGAAAACAGTTAGTTAATTTCCAGTTTATAGAGTAATTAATGGGAACGCTTTTCCGAAAAGGGAGATATTTTACAATCCCAGAGCGTTTTCTGTTAAAATAGACCGTATCAGGATAAAGGCAGGAGTGGTGTATTTGGGAAACAGGAAGCGGCTGAAAAGGGCGGACAGGACATACAAAGACTTAAAGCAGAAACAGAAAGCAAAGATAGCGGACGGTATGTTTGAAAAGACCTGTGATTATTACAGGGAGCATGGTAAGCTGCCGGAAGGAGAGGACTGTGAAAAAATTGCGGGGCAAATCTACCAGAGGGTAAAGGGGGTAGCGGAAAAGGCTTCCTTTGATGAAATATACAGTCTGTATCTTTACAGATTGCCACGTTATGAAACAAGGATAGCAGAGAACGGGCTTCCAGAAAAGGCAGAGAAAAAGAAAGAAGATACAGACAAGCCGAAAACCAAGAAAAAGGGTATGAGCAAAAAGGTATGCCCGAACTGCGGCAGGAAGATGAAACAGCAGTTTATCGGTTTGCAGCACTGTAAATGCGGCATGAGTTGGAAGAAAGATATAGGATATTTTGAGCGTACCGGGGATATGGTCTTTGCTTTGGAACGCAGGAAAGTCGGGAAAAAGACGAAGCAGTGTCCGGTGATCCGGTACAGGTAAATTGAATATGGTAAACAGCGTAAGGGCAGTTATAGACCGTAAACAGCGGTTTGTAGCTGCCCTTTTTGCATTTAGGAAACTTTTGGACTTTTTGACCAGAAGTGGAAAGGAGAGTTTATGAAATATCTGCTTTACAGGCTGTATGTCCCACCCTGACGGGGGTACAGCAATAAAAAAGAAGGAGGGAAACCATGCAGGAGGAAGTAACACAGAAAACGATTGCCCTTGTGTTTAAATCTTCCCGGCTGACTGCCGATGTGCTGAAAAAGGCAATGAAGATGTATCTGGAACACCGGAAACAGGGGAAACAGGCATCACATGGGAAAATGTCAGTGAAAGATCTGGTCGGTCAGGGTATGGGTGCTTCGGGCATTGAGGTTACGGATAACAACATCAAGTCTTTTGAGAGAGTGGCGAGGAAATACAATGTAGACTTTGCTGTGAAGAAAGATAAGACGGTTGCGCCGCCGAAGTACATGGTATTTTTCAAGGGCAAGGATGCCGACGTGATTACGCAGGCATTTAAGGAATTTGTAAAAGTTAATGAGAAAAAGCATGACCGCATCTCCGTAAAGGAGAAGCTGGCGGAGTTCCGGGAGCAGTTAGGGAAAGACAAAAACCGGGAGCGGGCAAGGGAACACCAGAAGGACAGGGGGCAGTCATTATGAGTAAAATCGTAGAAGGCATTGCCAAAGACCTAAAATCCATTCCCGAAAAGCTCAAGGCAAAGACAGGGAATGTGGATAAAAAGAAACTTCTCCTTATGAACCTGCCTTATGTGCTTGCCGGGTATTTCTGCGACAAAATAGCGTGGTTGTGGCGGGTATCGCCGGGGCAGGACGCTTCCGCAAAGATGATGGCGGTCATGGCGGGAATGGAGGACTTATTTTCTAACCCGTTACCGAGTTTTTACCCAAAAGATTTGCTGATAGGAGCAGGGTGCGGCGTTGCGCTCCGTCTTGTGGTGTATTTCAAAGCCAAAAACGCCAAGAAATTCCGGCATGGAATGGAGTACGGTTCTGCAAGGTGGGGAAACGCAAAGGATATAGAGCCTTATGTCGATCCGGTCTTTGAGAACAATGTGCTGCTTACCGAAACGGAAAGGCTGATGATGTCAGGCAGACCAAGACAGCCGAAGTATGCGAGGAATAAAAATATCCTTGTTATCGGCGGTTCTGGTTCGGGTAAGACGAGGTTTTTTGTAAAACCGAACCTGATGCAGATGCACTCAAGCTATGTTGTCACTGATCCGAAAGGCACTGTGTTAGTCGAGTGCGGAAAAATGCTCTTAAAGAACAATTACCGGGTAAAAGTGCTGAATACCATTAACTTCAAGAAGTCCATGCACTACAATCCTCTCGTTTATATCCGGAGCGAGAAGGACATTTTGAAACTTGTAAACACAATCATTTTAAACACCAAAGGGGAGGGGCAGCAATCCGGCGAGGATTTTTGGGTGAAAGCCGAAAAGCTCTACTATACCGCACTGATCGGGTACATCTGGTATGAGTGCGTGGAGGAAGAACAGAATTTTACCACCCTGCTTGACATGATAAACGCAAGTGAAGCGAGGGAGGATGACGAGGAATTTAAAAATCCCGTTGATTTGATGTTTGATGAGCTGGAGGAAAGAGAGCCGGAGCATTTTGCAGTTAAGCAGTATAAAAAATACAAACTGGCGGCGGGCAAGACAGCGAAAAGTATTTTAATTAGCTGTGGCGCACGTTTAGCGCCCTTTGACATCAAGGAGCTGCGTGACCTGACAAGTTATGATGAGTTGGGACTTGATATGTTGGGGGATGAAAAGACAGCGTTGTTTGTCATTATCTCCGATACGGACGATACATTTAACTTCATTGTATCAATCATGTACACGCAGCTTTTTAACCTGCTCTGTGACAGGGCAGATGATGTGTATCATGGAAGGCTGCCTGTCCATGTGCGCTGCTTACTCGATGAGTTTGCGAACATCGGGCAGATACCAAAGTTTGAGAAGCTGATCGCTACAATCCGCAGCCGGGAAATATCAGCTTCCATTATTTTGCAGTCGAAGTCGCAGCTTAAAGCGATTTATAAGGATAACGCCGACACCATTGAAGGGAATTGTGATACCACCTTATTCCTCGGAGGGAAGGAAAAGACCACCTTAAAAGAGATGGCGGAAATTTTGGGTAAAGAAACAATAGACCTTTACAATACCTCGGATACAAGGGGTACGTCGCAGTCCTACGGTCTGAACTACCAAAAGACCGGGAAAGAGCTTATGAGCCAAGATGAGATTGCGGTCATGGACGGGGGCAAGTGCATCATGCAGCTTAGAGGGGTAAGACCATTCTTCTCCAATAAGTTTGACATCACGAAGCACAAGCAGTACAAGCTCCTGTCCGATTATGATGAAAAGAACGCCTTAGACATCGAAAAATATGTGAAGAACCTGTGCAAAGCAAAAGTCAGGGACAATGATACCGTTGATGAGGTGGAGGATGCGGGCGTTCTTGAAGCATGACAACTGAATACTGAAAAACTGAATATGGAACTTGCAAACCAGTCACAGAACTTTTGGACAAAAAGTCCAGAAGTGGAACGGAGTTTTGAATGTACTTGGGAAAGGACAAAAAACAAAGCACCCGGAACAGCCAATCGCCAAACTGAATGTGCCGGATGCCCGCAGGGTTCTTCCTAAAGGATTGCCCTGTCTTTATCTTACCATAAGGCAGGGCAATTTACACGAAAAACTCTTTCAGAAACCAGACAAAAAATTTTGATGAGAAAGAAAGAGGTAGAATAATGGCATTTTTTACAACAGCGGTAACAGGATTAAAGACAGTCGTAACAGCAATCGGAGCAGGCGTGGGCGTATGGGGCGTCATCAATCTGCTTGAGGGATATGGAAATGATAATCGTGCGACACGTTCGTAACTGAAAAGGTTACGCACTAAGTCGAAAGGCTAAATAGCCTGAAATCTTAGGAGAACTGACAATCCGATGGGTGGAATGATAGGGTAACGCCTTGAAACGCCCACACTGATACTCCGATTGGCGGCGGTATGCAACTGCCTAACCGTCAAAAGCTCGGTGAAGTCGGCAGAGAGTGACCGTAAGCGGGATTTTTTTACCGCACGAAACCTGTCCAGAGGTGGACGGCGTCACCTATATGCCGGGTGTCGGATACTCATGGTGAGAATGTATGAAAATACTGGCGTACTTCCGAATGTACGGGTCTAAACGTTTGGATTTGTCGAAAGGCATTTCCCCATTAAATTGGGGTGTCCGTGGATTAGTAAGATTGGTTGTTATGAACGTCCACATACCGTTACAGGCGGTAAGATTCTTTGAATTGGACACAGGCTTAGAGGAAGCGCCTAAAAGTATTCAATGATAGGATTGTTGGAACGTGGTAAACCGGGACGTGAATGATAAGGCTGTTGCAGGCTGATGTCACGCTGATAAGGAAAAGCGAAAACCAGCAGGGAATGCTGGTATATCAGTTATGATATTCCACTATCGCTATAACTTATCTTAATTCTGGCGAAAGTGGTGGCACAGTACCTATGAAGCGGGAATAAAAAGCCCGTGGAGGGATAGCCACCAGTCGGATTTAGAAACAAAAACTGAAAACATAACAAACACAGCTTCGAGTATGACAAAGAAAATCCTAACCGAAAGGGGTGGGTGCCTGTGTTGACTTCGGAGCAGCAAAAGCACAAACCAAAACAAAGCAAAATCCGCTATACGGAGTATTACGACCTGCAAAGCATCTTTGACAGTCTGTATGCTGACAGCCTGAACGGCAAGACCTTTCAGAACCTCATGCGCCTGATTGCAAGTGAGGAAAACATCAAACTGGCATATCGGACAATTAAGGGCAACAAAGGAAGCGGTACTCCCGGCGTGGATAAGCGGACAATCAAAGACCTTGCCGCACTTCGTGAGGAACAATACGTCCGTCTTATTCAAAAACAGTTCAGTTGGTACACTCCCCGCCCGGTGAAACGGGTGGAAATCCCCAAACCCAACGGAAAAACAAGACCGCTGGGGATTCCTACAATTGTTGACCGCATAGTGCAGCAATGTATTTTACAAGTGCTTGAACCAATCTGTGAAGCAAAGTTCCATGAGCGTTCCAACGGCTTCCGTCCGAACCGCTCTACGGAACACGCCATAGCACAATGCTGTCGGCTCATGCAGGTACAGCACTTGCATTATGCGGTGGATATTGATATTCGTGGTTTCTTTGATAATGTAAGCCACGGCAAGCTGATAAGGCAGATGTGGGAAATGGGTATCCGGGACAAAAAGCTGTTGTGTATCGTCAAGCAGATGTTAAAGGCACAGGTGGTACTTCCAGATGGAACGAGGACAACTCCAACCAAAGGAACGCCGCAGGGCGGCATTTTGTCGCCACTGCTCTCCAACATAGTGCTGAATGAGCTTGACTGGTGGGTGACTTCCCAGTGGGAGGAAATGCCTACCCATTACGAGTACAAAACCCGGCAGAACGCCCACGGTACAGATATTAAAAGTCACACCTACCGGGCGCTCAGGCGGAGCAGACTCAAAGAAATGTACATCGTGAGGTACGCTGACGACTTCAAAATCTTTTGCCGGAGCCGGCAGGACGCTGAAAAGGCGTTTGAAGCAACGGGGCTATGGTTAAAAGACCGGCTCGGGCTGGAAATCAGCCCGGAAAAGTCTAAAGTCATCAATCTAAAACAGCGGTATTCGGAGTTTTTGGGATTTAAGATGAAAGTCTGTCCCAAAGGGAAAAAATACGTGGTCTGTTCACACATGAGCGATAAAGCCATAAAGCAGGCAAAGGGAAAAATATCTGCCGCTATCCGGGCGATACAGAATCCGGCAGATGACCGGGCGCAATACATCGCCATTCAGCAATACAATTCCGTGGTTGCCGGACTGCACAATTATTACCGTCTGGCAACACACATCAGCGTAGATTTTCCAAAGCTGTCCTATGGACTGAAACTGCAAATGGCAAACAGACTGCGGGAATTGACATCAAAAGGAAAACTGGAACGTGGATTTATCAAGGAACGGTATGGCAAGAGTAAACAGCTAAGGTTTCTAAACGGACACCCTCTCATTCCAATGGGATATGTCCAAACAAGAAACGCCCAGCACAAAAAGAAAACCGTCAATCGGTATACATCGGAGGGACGGGCAGAAATCCATAAAAATCTTGGTATCAATACCGATACGATGATATGGCTCATGCAAAACCCTGTGTTGGATAAAACGATTGAGTTTGCAGACAATCGGATTTCGCTGTTTGCGGCTCAATATGGGAGGTGTGCCGTAACTGGCATTGACCTTATGCCTCATGACATTCGCTGTCACCATAAAGTGCCGCTTGAAAACGGCGGTACAGATGAATATGGCAACCTTGTTCTTGTAACCGAAGCAGTACATATCTTAATCCATGCCACTTTGGGAGAAACAATCCAGAAGTACCTAAATGAACTCCAACTGAACAAAAAGCAACTGGAAAAACTGAATAGACTGCGAAAACTGGCGGGAACGTCTGTAATCGCATAACCAATCTTTTAATGCTGTAACGAAGTGTGTAAGTTATGTTTAAAACGTAAAATTTCTAAATTCGATGGGGCGCCGTGTGCGGTGAAAGTCGCATGCACGGTGCTAAGCGGGGGAAAAGCCGGAAACATTTGAAACTGTAGGCTTACCTATCGCAATCGGGTGCAAAATCACAGGGTATCAAGCAGCTTATGAGCGGCGGAGGCATTATCATTGTGGCACAGACGGTGATTCCACAGCTTTCCACACTGTTCTCATAAGAGATAACCCTTCATGGGCGGAATCATTGACAAAATCACTGATTTCATAAAGGAAATGCTGCAAGGGTGGGTGCTGTCCAATCTCGAAACCATGTTTACCGATGTCAATGACAAGGTAGGCACGATTGCGGGGGAGGTCAGCACAACACCCAGCGCATGGAACTCCGGCATTTTCAACATGGTAAAAACACTGTCGGAGAATGTGATTGTCCCCATAGCGGGGATGATCATCAGCTTCGTGCTGATTTATGAGCTGATAACAATGGTGATAGACAAGAACAACATGCACGACTTTGATACAAGCCTGTTTTTCCGTTTTTTATTCAAGGCTTGCATCGCTGTCATGCTGCTTTCCAAGACCTTTGATATTGTCATGGCGGTATTTGACGTGGGAAGCCATGTGGTAACGCAGGCGGCAGCTTCCATATCAGGCTCGACAAGTCTTGATGTGGAAGCAACGCTTACTTCCATGTTCAACAGCCAGATTGACACGATGAGCATCGGGGAGCTGATCGGGCTTGGTCTTGAAACTATGGTAATCAGCTTATGTATGAAAATCATGTCCGTCCTCATCACCGTCATTTTATATGGGCGCATGATTGAAATATACCTTTATGTATCAGTAGCGCCAATCCCGGCAGCGACAGTTACCAACCGGGAATGGGGTACAATCGGAACGAATTATTTAAAAGGGCTTGTCGCACTTGCGTTTCAGGGGTTCTTCATCATGGTGTGCGTGGCGATTTATGCGGTGCTGGTTGCCAGCGTCGCAGTCGCAGGAAATCTGCATAGCGCATTATGGTCGGTAGCGGCATATACCGTAATCCTCTGTTTCAGTTTGTTTAAGACAGGCTCTCTCAGTAAATCAATTTTTAATGCCCACTAAGCACGAAAGGCTGTGCTTGGCGGGCATTGCCCACGAAAGGAGCAGTATTTATGGCAATTTCAGTACCAGTGCCAAAAGACCTGAGTGGAATCAAGACAAAAGTAGCATTGAACCTTACCAAAAGGCAGATTATCTGCTTTTCAGGAGCTGCCCTTGTGGGTGTTCCCTTATACTTCTTTACAAAAGGGGTATTAGGCACACAGGGGGCGGCGCTTATCATGGTGGGCGCAATGCTGCCATTCTTCTTTTTGGCAATGTATGAAAAAGACGGTTTCCCGGCAGAGAAGATTTTATATTTCATGCTCCGGCAGAAGGTACTCACGCCGGGAATCAGACCGTATAAATCGGAAAACCTCTACGAGCAGTTGGAGGAACGGGAAAAAATCAGGAAGGAGGTATGTTTCCTTGAAGAAAAGGCTTTTAAAAAATCCTCAGCAAAAGGTGGCAGTGGGAAAGCCAAAGCCGCAGAAAGATAGACAGACGCCGGAAAAGGCAGGACTGACTTTTTCCGAAAAGAAGCGGTTAGCGGAGCTTAAACGTATCCTTGCCGGGAACAGCCGGGAGCAGGCAAAGCCGGATACCGCACAGAAAACCATAACATTCAAAAAAATGTACCGGGACGGAATCTGTCAGGTAACGGACGCTTATTATACAAAAATGGTGGAATTTTTTGATATTAACTATGATTTGCTGGAGGTAGAAGATCAGGCGGATATTTTGGAGGAATACAGCAAACTGATTAACTATTTCGATCCGTCCATAAAATTCCAGTTATTTCTATTTAACAGGCAGGTCAGCGAACAGGCTCTTGCAGAGCAGTTCGACACTCCCCTGCAGGACGATGATTTTAATGATATTCGTGAGGAATATACACAGATGTTAAAGCACCAGTCGGCAAAGGGAAACAATGGCATCATCAAGTCAAAGTACATTATTTTTGGCGTGGAAAGCACTGGCATCAAAGAAGCAAGGAGCAAGTTAAACAACATCGAGAAAGATGTGGTACACAATTTAAACAACATCGGCACAAATGCCAGAGGTCTTGACGGGAAGGAAAGGCTCCGTATCTTACATGAATATTTTAATCAGGGTACGATGGAGCCTTTCCGTTTTTCCTTTAAGGAACTGTCAGAATCCGGGAAGTCGGTCAAAGATTATATTGCGCCGCCGGGGTTTGATTTCCGCTATCCGAGCCGCTTTAAGTCCGGCAGCATTTACGGGAGCGTGTCCTATCTTGATATGATTGCGCCGAAGTTTACGGACGAGATGATTAAGAAGCTGCTGGACATTGATGACAACCTTACCCTTACCATGCACATGCAGACCATTGATCCGGTGGAAGCAATCAAGATGATAAAACGTGCGCTCACCGACATTCAGAAAATGAAGATTGAGGAACAGAAGAAAGCAGTCCGGAGCGGCTACGATATGGATATTCTCCCTACGGACATCGTGACGTATGAGAAGGACACGCTGGAGCTTTTAGACGATCTGAACACAAGCAACCAGAAACTTATCAAGATGACATTTCTCATTACCTGTTACGGGAGGACAAAGAGGGAGCTTGAAAACCTCACGCAGAGGGTGTCCGGCATTATCCAGCAGGCAAACTGTAATCTGCGGTGTTTGCAGTATTTACAGGAACAGGGGTTAATGGCAAGTGCGCCGATTGGCTGTAACGATGTGGGGATTGAAAGAAACCTTACCACAAAAAGTGCCGCTGTCCTTGTACCGTTCTGCACACAGGAGCTTTTCATGCCCGCACCGGCTATTTATTACGGTCTGAACGCACTTTCAAACAACATGATTATGGCAGACCGGAAAAGGCTGCGTACTCCAAATGGGGTAATCTTGGGAACGCCGGGAAGCGGAAAATCATTCAGTGCAAAGCGTGAGATTTTATCCTGTTTCCTTATTACGAAGGACGATATTATTATCTGCGATCCGGAGGGCGAGTATTTCCCACTGGTTCAGGCGCTTCATGGGCAGGTGGTAAGGCTTTCCACCAATTCAAAGGACTTCTTAAATCCGATGGATATTCAGCTTTCCCACAAAGGGGATAAGGAAGCATTGAAATTAAAGAGCGATTTCCTGATTACGCTGTGCGATTTGATTGCCGGAGGGAAAAACGGTCTTGAGAATGATGAGAAAGGCATCATTGACACCTGTATCAAGCATATCTATGACAGATATTTTGATGAGCCAAAACCAGAGAATATGCCCATACTGGAAGATTTGTATAATGCACTGTTAAAGTATGAGCCGAGGGACGTTGCGCCGGAGATGCAGCGGGAAGCGAAGCAGAAGGCGGTTCGGATTGCAAACAGCCTTGTGCTGTATGTGCATGGCTCACAGAATTATTTTAACCATAGGACTAACGTGGACGCACACAACCGGATCATGTGTTTTGACATTCGTGATTTGGGAAACCAGTTAAAAGAGATTGGAATGTTGATTGTACAGGATGCAGTCTGGAACAGGGTGTCACAGAACCGGGAGCGCAAGGTTGCCACACGCTATTACTGTGATGAGTTCCATTTGCTTTTAAAGGAAAAGCAGACTGCCATTTATTCGGTGGAGATTTGGAAGCGTTTCAGGAAGTGGGGCGGGATACCGACAGGCTTGACGCAGAACGTGGGCGATTTTCTGAAATCGGAGGAAATCGAGGGCATCTTGGGGAACAGCGATTTTGTGTACCTGTTAAACCAGAACGCCAAAGACCAGCATATCCTGGCGGATAAGCTGGGGCTGTCGGAAAAACAGCTCATGCACGTTACCAATTCCGAGCCGGGAAGTGGTCTGATACTGTTTGACAACGTGGTAATCCCATTCGTGGATAAGTACCCGGCTGATACAAAAACATTTGCGATTATGAACACAAAACCGGAGGAATCCGTAACGAAGGAAGATGAGGAAAGTTAATGGCAGAAAAGAAAGGGAAGAAAAGACAGGATACCGCCTGCCGTAAAGAAGTAAATGTAGAGTTCCGTAAGGGAGCTGGCAGTGCTTTTACAGGTGGCGGCAATGCTGCCTATCAGCCGAGGGATGCCAATACCGGGAAGCCGGGGCATGGTGCAGCCGGGAAAAGGCGGGCGGAAAAGAGTATGCAGGCGCATCAGGAAACTTTTGGACAAAAAGTCCAAAAGTCAGGGCAGGAAGAAAAGTCTGGTTTTGGAAAGGAAAATAATGCTTTTACCGGGCAGAACAATTTCAGCCAGCCGGAGGAAATGGAGAAAAAACAGCCGGATACGGAAGATTACCACCGGAGGGATACTTACAGGCAGTCGCAGGAAAAAGGGAAATACCACAAAAAACGGGTGCAGAAGGAACACCGGGGCAGGGAAAACACAAAAAATAGTACCTTTGCGGAAGATGTTTTTACGGAGAATACGGGAAATGCCTTTCAGGAGGATGGCGGTTCTGATTTTACGGGCAGTAAAAAGCTGCAAAAAAAACAGCGGCAGGCAGAAAAAGCCGGGAAGAAGGTACAGAAGGCAAGGGCAAAGCTGCCAAAGACAAGGGAATACACTTTGCAGAGAGTATTTGACGAGAAAACCGGGAAGGGAAAATATGTGGTTGTCCCTCTGGATAAGGAAAAACCCTTCAGGCAGGAGGGCATACCCAAAACAACCATGCGCCGGATGCGGAATGAGAGCCGGAATTTTGTGCATGGGAAGATTGCTGAAACGGAGAAAGAAAATTCAGCGGTGGAGGGCGCACACAAATCAGAGCAGAAAGGGGAAGAACTGTTTTCTTTCGTCAAAAGGCAGATAAAAGGAAAAGGGCAGAAACAGCGGGCGAAGGTGGCAAAGCTGGAAAAAAAGCAGTTTAAAAAGGAAGTCAATTTCCAGTACCAGAAGTTTTTGGAGGAAAATCCGCAGATGCAGAAAAAAACATTGCAGAAGCGGTTGCAGAAACAGCGCATCAAGCGGGAATACATGAAAGCGAGGAAGAAAGCGGCGGCATCTAAGGCAGCGGAGCAGGCGTTTGAAAAGGCGAAAAACGGTGCGGTCACTGTGGCAAGGAAGTTACAGGAGTTTGCAAGGAAAAATGCGGGCTTGCTTGTGACGGTGGGTATCATGGCTCTGCTCCTTATGATGATTATGGTTTCTGTATCGTCCTGCGGGGCGATGTTTGCGGATACGCAGTCTACGATTTTAGCGGCGAGTTATTTAAGCCAGCCAAAGGAGATCGACGCCGCCGATTTACAATTTACCCGTCTGGAGCTTGACCTGCAGAATGAGATTGACCGGGTGGAAACAGACAATCCGGGGTATGACGAATATTCCTATAATCTTGGGGCAATCGGGCATAACCCGTTTACCCTTATCAGTTATTTATCCGCAGTCCATACGGAGTTTACCGCAAGCGGGGTGGAAAGTGAAATACAGGCTCTTTTCGATGAGATGTATACGCTGACGCTTACGCCGGATACGGAAACGAGGACAAGGACAGTCACTGATCCGGATACCGGGGAGGAAAGCGAGGAAGAATACGAGGTCAGTATCCTCAGAGTGACACTTACGGTCATACCGCTTGAGAATATTGTTTCCGGGAAAATGGATACCGGACAGGCGGAGATTTTTGCCATGTACCGGGAAACGAACGGTCTGCTTCAGGAGTTTGCTTCTCCGCTTAACCTCTACTGGTATTACTATGTGTCAAGCTATTACGGATACCGGAAAAACGAGGTCACAGGGAATGAGGAATTTCACCGGGGTGTGGATATAGCAGTCCCGAAAGGCACAACCGTATATGCGGCGCATGACGGTACGGTGACAGCGGCGGCATACGACAGCCACTACGGGAATTATGTGGCGATTGAGATAGACGGTTATACAACCAAGTATGCCCACATGGACAGCATCAGCGTGAGTGCGGGGCAGACAGTGGAAAAAGGGGCAGTCATTGGCACAACGGGCAATACCGGGAGCAGCACAGGAAGCCATTTGCATATCGAATGTTTATATAACGGGGAGTATTACAACCCGCTGTTTTATTTTGATGTGGGCGAAGGTACATTGTACGGGGAAACGCCGGGCGGATTGCCGGGGAACGCCATACCGCCGGATGCTTACGATGGCGCATCGGTGCAGGCGCTTATGGAGGAAGCCGCAAAATATTTAGGATTCCCGTATGTGTGGGGCGGTTCAAGCCCTTCCACAAGTTTTGACTGTTCCGGTTTTGTCTGCTGGGTATTTACCAACAGCGGGGTACATAACCTTCCACGAACCACCGCACAGGGGATTTATGACCAGTGTACGCCTGTTTCCGCATCGGACGCAAAGGCAGGGGATATTATTTTCTTTACCGGGACTTACAATTCAGCCGGGGCAGTGAGCCATGTGGGGATTTACTGTGGCAACGGGACAATGATACACTGCGGCGATCCGATCAGCTACGCAAGCATCAATTCCCCGTACTGGCAGAGCCATTTTTACAGTTTCGGGCGTTTATCATGAATTCATGATAAACGCCCTTATCAGAAAAAAAGAGTTATCAGAAAAACAATGAGTGAAGCCACTGTTTCAAGAAAACAGCGCAATAAAAATTTCTGATAACTCTATCTGATTATTTTAGGCCGCAAAGCCTTTTTAATAGTTCTTCATTGCT
>CAJTIU010000066.1 GCA_910576335.1 Lachnospiraceae bacterium
CCTCCCTTACGTCTTCTGCCGCCTCCTCTCCCCCGCCCAGAAGGGACAGGAGCATGATGATGCAGAACAGAAGCGCCATGGCTGCCTCCAGCATCCCCGCACGCAGCTCGTTGCCCCAGGGTGCGGGAAAATGCCCCATCATATAGGCATAGCTGTCCCCTGTCCCCATAAGGAAGACAAGGAGGAAGGCAGACATGACGCCCACTGCGGCCGCGATTCCGATACTGATTTTCCGTGCTGTTTTCCCACCGGCTGCTGACGAGAGGATCGCGGCGAACATCGTCATCAGGATGGAAAAGCAGGGAACGTTCTGTACAAAGCTCATTCTTCCATTCCTTTCATCTTGAGTGATATCATGTCCAGATCCAGTGTGTGGTAGCGCTCATACAGGGCCACCGTAAGGGCCAGCATGAGGGCTGACACGGAGACGGACACCACGATCCCGGTAAGGACAAGGCCGCTGGGTATGGGGTTGATGTAGGCTTCCGTGCTCTGCACCCCGTTTTCGATAATGGGGGCCTTAAGCCCGGATATGTAGCCCTTTACCGCAAGGAACAGATAGACTGCCGTGTCCATGATGTTTAAGCCGATGATCTTCTTGATCAGGTTCTTATGCAGGAACAGGTCCGTAAACCCGATCCCGAACAGGACCACTGCCGCAATCTCGGCAAAGTTTGAGGCAAGATTATTTCCCATGCTACAGCCCTCCTTTTCTGAACAGTGCATAAAATGCGTAGATGGTGCAGGATACGACGAGTCCCACGCAGATGTTGAGCGGCAGGATCAGGCCGCTGCTGATAATGGCCCCGGGCGTCCCGTTCGGGATCATGTTCTCCATGTGGTTCGCCCCCGTGAAGAAGGAATAGCTCTTCGCCAGACAGTAGAAGGAGAGGGCCGACACGCTGATTCCCGTGTAGGTTTTCTTTGTAAAAAACCGCTCTGTCTTTTCAAATCCGTAGGCGTTTGTATAGAGGATCAGTCCTGCGCCGATGATTGCCCCGCCGGAGAAGCCTCCGCCCGGGGAAATGTGGCCGTTGAGGATGACATAGATTCCGAATAAGAATACCGCGGGACAGACTAGTTTTGCAATCACCTGCAGGATCGGATCTGTGCCGGCTGTTTCTTCCGTTTCCGGTTCCCCGGTTTCTGTCCCCATGGATAGCTGGTTCTCGGTTTCTGTTCCCACGGATCCTACGGATATCTGCTTCCCGGTTTCTGTCCCCCGGACCCTGGATGCTTCTGTCAGGGATGCCCTGTTTCCGGATGTTTCCGCGGGAATCCCTTCTGGCATGCCATCGCCGGTATCCGTTACGGACGTTCTCTCTGCCATATCATTCCCTGTGCCGTCTTCTGCCGTCCCCCTCTTCCCCCGGGGCTTCCCTGTCATCAGGATAAGCATGACGCATCCGGTTGCCACAAACAGCACCGTGGATTCCCCGAAGGTGTCGAAGGCACGGTAATTGAGGATCATCCCGGTCACGATGTTGACCGCCCCGGTCTCCTCCAGTCCTTTTGTGATGTACCGCTCAGGAACCTCGTTGTTTGCCGGGTTCCCCGTCTCCCCTACCGGCGGCAGGTAGGATACCGCGTAAACCAGCAGGGCGATCAGGGCCGTGCAGATGAACACGCTGCTGACCTGATAGAGCTTTCCGTAGCCCTGCCACCTTTTATTGTGGGCATGGTCCCTGCTTCTGCGCTTTATGTCCTCATAGTCCGAGGGGTCGAAGTGCCGCTCCGGGCTCTCACGGGGTACCTGGGGCTTCATCTCCAGTCGTCCGATAAAGGGATCCTCCTCCCCCTTAAGCCACCGGGAGAAACGGTACGGGAAGCTTTTCTGATATTCTTTTTCCTCACGTTTTCTACTCATGGTCTTCCTCCTCATCCGGGAGATCACTGTCCGGTGATATCTTCTGTATCTTTTTCAGTGTCAGAAAAAACAGCAGGGAGGTCACCCCGGCCCCTACTGCCGCCTCCGTGATGGCAAGATCCGGGGATTCGATGATGATCCACACGACCGACATCACAAGGCTGTAGGACATGAAGATCAGGATGGAGTTCAGCAGGTTTTTGTTGATGCTGACCGCCACTGCACATATCACAAGGAATATGAGCAGAATTACCATTATAATTGTCATGCCTGTTCCTCCTCTGTCTGCTTTTCTTTTCTGATCCTGACGTCTGCCTCCGGAGATATTTCTGCCGGGTTCCCCGCACCGGGCATCTCTTTTACCTGGAGGAAATCCTTTGGAATTGACTCTGCCAGACTACCCGCACCAGGCAGGTTCTTTACCGGACAGCAGTCCTCCGGATGCTCCTTTGACAGCACCTCCAGCTTTCCCACCATGTGTGCCGCCACCGGGGAGGTCAGCCACAGGAATGCCATGATGAACAGGATCTTAAGACCCGCAAGGTTAAATCCATTTATCAGAAAAACGCCTAAAAGAATCAGGCCGCCGCCAAGTGTGTCCCCGATTGCTGCGGCATGGATCCGGTTCATCACATATTTGTAGCGGAAGAACCCGATAAGCTGGATTACGTCAAACACCAGCCCCCCGGTGATCAGGACCGCTCCCAGGAAATACCGGACAATATTCAGTATATTCACTTCACATGCCCTCCTCTCCTGCGGATTTTGCCGCCTCCCCGGCAGCATACTCATTGTTCCCCTCTGTAGACTCATCCCCTGCAGCGCTGTCTTCCTGTTGCCGGTACTGCATGCGGGATGCCCCAATGTAGATCTGCGCCAGCACCACTACAGCCAGGAAACTGATCAGGGCATAGATGAAGCTGATATCCAGAAGGTATGCCTCCTCAAGGAGCAGCGACAGCACCGCTATAGCGGAGATTACCATTCCGCCCAGCATGTTTACCGCCAGGAGCCTGTCCGCAGCTGTTGGTCCCAGTACAAGCCTTAACAGGCACAGGAGGCTCATGACGGAGAGCACCCCTAATACAATCAGTAGAAAATTATGAATCATCTCCTTCTCCTTTCCTGTGAATCCATCTGAATTTTGTTCCATCAGAATGGAGGATACTTCATCTGCAGGGCTGCATCTATTGCTCCAGTCTGCGGATTCTCTCTATAAACTCCGACTGCTCCATCCCTTCTGCAAACCCTTCGTCCAGACAGTGGACAAGATACTCTCCGTTATGGAGATCCACCGTCAAGGTTCCGGGAGTCAGGGTGATGGAATTCGCAAGGATCACCTGACCTGTCTCTGTCTGCAGATCCGTGGTAAACTTCGCAAGCACCGGCTCTGGCTCTGTGTCAAACGCGAGAATCATCTTCGCCACATCAAGGTTGGACTTAATGATCTCCGCAAGAAGAAAGAGAAGATACCGGACTACTCTGCCAGAGCGCCGCAAAAGCTTCCGCTCCATTTCCATACTGTATCCAAGAAACCTGTTGATGAACAGATATAAAGCGCCGCAGATAATCAGTCCCAGCACTGCAATCTCCAGAGTCAGTTTCCCATTCCATATGAACCATAGAATATATAAAAAAAGAAAACTCATATTATACCCGCCCCTTTGCCGCTTCTTTTAGCGCTACAATAAACCATGGTGTATAGGCCGCCGGATTCTTCCTGACCTCCTCCAGCAGTTTAGGAAGCCTAACCCATTTTACCTCTTCAACCTCATCCGGATTCTCCACCCATGTGCCGCTATATTCTCCTGTCAGCACATGGTCATATTCAAATTCCGTAAGACCATTTTCAAATTCCTGATGATATACAAAGGAATGTACCTCCATCAGATCATCCACACAGATCCCAAGCTCTTCCTTAAGTCTGCGCACTGCCGCTTCCTTCACTTCTTCTCCTGCCCGTGGATGAGAACAGCATGTGTTTGTCCAAAGTCCGCCGCAGTGGTACTTTGAGGATGCTCTTTTCTGTAACAGCAGGGAATCCCCATGAAACAAAAATACCGAAAATGCCCGATGAAGCATGCCTTTTTCATGGGCTGTTATTTTTTCTTCCCTGCCTGTCTCCCGATCCATCATATCTACTAATACTACTTCATCCATAATGTTTACTCCTATTATCTGTCATCAGTTATTATTTTTTGTAAATTAACTGGTTTTATTATAACATTCGTCTATATCTTCCGCTACCATAGTTTTTATTTTAACAAATTGACGCAACAACCCGCTCAAGCAGCCTTTTGCTCTTTTCTTTTACAAGATCAATCTGCGCAGCCTCCATGTGATCCACATGGATCCCACAAGCACAGACCACCGTACAATTTTTTTTCTTTGCGACTGTCTCTGCAAATATCTTTGCCACCACATCATCCTTATGTCCAACTCCTGTCAGAACTGACGATGTAACGCCGGTTCCCTCACCAGTAAGGCTTGGCCGTGCAACTGACATAACCACACTCCCTACATGCGGCGTGTCCCCTCCGTACACCGCCAGCGTATAATCCCTGCCCATGGGAATCACATCACAATGAAGGTAAAATCCTCCGAATAATTCTTCTCTTATCATATCATTCTTACTCCTCTTCCATTGCTCCCGTCCATGGTACAAATTTATCAAAGGTGATCCCGAACTGCATCAGAATCTTTCCTACAATATGATTAATCTGGTCATCCAGTGTCTTCGGACCGTTGTAAAAAGTCAGTACCGGCGGCACGATCACACAGCCATACTCTGACGCAGACATCATATTTCTGAGGTGCAGGCGGCTGAGGGGCATTTCCCTCGGAACAAGGACTACCTTTCTTCCTTCCTTCATACAGACATCCGCGGCACGGACAATCAGATTTTCCGCATATCCCGCAGTGATACCTGCCAGTGTCTTCATACTGCAGGGCATGATGATCATTCCGTCTGTCACAAAGGAACCGCTGGATATAGATGCCGCAAGATTTTTATTATCATGGACTACATCTGCCAGGGCGGTCAGCTTTTCAATGGGGATGCTGCTCTCCAGCTCCCAGGTAATCTTTGCCCCTTTACTCAGGACAAGATGCACTTCACAATCCTCAATACTCTTTAATGCTTTCAGGAGATAATAGCTCATTTCAACTCCTGTTGCGCCTGATACTCCTACAATAATTCTCATATCTTATTCTCCTCGCTTTCTACGTTCCAGCGGTTACGATTCACATTTTTGTGATACAGGGAACGAAGTTTCCTATATCACAAAAAGAGGCTGGAGACTTCCGTCCCCGGCCCCGCTAAAGATTTTGTGTTACAATTCACGGCCTGGAAGGCCGCTCATAGCAACGGTTTCTCCCTTATTATTGAAATAATTCGGGAACCCAGTGAGCTGGATCTAATTCTTTAAACTTTGAACGCTGGAAACGTGCCTTTTCTGCAAATGGTACGGTACAGTCAAAAATTGCCTTGCATGCAATTCCGTGGTCTCTGATTGACGGCGAAACAGAAGGGTCATTAGACGGGTCTAACGGATGGCACCGCACTCCCGGAATCGGAATCATGTCCACATCTGCCTGGAATCTGGTAGTCATAGCCCATACTACATCCTTTATATCAAAGCAGTCCACATCCTCGTCAACAAGAAATACATGCTTCAGTTCGCTGAATGCTGAAAATGCCAGAAGTGCTGCCTGACGCTGACGTCCCTCGTCAGAAGGGATTGACTTCTTAAACTGCATGACCGCAACGAATTTTCCGCCGCCGCTTGACGCGCAGTATACATTCTGAAGCTTGCCCGGCATTGCACGTTCAACCATGGAAAGAATGCTTGCTTCTGTCGGAATTCCGGCCATGCTTACATGCTCCTCGCTTGGTCCGATACAGGACTGCATGATTGGATTCTTCCTGGTAGTAACTGCTTTTACCTTGATAACCGGAAGCGCAGGCTGTGCCCCGCCAGTGTATCCCGGGAATTCCGGCATTGCCTTTCCGGTGTCTGTATTCACATCCTCGCGGATGCGGGCATCCGGAATCAGTTCTCCCTCTATTACATATTCTGCATTTGCAATACAATTTTCCTCGATTGTGAGACATTTTGTCATCTCAACAGCTTCTTTCCGGATAGCTCCGGCTGCACCTAACTCGTTATATCCTAACGGCGTTGTGGGCGGCTCAAAACATGCTGCAATCTCAATTGCCGGATCAACACCCACAGAGATGGAGATCGGAAGAGGCCTGCCCAGTGCTTCCGCCTTCTCTCTGAACACTCCCAGATGACGCGCACCCGGTGTAAAGAACATGGTAATCTCGTCCTTGCTCTGCAGGCACAGTCTGTGAATCGTGATGTCAGATTCCTTTGTCTCCGGATCTGATGCATAGCAAAGCCCCATTGTAATATAAGGTCCTGCATCCTCCTCTGTATTAGTCGGAGCCGGGATCAGTTTCCTGATATCAAAATCCGGATCCGTGGCATAATGAACAACCTCCTGGCACTTTGCCTTTGAATTGTCAATCACAACAGGAGCAATGGGGCTCTGTACTGCCTGATTCAGCAGGGATCCCAGGCGCTCCGGCTTCTCGCCCAGAAGATAGCCTACTCTTTTGCGGCTTGCAAGGAGTCCGATTGCCACTCTTGCATCCGGATGCCCTTTGATATTATTGAACACCATCGCCGGTCCCTCCCGGGTCGGCCTTGCTACCGTTCCGCCGGCTCCCACATACCGGTATACGCCGGACAGCTCTGCCCTTGGGTCTACCTCCACATCTGTTTCAATATACTGTCCCTCTTTTGTTTTCAGAAAATCCAGTGCTGATCTCAAATCATATATTTTTGCCATTTTTTTACCTCCGCATCTATTATCATATTTCGTTTCAGACTTTATCAGCTTACCAGTGGAAGAACATAGGTCATCCATATGTAGCTGATTGGCATTACAATCACCATTGCCGGTATCATATCTGCTGTCGGAAACATTTTCACCTTAATCATCCGGAATCCGGTCGCAAGCATCAGTATACCGCCGCAGGCTTTAAAGTCGTTAATCATATCCGGTGTAGTGAGCGGAAAAATCAGTCCCGCACACAGGAAAAGTATCAGGAATATCACAAACTGGGGAACCGCAATCGTTGAAACAACCATTCCCAAAGTACATGCAAAGATCATAGCTGTAAACAGGTCAAGTATGGACTTTGCAATCAGGATACTGTGGTCACCGCTCATGCCTGATACGATTGCACCATAGATCCCTGTACCGCTTGAACAGAATAATACGATCACGGTAATCAGCGTAGCCATGAATTCTTCCTGGGGAATCCCGGAGTTGTCCGCTTTTACGAACTTCGAAATGACTTTCTGCATTCCTGCGCCCGCAACATTAATCCTATCACCCAGATGAATGGCAAGTCCAAACGCTGTACCTATGATTACCGAAAATACAACAGCCGGCATATTTTTCATCAGTACAATGGAACTGATTCCCATAGCCATAGAACATGATCCGAATATCATATTGATCTTCGTCTTAAAGTCATCACTGAGTTTATTGCCCACCAGTGCTCCGAGAACTCCTCCTATCACGACTGACAACGCATTAATAATTACTCCTATCGGCATCCTTTGCCTCCTCCTTTCTTTTGTCTGCAGACTTAGGTTTACTTTTCGTAACGTGTCTGTCAATTTCTGGTTTTATTATATTTTGTTCCGGTTCAAGATGCAAATCGTCTTTCTCCTGCAAGGCATTCCAAAAAGGAAACCGGTAAGCAGAAAAAAGAATTGATTTTCATTTATTTCAAAATTATAATAAAAAGAAGAGGTAAACGCATATGACAATTATTCAGATAAAACATTTTTTAGCCATATTAGAATATAATAGTTTTTCAAATGCCGCAGAAGAGATGTTTGTTTCCCAGTCTGCTCTTTCCAAACAGATCAAGTCTCTGGAAAATGAACTGGGGACTTCCCTTTTTGTTCGTTCCAATAATAAGATCTCCCTTTCACCAGGCGGAAATCTTTTCTCTAAATATGCAAAAATAATAAATGAGGCCTATGAAGCCATGATCAGAGAGCTTTCGTCTCTTGATGAGAGTGCACCTGCAGGCACTGTGGCATTAGGTACACTGCCTCTTATAACAGACTACAGTATCATGAAGATTCTGGCTTCGTTTCAGAAGGTTTCCAATATTCAGGTCAACATTACAGAAGGAGACCAAAATCTGATTCTGCACCTTTTATCAACGAAAAAAATTGATCTGGCTATTTTAAGACTGGATTATGTTCCAAAAAAATCCTATGAATTTCATCCGATCCGGTCTGATGACTTTGTTTTTGTCTGCTCTAAAAAGCATCGTGAGCTGCTGCCGGAGGATTTTTCGGCTGTTTCGCCGAAGATGTTGTCCGGATTTTCCTTTATTATGCTGAATAAGGAATCCGATATTTACAAATTATGCGCCGACTATTTCTATCGGTTAAATATCACACCAAAGATAAAATTTATCGCCGGACGGCATTTATATCTGCTGAATATGGTAGATACAGGGCTCGGGGTCACGCTTCTCCCAAAAAACATGGTGGATACGGCTGTATTTCCGGATCTGCTTGTGTATCCTCTGGAAGAACCCTTAGACACCCTGCTTGGCGTCGCAAAATTAAAGCACCGGATCTTACCGCTAGAAGCAGAGCTTTTATATAATTATTTTTCAGGCGAGGAGGAATAAAGTTACTATTCACGGGGCCGTGCACCCCGCTGCACGGCATCCGGGCCGATAAAGTGGTGGTTTCCGGCATCCAGCCCCTCGCTGAAAGCGACTTTTAAATGGGCTGGATGCGTTACTATGAGCGGACGGTTAGTCCGTGAATAGTAACAGAATAGAACATTCCCCTCCCCTGCTGCATCTTAAAGCAGTCCAATAATGTTCCACCATATAACTTCAACAATTACAAGAATAAATACAACAACCGTAAGTGGTACACCAAGACGGATTGTCTCCTTCTGAGTATACATACCATTTTCTTCACCCTGGCCTACCAGCATGTTAAGATGATGGAATGGCAGGATATAGTGGGAAGCAATGGCTGCATATACGATCAGTGCTACTGCAATCGCCGGAACTCCTAATGGCTCTACTGCAACAAGCACAGAAGGAATTACAACGCCCATAACAGCTATAACAGAACCCATAAACATATGTACTACAACTGCAACTGCTGCAATCATGATTGCAAGAACAAACATATTTTCCGGCATCTTACTCGGCAGGATTGTATCCGCAATCCATGCGTTCATACCTGTCTGTCCGCCCACAGTTCCAATCGCCATAGCAGAAGTCAGGAACACAAGAACATGTACCGGCACCTGTCCCCAGGACTTCGGCGTAAGAACCTCACCCACAAGCGGAAGGCTCATGCACATTGCAACGCCAAGTGTTACCCAGCCTACATTAATTCCGTGAACTGAATCCGTCAGCCACAGGACAACTGCGATTACAAGCCAGATGGCAGTTCTTTTTTCTATTGTCGTCAAGGATCCCAGCGCTTTCTGTTTCTCCTCGATTTCTTCCAAATTAATTGTAACTGGCTGGGAAGGCTTGAATAAAACAAGGATCAGGCCTAATGTTATAATAGAAGCAACAATCGCCGGAACTCCCATATACTTAAACCATGAAATCCAGCCTACATTAATATCCGCCGCATAAGAAGCAGCCAGCGGATTGATCGTGCTGTCGCCGGTCAGGAAAATCAGTGATACCGGGACTGAGGATGCAAATACGGTAAATCCGATCTTAACCGCATCCACCTTCGGTATATTCGCACTCTTAATTACAACGGCCATAACAGACATGATTAGAAATGCTCTCGGCCAAGGATGCGGAATCATAACACTCATAATAAATGTAAGGATGAATATAGAAACAATAATTCCATTGTATGAACGTACAAACTTCTTGATGAATGCATAGGCAATACGCTCTCCCAGTCCAGAATCCTTAACAGCGCCGGCAATCATGTACGCTCCGATAATCATCCACATTGTTGAAGAACCATACCACGCCTTAAATACAGCATCCGGTCCTGCAACACCCCATACAATCAGAAGGATCAGATAAAGACCTCCTACAAATCCGGACTGCGCAACTCCTGTAGCCCAGAAAACTACTGTCATCAGACTGAGTGCAAGACATTTCTGCCCCGCAGGCTCCAGCCCTGAACCGCTAAGCGGAAGAAGCATAATAATAACTGCTACTGCAATTCCGGCTATTAAGCCGCCTGTTTTTTTGTTCATTTGTAGTCCCCCTTTTTCTCAAGTTTTGGCAACTATTCAGTACCCTCACAGTTACAACTTTTGTTTCTTTGCAGCTGTCCAGTATCTTCATAGTTATGCTTACAGTCTGTGCAGTGAATCCCCCCGCTTTGCCGGGGCAGACCCTGCACAGACCCGAATAGCTGCCTTTTATTCTATTTATCAAGCGGTGGTACCGGAGGAATTACCTGCAGATTCGGAATATCTTCCGGTTTTAATTTGAATACATCATGGACATCCGGCGTTTCTGTTGATCTCCATGAATAGTAGCATGTATTACATACATACACTTCCCATTCGTCTCCGACCGGAGACTTTACCATCACTCTTGTATCTTCACTGTTACAACGTGGACAAGTCATAATCCATACCTCCTTATTTCATTAAATCTCGCAAAATTTCTTCCCACTTTTCTGTCCCCACAGGTGGTTCAAGAAGCTCTACTGAACGCGGATTCGGTTCCGGTGCAACAGGCGTTGTGGCGTCAATAATCATCTTTGTATGCATACCTGCCGGATTGGATGACGGATCAAGCGGCATACCCGGACAGTTGGGGATGATCGCAACATCCTTATCCGGTTTTACTCTTGATGCAATCGCCCACATTACCTGCTCCAGATTGAACGGATCTACATACTCGTCAACAACAATCACTACCTTTGTATACGGCATACCGTGCGGCGTTGACAGCAGGCGGAAAGCAATTCCCTTTCCATATCCGCCGTAACGGCACTTTGTGGAAATGATTGCCACATGACCATGCATGTACATTGCATTTAAGGCAACCAGCTCTGGGAAGCCCTCTTTGATCTGCTTATACAGCGGTACAGATGTATTTAATGCCATCAGATAATCAATCTCTGTCCACGGAATACCTAGGTACAGGTTCTCGAAAATCGGATCCGTCCTGTGTGTAATATGGTCAATCTTTACAACACACTGGTTACGTGCTCCTGAATAGGATCCCGGGAACTCACCAAACGGCCCTTCGCACTCTCTTACACGCGGCTCAATATATCCTTCCAGGATTACCTCTGCGCTCGCCGGCACATACAGATGCTCTGCCTTGTCAGCCTTAACAAGCTTTACAGGAACTCCGTCACGGAGTGCTCCGGCAAATTTATACTCACTCTGATCATGCGCGATAGGCGTTGAAGCCATAAAGGTAATGATCGGATCATTTCCAAGCGCAATTGCCACGCGGAGTTTTTCATTCTTTCTCTCTGCCTGCTCTAACTGTACTGCAATATCATGCATCGCCAGTGCCTGAATACCGATTCTGTCAACATCCTTTACCTGAATACGGTATGTACCTACATTCATCTTATCCAGATTCTCCGGATCATCAGGCTCGCCGGATACTACAGACGCCTTTGAGATGAAGAATCCTCCGTCCTGGTCATTAATTCTATAAAGCGGGAGAACTTCGAAAAGGTTAATATTCTCATCCACTACATTTTCTTTACACGGTGCATCTTCTCTTGCTACGACCTCTGGTTCAACCGGGTATTTGTCCCATCTGCGGTTCAGCTCAAAGAACTGCTCTTTGGTTGTTGCATCCTTTTGCATACCCATCATCAATGCGTGATTCGCCCAGGAGCCATGAACATTTGTTACAACCTTACCTTTGTAACCTTTAATCTTCTCAAACAAAATAGCCGGGGCATTCCCTTTCATATTTGCCGCTGCACGTCCTGCCGCCCCGATATCCGGTTCAGGCATTACCTCATCTTTTATACGCACTAACTGGCCTTCCTCCTCAAGAGTCTGCAAGAACTCTCTTAAGCCTTCATACACTTTAGCCACGTTTCTTTCCTCCTTACCGGTCTTTACACAGTCATCTGACCTTTCTGACCTCTTATTTTTTAAATATCCAACAAAGCGCTTTTGTTTTATGCGATAATTTTATAAAACAAAACATAATCGTGCAATTCTTTTTCAGATTAGTTATTATTCCATAATTGAATTGCTTTATTGCTTTGTTTTTTGTACAATATGCTTTATCATAAATAGTATAATTTATGAGATACTAATCTAAGGAGAGTGAGGGTGGTGTTTCATTATGAATATGAACCAAATTAACTATTTTCTTGCTGTTGTAAAATACAAAACATTTACGAATGCTGCTGAGGAATTATATATATCACAATCCTCCCTGTCCAAGCAGATTAAGTCTTTGGAACAGGAGCTGGGCTATAAGCTTTTTCACAGAGATAACAAAGAAAATTACCTTACCCCCGAAGGGCATCTATTCTTAGAATACGCTGAAAACTTTTCAGAAAATTACGCCCGGTTAATGGCCAATCTCCACAGCTTTAACCGTCCAAAATCCAAAAAATCAATTTCACTGGGAATTCTTCCGGTAATACATGAATATAACATCCACAATGACTTGGCAATCTTCCAGGGTCTGATTGCATCCTCTGATACTTATATCAACCTGTTGGAGGGAAGCCAGAAAAATCTTCTTGAGCTGCTTCACAGCAAAAAGCTAGATTCTGTGATTGTTCGCACAGACTGCCTTGACATGTCCAACTATGTATACTCCAGTGTACAGGAGGAAGAACTTTTGTTCATTTACACAGATAAGATCATGAATCACAATGAGTCTGAACCAATCACCCTGGCTGAAATCAGCCGGCATCCGCTTATTGTTTTTGATGAAACTTCTTCCCTTTACCAGGTCATCCGGACACTTTTTACAGAAGAGCATTCCAAGCCGAACTTCGTATATATTTACCAGCGCCACGAACAGATTCTGTCCATGGTAAATGCCGGATTCGGCGTATCCCTTATGCCGGCCGGGCTGATTTCGAAGGAAAAATATCCTTTTCTGAAATCTGCCCGGCTGACTGAAACAATTCTGACGCACACTACACTGATCCGCCTTAAAAGTACTCCTGTGACGGAGACTCTGGAGCTTCTGTTTAAATTTTTCGATTCAACGTCAAAGGAATAATTCCTGTCCCTTTTATCTAAAGAGTTCTGGAACCCACTTTGCAGGATCTAACTCTTTGAATTTTGAACGATGGAAACGAGCCTTCTCTGCAAACGGCACTGTACAGTCAAATATGGCCTTGCATGCGATTCCATGATCTCTGATGGATGGCGACATAGTCGGGTCATTTGACGGATCCAGCGGATGACACCTTACTCCAGGAATCGGAATCATATCTGTATCTGCCTGGAACCTGGTAGTCATAGCCCACATTACATCCTTGATGTCGAAGCAGTCTACATCCTCATCAACCAAAAATACATGTTTTAACTCGCTGAATGCAGAGAATGCAAGCAGAGCTGCCTGACGGTGACGTCCTTCATCAGACGGAACGGACTTCTTAAACTGCAGGACCGCAATATATTTGCCGCCGCCGCTGGATGCGCAGTATACATTCTGAAGCTTTCCTGGCATTGCACGGTTTACCATAGAAATAATACTTGCCTCTGTCGGAATTCCCGCCATGCTTACATGCTCCTCGCTTGGTCCGATACAAGACTGCATGATCGGATTCTTTCTTGTAGTAACTGCTTTTACCTTAATAATAGGAAGTGCTGCCTGCGCTCCTCCAGTGTATCCCGGGAACTCCGGCATTGCCTTTCCTGAATCTGAGTGGATGTCTTCGCGGATCCTTGCGTCAGGAATCAGCTCTCCCTCAATTACATACTCTGCGTTTGCAATACATTTTTCATCAATCGTAAGGCACTGTGTAAGCTCTACTGCCTCCCCGCGGATACCGCCTGCTGCGCCCAGTTCATTATATCCCAACGGCGTTGTAGGCGGCTCAAAGCATGCTGCAATTTCAATTGCCGGGTCAACTCCTACGGATATAGAGATTGGAAGGGGTTTTCCCATTGCTTCTGCCTTTTCCCTGAATACGCCAAGATGGCGGGCACCCGGTACAAAATACATGGAAATCTCATCCTTGCTCTGAAGGCACAGTCTGTGAATCGTAATGTCAGACTCCTTTGTCTCCGGATCAGATGCATAGCACAGACCCATTGTTATGTACGGTCCTGCATCTTCTTCTGTATTCGTCGGCGCCGGGATCAGCTTCCGGATATCAAAGCCTTCCTCTGTTGCATAGTGCACTTCCTCCTGGCACTTTGCCTGCGCATTGTCTACTACTACCGGTGCAATTGGATTCTCAACAGCCTTATTTAACAGAAAGCCCAGATTTTCAGGCTTCTCGTTTAAGAGATAGCCCACTCTTTTACGGCTTGCAAGCAGACCAATTGCTACCCTCGCATTTTCATGCCCCTTCACATTGGTGAAAACCATTGCCGGGCCTTCCTGTGTAGGTCTTGCCACTGTACCGCCTGCTCCAACGTAACGATACACACCTGAGAGTTCTGCTCTTGGGTCTACCTCCACATCACTCTCCACATACTGACCATCAATTGTCTTTAAATAGTCAAGCGCTGACCTCAGATCATTGATTTTTGCCATTTTTGTTCCTCCTTTGTCTTCTCTTTTTGTGTTTGACGTTAAATTTATTCTATAATTTTTCCTCCTCTAATCGCAATTCCGATTTTGCTCTGCCTGTATTCGAAAACTGAATAGCTATTTTTTCAATGGGATTATATAATAAGAAGCGGAAGGTGATGCGTATGACGATAACCCAGATCAAATATTTTTTAGCGATACTAGAATATAACAGTTTCTCAGCCGCAGCAGACGAAATGTATATTTCCCAGTCCTCTCTTTCCAAACAGATTAAGGCGTTGGAAAATGAGATAGGAATTTCCCTTTTTATCCGTTCCAACAATAAGGTATGGCTTTCTGCAGGCGGAAAGCTTTTTTTGGATTATGCAAAGGATTTTAATTCTTCATATGAATCAATGAAAAAGAGATTTGCTGCTTTGGAAGAAGATGCGCCCTCGGGTTATGTCTCATTAGGCACACTTCCTCTCATGGCTGACTACCAGATTACAGATAAGCTGATTAATTTCCAAAAAACTTCTAATATCCAGGTGAATATTACAGAGGCTGATCAGACTTATATACTGCGTAAGCTGAGAGCCCGGAAAATTGATCTGGCATTTTTAAGGCTTAATTATCTTTCCCCGGATATCTATGATTTCTATCCGGTCTGCAAGGATAACTTTGTCTTTGTATGCTCTGTGAACCAGAGCCATATGCTTCCGGATACGAAGACTCCTATATCTGTAGAGATGCTGTCACGTTTTCATTTTATTTCAATGAATAAGGAGTCTGATCTCCCGAAAATATGCAAGGATTATTTTGCCGAGATGCAGATTCATCCACATATCAAGCTTACCGCCGGAAGGCATCTGTATCTTCTCGGCATGGTGTCCAATGATCTTGGAGTAACCCTTTTGCCGGAGCATATGGTTAATACTTCGATGTTCCCGAATCTTGTGACAGTACCTCTTGAAGAATCTTTTAGTACAGGAATTGGAATTGTGCGGCTGAGAAATGAGAATTTTTCCTGGGAAACGGATGCTTTGTATAGTTATTTTTGCGAATAAAGGATATCTTATATCACAAAATAGAACGTGCCCTTTCTATCGTCTGCGATACAGTCAAAATTGATAGAAGGGGCCGTTAGGGTGTCCTTATGAAGAGGACGCTGTCATCCATATCTCTTATCTGAAAATTCTCTTTAAAAAGATTATCCATTGCGGCTGTCCACAGGTCTTCCGTATTCTTTTTCCAACATTTCATCATCCCATTATGTACTTCAACGGATGTCATATCATACCCGTACCTGTGCAGGACAATCTGAAATGTAACAGCCAGATCCTGAAACCTTTTGTAAGGAAATTTTCTTATCCTTCCTCTGTTCCATTCATAGTTCACAAACCGGAGGGAAAGCTTCCCTCTCATTTTTTCCCAGCTCCAAAGATAGTCATTTATCTCAATCTGTCCTCTCGTATTTTCAAGCTCCAAAAACTGTTGGATTCCAATCCATATGTCCCTGGATTCCATACAGATCTCATGCAGATTCCCTAAGCTTATAGTTGGCTGGAACAGCGCACCTTCCACGTAAAACGTGATGCTCTCTTCTCTCTTCCCATTATTCTTTTCAACCATAGAAAAAGAAGCTTTCAGCCCTCTGCCTAACCCATGCTCCACCATTTCTTTTAGATTATTTTTAAATTCACTGTAATTCATGTTCATTTGTTATCCTCTATACCTTTCTAAAATGTTTTTACACACAAAAAAGCCCTGACACCACTCTAAATGGGTCAGGACTTATATGTTCCTCTACTGCCGTATTTTATTTTAATACAATCAAGACATACACCAAGGAACCTTTACCTTTTACTGCTTCAAAATAAATGGAGTCATTTTTTTCATAAGCTCCTTGGATAAACGCTCCCCTCTCTCCTTCAAAAGTCTTTTCT
>CAJTIU010000067.1 GCA_910576335.1 Lachnospiraceae bacterium
TTTCCAGTATTCCTAACTGTCATTTAGAGCCAAAATCAATCATCATTCATTAAAATACTGTCTTTGAAGGACCATTTATCAAGAGTAAGCCAATCAGATTTAGGATTGGCTTCATAAAACAACCAATTTCACGGATTCAGGCTATACAAAGTGTTATTTTGATAGGACACCAGAATTAAGCAATCGTATATTTGATGAATTTGATGGAGGCAAAGTATTGTTTCCAGAAGATGGATTATCTCAGTTTAGTGATGAAATTCAGCAAATACGAGTTACTAATATATTTCCTATTGAGGTTTTCAACAAAACATTTAATTCACTTAAACGATACTTTAACTTAAAACAAGAGCAAGGACTATTGGGAAATAATATATTTAATCTATTGAGTGATAAAGAGTGGATACTAAATAGTTTGAAAGATAAAGGTTATGCTTTTGATGAGAAAATGTATATTCATTCAAATAATAAAGAAATAATTACACAATTAAATCAAAGTTGGAGTCCAGAACAATTTGCGGATAGAGAAGGTATATTGTATACACCGTCCTTGGTACTTTTGGATGAATAGATTAAATATAAGAAAAGAGTTATTATGGAGCAAAAGAAAAGAATTAATAAGGTTACTTTTCCACCAGTGATTCCTAAAATGTATGAAAAAGTTGCAATTTATTGTAGGATTAGTACACATAATCAAGAACAGTTAAAAAGTCTTTCTAATCAAGTTTCAGGACTTACAAAAAAAGTGTATGATAATATGCGTTGGAGATTATCGGATGTGTACATAGATTTTCAATCTGGCTTAGAAATAAATTTACGACCAGAATTTCAAAGAATGATAAATGATTGCGAAAGCGGATTATTGGATATTATTATTACAAAGAATATTGGAAGGTTTGGGCGAAATACTGTCGAAGCCTTAGAGATTATTCGAAAACTTACATCATGTGGCGTTAAAATTGTTTTTGATGATGATTCGATTAATATAGGAGATGGTACGAGTGAATTAATGATTTCCTTATTAGAGGCAATAGCACAGGAAGAAAATGAAAATAGGAGTCAAAATGTATATTGGGGTATTAAGAAAAGAGTTATTGATGGCACATCCGCATTATATAATCGAAAGTGCTATGGATATTGCCATGATAAGGAAGGAGAGCTTGCTGTTGTAGATGAAGAAGCGGAAACAGTACAATTCATTTATAAATATTATTTACAAGGTGCAAGTATTGTTGGTATAAAGAAAGAACTTGAAAATAGAAAAATACTTTCACCAACTGGAAAACTAACTTGGTACAACAGAACAATTGACAAAATGCTAAGTAATGAAAAATACACAGGAGATGTCATTGTATTTAAAACTTTGACTACGGGATATCCGAATAGAAAACGTATTAACAATAATGGTGAAACAGAGAAGTATGTTATGATACAAAAACATCCCGAAATTATATCAAAGGAAATTTTTGAGGCAGTGCAAAATGAGAAAGCGAGAAGATGTAATATTATCCAAGATGATAATGGAAAGCACCGTACTTCAACAAAGTATAGCTCTAAACGAAAGATTGATGTATAACCAGAAAGGAGAAAACTAAATACTATGATGGATCAGCAATGTATTGATTCGATTACTAGATTTATTTTAGAATCTAATATGTCGGATTTAAATTTTATTAATATTGGTGTAAGACCAATAACATATGGGACAGACGAAAATGGTAAGGAAATTCCTACAGTACATATGTGTTTATATGATTCCATGTGCAGTAAGGCACCTTTATCAGAAGCGTGGATTGCCGGAAACTTACTTTTATTTACTGTATTTGACGGATATTTGGAAAATGTATATCAGCTTACAGAAGGGGCTTCTTTTAAAAATCATTATGACAATTTACCGGAACATACTCAAATAGAAATAATAGGAAAAAACTGTTATAGAATATTTAAAATTATTCGTAATGCTATTCAGCATAATATGAGCAGTGTTAATTATAATGCTGGAAATTATATAATAAACTACAATCATAGAAATACACAATTTGCATTGCAGATAAGTAAAAATGGTGTAAGAAATTTATATACGTTGGTTATGAATATTATTAAAGGGAAAATTGGAGGTATGTATGGGAAATACAGAACATCTGGACATTATGATGGAATCATGAATACATTGTATGAAAATATGTGTAAAGAAATAACACAGATATCTGATGATATTGGGACTAATCTATTGACTGTACCCAATGGATTGAAACTGAGAGCTTCTGTTAGATATCCCGTTAATAATCCCAAAATTCTTACAGAGGATGATAAGTATATAATACTGCGTCATATAGAAAATAACGGAACAGATGATGAAACAAGTGATCAGTATTATTATTCAACAGATTACGTATATAAAGATTATCTTCTTCCACAGGAAATTGGGGTAATAACTAAGGGCAATGGAGATTCTTTGCAAGAAAGAAGTGAAAGTGCGACAATAAGATTTGAAAGGAGTAGTATAGTAGATAAGTGGAAATTAAAATGATATATGAAATTAGCATAAAATAGAACTTTATGTTTTCAATGACATCTAGCTTTACAGCGATTACAGGTGCATACTTTACCAGGTTGTTGGCATCCTTGCACTACATGGCGGTTTGGTTTCCCAAGCCGTCTTATTTTGTGCTTTTTAGGCATAAAAACAGATTTTTAGCGGCACCTTTTATTCCGTGTGTACACCCCTCGGAGGCAAAGTTAAAAAGTATGGGGGCAAAATTAAAAAGTATAAGGCAAAATTAAAAGGTTTGGGGCAAAGTTACATTGTATCAAAGATGGCTTTTAGATAGACGATGGCGTGAGCGGCACGGCCTTTGACCGCAAGGGATTCCAGGCCATGATCGCCGAGGTGGAGGCCAGGAAAGTCGCAACAATCATAGTCAAGGACATGAGCCGGTCCGGGCGTGACTATCTGAAAGTCGGGCTTTACACAGATGTTCTTTTCAAGGACAAGGGCGTGCGGTTTATCGCTGTCAACAACGGCATTGGCAGTAACAACCAGGGAGATAATGATTTCACTCCCTTTTTGAACATCATGAACGATTATAACGCAAAGGACTCCAGCAAGAAAATCCGCGTGGTTGTGAAAATGCGCGGCGAGGCCGGGGAACACTTGACGAGCAATCCGCCTTACAGATATGTCAATAAGAATTAATATTTCTCAAACAAATTCCAAATATATTTCAAATAATGAGTTGCTATTCTTATACCATCAGCTGAAACAAATTAAAAAGGAGAATAGAATTATGGCAAAATCAAAACTGGTTAAGGCGAATGAAAAAATAGCTGAAAACGTAGTTGGTGGCTAAAAAAAATCGAGGAAGGAGTGGGCCACGGTTACAAAAAAATTGAGGAAGGAGCAGTTGGCGGGTTTCATAAAATCGCTGATAAATTAGTAGATGTTTAAAGGAAAGTAAAGGGTAAAAAGAATGGATAAAGATTAGATACAAGTGCAAACGGGAAATACTATAACGGGAAATACTATATAGATGTAGAGCAATCTCAAATAACCGTAATTCATGAGCCAGCCGCTAAGCCGCAGAGCCGATGAATTTGCAGATGATGCAGATTCTCAGCCCTGCGGCTTTTCCTTATACAGCATATAACCGAGAGGAGGTGGTGGAACTTTTGAAATGAAAGAATACCGTTTGGAATGGGGGGATGCATATAGGAAAAAAATAGAAATGTTCTTCTCCTTATTGTGTTCTGAACATAAAAATTGAATATCTGGCAGCCTGTTCAGAAAGCATGAATAATCAAAACCGACGCCTGCACTATGCTGAGCGTCGGTTCTTTTGTTATGGTTCAGTTTCAGAATGGAATGCCAGCCATTTGGAACCATAAGTATCCAGGTAAAACCGATTGCCATACTCATTTTCAACAAATCGGCCTTTTACATGGTAGTATCCCTGCAGTTCTTTCCTCAAACTTGAGTCTGGTGAAATTGGTTCCAGCCAGATTTCTTCTTGTCTTTTAACTTCAGACCGGGACAGTGGCGTCTCATGTGGCGGCTCTGCTTCAGAAAATGGCGGAGCCAGGATAAATAATTCTCCGATTATATCTGTAAACGACATAGTATGTCCGTCCGGAAAAGTCAACAGTCCGTCAGTAGCATTCACCAGCAGCCATCCATAAGCGGCAGACCATACTGGTCTGCCATGAAAAGCCGGCAATGACTGGAGTGGAATCGGCTGTTTGTAATCCTGTGTTTGGGCATCAGATCGGCCAAGCAGGAAATCGGTTGTAACTCCATAAAGGTCCGCCATATTTTCAAGGCTGTCCATGGAGGGGGATTTCCGCTCGCCCTCCCAGGCACTGAGCGTCGGCTGGGAGACGCCAAGCTTTTCGGCGGCCTCAATTACCTTTAATTTATTGATTTGTCTTGCTGTTTTGAATTGCTTTGGCATTTTCAACATCCTTTACTTTAATATAATCCATTTGCCGCGAGTAGAGCCTTCTCTGCGGATTCGCCCTTTATCCTTTAAGGATCGGAGAACCCGTTCCACAGATGGTTTTGAGATACCGATTTGAGACCCGATCTTGGCGGCAGACAGGCCAGGGTTTTGGGTTATAACCTGTAATACAAGCATTTCATTCTGTGTGAGATAGCCATCATTACCATCAAGATAGCCATCATTACCATCAGGATTGCCATCAGTTTCTATCTGTAGAGTCAGGACAACACGGTCAGGGTCAACCGTTTCAACGAAAGAAGGTTTCTTAAACCCATTCTCGTCCCAGACATGGTATACATCGCAAATACCTGTTCCAGAACGTTCGCCCACATTAATAAGGGCAAACATATTAAAAATCCTCCCGTTTCGCGCATCGCTGATACCGCCTGCGATAGCTTCGTCAATGCTGATACGGAATGTGCCTGGGTTGGCAATCGTGATTTTACGGAATTCTTTGTCAATCACAATGCCGCGTCGGCCATAAAAATCGGCGTGGATCAGGGCATTTGCGAGACATTCCCTCAGGGATTTATGGATAGGCGTATCATCTATCCGCAGTAAATTGGAATCCAGTTTGAACGGTTTTTTTACATCTGCAGTCAGGCGGTCTATTACTTTGTAATAAAAGTCGAAGATATTGCCGCTCCAGGTGCCATCACCGGAGCTTACACGGTCAGACCAGCGTGTATCACCTGAAAGGCGCTCCCTGTAATCAAGAAAATAGTTCGGAAGCTCATCGGTGATAGTGATAAAATCTCCGAAAAAAATCAGGCCGCCGAGGGTGGGATGGATTCTGCCGTCATTCTGGCTTTTCCTTGCGGCGCCGATTTTCAGGAGGAATTCCTCATCGCCCAGCTTTGACCAAATGTGGTCAGGTTTCAAGTTGTTAAAAAGAATCCGGTATCGGTGGACAGATTCCTGGTTCAGGTCGCCAATCAGCAGATTTTCAAGCACAAGGGCATCTTGAGTGGTATCCGCCTGGTCGCGGAGCATGGATTTTACCTCTTCTGCAGAGCAGTGGTAGTCTCCTTCATGGTTCCTGCGGAAAGTCCCTTTGAACATATCCTGCCCAACATAAACAGGTTTGTCCCGGCGGTCGGCACGGGGCACTTCAATTACGATAAATGTCATTCCTTTATAACCAGTATGGTAAACATGATGATCAAGAAGAATGTTTGTGTTGACTTTCTGCCGGTTGTTCAGTGTGTTCCAGATATCTGAGAGCATTTGCTGCGGATACGGAATGCCTCTGGGGATAAATTCTTTTGTTGTTTTATCCTCCTCTATACCAAGGATGATTGTGCCGCCAAATGTATTGGCAAAGGACGAATAGGTTTCCCAGATGCTGTTTGGAATTCCTTTGCCTGCTGCCTTTACTTCCATGTTAACATGTTCTTTTGAATTTAAAATAGAAGCCATATCAATCATTCTGCCTGTTCCTCCGTTTCAATCTTGGATTTTATATATTTGCCACTCTTAATGCGTGCATCGGCGGGTTTTTCTGCATTCTCCGGGATGAGCCAGGTGTTTCCGGTTTTCTGCACATCAGGAATCCGCCCTTCACTGCAAAGGACCCCAACGCGGCGGGCAGACAGGTTCCACTTTTTACCGGTTTCAGTTGTTGTCAAAAATTTCATTTTCCGGTTCCTTTCTTGTTTTTACCATAACAGATTTTTGATGATAGGGTTCACGAAACAACTCTTATAATATATTATATTCAGTTTGCTGAATAATATCAAGAAGATTACGGGAAATATGAGCCATGAAAGAAATAGTATGGGGTAAGAATTATATGAAGTAAAGTCTTGTCGCTCAGTCGATTGTGGCTATAATCCGGTTTTTAAGACGCTGCGGAATATCAGATTCGGTATCCCACATAATCGTATTTTTCTGTGCGACATCAAAATGCAAATTCACACCAGTCCTGCAGAGCTGAATCACAGGTTTACCAAGCCCCATTGCATAGCCTTCTTCAAAATAAGCCCCGTTATTTTGATGTGTAAGATCCACAACTACAAATTTACTGTTTTTTATGTGTTTTAATAATTCGGGCGTAATAAAATCATTATGTTGCACTTCATCTATAAAAATTGCAATATATCCAGCATTGCAGATGCCTGTTCGAATGGCTTCCCGGAGCGGTTTTGTATCTTGTCCAAATTTCATGGCAACTAATACGTTTTTACCATTCGCTGTACTCTTTTGTAACTCGTCGATTCTTGCATAACCTTCTGGCAATAGAGACATTATGGTTGTATTGTTATCGCTCCACCAATTGCCTCCTATGTTACTGCGTATGTAATTTCGGTCGGCTAAGTAGTCTAACATATAGTTTTCCTGTTTTAATTGTATGTCCGTATCTCGTTCTTCCCGCTTTCCTGTGCTGTAATCAAATCTATCAACAAAAAAAGCGCTGTACAGTTCTTCCTTTGATAAGGTAACATCTTCACCAATATGTTTTATTTCCTTATTTAAAAATAACAAAATTCTGTCAATTTTTTCTGAAAATATTTTAGGGTACCAGTTTTCAACGTTTTCTTTTGATAAAAAGACGGGATGCCCATGTGTAATATCGCCTTCTTTACATTTGTTACTCCATTCATCACACCATTCCTTATCTCTATTGGAATAATATCGGCGTTCGCTTATCCCATATTTAAAGCCGTTATAGATAAAATAAGAACCCAATTGATTCAAGTCAAAATCAATTTCATCTGAGGATAAATCAAAACGGATTTCGTATCTTCCACATACAGGACATACAGGACATACATAAAATACAACTAAATCGTCATAATCTGACTGCTTGCTGGCATCTGAACTGCAAACTATACATTTGCAGTTTTCCATTCTTCCATACATTTATTGAGCCTCCTGCTAATATTTAAATTATTTCCTGCCGAGTTTTATCAGTATTCATTTCTGTGTGTTCTATTATACAGTATTTCATGGCAAGAGGAATAGCAGTCCATAAGTAACATAGAAGTTTTTTAAAGAAAATCTACAGTATAGCTTAAACATAATGCTAATTGTGTTTAGCTCATTGGCGTCAAGCCTGTTATTTTGCTTATTCAGTTAAACATAATCAGCGATTGATGCGGATGAAATGAGTTAGACATAATCAGAAGTTGGAGTGCGGTTGGCGGATGCAGTTGTAATAATGGCTTCTTCAACGTGTAATAAAAAAGGAAAAGGAGCGTGAGAATATGACAGACAGATTTGCTTTGTATATGAAGCAGCTGGGAAAGTCCCAGAATACGATGGAAACCTATACCCGGAATGCTCGGCAGTATTTTGAGTGGTGCGAATTAAGCTTCGGGAATGCGCCGCCGCAGCTGTACCGGGCAAATGTGCTGGAGTATATTTCCTATATGCGGAACCTGAAAGGCTATTCCCCCAAATCCGTTAATAACCATTTATCCGCACTGCGGTGCCTGAACGAGTTCCTGATAGACGAGGAAATCCAGACTGAGACTGTAATCCTGAAAACGGATTTTATGAAAGTACAGCTACAGTATGCGAGTCCCTGTACCGTTGAAAAACGGGATGTGGATGCGTTCCGGCAGAGGCTTCTGGAAAGTGGGAGCAAGCGGGATTATGCCATTGTCACCCTGTACGCCTATTCGGGGCTTCGGAGAACCGAACTTTCCCGATAAGAACCGGCAGATCTGAGGAAATGAATACGGCAGGTTTATCTGGGAAAAATGAGAGAAATAAAGTATTATGAAAAATAATACTTTATTTTTCGTGCGTTAGTCTTGAAATAGAATGATTATTGCTGTATTCTTAAAGAAAAGGAGGAGATTATGCTGCTTGAATACTATGAAAAATTGCTGCAGTTAAAATGTTTTTCACTTGATGATGCGGCAAAAATATTTGGGGATGAACGCAAGGCCAGGAACATATTGTACACTCTAAAGAAAAAAGGGCTGCTACAGTCAGTACGCCGTAATTATTATGCCACGATAAGCCTGGAAACGAAAGAGGCTGTTGCAGTTCCTTTTGAGATTGCTTCATCCATAACAGAAAACAGTTTTATTTCCCATCATTCCGCTTTTGAATTTTACGGGCTTGCAAACCAGGTTTTCTCCGATATATATGTTTCCACAGGACGGGGGTTCCGGGAATTTGAGTTTGGCGGGCGGTGGTATCATTGCATGAAGACACAAAGGGATTTTGGGGTATCACTACAAAAGACAATACGGGTAACAGACCTGGAGAGGACTGTGCTCGATAATATAAAGGATTTTGATAAGGTCGGGGGACTGGAAGAACTGTTGCGTTGCCTGGAGATGATCACCGTACTGGATGAAGGCAGATTGACCACATATCTCGGAAAGTACCATAACCAGTTCCTGGCGCAGAAAGCAGGATACCTTTTATCTTTTTACCCGCAGTTGAAATTGTCAGATGGATTTTTTGATTACTGTAAAAAGAATATAGGAAACAGCTCGCGTTATCTCTATCACGATCTAAAGGAAGAAAAGAGTATATTTTCAAAAGAGTGGAATTTATGCATACCGGAAGATATCATGCACTTCATACCCAAATAGGTGTAGCAAAAATATGATTGGCAAAACAACAGGAAATACCGTCAACAGTCAAGATTTGATTGATAAAAGGCAATATCTCTGATAGAATAAACAAAACAGATACAGAAAACGGGCAGGAAAAATTAGCCGAACAATGGAGGGTTGCTATGCGGAAAGTCAGTTACTTACCTCTGTGGCATTTGCTCTTAGAGAGGGGAATGACTAAGAGCCAAATGCGTATTGAAGCAGGGCTTACCACAAATGTACTTGCCAACATGAACAAGGGGCAGCACATCTCTATGGACTCACTAATACGGATTTGTGATGCGCTGGATTGCAATTTGAATGATGTGGTGGAGCTGGTTAAGACAGAGGAATAATAAAATATGGTTACAGTAACAGGGAATTGCGGATAGATGCAGTTCCTTTTGTTTTGCAGTTATTTAGTCCTTAGACTGTTTCCTTTTCGTACTGTTCCGGCGTTTTTTTGCATCAGGTTCTAAGATTTCAGACTGTCCAAGCATATCTGCCATATCATCAATATTCTTTTCGGTTGGTTTAATCTTTAGAAATTGGGTGAATATGTAAGCAAGTTTCTGTTTGGAAGTGCCTGCAAAGTTTTCAGCTTTTTCAAGAATTTCTTCCCAATGTTCGGTTATGGTCTTAGGAGGGGCAGAATCAATATCGCCTTTATGGGCATTCCTGATGTCTTTGATAATGGCGTGCATATCGTCATCAATCACATGGGAAAAGTATTCATTCAGTTCAAGGTGCTGTGCTTTCAGCGTGTTTAATTGCAGGTTGTATTCATCAGGATTGTGCCGCTTCATCAGTGCCTTTCTGCTTGTGTCCACCACAAAATTAAGTGATTTGATCTGCATATCAGCAAGACCGTCAACATATATCTCCAAGTCAAGCATGAGTTTTCGGAACTGTTCATGAGTGATAAGCTCTGACAGGAGCAGTGTGTTGATTTTGCGGTCTTTGAGAAGTGTCAGGGCAGCGTCACTCAGGTGCAGATTGGACAGGGCAATGTTGTCAAGCTGTCTGTTTTCAGTCATACCAAGCAGATAATCCGTTGATACTTCATAGAATTTTGCTAATTCGATGATGTTCCTATGGGGTATTTCTTTATAATCATCAGATTCATAAGAGCCAAGCGTGGAAGCAGGAATTTTTGTCTGCTGTGACAGTTGTTCTAAAGTCATTCCCTTTTCTACACGCAGGTCTTTCAGGCGTTCCTGTATGCTTAATTGCGTTTTCATAGATAAATCTCTCCTTTACGAAAACAGAATATCACACAAACAGGCGGATTCCTACCGAAAATTTCCAGCATGATAGAAAAAATCTGTTTTTTGGAAGATTTCTGACATGGTGGATATACGGGAAAGCAGGGCGTTTTGTTGGATAATGACAGTACAACTGAATGACTGTCCAAGCTGATATAAACCGCCAAGACCAATTTTAAGAAATTTTGAGCGCCAATATTGGACGACACAGTGCCGACAAGGGTTGCCTGTCAGGAAACAGCAAGGGGAAAACAGCAATGATAGAAAACCGCCCAAGATTGAGTATATTTATTTGGTACCGGAAGGGTACCGTTAAATTGGATTGGTGCCAGTTTCGGTACTGGAGAAAGGAGCATGGAATGAAATTATCAAGATATGAGCAGGAGGTTGTTATCAACTTTAATGCAGATGAAAGCGAAGCAACAATTTACACAGCTAATCTGGCATGGATACGGAAAATGGATAAGCTATGTAAAGAGTTTCCAGAGGTAATAAGGTTAAAGTCATGGACGGAAGTAAGTAAGACCTATGTTTTACCCAAAAATCTTGTCAGGATTGGGAAACCGAGAACATTAAGCGAAGCTCAGCTTAGACATTTACGGGAGTTGCAGAACAGGGGATAAGAATTTCGGATTGAGTGAAATGGGTAAAGTCAATAAAAGCAGTCACGTAACAGAAATCCATAAAATTCCGGAGTGTGGCGGATATTTAATGTATATATTGGTGCTTGTATACACAAATCTTGACGAAAACCTGCTCCCTGTATATAATTATTTCATTATAGATGAATTGAATTAACTGAAAGGCATGATGAAAATGGGCAAGCAAGTATTGTTGATAAATGATCTGGCAGGATATGGAAAGGTGGCATTATCGGTCATGCTTCCATTGATGTCATATATGGGGTACCAAATATATAATCTTCCCACTGCGTTAGTATCAAATACGTTGGATTATGGCAAATTCGATATTCTTGAAACAACAGATTATATGAAGAACACTATTAAAGTATGGGAGGAATTGGGATTCTGCTTTGATGTGATAGCGACAGGCTTTATTGTTTCAGAGGAGCAGGTAAAAATCATAGAAGAATTTTGTCGAAAGGAAAGCATGAAAGGAACCCTGATATTTGTTGATCCAATTATGGGAGATGAAGGAACCCTGTACAATGGAGTTACAGAGCAAACGGTTGCACATATGAAGAAACTGGTAGGAGTAGCCGATTATATTGTACCAAATTATACTGAAGCGGCCAGACTTACAGGAGTGGAGTATCATGAATCTGCAACAATCTCGGAGGTAGATGAAATGATTCAAAGGCTTGGTAATATGGGCGCAAAATCGGTAATCATCACAAGCATTCAGCAGGATGGCAAAGATGTGGTTGCAGGCTTCGATCATAAAACGAAACAAAGATTTACAATTCCTTTTTATAACATTCCGGTCAGGTTTCCGGGTACGGGCGATATTTTTTCTTCCGTTTTATTGGGAAAACTGATGGAGGGAAACAGCCTGTATGACAGTACAAAAAAAGCCATGGACACTGTGAGCAGCCTGATTGAAAACAATAGAAACAATACAGATATATATAAGGGAATACCGATTGAGAAGGAGTTGGAGGTGCTTAAAATATGAAAAAACCTGGAATCCAGATCACATTGATTGATCAAAAAGGCACGAAAGGATGTCATAGGGGTCACAAAATAGGTGATAGTTTTGATTTTGATACAGAGCGTGGAAAACTCTGTCCTATGGCTATGCATGTTGCATTTCCATATATTGATATTTTAAGATACGGCGGCGAAATACCCGGACAGGAGAAGGGGACAGCGGTTTTTGCCTGCCCTGATGTGGACACATTAAATGTCTTTAAAATAGAACGGATTGATGTTTTGGATGACGATTCGCCATAAGGTTGGCTTTTAATTGTACGATGTGACTGGTAAGTTTGTGGACTATTGGTTATAGACGATGTATAGATAACAGGAGGAAATGATATGACTGTTTCAGAAATCATGGTTAAAATGGTAAAGTATTCAAAAGGAAATCTTCATGATATCAATCATTTTATGAAAGTGTATGCCTATGCAAAAACGATTGCAGAGTGTGAGAAAGTAGCGGATGATGAACAGAGAATAATAGAAATTGCGGCTATTATACATGATATTGCGTGTCCTTTGTGCCGAGAAAAATACGGAAATACAAATGGAAAACTTCAGGAAAAAGAAGGCGCTGTATTAGCTGAAGAATTCCTGAAGGGTACAGGGCTGTCGAACGAGATGGTGAACCGTATCATCTTTTTGGTCGCACATCATCATACTTTTCAGGAGGTTGACGGGATTGATTACCAGATTTTGCTGGAAGCTGATTATTTGGTTAATGCTGACGAATCCGGATATCAGGAAGCCAATATCAGAAATGTTATAGATTGTGTTTTTAAGACATCATCAGGAAAAATGCTTCTGCAATCCGTTTATGGGATTGCAGAAGGCAACCGCTGATTTGATAACAAATATGTATTTTGTAAACAGGTCAATCTGCTATGTATAGATTGACCTGTTTTAATTTGTGGCATTTGGACTTAATTCAAAATGAGAATGAAAGGTTTTCAGAAGCCCTTCTTTTTGCAGCTTTGATAATTCTACAGACATTGCTGCACGTTCTACACAGAGGAAGTCGGCAAGCTGCTGGCGGTCAAAGGGAATGTCAAAAGAAAGTGATCCTTGTCTGGCTGCTTCAGCAGATAAATAGGAAAGCAGCTTATCACGTGTTTTTCGCTTGCTCATGTGCGTTATCTTCTCGTTAAACAACAGTGTCTTTTGGGCAAAAGCTGTAATCAGGTTTTTAATCAGGCGGTTATGATGGCTGCAGGCAGCGGAACACATGGTAATCAGGTGGTTCATATTTATTTCCACAATTTCACAATTTTCTGTCGCAACAACACTGACGCTGAGAACTGCATCAGGAATGGCGGCAAAGGGTTCGGCAAAGTAGTCGCCCGGCATAAGATTTGTCATAACGTTCCGGTTTCCCCATAAATCTTCCTGAATGACTAAAGCAGTCCCAGACGCAAGCAGGCTGATACAGTCCGTACAATCTCCTGCCTGAAGGATGTATTGATTTTTGGCGTTTTTTCTGACTTTTGCTCCGATACACTTTAGCGAGGTTAAAATCTCGTCATCGGATAATCCTGCAAACAGCGGGCATTTTTTTAATACGTTTAAAAATTTTTCCAAAATCTCACCTCTTTGTTTGAATTCAAACATACTTGCTCTGCTTATTTTACTATAATGTAATCACCAAAGCAAGAAAATAAATAAAGGAGGATATCATGATAAAGTACGAGGAATGGAAGGATAAAAAGAAAGACTTCTTCAAAGTGGATGTGCGCCATGTGCAGGGAAATTTCTTTCCCGGCTTACAAAGACGTGCCATGACGCTAAAAGCCGGGGAGGGAATTGAGGTCATACAGACTTTTGAACCTTACCCGCTATATAAGGAGATGGATATGCTGGGGTATATACATCATACAGAGAAGCTGGCAGAAAATGAGTTTCATGTCTGGTTTTACCGGACAGAGGAAAAAGAGCCGGAAGGCTCTGCACCATACCGTCCGCTTGCATTGCTGAATTATCCTATGATTGATGAGGACTTAGGGCGTATCGCGGCGGATTTTTGGCAGGCAACATGGCAGAGTGAGAAGCGCACTCTCCCCTATGAAATGCGTCTGCTTCTTTCCCTGACAAATGCAGTTGGCGCAGGAAGAATGAGGCAGGCTGTGCGGGAACTGGTAAAGGCATATATCTATGGTCTTGAATCCGCAGCGCTGGATGATGTGTTTGAACTTTTGGCATGGAATCAGGGGATCGGATTTTTCAGCTCGGAAATTGGACCTTCACCGCTTTTTCAAGCGTATAAGATGATTAAGACGCAGGAACAAAGAGGCATAAGCAGGGAAGAAATCTGCACCGAGATAAAAGAAAAGTTTGGCGAAAAAAATCAGGAAGTGCAAGTGTTGTAACAGGAAAGAAAGATAGGAGGAAAATAATATGGCAATCACAAAGGAAATGTTACTTGGAGAAATTTTAAGAACCAAACCGGAGGCGGCAGAGGTGTTGATGCAAATGGGGATGCACTGTTTAGGGTGCCCGTCCTCACAGATGGAGAGCCTTGCGGATGCCTGCATGGTGCATGGGCTGGATGCCGATGAACTCTTGAAAAAGCTGAATTCATAGGAGGAGTGCAATGAGCGCATTTTTAGGTTCGATTCATCACTGGCTATACGGAAAAATAGAGTTCCAAAACGGGCTAGTTGAAAGATTATCAGATATGATAAGCAAAAACGGGTATGATGATGGCATTCTTTCCGAAATGGAACAAAAGTATGGGGCGGTGGAGAAAGGCAGTCTTGAAAATATGATTGATAACAGTAATATACATGGCTGGTTACAGGATAAAATCGCTGCCGCTGAAAACCGCCTTGCTTTTCTGGTCATCTCAACGATGGATGCCCATTCTGAATGTATGCCGGATATTGCGAATGCTGCATATGAGTATGGACGGAGCAGGAAACTGTCGGGGAAAACAAGCGCAGAAGAAGTTTATAGGCATTTAGATAATCTGCTATTGAACGGAATGCCTTGTGACAGGGTTAATACTGTGGTTTCCATAAGTCGGGAGGCAGTAGTATGGAAACAGACTGTGGATATACATTTGCCATATTGGGAAGCATTACAAGGAGATGTCAGTCATTATTATGACCTGAAGGAGAGGCTGGTCGCAGGTATTTTGGAGGGCAGCGGTTTTTCCTACAAATATTTAGGAAATCAGACATTCACATTGATTAAGGAGGGATAAATAATGTATGGAATTGATTTACTGATGAAAGAACATGAGAATATCGTAGCACTGACTAAGCATTTAAGGAGAACCTGCTGTGCTGTGATTGAGGGGGCAGACATTGATGTTCAGGAGTTTCTGGAGTGTATTGATTTTGCAAGAACTTATGCAGACAAGCATCATCATGGAAAGGAAGAACAGATATTGTTTCGGTTTATGCTTAATAATTCCGATCCTGTTGCAGAAAAACTGGTGCGCAATGGAATGCTGGTGGAACATGACTTCGGAAGATTCCATATCGGGGAATTGGAGAACGCAGTTAAGCAGTATGCCAGTGTTCCGACTACAGAAGGAAAGCTGGATATCGTCACCCATGCATCGGGTTATGTGGATTTATTGCAGCGTCACATTGAGAAAGAAGATACCGTCTGCTACACTTATGCATTACGAACACTGTCAGAGGAATGCAAAGCGCAGATTGATGAACAGACAAGAGCGTTTGAGAAAAAAGCGGAACAGGACGGCATACAGGAGAAATATATTACATGGTTAGAAAAAAGGAGATAGGCGAATGGGTAAAGTTGTTGATTTCACAAAAACAGTTTCGGAGCTGGTAAGTGAAAATCCTGAAATAAAAGAGGTATTGGCAGAAGCAGGGTTTAAGGAAATTATAAAGCCTATGTCTTTAGCTGTAATGGGTAAGGTAATGACGATACCAAATGGAGCTGCCATAAAAAATATTCCTATGGACAAAGTTTTTGAAACTTTTGAGAAACATGGGTTTGAGGTGAAAACAGAAACATCTTGAACGGGTGGTTAAAAATCAGGCTGAGGGAAGGAGCAAACGAACAGTATGGAAAAAATAAAAAACTCAAACTTCCCACACCGTATGGTGTGTTGAACCTTGAAAAATCAATACTTTAGCCAATAAAAAAGGCACAAACCTCTTTCCTGTGGTATAATTGAATTGCCAAAAAACAACTACACAACAAGGAGATCTATGCCATGTCAAGTATACCACAGACAACCGATAATGGGAACAGCGTTTCTGATTTTGCCACAAAGTTTATGAAGAGGTTCCACCT
>CAJTIU010000068.1 GCA_910576335.1 Lachnospiraceae bacterium
TTAAGAAGTTAAAAGCACTTGGCTGGGAGGCCCCTGTAGTTGCCGCTTAAGCCTGTCAGTTAAGTTCAAAATCAACCTTTTTAAGTTTGACAGGGGCAGTCTGCGCTTTTTTAGTTACCCGAAAGGTTATGTTTCATAGTAAAACATGACTTTCTTCTGAAACCAACATTTTTTCTAAAATAAGAGATAAAAGTAACTAAAGATAGCAATATTCCACTTAAAGCAATAGATATATTCATCAAAAATTCAATTCTCATTTTAACATCATCAAAATTAGAATATATCAATTCTTTAGTTATTTCTTTTGAAGGCAAAATACTCCATATATTTATATATTGAAAGCATATCATATTTATATCTTTTTCTGATAAAAGTTGTAAATAAACAATACTAAAAGCCACCGCTTGGGAGCAAATAATTAGCACTATAAATATTATTATGATATGTAAAAAAGCGGAAAAACGCTCTACCCATCTATTTACCGCTGAACACAGCCACCATATCTTTTTAATCAACTTATTCTTTTCCATATCCTCACCTCATTTTTTAACTTATCCTTATTTTTTAATAGATATTATAAACCATTCATTACATTTCTATATTTATCATTCACCTGCCTTAAATCCAATATATCTATATAATCTTAAAGTGTTTCAACGCCTCCTTTATCGCTTCCACCTTCTCTGCCGTTGGATGTTTCCTCGGCTTTTTCAATTCTCCTACCGCATTAGGGGCATCATACATCGGCAATCCTAACTCCCTTTTTACCTCTGCGATATATGCGGTATGTACTTTGAAGCCGTATTTCGCTTCTATGTACTCCTTAATCATCTTGTATGTAACTCGCTCTTTCGGCTTGTACGCTTTGACTCTTTTGGCAATATTATCAAGCGGCACTTTGCCCTCACCCTCGCCAAACTCGACTTTTACATTGATTACGCTGTCGGGTTTTTTGTGGGAAAGCATTACAACTGTCTCCACATGTTCACCGTTGTCCAAACTTATACTTAAATCAAAGAGAAGGTATATTTCAACCTTCTCATATCATACAATCTTCAGCTTCATGCTTAACAATATATGTATCGTAATCAATTTCCTCTTTCAATGCCACATATTTATCATATATAAGAGAAAACAAATTCTTTTTCCTATCACAAATCTGTTTCAAATCATTTTTATCAATTACGATAATATATTTACTTTCATGTAACGCTATCTTTTTTATTAATCCTTTTGAATCATTCCATTTAGTTCTGCCAGATACTCCATCCCATGATACCATTATTCCAAAATTTGTATTTGTAACAGACATCAATGAACAAAATTTACCAACAAACGTTACACTTACTGGACCATCATAATTTTTGCATTCAACTAAAAATGATTCTCCAAAACAAGAAAACGCATTATTTATTCCAGAAAGTCTCGCATTCTCTGTCCATCTTATTAACAAATCAATTTCATTCGTACTTGTTCTGCAATTTCTATAAACATCAAAAAGATTTTCTACGCTCTTCTCAAACAGAATTGATGTCATTTCTTCGAGTTTTTGGCCTTTCTGCCCTCTCGTTAATTCACCTTTCTTAATGTCATTATATAAAACCTTGCATCTTTCATTGTCCTCGTTGGAAACCATCAATAAGCTGGAATTATATCTACTTGAGGCCATCATCAATTCAGTCAATGTGTACCCTGACTGATGTAATAATTGTTCTGCGTATCTAAACTTCTTTTCCTCTAAATCCAACTATAACACCTTGTATATAATAATAGCATGCTGTAGCGGATTATCGATTTCAGTATCGCAATGTACACAGTTTACAAATTCTGGAATCTCTAAAGCTGTTTTATATATGTTACCTGTAAAACGTTGACATATTGGACAATATACATTCAAATACTGCTCTACAATATTCTCATCCACACACATCTCTAAAATACCATAGATATCCTTTATTTCTATTCCAAGTTTTCTATGAATTGCATCTGGATAAATCCAATCATTAGAATGATATTGCTTCATAAAGTCCAAGAATGAATCCAAATCAATATTAAATTTCTTCTCCTTTAACAAAGGAGCCACTGTTTGAAAGATATTCGATTGCATCATTCATTCGCCCCATTCCTAAATCATTACATTTTCCTGTAATATGTTGTAACAAAGTAATTTTCCCATTAAAATAATCAAAGGTAATCTTAACAATATAACTCTTTGTTTCTACCGGCTTAATCCATTTAACATAAATATACGGATAGCTTGCGGTAGCTTCCTTCTCATTAAGATACTGTAATAATAATTGCCTTATTTCATCCGCCTCTGCAAATAATTCTTCATTTTCATCAATGAGTTCCCGAATTTCGCTCAAAAAAGGCAACATATAATCACCATTTTCAGATGCTGTCAATTCAGCCGAACCCCCAGCTTTCATTTCCATCATCTGCTTATACATTCTTACTTCTGTATTTTGAATATCGTTAATAATTTTAATAGTATCCATATGCTCACAGCGGAACAATTTCATACCAAAATTATCTTTAATCCAATCAGTACAATAAAATACTATTTTTGAATACGCATCTCTATCAATTTGTTCATTATAACTATAACGCATAGAATCATATCTTACTTCTAATATATTTATCGACGGATTAATATATATCACGATAGGATATCTGTAATCAATCTGTTCAAATGTATCAGACTGCTGATACGCTTTCTGTAAAACAAACTTAATAAAGTATATACCATCTTCTACATATGCAATCGGAGCCGATTCATTTAAATTCCTATCAATAACATATTCTGGCTGATATATTTCATTCTTAAAGACTGCAATCTGCATTTCTTTCAACACTTCATCTATGGATTTTTCGCCAGCCTCATAAAAGAATGGCACTGAATACTTATACAATTTCTTGTATTCAAGCGCTTCATAAAAGCTAATAAAAGACTTCATGGTTGTAGTCTTTGAAATAATACCCTTAAAATCTTTCTTAGATTCAAAAAATAATGTATCTTCTTTATCACTTATTTTACGCTGTTCTTCAAAAGTAATTCTATTCTCAGCTTCTAACTGCTTACAAATAAAATGCTGAAAATTATTTGAACCACACAAAATAGTATTTTTATAAAATCCTAAAAAAGTCACCTCGTCCATAGGAGTACGCATAATTTCACCCGCTTTCAATAGATATACATACTATATCATATTTTACTATAATTTTTTCTCTTTTTCTACTTGTTTCTTGACTTTTTATTCGTCCTTTTTATTCGTAAGTAGCATGAAAAGCAACCACAGTCAACTTGATAGTTTTTCCATCTGCCACAGTTGTTGCAAAATTTGCAACAACTGATTCTCTTACCAGTTTTCTATCAGAAAAGATGTTTGTATATATCTTGAAAGTGCAACGCCCGTTGCACTTTTACTATCCAATCACTATGTGACCTATTTCCCATCAAATCATCCGAAAATGCTCCAACGCTTCCCTTATAGCCGCTTCTTTCTCTGGCGGACATTTCGACTGTTTGAAATTTTCCGATTTTGGCAGGTTATAATTTGCCCTCTCAATAATTCCATATTTCTGCTTTATCTGTGCAATATAGAGATTACTTACCTTTAATCCGCTATGTTTCAATACATAATCCTTAATTTCTTCATAAGTGGCTTTGCTCTCCGCCGCCGTCAAATCAAATTCATCCATCTCTAATTCCACATTAATATGCTTCAACTTATTTGATTTAAGTTTTGAAAGCAACACGATACTTTCAACGGTATTACCCCTTTCCCACAAAACTTTCCTTACTTCCTTGCCGTCAATATAAATCGGGAAGTTAAACTCTATCGACTTCAACGGCATTTTCGATTCTCCATTCGGATATATCTGAATTTCTTTAATGAGGTATGTGATAAGGTTTTTCTTCTCCTCATCACTCATTATAGCATATAACTTTCCAATGTTCTGCATGATTTTGTAAACATTATCAAGCGTGATTGCTTCCATCTCAATGGAGCTTTTTCTTAATTTGGCATCTTCAATGCGTTCCTCCAACTCCACCATCGTATCATACAAAGCATCAAGCCTTAATGTCATATCATGGATTTTTCTTTCACGGAATCGGGCATCGACAGGAAGATTGTCAATCTCATTTTCCAGACGTGCCTTATTCAAATCCACTTCTTTCAGCTTGTTTTCATAATTGGCAAGTTCTTTATCTACTACGCTTGTATCTGTCTGCACTCCAATTCGTTTTTCAATCTCTTTCGCAAAATAGGCATCGCTTACAAGCTCTTTTACCGCTTCTACTACAAGTGGCTCAATGTCGATTTTCCTTAAAGATGCCTTGTAGTCACAATGACGCCCCCGCTCTTGCTTATTTCTTCCGCATATATAATAGTAGACTTCCTTATATGTGCCGTCTTTATTTGTCCATGCGTGTTTATTCGTATACATCGAACTACCGCAAAGGGGGCATTTCAAAACACCCGTCAGAAGATGCGACCTTTCTTTGCCAATTCTTGACGGCTGCTTGATTCCTGTTGCCAGACGTTTTGCATGGACTTTCTGCCAAAGTTCTTCACTGACAATTCCCTCATGCTGTCCGTCCTCTAAAATAAAATCATCGGTATGAACCTGCTTATATTCGTTTTTTGTTCCTTTGACTTTTTCCCGTGTTCTTCTGCCATATGCAATTTTTCCGCAGTAAACAGGGTTGTCTAATATCTGCCGTATTAAATGACTGCTCCATGTTTCTAACTTTCCATTCTGGCGGGGTATCTTCTTTATCCCTTGCAGATTAAGGTATTTTGCAACACCGCCAAGCCCTATGTCTGAATTTCCAAACTTATCAAATATAATTCGGATTGCTTCGGCTTCTTTTTCCTCTATTAAGAGATGGTTGTCTTTCAGATAATACCCATATGGGGCAAAACCGCCATTCCATCCGCCCTGCCTTGCTTTTTCCCTGCGTCCGTTCATGGTCTGCTCAATGATATTTTCCCTCTCAATCTCTGCAACCGCTGACAGGACAGATATGAGCAGCTTTCCGCTTGTCTGGGATGAGTCAATCCCCTCCTCTATGCAGATAAGGTTTATCCCATAAGACTGGACAAACTCCAATGAATTTAGAATGTCTGCCGCATTTCTCCCAAAACGTGAAAGTTTATAGACAAGGATATACTCTATTTCCAACCCGTTTTTTATGTCGGACAGCATTTTCTTAAATGCGGGTCGCCCCTCGATTGACTTCCCCGATTTTCCTGCATCTTCATAGATGCCGACAACTTCCATTTCCTCACGGTCTGCAAACCGTTTCAAACTATTTTTCTGCCCCTCAAGGCTATATCCGTCAACCTGCATCTCGGTACTTACTCTTGGATACAGAACGCATTTCTTTCCTTCCCTGTTCATTCTAACACCTCCGATAATTTTGGAAAATGCGGTATGTAAGGTTGCGTAAGCCTACGCAACACAATCCAGTTCCTGCAAAACAAATCTTCCGTATTTTTCAACTGCCTGCACCATAGCTTTTATAAAGACATCAAAGTTTTCCGCTTCGTCAGTTTTATTCTTTTGCTGTTCTGCATTATGAATTTCTTTGACATTTTCCATCTATATACCTCCGCAAAGCTAAACGGCTGTATGCCATAAATTATATGGATACAGCCGTCATTTGACCAATGTGCAAATCCTCCCATTTCCACTAATTCGCACAATTATTTTCCGAACCATTTTTAAGTGAAATGCTAATGGCAAGAGCCTTATCAACCCTTGCCATCGTTTCAGTCGGCATCATTCCCATATACTGTTTCAGCCTTTTCTTATCTACTGTACGGATTTGCTCAAGCAGTACAACGGAATCCTTATCAAGCCCCTCAAAATCATTTACTGCGGTATGCGTCGGCAGTTTGGATTTTGTCTGCACCCTGCTCGTAATGGCTGCGATAATGACTGTCGGGCTGTGCCTGTTGCCCATATTGTTAGAAATGATAAGTACGGGTCGTGTGCCGCCCTGCTCCGAACCGACAACGGGATTAAGCTCTGCGTAGTAGATGTCGCCACGCCTGATTGTTCTTTCCATATTCTTTATAACCTCCATCTGGATTTAGGCAGGAATACCCTGCCTATGTAACAGCCAGACGCAAGGAAATATTTAAGGTCGGGAGAACATAAAACAAGCCCTGTTTTCATTGACCGCCCTGCATCTGGCTTTATGATAAAAGGCATTTTCTATTTGTCCCCGACACCCCGAAAATGCTGATGCGTTACAACGCAAGGGAAGTCACCAAACGGTCAGCAGCGAACTGACGCCACGGGAGTTGCACCCCAACTGTCGGTCTGACAGAGCCGCCCCCATTGCCTGCGGCGGACTGGTTACCGCTCGGACTGTGGCTGGACGGGAGTATCATTGTCCTCTTTGTGGGTCTTGGCGAAATCGGGAGCTGCCCGATATTTTCAGTCGGTGTTTTCCGCTTGCCGTCTTTCGGCGGGTCATGGCGTACCGCTGCACACGCTTATGCTTATTACAGCCACAAAGAGATTGTATTTGGTGAATGGGTATTCGGTTATCAAAGAGCCGTCCCGTTTTTGCCATAAAGGAAAACAGGTGAAAGAGCTTTTAAGCCCCTTCACCTGTTTGCTCACTCAACCGCCACAACACAAGGCAATTATTTCATAAATTTTTTTATCGCCTTTAATGCCGCTTTTATAGAACACTGGACAGCTTGATATTTGCAGCCCTCCAGCTTTGCAATCTGTTCATAGGTCAGCTCCCCGAAGAAGTACAGCTTCAGTCTGCGCCGCTGCACTTCTGGAAGTTCGGAAACCGCCCTATGTAGCTGCTCGTATTCAATGCTCTCTGAAACAATATCCTCAATCCGTTCTGCCTTATAAAAAGCTCTGTCATTCAGCGTTTCATCGGTCAGCTCGGAGTGTTCAATGTGCCTGCTCACCCTGTTCAGATGGGATATGTCCTCAAGCTCAAATCTGTCAAACGTCTGGTACAGCATTTCATCAATCTCAATATTCTGCTGCTTTCCACGCCCGTCCTTAAAAGAAAGGTAATAATGCCCCTCGGTTATCGTCAAAGTGTATGGGTTATACTTGTCCTTTTTTCGGTTTGGATGCTTTTCAAGCATTGTAATTTCCTCCAATCAATCTGAATTTTTTTGAAAATCCAGATTGACGGGCGGAGAACGGCATCCCACGTCAAAAACAGCCCTGCGGCATGTTTTAACAAAAAACGACAAAAGAAAAACCGCAAAGGCTGTCGTACCTTTACGGCTCATGGAGATTTCAGTTCTGATATGTAGATATTTGACACCTACTTTTGGGGTATAAAGCCCCCGTGTGCTGGCGAGAATTTTTTTAACAGGCTGTCCACCCATCCCCGATATGATATATGTATATGGAAATTGCTATTTGCAGGCAATAAAAATCCCTCCAAACTTCAAAAAGCGAAGTCGGAGGGTGGTTAGGGTATGGCGAAACAGCCCACCCGAACATCGTTTTTTTTATTTGGTGGGTCTGATTTGCTGTTTTTACATAGTAAACGCCTATATGTTATGAATAATATTCCAAGGTCACTATCAATGTTGCGTTTATTTCTTTCCAGTAATTATCTATTAAATGCTTTATATGTCTGTAATACAATTTCTGTATAGCATCCGCTTTCATCACAATAAGTTTTCATATCACCATTTAGATAGACAATGTAATTTTTAAATTCTGTAATATCTGATTCTGTTTTTTTATTCTCGCAAGATATACCGTTCAACAAATTTACTATATCATCAGGGAATTCTACATATAATGCTCTTAACAAGAAACCTTTATCTGTAACTTTCATTCGCAGCTCATTTCCAGAATGGCAATTCTCCAAATAGACCGCTACTAAAGATTTCAAGCCAAACTCTAAACAGAAGTTATTGCCTTTTACTATGCAGCCAAAACCATCATCTGCATCCAGTGAAAAATGCACATTCTGCTGCCTTGCCATTTGTTGTATTTCTTCCATTATTTCTATACCAATCAACGCAAGTTCAATATCATTGCTATCTGCTTTAGTATAATGTTTCAAATCAAACTAGTTTTCATAAGCAACGGTCATTTTCCTTTCCTCCCAGATTGATTTAGCCTGTCTAGCATTTTCATTTCCCCACGGTTAAGCTGTAAAACTTCATCCGCCTGCTTTGCCAGTTCATTTGAATGGGTAACGATAACAACACATTTGTTCATCTGATGGGCACATTCTTTTAAGATATTCGCTATTTCGGCTGCGGTATCCTCATCAAGATTTCCCGTCGGCTCGTCGGCAAGAATGACCTTTGCATCAGAAGCCAACGCACGGGCAATCGCCACACGCTGCTGCTGACCGCCTGATAATTTCAGCACATTCCTTTTGCTTTCTTCATCCGTGAGTCCTACACGCTCCAAAATGGGTAATGGCGGCAGCTTTGATGTCAAAGCCACATTTTCCTTTGGCGTTAAATAATCAATCAGATTATAGCTCTGGAAAATAAATGCTATGTTGTTCTTACGGTGGGCTGAAAGCCCCATTTTCTCAATATCCTGACCGTCATACAAAATCTGTCCGTTCGATGGGCTGTCCAAGCCGCCTATCAGGGAAAGCAATGTCGTTTTGCCACAGCCTGACGGTCCGAGAATAGCGTACATTTTCCCTTCTTCAACGGAAAGACTTACACCTTTTAGTACCTTTCTTTTATTTTCATAGGCGTACTCAATGTTATTGAGTTCCATAATATTCATATTGATTACCTCGTTTCTTCTTTGATGGATTTTACAGTTATATCAGGTCAAACTTACTCCATTTGCGAGAGTATTTGCTTTGGCTTAAAGCGCAGGGCGGGTATGCAGGATACTATTACCGCTATAATCAGCAGGATACCTCCTGCGACTGCCACCAGAGCGAAATGCTGCGGTGTGACAACCACATTCTCCGCCGCCTTTCCAAAGAGAGTGCCAAGCGTTCCCGCTACCTGCCTACTGGATAAGTAAGCCAGCGGGAATGCGGCAACCGCTATCAGCGCAGTTTCAAGCACATACTGTAAGATTACAGAAGGCTTTGCGATACCGACAGCAAGAAGGATACCCATTTCCCGTTTCCTGCTCCGTATGGACATTGACAAGATAAGGATAATCAGCACCATACTCACAACCGTGATAACAACGATAAGTGTAGTAATCAGTATTCCAGTATCAGAAAGAGAACTGGAAATGTTTTGATAGACCTCATCGTTGGCAGTGATAATAAAGTTGTCCCAGTTAATTGAGGAAATGTTCTGTACTTCTTCGATAATATTATTAAGCTCCGCAGCATCTGAAACATAAAAATCTGCCTCTTGAATTTTGTTGCCATCTTCATAATTAACAGCCATTTCTTTCATTGCATTGTAGCTGCAAAAAGCATAATCGGTGTAATCCCATAGTGTAGCAGCATCATACATGGTCGCCTCATCATCTTTATCTGCCAGAACGTCAAAGATACCCACAAGTTCCATCTCCACTTCGGGATCGTCTGCGTAGGGATTGTTGATACCGGATACTTTATCCCCTAACTTTAGCCCATTCTTTTCGGCACGATCCCTGCTGAGAATAAGTCCATTCGGCATATCTTCCGTAATATGAGTTCCCTCTACCAATTCAAACCGCCCAGATACGAACAACTCGTTATATTCTGAATTGAGAGAACCATAAGTATAAAAGCTGTTGTTAACATCTTCTGTAACGATACTTTCACCTGATTGGGTATAGTAATAAGGCATAGAGACAACCGCTGCATCATATCCCGCAACTCCATCTACAGAGGAAATTTCTTGAAGCATTTCCTCGGATATAAATTCCTGCGTACTATAGGAACCACCGTCACCGCTTGCCCAACCGCCTGTGGACAAGTTTCTTTCTACTGTAAAACTCGCTCCCGTTGTTCCACGGACTTCCTCTGTCTGTTCTTCCTGCGCATCTGCGATAGCAAGTCCTGACAGTACCAGAGTTGTGATGGACAGAAGTAGGCAGAATATGAGCAGCGTCTTTTTCCATTTTCGGACTGTATATAAAATCGCTCTTATTCCTAAATTCATTGTGCGCCTCCTAACTCATTTGCGATAAAATGTTCTTTGGTTTCATTTTCATAATCGGATATGCGGCAAGTGCGGTAGATACCAGACAAATCATCAATCCAAATGCCCATACAATCACATAATCCGTTGCGGAAATCTCCACTATAATCTCTGAAAGACCTAAATCTTCCGTAGGCTGTTTGGCTGTTTCTGCGTTCTGCGTCAAATCCACCGTTTCATAGGTTTCCGCTGTAACCTGCGAAAGCAGCCTGCTTCCAATCTGGTTAGAAATGGCTGCACTTGCACCGTAAGAGAGAAGCAAGGCGATGGCAGCTACGATAAATACCTCAAGCAAATACTGTAACAGTACCGCCCCCTTTGAAATTCCCATTGCAAGGTAAATGCCTGTTTCGTGGATACGGCTACGCAATCGCAAGGTCATAAACAGGGCAAGCACTAAAAAACAGATAGCAGACACAACTGCGATAGCAATAAAGACAATATTTTGCAATCCCTCCAGAGATTTCTTTGCATTTTGATAGTCTTTATCATAGCGGGTCAGCGTACAGCTATTCCAATCCACACCATTGATTTCCTGCACCTGCTCCATAATGTGGTCAAGTTCCTCTGGGTCATTTACATGAAAATCCCCAAACTGTATATTGGTTTCGTCCTCTGTTCCATAAAGCAGATAAGAAGCGGTGGCAAGGTCGGTAAAGACAATATTGTCATATAAATCGCAGGATGGTGCAGTCCCGATGGCATCCTGCTCTTTTGTGCTTGTGAAGATTCCTGCAACCGTTACATCTGTGACACGGTTTTTATCTGTTACATCAGAAAGCTGTATGGTGTCGCCTATGGTAAGCCCATTTCTTTCGGCAAACTTTTCATGTATCAATACTGCATTTCCATTTTCAGATGTAATGGCTTTTCCCTCCGTCAGCTTGAAACCGCCCTCGGTAAAATAACTGTCATTTTCTGAGTTGGAGCTTGCGACAATCTTTCCTGCGTTTTCATACTCTGCGGGTGTCTGAGCTGCTCCCTCCGTGCTGATTTCCAAAAGTTTTCCGTCTGTATCATAATAATTGGCATAGTAATAAGAACGCAGGATATAATTTCCGCTCAGTCCGTCTATGGAAAGTATCTGATTTAGCACACTCTCTGTAATACCCGTATCCAAGTGCTTTGCATTAATGGTAAAGTATCCCAACAAGGCTTTTTTGATATTTGTGTTTGCAGTTATTGTTGCCGACTGGATAGAAAAGCAAGTCAGCACCAGCGTTGCCATAACCAGTAAAAATGCGAGAAGTGTAGCCGTTTTTCCTTTCTTTCGCACTAAGTATAGGCACACTCGTTTCAGTAAATCCATGTTTCCTCCTTTTTGTCCTGTCTCATATAAGTACGCCCGCAGGACTTTTATTCATCTCGTTTTTCAGTAAGACTAATTCTTTTTTATACTACCTGCCTTTTCACCTCCTTTGCCGCTCCTTTTCTTATCTGAAGCATCATAAGAATACGAAAAAAAGGTGGAGTCTGGGTGGAGTTGAGAAGTATTTTAGGTGGAGTTGCCGTTTTAGTGCAAAGAAAAAGGCAGACGGCATCATTGCCAATCTGCCTTACAATTATGTTGATTTGTTTTAAAAACCGACTGTAAACTTCACGCCGTTTTCTGTGTTTCCCAGTTTGTATGAAATGCGGTGGTGGTCGAAAATCGTCTTGACAATATACAGACCTAAGCCGCTCCCTCCCGTATTGCGGTTGCGTGATTTATCTACACGAAAAAAGGGAATAAATAGCTGTTCCAAATCTTCATCCTTAATGTGGACGCCCGTATTATGGACGGTCAGCATGGCATCCGATAATTCTACCTCTACCTCTGCCTGCTCTGGAGAATAGATGACCGCATTATTTATAATATTGGAAACAGCCTGCTGTAAAAGCCGCTCGTCACCATGATAAAAAACATTTTGCTGTAGGTGGGAGAGCATCTTTATTTTCTTATCTTCGGCAATGCCCTTGACCTTTCTGCAACACCTCTCTACCAGACTGGTCATATCCACTTTTTCACGCAAAATCTGAAAATCTGAACCGCCCATTCTCGCCGCAGAAAGAATATCCTTTACGAGTATTTCCATATCTGTGGCAGTCTTTAAGGCGTGTTTCAGATAAGCGTCCCTGTCTTTATACTCGCCAACCTTATATATCATGCCCTCTAATTCACCTTTGATAATAGTAATCGGCGTTTTCAGTTCATGGGAAACGGAAGTAAAAAAATCTATCCGTTGTCTTTCCTGCCTGCGTTGCTTTTCAATATCCGATTGTAACTGTTCGTTGGCACTTTGCAGACTTTCAAGAGCCTCGGAGAGCTGTGCGGACATTTCATTCAGACTTCCCGCAAGCTGCCCGATTTCATCACTTCTGGATTCATCGCATTTCCAAGTCATGTCAAGCCGTGTCATCCGTTTTGCCACGCCGCATATATCAATCAACGGCTTTGAAAAATAACGGGAGCAGACATATGCGGCAATAACAGAAATCATCAATATCATTCCTGCGATAAACGGGATAAGCTTTACCAGAATATCATAGGATTGTGCTACCGCAATAAGGCTCGTCGTTGCAAGCAGGCGGTAGTTTTTTTCTTTATATGTGAAACTGCCAGAACTGCTCAATGTCTTGGCAGCATTATTCTTTTTTTCGTCGTTGCTAATATTAACGGCAAGCATTTCATTTCCCGCTTCGTCCTCAATCCGCACAAACGCATTGTTCCGTATAGAAAATGCGAGGATATCCTGCGATATATCTTCCCATCCACTTTTTTCAAGACTTTCGGTCAGCTTATATAAATCCGTCGTAAACTGGTTTTGAAGCTCCACTTGATAATTTTTCGGAAGAAAGACCATGACCATTCCATAAATAAGGATGCAACATACGGTCAGCAATAGGAACATAGTCAAAAATGTCTTTGCCCCGATACTTTCTTTAATTTTCTTTCTCAATTTTATATCCCACCCCTCTTATGGTTTCTATGTAATCCACGCCTAATTTCCTGCGGATATTTTTGATATGGGTATTTACAATCTTTTCATCGCCAAAATAATCATATCCCCATATACTGTTCAGCAGATTATCCCGTGTAAATACACGCCCTTGATTTTCCAGAAACAATTTTAGAATTTCAAACTCACGGGCAGTAAGCGTTATGCCTGTTTCTCCAACGGATACCTCGTAGCTTTCTGCATTTAGGCAAATATCTTTATAGCGGATAACCGTAGATGTTTCATTTTTTCTGTCTGTTCTTCTTAGGACTGCTTCAATTCTCCGCACAACAAGCGGCATGGAAAAGGGCTTTGTGATATAGTCATCTGCCACCAAATCAAATCCTTTCATCTGGCTGTCCTCATCATCCAATGCGGTCAACATAATGATAGGCGTGTCGCTTTCTTTCCGTATCTGCTCGCAGACAGCAAAACCGTCCATCTTCGGCAGCATTAAGTCAAGCAGCACTAAATTTGGATGATATGTCTGAAATTTTTCGATACCGTCCATGCCGTCTTCTGCCAATATTGTCTTATATCCTGCATCTTCCAAAAATGCCTTAATAATGTTCTGGATAGCCTGCTCGTCCTCTATAATTAAAATCGTCTTTGACAATAGAAACACCTCCATAAAAAGGGTAACACATAATTGTGGAGTTTCGGTGGAGTTACACATAAAATCTTTTTCTTACCTAATTATAGCCGCTATATATTCAAAATCAAATGTGCAAATAAGATTTCTTACCTCCGATAATAGGAGATTAAATCTCTTATTACCAGAGATTTCACATCGTTTTATAGGATACCACATCTCTGTAAAATAAAAAGGTAAAAATTCAGAGTACAGGTGGTGGAACTTATGGACAAAAGGAACAATGATTTTGACTTTGATTTCAGACCGCTAGGACTGGCAATCAAAAAAGCCCGTAAAGCCCAAGGCGTAACCAGAGAACAGCTTGCAAATATCATCGGCTATAATCCCAGACATCTCCAAGCTGTCGAAAACGAAGGGCAGTATCCAAGCATAGAGCTGTTTCTCCAACTCATCACAATGTTTGACGTATCAGTTGATGAGCATATACATATGGAAGAAAAGCCGAAAAAAAGCTCTATCCGCAGGCGTTTGGATGCTATGCTTGACCAACTGGACGATAAGGAGCTGTCCGTCGTCGAAGCAACCGTAAACGGACTGTACAAGGCAAAAGAGCAAACAGAGGAATAAGCCCCTCTGTTTTTCCTTTTTACCGCACCAAAAGCTATTTCAATCTACTACATTTTCTGGTTATGGCATGAACTGCCTGCATATTGAAATTGCGGCTCATACAAATGAAATGAAAAGGTTTCCCTGTCCACAAAGCCCACCGTTTTATCGCTGTCGTACAATTCAAGCAGAAATGCCGCCATCTGTGTGCTTGTATGATAAGTACCAAATAATCTGTCATAATCATAATTACTGACGTCATTCGCAATTTTCCCAAATTCCGTTTTTGTAGCGGCAGGGGCTAATACCTTTGCCTGCATTTTTGCATGGGCAACTTTTAACTCCCACGCCAAGCCCTCCGTAAAAGCACTGACATAAAACTTTGCAGCACAATATGTTACCGCATTAGGCACAATCGTATAGCCGCCGCAGGAAGAAACATTGATAAGCCGTGTCCCCTCCGTATCTTTAAAGTCACGGACGAACAGGGAAGAAAAAACAGTGAGGGCTTCCACATTCAAGTGCAGCATCCGACTGATTTTCTCCAAATCCTGATTTCCAACGCTGCTATAATTTCCAAACCCCGCATTGTTCACCCATGTCCGCAGCGGATATGATTTTATGCTCTCGTATAACTGGAAAACATTTTGGGGAACAGCTAAATCCGCAGCTTTAACCACAATATCAAGCATCGGATGTAAAGCTAAAATTTCCTGCCTTAAAGTTTCCAGTCTGTCTTTTCTGCGGGCAACAAGGATTAGGCTGCTCCCACGCTCCGCAAAAGCTTTTGCCGTTTCATACCCTATCCCCGAACTTGCCCCCGTGATTACCGTGTACTTTTCTGTGTTTTGAACCATTTACAAAACCTCCTCTTTGCTGATATAATACGAGCATACAATGTAGAGTAAACTCTATGTCAAGAGATAAGAGGTGATTTTTTGGAATATTCCATAGGTGAATTTTCAAGGCTGACAAATTTAGGGATACATACCTTGCGTTACTATGAGCATGAAAATCTAATTATGCCGAAACGTAATTCCAGTAACCGCCGCTGTTATTCGGACAAAGACCTCGCATGGGTTGAATTTATCAAGCGTCTGAAAGACACGGGTATGCCGATTAAAGAAATACAGCGTTATGCCGAACTGCGGGCAAAAGGCGACCTTACCCTTAATGAGAGAATGGAAATGCTGACCGTACACTGTGAGTCCCTTAATGAGCAGATAAAAGTATTGCAGGAACACATGGCAAAATTGGATGATAAAATTGATTTTTACCGCCAAAAAATAGAACGCACATCAAAAGGATGACAGAATAAGCAATATGCTTTAAAGCTTCCAATTATGTATTTAGATGCCACCCATAACGGATGGCATCTCTTTAATATTGTGGCACTCCTTATGTAGAGAAAGTAGTTATGAAAAGAAAGCAGAGAAATAGCCGTTAGAATGCAGTGTTCTCTGCTTTCGATACATATATTTCTTTACATAATTATTGTTGCTTCCCAAAAGATTTCAG
>CAJTIU010000069.1 GCA_910576335.1 Lachnospiraceae bacterium
TAGAAAAATACAAAGCGAAAAGATTTATTATCATGTATCTTGCGGCGATTGTTCTTGCAGCAGCAGGATTTTTCCTTGGACTTCTTAAACTCCCGGAAAATCTTGATACAGCAACGGTGTTTTCTCTTTCGATTTGCGATACATCTTTTATGTTTATCATTTCACTTGTTGCAGCTTGGTTTGCTGGAAATGATTTTCTAAACCGAACGATACATAATGAGATAAAGGTAGGGTACAGCCGTTTTTCAGTATTGTAACAGTTGTGTTCAGCTTTGTGTCCTGCAATATCCTTAGAAACTTCATCAGCGAGAGTGTTTTCCGGCTGACATGTTTTAGCCTTGCACAAACGAGCGATAACAGAACACTTGCATTATCGGCGGTGTTTGCAGCAGCGGTGATCGTTATTTCACTGACAGCAACACACTTAGTTTTCAGAAAAGCCGAGATAAAATAAGGATTTCAGCAATGACACTACTGTTATTTTCTTGATTATATCGGAGCATACTCCATATTGAAAAATTATTAAATCTGCCGCACGACGGCAAAAGAAAAAAAGCCGTCGTACAGCAGAGATATTTTTACACGCCCATTTTAACACGGCGGCTTTTGAGAGATCAAAGCCGCCGTTTCTTTTTATCTTCTCAAGGAATGACGCGGTTTCACTGTTAAAAGCGGCGGCTAAAGGAGGTAGCCGCCATGAAGCACATACCGTATCGACAAAATCCGACGGTCATTGACATATCAAAAAAAGCCCGTCCACCGCCGGGGAAAATTATACCCATGAATATGAACTGTCTAATCAACTGAATACTGCTTACAATTCCTTTGCGCTCGTCTGCATTTTACAGACGGGCGCATTTTGTATTTTCTCAAAAGTTTTTTTGAGAAATTTCCCGAAACCAACGTCCAATTTTAATTTTTATGGTTTGAGGGTTTACGAAAGGGGACATCAGAAAAAATCACCCGCTTTCGCGGCTGCGAAAGAAGGTGAGAACATGAACGAACCTAATCGTACCCAATGGCAAATCTGTTGTGCTTTTAATGGCTTTTGCAAGCGGGCGTTGAAGAATGAAGCTATGAACGCCCACAGGGACACAAAGCAGCGGCAATTACGCGAAGTTACTTTTTCCGATCTGCCGCAGGAGGAAGAAAACAGGCTTTACGTCTGCGATGAATATTTTGCAGATGATGAAGCGGAAAAGTCTTTCGTTATCGGCGGTAAGGAAATTACCGCGAAGCTGCTTTCCGAGCCCTGCACAGTCTGTCGGACGAAAAACGGGAAACCGTACTGCTGTATTATTTCTTTGATATGAGCGAACGGGAAATTGCGACATACTGCAACATTCCGAGGACAACAGTATAGACCCGCCGGACAAGCTGCCTTACCCGGTAATCATAGCCGCGACAAAGGGCGACCCGGAAGCTATGGCGATTGTCGTCAAGCACTACGAAAGCTACATAGCGTCCCTGTCTATGCGAAAATTCCGCGACGAGCGCAGCAATACCTATTGGGGCATAGACGAGGACATACGCGACCGTTTACGGTCACGGCTTATGCGGGCTGTCCTTTCATTCGAGGTTTAAGCTGATTTAGGACAGGCAGCGAACCCCTTTCCGCTGCCCTTCCCCGGCAGAACCTTTCCAGTACCTTGACAAAGAAAGCGGCGCAAGATAACGGCGGCGCAGCATAGGGCAGATCGGATACGTCCCTTTTGCGCCGAGCCATACGGCGGGTGCGCCACGACACTATCCCGGCGGGGGGGTCTTTCCCTGCCGGGACAGCCGAGCGACCAACACCACGCCGGGCTGGGTGATCTTGAACGGCAACCGTATTCAGATCAAGAGGAAACAGTTTGAAAAAGTCATTGATACACTGGACGCGATTTAGCGAAAAAGATAGTGAAAAAGAGCCTTGAATATGCTATAATAAATATAGGCATATCAAGGCTCTTTCCGACACGGAAAGGAGCAAAAACAATGTCGGAGAAAAGACGTGACAATAGAAACCGCATTTTGCGTTCGGGAGAGAGCCAGAGAAAAGACGGGAGATATGCTTATAAATATACCGATACTTTTGGTAAAGTGCAATTTGTCTATGCGTGGAAGTTATCAGAAATACCGTGACGAGGTTATCATACTGCTGGGGACGGGGCTTAGGATTTCCGAACTTTGCGGGCTAACTGAAACCGACCTTGACTTTGAAAACCGGATAATCAATGTAGACCACCAGCTTTTAAGGAGCGCGGAAACAGGCTGCTACATAGAGAAGCCCAAAACGCAAAGAGGTATCAGACAAATCCCAATGAGTGAAAAAGTGTATGAAGCGTTGGGGCGTGTGTTGGAGAACCGCAAAGGAACGAAGCAGATCACCGTTGACGGTTACAGCAATTTCCTTTTCCTCAACCGGGACGGCTGCCCGAAAACGAATGTGAACTATGCTACCATGTTCCGGGGGCTTGCGAAGAAGTACAACAAGTGCCATGAGGAAGCCTTACCCAAAGTAATGACACCCCACACCCTGCGCCATACATTCTGCACCAACTTAGCCAATGCGGGCATGAACCCGAAAGCGTTACAGTATATCATGGGACATTCCAACATCACCATGACGCTGAACTATTACGCACACGCAACTTTCGCTTCCGCAAAGGCTGAAATGGAAAGGCTGATTGCAGCATAGCCGCAGGCGGATTTACTACTTCTTTTACTACCATTGAGAGGGAAAACCTAAGAAGTTATAAGGGTATATGTGAACTTCTCCCCATATCTAAAATGCCGGGAAATCCTGGAAATACGGGCTATACCGACATATAAGAACTTCTAAAGAGATAATCTAAATTCACCATAAATTTTTAACAAAAAATTATATTAATTATGATAAAGTAAAAAAGAATGTAGCTACATATAATGAAAAAATAAGCGAATATACAGTATATACAGAATCAGACATAGTTCAAATAATTTCTGAATTTGAAAAATTATCAGAATTGAATGATATATATACTCAAACAGTACACGATATTAAAAATGCGAATAAATCTATGATGGATTTATCAGAGGCAATAGAGATAAATGAAGAAATCCAAAAGATATTAGGTTCGAATCAGGATTTATTTAGTTTGGTTGAGGGATATGGACTGATTAAATATCGTTTGGACTATCATGATTGGGTAATTAGTGCAAACAATCCATTTAATAGTCGTTGTTGTAGTATTAATGTTCATAAAATTATAACGAAACTTAGCTATCAATTAAAATATCGTGCCAAGAAGAAAAATATAGAAATTAGAAGAGAAGGAGCATCACATAACAATTTAAATCAAAGAGTTGCGCTGTTTGTGGGGTTTTTTCTATTAATTGAGAACGCAATAAAGTATTCACCAAGTGACAGGGAAATAATTATTAAAATGCAGGACATTGATATAAATAGTGCAGAAGTAATAATAGAAAATCAATGTGGGATTATTGAAAAAGACGAGATTCCTAAATTAAAACAGATGCATTTTAGATCAAAATCTGCAATTTCTTCTGCATCAGGAAGAGGCCTGGGGCTAAAACTTGCTGATAATATTTTCTCTGACGCAAAGAGTAGGTTAGACATATCTTATACATTGGCGGAGTCTGGTGATTATGGTATCTTTAGTGTTTCTGTAGTTTTAAATGACTTAAAATAAGGCGCTTTTAGTATGATTAGTTCTTTCTGGGTAATATTTTATTTAGTAGTTTTTGGAACTTGATCAGAGGAAGTTTGACAGATTCGTAAAATCTGCCAGTTGTATGGGGGAACGGCATGTGGATTAGCACGATATATTTGTAGCGGGTTTAGGAAATGTTGTAAAAATAATAGATAATAAGGAGAATAGTACATAGCTGATTGATTTTCGGAAAGAATTTGTGGCCGGGTGCATATATACCATGAAAATTCCTGGTAGTTTGAAGATTTTCAATGTTGTGCTTATTATGAAGAAGATAGAAGAGATTTTCTGATATAACGGGGAACGATCAGAGGTCAATGACAAATGATTGTTAGAGAATTTAAAATTGTTTGAGGAAGAAAATCTGATAAGGGCAGCAATTTTAATGTTTCATCCTGATCCAGAAAAATGGGTAGCAGGCGCATATATAAAAATTGGATATTTTGGAGATTCTGATTTAAGATATCAAGATGTAGTTCACGGGGCCGTGATTTATTGGGAAAATCTGTGGCAACCACAAAACGTTATCTCAATAGACTGTGTGAAATTGGAATTTTGGAACAGAAAGGTGCTGACAGGAGTTCATATTATGAACGGAAATGAGCCGATTAGTGAGCCGATTAATTACTGAAGTTAAAAATTTTAAGGAGATGCAAAAAGATGAATGATTACAAAAGAATGGGTCTGCTGATTAAGCAGGCGAGGGAAGAAAAGGGATGGACACAGCAGGAATTAGCAGATGCGGTGGATGTGGATGTAGAGACAGTCAGAAAACAGGAACTGGGAGATGATAGTTTATCTGTAGAAATGATGATGGAGTATTGTCTCCTGCTAAATATATCCTGTGATATTGCCATATATGAAAAGGATGTGGAAACTGCCCTGCGCATGGAAAGAATCTGTAGGGAGCTTCTGGAGCTTAGCCAGGAACAGTTTGACAGACTGGTGAAGTCTGCCAGTTACATACGGGGCTGGCGGGAGAACCAGCTGCCGCAGAAATGATATGCCTCTTCGGCTTGTTCCCTCCGGGCAAAACTAGAGGGAACAAGCCGTAAAAATATGATTATAAATAAGGAGAGACATAATGAAAAAGAGAATTTATTACAGGATATTTTGTGCAATAGCCGTATTCATGGTGCTGAAGTCCGGCAGGATGATTTACCATAAAAAAGTTGACAATATCAATATAACAAAAGAAGGGCCTGCCAGAGAGAGCAGGCAGAATGTTGCCAGAATAAAAGCTTATATAGAGGCGCAGAATATTGTACAGGCAGTTTCGAAGCCTTCTGACAGCAGGTCAAAAAAGCTTTACAAAGCTTATCTTTGGATGGAAAAGTTTCCATACAGACAATACCGGACTATGAGGGAGGCAAGGAAAAAGTATCCTAATGACTGGGATGTGGTCTTTGCAAATGATATCTTTGAAAAACAAAAAGGATTCTATGCATCTGAATCCTGTGCGTTTGCGTAAATAGCCAAAGCCTGCGGATATGAGAAGGTGTCGATCTGTTCAGATAATAAAGAAATTGTACATGTGTGGGTGGATATTGACGGAAGGCTATATGATCCATTATTTGCAGAATCCAGAGGCTTTAAGAAAAATTATAATGCGAATTATACGGATTATCGGAAACACCCTGCATTTAGAAAGAAACTTTGAGCCCCTATATCCAGATTTTCAGAGAGGAAGAATTCATTAAAATACAGCATATGAAAAGAATAATAACATTGATTATATATATGGCTTTGATACTAATAGTGCCGGCATGTGGAAAAAGCGATGAAGTCCTGCTAAAACCAGGGATATATATACTACAAGACTTCAAGCGTGAGGTTCCCGGAGACTTTACCATTACGATTTATGAGGACGGAACTTTTCAGAGTTACGAAACTCCGGTTAGCAGTTATATTGGGATGGGACATTATTCAATTGAAAAAGATATTGTCACTCTAAAAGAAGATGCATCTGGCTGTACAGGCGATATCAATTATTATCAGATGATAGATGGTAATCTGTCCTTTATTAGTAAGGATTCTGCGAACTATCACTTTGTACCATTGGAAGATGGAGCATTATTTACATGGACAGCGGATGCAGGAGATCTATACTGAGTGAGATCTATACTGAGTGTCAGGTAAAACTATACTAAGAGCGGTCTCCCGGGGCTGTGAATAGTAACGATGGATGCGCATAGCTGCATGAGGAGCTATGCTGTTTTGCGGCTGCGGCTGTCGCAGTATCTGCGGCAGAGTGCATCTGTCATGGGTAAAAATAATCGGAATCAGAGGGAAAGAGTAATGAGAAAGATTGTCATATGTGATGATAATTCTGCAATCTTAAAGGAACTGAAAAGCCAGGTAATACAGTGTATAGAAGAGCCAGTGCAGGTAGAGGTATTTTCGGAGCCAGAGGAGATGAAGAGATATATCCAGTCGGGAGCCAGGGTAGATATTTTATTGCTGGATATTATACTGGAAGATGAGGATGGGATCATGTTGGCGAAGGAGATCCGGGATGGCTGGCCGGATATCAGGATCGTGTTTATCACGGGATACCTTGAGCAGGCGAAAAGGGTGTTCCTTGCGGGACCGGTGTATTTTCTTATAAAACCCATCAGTCAGGAGAATCTGAAGCAGGTATTGGAAAATGTGCTGCTGGAGATGAAGAAGGATGAGAAGCAATATATTACTTTGCAGACGAAAAATGGAATATATAAAGTGGATTTAAAAGAGATTTTCTATATTGAAAGCAGGATTCGTGTACTTATGATCCACACGGACCGCGTTATTGAGACCGTGTATATGAAGATGGATGATCTTGCAGAAATGCTTCCGAATACATACTTAAGAGTGCATAAAAGCTTTTTGGTAAATATGGACAGAATCTGTCATTTTTCATCAAAGGATGTGGAATTGGAGAATGATGAAAGGATACCGGTCAGCCGTACCTGCTATAAGGAAGCTAAGATCCGTTTTTTAGAATACTGTGGAAATAGACTGATGGAGTAGAGTAAAGAAAAATGGTGGGATTTATCAATGTAATTTATGAGAGTGTGATTGCATCTGTTGCAACTGTATTTTTTCTTATAGAGGATTGCAAAGATAAGAAGAAGGGGATTGCAGCACATTTTGTGATTGAGCTTGTAAAGAATTATATATTACTCAGAATTCTGCGTATGACAGAGACTGGGATTGCATTACCGGAGATAATTGTGTGGAGAGTCGTCTTATATGTTGTATATATGACGTTCAGGTTGGGATGGTTCCGGTTATTTACAGGAAATTGTTACCGGAATTTTTTGCTTGTATATTTTTATACCTGGGGCAGTGCATATATAGTGGTCTCGGGTGTTTACTGGGTATGGAGTATGATTTTTCCGGAGGAGCTGGTACTGGATTGTATGTCAGGCATGCCGGCAACATATCCGGGTCTCCTGCTTAATATGATAGCGATGGCATTATGTGTGCTTGTAATGGTATGGTTTAAGAGAAGGAACTGGATCCAAAGGCTGTCTACCCGGTTTTTGTGTATTTTGTTTGCGATTATTTTTGTCTTTGCAGATGTGGGAAGTACTTTTTTGCTGGCCAGGTCCTATGTGAGGGCGGAAACGTATAGGGAGGCTTTCCTGGTAAATATAGTTTTCCTTCTGGCGGCGGCTTATTTTGGATATGTGAATTACCTGAGGATAACGGCCAGGAAGGAAAACGAGAGGATACAGAAGACGATCGAGAGGCAGTTTCGGAGTTATGAGGCTCTTAGCAGGAAGGAAAATGAGATACGGAAGATAAGGCATGATCTGGCAAACCATCTGCAGATCATCAGAGAAGCAGAGGAAAATGAAAGGAAGAAAATCACAGGGCATTATCAGGAACAGCTAAGAGAGACCTATGAGGAGTTTTTTCAGGATAACGTAACAGAAGTCTGCGAAACGGAGAAAAAGGAAAAGCTATCCAGGACAGCAGCATGGGGAATATTTACTGTCTTTGCTGTCGATGCGTTGATGGTTATCATTGTAAGCCAGCTGATTTTAAATAAAGTCTTTACATATGAAAGTATGATTGTGGTACAGCTTGCTGTGATTCTGTTTACTACTCTGTATGTATGGCTTACATTCCGGAGGACGAAGAAAGAGAATGGAGAGTTGAGCCGGAAAATTAACGATGTTATGGAATCCCCCGATCTGAAAAGAATTATGAGTTATCTGGATGAAATTATTAGTAATCTGAATATGATATCATCACAGGAGGAAGAAGAGGTGATTGAGCAGCTTGATCGTGTAAAATTTTCCGTTGTCACCGGAAATAAGATTCTGGATTCCATGCTCTGGCATAAAAACAGCCTGTGCAGGGAACTGTCTGTTGTGATGGAGATGGAATGGAACCTGCCGGAGGATGTGGGGATTGAGGATATGGACATGATCGGACTTGTGGGCAATCTTCTGGATAATGCCATAGAAGCCTGCAGCCGGGTAAAATACAGGGAGCGGCTGATCCAGGTGAAAAGTAAACAGCATGCCAATATTATGAGTATCCGGGTCCGGAATACAAAAAACGAGTATGAGGAGCCTGTGAAAAATCAGTTCCGGACAATAAAAGATGATACAGAAAACCACGGGCTCGGAATGCAGATTATACGAAGCATTGTAGATAAGTATGACGGAACAATACAATATTATGACGAAAAGACAGAGCTTACGATTCTTGTAAATTTACAGGTTTAAATAAGAGAGTCAGTTGTTACGTATATGCTAAAAACGACATTTCAACGTTGAGTTTTGCATGAGGGGTGGATTTTTTGGGAAATCTGATGTAATTTTTTAGTTAGAGTTTTAGCAGAGTAGTCTCTGAAACTGAAACCGTCTTCGGTGGGAGAGCCTGCAGGCAGCTGCGCTGCTAAAGTGAGAAAAAGGAGGAAAATATCATGAGGAAAAGATATTTAGCATTATTTCTAGCGATTGCAACTGTTATGGCCCAGATAATAGGAACAGGGCAGTCTGCATGGGCGGCGGAAGTTGTTACGGAAGAGGCGCTGCCCCAGGAGGGGCTGCCAGGGGAAGAAGAAGGCGATACGGATGAAGATGGCCTGGTGATTCAGACTGGAGAAGAGGGCGATACAGATGAAGATGGCCTGGTGATTCAGACTGGAGAAGAGGGCGATACGGATGAAGATGGCCTGGTGATTCAGACTGAAGAAGAAAAGAATGGGATCAGAGGTGATGAAGAGGACTACACATGGCTTTACGAAGGAGAGACACAGACTTTTTATCTGGAAAGTACAGGAGTTATTACATGGAAAGTGGGAGAGTATGGAGAAGAAGGTGATGAACAAGACTTTTCACCAGGGGATGAAAACAATCCGGTAACCTGGACAGAAGATGGGAATCGTATAACCGTTACCGGCGTGGCGGAACAGGAGCAGCTTTATATTTGTGCAATAGTTGGCGAAGAAGGGCAGCAAGTACGGTTAAGACTGGATATCAGGAAGGAAACTGTAAGAGAAGAATATAAACTTGGAGAAGTGGTTACCGGTCTTAGTGGAACGTCTTATGGTATTCAAGAGGATATTGGAGGAACTTATGTAGAAAATCAGGATTATCCACTTGGTGAAACAGTGAATCGATGGGTGATTTCCAAAATTGAAAGTAGTAATCCTGATATTGCATCAACTTCAGAAGACAGTGATGCAGAAAATATATGGTGGATTGATTTTAATAATCCTGGGAACACGGAAATTGCAATAGAATATTATATAGAAAGCAATCCGGGCGAAACATTCACGAAGCGAGTACCAGTTCGTGTTTATGATGAGGAAAGGGATTACCGTATACATATAGGATATGAGACAAAAACAATTCTTTATGAGAAACCGGTGGATTTTACGGTGGACATTAAAGAAATTATCTGGGGTAATGAAGAAAAAGAAATTCCGGTAGATTTGAAGGATATAGAATTTAAGTGGGAGGTTTTGCCTGCTTCCGGAGATGACTGGGGTGAAGAAGTCAGAGACAGGATTAGTCTGAGCCAGACGGGGACAAATTCAGAAAAATGTCAAGTTACCGTTCCCAAAATAAAGGGCGTTAATGAAATCAGGTTAAAGGCCAGTGCATATAGGGGAAGTGCAGAATTAGCATCTGACGAAATTTCGCTGCAAATTGCAGATTCTTATTATAAATTGCAGTATGATCCCATCAATGCAAAGATATGGCCGGGGGAGACAGCACAGTTAAATAATCTTAATGTATATTATTATGATAGCCAGGGAGCGAAACGTATACCGGATTCAAGAATAAAGTATGGCTTTGACTACTCAGAGGAAGATTTTGAAATCACGGACAAAGATGGGAAGAAAATAGATAATTCATTAAATGAATTTATTGAATGTTCGGACAGTATTAACATCAAAAGGTGGTCAGCGGGAAACTGTTGGCTAACAGTATGGGCGGAAATTCGTAACGAGCAGGGAGAGGCTGTAACGTATATTTCAGATGAATTGGGGTTTGACGATCACTATGATGATTATGATAAAGCGGAAATTGATGTAGGCATAGATTTATATAATAATACAATTTTTGCCAGTGCAGACTCGAAGGAAAACGATATCATTGTTGCAAGGCTGGATACAAGTAAGATCAAGGGGGAATATGAAGTAGAATGGAGAGTGGTGGATAACAGATACGAAGAGGAAGGGGAACAGAGCCCGTTAATTACAGAAGGGGTTACAGTTTCCAGGGATAAAAAGGAGATTACGCTAGATGCATGGAAGATAAAAGAGGCGATTAAAAAAGCCGGGATTGAGATGGATGAGAACGATGTATATGATTTTTTAGAAGTCCAGGCAATCCTTAAAATAGGGAGTCACGAAATAAATACAATAAGCAGATGTTTTAAAATTGACCGGCCCCATTATGAAATGAATGAGGACATGCACAGAGATATCACCCGGGGAACTACTTTTACTTATAGTACGGAGATGAAGGATACAAAGTGTATCATGTGGGGGAAAAATTACCGTGAGGGAAAAGAAGTGATGGCCTCGGTTAAAAATATTATCATTGATGCAGACGATGAACAGGATGCGGTGTGGAAAACAGAAAGGTCAGGGAATTTTATTCTATTGACTGCCTTAAAGAAAGGGATTGGAGGCCTTACTTTTACAATTAATGGAAGTGAATTTGGAAGTACAGATGAAAATATGCATATATATGTTGTAGATAAGCAATATAAATTTTCTGTAGGAGGCCTGGGGGATGGAATTTTTGCACCGGGGGATGTAATAAAGACAAGTATTTCAGTCACTCATGAATATTATGATGAAAAGCAGAATAAGGCAGTTGCAAGGATACTTGATCCGGCATCCTGTAAAATTACTTACAGATCTTATGATAGAAGAACATTAACTGTAGATGAGGATGGAACAATTAATGTTTTAAAAGGTGCTAAAGAGTATATTATGGAGCCGATAATAAAAGTAAATCTAACGGTCACTCATGAGGACGGAACAATTGACAGAGATTCATCATCCTTTTATGTGCAAATATGTCCGGCACATAAGTTTATTGAAAAGGAAAGAAAAAATGGGGATTGTACACATGACGGTTATGTGGTTTTAAAATGTGACTTATGTGGGAAACAGGAGCAAAAAACAGTGCCGAAAACCGGACATTCATTCGGAGCCTGGACAGTAACAACGCAACCCACTGTACTGGCAGAAGGAACACAGACCAGAACCTGTAAAGTATGTAATACCAAAGAGACAGGAAAGATCAGTAAGCTTAAGGCAGTTGCTTCACCAAATGTCAAGACATTGCCCTTAAAAGTAAAGCAATCGACAACGGCAATAAAGATCACGATGGCAAAAGGCGACAGTATTGTTTCCTGGAAGAGCAGTGCGCCGAAAGTTGCATCTGTAAACTCCAAAGGGAAGATCACCGGCAAGAAAGCAGGAACGGCCAAGATAACCGCAACTTTAAAGAGCGGTGCAAAAGTGACTGTGAAGGTAAAGGTGCAGAAGAAGGCAGTCGCAACCAGCAAGCTTACCGTAACAGCAAAGACAGCGAAGATAAAAGGAAAGAAGCTGACACTAAAAAAGGGTAAGAAAGATACATTAGTTGCAGCAGTAACGCCGCTAACCAGCATGCAGAAGGTAAAATACAAAACCACGGATAAATCAATTGTAACAGTTGACTCCAAAGGAAGAATGAAAGCAAAGAAGGCAGGAAAGGCGAAGATTACTGTACAGTCAGGGAAAAAGAAAGTAGTAATCACAGTAACTGTAAAGAAATAAAAAAGTGACTGGGGACGGGGCATTTTTAAAAATACCCCGTCCCCAAAATGGTAAAGAAAAATGGTGGGTTATATTAATGTAGTTTATGAGAGCGTGATTGTATCTGTTGTAACCGTATTTTTTCTCATAGAGGATTGCAAAGATAAGAAAAAGGGGTTTATAGCATATCTTGCGATTCAACTTGTATATAATTATATTTTGCTTGGGATTCTGCGTATGACAGAGGCAGCATTACCGGAGGCAATGGTATGGGGAATCGTCTTATATGTTGTATATATGACGTTCAGGCTGGGATGGTTCCGGTTATTTACAGGAAATTGTTATCGGAATTTTTTACTTGTATATTTTTATACCTGGGGCAGTGTACATACAATAGCCCCGGGTGTTTACTGGGTATGGACTATGATTTTTCCAGAGGAACTGGCACTGGATTGTATGTCAAGTATGCCGAAAACATATCCGGGGCTGATTATGCACATGATAGCGATAGCACTATGCATATTTGTAATGGTATGGTTTAAGCGAAGGAACTGGATTCAGAGGTTGTCTACTCAGTTCTTATGTATTTTGTTTGCGATTGTTTTTGTTCTTGCTGATGTGGGAAGTACTTTTTTACTAGTCAGATCCTATCTGACGGCGGAAGCGTATCTGAAGACTATTTTAGTGAATATAGTTTTCCTCCTGACGGCTGCTTATTTTGGATATGTTAATTACCTAAGGATAACTGCCAGGAAGGAAAATGAAAGGATACAGAAGACGATTGAGAGGCAGTTCCGGAGTTATGAGGCTCTAAGCAAGAAGGAAAATGAGATACGGAAGATAAGGCATGATCTGGCAAATCATTTGCAGATCATCAGAGAAGCAGAGGAAAATGAAAAGAAGAAAATCACAGGGCATTATCAGGAACAGCTAAGAGAGACCTATGAGGAGATTTTTCAGGATAACGGAATGGAAGGCGAGGAAGAGGAGAAGAAGAGAACGGTACCCAAAGCAGCGGCATGGGGTATATTTACTGTGTTTGCTGTCGATACATTGATGGTTATCATTGTGAGCCAGCTGATTTTAAATAAGGTCTTTACATATGAAAGTATGATTGTGGGACAACTTGCTGTGATTCTATTCACCACTCTGTATGTATGGCTCACGTTCCGGAGGACAAAAAAAGAGAATGGAGAACTGAGCCGGAAGATTAACGATGTTATGGAATCACCCGATCTGAAAAGAATTATGAGTTATCTGGATGAAATGATTGATAAGCTGAATATGATATCGTCACAGGAGGAAGAGGAGGTGCTTGAGCAGCTTGACCATGTAAAATTTGCTGTTGTCACCGGAAATAAGATTCTGGATTCCATGCTCTGGCATAAAAACAGCCTGTGCAGGGAACTGTCTGTTGTGATGGAGATGGAATGGAATTTGCCGGAGGATGTGGGGATTGAGGATATGGACATGATCGGACTTGTGGGCAATCTTCTGGATAATGCCATAGAAGCCTGCAGCCGGGTAAAATACAGGGAGCGGCTGATCCAGGTGAAAAGTAAACAGCATGCCAATATTATGAGTATACGGGTCCGGAATACAAAAAATGAATATGAGGAGCCTGTGAAAAATCAGTTCCGGACAATAAAAAATGATACAGAAAACCATGGGATCGGGATGCAGATTATACGAAGCATTGTAGATAAATATGACGGAACAATCCAATATTATGACGAAAAGACAGAGCTTACGATTCTTGTGAATCTGCAGGTTTAAAATTACAGAAGGAATGGTAGAGAAAAATGGTGGGCTATATCAATGTGGTCTATGAGAGTGTGATTATATCTGTTGCAACTGTATTTTTTCTCATAGATGATTGTAAAGATAAGAAGCAGGGGTTTGCAGTGTACCTTGTGATGGAACTTGTAAATAAATATATATTGCTCAGAGTTCTACGTATGACAGAGGCAGGGATTGCATTGCCAGAGGTAATTGTGTGGAGAGTCGTCTTATATGTTGTATATATGACGTTCAGGCTGGGCTGGTTCCGGTTATTTACCGGAAATTGTTATCGGAGTTTTCTGCTTGTGTATTTTTACAACTGGGGCAGTGTATATATAGCAGTCTCAGGTGTTTACTGGGTATGGACTGTGATTTTTCCAGAGGAACTGGCACTGGATTGTATGTCAGGCATGCCTGAAACATATCCGGGGCTGCTCCTAAATATAATAGCGATAGCATTATGTATATTTACAGCGGTATGGTTTAAGCGAAGAAACTGGATCCAGAGGCTGTCTACCCGGTTTTTGTGTATTATGTTTGCGATTGTTTTTGTTTTTGCAGATGTGGGAAGTACTTTTTTGCTGGCCAGGTCCTATGTGAGGGCGGAAATGTATACGAAAGCTTTCTTAGTGAATATACTTTTTCTGTTGTTGGCTGCTTATTTTGGATACGTTAATTACTTAAGGATAACGGCCAGGAAGGAAAATGAGAGGATACAGAAGACGATTGAGAGGCAGTTCCAAAGTTATGAGGCTCTCAGCAGAAAGGAAAATGAGATACGGAAGATAAGGCATGATCTGGCAAACCATCTGCAGATAATCAGAGAAGCTGAGGAAAATGAAAAGAAGAAAATCACAGGGCATTATCAGGAACAGCTAAGAGAGACCTATGAGGAATTTTTTCAGGATAACGGAATGGAAGGAGAGGAAGAAGAGAAGAAGAAAACGGTATTCAGGACAGCGGCATGGGGGATATTTACTGTGTTTGCTGTCGACACACTGATGGTTATCATTGTGAGCCAGTTGATTTTAAATAAGGTCTTCACATATGAAAGTATGGTTGTGATGCAGTTTGCTGTGATTCTGTTTACTACTCTGTATGTATGGCTCACATTCCGGAGGACGAAGAAAGAGAATGGGGAGTTGAGCCGGAAAATTAACGATGTTATGGAATCACCCGATCTGAAAAGAATTATGAGTTATCTGGATGAAATTATTAGTAATCTGAATATGATATCATCACAGGAGGAAGAAGAGGTGATTGAGCAGCTTGATCGTGTAAAATTTTCCGTTGTCACCGGAAATAAGATTCTGGATTCCATGCTTTGGCATAAAAACAGCCTGTGCAGGGAACTGTCTGTTGTGATGGAAATGGAATGGAATTTGCCAGAGGATGTGGGGATTGAGGATATGGACATGATCGGGCTTGTGGGCAATCTTCTGGATAATGCCATAGCGCAGCTTATAGCTGCAATCAAACTTTTATAGTTAATTTCAAATAAAAAGGATCATCCAATCGTTGATGCATGTGCTATAATGCACTTACGGTATCTGTGTACCAATCATCAATCGGGAACTTAATTCCCCAGTAGCATTCATACGAAAGGATGACCCTATGAACACTATATTAGAACA
>CAJTIU010000070.1 GCA_910576335.1 Lachnospiraceae bacterium
CTCGCAATGGCTTGGACACAAACAGCTTGAAACCACGCTGATTTACGCACACGCAGATACAGAAGCGAAAAGGAAAGCAATCACGGAGGCAATGGCTTCTGATCCTTTCCTTGAAGCGGAGCCTGTTAATTATACCGTCAGTGATGAGGAAATCCTCAAACGTCTTTACGGTCTATGATGGACCTAAGATTATCCCGAATTATTCTCCCTAAGCGAGAGATTTAGGAAAGCTGACCGTGTAAATGACTAAAAAGTTATCCCGAATATTTCTCTAAGAAATGCCGCTATTACTGGCTTTCTTTGATGTATTCGGGATAATCTGACTTTCGGTATAACCACTTTTGTCCCGAATTCGGGGTAAAAATGGCAAGCAATGCAATCTTCCGTAAGATTGCGTATTTTGGCAGGAATCCGTTTCCGGTATTCCTGCCAAAATGCTTGTTGGTGACATGTCCCCAAGCCCCTGAGATCATCACCTGCGGTGATGGCTGCGCGTTCCATTGGAACGCTGAAATCTTTATACATGAAGATAGAAAAAGAAAAAAACCTTATCATAGCTATAGTAAAACGGAATGGGGCTCTTGATTTCTTAAAGCCACCGTCAGTAAAATGTAATAGGAGCGTGGGAAAGGAGCTGCTTAGCAACGTTTTTCTTTTCCACCGCCAGGTAGATACAATAGGTTATTAGCGATTACAGCAATATACTTTAATTGCTTCACCAAAAAACTCTGCAACATTCCATGTAGCAAATCTGTTGATGTACTCGGCAAACCGTTCGTCTGTTTGATAGAGTTCGCCCAGATACATCAGCATATCATCCGAACAGGGATAGAAGTTTTCAGAAATATACTCTTGCCACTCTGCAACAATAGATTGGACGGCGGGTAAAGTAGGTGTTTCTGCCTTATATTCCGCCAGTCGTTCAAAGACATTTTGGGAATATATTAAAAAATCATTCCACTTCTGATTTCTCTCTTTTTCGGCTCTGGCTGAAAAAAAAGAAGAAAACTCTTGATACTCATGGGTGCTGCCCCAACGTTCGATAACTTCATTCCTATATTTTTCTTGTAGAGCAGAAATTTCTGCATTTGAAAATGCTGTAAACGAGTAATCACTCTTTCCGGCCAAAGTATCGTTGACTAAGCAAATAAGTCCCTCTATTTTCTTTTTTCTAAGATTGAGAAGTTCTAAATGTCTTTCTAGTGCTTCTCGTTTATTATATACGGGTGCTGATAATAATGCCTTGATCTCTTTTAGAGAAACCCCCACTTCACGGTAAAATAGAATTTGTTGTAACTTCTCTAAATCATTCTCGGAATATAAACGATATTTTGTCTTATCTGCTTTGGTAGGTTCCAACAGACCGATTTCATCATAGTAATGCAAAGTACGTATCGTAATACCGGTCAGCTTTGCAACCTCATGAATCATCATTTTTTTAGGATTCATTCCAAAATCCCTCCACTTCTTTTAGTATTTCATCAGCAGGTGTCATGGTAGCTTCAATGATAGATTTTCCTGTTTTTTTCAGATAATATTTTATCATATGATAGCCACAAGCATATCCAGCACAATAGGGTAAACCAACAGGAAAATAATTTTGCATTTGAGCCATTTCATCACCATATAGATATGCTGTCAGGTTATCTAAGCCTTGTACATCCAGCCCTTCCTGGATGATGGGTTTAATATATCCGTTCAAAGTTTCCATATCTGTCTTGCTTACCCACGGTCCTACATTTTCCTCACCATATAGGTAAGTAGCAAAGTTTTCAGCAAGGCCCTCACTTATCATCATTTCAGCAAGAGTAATGTCATTGTGCCATTTTGTAAACTGGAAACGGACATTATGATTTGTTTCATGTGCCAACGCTACGGGAAGTCTGCTCTTAGTGTGTTCAGATGGAACAAGCCATGTAAAAATGTAGCCGGGTATACCTCCATCTCCACAGTAATTGTCATTCATTATCGAATAAGGATTTTGGGGGTCAGCCAGCAAAACAGTGTATAGATATTCTTTCACAGGAAATTCTATTCCAGCATCGGAAAAACACTTTAATGACCGCTCGATAGACTTTTGACAGTTATCCCAAAATTGGTTGTCGTCCAACAGTGTAATACTTTGGGCCCATGTTTCATCAATTTTTTCTGGCAGAAGAAAGCCCAACATACCACTTGCCATAATAACATCATAGCCATTCGGTTGTGCAGCCTTCATTGGCACATTGTAGCAGGCCCATTTCTTTTCAAAAGGCTTCATCATTTCATAGCGATAAATATCATTTTTTTTAGAAGCTGGCGCTTCCATGATTTTTCTGTAGATACCGTCAGAACGAACGGCCTGTACTTTTAGGATGCTCATATTTTGTACTTCCTTTCAATATTTTGTAACCTTATTCTACGGTATGACGGAACGTCAAAGTCAATAGTTTTTGAAAAATTTGTTTCCTGAACATTGAATTATAATTTAAGCAATCGGATTAAAAAAACAAAACTATCACTGGCGTGCATTATCCCGCTCCCGTTCCATCAAAGACTCGCCCAACAGATAGTCCACATTGGCTTTAACATTATAAAGCTCTTTCATATCGGCTCTGGCCTGCTTATAGGCAGAATAGGCTTTCCGCTTCTGTTCCAGGAGCCCGGCGTATTCTTCCCGTAAAGATTTGACGGAAGGCAGCTTTGTGATCCCCAATCCGTCAAAGTGTTTCTTTGCCGCCTGGTGCAGCAGGATTTCCGTCTCATGCGCCGCACGGAATTTTTTGCTGTACCCGGCTTTCCGGTATTCCACATAGACCGCCCGCGTCTTGGCATAATTTACGATCTGTTTCTGCAGCTCCCCATTAGCGGTCATTTGAGATTCCAGTTCCTTGATCTTTACTGACAGCACATTGAAGCTGGTGGTAGCGGCGTCTGACTTTTTCTGCAAATCCTCATAGCTCATATCGCCATGCTCTTTGAGCCAGATTACCGCCTGGGAGAGCTGTTTTAAGTTGAACACTTTCGCCCAGCGTTCATACCCCGGACCTTTGCCGGAACGGATCGCCGCCTCAATGTCCACTAACAGACCAACTTTGGAAACCGGATTTTGGAGAGAGGTACGGCGCGGCTTCACCGTCCGGGTGCCGGCGATCCGTTCTTTGATGGCCTGCTCGGTATAGTCGCCCTTTAGCGTATCACACCGGGTATATCTATCTTCCGGTGACAGGCGAAAACGGAGGTACTTCCGCTCTTGGTTGACTTCAATCCCAGCCGCCTCCAGCTTTTTCAAAAGTTCTTCAAAGTCTTTCGGCTTTTCTTCCAGGGCAGCATCGATAGCCCATCGTAGCTGCTCCTGGTGGGAAGGCTGTTTCTGACTTCCCATCCATGTGCCGTAATGATCCCGGCTGGGTTTCGGATTCTCTACAATGGAAAGCCCATGCTCCAGACACAGCTTGTCATTCATGCGCCGGATCGCCCAGGCAGAGCCCCAAAAGTTGCGGAACTTTTTCTGGCAGTCCAGCGTGGTAGAGTTTATGATAATGTGATTATGAACGTGGTGTTTATCCACATGGGTGCAGACAACAAAAGCATGGGTTCCCTTCGTCAGCTTTAATGCCAGCTCCCGCCCGATCTGGTTTGCTTTTTCCGGCGTGACCTCGCCGGGCTTGAACGCCTGCCGGAGATGGTAGGCAATCACATCATCCGCGCCCCGGTTACGTCCGGTTAGGTTCGCATACTGCCGTTTGGATAAAAGAAACTCCGCATCGGCTGTTCGTGTATCGCACTCGTAGCCATAAATGAATTTCCCATAATCGGTTTTCTGCGGATTCTCCACATAGTCAATGATGTCCGCAATCGCCGTGGAAACATCCCGGCCTTTCCCAACGTGCAGCGGCATGAGCCGTGTAGTCGCCATCCCATCACCCCCTTACTGTAAAACCGGCTCTGTTATCGTGCCTGTTCTTTTTTCATTTTCGGTTTATCACTATGAGCCGCCTGCTGCCCGGCGCTTTTATTCAGACTGTCACGAACAGAAGGTTTCTCCTGTGCCAGCGCATACTCCCGTCTTGCCTGCGTGAGAAATAAATCCATCAGCCCCGTATGGCTGCGATCCACAACAAAGGAAACATTCCGGTCATATCCGAAACCATCCTTATCCTCACAGACCGGGATTGTCTGCGCCCACGCCTTGTTGTCCCGTGAAATGCGCCCGTCGTAGTCCTTCTGCCGGACCGTGTTGGCGAGGACATAGAAAATCCGGCCAGGATCAAACTGCTGTAAGACCTGCTGCACGCACATGACGCGCCCCACATTGAGCGTGACGCCATACAAGACAGAGAAAAGCCGGGTGGCGTTAATGCCGATCAGCCAGTCAGCACCGGCTCGGCAGACCGCCGCGTCATAGAGCTTATCGTAGTCGCTGCCAGGACGCAGATGTTCAAACCCATCACGGATCGCTGCGTCCTCCATACTGGAAATCCAGAGGCGTTCCATCGGCTTGCTGCATCCGGCATACTCATAGACCAGACGGAAGATCAGCTCGCCCTCACGCCCGGCATCGGTAGCGCATACAACCGATTCCACCCGTTTGTCTTTCATCAGCCGGCATAAGAGGTCAAGATGCTTTTTCTTATCCTTCGGCACTTCGTATTTCCATTCTTCCGGCAGGATCGGCAGATCGCCATAACGCCATCTGGCGTACTGTTCCCCGTAGGCCTCTGGCTGTGCCAACTCCAGAAGGTGCCCCACGCACCAGCTTACCAGATAACCGCCGCCCTCCATGTAGCCGTCTTTTTTCTCATTCGCACCCAGAACCGCCGCCAGCGACATGGCGACAGAGGGCTTTTCCGCAATTACTAATTTCATTCCTGTAACCTCCATTTCTTATAGCTCCGGTTTATTTCGGCCTATTTGATTTGTTTTGGGTTTCATCGTGTCTTTTTCCTGTATCTGCTGTCGGTGGCTGGAAAGCTGCTCCACCACGCCTTTTTTCTGGCTGTCAGCACACCCGCCAAGGGCTGCGGTGGTTTTCTTTACCAGATTTGCCCGCTGGATGTTTCGGTCAAAGAAGGTAAGATAGGCATGGTAATCGCCTTGTCCGGGGGAGCAGCGCAGACAGTAGCGGTAATTCTCTGTCTCCACTACATATCCATAATTCTGCCGCCAGCCGCCTTCGATTGCCCCGCCGTGGCTGTAGCAGAAGCGGCTCATGGAATTTAAGTCCTTCAAAACACTGTCTCTAAGCTGCTCGACCACCTGGCCTAATTCTTTTTTAAAAGCGGCGCTGTTCAGACTTTCTTCCCCGCGCGGGTGCCAGGTATGCCTAAATTCCTTACCGCCTGCTCCAAAGTCAATGCGGACATGACCGATGGCGCCCATCTGTTTATCTTGAGCTGGCGTCTGTGCATAAAAAATGCCTGCCTCATCATTGGAAGCAGGACGTATCTCAAAGCGGGGGCAGTATTGAAGTTTGTATTCCGCACAGAATTCTTTCAAGCTGATTTCGTCGCCCAGGAAATTCAATCCATCCCGCAGACGCTTATAACCGCTCTTTGGAATCTTGACCGGTTCAGAAGTCAGGACAGTACCCGCATGGTTGACACCTACATACAACTCCAATGTTACCGGCCTGCCAGGATCATTGTCCGAACCCCGCAGGTTATAGCAGTAAAAGCCCAGCGGCACTGTACTCACATCCATCCGCGAATTTGTAAACAGAGCCGGTTTTCCAAACAGCTCCACATGTTCAAATTGTTCCTTCGTTGCATCCATGCTCATTTACACGATTCCTCCTTTGCATTTGTTCAAATTCTTCGTCCGCTCGCTTTCCAGCCTGCAAAATACACATCAGTACAACGCCGGCAGACATACCACAAGTAAAGGTCAGAAAGTGTGATATAAGATTCCACATAAAAATCGCCTCCTTTTTGAATTTAGCTTATATAGCAAAGATAAAATCTGACACGGCAATACCGCCTTAGCGGTTGCCATTTCTTTCCCAAGAAAAAGAGCCGATAACCGCATTTTAATTTGCGTGTTATTGGCTCTGCGTCTTGCTCTGTATAGTTTTATATTTACTTTAACTTTCCATCTCCAGCCATTAAATCTGTCATTTCTTCAATTTTTTCAAGCGGGAATGGTGGAAGTGCTACGGGTTTCATGGCGATTGACATTAGTTTCATGGGATTGTCATCGGCTGCTATTCGGTTAGATGAAAGTTGTCCACATCTACGGCAACGGTGGATAATTGCCCATTCACCATTTTTACGTACCCATACCGCTATCGGCTCCATAATACCACCGCAATCGGACTCACGGTCGCCAGGTTCTATATCCACATGGAGACTGTGCAAACAGTTTGGACAATGATTGCGGTGATCGCTTCCGGCACCTGCTGGCACAACAAGCCTGCCACAAACTTTACAGGTAAAACTGTCATTACAAGCATGAGTACGATAGTACCCTTTTTCATATTGTTTCCGTTTGTTTTCTCTATTCATGAAAATTGATCCTCCTAAAAGTCTTGGTAATTGCCCTTTTGGGAGGTTTGGTAGAGATTGATTTTACGCAAACCTCCCGGTTAGCAAACAATCTCCGATAATAAATATTTCTTATACATAAAAATCCTCCTGTTTTTATAAGCACAACTTTCGTTGGACTTTGTAAATTATTATATTTTCGGAAAACCAGATGTTTCCTCAATAACGACTATCTTTAAGTTTTCCGCTGAAATAATTCGTTCTTGTTTACACTTTGGACAGAACAAAGGGTAGTTTCTTAAAAATGTATCTTCTCTCTATTTCAAGAGTGTCTTGTTTTTGCAAACAGGGCACAAAACCCATTCAAATTCCATATGCTCACATTCCTATTTTACGTTATCTGTTAATTCAACAATTAGCTTTTTTCAGCATAGCCGTCCGTTATTGCATAATTTTCTATGAAACGATCCATATGCGCTGTAAAGAGATTTTCAATTTCTTCTCTTTCTTCCTTATCATGTGCCGCATCTGAAATAGTTAATAACAGATAAAAGGGAGCATAAAATTCAACCGCCATTTGTTTTGGCTCACCTTTGCACCAAACTCCTTGTTCCATCATTTCACGAAATAAATCCTCGATAAAACTGACAGGGCCATTTCCCAAAACTTTTTGATAAAGGCTTGTCATTTCGGAATTTCTGTACTGTTCCAATGTCAACATTTTGCGAAAATTGCAAGCAATTTCATCCTCTGTCCAATAATGAAATTGAGACTCCATATATGCCTTAACGCTTTGTATTGAAGTATTCCTAAAAAGTTCTGTGGTTCCATCAAATTCTTTTTCTGGAATGCCTGCTTTTTTAGATCGTTCAATGTCTAATTGGCATATATGTTCAAAAATCTTATCGAAAATATCGCGCTTATTTTTATAGTGTCTATATAGTGCGCCTTTTGTCATGCCCAATTCTCCCGCAATCTTACTCACAGAAACTGCTTCATAGCCATCTTGGGCGAACAGTCTAAGAGCGGTTACTAAAATATTTTCTTTTGTATTAGCCATTTTCACACCTTCTGAAAGTAAACGCTCGTTTACATATCTGCATTATAGTAAACGAGCGTTTATTTGTCAAGTGTGTTTGAACGATTTATTTGTAAAATAACTTTTATTGGATTAAAAAATGCAAAGGCTTCCAATACCTTTGCGTTTTATTACAGAGAAAAAGCACCACTGAAAATATGTGGCGCAGTTTCAAAAATATTTAATTGAGAGAAGGGAAGATTAGATGATCTATAAGCAATGATTCATGTATAAAAATCATAGTATATTCAAATTATCCCTTTTTCTTATGAAGTTTTAAATCAATATTTTTCGCTGCCGCCGCATCCTGCAGTAATTCAGCAACAAATGCGCTTTTTTCTTTGAGCGCCATTGTTTCCATATCAGGTTTACGTTCAATTTCCCTGAGTACCGTTTGTAGGTCTTGCAGTTCTAAAAGGTTGACGGCTACACAAAAGAGTGTCTTTTTGCGGCCATCATTATAGCCCAACAAGAAAACCTCCAGGATTTTTGCTTTTTCCGCCTGCTCTGCATTATAAGCATCTATCCCGAATCGTTTGGCCTTTTCCATATCAGATTTTCGGTTTCGATGTGTTATAAAGGAATCAAAGTCGTCAATATGATCGTATTTTTCGCAAGGGTATTCACTGCATTGGAAACAATATTCAACACCGCCATGTTCCATGCTGCACCTTGCGATTTTGCAGGATTGGTTCCCCTCACCGCCGCCGCAGCCGGGGCAGTTCTTATTCAAGAACATGGGGCAAAGCCCGCAATTCAAACCGCAGAGGGAAAATAATTGATTTGGTCGGTTAAATCCTTTCATGGAACCTCCTTAAACAGCCTGCCTGCAAATATTCAAGACAAGCTCTGATAATACTTGACATAGCAAAGTAGAAAATTTGAAATCTTAAAACTCATATCTTGTACCATGAGAGAGCAACAAGCCATCTGTTAATTCCACACGCAGAATGATAGTGTTTTCATCGTCAAAATCAGTATGGCCGTTATCGATCCATTCTGCAAAGACCTTTTTCAGCTTTTCAGCAATCACACAATTCTCTTTTTTTCTGAAATAACCCAGGCTAACACCTTTCCCGTGCGCTGTAAACCATTCGCCGGCGATTGCAACAACAGAGTTATCTTTTATATGTTTCATTTTATTTGAGAGGGCATGGGTAATGATATAAAATGCACCATCTTCGTAATAGGCATTTACATATCGCACATAAGGCGTTCCATTTTCTGTTGTTGCCATTGCTATAATTGCGTCTTTTCCAAAGCGTTCAATCATTATCTGTTCGGCTTCTCGACTAAATTCTTTCATTGAATTATTCTCCCTTCAAATTACATTTTCCAGATCTATTCAAAGTTCTGACAGACTGGAATGATAGACTTTACTTGCTCAAGAACATTATCAGTGCCTTTGATACCCAGCATAGGAATATTCAAGTTTTCCGCATTTATTCTATTGCTAAGTTCGCTCATAAAAATACCTTTACCGTTTATCTCTTTGTTAAAATCTGATGTGGTTTCCACACCGCAGTTTGGCGAACGATTTGCACCAATAATCCCGATTATCTCGAAGCCGTAGGCATTGTATTCTGTTATCTGTTTCATCACATATTCAACCTGAACCATTAGCATTTTGTATGATTCCGCTTTTTGCATTTCCTTACGAATACGGGTATTTTCAATAACGACAGGAACATCTGCCCCATCGTTATTTCCTCTATTAAGCCCTAAACAGCAAAGTTCAGGACATGGCATTTGGACAATACCAATATCAGCATCAAGAAGAATTTTTATTACATCCTTAAAAGTTGCTGGAAAAACGGCTGTTCCATCAGATATTGAATTTTGATTTAATATACAATGCGCTATAAAAATAACTTTTTTGCTTCGACCGTCCTCAAACTTGTCTGTCGCAAGCAACCCCAATGTCCTCGGGCGTATCAATAAGCATTTTAATATCCTCAATATAAAGGCTCGGCCCTAATCTTTCATAGCGTCCTCTTTTTATCCTTGCTTCCTCACAAAGAGGACATTTACAAAATGGATTTGGAATTTGGAACATTCCTCCACTTCCTATAATTTTTAACTTCATCTGTATTCACCTCACAATAGACTCTTGACGATAACAGAACCTCGGAAAGGAATTAGATTTACACCTCTCAAGTGGTCTAAATCTTTAAAAGACAATTGTAGTTTAAATATTATAATCCATGTTAATGCTAACAGATATACAATAAATAATCCTTTGGTTAATTTTTTTGATTGCATTTTACCGCTCCTTTTTCACGTTGTTTTATAAATCGTATCATTCTGCCACAAATTCTAATTTGCTTATTCGTCCATCATGTATTAGCTGTTTAGAAGTTTTGTCAAATCCTCAATAGAAGCGTCCATTTTCACAGAGACTTCTTCCATTGTCATGCCGGAAGCAAGAAAACGCTTTATCACCATTTTCATATCCTCGCCAACCTCTATGATATGCCCGTCCAAATCGTAAAACCGAATCACCCGCTGGCCCCAGCTATGATTGATCACTTCTCCCAAATATTTAATGGCCGGATATTCTTTCAGTTTGTTCAGGAAACCGTCAAAATCCTGTTCCTCAAAGACGATTTCAGCATTGTTAGATTTCTTTAATATCTTTTCTTTCGGCAGATTCACAAGCCAGTCAAAATATTTTTCTGAATACCCATATATGTTTCCTCCATTGGCTTCAACTACCTGGTTACAAAACTTCCATAGATCTATTGCAAACGATGTCTCTTAACTAAAGGAGTTAAGAAAGGTTTGAAAGAACTTGACAAACTGAAATTTTGATAAGACCTAATTTATAGCACTTATTAACTATTATATCCTTTTCCCTCATGTTATGAACTTTCATAAAGGCAAAAACAAAGGAAAAGGATGCATATTTTGAGGTTTTACGATAAATGTGTATACAGTTCCGTAAATTCTTTTTCCGAAAGTCTTAACTCCGTTTCGTTATAATAAGGAGAGCCATTTTTGATTCCGAATTCAAGAACTGTAGGTCCGTCGAAATAGTAAGCTTTATGTGTGTAGTTAACCGGTTCGGCCTGCCAGACATAATTTACTAAAGCCTTTGCCGCTTTTTTGGATTTTTCATCCTGCATACCGCCAACTGCGGGACCTGAGCCTGCACAATAAATCTCTAAATGGATTTCTTCCCCTTCATCCGATGTCGTTAAAATGCGGTATAAAAAAAGATTTCCCAAATTTTCTGTCTCATAGATTGGTTGACCAAATAACGCTTTAATTTTACCGTATATAAGAGAAAACTGATTTTTATAATCTGCAAAGCCTTCAATAAAATTATATAGTTTACTGCTATCTGTTAATTTTTCCGTGTCTTTCACTGGTTGAAATGTGTATGGCATTTTATCCTCCTCTGCTTTAATGAATGTTTCAAAAATCCCGATTGAACAAAATCGCTGCGCGATGGCCTGCCGGGGCTGTGGCGCAAACTGGAAAATATTGACGTCCGCCAATATGATCCCAATGAATGTGTGTCGCAACTGCCGTAATAGGCTTATTTGTGAATTTCATAACTTTATCGTATATGTTTGAAATACCAAGTCCTGTTGCCTTTTTTTTAAAGTCATGCCAATCGGAAATTCCCTTTTCAAAACCAATATTGTCAATCGCCTGGAATTTCAGATTACCTTTTCTTTTCTATTATGTAAGATTGTAAACTCTTTTGACAACCATTCTTCTCATAAAATTCTTCTACTTCTGGTTGGGAACCAAAGTATAACATAGTCGGTGTATTGTCTTTCGCAAGTTGAAGAAGTTTACTTCCAACTCCTTGTTTTTGGTACTCTGGAAGAACAAGTAACTCTGTAATTGTTCCAAAATAATAGCCATCCGAAAGAATACGCAAACACCCAACCAATACTTTATTTTCATAGGCGGTTATGTTTAGCGTTTTAGATAATGCCTCCTTTGTTCTTTCCATGTCATAATCGCCCTGCCATACTTGATTAACAAAGGAGAGAAAGGTTGAAGCATTAAGTTCTTTATCATCCACTTTGTATTCCATTATTATACCTCCACAACTTTGGATTTTTATAACCAAACTCCCCAATCGCCATAATTAAATGTGCCACTGCCGTGACAAAGTTTCCCATTTTCTTCAAGTTCCTCAAATGCTTTTCGCATACGGATTAAAATTTCCGGCTGTATATCCAATGAATGATGTGCGGGGAATACTCTCTTAACAGGCAAAGACGCAACCTTTTTCAACGAGGTGAGGTATGCCTCCGGATCAGTAGATGGATAGTAGGCAAATAATACATCTTTATATACCAAATCGCCAGTAAAAAGAAATCCTGTCTCTTTTTCCCAAAAACACAGGTGTCCTGGCGAGTGTCCAGGGGTGTGTAGCACTTCAATCTGCCGTCCACCAAGATCGATCATATCATGGTCGGCTACAATCCTTGTCGGCGTTCCCTGGAAAAACTCATAAGAACCGACATCAAATCCGTCCGGCAAATCACAGCGATCAACTACCATCTCCCGAATTGTTTCCATCGACAGTGGAAATTTACCGTTTAGCCAATCTAATTCAGCAGCGTGAGCGTAGAAATTAGGAAAATATTTGTGCCCTCCAATGTGATCCCAATGAATGTGTGTTGCAACTGCCGTAATAGGCTTATTTGTGAATTTTACAACTTCATCGTATATGTTTGAAATGCCAAGTCCTGTGTCAATAAGTAGGCTTCGCTCGCTTCCATTTAATAAATAGCAATGCGTTTCTTCCCAATGTCGATATTCACTGATAATATAAGTATTATCATCTACTCTATCTATTGTAAACCAGTTGTCCATCGTCTGCATACTCCCTTCAAATTCTGATTTTTTATTCTCTGTAACTTCTCGATAAATGGGAATTTATCGAACTTAACTATTCTGTCGCTATGAAGCCGACTTACGCACAGTAACCTCTGCACAGACCAACCTAGCTATATGCTCCGCTGTTTCGTTTGTCAGTAGGAAGAACATTCCGTCATTACGGCATTTTTTATGTGTATCGCCATTTAATGTATAAACAAAACCTTTAACACAGGCATCGCTACAAGCAGTAGGGTCAATAAGTCTCTTACAGTCACGAGAAATAGTCATTTTCTTTTGCATTTCAGCAGGCAGAGAAGCGATTATATCCTCATACTTGCCAGCATTGTCTCCGTAAATACGTGCCAAAACCCCCGACTTCCGAAACACCCAATTCATTACAGTTTTCTTCTCTAGTTGGTATGAAGCAGCATAACCGCTCTTTGCTTCCTTGATTACAAGGTCACAGCCTTGTTCAATAAGTTTGTTATTAAGTTTCTCGACAAATGATTGATATTCTGGTGCAACTGCCGATAGAAACTCTTTGAACGAACCCTTTTCTTTTGCCATTACCTTTTCCCTCCATAAAATTCTAATTTGCTTATTCGTCCATCATGTATTAGCTGTTTAGAAGTTTTGTCAAATCCTCAATAGAAGCGTCCATTTTCACAGAGACTTCTTCCATTGTCATGCCGGAAGCAAGAAAACGCTTTATCACCATTTTCATATCTTCGCCGACCTCTATGATATGCCCATCCAAATCGTAAAACCGGATCACTCGCTGGCCCCAACTATGCTCGATCACTTCTCCCAGATATTCAATATCCGGGTATTCTTTCAACTTGTTCAGAAAACCGTCAAAGTCCTGTTCCTCAAAGACGATTTCCGCATTGTTGGATTTCTTCAATATCTTTTCTTTCGGCAGATTCACAAGCCAGTCAAAATCCTGCTGCAATGCTAGGCCGCAGGTAAAAGCAATGTTTCTGCCATAATCCTGGAATACCTCTAATCCAAACAAATCCTCATAAAATTTTCTTGCGGCGTTAATATCAGCCACAGATATAAGCATACATACGTGTTTCATGCAAATACTCCTTTCAAGCTGTGCTTTTGCATTTTTATAAAAGGTGAACTATAATTCTCCGTAATTTCAACCGGATGCTTACTGTTCTTCACGGTTGAACATTTATTGTACCAAGCCGCTAGCGCGGCGGCTAGCCCAAAGTACATAAAATCACCACTTTTTCAAAAAAGTAGCAGTTTTTGAAAATATGTTGTATTGTTGAGTTATCACACTTAACTATAATCATAATCTCAAGAACTGCTATGCTTAGTTTACCATGGATTTTTAAACTCAACAACTACATCTCTGAAAATTTTTGTCGGCCTCCTCCTGATTTGTGATGGTCTGTTACTTTTTACTTTTTTTTACATCATTTTTTCTAGGAGGTTCCATTATGGACAAATATTTATCTACTTTCCGGGAGATGATCTCCCTGCGCGGTCTTACTGACCATACCGTAACATCTTATTCTACTTATATTCGTGCTTATCTGAATTATCTTTCCGCCATCCTGCACAAGATGCCGGAAGATGTTTCCTGGGAGGAACTGCGTGACTTTATCCGGTGGCTCCAGAAGGAGAAGAGTCTCTCTGACCGTACCATGAATTGCTGCATCTCCCAGCTGCGTTTTTTCACCATCTACGTTTTACACAAACCCTGGGACGCCACACAGCTTCCCATGCGGAAATTTGATTCTTACCTTCCTTTTGTGCCTGCACAAAAAGAGGTCTGGTTTTTTATCCAGTCTTTTTCCAATCTTAAGCACAAGGCGATCCTGTCTCTCCTGTATTCTGCCGGGCTCCGGGTTGGTGAGGTCTGCTCTCTCCGCTATGAGGATATCAGCCGTTCTTCCATGCGCATACATATCTGTCATTCCAAAGCCCGTTCTGACCGGTATGCCATCCTTTCCAGGAATGCCCTGGATATCCTGAC
>CAJTIU010000071.1 GCA_910576335.1 Lachnospiraceae bacterium
AGGTGGAACCTCTTCATAAACTTTGTGGCAAAATCAGAAACGCTGTTCCCATTATCGGTTGTCTGTGGTATACTTGACATGGCATAGATCTCCTTGTTGTGTAGTTGTTTTTTGGCAATTCAATTATACCACAGGAAAGAGGTTTGTGCCTTTTTTATTGGCTAAAGTATTGATTTTTCAAGGTTCAACACACCATACGGTGTGGGAAGTTTGAGTTACACCCTTGTCTATACCGGGGAGCTTACGGAGGGCATGAGCCTTGAGGATATTTATACCAAGTTCAACATAGACCACCCGGCAGACTTTACCGGACATTCCCTTTCTGTGAGTGACGTGGTAGTGCTGCATCAGGACGGGGAGAACACAAGCCATTATGTGGATTCCGTTGGTTACAGGGGGATACTGGAATTTACAAAGGAGCTTTCGGTATCGGCGGAAATTGCGGCAGAAAAAGATGCAGTCAGGGAGGAAACAGCGGAAATCCCGGCAGAAGCAGCGGCAGAAAATACAATGGCAGAGCCGGACAATGACAAAGTTTCCTATTATGTCATTGAGGATTTATCCACTTGGGTGGAGAACAGCCCGGAAAAAAGCAGGCTGGAGCGTTTTGAGAGCCTTCCGGAAGCAATGGCGAAATTCACAGAGTACCGGGGAAAGGAAACGGAGGACAAGCCGGACATGGCGAGGGCAACTTTGGGATTTAGCATCAATGGCAGCGAATTTGACCTGATCCACGTCAGAAACCATGAAAACTGTCTGTCACTGGATTTTACGCACAGCAAGGCGGCGGTGGAAAGCAGCCGCTTCATGGAGGATTTGCAGGCTTTAAATCACGAGGTCGGTTTTGACAAGGTACGGGTTCACCGGGAAATGTCACTGGAGGAAATCAAGGATTTTGTGAAACAGCGGTTTGAGTACCAGTTAAAGAGCAGCGGTCTTGACGATATTTCCCTCTATATGGACAGGTTTGATGCCCTCTATGAACAGGGGAAAATGGAACACCTCATGCCCACAGCCAGCCAGAAGCATATCGTGGAAGATGTACCGTTTACGGAGTGGGGAAATCCGTACATAGACACCAAAAGCCAGACAATGGGCAGAGAAGAAACAGAGCTTGCCTTCCGTCTGGCAGACCGATACATCGGTATTCAGGAAGCCACTGAGGGGTATGATTATACCATTTATGATATGGACTACCGGGAACTGGACGGGGGCGTATATGACAATCCGGACATAACAATCAGACAGGCACTTGACGAGCTTGTGACGGATTTGAAAGAGCCAGCGCACAGGAGCAGTCTGGAGGGCAGTATCCGCACTGACGATGAACTGATACCGATTGATTATGACGGATTGATAGAAAAGGCAGAACAGGCGGAAAAAGAGCATCTTGAGGAACGTATCAGAACCGAAGTGCCGGAAGCGGCGGAAAGCAAAGTGATAGCCGATTTTAAAGCCAGAACTGAGGAATTATTTAACCCTGTCAACGGGCAGACACAGGAAGATATAGAAATGAGTGTTTATGCTTATTTACAGTCCAAAATTGACGAGTATGGAATGGATATAGAGCTTGTGGATATGGCGGTTACAGGGAGCAGATGCAGAGGTTTGGAAGAACCTGTATCTGACCTTGACGTGGCTGTGGAGTATCGGGGCGGGGAAAACGAAGATACCCTGTTCAATGCCTTCAACGAGGACGGTTTTACAATCGGCGGCGTTAAGGTAGACATCAATCCCATTACAGAGGGCAAGACCGGGACACTTGGGGAGTACCTTCCGGGTGTGGAAGCCTATCTTGAGGAAAAACGAGCTGCCCTGCAGGAGAAAGCCGCAGAGCAGGCACAGGAGGAAAAACAGACGGTTGTCACCCTTACAGTGGCGGAGTGCGGGGAGTTCCACAATCTCGGAGAGTACCATGAGGGGATAGCAGACGTCCCGGAAGCAATCGCTATTTTCAACCGGATACCGCCGGAGAGGATGAACGGTATCCCAAGCATCGGCATCAATATCCATACAGAGGGGACAGAAAGCTATGAGGACACGCAGATGGATATTGTTTCGGGCAGGGTTGCGGATTTGGAGATTCTGGATTATGTGCCGGATATTACGGACAATCCGAAGGCGGTGGAGGTCATTGCGGAGCTGATCGACAAGTTGCCGGATATAGAGGTGAGGGGTTCTCTGGAGAAATGGCAGGCGGCTTTCCTTGCTGCGGAGATAGACCAGCTATCTTCTGATTTTGACACTTACCAGTACAATCATACAGTGGAGGACAGGGAAGCGCAGATAGCGAACATCACAGAGGATATCAGGAACGGGAATACCGGGTATCTGGATGATTTCCTCAATGCGCTCATTTCAGACAGTATCCGGGAAGGCATGACGGATATTGTCAGGAAAGGGACGGAACTTAATGACAGTGAGGGCATACAGACCGCAAGGAAGGCGAAGGAGCTGTTAGACAGGCTGGCGGAATACAAGCCGCTTGCAAAGGTTGAGGAACTGGTAGAATGTAACTACAACATGATTGATAACGTCCTGAACAATGAGAAGCCGAAGGAGGAAAAACAGACAGGCAGAATTTCCATAAAGGAAAAGCTGGCAGAGAAAAAGGCGGTCATCGGGCAAAGGGATAAGTCAGAGAAGGAAGCCCCGGAAAAGGGGACAGAGAAAAAATCAGAGAGGGAGATATAAGCTATGGATAAATTTACAGTGGAAGAAATCAATTTGATGTGTGTGTTTGAGGGACAGGAGAGGAAGGGTATGATTGCCGACATAAAGAACGTGATCCCCCACATACAGGACAGTGATATGGTGGAGCTTGCCGGACAGGTCTTAGGGAAACTGGAATCCATGAGCGATGCGGAATTTGCAGAGGTGGCATTGGAAGCGGCGGAGTGATTGACGCAAATCTTTTATAGCATTATTCGACATAACGTGCTATAATTCTCTTAGTCAGATTAGAGCAGGTAGGGATAGTCTGCGGTTGTCCTTTCTGGAAACGGAAAGGAGGTCGGTATGAATACGTTAGAAGTGCTTACGTTGGTGCTGGTGATTTTTGCAGCCTTGACATACATAGACAATAAACACAACCGCAAGTAACGGAAAAGGCTATCTTCTACTGCCATAGAGGATAGCCTTGTAATCCGTAATTTTTTACGCTTTATAAGTTTCCGATTGAACAACCGTCGGACGTGCAATATCCTTCGGCTTCTAAGATGATTATAAACCAACACTGCGAATTTTGCAAGAGGGTTTAGGAAATGGGGGTGCTTCGGCACTCCTATTTTTTTGCGGATTTGTAGATTATATTACAGGAATATGGTCTTGCCTGCAAGGATTTTTTCTGGTTTTTATAACAAGGGAGGAAGGAATGGGTGGGATTCCGCCGCCTTCGGCATTGTGGAAAAATCCAAAAGTTTTGATTTTCCCACGAATGCCGATGACTACGTAATCTCTCCAAATACATCTATCTTTATAATTTATTTAACAAAATGCAAGAAATATGTTATACTCATGTTTGAGTAATCACAGAGAAGAGAAAATCAAGAAAGGGGATGCGCCAGTGGTAGGGAAAGATAAGTATAAATTTGAAAGCAAAATCCATGTGTATAGAGCTACAAAAAGAATGACGCAACAGGAGCTTGCTGATTTGGTTGGCGTTTCCCGTCAGACGATTATGCAGCTTGAACGAAACCGATATAACCCGTCCATGATGTTGGCGTATAGTATTGCAAAAGTGTTTGATGTAAAAATCGAAGATTTATTTGATTTTAGGGAGGAAGAAAAATGATAGAGATAATAAATGGGATTTTCAGTAATAGAATGTTGTTTATTGTGGGAGTCACATATGGCGTACCGATTACAATTGCTTTGATTATATTGTTTTTTGTGAAATCCTCACGCGATGAAAGAGGGAGAGCAATCATTGGAAAGGCGAGTATTATTGCTATAATTGTGTTTATTCTTCTTGTTAATGGTTTTGCAAAATTATCTTCGCATATAAACATAAATTACCTTACAACCGCCAATTATGTCCAATGGCTATATGATATTGTGCTTACAGTTGAAGTTGCCGCAATCTTGATATATAAACGGCTTGAATAGCCAAACACAATGTAGCTTGTCTGAGAAAAGACAAGCTATATTTTTCTTTAAACATGTATGAAATAGTTGACATTTAGAATAAAATAAATTATACTATCATTACTGGCAGGATTTTTATTCTAAATTTGACCTGCCCATGAAAGGAGAAATCAGGAATGTATGATTTGTGGGCACTTATTATTTTTGTTATGTTTATTTTAGGCGGCAGCTGTTCATTGGCAGGTACATGGTGGTGTAAAAACAAAAAGAAGAAAAAGGACACAGATGAACCTCAAAGCAGTAAATAGCAAAGCCAGCCACACCAGTTAACAGTCAAGTCAAATGGGCTACCTTGCCGTTAAAAGCCCGCCCGGCTTTGTAGCTGGTTAATCAAGGGGCGATAGCCTAAGTGCTGCCGCCCCTTTGATTTATAAAGGCAACTGTAAACCAAGCACCGCCCCATGTGGGAGAAAGGGGGAATCATTTATGCCTTGCACAAAAGCATACAGAGAACACATCATGTATACGTTCAATGGCTATTGCAAGACCGTCATACGCTTTGCGGCTATCAATGCATGGCGTGACAGGAGCAGACGGCGGCAAAAGGAAATATCCCTTGAATACCTCACAGAAGAAAAATTTTACCCTTTAGGCACAACAGACGAATATTTTGAAGCACCCTATGAAGAATACCCTATAACGATATGCGGTCAGGCAGTTATCCTCACCAATAGGGAGCTTGCCGCCGCTCTGTTATCTCTGCCAGAGAGAAACCGGGAAAATATACGGACGCTGCCGGAGTACGACCGGGTATCAAATCCGCAGGACGTTAAAACTCTTGCAAGCCAAGAGCGATGCGGAATTTACAGAGGTGGCATTGGAAGCGGCGGAGTGATTAACGCAAATCTTTTATAGCATAATTCGACATAACGTGCTATAATTCTCTTAGTCAGATTAGAACGAGTAGGGATAGTCTGCGGTTGCCCTTTCTGGAAACGGAAAGGAGGTCGGTATGAACACACTTGAGATACTTACACTGCTGTTGGTCATTTTCGCAGCATTAACATACTTAGACAACAGAAACAACCGCAAGTAACGGAAAAGGCTATCCTCTACTGCGAATAGAGAATAGCCAGTTACTGTTCCGCATATTTGATGATTTCCGCAAGGTCTTTGATGCGGTTCTCCAGCCTGCGGACAGTCTGCTTTGCTTCCTTCCCGGTGGCGGCAGTGGTGGCGATTTTCTGTTCCAGTTCTTTTATAGAGCCTGCTTCATTATATGCCTGTGCCGCAATCTTTAAATTCTCTACCGCCGCCCACCTCTGCAGCCCCGGACTGTTCTGAAATTTCTCATCAGAGGTGTCAATCAATCTCTTATCTGCGTAATCCCTTTTCGGGATAACTGCCTTCCGTTCCCGTTTCAGTTCAATCCGTTCTTTGATGCGCTCCTTTGTGTATTCCTTTCCGAGTGACTTGATGCTGCCACGTACAAAACGGTCTTTGCCGAGTGGACGGAAGGAGATAAATTTGAGGGCATCTTCCCCAAAAGTTTCTCCTTTTATCTCATAGCCTTTTGCCCGCATCAGGAGCAGAAATTCTTCATAGGTGGAGGATGATTTTATGGAGGCGTTGATGTCTTTCCTTATCTGTGTTTTCCATGCGGCGCTGTTCTTGTCTGCCTGCCATTCGTTGTATTTTTTCCCACGCTCCCCACCAGGGATAATGACAGAAAGATTATGCTCGCTGCACAGCTCGTCACTTAATTTTCGGATGCGGTAATAGCTCTGTTTGCAATCATGGTATTTGTCATGCTCTATGTTGTCAGCGGCACAGAAAATGATATGGTTATGGACGTGACCTTTATCAATGTGGGTAGTGACAACATAAGAATATTTCCCCTCTAAAACCTTGTCCGCAAGTTCTTTCCCGATCTGGTGCGCTTCGTCAAAGCTGACCTCACCGGGAGCGAAAGCCTGTATCAGATGATAGGCTTTATTGGGGCTGTTTTCCCGGCAGTGGTCTAAGGTGTATTTGAAGTCAATCGCTGCGGTTTCCGGCGCACAGGCATAGGAAGAAATATAGATGCTTCCGTCTGTTTTGTCCGGGTTGCATATGTAGGCTACCGCTTTATCAACGGTTGCTGTGATAGCATGGATTTTTGTGTATGCCATACCTGTTTCATCAACTCCTTTACTTCGTCCATATCTTCCTGATAGATGTGGTTTGTGCTGTTAATTCTTTTCGCAATCTGGTTCAGACTTGAACTGATCCGCCCTAACTCCGTATTGTATTCCCGTAAAAAACTGTAATCCACGTCATAGACATATCCGTATAGAATCAGCTTCCGGAGGAAAGCCGATTTGCTTTTCATGCCGGACAGCTTAAACTTCTCGTCAAGGATGTACTGCTCCTTGTCATCTAAGTGAAATTCATTCCGGTTGGTGCGTGTCCTGTTTGCCATTTTTAACACTCCTTTTCTGTTTTTTAGGCATAAAAAAACTGCTGTAACTTGTCCGGTTTACAACAGTCTGGTTTCGTGTCTGTTCAGTTGTTTTGGATAGAATTATCCATGTGTTATTGTAGCAAATCTGCGGGGGAAGGTCAAGGACTTGCGGAGAAAAACGCAAAGAAAACCAAAGAGGGTTAGGGACACTTCCCTATGGAAATTTCATCATACGGACGGTAGGGAAGTATGGGGAATTTCGCCCATGTGTCCGGACATGGGCAGTGCTTGCTATTCTACCCACGACATTCCCGGAGGGTGTGTCGCAAGTTATTAAATTTTTAGAAAAAATGAGTTTCTACTTGATATTAGACGTTTAAACGTCTAATATTGGATAAAAGATGGAGGGATAGAAATGGAATATATATCGGTAAAAGAAGCATCTTTAAAATGGGGAATTTCAGAGCGGAGAATACAACGTTTATGTTTAGAGGAAAGAGTAGCCGGAGCAATTAGATTTAGTAGGATTTGGATGATACCAAAAGATGCAGAGAAACCAGCGGATGCCCGTATAAGAGAAGAGAGGATGAAAAGACATGAATAAGGTTTTGATTATTGATGATGATAAAGAGCTTTGTATGCTTATGACAAAGTGTATTGAGCAGGAAAATCTTAGTGCGGTTGTTGCTAATGGTGGCATAGAAGGACTGCGGATATTGGAGGAAGATAAAGATAGCTGTTCACTTATTATTCTTGATATTATGATGCCCGATTTAGATGGTTTTCAAGTGTTGCAGCAAATACGGCAGACAAGCAATATTCCTGTCCTTATGCTGACTGCAAAAAGCGATGAAGAAGATAAAGTGTCAGGCTTGCGGATGGGGGCGGATGATTACTTGACAAAGCCATTTAGCATTAATGAGCTTATGGCACGGGTAAATTCCTTAATCCGGCGTTATACCCTGCTTAATCCCGTTTCCAGTCCTGAAACAGACTGCATGACGTTTCAGGGGATGACGATTGACAGCCTTAACCGCCTTGTTTTTCAAGGGAATGAACAGATTGAGCTTACGGGAAAAGAATTTGACCTGCTTTCTTTTCTGGCATCAAATAAGGGTAAAGTATTTACAAAAAAGCAGATTTATACGCAGGTTTGGGCGGAAGAATATGCTTTTGACGATAGTAATATCATGTCATTTATCAGCAAATTGAGGAAAAAAATTGAACCAGATCCGGAGCATCCGTTTTATATTTTGACTGTCCGTGGCGTTGGCTACCGTTTCAACAGGGAGGCTTGACATGAGTATTAACCCATTTTTATTGATTATGTTTTGCATTGCTTTGTTGGTAATCCTGTTTCTTTTCACAAAACTCAGGCGTGTACGGGGGCAATTGTCTATTATTGAGGAAGCGCTTGAAGATATAAAATCTGGGAACTTAAACCGCCGTATGCTGACTAAGAAAAATGATATGACAAGAAAAATCTGCTATGGAATTAATGAGATTGCAATGAATAGCCAGACGCAGCTTATCAGACAAAAACAGTCTGAACAGGCATACAAGAGGTTAATGACCAGCATCTCCCACGATGTCAAAACTCCCCTTGCTTCTCTGGTCGGTTATTTGGAAGCAGTCGAATGTAAGATAGTGGCAGGAGAAGAAAAAGACGAATACGTCCATGTCGCATTTGAGAAAGCCCATTATCTGAAGCATTTTGTGGAAAATCTCTTTGAGTGGGTGAAACTGGATTCCGGAGAACAGATTTTTCGCTTTGAGGTTTTGGATTTGAATGAAGTATCCCGGAACGTCATAGCTGATTGGATTTCGGTTTTAGAAAACAGTAATTTTGGATATGAATTTGATATTCCGGAAACGGAATACCTTATGCGTATAGATGTAAATGCTTATAGCCGTATCCTCAACAATCTGCTGCAGAACGTGCTTACTCATAGCAAAGGAAATAAAGTGATATTTCGTATTTCAGAAAATGACCAACAAGCCCGAATTACATTAGTGGATAATGGTAGGGGAATATCCCCCGATCATCTCCCGCATATTTTTGAGAGGATGTACCAATGTGACCAGTCACGGTCTGCAAAAGGAAATGGATTGGGTCTGTCTATCGTAAAAGAACTTGTGACAGCTCATAAAGGAACGATTATTGCTGACAGCACTCCTGATAAGGAAACTATATTTACAATATTGCTTCCAAAATCCCTGTAGTAATACGGGGATTTTTCAGTTTGTCAAAATTCTGTTAGCTGCAAAAACATGAAAAAAGCAAGGTTTCGGCAAGGTTTTGGCAAGGTTAGCGTGATAGAATAGCAAATATGAAAAGGAGGTTTCGCAATGAGTAAATATGTAATTGAAACAAAAAATCTTACAAAACAGTACGGAACACAGAAAAGCGTTGCAGATCTGAATATCCATGTCCAGCAAGGGCGTATCTACGGTCTGCTTGGCAGGAATGGAGCCGGAAAGACAACGACAATGAAAATGCTGCTTGGGCTGACACAGCCCACTTCCGGGGAAGTGACAATTTGGGGAAAGCCCCTGCGGACAAATGAAAAGAAGCTGCTGCCCCGGATTGGATGTCTGATTGAATCCCCCGGATTTTACCCAAATCTGACCGCCACAGAAAACCTGCGCATTTTTGCTACCCTGCGGGGAGTGCCGAACCGCAATGCAATTAAAAATGCACTTGATTTAGTGGGGCTTCCCTATAAAGACAAAAAGCTGTTTTCCCAATATTCCCTTGGAATGAAGCAGCGATTGGCGATTGCCCTTGCCATTATGCATGACCCGGAGCTTTTGATTTTGGACGAACCGATTAACGGGCTTGACCCGATTGGAATTGCGGAAGTGCGCTCTTTTATCCGTGACCTCTGTACTGAAAAGGGGAAAACGATATTGATTTCCAGCCATATTCTTTCCGAGATTGCATTGCTGGCTGATGATATTGGAATTATCGACCACGGCGCATTATTGGAGGAAGAAAGCCTTGCAGAATTGGAAGCAAAAAGCAGCAGACATATCCGTTTTACCGTTTCCGGCACAACACAGGCGGCAAGGATTTTAGAACGCAATTTCCATGAAACGCAGTTTACCATACAGGACGATTATAAGATGCGTCTGCATAATTTAGGCATTCCTGTCGGTGAAATTGTAACAGCCTTTGTCGAAAACGGGCTTACCGTGTCAGAAGCCTATGTCTGCGAAGAAAGCCTTGAAGATTATTTCAAGCGTGTAACAGGGGGTGAAGGGATTGCTTGATCTTGTAAAGTGTGAGTTTTGGAAATTGAAACGGAAAAAGTTTGTCCTTTTCGTAATATTTTCTGCGTTGCTTTTTCCTATCCCGTTTACTGCACTTGTACTAAAAGGGAATGTGGGCGATTTGAACGCTTTTGACGGCTTATATGATTTGCTCATTTGCATGGCTGTTCCTGTCATGCTTCCCTGCATACTTGGCATTATAGGGGCTATGCTCTTTTACATGGAAAGAGATAATGCAACTCTGAAAAATTTGATAGCTATTCCTGTTTCGGCATGGGAAATTGCGACTGCAAAAATCATAGTATTATACTTTATCAGCCTTTTATTCACCTGTGTAACATTGTTCTCTGCAATTATCGGGGGGATAATAGCCGGATCTGATTTGGGCAATATTTGGAACAAACTTATAACCGCCATTATTACGGCTATTCTATATGCCACGGGTACACTTCCGATTATAATTGCGATTGTAAAATTTAACCGCTCTTATATATTTGCAGTTATTTTGACATTCTTCTATACAATGTTTGGATTTTCCCTTGCTTTTACAGGGCAGTTCACATCAGATAATCAAGTAATGAAAGTGCTTACCAGTATTTTACCAACGCCTGTTATTTATCGTTGGCAGGCTTCAAGAATGATTGAGCAGGGAACAACTGCTTTTGAAAACTGGCAGCCCTACTTTCTGAAATTAGGAATTGTAGTATTTACCGTTTTTATTCTTGGAGGTATCTCTTATTTTGCGATTATCAAAATCTACAAAAAGCAGGAAAGGCTGGTGTAAGAAATGGCAAGGCTCATAAAAACAGAACTCTGGAAATTAAAACGATTCTCTGTTATCTGGATTGGAATTGCAACTATGCTGTCTGTTGTTTTACTAACCTGTTTTATGGAGATGGGTACGCCGGGAACGCCGACATTTTCCAGTTTTTCAGATAATGTAATATGGAACAGCTTTTCGCTTATCTTTCCGGCGACAATCGTACTGATTGCGGGTTATATGATTGAACGTGAAAGAACAGACGACACATTGAAGAATATAATGGCAATCCCGGTATCTTTCCGAAGATTGCTTTTGGGTAAGGTATTTGTCTGCGGAATGATTGCTGTCTTTCTGGCGGTAGTGGAACTATTATTTACTGCTCTTATTTCACTTTTTTGCAGATATGAGGGAATTGCTCTTAGCAGCGTAATGAAATCGCTTGTCCAAATGGTCGGTATGAATTGCTTTGTATTTATATCGGTGCTTCCTATTATTGTATTTACAGGACAAAAGGCAGGGACATTTATGACAGGCGTAGCTTTTGCATTTTTTTATGGTTTTATAGGGACTTTTGCTTCCGGTCATGGTTTGTCCTGTCTTTACCCGGTTACGATAGGACTTGGTTTTATCAATTATCAAAATGGTATGGAAACCGGCACATATAATATTTTCCGGTGCGTTGTTGTACTTTTGATTATGCTTGTTATAACTGCGGTTATGCTGCTTCTGGCACAGGACAGGAGCAAAACACAAAAAATAAAAGGCAAAGGGGATATTCAATGACAGGAAAAAGAATACTTTGCATCATTTTAATATGTATGGGTACTTTATCGCTTTCCGGCTGCAACAGCATTTATCAGGCACTATCAGACGGAACGGAAAAGATACTTGATATGGCTTCTGATACCGTAGGTGACACTCCAAAAAATACTGCTTTAGACATCATGGATGCGCTAAATGAAATTGGTGGAAACACTGTTTTAACTTCTGAATTTTCTTTGCAGGGGGAACGTAATACAGGGATTGATAATTACGTCGGATCTTATTCAGCCGAGTATGAGGACTTTTCAAAAACGGAATATCTGTTTGGCGGTGTTGATGTTGAAAGAGAGCAGGGAAATGAATTAACTGTAGAGTGCGTCCTAAAAGTTGACAGTGGTACTGCTAAAGTATTTTGGATTTCAGGAAGCGAAAACCCAGTTAGCTTGATTGAAACGGACGGAACTTATAAGGAAACAATTACATTGTCGAGTGGCAGTAACTATATTGGTATTGAATGTGAAGATTTTACAGGAAGTATGGAATTGAATATCGAATAATGACTGCCGGACAACGGCAAAGAAAAAAAGCCGTCGCAGAGCAGGGGACAATGTTGCCAGTGCTGTGGCAGGTTTTATCTTCTTTGGTATAGGAGGTGATAGGGGGATAAGATGAAACAGATATAGGATGGAGCTGTTTATCATAAGACAGGTGATTAAAATGAGTAAAATAGTAATATTATCTTTTTCGGAAGGTGAAGAAGAAGTATGTCAGAGAATATTGCAAATTCTAAGTGAAAGCACTCGCTTCGAAGGCTGTAATGAGCTTCAAGTAGAAAAGAACATTAGTATCGGAGAAATGAAGCTGAACTTGTTAGAGAAGAATGTGATTATACATGGTACGGAGGTTATGCATACCAATAGGGAGTTTGAAATACTGTATTTGTTAGCGCAGAGTCCCGGCAGGATATTCAGCAAAGGGCAGATCTATGATATTGTCTGGCAGGAGCCATATTCTGGCGATTACAATATTGTCATGAGCCATATCCGCCATATAAGGGAGAAAATAGAGGACAATCCGGGCAAGCCGCTTTACATACAGACCGTATGGGGCATTGGCTATCGGTTCAACAAAAATTTAAGCAGCAGTCTGTGATGTGAAAACAGATTGCTGCTTATTTTTTGTCCTGTACGCCTAAGAGGTATTCGCAGGATACATGGAAGAACTCTGCCAGAGCCACCACTTCATAATCCGGGACGAATCTTGTCCCTTTTTCAATCCGCAAAACGGTCAGGTCGCTAAACTCATATCCGGCAAGCTGGAGCTGCTCGGCAAGGGCTTTCTGTGACAGCTTCCTTTCCGTCCGCAGTTCCATAACCCTTTGACCGATCAGGTTTTTGGAGTTGTTTTCCTTATTCCAATAGATTTTAATATCCTACCACCAACTTTCTAAAGATGAAGTCCCTTACCATTGGTTTTACGAAATATTGTTGATAATATACTTCTAAAGATGAAGTTCAAGGGAATTATCTTGTGGAAAGAGAATTGGGGATTGATAATACTGCCTGTAAAATACAATAATATTTTTAACAGAGAAAGGTGGAAACAAGCATGAATGAAGTTTTTGAAACATTGTCGGATGTCTTTGAGGAACTGCGCAGCGAATCGGAGGACAGGGAGTATTCCGTCCAGACGGAGGAAGCAAAAGCAGCCAGCCGGGAACTGAAAAAGAAGCAGAAGGCATTTGAAGCATATCTTTCCAAGCTGCCGAAAGAGAACAGGGAGTTTTTGGAGGACTATATGGATGCGGTGGATCATGCCCATTACAAGGAGGAACAGAGAGCATATTATCAGGGATTTGTGGACAGCGTACAGGTTCTTGACGGACTTGGCATTATAAAAAAGCGTATCCGTATAAAAGAGTTTCTTAAAAAATTCAGCAGATAGACAAAGAGGTGGCTAGCAGGACAGAAGGCGAGCCACCTTTTTTGCATGGTTCAGAAAAATCCAGAAATATTCACGAAAAAATTCAGATGTTGGGGATATTCTATTCTTTGGGATGTTTGTATGTCCGAAGATAGGCTTCCACAATAGCAAGGATTGTCGTAATCTGTTCCTCCGTACATTGTGACAGATAGACCAGCAGACGCTTGTAGTCAAGATTGTCTGCCGGGGCATCTGGATAGAAAAACGGATCGGCGGAAATATGTAAGGCTCGTAAGAGCTGCCCCAGCTTTTCGATGCTTGGCACATTTCCATGATTTTCGATTTCCTTAATATAGCGGGAGGAAACGCCGGATTTTTCAGCCAGTTCTTCATAGGTCAGCTTCTGGTCGGTTCTAGGAAAGGAGTATACCATAGGAACGGGATTTGGGGAAGTCAGGCGGACGACCTTCTTCCACGAGAGCGGGACATGACTTTCTCGTACATTTCTTCCAGAGAAACACGTTTATGGTTAAAGTAAAGTTCTAAAAACAGCAGGGCCGTGCCACATTCACAATTTAAGGGGGCATAACCAAAAGAAAAAAGGATAGCGGTACGCCATTGGTTAAAACTTCTGTAAATAGAATGTTTTTCACGGGAGATGACTCTGTGGAGTTTTTTGTCAATCTCCCGGTGCCCTGCATAAATGCCGCCATAACGGATCATTTTGTAATACTTTTCAGGGATATGGCGGATGAGGCGTTCAATGAATTCCATAACAGGAAGAGTTTCTTCCACACAGGCATTATCTTCGTGCCGGTTATAATGGAACGAGACAAAGTCGCCATCGTACTGGTCAATCCGGGAAGCGGCGATCACGGGCCGCCCAAGATAACGCCCGATATACTTTACCACGGTTTTGGGATCACATTTGTTTGGTTTTGCATAGACATAAAAGCTTTCCGTGTGTTCCCGGTAACAGCGTGCTTTCACTTTATTAAAAGAGTGCCCGATCCTGTGTTCCATTTCATTGAGAAGTGCGGTGCGGAAAGAATTACGGAGGAAAGTATAGTTAAAGTGATTCACATTACGCCAGAAACCGTTATCACTATA
>CAJTIU010000072.1 GCA_910576335.1 Lachnospiraceae bacterium
TTAATTTTTCCATCGTGCGTTCCTCCTTAAGTGAATTGATAAAATACACTTAAATCTTGATGGATTATGGAAAGTAAATCAACTAAAGAATCCTTTATTTATAAGGATTTCTATCATTAACTTTGCATAATGTATAGCTTTTCATAACCAACGCCGCCTTTCTGATTCGTCAGGGCAATTACTTTGCAATTTGACATAGATACGTCCTCCTTTCGCATAAATTTAGCCGCTTTGTCAAAGCGGCTATGTAAAATAGCAGAGGACATGTCCCAACCTGCCAAAAATGAAAAAGCCGACTGGCTTTTTACCAATCGACTATGTAAAAATTTATTTTGTTTTTGATAAAGCTTCTCTTATCCTCTGTGTATCCCATTTCTCCGGGAATAATACCGCCATAATGTGAAATGCATCAATTAATCCCGCAATATACGCATACGTTCCATACTCAAAATCCTGCTTGTCCCTGTAATCCAAAAGACGCTGACACACCGCTCTCTGTTCTTCTGTCAAATTAAGTCTGTTAAAAGCGTCTTCCGCGTTTCCCTCATCCTTACTGTCCTTTTGATACCCCTCGTCAGCTTTTAATAATAGGAATACCGATTCATCTTTTAATTTCTCTGCCGCAATTTTCACCAGTTCTTTAAATTCTTTATCGTTCATTTTTTCCTCCTTTCTTTGCCCTATTGTATTATAAAAATTCTGTCAGCTTCAACAGTGCAAACAGGCGGCATGGTAATCATTTTGCATATTATGATGGTATGTATGCCGGGAACAGATTCTATCTATCCCCGGCTAAAATGCAAACGCAATATTTGTCCTCGACATCCCCTGCGTAAAAGCAATATGCTCTGGGAAATCGCTAAGCAGCAGGCTGTTAATCTGCTTCACGGGAATCTCACCCCTCCGAGGAACTCTCGGAGCTGCGTACAGGAGTATCATTATCTTTCTGACTGTCATCGCCATATCGGAACAACCCGATACTTATAGCAGGGATTCTCGCTCATTCATAAAAACAGAAAGTCCCGGCGTACCTGCTAAGATAGCTAATCATCAGAAATAAAGTCTTAGCGAATGACTTATTCAATTGTCAAGATACAGCAAAGATGTGTTTCTGACGGCTGCCAGAAATCAACCTCTTCACTTATTTGGAATTGAAACACTAAATGACACCCTCCTTTTTGAAAAAAACTAAAATATTTTTTCTCACATTATAATTGCTTTGCAAACACAAAAAGCCGCCTGTTCCAATGAAAGAACAGACGGCTGCTGATAATCTACTGCTTTTATTTATTTTTTCTCCATTCATCAAAACGCTTTTTTATAAACGCCACATCATCATCTACATCCGAAGAAATAAAAATATGTATGCTCCGAAATAGCTTCTTTATATTTATTGCATACTCTATTTCACCTTCGTTCGCTCTATAAAAAATTTTTACAAATTTAATCCCCCTCTGTCTGCACAAATATTCTTTTAGGCTGTCAATCTCCTGTGTCTCGGCAAAGGATTCTATGGCAACTTTTTCTTCTGGGATATAGATTTCCATTGGAATCCCAATAATCGCATCAGAATTTAACAGCACTTTTAACCCTTTCTTTGCGGCATAATAACTGACTGCTAATTGTGGAAATACGCTTTGGTATTCTTTTTCACATTCCCGGCATCCTTTCCCCTCTATAGCTCTTTCTGAAATCTTCCCCCTCCACGAATGTCCAAGCCCACATTTCCACCAAACTTTACGCATAGAGCTTCTTGATATATGTTCAGGGGAAATATCTGTATTCTTATCATAATCCCACTCAGTAAGCAGATTCGGGTCGGTCGCAGCCAAGTCATTGTATCCAGACAATACCGCACGGTCGGCACATACCGGGCATTCTGCCCCTTTCATCCGCGAATGAACCACTGCTTTCCATTCATATCCGCATTTTCTACATTTCCACCAGACATTTTTACGTGATTTCTCATTTATCATATCTGGCATCAAAGGCAGATTACGCTTTGACCATTCCGATGCGAGTTTGGGCTGTTTTGCCGCAAAGTCATTGAATCCTTTAAGAAGAATCTTTCCACTGCAATAAGGACATTTGCTCCCATATGAACGAGTTGCAATCAATGTATTCCATTCATGCCCCTTGCTGCATTTCCACCAGACTTTACGATTAGAATAGGCTGCGACCATAGTCGGGCGTAACGGATGATTTCTTTCCGACCATTCAGCGGCTATTTGTGGAAACTCTGAAGCAAGGTCATTGAATCCCTCTAACACGAGATTGTGGGAACAATACGGACATCCGCTGCCTTTCACCCGGTTTTTCACGCTTGCCGTCCACTCGTGCCCACAGTTGCCTTTCCATACAATTTTCTTGTGTGAGCCTGCCCCAACCATAGTTGGCTTTAAGATTCCATTTTTATCAGACCACTCCAGTGCAAGCTCTGGCTCTAAGGTATTCAAATCGTTAATACCCTCGACCACCCTCTTTCCCGAACAAATAGGACAATTTTCACCTGAAGAACGGCTTTTGATACTGGCTTGCCATTCATGCCCGCAGGCTCCTTTCCACCATACCTGTCTATTTGAGCCATATGTTACTGTATCGGGTGTAAGCGGTAAATTCCTCTCTGACCATTCATCTGCAATCTCTGGGCGCATAACTGCTAAACTATTCTCCATATTGAACCTCCTGTACTTCTATAGACAGTATAAAAAATATCCTCTAAGAAAAACAGTTTGCAATCATCACGGCTCCACTTGAATCATAGCATCAGCTACACTACCGGCGATTATCCACACTCCGCTTTTTATGTCTTAATTTTAATCATCCTCATCATCAGACCATCCCGAAATAAAATGAATGTCTCCTGTATCCATATCCATAGCCATATTGTCCGACATCCGCATCATAAAATTCCCCTCTGAATCAACTGCCATATTGCCAGATATGGACATTCCAAAGTCATCATCATCGAAATCGAAAAAACTCTTACTCATATTGCTCCTCCTCTAATTATATATACCACGGCAATCCTAAAGGATTTGTTATTACTTCTATTTGCTCTTTAACCATATTTAGAAAATATCTTCCGTAATTCCATTGAGCTTCATCATAATTTTCCTTATATACCAACTCGCAGTATTCCTTAAAAAATGAATCACAGCCGCTTAACAATTCCAAGATTAGCTCATCTGAAAAATTTACAATACGAAAAGCAGGAAGCCCTTGCTCATATTCTCTATTTTCACAAATCAATTCTGGATATGTTGAACACAATTTTTCGTAAGTCGAAATGCTGTTATGCTTTATAAAATTCCAAAGACAATAGAGTTTATCATAATATTTAAAGGAAGGTAGCTCATCAACTTTTTTATCTCTTCCAACAGCAGTCGCATATAACGTATTCCTATCAAATCGGTCGTGCATTGCATTTTGTTTTGAAAGAACTAAAACAGTAACCGCTTCAATCTGTGATGCCATTTGATGTATAAAAGAAGCGTACAGACTTGCAACCACCTCAAAACATTTCTCAGCATATTCATACTGATTTTTCATATTTTCCCAATTTGACATCATTACCGCTTCATCATATTCCGCTATCCCCTGCATAAACAGCATATTATTTCCCGGTATTAATTCTTTTGGCTCCTTGATGCTTTTATTTGCATAAGTTATCAGTTTTTTATAATGTTCTTCCCAATAGTTTTGAATATCTCTTACTCTATCTGCGAACATATTACAGCAATAATCATAATATTCACTTTTCTTCGGATAAAAGTAATGTGTCCGTCTTCTATTGATGATTTTCGTCTGTTCATCAGATAACGTACAGCCTACAGTACTTTTCATTCGTTTTGGGTCAATTTTTACTTTGATTCCATTATCCGTCTTTGTATAAAACAAACCATAAAAACGAGTATCATGATATGCAAATTTTTCGAAATCAGCTTTTGTTAATTTTTGATTACTTCTGTCTTTTTTCATGTCTCCTCCTAAAAAGACACTCCCTGAAAAGAGAGTGTCCCGCCTAATTGATTATTAAGCTAATGCATAAGATATTTACCACTCTAACAAGCGTTTTGTTTATAGGCATCAATTAGAACATAACGCGTTCCAATATTTCTTATGTGTTTCGATTGTAACACATAAGTGAATCTTATACAATTCATTATACGTGATTATGCCGATTTATCAATGTACCAACGGTTCAAAAAAAAGAAGACACCCTCAAACGCGGAGGATATCTTCCATTTTCACTTGAAACAAATCAGCAAGGTTATATAAATTTTCGGTTGATGGAAGTTTTTTTCCAGAAACCCACTCATATATAACTCTCGGCGATTGCAAACCTAAATATTCTGCAATTTCTGCATATGTCATTTTAGATTCTTCAATTAACCGATAGAGCCTATGCCCTGTTGCCTTTTTGTCTATCTTGTTTTTGCAGTTCATTGTTGTTCCTCCTTTATATGAAATATCTTTCATATCGGAGCAATAAACTACGATGTAATTATCACACATTTTCACTGGATTGTAAACCTCTACAGAACTTGCCGCTAATAGTTTCTTCTGAATGCATGACAACTTAAAAACGTCCACTGGACGTTTTTGTCGTATGCATGGCAACAAAAAAAGAGGATTGCAAAATCTCCGATTGAATAATTCTGCAATCCCCTTTTCATTGTAATTCGTATATTTCTCTTGTCAAAATCCGTATATTTATACGAAATGTGCAATTTTTTGACCTCTGCACAACTTTCTGCATCAAATGATGTAAGTTTGATGTAAATGTGTATTTTAAAGCTTTTCAGAAATCCCTCAACCCCTTATAAACACTGGGTTTTTCGGATGTCTACTTATCGAGTGACTTCATTGTCGGGATTTCTTATCACTTTATTTTAAAATGACTTATTTCCCTTTATTAAGCCACTTTTCGGTATCTTACAATCAGTCAAATAACACTTTTAAACTGATTAAAGCACCCGAATTTGTCGTACCCTTGTCGTATGGCACACAATTTGTCGTACTCTCTGTCAGTCCTAGCCGGACTCTTTCCTAAAATACATCTAATTTGTGTGCTAAGTTTTGAATTGCTTCCTGCTTCTTTGCATCGGTGACTTCCGCATAAATGTCCATCGTGGTTTCAATGTTGGCGTGTCCCATGATCGACTGGATCACCTTTAAATTTGTTTCATTCTCGCAAAACCTTGAGCAAAAGGTATGCCTCAAATGATGACATGAGAAATGTGGTATTAGCACTGGCTCCCTGTGCTGCTTGGAAGCGTTTACCACTTCTTCTGCATTGTACGATTCGTATATACGCTTAATTGCCCGGTTGATAGACTGCGGATTATGGACATAGCCAAAACGGTTCATAAAAATAAATCCTTTCATACCGTCAATCTCCGTTTCATTAAACCCGTTTTCCTGCTGGTCTGCAAGTTCTGTCTGGAGTGCGTCATATACCGCATCCATCATCGGAATAATGCGTATACCTGCTTCTGTTTTTGGAAGTGATATAGAAAACGTACACATGGGATGTTCTTTATACTCTGTACTGTAATACACTAAACTGTGGTTGATGCTGATTATCCGCTTTTCAAAATCCACATCTTCCCATCTGATCCCGATAGCTTCCCCTATCCGGCATCCCGTTCCTAACAAAAATTTAAACAAAGATGTCCAGCGGAAATACTTCGGACTGCTTTCTACATAGTTTATAAAGGCTCTCTGCTGTTCCAGAGTCAGAGCATGTCTTACGCCATGATTTTTCCCCGGCTGTTTTTTTATCTGCGCCATAACTCCGTCACTTGGATTGTTGCGGATAATATCATCCCGCACTGCTAACTGAAATGTTGGGTGAAGAACCGTATGGATTGTTTCCAATGTGTTAATCTGCATTTCTTTGTCCTTCAGCAGATGCTGGTAAAACTGCAATACATCAGAAAATTTTATTGCTGCAATTTTTTTCCTGCCAAATCCATTCCTGATAAAACGGTCATACATATATTTGTAGTTCTTCATGGTTGTTCCCCTGAGTTCTGACTTTGTAGATATATACCTGTCAAAAACAAAATTGACCGTTGCACTGCCAGCCACATATGTATCCAATCCGTCTAACTGGTCTTTAATCAGCTTTTCTTCCCTCACACGCAGTTCCATAATATCCTTTGAGTATATGCTCCGGCGCTTTCCCTCCGGATCAGTATAAGTATATACATACTTGCCATCACAACTGCGCTGCGTTTCGCCTTTCCTTAAAACCCTCCCTTTATTATCCTTTCTTGATTTTGCCATCTCTGCTCCTTTCTCAAGGAAAGAGATTTCGTACTAGCTACTTAGGTTTTCTTCCATTGCATACTGCAAATCAATCCCCTTTTGTAGCACCTGCGTTATGGTCATGTCATGTTTGGACGCATATTCTCTGAGTTTTGCGGCTTCATCCTCTGTCAACTTTAATCCGATAAGATTCTTCTTCGGATTGTCCGACTTTGGTCTGCCTGTCCTTGCCACAATATACACCTCCATCCATTTCATAATCATTATACTTTCAGTTAAACTAAAAGTCAATACTTATTTTCAGTTATACGAAAAATCTTTCTTAACCAAGACACCAGCTACCTATTTCACACGAAATGATTCAAGATATTGGTCAAATATATTTAAATCAACCAATACCATTCTGTCAATCTTCAAGATAGCACCTGCATCTTTCGCTAAAGATTGAAATTTATTCATGCCCATACTGTACATTTCTGCTCCGTCCTTATATCTGACTAACCTCTTTTTGTTAATTGCTTTCGGTATTCTCTGCATTAAAATAGTCCTCCTTTTTGCTTGCACAGCCTTATCTGCTAATAAATAAACAGAATACACTTCTCCCCATTTATTAGCAGATAAAAACTGCAATACAGGTGGCAGCTCGTTACACTGCCCACATCGGTCTTGCACCGTCATTCAAATTGACCGGATTGCAGATTTCCTGCAACCCGGAAGTATCATTATCACAGATATGCTTCATCGCCCCTTGTAACCGCTACACACTTTGCCAGATTTCACTCGCTCCTTACCTTTGCTTCAATGCAGTTTTTCAGCATTTCCTCACGTTCACCCTGCCATAAGGCAGGACAGATATGTCATGGCGCATCTGCCTAGTGGCTCCGCATATCCTCACGTCCTGTATGCAATACAGTATTCAATTTTCAATGTACAACGCTGATAATCAGCTATGGAAAAGGACAGCTAACCGCCCCTTATACCGCTTCAAATGCCAATATCTTCGTAATCAGCTTTGTTTCAAGCCTCCGGCGTAGCGTTTCATCAACACAAAAATGCAGCCGCCCACCCTCGTCATACATTTTCCGGGTGGACAAAGTAATTATGTATCCCTCATAATGCTTCAAAACTGCGTTGATTGCCATTACATCACCTTCTGATGCTGCCTTTATGATATGGAAAGGCAGCAAATTCTTTTCTTCCCTACTCTTACATCTCTTTTTCATCTGCTTTTTCCTCCATAATCTTTCTCAAAATCTCAAGTGAGCGTGTCCGGTGTTCGTGGATCGTACTGCGTACAAGGTTCATTTCCCTTGCTATATCCGCATCGCTCATTTCCAGAAAATACGAAAGCAGTATTACATTCCGCTTCCGTTCCGAAAGTGCCTGCAACGCTTCCGCAATTAGGGCGTCCTTTACTTCAATGTCATAGCCATACACCGTAAAATGACTGTTCTCCACTCCATACTCATCCATAACAAACAACTGGTTCAGCTCCTTTTCAGACAGTTCAGAAAACATGGCTTCATGCTCCCTGCGGTAATCCATGTGCCGGTAATAGTTAATCGCTTCACCTTTCAGCGACATCTGGCACAGGCGGTCAAAGCGATGCCTGATTGTCAGTTCATCATGGCAAGAAGGTTTCTTCATACGAGTTCACCTCCTCCCCCGTTGTGACGTGACAAAGGCATACGCCTTTTCCCTTTCCGTTGTATCTGCCAAATAGCGATAGGCTGATGTTCGGGTAGGAGTAAAAATTTTTGAAAAATTTTTTTGTATATAAAAAACGCCCGAACAGGCTCAATGCCCATTGAACGTTATTCATATCTGTTATTCTGTTTTCTCCACAATCTGCGAGCGTGTATAGTTCACTCTTTAAGGTATATTCTGCTTCACTTCCAGTAAAACACCTTATAAAAGAACCTTCCCACGCCAATAGCCGGACAGGTTCCCGAAGTCAAAAAAATATCCCTCAGACCGTTCAGAACACATAAATTCCCCTAAACGTACCCAAAGGATAAAAACCACGCAAAAAAACCTTTGGATACTGCGTTTTTTTATATGCAATATCCAAAGTCATTCTATTTTATTATGTATTATGCCCCTCTGATAAAGTGAATTATTAGTGCATTTCAAAAGCAAAATGTGCAATATACACTATACATGGAGGTGCATATATGGCAAGAAAAAAGAAAATTGACAAGGAAATGGGATTTCGTTTGAAACAGGCTAGGACTGAACAAAAACTGACCTATGAAGAACTGGCTGAAAAATCCGGCGTTTCCTCACGCTATATCAAGGAAATTGAAAATCATGGAAACGTGCCAAGCCTTGAAAAGCTGGGTCAGCTCATACGAGCCTTACATATTTCCGCCGATCCGTTTTTTTATCCAACTGTCCCGGCAGACAACCTCGACTACCAGCGGCTGTTGGTTTACCTGTCACAATGTACAGAAGAACAGATTACAACAATTCTCGCTATTGTGGAAGCCTATCTTCGGACATATAAAAATATTTCAAAGTAAATCCACTCCCTTTCCTATCTCTTTTCTAAAACAAAGGCGGCTACCCTTAGCCGCCTAATTACCTCCTTCCTCTGCAAAACTGTGGCTTGTTTTGCTGTACAGAACGCTTCTTTTTAAGGAAGCAGAATATGTCATCATTTGTCATTTCTTCTCAATGTAATAACTGCATGGCATATCAAGCCAAATACAAGAGAAAAACAGCCACCGCCAAATAGTGATGCTCCCCACCCTGAACCCGACATTGTCATAAAACCGCCAACAAAGAAAATACCAATGCCAAGAAATATACCAACACCATAAAAAAGTCCAATTGCCATATCGTACTTATTAAATTGTCGTTTCTCCTTTTTTTCATATGTTTCCATCTTTGTTATTACCTCCTTCGCAAAATCGTCCATGTTGACTCCAAAAAGAAAGCAAATTTTTTTCAACATATTTAAATCGGGTTCATTAACATCTCTCTCCCAATTCGATAGTGCCTGCCGGGTAACATTCAATTCCCCGGCTAGTTCTTCCTGTGTCATTCCCGATTGTGTTCGCAGATGACGTATTTGCTTTCCTGTTGTAATATCCGTCTGTTCCTGGTTCAAAATAGTTCCTCCTCTCTGATACTGATTTTATCAATGATATTTCGCAATAGCCAGCAATGAACACTTGCATTGCGCAAGACGTTACATTATCTTCTGAAACATATGGCGAACCTTATCTAACCGACTATTTGGGCGGCGAGGTTGTACTACAGGTTCCCCTGAAGTTTCCTGATACCCTTTCAATTCTGTCAAGCAAACGCTTCTTCCATTTGTATAGAAATTCAAATCACTTTTGTATTCCCCAATCCGCCGAGCCGGTATTTCTCCAGTTAAAATTGCCTCATTATTTTTTAACGAAGTTGTTTCAATTACCGCATCATATTTCACAGCATCATGATAAGCTCGTGAAAGATATTCCTGCGGTGCAAATAGAGTAAAAGAAAGATAGGGTTCTAAAACTTGCGTTCCCGCTTTTTTTAATACCTGTTCCAACACAACAGGCGCAAGAAAGCGGAAATCTGCCGGAGTACTGACCGGGCTGTAGTAAACACCATATTCAAAACAAATTCTGCAATCTGTTACCTCCCATCCATACACTCCCTGCTCTAATCCATACCGAATCCCTTCCATAACTGCGTTTTGAAAGCTTTGGTTTAAATAACCGAGAGACACTTTACTTTCATATTCTGTTCCGCTTCCAACAGGAAGAGGAGTGACAGCCAAACCAATCGACGCCCAAAAGGGATTTGGCGGTACTTCAATATGAATTGTATAATGAGCCTCTTTTCGTGGTCTCTCCAGATAAATAACGGTAGGCTCTTTTATTGCTACCTCGACACTATATTTTTCATTTAATAAAGAACAAACAACTTCCAATTGTACTTTTCCCAAAAAGGAAAGAATAATTTCATGAGTAATAGAATCAATCATAAAATGCAGAAGCGGATCAGTATCCGCAATCTCTGTAAGGGCATCCAGTAATACTTCCCTTTGCTCTGCTTTGATTGGCTCTATCGTTGTCCGAAAAAATGGCAGGGGACTATCCGTCCATGCCTTGCGTGGCAATAGTTTTTCATCTCCCAGAACATCATTTAGTTTTAATGTATTGTCAGATAAAATAACAATCTCCCCGGAATCAGCGGTGTCTGTTGGGACGATTTCTCCATCAAATGGAATTGACATCTCTGTAATTTTAATTTTTTCCTTTTTTGACAAAAGAATCGTTTCCCGTAAACAAAGCGTACCGCTATAGAGCCTTAAATAGCAACGTCGTTTTTTCTGCTCGGTATATTCAATTTTAAATACATACCCACACAATTCCGATTGACTGTCGTCTGTTTCCAATGAAAAAACTTCTGTAATCACTTCAAGCAATTCTTTTACCCCGATATTGTCTTTTGCGCTTCCATGATATACCGGAAAAAGCGTTCCCCTTTGTACCCTTCGTTTTATTTCTTTTTGCAGTTCCCACAGTGTCAAAGGGACTCCTGAAAGATATTTTTCTAAAATATCATCATTCCCAGCAATTACAGCATCCCACTTTTCAAAATCTGCAACATCAGAAAGTATTATTTCTGAACAGAAATGAACTTCCTGCATAACAATCATATCTTCTGTCAATTTTTCTCTGATATTTTGATAAGTTTGCTCAAGAACAACACCACTTTGATCTATTTTATTGATAAAAATGATTGTTGGTATCTTCATTTTCCTTAGCGCATGAAACAGCACTCTGGTCTGGGCTTGTACACCATCTTTTGCGGACACTACTAAAATTGCTCCATCCAGAACCGATAAGGAGCGATGCACTTCTGTTAAAAAGTCCATGTGTCCGGGGGTGTCCACAAGATTAACTTTGTACCCTTTCCAGCGAAAAGATGTAACGGCAGCCTGAATTGTAATTTTCCTTTGACGTTCCAAAGCCATAGAGTCCGTTCTTGTTGTACCTTTATCTACACTACCTGGTTCCATGATTGCCCCGCTTGTATACAGCAGGCTTTCTGTCAGTGTTGTTTTTCCTGCATCAACATGCGCAAGAATGCCGATATTAATTATTTTCATATGTCGTCCTCCATTCACAGCCAAAAAAAGGCATAAAAATCCCCAGCAGTAAAATACTTTTACCACTGGGGATACAATCTGTGGACATACACATAAAAGACACGCACCAATAGGTACTTGCCACTTTTCTTGCCATGTCAATATAAATAAGGCAAAAGTATTCTTAAATTTGGTACAAAAAACTAAGCCCTTGTTCCAAAGGACATCCCAAAGTTTTTTGTTCCCACTATTTGATTATAGTTTTATTTAAGAATACCTTGCCGCATATTTTTTAACTCCTTTTTGGAAATGTAGTAATTATAACACATCTGCATCTGAAAAGAAAGCATTAAATAATATTGACTTACATTAAATTTTCTGGAGACTTATGCTAATATTCAAAGAAACAAATCGAAATATACAAGAGGATTTTTTATGGGAAACGAGATAAATATTGCATTACTTCAAATGCTTCCGGGTAAAGATATTACAGAAAATATGGAAAAGGCATAATTATTTAAAAAATAGAGCAATCGCAACCATAATCTGAAAAGGGAGATAATATTTAAGAAACATCAAATATTCGGATAATTATCCTGTAAAGGTTGTCATTCTCTGTTCAGATGCAGAGACAATAAAAACAGCCGAACAACATCAAGGAAAATTTGGCTACTCCCCATACTGGCTTTTGCTAAACAACTCCAACCAGTCACCCCAGTAGACAGTAACCTCCATTTTGAAACTGGAATAAATTTGTCGATCATCACAATTCCAATCTCATAGAAATGACTTCCTGAAATCCGGCTATGCGGGAGCGAAATCCTTTGGGATTTCTTCCACACTCGACAAATCCAGCCCGTTCGTACATAGAAACTGCTCTTTCATTTTCAGCAACTACTTTAAGTTCAAGCTGGTTATATCCCGCTGTTTTAGCACATTCGATACACGAAGTCAGCAAAGCCTTACCAATTCCAAGTCCCCAATACTTTCTCACAACACTGATGCCAAATTCTGCTCGATGCCGTACCTTATATTTTGTACCGATTGCCTCAATTCCTGCTGTTCCCGCAATTACACTGTCAACTATGGCAAGCAATTCAATCTCTCTTTCACTCTCAGCTTTTTCTTTCAGAAACTGGCTCTCCTGTGCGGCATTAAAACTGTTTTCATCTGGATATGTAAGCAAATAATCTGTTTCACTATGTGTCAGATTGAAATTATCCACTACAAGCTGACCATCACTCTCTGTTCCATTCCTCAAACAACATTCCATGCCATTACTTAATATTATTGTTTTGTTATATCTCATAACTGCTCCTTTACTGACAACTGTCCTCAAAGTCAGCTTCTTCATCTATACAATATCCTAAGCAGAAAAATGTTTTCTCATTTCATATTGTTTAACAAATACACTAAATTTCAATTTCTTCAAAAAAGCGTTCAATGCCTGATCCCGTTCATCCACATTTATTACTCTCATCTCTAAACTCTTTGTTTGTTTAAGTAAATCTAACAAAATCTCTGTGGCAACTCCCATTCTGCGATATTTGGGATGTACCGCTAACTGCGCAATATCTCCTTTTATTTTGTCCACAATACCATATCCAATCAAGTTTCCATCAAATTTAACAATCGTATAAGAAAAGGATTTCGCGATTGCACAAACAGCGTCTTTTGCGTTTTGCCATGAAGGTGGATAAGTCCAAAAATCTTTGACTGCTGTCCATTGATCATCTTGTAATTTTTCCGGATGTTCCAGTTTCCACACTTTATGTATGCCCGGTTCTTTTATCTTGCCCGTCAGTTGGTAACAATTCAATATTCTGTTAATTCGAAATCCCTGTTTTTTATATAAAGTGAGCGCCTTCTCATTATCTTGAATCACTTCCAGTTGATACACGCTGATTTTATTTTTTATACATATAGTGCTAACCAGATTCAATAATTCCCCCATAATTCCTGTTCTCCGAAAATCGGGGATAACTCCTGTTCCGAGGTCATAGACTGTCTTTTCGTTATCCCAATCTCTCACTCCATTCAAGATAAAACCGACAAGCGTTCTATCTGCAAAGGCTCCAACTGAAACCGCAGGCATAAATCCATTTCTTTTCAGCATTGTTTCAAAAGATTTAAAAGGCATATCAACTGAAACCTGATAATCAGAAAATGCCTGTGTAAACGCTTCGTATATACAAACGAAATCTGTATTTTCCAATGTCCGGTATTCCATATTTTCTCCTAAAATGTCATATTTACTCTATTGGAAGATTGTGCTGTTTCAAAAATGAGAGCTTATCCCAATAGCCTCGCTGGAATAAAATTTTCCCATTCACTACCTGAAAAAAACCACACCCCCGTAACCCCAATGGATCTCGCCATTCAAGGATTGCCCATTGCCCATCCTCAAAAATATTTTCTACGATAGCTGTCATATCCGATGTTGAAAATTCGGCTGTGAACATGGTACGGATTGCTTCAATGCCTACTACTGGCTCATTCGCTACTTGGTGATTCGTCGCATTTTCATGATAAAGGGTTGTAATTGCTTCCACATCATGTTTATTGAATGCATCTACCCATAACTGAACAACTTCTTTCGGTCTTAACATTTCTGTTTTTCCTCCTATGCCTTGTGTGTTTTTATTATATCAAAAAGCAAGTTAAAAGTCGAGAATCATGATAAAGGCACAAAAACTCCACAAACCAACACACCCTCCGGGAGTGTCGAGGGTAGAGTAGTTATACCGAAAGTCAGATTATCCCGAATACATCAAAGAAAGCCAGTAATAGCGGCATTTCTTAGAGAAATATTCGGGATAACTTTTTGTGTCTGTCTAAGCTGTCAAATAGAATCCATATATGAAAAGCCGAAAAATTCGGGAT
>CAJTIU010000073.1 GCA_910576335.1 Lachnospiraceae bacterium
AAATTATCCCGAATTTTTCGGCTTTTCATATATGGATTCTATTTGACAGCTTAGACAGACACAAAAAGTTATCCCGAATATTTCTCTAAGAAATGCCGCTATTACTGGCTTTCTTTGATGTATTCGGGATAATCTGACTTTCGGTATAACCACTTAGCGGCAGCCCCTAAAATGGCGCAAAAAAACAGACATTGTACATTTCATATTAGATTATGAGAATGTAATGAAATTTGATGTAAAGTGGTATTTTATTTCCGTTATATTTTCTTGAACCTTGACAATACAAACATCCATTCATTCATTGACATTATTTTTTCTTTGTGTTATAGTGTTATGTATAACAGCATAACAGTTAAAACACACGGAGGATACAGCAATGAAACTGATTATTTCAAATGTATCTGGCGTCCCCATATACGAACAGATTAAACAACAGATCAAATCAGCTATTTTATCTGGCGAACTTCAAGCCGAAGAAACTTTGCCCTCTCTTAGAACACTTGCTAAAGACTTGAAAATCAGCGTCCTAACAGTGACAAAGGCATACACAGAATTAGAACAAGAGGGCTTTGTTAAAAATGTGCAGGGACGCGGATGTTTCGTAATGGGGTCTGGTTCAGAACTGATTAAGGAGCAGCTTATTTGCAAAGTAGAAAACAATCTTACCGAAGCAATAAAAGCAGCAAAAATGGCAAATCTATTCACAGAGGAATTACATCGGCTTTTGGACATTTTAACGGAGGTAAAAACAGATGACTAATTATTTAGAGGTAATGAACCTTTCAAAATCTTTTGATTCCTTTCAGCTTCACAATATCAGCTTTACTTTGCCAAAGGGCTATATTATGGGCTTGATCGGTCCGAATGGTTCTGGCAAAACGACGACAATCAAACTGATTTTGAACATGCTGGGGCGCACCGGCGGCACAGTCAAAGTGATGGGGCTGGATAATATCACAGAAGAACAAAAAGTAAAATCAGAGCTGGGCGTTGTTTTCGATACAAATTATTTCAGTGATGATTGGAAAGTGTCGCAGGTTGAAAAATCCATTTCGGTATTTTATCCAAATTGGAACAGGCAGAAATTTGCGGATATGTTGCGGAAATTTCACATTGCACCCACCAAAAAGGTAAAAGAACTTTCCAAAGGTATGCAGATGAAGTTAATGCTTGCCTGTGCATTTTCATACGACGCTAAACTGCTGATTCTCGACGAGCCGACCAGTGGACTTGATCCGGTTTCCAGAGATGAACTTTTGAAAATTCTTTCAGAGTATATTGAAGATGGCGAGCATAGTGTTTTGTTCTCCACCCATATCACAGGTGATTTGGAGCGTGTAGCCGATTATATTACCTACATCAGTTATGGCGAGCTGTTCTTTACTGGCAGCAAAGATGATTTTGTAGATATATTCCGCATTGTAAAAGGTGGAATTGAAGAATTGTCCGATGATCTGAAAAATAAGGCGGCTGGTATTCGTACATTCCCTACGGGATTTGAAGCTCTGATGAAAACTGAAGATATTAGCGGTTTTTCAAACCTGACCGTTGAGCCTGCCACTATTGATGAAATTGTAGTATTTACAAGCAAGAAAGGTGACGATTATGAGTAATATTTTGAAATCCACAAAGTTTGATATTGCATTGGTAAAACCATATTTTAAGACAATTTGCTTTACCCTGCTCCTGCCGATTGTGTTTGCTGCAATCAACCGTTCTTTGCTGACGGGGGTATCATTCGCTATGTGCTTTATTGCCATGACAACGGGATATACCTTTTCCATCACAGAAAAAAACAGCATGGATCGTCTGTTTGGTATTTTACCTGTTCGTAAAAGCGAGCTTGTAATCGGACGATATGTTTTCGTCCTTGCAATGGGGCTTCTTTCCCTGATTATTTCTTTGATTGTACAGCCGCTTGTCTTGAAAGTGCTGGGGGAAACAGTTGGTGTATTTGACATTGTGACTGCCGCTATTGCAGGAATATTCTTATTTGCACTCTATACGGTGTTCCAGATTCCGGGATATTACAAGTACGGTTCAATCAAAGGACGGGTATTTATGTATATCCCAGTGGCCGGTTTTTTGGTGACTTTACTTCTTCTCTCTAAAATGCCAGCTATCGGAAACTCAATTATTTCAGTCATTGAATCTTCCCCGATACTTCTCGTTTTTCTTGCAGTTTTTGCTATTGTCGTGATGTATGCGGTTTCCATCATCTTGTCCATTCGGATTATGAAGAAGAAAGAAATGTGAGGTGATTGTATGGATTTCACAATTTTAGCAGTTGTGCTTTTGATCGGTGTTGGTGTTCCTATCCGTAATAAACTCATACGGAAATATCGGGATAAAAAGAAACAAGAAAATAATAAGGATAAACTGAAATAATTTATAAACAGCGCCGAGAAGAATATGAAAATATCTTCTTCGGTTCTGCTTTTTAATAGAGCCATATTTTGCTGATAGATTTTTAAAAATCCGTCTGCTATAACATTTCGCGGACATTTGGGTTTTACAATACCCTTATCAACAGGCAGAAAGCCTTGAAAGGAGCTTTGAATATGAGCGTTTTACAGACGATTGACCTAAAAAAGCATTACGGCGCAGAGCCGAACATTACCCGCGCCCTTGACGGCGTGAACTTCTCCGTAGACGAGGGCGAATTTGTGACCGTTGTGGGAACCTCCGGCAGCGGAAAGTCTACCCTGCTTCACATGATGGACGCACTGATCTGGCATACATGGATGATCCGGCAATGTCCTTTTTGGGCTTTGAACTGATGGATGGAAACCTACCGCAAAGTAACACAGAGGTACTTGTATCTGAAACTTATCTGTCTATTCACAAATTGGCGTTAGGTGATACATTTTTCTTTGAATATGTAGACACATTGACAAACGAATTGAAAGAAAACACCTTTACTGTTTGCGGTATTATCCGAAACAAAACGCAGGAAAAAGGAAAACAGTTTTACATTCTGACCTCTGATCGTTTCCGCACAGAATACGCACAACAGTACAGCACTCTTTCTTTAACTTACAGCACGCAAACCGCCACGACTGTTGATGTATTAGTTTCACTCAATTCGGAAAATGCCGATATGAGCCCTGACACTCAAAAAGATTTTTTGAAAAGTAAGGGTGAAGCCGGAGGTATTGAAGATTTTGACATCATACTAAATGACAGATATATTGATGGAATCTACATTGATGGTGCTGTGGCGGTCGGTATTATCTTTTTTGCGATATTCATTATGTTCGCCAGCAGCTTTGTAATTTACAGCATATTTTATATTTCCATTGTCAATTCGATGCCTATGTATGCCCAGTTTATTTCATTAGGAACGACGAAAAAACAGTTGCGTTACTTTTTGAAAATGCAGGGGAATTTACTGGCATTGCGGTTTATTCCTTTGGGAGCATTGATTTCTATTGTGATTGTAATTATTCTCTCCGGGGTACGATGGCTTTTATATGACATGGCGATTATTTTATTGTCTGGTTTCTTGATTTTTGCTGTTATCAAGTTCGCTTTGAGAAAGCCGGCGAAACTTCTTGCCAAAACTTCCCCCATTGAAGCGATGAAATTTCAAGGTGAAAAGGCCGGACAAGGACACAAAACATTGAAGCGGATTACACCAAACACTTTGGCGCAAAGCAATCTGAAAACGAATCAGAAGAAAAACCGTATGTCAATTATTTCATTGAGCATTAGTGGAACCTTGATGATTGCATTAGCTATCCTCATTTCTTCCATCAATCTTCCAGCTATGTTGCGGCAAAGCTATCCATTGGACGAGAATTTCCAGATTGGCATACAGATGGATAACTTTTATGAGCGTTTTCCGACTATCATTCAAGACAATCCTCTATCAGAGGATTTGCAGACACAAATATATAAAATCCCCGGCGTAGAAAAGATTGTATTGGATGGATGTGTCGTGGGACGCTTAGTAGAATCAAAAGTTGTCTATGATTCGCCAAAGGACAATTTAGAAACTGTAAACAGTCTATCACCAGAACTTGTTGCGAATGCAAGTGAACTTGTGGACGGTACAATCAGTTATGATGAAATCGGTCTGGATGGCATAGTTGTCAATAAATATCGTACAGATCGAAGTGATACAAACTATGGCGATTTGAAAATTGGAGATACACTGTTATTCCATTTTGATGTTGCCGGACAAACCATTGAAAAAACTTTTACCGTTGCCGGAATTGCCTACTTTCCATCAACAGGGTTGTTCTATTGTACCAGCAAAGCAATAGCAGAACTTTCCCCTTATAATAATACATCACATTTATCCGTTTTTTGTGACCCGGATTATAAGGAATCTGTTCAAGATGGGATAATGGCTCTTATAAGTGGAAATCCAAACTTGAGGCTCAAAATTTACGATGAAGAATTTTCTACAATTAGAGGATTCATAAAGGCAACCACAAGCAGTCTGTACGGTATTTCTGCATTTGTAATTCTTTTCGGTCTATTAAATATGGTGAATATGCTAATCAGCAGCGCTATTGTCCGTAAACGGGAATTTGCTCTTTTGCAGGCTGTCGGAATGACAAATCAACAACTAAGAAAAATGCTTTACCGAGAGGGTATGAGCATTAGCGTAAAGTCTGCAATATTGGCAACCTTTTTGGGTGTTGCGGGAGGTGGCCTGTTATGCTATTTGGCAAATAAGGTATTGGCCCTGAAATTTATCCTTTTTGAGTTTAATATATTCCCAATCCTTTTATTCTCCATTTTGCTTGTCGGATTGCAGATTTGCATTAGCTATGAAGTTAGCCGATCCATTGAGAAAGATACTTTGGTGGAGCGGTTGAGAACGGAATAGTAACTGTATGGAGAGGAATTATCTATGGATAACGATAAAAGAATATTAACAGAAAAAGAATTGAAACGTAATTACTGCTATTTATTCTGGCAGAATTTATGATTATTTCAGGTGGCGGAGATTTTCTAATTATACTGAAAAGTATGTTATACCACACTGATAAGCAAGAAAGTGTGTATTGCGCCCATCCTTACGAATGTGGTTTTGTTGTTTTTGAGAAATAGGAACGAATACTATAAATTCCGGTTTGTCGGGCAAAAGAAATTGATGGAGGTATAGTATGAAGATAACTGATAGAGATATAGATAACGGAAAACCTTTTGATTGGGGGAAAACCTCTTTAGATTATGCAAAGTTCCGTGATATTTATCCAAAAGAATTTTATCAAAAAATTGTTGACCGCAAATTATGTATAGACGGACAATCTATCCTTGATGTTGGAACAGGGACAGGGGTTCTTCCCAGAAATATGTACCAGTATGGGGCGAAGTGGAGGGCTACCGATATTTCAGGAAATCAAATTGAACAAGCCAAAATCCTTTCAAAAGATATGGATATAGATTATTACGTTGTGCCAACAGAAGATATAAGTTTTTCAGATAATTCTTTTGATGTAATCACAGCCTGTCAATGTTTTTGGTATTTTAATCATGAAATTGTTATGCCTAAGTTTTATCGTATGCTTAAAAAAGAGGGAAAGATTCTTGTTTTATATATGGCATGGCTTCCATTTGAGGATAAAATTGCGGGAGCAAGTGAAAAACTTGTATTAAAATATAGTCCTAACTGGAGTGGTGCAGGAGAAACGATACATCAAATAGACATACCCGATTGCTATAAAGAAAACTTTGAACTTGTACATCACGAAGAATTTACTGTAAGAATACCATTCACCCATGAAAGCTGGAATGGAAGAATGAAAGCGTGTCGTGGAATTGGTGCTTCGCTTACCGAAAAAGAAATTTCTATGTGGGAACAAGAGCATAGAACACTCCTTGAACATATTGCGCCTAATGAATTTGATATTTTACATTATGGTGCTATTGCCGAACTAAAAAAGCGTTAAATTCAAATTTGGAGGAATTATCTATGGCTGACGATAAAAGAAAATTAACAGAAAAAGAACTGAAACGTAAAGATTGCTTTGAAAAAATAAGCTCTGAAATGCAACAAAAAGGATATAAAATGAAGAATGTGGTTATCAATACACAAAAAGCAAAGTATTTTGCTCTTTTAGTCATGTTTCCGTTTATGGCTTTAACATTTTGGCTCTACAATAATGTGAATGGTTTTAATTTAGATGGTATTTCCTGGGGATATGCTGTGACGTTGCCTCTGCTTATTCTATGCCTGATTATCGTGCATGAGCTAATACATGGAATTACTTGGGCGATTTTTGCAAAAAATCATTTTCATGCGATTGATTTCGGAATCGTTTGGAGTACTTTATCTCCATATTGCACTTGCTTCGAACCGTTGAAAAAGTGGCAATATCTGTTAGGAACTGCTATGCCTACATTGGTTTTAGGAGGTGGGGGGTGCAGTGGTTGCGGTGATGACAAATCAGTTACTACTATTTTTTGCGGCAGAATACATGATTTTATCAGGTGGCGGAGATTTTCAACTTATACTGAGAAGTATATTAGCTGATAAGCGAGAAAGTTTGTATTGCGCCCATCCTTACGAATGTGCTTTTGTAGTTTTTGAGAAATAGGAACGAATACTATAAATCGGTGTTTATAGGGGAGAACAAAACATTATCACAGAGCCAGACGCATAGACGCAGAGCCGATGAATAGGTGCGCAATCACAGTTTGGCATACTGAAAAATCACAGTTTAGGAGGAAATTTATTATGATGAGAAATCCAGAAGAAACTATCGGAAAAATTATTGATAAGGCAAGTACAAGTTTTATCGCCTATGTAGATGATAACGGTTATCCAATTACAAAGGCAATGCTAAAACCTAGAGAAAGAAACGGAATTAAGACAATTTGGTTTTCGACGAATACGTCTTCAAATAAAGTAAAGTATTTCAAGAAGAACAGCAAAGCAAGCGTTTATTTTATTGATAAACGCTTCTTCCGCGGTATTAGTCTGATTGGAACAATGGAAGTGCTGGAAACCGCAGAGGCAAAAGAGCGAATTTGGCAAGATGGCGATACTGCGTATTATAAAGAAGGAGTGACTGACCCTGACTATTGCGTATTAAAATTTACAGCGACTAAGGGAAGATATTATTGTAATTTCAAATCAGAGGATTTTGAGGTATAAATATTCCAGAGCTGATACGGAGAATTATGTATTTTGTTGAAGATTCAAAATAATGGTAAAAATCTTGAAATAAAGTTGATTTGAAGGAGGTGGTGACATGGGAAATTAGCCGTATTGGATATATCTGAATCCGGCAGACAAATTGGAGAAAAATTGTTTGCTTTGCTTGATACAGAGCAGCAGAAAGATTTATTGCAGTATATTCTTAATAGAGAAAATCTGAGTGATTTTCCCGATATTTTCCTATGTACTGTTTCTAAATGTCACGGTTTCCAGAATGGTTCAGTTCAACCATTATTGGAAATCCGGGAAGGTGATCTGTATTTTTGCCTGAAAGAAAGAACGGTGTGTGTCGGCAGTCAGGAGATAGAATTAACAGCTAAAGAATTCGATGCACTCCACTTACTGATTGTCAACAAGAAACGGGTATTGACCTTTGAGACCATAGCTTACCATGTTTGGGGCGAAGAATATATTGACGTTACACCGAAAACAATCCATAATCTGTTGAGCCGCCTTCGCCAGAAACTTCAAATTGCACCTGAAGCACCTGAATATGTTATCAGTGTGCGAGGCGTCGGTTATAAATTCGATGCTGGAATATGACAGATAAATTTAGGGCATTTTTAGGACATTACCGGGAAAGGCTGGCGATAAAAAGCGAATATGCCCCTGTATAATATCCCCCATGTAACAGGTTGGGGGATATATCAAAGTATAGTGACAAATCCATTTATACTCCCCCAGATATGGGGGCAGACATGCACATTAGAAAAGTCCTATATTTTCACAGGAAACGACAAAAAAATAGCCAAATATATTTTAGTGCCGCAGTTCAAAAAGCTGCGGCACTTTTTGTATCGGCATATTTTTATTTTTTCTCCCAGCAATCAGCAAAATGTTCCATTAAGCGCGCGCCTGTAACAAAACGGGTACGCGCTCTTTTCTTATCTACAAAACAGACAAACTTTCCTGCTGCCTCTGTTGCAGGTGATAGTCCGGGGTGTCGCTCTCCACCTTCTGATTTCGATTTTGCCTATCAACTAAAAAAATCGAAATTGGAGGAATTACCCATGAAAGAAATTAACTTGCGGGACTATTACCCGTTTTATACGAAAGATACTGTTGTTGAAGTGCCGGACGAGGTGGCCGACCTGCTCCGGGAATATAAATTAAGCGAGGCGGCCCATTTCCTGCGTACATATCGGCATAAGGCATATTTTTCTCTGGACTATGACAAGAATGTTGAACGGGACGCCCTTGTGATTATGCTGGCACCGGAAGATGTCTTGGTCCAGGAGGAAGAACATGCGAGGCTCTACCGGGCTATTTCCCTGTTGCCTGAAAAGCAGCGAAACCGGATATGCTCGCACTATCTGCTTGGCATGAGCCTTTCGGAAATTGCCAAAAGCGAACACTCGGCGGTAAGCTCCGTGCATGAAGGAATCCAGCGCGGGCTCCGACGCCTGAAAAAAATTCTGGAAGAAATTTAATCCTGCCCCCGAAAATAACCCTCAAAAATGAAATGAATAATAGAGGGACATATTTATCCGGCGGGACAAGCCTGGCGGGTGTGGCCGTACACCATATGCTCCGGCCCGCCCCAACTGAAAAACTGTCATAACTGCCACGCCCCTCGCTTGCTCCTTGACAATCGAATACACGCTGTTACAGGTACTTCATTCTGTGTTCCGAGCGGCAGATGGGGCGGCGCGGTGACAGGCGGCCTAAGGAGGTGATGAATCCAGGCTGTCCGAGCGGTAAACGCAACCCACGAAACCGGCTGTGGCAGGCCGGACGCGACGACGGCACAGATCACAATGGTACTTCCTCACGGCTCCCTAAAGACTTGGGGAGAGTTCCTGAGGCGTGCGCTGCTCTGGCAAAGCGGAGGCGTATGCGGGGCTATGATGCGGCGACGCTATCCGCAGCCTGTAACAGCCCCGCCCTGTTCGTTCAGGGCCTGCCGGGGGGCGTGGCAAATACGGCAGCTGATCGAAATCAGATACAATGGGCCGGGTCTGTGACTGTAAGAGCGCAGGCCCGACTTATTCATGTGGTTTCGATAGCCAGAAATTTTCAGGAAGGAGTTGGTATTATGGAGAATACGGTTGTTGCCGGCAGGACCGGCGCACTGGTGGACATCCGGGAGGTTGCCGTTGATAAGGAGCTTTCCCGTGAGGAACGGATCGCCGAATTTGTACGGCAGATCAAAGACCCTTACCGCTTCAAATGCGGGCGGTTCACCGTACAGGCCAGCTTTGCCGCAGGCGGCGCCACCCTGGAGGAATGTATCAAGGGAATCTTACGGTGAGCCGGATTATTTTAGGAAAAGGGCTGACTTTCCCGCAGGGGCGTGGTACAATAAGAACTGGAAAAGGAATTGAATACGGCACAGCCACACTTCTTGGATTGCGGGGATTTTTCTGCGCAACGAAAGGAGTGTTTTTTTATGCAGGTTTATAAAGCCATTAAGTACATCCGTCTTTCTTATACCGATGATAAGACGGTGGAAAGCGACAGCGTTGCCAACCAGCGGCGGCTGATCGATGATTACATTGCCCGGCACCCGGAGATTGAAGTCGTGGCAGAAAAGATTGACGACGGTTACAGCGGGGTTCTCTTTGACCGCCCGGCATTCCAGGAAATGATGCGGATGATCGAGCAGGGCGAGGCCAACTGTGTGATCGTCAAGGACCTCTCCCGCCTGGGGCGTGAGTACATAGAGACCGGACGCTATATGCGCCGGGTATTTCCAGCCTACGGCGTCCGCTTTATCGCCATCAATGATAACGTGGACACGGAGAATGATGCCGCCGATGACCTTACCGTATCGGTAAAAAACATTATGAACGAGGCATACAGCCGGGACATTTCTGTTAAGACCCGGAGTGCCCTGGAAGTGAAGCGGCGCAGCGGGGATTTTGTAGGAGCCTTTACCATCTACGGCTATATCAAAGCTGGCGACAAACACAAGAGCCTGGAGGTTGACGGGTACGCTGCCAATGTAGTGCGGGATATTTTCAGAAAGCGGCTGGAGGGGTTCAGCGCTTCCCATATTGCGGACGAGCTGAACCGCATGGGCATTCTCTCACCGCTGGCTTATAAGCGCAACAATGGGATGCCCCACGCCAAAGGCGGCTATACGGACCGCAAGGACTGTAAATGGTCTGCCACAACGATCATCCGCATTTTGCAGGATGAAACCTATACCGGAACGCTGGTGCAGGGAAAACAGACCACGCCCCACTTCAAGCTAAAAGAGCGTGAGGACAGGCCTTCCTCTGAATGGGTCCGTGTAGAGGGTACCCATGAGGCGATCATCCAGAAACATGATTTTGACCTGGTGCAGCGCCTCCGCAGGATTGATACCAGAACCTCCCCAAAATCGGATAAAGTCTACCTATTCTCCGGCATTTTGATCTGCGGCTGCTGCGGCTGCCGTATGACACGCAAGACCAACCGCTATAAGGATAAGGAATACCATTACTATTATTGTCCTACCGGCAAAAAGAACGGGTGTAAATCTTCCGTCATGCTGAAAGAGTCCGACCTGATCGAGTGCGTGCAGGGCAGCTTAAAAGGCCATATTGAAAATGTGGCTTCCCTGGATGCGCTGCTGTCCAGTATCAGCCAGGAGCGGATCAACCGGGAACTGGCTCTGGAATACGCCGGGCAGATCAAAGCAAATGAGAAACGTATGGCGCAGGCTGAGGGTTTCAAGGCAAAACTCTATGAAAACCTGGTGAGCGGGATTCTCACCAAAGAAGAATTCCTCTCCTATAAGCGGAAATACAATGCGGATATTGAACTGCTGCAGAAAGCGGTTGCCGAGTGGAACGAAAAGCTGACGGACGTACTGGAGAACCGCAGCGAGCGGAACCGCTGGATCAACCACTTCATGCAATTCTCCACGATGGAGGAAATTGACCGGAGGGCGGTCATGCAGCTTATCCGCAGCATACGGGTAATTGGGAAAGACGAGCTGCACATTGAATTTAATTACCAGGATGAATACCAGAAAGCGGTTTCCCTGGCGGAACAGATTGCCGTACAGGGCAAAGAAAGGAAGGTGGGCTAAATGGCAAGAAAGAGCAGGAAACAGGCAACGGCTCCCATGCCGACGCCGTCCTTATATGTGCATGTGGCACTGTATATCCGTCTTTCTGTGGAAGATAACAAAAAGCGGGGCTGTTCGGTGGAAAACCAAAAGCTGGTGCTGAATGATTTCCTTGCGGACAAACCGGATTTCGTTGTCTATGATACCTATATCGACAATGGAGCGACGGGTACAAACTTCCACCGCCCCGGTTTCCAGCAGATGCTTTCCGATATTGAGGCGGGCCATATTGACTGCGTGATCGTCAAGGACCTCTCCCGGTTGGGGCGGAATTCCATTGATACCGGTTATTATATCGAACAGTATTTCCATACCCACAACGTCCGTTTTATTGCGGTCACGGACCAGTTTGACACGGCAGACGCCGGCAGCCTCCACAGCGGCATTATGCTTCCCCTGAAAAATATGATAAACGAGGCTTACGCATTGGACATTGGCAGGAAAATCAAGGCCCAGGCAAGGCAGGCCATGAAAGACGGCGATTACATCGGCGCACGGGCGCCATACGGATACCGCAAAGACCCGGACAACTGCCATAAACTGCTGATTGATGAAGATACCGCCCCTGTCGTAAGGCAGATTTTTGAGTGGGCGCATGAGCATGTGGCGCTGAACCGTATCGTCCGCAACCTGAATGAAATGGGGATCACGGCGCCCAGCCACTATAAAAAATCCACCGGCGAGATTACCAGCCCCGGCCTGATCGGGAGCGGGAAATGGCAGACACGTACCGTAATGAAGATTCTGGAAAGCGAGGTCTACACCGGCGATCTGGTGCAGGGAAAGACAAAGATCGTGGACCATCAGCAGATTAAGGCCGGGGAGGACAACCTGATTATTGCAAGACGCACCCATGAACCAATCATTAGTTATGAGCTCTTTACAGCGGTGCAGGAATACCGGAAACAAATCTGTGAGGAAAGCCGGGCGTGTTATTCGTTAGTTTATCTGAACCAAAATCCCTTCTTTTTCTTCAAATTAAATAAGATACAGGATGCCTCAATCTGACGCATTTTCCGTCAGATTATTTTATCTCTGTATCTTTTATGTTATCATTCCTTTTGATACACGAAAAAAAGGCTGGAACCCCAACCGTCCAAAGTTTGTGTTCCAGCCCTCACCATACCACGGCGGATATATCCGCCATAGACAAAGTTATGATAACAATAATCACTGAAGAATGCAACGAAATTTCACAAAAGTTTTATGATAATGCCATGGATTCCATCCAGATATGTCAGCTGGAGTGTACCTGCGGCTGCTCCGGCTGCCTTGTGGGACACGGACAATATACCCGTTCCATCAAAACAGCACTTGGAAAGATCCCTCTATTGATCCGCCGGGTGCAGTGTGACATCTGCTGTACCACCCATGCCCTGCTCCCCTCCGGCATCGTCCCTTACTCCCAGGTTCCCCTGGCCGAACATGCCGCTATTGCAGCTTCCTTTGAGAACGGAGGCAGGGGCATGGAGGTGATGGAAGCAGACCCGGAGCTTTCTCCCAGCCAGGTTTTCTACATCCTCTCCCTCTACATCCGTTTCTGGCGCCAGCGCCTGCTGAGCGAGCGTCTGGAACTTTCCCCCGCACATGCCCTGACACAGCCCTGCCTGCGCCTCTTCGGCCGCCAGTTCATGCAGATAAAAAATACCAGAAATATCCTTTTTGTTCCACCTACATAACTTTGGGTGACTTCCCTGCCTGCCTCTTTTATTATGAGGAAAAAACTAAAGGAGGTTTTATACAAATGGAACAGGAATACAGACATGCTATCGCCCTGATGCGTTACTCGGCCATCGCACCGCTCATCCCAGGTCTGCCGGAAGGATATAAAAACCTGACAGACTATCTGAATGAGGCATCCCGCAAGGGGCTCGTGCATCCGGACGGGGAAGTGAAAAATTATGCGCCCAAAACTCTGTATAAATGGTATTTCAACTACAGGAAAGGGGGATTCGATGCCCTGATGCCTTCCGGACGCAGCGACTGCGGAAAACCCAGGAAGCTGGACGATGACCTGAGAGAGCGGATCGCATACCTGAAAGGCCGCTACCCCCGTATGAGTGCCGCCGCCATCTTCCGGCAGCTTAAGGAGGATGGCAGTATAAAAAACGGGGAGGTCTCGGAATCTGCCGTGAACCGGTACGTGAACAGCCTCGCCCTGGAAGCGGAGGCTTTGCCCATGCAGGACATGCGCCGGTATGAACGTCCACACATCAATGAAGTCTGGTGCGGGGACTCCAGCGTCGGTCCATATCTGAAAACACCGGACGGCAGGAAGCGCAGGGTATATGTGATCGCCCTGATCGACGACTCCAGCCGACTCGTCACCGGGGCGGGCGTATTCTTTGAGGATACCTTTGCAAACCTGATGTCCGTCATGAAGGGAGCTGTGGCAAAGTACGGTGTCCCGCGGATGTTCAATTTCGATAATGGCAGCGCTTATAAGAACAAACAGATGGAACTGCTGGCAGCACGTATCGGCACCACCATCAACTACTGTAAACCCTACACTCCGACGGCGAAAGCCAAAGCAGAGCGGTGGTTCAGGACCATGAAGGATCAGTGGATGGCTTCCCTTGACATGCGGGACTTCCCTTCCCTGGATGCCCTGGGCGGCAGTCTCCTGGCCTACGTCCGCTCCTACAATCTTTCCCCCCCCACTCCTCCCTCAAAGGGAAATCCCCCCAGGAACGCTTCTTCTGTGAGCCGGGGATGGTACGCCGCCTTTCGGAAGAAAAACTAAGGACAGACTTCCTCCTGGAGTTTTCCCGCAGGGTGTCCGCCGAC
>CAJTIU010000074.1 GCA_910576335.1 Lachnospiraceae bacterium
CATCCTTTCGTATGAATGCTACTGGGGAATTAAGTTCCCGATTGATGATTGGTACACAGATACCGTAAGTGCATTATAGCACATGCATCAACGATTGGATGATCCTTTTTATTTGAAATTAACTATAAAAGTTTGATTGCAGCTATAAGCTGCGCTATGTTATATTGTAGATAGAAAAGGGAAGCCATAGAAGCGGCTACCCACCAAATAAGTTTTATCAGTAACCTTTTACAAGGTCAGCCGTCACTATTGGCAGTAGTGGCGGCTATTTTCGTTTTCCCTTGAAAATTGTGTAGCACAATCCAATAAGGGCAATAATGAATATTCCAGTCTGAACCAAATCAGAATATGTAATCATCATTGGCAACGCCCTCCTTTCTTTCGTACCCAAAGGGCATGATATCTGGAGGGTTAGCCCCTCCGAAAAAGAGGGCAGCCGCCCGGCTCTATAGTTTCCCACGTTCCAAGTATACCATACGTTTCCTCATCTGGCAATTAATAGTACACTCTTTTATCATATAACAACTTGCTTCAAATGTTACTTTGTATTCCCAGTTTATCAAACAACACCTTGTTTCGTTTTTCAGAATCATTCCGAACTTTATCGTACGAAAGAACCTCAATATAAATATGCATAGTCCCATTGTAAAAGTATGCGCCTAATCTGTCTGGAGTTCGTGTAAATGACATTCTGTCTAACACACGCTCAAGTGATGGCATAATGTCGCAAACTGCATAAAGGTAGAACTGCGTACTATTGGTAACTGTTATTTTCCTGTGATTGCAATCTTTCACCTCTCCATCCATTATTTTTTGAGCATAATCAATCAACTGCGTAATGGGATTCCTCTCCATATTATAATCATCTCTCATTGGTCTCTTAAGCTCAAATATTATAACTGTATCATACGCAACTCCGCTGTTTTTACCTTCTGCAATGGCAACCGGACTATCAAGTACAAGAATATCTGTACGTTCTTCTCCGAACTTATTATCAAACGGCTTATCTGATGAAATAAACTGACAAAAAGATAACCTTTCATCTATTAGCCACAAATTATGATTCTCATAGGGAATTTGGTCAGAAGTTGTACGCATCGGATATATCAAATTATGCATGTATTCTTCCAAATTAAATTTACCATCATCTCTTATGCTAATTCCTTTACTAAACAGATCAAGAATAATTCTTCGATGCACAACATACTCGGCAAGAGCCGCTCTATTAAATTTATATCCTATTCCCCACACTGTAAGAATATATATTGGTTTTGCCGGATTAGGTTCGATTTTCTTTCGTATTCTTCTGATCAAACTCATCACATTATCTTCGGCTCCGAAATAAGGTTCTTGCCATACTTGTGAATAAATCTGTTCTTTCGAGAATACTTGTCCTGGATTCTATGCCAGTAAATAAAGGATCTCAAATTCATAATTAGTTAAATCTGCGTTTTTTCCATCAACTTCTACTGTGCGATATTTGACATTAATGCTAAGAGAATCATATTTTAGATAATTAATCGGAAAAACATTGCTTAATTTAAAAATATTATAGCCCCTCTTTTCTATAAACGATATTAATTCATCGAAAATATTTTCCTCTCCATCATTAAAAGCTGCAGCAAACATCTTTCCCACAAAATCACTCCTCTATATTGCAAATAATTTTTTAAATAGGAAGTGACTTTAAAAGCCAAGCAGAAACACCTGATATATTCATAATTTTTACACCCGACCTTTATTGTTATTGTTTTACTACGTTCAGTCTATAACAAATATTCGTTATGCTAATACAGACACACGGTTTATAGCCACCTGACAGTCCTGAAGCTTTGAAACATCGTAGGCATAAGAATTCCATGAATCTATCAGTTTCTGATAAGACGTCCTCTTGTCAACCCCTTCTGAATAATAAAACTGCCGGAAACATTCAGAATTATCATAAAATCTTTTCCAGTAATAATTCACCTTGTATCGATCGACAATTCCATTTATATCTTCCTTACTTTTACTTCTGTTCAAGGCATATTTGATACTTTCCAAAATTGTTTCCGAATAATTACCTTTTTCTTTATATATTTTCAACATCATCCTGCTGACATCGTAGATTTCAGACTTATCATACACAGGCGATCTCTCCTTATCATAATAGGGATCGTCATATAACCGCAGTATCCGGTTATTAATCTTGTTAATGACGTCATCTATACGAGTATTTACGGCACTTGTCATCTTATCCGCAAACTGCTTTGACACCATATTATTCTCAGCAAATAACTGTGTCTTTAATAAGAGCATTCCAGCATCCAACCCAAAACTTTCTTCATTTCCAAGGCTGTCAAATAGCCCGTCAAATGATAAATCCTGCACAAGGCGATTGGCCAGAGATATTTCTTCCAAACTGTACCGTTCTCCTAATGTATCTGGATTCAGCGTCGTATCGCAGGCTTTCCTCAACTCCTGTGCCATATAAGCAATATCATTCGACAGCCATTCATACTCCGTTCCTTTTAAATGTGCATAATCACTGTTCTTCTTAATATACTCACTGTACTGCCGAATTTTATTGTTGTATTCAGATGCAATAATATCATATATTTTCTCTTTCTCACCAACAAATCCATTGTTCTCCAAAAAGCCGCCTACATTCTCTGCAAAAACATCTGCTCGTTGATTCATGACCTTAGAAACTACGGCATCTAATTGATCCATGTGTTCTTCAAGTTCTGCGCCGCCAAAATGAGACTTTAAATGCTCGGACGCAGTTATGTAAGAAGCCGCAAGTCTGCTCAAGATATAATCTAGGTCACCGCCCCATTCAATATCAAATGCACTCTGAAACCGGAATTCATCCCATGAGTATCTTTCTTCATTTAGCTGATCCAGGAACTCACGCGGCACGTCAGAAATATTATCAATAGGCTTATATTTCTGATCTTTCTCAAAAATTTTTATCGGATTCGCCATCCGGTATCTATACAAAAGTGCATTCTCCTTTGTAATCTCCGTATTGCCCCCATAAAATGAATGAATCTTTTTATCACTTAGTTTAAAGAAACCATTATGAAGTACCGGCGGTCTACTGTTTAAATTAACAAACAATGAACTGGTATTAATTTGCATTACACGACCTCCCTGAATAGAAAAAACATAACTATGTTGAAACTATAGTATAATAATATTTTTCGTTTCCAATAGTAACTCTAAAGATACTTTCTTTTAGCTCACGTTCCCACGTGTATAAAAAAGGCATAATTCGCACTAACTCTACATCATAACCTTCATATATTTCTTCTTTCTGAACAGATACTTTATTGAACCCAAAATAAAAAAGAATACCGATTATTACACATACCCACTTCTTCTTTCTTAAATTATTCGACATAATATCTATTTTTTCATATGATTCCAAAAACGCCAACCGCACCACATAATTGTCTTAAAACAATCCACTTTTTCCTAATATGTTCCATTCCAAATAGCCTGAAAGGCTTTCCGGGAATAATACTCTTTATCCTGTACATGAGTGGCTGCGTAGCCGGGCGCCTGCCTTGCCACATAGCTTGCAAAAATCGTCTCCCATGACCGCATGACGTCCTCAAATTTGTCCACGGCCACATCATAAGTGCTTTTATCATTCGGATCAATCTTAGAAAATGCTTCTGTGATCTCGGAAATCATCTTCGTATTGGAAGCAACCGGCTGTGCTCCAGTTCCACCGATATAGTACCCTTCCCACATGGGATTTTGTTTAACCGCTGCCGCCAGTTCTAAAATGAGCCTTGAACTTTCCAACTTCCTGTCTATCTTTTTTTCTACCGCCTCACTTAAAAATTTTACCTGATCTTCCGTCAGACCCAACCCCGATTTATGCACATAGGCCCTTGCAATCCCTATATTTGCATAAGTCATATAGGTGCCCGCACCTCCGGCATCTAAAAATTTATCTATGTACTTTCCTGTCTTTTGCATATTCATTAATTCTTTCCAAGTAAGCTCTATTCCACCTGTAGAAAGTTTTGTTTTCAGGTTATCTGGGGTATTGGAAATTCCTTTCGAGATATTCTCTCTCATCTCTTTCACAAGGGCGTTGATACCCCCTACCCAATCATCCGTGTTCAGAGTATTTTTAACTTCACTTTTAAACGCAGCAGAATATGCTATAAATTCATCTTCACTGATCTGCCCTTTTGCATATTGGTCAAACACTCCGAAATACTGTTCCGTATTTCTTAAATAATGCCTATCTTCAGTGTGCACCACCTTAATGCTGCCCCCTGGTTGGTATGTATTTGCCAATAAAACAGAATTCTCACTTTGCACATGTGTAATTTCCCAGCTATCTAATCTTTTTCCTTCTGACAGCTTCATCCCTGTCAATGCGACCTTGCTTCCCTCGTTTTGCAATGGTCGAATGGTCTTCTGCTCTGCATTTTGCATATTTCCATTATAAGACACACCTGATATATTCATAACTTTTCACCTTTCATCTATTTTCAATCAATCCACATCGTATTCTATTTTATAACCTTTGTTATCATCATTTACAACTTTATAGCATCCTGCAGACTTTTCATGCTCTGCCTTTTCATATATATCAAAATGATTATGCGTGATAAGTTCTCCGCTTTCTTCCACTCGTTCTCCTTTGGCGGTCAGTGTCTCCACAGTTTCTTGCCGGTTTGCCTCAAGCTCTTTTGTGATTTCCTCAAGTTTCTTTTCTAACAACTCAATATTTTCTTCTGAACTCCCTGCATCGCCAGAAGTTCCTTTCATAAGCAACAGGGAATTCTGAATAGATTGCTTTTCTGCTTCTAAGGATCTTTTTCTCTTTTCCGCTGTCTCAATTCCCTCTAAGTAAAGAGGTTTTGCCTGCTTGTTTTTACTGCTCCCTACCATAGTCAATGGATTCACATAACCGGGTTTTACATTGTTTACCATATCATCTACCTCCATTTGTTATAATCTTTCAAGATATATCGGACAAAATTTTATTTACGCAAGCGGCTTTTCGCGAACGGCGGTTCCTCCTTCGTAAACGGTTTTAAACACAACAATGCCGTCAATTTAAAATAATTTTTGCTTTCTTCTATCTCCATTGTTCCTTCATACTTTTCAACAGTATGCCTGATATTTTTTAATCCGGTTCCATATTCTGTTGCCTGATATACTGCACTTACAGGATTTGCAATTTCAAGGATAAGAAAATGGTGCCGCTTACAGACCATAACAGAAATCTCCGGCTGCTCTATGTCTCCTTTCATACATGCCGTAATCGCGTTGTCCATTGCATTTGCCAAAATTACACACAAATCTAAATCCTCCACAGGACAATCCGATGAAAACCGGATATCATATTTTACTTCAATGCCATTTGAACGCGCATAATTGATTTTCTCATTCAAGAGAATATCTATAACCGGATTCCCAGTTTCAATCCCAATCAATAGATTATCCGAAGCTTTGTGCAGGTTCCCAAAATAGAGCTCTGCCTCCTCATATTTCTTTTCATGGATTAAACCTGATAAAACCAGAAAGTGATTATCAATATCATGTTGGAACCTGCGGTATTTTTCATTTCTCATCTTGGCTTCTTCTAAATAGATAGACTGCTCTTTCATCTGGTCTTCAAGCCTTTTCTGATCTGTTTCCTGCATAGACAATATCACAATCCTGCCCGCTAATCTTAATATAATAAAAAAAATAGCACATGCGCCCAAAATCCAGAACAATGCCCACAGATTTGACTGATTTCCCGGCAATAAATTTTCTGTGCCAGAATCCATCCACATATCCAGACTCAGGCCGCTGCGAATGGCCCACACAATAAAGATACATGGAAAAAGCAGTGCATACAAACAATGGGATATCTTTTGCTGTCCCGTAAAAAAATAGGTTTTAGAAATATAATTCAATGTCACAACCAACAGCACAGTCAATATGCCTGACACCAGTATCTGTATAACAATCGCCGTGCTGAAATCTGCCTCCTGTCCTGAAAGGAAACGCATAAAAACTGTCTGAAAACCCTCCATGAAAGTGAAAAGCGTTAAAATAATCATCGCCGGAGCAACCGCATCTGACCATTTTATTTTCAAGCAGAAAACAGGAAAGCCAACTATAATTCCGGCATGCAGCAACAGCCTCAAAATGCCAGGACTTTGATAGAACATCACAAAAAATGTAAGAAGATCACTGAACATCACATACCACATCAAAAACTTTTTTGCATGGATCCCCGTAAAATTCTGTATAAAATGGAATTCCGCAAAATAAAGGCATCCATTGATGCCCAGCCACCATAAATAGAATCCAATGGGAAAATTTTTTACTAATTCCATCATATCACCTCATTTTTCAAGAGATTCAGTAGCCTCTGTATAAAATCTGTCTGTTTCCGTCTTGATATAAATATCCTCTCTCCATTTGTCAGAATTGCTACTCCTTTTTCCTGCCCGGCAACACAACTCATATTCACTACAAAACTTCTGTGACACCGGAAGAAGCGTTCATCCAACTTGGTTTCCAACATATCAAGAGTACCAAAATAATCATACGTGCCATGCACGGTATGAATTCGTACCTGATGGTTAAACACCTCGCAATATAAAATATCACGGATAAAAATCACCTGTGTTTTTCCACTTTTTATGAGTGTCAATGCCTGATTATCCATCTGCTCTGTTTGGTTAACCGCCCTGTCCAGTGCCGAAAAAAGACGTTCTTCCGTAACAGGCTTCACCAAATAGTGTACCGCATTGGCGTCAAAAGCCTCCACTGCATATTCACGGTAAGATGTTACAAAAATAATGCGGCTTCTACAGGAAATCTGTCTTGCTACTTCAAGTCCGTCTATCCCAGGAAGCATCAAATCTAATAAGATGATATCAAACTTCTTTTTTGCTTTTAATAATTCCTCGCCTGACGTAAACGTTTTTATACTTGCATCCAGTGATTTTCTGTTTATATATTTTTCTACTTTTTTTCGCAGTTCCTCCAAAATATATCTTTCATCCTCGCATATAGCGACTATAATCATTTTGCATCTCTCCCCCATAATCTTCAACAGAAAAATCTGCACATTTCATAAAGAAAGTTGTGAGACAGAATATCCTGTTTATATATCGGTAAATCCACTGAAACATTTATAAATGCTACGCAAAAGGCTTCTCTTATTACGTAAAAGGAAATATTTCAAATTATTTATGCACGATTAGCACTTAAAAATCTTTGAATTAACTGTGAAAACTCTTCTGCATTTGTTAATATAGCCGGGTGCCCTCCTTGATTGAATATATATACTTTTGCATCAGGAATAACCGTTGACATTTGTTTATATTCATCTTCAAGATCAGATCTACACATTTCGTCCTCTTTGCTTCCGACCAATAGTACGGGTACTCTTAAATCTTTCAGAGATTTATGGAACAAAGGACGTTTTCTCTAGCACACTGCAATAGTGCTTCAGTATCAAGGTCAACAATTTTTTCCCAGTCTTTACCTTGGCACCATTCGTAAAACTGTCTTGCCTGCACATCGTTTTTTGCCCTTGTTCTTTCTGAAAGCAAATTATCAGAAAAATCATCGTTAAGTGTCCGGCCGTCAAAACTATCTGCTATAACTGCATAAATTAAATCCGGCCGTCATACATCTGAACTTTTCAGCATATAACGGCATAAGAACTTCAAACATTTTGGAAGAAGCCGTATTGCCATGCAAAAAAATAAGTGGTTCACCTTCTCCATATTCCTTATAAAAACACTGTTTATCTTTATAGCTGAAATATGACATTTTCGAATACCTCCTGCTTTTGTATATTAAGCTAATTATAATCGTACAAACCCTTATGTAAAGCCTCACGTTCTTTCTTAAAAGAAAAATGTGCCACATATACTCTGTGACACATTTCTAAACTACATTTTTTCCTGTCTAAGTATTCTTTGTATACTTTTCTCCGTCAAAAAATATTTTTCCGATAACTGTTTTATTGTCATTCCATTTTGGCGGTCTGAACAAATCTGACAATTGCGTGAAGCCAAAACTTGCTTGGTATCTGTATTTTCTCCCCATTGTTTTTTGTTTTTCTGCTTTTTGGGAATATAAATCACTTTACCGTCTACATATTTTTGAATTTGTTCAATTAACTCCCTCGGTAATCTATTCGTTGAGTTCTGACAGTCCATTTTGCACCTCCTAAATTGCTGCTTTTAGGATTTGCAAAGGCTACTATCACTCAAAAATTATTTTACGTGAAATAGCCTTTGCTATGCACAAAACTTATTTCCCATAAATTTGACACCCCTTCCTATTGGTCAAATATTTTTCTCTATCATCCTCTTGTTGAGTTCAATGGAACATCTGCATTTTTATTATATATAATCAAACAGATAATAGCAATCTCTTTTTTCTGTTTATCCTGAATAGTGCAGTTTATCGGTAGTTTGCCAAAAACTTCTCGGATAATATTTGCATAGTTTCCAGTATACGAATGGCAGTAGTATGTCTTAATAAATCCAAACTTTGGGATTTGATAAGGCACAGGGGAGCTGAACAATGAGATACTGAAACAGAAGCGTCTGTTGACAGAAGTCCGCGGACAGATTTCCCACATTACGTTATGGACCAAACAGATGGCAGTGCAGGGAAGAGAGAAACCATCTATCAATCCCTCACTATATTGGATTACTTAAACAAAGCCATGCAGGAGGGCAACAGCCAACAGAGCAGTTTGTGAAAGCCAAAGACTTAAAAGCATATGCCAAGGCAGTCAACTTCCTGCAAGGGAGAGATATTACAACAAGAAATATCAGCTCTGACGCTTAAATTTATACTTACACTCTTAGAGTACATTGGATTTTATTTTCTCATTTTGCTTTATCAACGCAATCTTATTTAAGCCATAAAATCCCTGTATTCTGCTTTTTTAACTTTTGTTGTTATCTGCTCCTTCACCACCTTTCCACATGGTCCTCTATATCAACCGTATTTGTATCTTTTTAGCGATCTCTTCCTTGTATTCTCTCAATGGAGTCTCTTTCATGGATTCCAGTATCCTCCTGTGCTTTTGCTCCCTACTCTGCTTTACCCTTTTCCATATTTTTTCCCAAGCCTCCATGATCTGGCTGATCATGTGCCCAATCTGGATCAGATAATAATGGTTTTTCAGTGCCTGATAATTCCTGCTGTACTGGTGTTCCAGATGGTATCCCTGCCTTTTCTGCGCGTTAAACCCATCATTCTCGATTCTCCATCTCATCCTTCCGCGCTCCACCAGTCCTGCCACATTTTTTCTGGTGATTGGCAGATCTGTGAGAAACCAGAATTCTTTCCGGATCGTTTCTGCTTTTCCCTTTTTCCTGCCCTTTTTGCAGATATGCTCCCCGCTTTCTCCATACTCTGCCAGATTTACCTGATGTCCTTTATAATCTATATCTGTCACGTAATCATACCATTCCTTCCCAGTCTGTGTTTCGCGCTCCTGGTTATTCTTCTCCATTTCTTTCAGTTCTCTGTATTCTTCCCCAATGCTCGGGATGCTCCCCTCCTTATACCGCAGGATATACCGCCAGTTTTTTCCTTTGCATCTCTCAAAGAAACCTTCACAGGCATACAGACTGTCCCCGCACAGGCAGATCGGCAACCTTGGAAACGCTTTTTTCAGCTTTTCCATTAAACGCCAGCAGGCCTTCCTTTCACAGTCCTGTTTCTCCATTTCTTTTCCCTCTTCATTATCCACAAATTCCGTCTGAATACTGATCAGGATTTTCGGATGCAGTACCAGCTTTGCTTCCAGCACGTAATAATAGTTCTCCTGATACTCTTTTTCCGCCCCCCTGTTATGGGTCCGGTGCAGGCTTTTCCCATCCAGTTCCCTCCGGCTGCTGCAAAGCTGCGTTCCATCTATGATCACCTGCCAGTACTTGCCCCTGATTCGCATATTTTCAAAAGCCCGGCTGCAAAGAAGCCTGCTGCAAAGGCGGTTTAAGATGTCCTGCAATTTTTCCGGATCTACTTTTTCCAGATACCGGTTGATGGTTTCCCAGTAGGGAAGCTTTTCCACGGTCTGTTCCTCCCCGGATAGATGCCAGATGTTTTTGATCATTTCACTGGAATTGAATTCTTCACTTGTTTTCCTCATACTGCTGATGTAAAATAGAGAAGAAAGGATACGGGTCATAAGAAGTAACACAGCAGGATAGGTAATATAGCTCTGGTTTCTGGGATCTGGAATCTGTTTTAACAGGGGTAAAAGATCTGGGAAAAAATGCCGGATTAGCTTGGCTAATTCACATGCAAGGTTCAACTGTTCCAGGTGTTCCCTAACCTCTTTTCTTCTGATTTTTATTCTTGCTTCATAGTAAAACCTCCTCTCTTTTATGGTGGTGCGAAAAAATAGTTGTCTGGTTACTTCTATTATCGCGCATCTTCCCATAAAATGGGAGGTTTTTTTATTAATTTTTTTTTAAGCGTCAGAGCTGGTCGTTTTGTCAATATCACTATTTGGCGCATCAGTTTCGCTGGTACGGTATTTCCTCCGTATCAGTTTCATAAATGCCTGCTGTCCGCTTTGGTTTCCGTCAAAAACCGCTTTTACTGTAATATTTGCTTTTGTACTGGTGCAATTACCGGTCACATTATCCATATTTTTAATCCTTTCTTTTTCTGTAATTGCCCTGACGCTGTACAAGGATACGGACTTATTGACGCTGCCATATCCACAAGTTACTGTCGAAATGACACAAAAAAACAGAGAAACAAATCTGAATCATCAGTTATTTCCCTGTTTCATAGCCATAATATGAAATTTTCTAATCTGCTGTTTACACTGTCTGAAGCCCTGCGAGCTGCTCTACTTCTGTAATACTTAGCCCTGTATCTTCTGCTATTTCCTCAACCGTCTGTTTTCCTCTTTTCAACAGTTTCAATGCTGTCTGCTTTTTCGTTTCATTTTCTGCTTCGTTTTTTAATCTTCTTGCACTTGTTTCAATCAATGCTCCGCCCATAATATCACCTACACCTTTCTGCACATTCTCATATTTCTGTGCAATCTCTTTAATTACATCACCGGAAAGCTCTATGATTGTCCGCTTATCAAACGCACCAATCACTCCCTGCTGCTCCAGTTCGTCAAGCCTTTTCAAGATTTCCTGATATTCTGCCTTTAATTCTGCCAGTTTCTGCTCATTACTATTATACTCCGGAAAACCTTTCTCATGTGAAAAAATGTAGAACGGAATCAGCATCAGCAGACGTTTTTCAAAAATATCATCAAGTGAATATGTCTGTACTTTCATAATCGGCACATCATACTGCACCGTCCCACCCGGCGTAATGATAACATATTTCATTTTGTCCGGTGTCTTTTTGTATGTCCGAAGATACAGAACCGCCGTATTGGGGAATGTCACTGTCAGAGTTTCCTCTGTAACTTCGCCCTCGTCAAGAGCTATCTGTGCATCATACTCAAAAAGCCTTATTGTAATTTTCCCATCCGGCAGGCTGCTTTCACATTCGATATGATATTTCTTTGGTATCTTTCCAAAAATTGTAAAATTTGTATCCGTAATGCGTTCTCTATCCGCTTCGTCCTGCTGATCTATAAAATGCTCATTGGGAAAAAACTGTATTTCTTCTTCCCCTATATATGTTTCCCCGAAAATCTCGTTGATTACAGGGATAATCAGTTTCCGGCAGTCATTTAAGATTGTACGGAACGCCCCGTCATATATATTTGCCATGTGTTATTCCTTTCTTTTTTGTGGTTTTATCATATCATTTTTTCATTGCAAATTCAAGAACCGTACAGCATTTCACACTGTTTCATGCTTTAAAATGCCTGAAGCATTCTCCATATTTGCCTTCCCCCTGCCTATCCGGTAATTTTTCCCTGAAAAAGCAACAGGAACACACCTCTCCATGATGCGGTCATAGATGCGCCCATGTTCCAAATCTGCCGGATTGCGCAGTTCTTCCAGTGACAGGTTTGTTGTAATGATAAACGGTTTCCCGCTTTTGTAGCGTTCATCAATCACAAGATAAACCGTTTCCATCACATAGGGAGTGTCACGTTCCACGCCTAAATCGTCAATGATAAGAAGCCTGTACTGGTTCAGGCTTTTCAGATATTCATTCTTTTCGCCGCTGTACAGCCCTCCGAGCGCATTTAACAGTTTCGGGAAACTTGTCATCAGCACAGGGATATTCTTTTCCATGAGCGCATTGGCAATACAGCCTGCAAGGAATGTCTTGCCCGTTCCCACGTTGCCCCAGAACAATAACCCCTGCCCGTTTTTCTGAAATTCTGCAAAGTCCCCTACATAGCGGCGTGCATATTGGGCGCAAGGGTGCGTTTCATCACAGTTTGCAAACGTGTAATCAAAGAAAGTGCTGTCCTGCAATCCTACGCTTTTCATCTGACGGATATGCAGAAGTTCTTCCTTCTCCCTGTGTTTTTCACGCTCCCTCTCCATTTCCTCTGCCGCACACCGGCAAAGACAGCCGACAACACGCTCCACCCCCAAGAATGAGATTTTTTTCTGCTTTTTTGTATGGCATTTTTCGCACATCAAAAGCCCCGTTTCAGTATCCATGTAATCATCAGCCGCTTTCATTCCCTCATTTGTGGCATTTTCCATTTCTTTCAGCGCTTCATCAACAACCGCACCGATCATAAGCTGTCACCCTCCTTAAAACTGCCATTATAAGTATACCCTCTCCCCGTTTCCCGTTCTTTTTTCAAATCCGCTCTTTTCCAACATTCCATAGTGGCTAAATGGTTTTTATACGTTTTTCCTGAATATTCCATGTATTCCGATAAATGCTCTATCATGGACAGGTAATCTGCCGGAAAGTCATTTTTCAGCGTTTCCAGTTCCCTATCCGTAAGAATGACATTCCCATATTTCCCATAAGGGCGTGGGAGAGTGCCTTTTTCTCTCAGGAACTGCCCCTGTTCCTTACTCTCTCTTTTATCTAAGTTCTTATCTCTATTCTCTATACTCTTATCTCTAATCTCTGGTGGACAGAAGACCATTCCCTTATCCCTGAAAAATCCCGCAAGCGTTTTCGCCGCCTTTAACCGTTCGTCCACATCCAGTTCATAGGGCAGTGAAAATTCAATTTCCCTTGAAAGCTGCGCCCTGCTCCCTTTCTCAAAATTTTCAACTGCGTTCCATAAAACGGAACGGTCAGCAAATTCTTTCGGCGCATATTCGGGCAATAAGATTTCAGAATATATCACATGACCTTTCCTTGAAAAATCTTTTATCTCCCCGTCATATTCGCAATATATCTTTGTCCCACTCCGGTATGCAGCAGAAGCCACAGCCGACTGTGGTTTTTCCCCGCTCTTGCTGATAATCTTTGCATTAAGGTGTATCATTTTCTTTCTGCTTTTTCTATCCCCGACGGAAAACGTAGCTTTGCTACGTTTAACAAGGGCGCATTATCCGAGATTTTTAATTATCCGAGGAAATTCTTAAAAACCTTTTGTATGCGGGGGTTCATGCAAAAAATCTCGGATAAAATTTATCCACATGGGCATAGTACAGTTAAAGCTATCAAACAGGAGGTTTTAACT
>CAJTIU010000075.1 GCA_910576335.1 Lachnospiraceae bacterium
TTCTTGTTATTAAAGATCATATTCCGGATTGTGGGACTGGAGGCCTTTGTAAGAAGCCATGTGACCGAGATCCTGTTCCTCTTCGGAATGACCGGGATGATCCTGGGCTCCGTGGACGCCATCCGCCAGAACAACATCCGGCGCATGGTGGCCTACTCCTCGGTTGCCCAGATCGGCTACATCTTCATGGGGATCGGCATGGGGACCGAGGGAGGGATGGAAGCGTCGGTATACCACATCTTCGCCCACGCATCCGCCAAGGCCCTGGTGTTCACCGCCGTATCCGGGCTGGTCCGCGTATCCGGCGGAAAGACAGGCCTTAGGGACCTTTCCGGGGCCGGGTTCCGCAACAGGGTGGCAGGGGCAGGCTTTGTAATCGGGAGTCTGTCCATGATCGGGATCCCGGGCTGCGCCGGGTTCGTCAGCAAGCTGATGTTCGCGAAGGCCTCCCTGGAGGATGTCTTCTACATGATCCCGGTGCTTGCCTGCCTCGCCATCAGCACCCTGCTGAATGCCATCTATTTCATGCGGGTGGTGCTGTTCCTGTACACGCCGGATGACGTGCGCATTCCGGAAGAGGCGTACCTTCTGGAGGAAGGGCGGGATGCCGGATACGGGAAAGGGGCCGCAGCCGGGACAGTCCCGGCCGGAACCTTCGGGGAAAGCGGAACCCGTACGGAAAACAGTCTGCAGTTTTGTATTGCAGTCACCGGTTTCATCTGCCTGAACCTGTTCCTGGGCATCTGCACGGGACCGGTTTCGGAAGCAGTAAAGACAGGACTTTCCATTTTCGGATAGTACCGGTAAAAGGTTCATTATTCACGGCGGCAGTTAACCTTTTGTTACGGGAAACCGCCCCTGAAACGTGGGACTGTACTTACGGAATGGGTGTTCTGCGCGCATTCCCGGATCGTGAATAGTGGCTAAAAGACAGAAGAGGGAATACCCGGACAGGAGGAACATCCTGCAGCAGGCAGCCTCCCCTTCTGTTACAGGGAGGAAATTCATATGCACGAAATCATTTTATGCTTAATACTGGTACCGGTACTGGCCGGGACTGTCATCCTGGGCCTTCCGTCAGAAATGTCGGAAAACAGGACTGTTTCCCACATTTCCGTGGCAGTGCTTGGGATCCTTGCGGTCCTGTCGGTCCTCCTCTTAGGCATGTATCATAAATCAGCCGGCGCAGCAGCCGGTTTTACCATCTTTTCACTGACAGAAAACCTGGGCATCTGCTTCAGGCCGGATGACCTTGGGATCTTCTTCATGGGATTCATCCCCCTGGTGTGGCTCCTTGGCGGCATCTTCTCCCTGGAGTACCTGAAACACGAGACCCGCAGGAAGCGCTTCTGGGGCTTTTATCTCCTGACACTGGGTGCGCTGCACGGGCTGAGCCTGTCGGGGAATCTTGTGACCATGTACCTGTTCTTCGAGATGATGACCCTGGTATCCATGCCCCTTGTGCTCCACACCCAGACCCACGAGGCAGTCATGGCGGGCCTTAAGTATCTGCTGTACTCCATGTGCGGGGCGTATATGGCGCTGTTCGGCGTGTTTTACCTGTACCACCTGGGAGGAGGCCCCGTGGAATTTTCCCCGGGAGGCGTCCTCTCCCCGGAAGCACTGGCGCAGGGCGGGATTCTGCCATACCTGTCCATTTTCCTGATGATCCTGGGCTTCGGGGTAAAGGCCGGGATGTTCCCCATGCACGCATGGCTCCCGACGGCCCACCCGGCAGCCCCGGCCCCCGCGTCCGCAGTGCTCTCGGCCATCATCGTAAAAGGCGGCGTCCTGGCAGTGCTGCGTTCCGTATACTATACCGTGGGGGCGGAATTCATTCAGGGCACCTGGGTTCAGTACGCCTGGCTCGTCCTGGCCCTGGTTACGGTCTTCATGGGCTCCATGCTGGCCTTCCGGGAGCCGGTCTTCAAAAAAAGGCTGGCCTACTCGTCAGTCAGCCAGGCATCCTACATTCTGCTCGGCATGGCGGTCCTGCATCCGGCGGCGCTGACCGGAGCCCTGATGCATGTGCTGTTCCACGCCTTCATCAAGACCGCCCTGTTCCTCACTGCCGGAGCCGTCATTTACCAGACCGGCTGCACGAGGGTGGACGAACTTGCCGGGACCGGGAAAAGGATGCCCGTCACGCTCTGGTGCTACACCTTCGTGTCCCTGGGGCTGATCGGGATCCCGCCCATGGGCGGCTTCATCAGCAAATGGTACCTGATGGCCGGTATGCTGGAAAGCGGGACAGGGGTATTCTCCTGGCTGGGTCCGGCGGTGCTTCTCATAAGCGCCCTCCTGACCGCAGGCTACCTCCTGCCCGTAACGGTCCGGGGCTTCCTGCCGGGAAAGGACTACGATTACAGCAGATCTGACAGCCTGGAGCCGCCTGGAAAGATGACCATACCCCTTGCCATCCTTGCGGCAGCGTCACTGCTTACAGGACTGTTCCCGGGAGGCATTGCCGGGTACCTGGGCGAAATCGCACAGTCAGTATTATAGGGAGGTGAAAATATTGAACGAATGGTTTTTAATCCTGGCAGTCCTGTTCCCGGTCATCCTGGCAGTGGGAATCCCGCTGCTCCCGTTTGGAAAACGCGTACACATGGAACTTTATACGGAACTGGTGGTCATCCTCACCTCCGTGATGGTGCTCCTGCTCCTTCTCCATACCCCCGGGGAGCTGACGGTCCTGCGCTTCTCGGAAAAAGCAGCCTTCGTGCTGGAACTGGACGGGCTGGGCAGGGTCTTTGCGGGGCTCATCGCGGTCCTGTGGCCCATAGCAGTCCTGTACTCTTTTGAATATATGTCAACCCAGGAGAGGGAGCGCCCCTTCTTCATGTTTTACGTCATGACCTACGGGGTCACCCTGGGGATTGCATGCGCGGGGAACCTGCTGACCATGTATTTCTTCTACGAGCTGCTGACCCTGGTCACCATCCCGCTGGTCACCCACCCCTTCACAAGGGCGGCAGTGCTGGCCACCCGGAAATACATCTATTTCTCCATGGGAGGGGCGGCCCTGGGCTTCATGGCAGTGGCCTTCCTCCTGCGTTTCGGGGAAAACGCAGGCTTCACCCCGGGCGGCATCCTGGGAGGAGAGGCAGCGGGAGTGGGAAGGAACCTCCTGCTCCTGGTCTACGTGGCAGCCTTCCTGGGGTTTGGCATCAAGGCGGCCATGTTCCCCTTCTACTCCTGGCTTCCGGACGCCGGGGTGGCGCCCACGCCCGTGACGGCGCTGCTCCACGCGGTGGCAGTGGTAAAAGCAGGAGCCTTTGCCGTAATCCGTCTCACCTACTACTGCTTCGGGACAGAGCTCCTTTCCGGGACCTGGGCACAGAAGACAGTCATGGGGCTTGCCATGTTCACCATTGTCTTCGGCTGCAGCATGGCGGTAAAGGAGACCCACATAAAGAGACGGCTTGCCTATTCCACGGTGAGCAACCTGTCCTACATCCTGTTCGGGGCTGCGCTCATGACCCCGGCGGGGCTCTTCGGGGGGCTCTGCCACATGGTGTTCCACGCGGTGATGAAGATCAGCGCCTTCTTCTGCGCCGGGGCCATCATGCACCAGACCGGGGAACACTATATCCATAAGATGACCGGATTCGGAAGAAGGATGCCGTGGGTATACAGCGCCTTCCTCATATCAGCCCTGGGCCTGATGGGGGTCCCGGGCGGCTGCGGCTTCATCAGCAAATGGTACCTGGCGCAGGCGGCCCTGGAAAACGGCAGCACCCTGGCAGTACTGGGGGTGGGCTGCCTCCTTGCAAGCGCCCTCCTGACAGCCATCTACATGATGACCATGATGGTACGGGGCTTCTTCCCGGAAAAAGACTTCGACATGACGTCCATCCGGCATGTAAAAGACCCGGGCTGGCAGATGATCGTCCCGCTGATGCTGTTCTCCGCAGCCATCGTGGTGCTGGGGGTCTACTCAGAGCCTCTGGGGAATTACCTTACCTCTGTGGTAAGCAGCCTGTAAACATGTAATGAGAAAGTGTCAAAAGGCATTCAGACACACGGACTGCTCCGTGCTCATGCATGGATTTCGGTCCCTCCCACAGGCTGCCAAAGCGTGTCTGAAAATTTATTTCCGTCATCTGTACACCCCACTTTGCACGGGATTTGTGCTAAATTGTGGAATACATCTGCCGGAAAGCGATTTTCAAACCAGCTCTGGAATGAGTTTTCAGCCAGTCTGCCGGAACATGCAGGAAAATTTAACACCCAGAAAACCTTAAGCCGTACCGCGGCCTGGCGCTGACATAAAAACAGCAGGCGGGGGAACAAGTCTGTTCCCCCGCCTGCGTCCTCCCCCACTGCGTAAAGCAAGAACCACAATATAAATTTTACTACAGGAAAAAAAGGTCCCGAGAGGCCATTCCAGAAAGGAGGAGCCCATGAACTCCCCACTACTATTCATACCCGTATTCTACCCCATGGCAGGAGCCATTCTCTCCTACGCCATGGGAAGAAAAACCAAAAAAGGAAGGGACCGCTTTGTCTCCTTCATTGGCATCACCGAATTCCTCCTGCTCCTTGCAGCAGCCATCCTCCTGAAAGAGGCAGAAGCTTCCGCCCCTGCCCTGTGCAGCATGGGCCTCACCCTGAAACTGGACGGCTTCCGGGGTCTCTACGCCCTGACCGCCGCCTTCATGTGGATGATGACCCTCCTGTTCTCCGGGGAATACTTCACCCACTACCGGAACAGGAACCGCTACTACCTCTTCCAGCTCGTCACCCTGGGAGCCGTGCAGGGGGTATTCCTGTCCGCGGACCTGTACACCACCTTCATCTTCTTCGAGGTCATGTCCTTCACCTCCTACGTCTGGGTCGCCCAGGACGAGAGAAAAGAATCCTTACGGGCTGCTGAGACTTACCTTGCCGTCGCAGTCATCGGGGGAATGGCGCTCCTCATGGGGCTGGCCCTCCTCCATACATACACAGGCACACTGGACATCAGCAGCCTCCCGGGAGCCTGCCGGGATTTCGGTGACAAAAAGAAGCTGTACCTTGCCGGAGCCCTCATGCTCGCCGGCTTCGGGGCCAAGGCCGGGGCCTTCCCACTGCACATCTGGCTCCCAAAGGCCCACCCCGTAGCGCCCGCACCGGCGTCCGCCCTGCTGTCCGGAATCCTGACCAAGTCCGGCATATACGGCATCCTGGTCATCACCTGCTATCTCTTTTCCGGCGACCAGAACTGGGGAACCCTGATCTTAATCCTTGGAGTCATCACCATGTTTTCCGGGGCAGTCCTTGCCGTCTTCTCTGTGGACTTAAAAAGGACCCTGGCCTGCTCCTCCATGTCCCAGATCGGATTCATCCTAGTCGGGACCGCCATGCTCTGCCTCCTGGGGGAACACGGAAGCCTGGCAGCCGGGGGAATCTTCCTCCACATGATGAACCACTCCCTCATCAAGCTGGTGCTCTTCATGGCCGCTGGCGTGGTCTTCATGAACCTGCATAAGCTGGACTTAAACGAGATCCGGGGCTTTGGACGCGGCAAGCCCTTCCTGAACATCACCTTCCTCATGGGAGCCCTCGGAATCGGCGGGATCCCCCTGTGGAACGGCTACGTCAGCAAGACACTCCTGCACGAGAGCATCATTGAATACTCCAAGGCACCCGCCTATGTATTCGTGGAATGGATTTTCCTCATAAGCGGCGGCCTGACCGTCGCCTACATGCTGAAGCTCTACATTGCAATATTTGTTGAGAAGAATAAAGATCTGGAAATCCAGAAAAAGTACGATACCATGAACCACCGCTACATAAACCGGCAGAGCATGCTCGCCATCGGCATAAGCGCCGCCGTCCTCCCTGTACTGGGAATGACCCCCACGCTCACCATGGCCCGGATGGCCGGAAGTACCATGGACTTCTTCCGCATGCACGGGGAGATGCACGTCCCCCACTTTTTCAGCCTTGAATGCCTGAAAGGAGGACTCATTTCCATTCTCATCGGTGCGGCAGTCTATCTGCTTATCATACGTAAAGTCTTTATTAGAAAAGAAGCAGACAGCGGACAGTGGGTCTATGCAGACCTCTGGCCAGCATGGCTCGACCTGGAAAACCTGGTCTACCGCCCGCTGCTTGAGAGGGCTCTGCCCTTTGCCGGATGCTTTGTAAGCCGTATCTGCGATACCGCCGTGGACGGTCTGATTGTCCTTCTGCGAAAGACACTCTACAAAGACGCAGGGATCGCATACCGCACCGGCTCCCTCCCAAGACTTGAGACCGTACTGGGCTCTGTCCTTGACAAAGGAGCCGCATACTTAAAGCATCAGGAGGAGGCCATGACCTACCGCTTACAGATCCGCCGCAGAAGACTGGAGCATCAGGAAAGCCGGGATATGATACGGTTTTCCCTGTCCTACGGCCTGCAGCTGGCAGGAATCGGAATGGTATTTGTATTGATCTATCTATTTATATAAAATCAATTAGGGACAGGTCATTTTCAATATGGGACGGGGCATTTTTAAAAATGCCCCGTCCCCCAAGGAGGAATTGTATATGGAGATTAAAAACATATTAGAGCGATCAGATCAGCTTTTTGCAGAAGGAAGAAACGCCGATGCCGTATCCTGTCTGAAGGAGAATCTTGCATTAGCCGTACAATCAGGAAAATGGGAAAATGAGCTTTCGATGCTAAATGAGCTGATGGGATACTACCGTAACATAAGCAGACTTTCGGATGCATGGGAGTATGCAGGCCGTGCGGTAAAGATTGTTGAGGAGCACAGACTGCGCAATACAGTAGACGGTATGACCACATATCTGAATGTAGCAAATGTATACCGGGCTTCTGGAAATTTAAAGGAAGCGATGGAGCTCTATAAACAGGTGGAGTGTGTCTATCATGAACAGGGAATGGAGCATGACTACCGTCTTGGAGGACTATATAATAATATGTCCGTCATATCTATGGATACCGGAAAGAGAGAAGATGCGGTGATATATGGAGAAAAGGCTGTCGTGATTTTAAAGGAGATACCGGGAGCAGAGGACGAATGCGCAACTGTGTATGGAAACCTTGCAGGTGTGATGCTTCAGGGAAATGTACCCGATGTAGAGAGGGCAGATGAGTATGCAGATGACGCATTGTATCTGTTTGAAAAATCATGCGCGGACAGTCCGCACTACGGTGGAGCACTGGCTATGAAAGCTTATCTCACTTATCTGAAAAAGGATTATTCTAAGTCAGCCAGATTATATGAGAAAGCCATTGGGGAAGTAGAGAAGCATTATGGGAAAAATGCACAGTATGAGCTCCTGGTAAAGAATTATGAGAAAGTGAAAATGATGTAGCCGGGTAGGGGGACACCCTGATTTCAGTCTGGGACGGGGCATTTTTAAAAATGCCCCGTCCCCCCAATGGGAGGCATAATTTGGTGAGAAAAAGCTTCCGATAGGAATTGAGTTTTTCAGAGATTTTAAGAGGGATAATTTCTACTATGTTGATAAAACGGGATTTATTCGTGACTTGATTGATTCAAGAGGGAGTGTGAATCTGTTTACAAGGCCGAGGCGGTTTGGGAAGAGCCTGAATATGGATATGCTAAAGACGTTCTTTGAGACTGGTACGGATTCTACCTATTAAACGCAGTATTTTTATGGATATTTTTCTGCAAGCACTTTGTAGAATGAAACAAAGTTAATTCTATCGACATTTTAGAAATATGCGCCCAATCCCAGTAATAACTCATGTTCTAGCAATGTAGAAGGAATTACGTAGTGGGAACTACGGATTATTTTGTAGCTTCATCGGGATTTATACTCCTTCTCGCAAGGCGTTGTCGGCTAGAGTTTGAAAATCGTGAGGGTGGTAGGACTGTTGGTTCTGGTAGGGTTGCTACTATCATTGAGTAATTGAAAATTCATTGAATTTATGGGACTTTCCGAGATTTCTCGGAAAGTCCTTTTTTCGATGTTTGGTGGAATTGGTAAGTCGTGATAACAGAATGATAACAAAATTCGCTAATTTTTAAGAAACGAGTGTAGCGCAATAGTTATCAGATTCTAGCAGATAACTATTTAGCCTTATACGATAACTCAACATTTGCTTTGTGCATTAATTCTTTGAAGAATCTAACTTGAGCAATTCTTTATTCTTTTCAATGTATTCTTTCCATACAGCTTCGCGGTCTTTCTGGTGTGTGTTCTCATATTTTTCGGTATATTCGTCATGAAGTGCCTTTAACTGATCCATGAGTGGTGTGTCAGCAGGGAGTTTCCCTCTGCGGATGCGGGCATACAGTCTGTTGTATGATTTAGTAAATTCCGTATGAATCGGGTGGCTGAATAACTTTTCCTTATAGGATTTCCGACTGGCGTACTCGTTACAGGTAGTGGAAGTGTCTCTGTATATTCTTGTGCAGTATTCTTGGTTGGAAGTGTACTTCACACGAAAATATCCATTGCAGAGGCTGCATTTTTTGATAACGAGTTCGTCTTCAAGCAGTAGTCGGATGCCTATACATAAGAACTGTTTGAATGATGTAACAGGGTATTTCCCGATTGCGTTATCTGTAATAAGATTGGAGGCATGATTTAGATATTCTGTCCAATTTTGCGTATTGCAACTGTCTTTTTGGGCACGGATGTCAGATAGAAAATTGTTTTTCAGTTCCATAGTGGATAATGCATCCGATTGAAAATCCTGCTTACTGGCATACAGGCAATAGGAATGGTATATTTCAGCTATTGCACTGCTAGGCAACTGTAAGTCTTGTTTTGACGGCGCTACGATTACTTCATCTAAATAATCTCTTGCCTGTGTATATAAAGTTTCAAGATTGTTTACTTCTTCGGATAATAGTTTGGCGGTTTGAAGTAGCTCTGCATCGGCTGATTTTCCGGCTTGCTGATAGCAGGAACGCATTACCATATGAAATAAAGGATACAGATAAGACAGTGCCGGATGTTCTTCAAAGCAGGACTGCAATATCGGCATGATTTGTCCGGCAGAAGTCTCGATATCTTTTGGTATGTGTTCGCAGCAATATAAATTGAAGGTTTCTTTGTCAAAGGGGCAGTCGATGCCGAGCAATGGCAAAACAGACTTCAATTTCTCAAATGCTACAATAGCAGATTCCTTTTCAGGCATATCATAATCAAGGATTTCCATAATGTTGGTATGGATAGCCGCTTTTTTTATAAAATAGGCGGTACTGCTTTTGTACGTATTATCGTCATTATAAATAGAAGAAAGCGTTTCTTCGTGGGTGCGGCGGTTAATGCTGTAGAATGCAACACTAAAGTGAAAATCATTTTTGATGATGTCCGACGAATATAAATTCATACTTAAAATTCCTTTCTATCAGATGAACGGTGTAAAATAGCCTCTCTTAAATGCATTTCTTTTGTTATAAATACAATATTATCACAAGATAAAAATAAATTCAACAAAATTATCTTGACAAACATTTTGCATTGATTTATCATAGGAAACAAGTCAAGACAAATAAAATGTTAAAAACAGAAACTTGACAATATACAGCGTCAGTGCAGGAGGAGGGAGGTAGATGAATAACAATTATATGGTAACGGCACAGGATGTTGTTGATATGCTTGGCGTTTCTAAAGGACACGCATATAAGATTATCAGGCAGTTGAACAAGGAACTGGAAGATAACGGCTATATTGTCGTGTCAGGCAAGATTCCCAGAGCATATTGGGACAAGAAGTTTTACGGGTATCAAAGCGTAGTGACAACAATGTAACAGACGGTCGGCATATCATTCAGATATACAGGATGTGTGGCTGAAATGAAAAGAAAAGTTAAGGGCAGTTCTGCGAGACTGATTTTATGGCAGACCACAGACTGCCCTAAGAAGAAAGGAGATTATATGTCAGTCTATAAGGATGAGCAGAGGGGAACATGGTATTGTATGTTCCGTTACAACGATTGGACGGGCAGACAGAAACAAAAGTGCAAAAGAGGTTTCAAAACAAAAAGAGAAGCAAAAGAGTATGAGGAACAATTTATGCAGACAACAGAAGCAGACATGAATATGAAGGTTGGAGCTTTTGTTGAGACTTATTTCAGGGATAAGCAGGGTGAATTGAAGGAACGGTCTATCAAGAATAAGAGATATATGATTGAACGGCATATCATTCCATACTTTGAAAATAAATCCATGAATGAAATTACACCGGCAGATATTATCCAGTGGCAGAACAAAATACGGGAGAATGGATATTCGCAGACATACCTGCGGATGCTTCAGAATCAGATGACGGTGCTGTTTACCCATGCTTCTAACATTTACAATCTGACAAATAATCCCTGCAAGAAAGTAAAGAAAATGGGGAAGTCAGATGCGGATAAAATGGATTTCTGGACTTATGAGGAGTACCAGCAATTCATTAATATGATTGAAGCGGGAAGCAGATATTATGTGCTGTTTGAGATTTTATTCTGGACGGGTATGCGTATTGGAGAATTGCTTGCGTTATTAAAAAGTGACGTAAATTTTCAGGAGAACAAAATATCCATTTCAAAAACTTATTACCGTACAGGGGGAAAGGATGTCATCACAACGCCTAAGACGGAACAGTCAGTCAGGACAATAGATATTCCAGAATTTTTGACGCAGGAAATCAAGGCGTATTGTGATAAGCTGTATGAATTTCCCGACAGTGAAAGGCTTTTCCCCATTGTATGCGAAGCAGTGCAGCATAAAATGGTAAGGCATATTCAGAAGTCAGGAGTAAAAAGGATTAGAGTGCATGATTTGAGACATTCGGCATGTGCGTATCTCGCGCATCAGGGAGTGGCGCCTATGGTCATCAAGGAACGCATGGGACACAAGGATATCAAGATTACCCTGAATACATATGGGCATTTATATCCCAACGAGCAGAAGAAAGTTGCGGATATGCTGGACCGGAAGAGGAATGAGGCATCAAATGAAAATGCCCCTGCCGGAAACAGGGACATTTCAGATGCAGATTAAACTGGTGGAACAATTTAATCTGTGACATAAAAAGGACAAGCCTCTCTATGAAAATCCTGCAAATTTATTATAGCAGAGGCTTGTCCTGAGCAAAAGAGATTTTTATGTATTATGGAGATTTATTTTGCAATGGAAAGATAGATGAAAAATATTTATAGAAAAGATATAAAAAATCAGGAGGACAAGCTATATGCAGAAATATAACAGCAACATAAGAATAATTGTCGGCGTGGATCATGGATATGGGAATATGAAGACCGCGCACAGGGTATTCCGGACAGGCGTGGAATGCATGGAGGAAGAGCCAATCGTCAGTAAGAATTTTGTGAGATATAAGGATAAGTTTTATATGATCGGAGAGTCACATTTGGTATATCAGGGGAATAAAACGGATTCCGAAGATTTTTATATTCTGACACTTGCAGCGCTGGCGGAGGAATTGAAGTTCAGGGGACTTCATGAGGCAAATGTGATATTGGCGGTTGGGCTTCCGCTTGCATGGATGAAAAGTCAGGGCGCAGACTTTAGGCACTATTTGATGAAAGAACAGGAACTGCATTTTGAGTTCCGAAAAGAGAGATATTATGTGCATCTGTGCGGCGTAGAAATATTTCCACAGGGATTTGCGGCTGTTGTTAATTTAGGAGCAATGCAGGGAATGAATATGCTGGCGGATATTGGAAACGGAACTATGAACGTAATGCAGATTGTTGATAATAAACCGTTGGAAAAGAGCCTTGTGACGGAGAAATTTGGTGTGGGCATCTGTATGAAAGAGATACAGAAAGAATTATCAAAAGAAAACGGGGAGGATATTTCTGAAATGCTGATAGAACCGCTTCTTCGGAACGGTTTACAGGAAAGAACAGATAGTACCGCTAAAAAAGTAGAACATATTGCGACGAGGTATACGGAAAATATCAGAAGGCGTTTGGTGGATTATGGATATAAGGAAGGGTTGGTACATCTGTATGTGATTGGCGGAGGCGGCTGTCTGATTCGGAATTATTCGGACTTGGCGGAGAAGACAGGAGTGACTTTTATTACGGATATTTGCGCCAATGCAAAGGGATATGAGACTTTGGCGGAGAAGAAATTGCGCAGATAGACAGCAAAGTTTCCATATCCGATTAGGGCGAGGGCAGAGGAGATTGTAAGAGAAGAAATCATTTATTGCTTATGAACAAAGAGTGGCAAGAACAAAATAAAAGGTTCTTGCTGCTTTTTATTATATATGCAGGTTTGTCATTAGAAAAAGAATATTATGTATTAGTTATGATTTAAGTGAGGGCGTCCGATGCAGAAAAGTACATATGACTTTATAGAATAAACAAGAATAGGGAGTTATTTGCTGTTTCACTTGGAAATCTTGGTATTTTTAAATTGTTTAATTGAGAAGTTAAAATAGACAAGCAATGTTGCAATATAAGAATATGAAGAAAACTATGAGAACTTGCATATTTTTATGTCATTATTAGGGAGTATGTGATATAATTTATAATATTGGAGTGTTTGCTTTTTGCGAAAAGAAAGCTATGGAATTTTGCTTGGGGAGTTTATAGGTTTAGAGGAGAAGAAAATTGGATATTTCCTGAATCCGTGAAATTGGTTGTTTTATGAAGCCAATCCTAAATCTGATTGGCTTACTCTTGATAAATGGTCCTTCAAAGACAGTATTTTAATGAATGATGATTGATTTTGGCTCTAAATGACAGTTAGGAATACTGGAAA
>CAJTIU010000076.1 GCA_910576335.1 Lachnospiraceae bacterium
ACCTGAAATCAGTTTAGGAAACGGGCTTCCTGCCCAAAATAAACACGATCTTTGCCGTTGCTATAAGTATAAACAATGGCACAAATAAATTCAACAGCCTACCGTCTGCACAGTTTCATTTATGGTGGTGCCAAGTGTGTGGGCATGGAGGTTTAGGAACGAGGTTTTACAGGACTTACAGCACCAGGAGATTGGCAATGTCAGTCTCAGCCTCACAAAGACACTGAAATCCAATGGGGAGATGAAGCACGGGGTTGTGTTCAAAAGCCCTTCCTCAAATACTTCTCCCACAATCTACCTGGAAGAATTCTATGAATTTTATCAGGCAACAAAGGACTTTGATACCGTGATTGACCGGCTTTCAGACCTGTACCGCTCTTTACCGGTGATACAGGTAAATGAAGCGGAACTCTATGATTACTCTACTGCCAAAAGCAGGATCATCATGAAGCTGGTCAACACAGAGAAAAACCGTACATTCTTGGAAACAGTCCCGCATATCCCATTCCAGGATCTGTCTATCGTCTACTATTATCTCATCGGAAAATCGGACGGGATACTCCTGGATATGCCAGTCCGGGATGTTGAATGTCACCATTGCGGCGCATGCTGCCGCCATGTAAAGGACAGTGTCCCGCTGGAGAGCCTGGATGTCTACCGGATTGCCAGGTTCCTGCAAAGCCAGGACAAATCTCTTGATTCCATAGAACATTTACTGTCCATGTACGCAGAACCGGCTCCGATTCATGAGTGCGGTTACTTTACCTACACACTAAAGACGGTTGGCGCCGATGATGCCTGCATTTTCCTAAAGGACAACCGGTGTACGATCCAGGCCGCAAAACCGCGGGCTTGCCGTACTTATCCATTGGTAGCGGAGCCGGATGACTCTTCCTCTTTCCACTACTATCTCAGTATGGAGAAGAACCACCATTTTACAGGCAGAAAATTCAAAGCACGGGACTGGATGAACCAGTATTTCACACAGGAAGACAGAGCATTTGTCAATGCAGACATTTCGGCAGTGCCAGAGATTGCGCGGCTGCTCAGGCAGATACCAGAGACACACAAGCACAGGGCATTGTTCTTCTTTCTGTTATATAAATACACAGACTTTGATCTGGATCAGCCGTTTCAGGAACAATACGAGCGAAATAATAGAGAATTAATTGCTTCCTTAGAGGCAATGATTTCATAATCAAGGAGGACTACATATGAATACAAGAATGGAAGAAATCATGAACGCTATTGAACATAACAAACTGGCTGCCGATGATCCGTTTCGTTTTCACTGCACACAATGCGGGGAATGCTGCATCAACCGGGAGGATATCCTGCTGACACCGCTGGATCTCTTCCGGATTGCAAACGAACTGAAGCTGTCCTTAAAAGAATTCATCGGCCAGTATTGCGAGTTGTATATCGGGCCGGATTCGCACTTTCCGATCATCCGGCTGAAACCCAGAGGTTCTGTCAAGCGGTGCCCTCTGCTAAAAAACCGCAGATGCTCCGTCCACAAAGCAAAACCTGCTATGTGCGCCATGTTTCCAATCGGACGTGTCATTGCGTTTCCGGAAGATGAAACTTCTTCTGAAGCACTAGTGATTGAATACTTTTACATGAATCCAGAATGCGGGAACAATACCAGGACACAGACTATACGTGAATGGTTTGATTCCTTTGGTATTCCGCTTAATGATGACTTCTTTATTGAGTGGGCGACATTCCAGAAGAATTTTGTAACGCTCATAAGAGAAGTGGAAAGATTCCTGGACGAAGCAACTATGCGGCAAGTATGGAACCCGATCTTTGGCATCCTCTATCTCTGTTATGATCTAGAAAAGGAATTCCTGCCACAGTTCCGGGAAAATGCTGAAAAACTGTTGCGAGGATTACAGATGATGGCAGACACAAAAACAACATAGGAACGCTGCAGGTTTTACCAGCGAAGATAGGGTTGTTTCATGAAGAAAAATAAATAAGTGGAAGAACATATGATTTATCGAGGGTAAAAGCTGCTATACAGAGTAACTTCTTATCCTCGACTTTTTGCTGTTGTAGAGGTATAACATCTATAAGTATAGGTGTAATATACCTATACTTTGAGAACAGGAAAAACATGGTGTTTGAAAGGAGGATATTATGCCAAAAACAGGGAAAACATACCCCGATTGGGTACAGGAGTATCGAGCCAGGGGGACCACAGTCAAGAAAAAAGGAGAGAAGTATTACCTATATAAGCGGACATCAAGGCGGGTTCCTGGAAAGAAATATCCCCAGCCTGTAGATACTTATATCGGAGTGATTACTCCAGAGGGCGTCCTGAAATCAGATAAGAAGAAAGTAACGTTGACAGAAGCAACTGTAAAGGAGTTTGGCTTTTCCAGAGCGGTCGAGATCCTATGTCCCCAAAGCTGGAAAGAACCGTTGGGAAAAGCCTGGCAGGAAGTTCTGGATTTCATCATCCTAAAGGAGTCGGCAGAATCTTATATAGCCGCCGAACGTGGGATGGTGGAGATACTGGACCCCCATATACAGTATGGCGCACAGAAAGGTTCCCTGATACGCCGGATGCAAAAAGAATCCGGTGCCGATATGAAAGACTTAAAACATCTGTCAACAATATACCTGATTTATATGGATGGGAATAAAATTGTCTCTAAAATATCTGATGAGCAGCAGGAAATCCTGAGGCGGTTCCATATTAATCTGGAGGTTGATTAAAGCAGTATTCCAGGTCAGACCATTGGCAGAGTATTTGGGGGAAATGCCGGACCCACGGTATGCCCGGAAACATAAGCATAGCCATGTGGAGATCCTGTTGCTCATAGTCCTGGGGTTTCTGGCAGGAAAAACCTCCCTGCGGCGTATTGTAAAATGGGCAAAAAGGAATCGGAAAAAACTGGAAAAGCACCTGGCTTTGAAAAATGGGATTCCTTCGCTTTCCACATTTTCCCGGATTGCTTGTAGAATTGATGAAGAACTGCTGTCCCTGATATTTACGGATTGGATGGGAAATATTTTAAGTACGAAAGGGATTCATATCGTGATTGACGGGAAGGCACTAAGGGCAGCGGCAGAAAAGATAAAGGATAAGAAAGCCCCATATATTTTAAATGCCCTGGATGCTGCAACCAATCTGGTGATTGCACAGATTCCAATCCCAGAGAAAACAAATGAGATGACGGCGATACCAAAGCTGTTGGAACTCCTTGATATAACAGGGAGCACAGTAACCATAGATGCGATTGGGGCGACTGAAGCTATACTGAGTATGATAGATGAGAAAAATGGGTATTTCGTACAGCAGATAAAAAAGAACTGTCCGGCAACCTATCAGGAGATCCAGGATATTTTCAAGGAACTTGAAAAAGAGGCAGACCAGGAAAAGTTTGGAAATAAAAATGAAGGGCACTATAGTGAGTACAGCAGTTGTGAAAAGAATAGGGAACGTGTGGAATATCGAGAAGTGAAATGTTACACAAACGATGACGCGATTGGAAAGATACGGAAGGAACTGCCGTTTATATGCAGCATTGCTTCCAGCTGTCAGGTGAGGATACCAAAAGAGATTGCTGCAGAAGGGAACGATGTGACTCCGGATAAGGAAACCTTCTTAAAACAAGGAAGCAGGAAATGCCCAAAACCAACAGAGGGGGATGAGCTTACAGATCAAATACAAAAAGTTGGTCTGGTATCGAATCATGTTCTGACGGCGGAAGGATTCGCAAGATATAAAAGAGACCACTGGCGAATTGAGAACTGCCTGCATTATGTCCTGGATGAGGACTTCCTGGAAGATAAGAGTACAGCAAGAAAATCCAAGAATGTTTTATCTGTATTACGGAAAGCAGCATATAATATCATCAGGCTGATGCAGATGGATGCTTCAAAAGACAGGGAATTGGTAATTGATGTAATTGATGAGATAACAGATGATTTTTCAATTGCGCTAAAATGGGTATTTGATCCAATACCAAGCTTTTATTAAAATAGAACCTTGACTTTTCAAAAAAATGCAGATTAGACGACAGGGGGGATTTTGCGCTTTTTTCGTGGCAATGGCTGTTGAAATTTAACAAAGGCTATACTATAAATCACATTTTACCTTATAATTTGAAAATAGATGATAAAGTCTTGATGAAACAACCCTGCAGCGAAGACAGCTATACTTGAATTTAAAGGTAAAAAATGATATGATAAAGTCACCAAACAGAAAGGGCGCAAGAGGTCCAGTGGACCTCTGTAATGCGCGGACCGAAGCGAAGCGTAGAAACATATGGGAAATATATATGATGGCGCGTTCCGGACAATCCTGAATGACTGCCGGAAATTGATTATACCTGTAATCAATGAAATTTTTGACGAACATTATACGGGAGAAGAAGAGATTCGTTTTTTCCCTAATGAACACTTTTTAGACCAGCAGGATGCGGCTGACAAGGAACGGATAACAGATACTAGTTTTCAGATTATTGGCAGAATAGTTAAAAAGTATCATCTTGAATGTGAAAGCAGCTTACCAGATGGGAAGATTACAATCCGTCTTTTCGAATACGATGCCCAGATAGCGCTTGATGAGGGCGAAGTTACAGAAGAAACTCTGACGGTAATATTTCCCAATACGGCAGTGATGTATCTGCGGGCATATAAAAAGACTCCGGATAAAATGAAATATGTGATCGTAACACCTGGCGGGACGGTACAATATGATGTCCCGATTATGAAGGTGCAGTCATATTCACTGGATGAAATCTTTGAGAAACGCTTATTAATGCTTATTCCATTTTATATTTTCTCACATGAGAAAAGTTTTTCGGAATATAATAACAATGAGCAGAAACTGGAAGAACTGAAAGCAGAATATCGGATAATTTTAGAAAGACTTGATGATCTGGAAAAGCAAGGTATTATTGGCGCATTTGACAAGCGGACAATCATAGAGCTTTCAAGTGATGTGATCCGGGAAATCGCACGTAAGTATGAAAACGTGCAGAAAGGCATAGGTGCTATGATGAGAGGACCATTGATTCAAACAGAAGCAAGAACTATTTTAAATCGCGGTATCAGTGAAAACAAAAAAGAAACAGCACTTAGGATGCTGAAAGTGGGAAAGCTGACGGTCGAGGAGATTGCAGAATACTCTGCCCTTAGTGTGGCAGAGGTAGAACAGCTTGCGAATCTTCAGACAGTATAAGCAACAAGGTAACAAAACAGACTGAATTTCCAAGCCATCTGACGATAGATACTATATCTCAGATGGCTCTTTTTCATGTCAGGAACAAACTCTGCTGCTCATATTCCTGTTCCCGCCAAAGCTCTGGCGGAGTCTTATGCAGCGCATACTCCGTAAATTTGTCATCATAAACCCAATCCTCCAGTTCACTCTCATCCAGAACCAACGGCATACGGTTATGAACAGGATTTACAGAAGCGTTCGCCTGTGTTGTAAGAATAATAAAACGCTCATCATCCTGAAACCGGTTATAGAATCCCGCCATAAATAAAACCGGCCTGTCCTCTCTGAAAAATGTTACCTTATTCTTATCAGAATCCCATTCGTAAAAATGCCTGGCCGGAATCACGCAGCGCCTGTGCAATACGCTTTCACGAAATGTCTTCCGTTCCAACGCCGTCTCTGCTCTGGCATTGACCAGAAGCCCTTTCTTCTGATACTGGGGGAATCCCCAGTGCATTTCATTCAGTTCCAATGCCATTGATTTTTCTGCTACAGGACCTGCTGACAACGGATTTTTCTGCTGCAGGACCTGCTGACAAGTCAGAATACCGGCAGACTGAGACGGATAGATATCCCCTGTACGCATTTTCTGTATCCTCAGATCTACACCACGGATTATCTGTTCAATTTTCCTGGCTGTCCCCTCGTCTACATAGAACCGTCCGCACATAATTTTTCTCTCCTTTTCCTGTCGCAGAGTATCCATTCATCCAGCGTCAGCGGGGTATAGTCTGAATACATACAGAAACAATTAATCATGTTTGACGGAATCGCCCGTCTCTCCCCATCCGGATTCTCACGGATACTGCTCCTTGTAATCTCCTGAAACTGCCAGGTCAGCCGCTGGTCATAGGTATCATGCACATGGCCATAGAGCATATATACTTTAGGATTCCCATTTCCGTCCAGACGATACTGCCCGTTATAACACATGATAGGGTAGTGGCAGAGGATGACCTTCCGCTTATTATCCTGCAGCTCCTCGTAAGGCTTGATCCAGACAAAACGGCTGGCATTGTAGTCCTTATTCTTCAGGAACCGGTCATGGTTCCCCTGAATCAGATAGAGCCTCCCATTCAGCTTCCCAAGCAATTCATTGGTTTCTTCCGCCTTTCCCCATGACAGGTCTCCTAGAATCACAACCTCATCATTCTTTCGGACTTTCTCGTTCCATTTCTGCAGCATGTATCCATTCATTTCCTCCGCATCCGCAAATCCCCGGCAATCCATCCTTGTATTCAGGTTCCCATGGAAGAAATGCGGATCTGCAATATAATATCTCAATCTATTTCACCTGCTTATCCTGTAATTTTGGCAATTTCTACTTTGATTGCTGTTATCTTTCACAATTAATAATCATATTGTATGTAATAAGGCAGGGAAAATCAACTACAGATTATCACAACTACAAAATCTGCCACTGGCAGCTTCCTCCATATGCTATGGCAAGTAAAAATTCCGGCAGAGAATCAACCCTGGCCGGAATTATTCTTTTGCAGATCTGCACCCATAGAAATCAGCACGATCAAACGCATGCATTTTGTTCTGACGATGATATTTCCCTGTAATATGGCTTCAGAATGATGTCTGCCTTCTCCAGAAAATCTATTCCGCTCGTACTCTCCTGATAGACTTCCCACAATACCTTATGTAAGTTCTCCACCTGGATGCCGCCACAGTGTCTCTCCAGCATTTTCAAAAAGGGAAGCACCATAGTCTTTCGGAAATCCTTTCCAAGTCGCAGGTTATCGCCTTCCAGACCATATACCTCCTGGATACACTCCAATACAACATCATAATCTGCCTCAAACCTCATAAATACCTGCTCCATTGACCTCTCCATCTCACAAATACCTGGCCATCTCTCTTACATCCGCACAATCAGTCCGTCAAGGCTCATCCGGGGCAGTCCTGCCAGATACCATTCATCCCCCATCTCAATCCTGGCCGGAACCCAGGCATTATCCACCTTCAGGTCGAAGCAGTCTCCACAATGCAGCCCTCCATAGAACGAATCCAGACCAAACCGGATATCATATCGTCCGCTTTCTTTGTCATAGAACAATGCTCCTTCTCTTTTTTCACTCATAACGCTATTACCTCCTGTAAAAATTTTGCTTTCATATAAGTAATAGTGTCATTTTTTCTGAGATTGGAAAATTTCCGGATTTTTTTCAAAATATTTTTTTCGGTAGCGGTAAAAAGTAGTGTGAGATAAGCCCAACTCACGCTTCAGCTCTGCCTGTGTGATCTCACCTGCAGTCACTCTCTGGTATGCTTTGACAAATTCCTCTTCTTTGATTGCCGGCGGACGTCCATAGTCATCCCATTCTCCCCGGAGTTTCTTCATGGCGATACCTTCACGTTGGCGTTTCTCTTTTTTCTGGATTTCGGATTCGCTGATGGAGGCGTAAAGCTCCAGCATCATGTTATTGATCGTCTCCATCATCAAGCGTGCCATGGAGTTATCCATCTTAGACAGATCCATCAGTGTTGTCGGGAGTTCCAGCACCATCAGCCGTATGTCCATCTCCTGAATCCTTCGGATTTGCTTCATTGTATCCCGTTTATTCCTGCCTAACCGATCCAGCTCTGTTACAATCATGACATCGCCTTTTCGCAAAACATCATCCATAAGAACCGTATACCTCGGCCTGTTGAAATTCTTTCCTGTCTGCTGATCCGTAAAGATGTTCACCAAATCCATATCATGTTCCTTGCAAAACTCTTGAATTTCACAAATCCCTCTATCAAGGTATTGGTCCTTTGTACTTACTCTGTGATATCCGTATACAGCCATATCCGCCATCCTCCTTCTGCAAAAGTGTACCAAAATGTCCACACTTTTTCCGGCATATGCCAAAAGCCGTCATTTATACATTTTGGCACAGGATTTCTGCCTGTTTTCTGCTATGCCAAAAAGTACGCTTTTTGGTATACATATTTATTTTTATACGAAACTATTTTTAAATAGCAACTATAAACTAAAAATAAAAACAGTGACTAAAGCCACTGCTCTATATAACTGGTTTATTTTACTCATTTTTCCATTGGACAGTTACTCCATTAAGCTTATAACCAACACCTCTAACCGTTTTTATTAATATAGGATTTTTTAAGTCCGGTTCCAATTTTTTCCTTATACTATAGATAAGACAAAATATTGTATTATCTATGTCCTTTACTTCTTTAAATCCATATATAGATTCGTATATCTGCTCTTTAGTGTATACCCATCCTGGATGTTTCGCAAATAACGAAAGCAATTCGAATTCTTTTAAAAATAAACTCAGTTCTTTCCCATTAAAACTAATCGTATATTGCTTTCTGTCTATAATTAACGGTGTACTATATCTTTCAACCTGTCCTTTCAATAATCACATCCTCCCACGTGTTCCTATCATAATTATTTAACTATAGAACCAATCGTTACACAAAATTCTATTATAAATAAACAATTCTGATCATATATATTTATGATAATAAAGGGCAAGAAGCATCACACTTTTTACTAATCTTTATTTATCTTCTTATTCATGATTTAAAATTGTAATCATGAATAAGAAGAACTATTTCAGCAACTTCGATTAAAAATTATCAATTATTTCATAAACTGCAGTTTCAAATGCCGAAAGTTTCTGTTTTCCTTCTGCTTCTTCTCCCGTGTACATGAGCCTCGCTTTCTTTCTCAGTGTAAATTCCACATCGTGAGCCTTGAAGTTCAACACAAACAGATAATGTTTTGCTTCTTTTTCCCTCATGACTATTTCCAGCGTATCAGGTGCATCTATCACATTGGCAAATGGTTCCTTTACTCCCAGATATTCAAACATCCAATTCAGATTATTTCTGGAAAATGTACTTCCAAAATGAATTGCTTTTCCATTACCCAGTTTCTTTTCGGTTACCGCCGCCTTTCCGGCATAATAACTGTTTCCATAGACCGCCAGGACTTCCGTGCCATCTAATGGTTCCAGAATATCATTAAATATAGGCATCTCTATTATCTCTTTTTCTTTGTATCCTTGCAGCTTTGCCCAGACACTATCTTCTGCCGGACTTTCAAATGTGAAATCTCTTACATCAGAACCCGTGATCTGTTGCAAAAATCCAGGCTGCGGCATCATCACACATCTTCCATTCATATCCTTGTATCCGCTACGACAGCCAATTACTAACACTCCGCCTTGTTCTACATATTCTCTAAGCAGTCGGGCACGTCTCTCATCCATAATGACTGGATGCGGATAAATCGCTGCCGGATACTCTGTCAAATCGCTTAACTCACTATCCTCCTGCAGGTATACAATATCATATGGTGTATGATATAATTCCGAAGCAATAAATATCTCTTTTTCACTCTTTTCTGCCACTCTCCGGTGCCATACATCTACTTCCGTATCCCATTCATTATCATAATCCTTGATCAATGCGAATGCCGCCATATTCTTTGCTCCGCACACGGCATCAATACTCTTAAATTTCTGGTAAAACTCTTTAACCTCCGCAAGCTTTCTGTTATCTCTGTTATCATAATCCAGAATCCCATGCCAGTATATCTCACTTCCTACTGTACAAGTCCGCCAGCGGAAGAAAGAGATAAAGTCCGCCCCCTGCGCAACACTCTGCATTGCCCAAAGAGTAAGCTGTCCCGGTCTTGGTGCCGGTCCTTCCATTCGGGTAGTCCATCCATTTGCCCCAGACTGCTGTTCCATGATTCCAAAATGCGGACAAATCGAACGGACTTCATTTAGATGCATAGTCCACTTCCGATCATTCAGATCATCTGCCACTTTCGGATTCCGGTCAAGTCCAAAAGCAAAACTTGGGTATGAATCATAGGTATAGACATCCAGGCAATCCTTCTCCATACGGTGATTATCCACGTTCCAGAACATCCCGTTTGTCATAATGTAATCTCCCGGTTTCTTGTATTTTTTAATAATCTCTGCCTGCATACCACAATATTTTAACGTACTGTCGGAAAGAAAACGATAATAATCTAAATGCTGATGTGGATTAATTCCCATATTTAATGTCGTTCTTGGTACATAAATCTCTTCCCAGTTTGTGTAAGACTGATTCCAGAATACCGTTCCCCATGCTTCATTTAACGCCTCTAATGTATCATATTTTTCTTTCAAAAATAAACGAAAAGCTACCGAATCGGCCGCCGAGTAGAATTCATTTGTTTCACAATTCAATTCATTATCAATTTGCCAGCCTACAATCGCAGGATGCTTTCCATAATGCTCGGCTTCTTTCTCTACAATCCTTGCGCTTAGCTCTTGATAAATCGGCGCATTGTAATTATAGTGCTTTCTTCCGCCATGCCGGTACAGAATACCGTCCTTTGTAGCATTAAGGACTTCCGGATATTTCTCTGTCAACCATGCTGGCGGTGTTGCAGTCGGTGTTCCAAAGATTACGTCCATTCCTTTTTGCTCACACAAATTCAGAAATCGATCAAAAAATTCAAATTCAAATCTTCCCTCTTCCGGTTCTACCTTATTCCATGCAAATTCTGCAATACGAATGACCGTGATGCCAACGTCAAGCATCCTGTCAAGATCCTCTGCCCACAACTCATTTTTCCAATGTTCTGGATAATAGCAGGTTGCCATAGTCATTTTTTTCCATTTATAATTCTGTTTATTATTCATCTTTTTCTCCTCATCTAATTTTCTGTTACTCATCTACAATTTCACGCGTGACAGGAATATAGAATGAAATTCGGGTCCCTTTCCCCAGTGCACTCTCTATCTGAAATTGACATGCTTCTCCATAGAGTAGCATCAAGCGCCTGTATGCATTTGCTAAGCCAATACTGTTTCCAGTTCCGATATTCACAAATTGTTTTCTAATCTCATTTAATTGTTCCTGTCCCATTCCTTTTCCATCATCACCAATGGCAAAATATAGATTCTTTCCCCCCTCACACGTAACAATCTTAATATACAGCCTACCACTTTCGGTTTGTCCTTCTAGGCCATGTATAATACTATTTTCAATCAAAGGCTGTAGTAAAAAACCAGGCATATAACACTCATATGCCTCTTCTTCAATTTTTCGCTCTACTTGAATTTTATCCTTAAACCGGTATTGTTGTATCAGGAGGTAACTATCTATAATCTTCATCTCATCTAGAACCATAACCATATCTGCTCGGTTAATGCTTGCCCGCAGAAGCTTTGCAAGAGACACTGCTATATCTGAGATATCCTCATTGCCACTTGTATATCCCAACCAACTGATTGTATCTATTATCTGCGAAAATCCTTTTGTTGTAATACATCACAGCCATACATTGTGCTGTTGGGATACCATAAACATCTCCATCATAAGTTTCCTGCTCTAACGTACCGCTGTTGAAGCTGTCCTTCCATGCAGAATCTTTATCCAGATACTCTGACAGATTTGTAATCTTGTCACCATCTACAAAGTTTTCCAAATATCCAAGTTCCCATGTAAATATGATATCTGGTTCAGAATCTGATGCCATCATAGTAGTCAATTTCGTTTTGTAATCAGAATTACTTACAAACTCTGGCTCGATAGTTACTCCATACTCATTATCCGCGTTGAATGCATCAATAATTTTTCGATAACCTTCTACATATGCATCAGAATCAGCACCATTTAACATCATAGTCAGCACTTCTGTATCATCTGACTTTCCATCACTGCTCCCATTCTCATCTGCATTACTCTTTCCACATCCTGAAAGCAGTCCGATGCACATAACTCCTGTTAATAGCAACATCACCATTCTTTTTTTCATATCAAATCCTCCAATCATATGTATATTCATATTTTAATGCAAAAAATCACACATTTTAAGAGAATATTAGTGTGGATTTTGTTTGTTTTTTTGTCCATATTTTTATTTGTTAAGAATTTATAGCAAAATTGCACAAATAGTATGGATTATTTTCTAACGTATTCCATCTTCCAAAGTTGGCTATCTTCTCCTGTAAATACAGTTTGAATAGCGTAATGATCATTATTTTCAGTCGTTTCCCTTGTAAGCGCTAAACCACTTCCAACATTAATAACTCAAACTTCCCACACCGTATGGTGTGTTGAACCTTGAAAAATCAATACTTTAGCCAATAAAAAAGGCACAAACCTCTTTCCTGTGGTATAATTGAATTGCCAAAAAACAACTACACAACAAGGAGATCTATGCCATGTCAAGTATACCACAGACAACCGATAATGGGAACAGCGTTTCTGATTTTGCCACAAAGTTTATGAAGAGGTTCCACCT
>CAJTIU010000077.1 GCA_910576335.1 Lachnospiraceae bacterium
AAGCTCCTCTACGGACTGCTCCACAGATGCTGCGCCAGGACCCTTCTGGAGCTCTCTGCGGACAAAAAATACCTCGGTGCAACCCCTGGTATCATACAGGTTCTTCATACCTGGAACCAGGAAATGCTCTATCATGTGCATATGCACTGTATCATTTCCGGGGGCGGGCTTACACCGGACCGCAGGATCCGCAAATCCAAAGGCCATTTTCCCATCCCGGTAATGGTTCTCCGGGATAAGTTTAAAGGATGCTGCCTTGCCGCACTGGATTCCCTTTATCAAAGCGGTGAGCTGGTGTTTTCCTCTTCCTGTGAAAAGCTGCGGAATTCTTATGAATGGTCCGCATTCCGCAATGCCCTTTATGAAAAGGACTGGTGCCCTTACATCAAAGAAACCTTTAACGGCTTTGGAAATGCCATTGAATATCTGGGAAGGTATACCCATAAAATAGCAATCTCCAACAGCCGTATCCTCTCTGTAGATAACCAGCAGGTTTCATTCTCCGCCAGGGGGAAGAAGCCTGGTGAGCCACCCAGGACTATCACGCTGGAAAATACAGAATTCATCCGCCGTTATCTGATGCATGTGCTCCCCTCCGGTTTCCAGAAGATCCGATACTATGGGTTTCTGAATAACCGGGGGAAAGGCAAAACCTGAAGCTGATATTTAACCTTCAGGGGCATCAGCGTTTCCGGACAAGATATGCCCACCTGTCCATAGCTGAACTTATAAAAGCGGTATGGAAGGTTGACATCCGCATCTGCCCGGAGTGTGGATGCTGCCGGATGAAGAGTATTGGAAGGACCTGTGGCACTTCCTGATAAAGGCTTTTGTCCACTGAATAAAATTTTTTCAAGCCTCCGCAAGAAGGCTTGCGAAGCATGCCCATTTATAAAATGATTCCGTGAAGTTACACAAAAAGGTGGTTTTTATACGGCCTATCCTTTCAAAAATGCAACATTTTAGCCAAAGGGAACAGATACTATCCCCATACACTTCCTGGCTGATCCGTCCGCGGCTTGGTACAATTAGAAAGAATCACATTCAGAGCAGTTTATCGTTTGTATAACTGTTCTTTTTTTGTTGCTCTGAATCTGATACTTTCCTTATGAATTATAACAAGCTGTCTGATGCGGAGTTCCGGCAGCTTGTACATATCCTTGAAAAGTCCAAATTCTTCAAAAGCTATGTCGGCCAGAGAAAGAAACGGAAATAAGAAAACCGCTGTTGCATGGTGTATGTTTCCATGCAGCAGCGGTTTTGTGCTGGCGGTATTTAGTTGAGAGCGTGGCTTGAGAAACAGGAAATGGTTGAGAAAGACGCTATATTGAAATCCAAAATCTTTGAATAATGCCACTTTTACTTAATCCTACTGTATCAGCAATTTCGTTTTCTATCACCCCACCGTTTTTAATAATCGTCCTTTGCGATGCTACATTTTCCTTATCGCAGGTCAATAAAACTTTGCTTTCTCCAAACTCACGACAAAAGAGTAAAACCAATCCCAGCATTTCAGACGCATAACCTTTTCGTCTTTCTGACGGACGAACACTATATCCAATATTACCTCCAAAATTTTTGAGAAAATCCGATAATGGGTGTCGAAAATCAATTATACCAACAACGAAATCATCTTTTCGCCTTACCGCTAAAAACACTTCTGATGGAACATATCCACTTTTATATTTTTCTCTTAATCTTCTTTCAAAATCAATCCATTCATCAAATGATTGGACATCTTCAAGACCTGCACAACCATCAAAGCTATCTCCACATTGTAACATTTCTTCTTTATATGACATAACCTGTTCTGCATATTGTTTAGATGGTCTAACCAACATCAATTCACACATCACATTCATCCTCACAAATTTATGGTAAACTTATAACCACATAACCCATTACAATTTCTTTACAATTTCGATTGCAGAGATAATTAAATCATATCGGATATTCTTTTGCATATTCCAATTTCGGGAATCCCACTCCTCACCGCTTACATCATCACCGGCATATAATAACTGGGCAAGCGGAATATTGTAATACTGGGACACCGCAAAAAAGGCTGCCGCTTCCATTTCTACAGTTATACATCCCTCGTTTCGCCTTAATTCAACCATATCAGGAGTTTCTCTGTATATAGCATCGCTTGTCCATGTTTTCCCGGTTGTAAATGGAATCCCCATTTGCTCCAAACACGAAACAACAGTCTTAACCGTTTCTTTATGGCATTCCACTTCACGGGATGGCTCCAAATAATGATAGGATGTCCCCTCATCTCTAACCGCAGAAACAGGGATAATGATTTCTCCCACTTTACTATCCTTTGTCAATGCCCCTGCGCCCCCGCAGATTATAAATTTCTCACATCCCATAGCATGAAGTTCTTCAATCGCTACAGCTGCACCCGGCGCACCACAAAATGCCATTGTAATACAAAGCTTATCTGTACCATATTTATATTCATAAATCGGTATATCAAGCACTTCTGAATTAAGATAGCCAATAACAGGAAGATTGTTTTCCGAAACAAACTGTTCCAATTCCTTTCTGAAAAAAGTAACCACACATTTTTCAGGAAGGCTTTTAGCCAGAAAATTCGCTGCCTGAATAATCGGATTTTTACCAGTGTCAAATTCACATATAGGATATTTATTCTTCAATACCACGTCTTTTACCTCCATTTCGACTTGTCAATGGCTCCATTATACCGCAATCACTTTCCAGAGGGAATAGACTTTGCAAAAAATCCGTTTCAATGTAATGGACACTATTCCCCTAGGTCTATTTTTGTTCCGTCTTTTTTGATGATAAGCCGCCCCTGTTGGCATTTCACGGTGATTTTGTCCCCTGCGGAGAATCCGGCCTGTTCCAGCCAGTTCCCCTGTAAAAGAATCTGCGGCGGCGATTTTTTGAAAGCCCCTCGCCCGTTATAAACAGTCAGTTTGCGGTCGTCCATCCGTCCTCCTTCCCCGCTGCCTGTCGGCACACGATTTCAAATACATTCCCGTCCTCTGTCCTGACAGTGAGCAGGCTGTTCCGCTCGTCTGCGTTCAGGTCGGCAATCCCCATCCCCTCGCTGTCGTTCAGTAAATCAAAAAGCTTGTCCCTAAAATAGTTCAGTTCCATTCTGTTGTTCCCCTTTCATGATTTATAGTCTATTAGCTAATATTATATAGCCTTTTAGAATCTATTGCAATCCCTATGTGTGATGTAGTCTAAAAGTGAACAAAATAAATGCTAATAGCTTATGAAATGGGTGGGCATTATGGAAGGAAAAGGATTAGGCAGACGTATCAACATGGTGAGGAAAGACCGGGGATTCACGGCGGACAGGCTCTCGGAACTTTGCAATATTAACGCAACTTACCTCCGGCAGATTGAGGGCGGGACAAAGGTTCCCAGCCTGCCCGTATTTATCAACATCTGCAATGCGCTGAAAATCTCCCCTGATTATCTGCTGCGGGATGCGCTGGAAGATAATGAGGTCAGCAAAATACGGGAGCTGGCGGAACTGTGGGAAAGCACATCGCCCAGCCAGCAGGAAATCGCCGTTGCCATGATTCGGGCAGTCTTGGAGCGCAGGGAAGATTAGAAAGTCCAGCCGGGTAGTCGGCTGGACTTTCCATATCCAATCAAATGTAAATCAGTTCGCTGTTTATGATTTCCCCCGCCCGGTTGCGGATATTGTTCATCCGGCCTACCCATTCAAGCTGGTTTTGGGCTTTCAGTTCCTCCGTCACTCCCTCGGCAGCTTTCATCTGCTCAATGATTAAGTCCAGCCGTTCCTCCGCCTGCTCGTTCAGGTCGGCAAGGTATGTCCATAATTTCCCGGTCAGGATAAGGGAGCTGAACCGTGCCGGATGCTCCTGTTTGAGATAGTCCCTGTGCAGCCGCCCATAGCGTCCGATGGGGCGGTTCTCCTCCGGCAGCTTCAAGTCCGGTATATAGTAGTCGCCTACCAGAATATAATCAATGCCGTTCTCTGTGATTCTTTCTTTCAGTTTTTCCATTGTCGTTCCCTCCTGTAGTGGAAGGCTCGTCACTGGCCAGCTCAATCACGTCCATAATGCCACAATCCAGTGTTTCACAGATACGGGCAAGTGTGTCCATGCTGATGTGTTTTCCCTCTTTGCCCATATTGGCAATCATATTTGTGGTCAGTCCAGCGGCAAGCCTTAAATCCTCTTTCCTCATGTTGCGCTCTATCAGTGTGTGCCAGAGCGGTTTGTAACTGATGTGCATTTTTCTCCCTGCCTTTCTGCCCCGGATGGGCGTTTGTACCCATTATATCAGGATTCTTGCTAACTCACAAATATTTCTTGACGGCATCGCCGGTTCCGTCTGGATTGTGCTTTTCCTTTCCTCTTTTGATTACCTCTAATTAGCCATGACCTGCTTCATTCCCTGTGATTTGGCCCCAGGGTTGTCATTTCCATATCCTTCCAGAAGGTTGATGACGCCCCATGCGCCGAGGCCGGCGCCCAGAGCGATAACGAGAATCTTCAAAGTGTCAATCGCGCTTGCGAAAAATGCCATATATTTTAGTCCTCCTTAATATTTATAAAATTTGTTGTTGTGGCCGCATTGGCCCGGAAACGAAAAAGCCGCCGCCATGCTCAAATAGAAAATCTACAAAAACATGACGGCGGCATAAGGGGCAGGGTAAGACCTGCGGGGATATTCAGTTGTCAGGGAGAATCACGAATCCGCAATAGGCACCTCCTTTCAAAAGGATATATAAAATCCCGCCATATAATAAGGAAATGATACGGCGGGATTTTATGCGGTTGTCTGTGCTACCAGTTCTTCCGGCGTGATCTCATAGTTGGGGTACAGTTCTCCGGGACGTACAGGCAGCCTTGTAGACAGGTATTTCTCTATGTCAAAGACGTTCTTTTCGTCAAAATCCGAAAGGTATTTGTAATTCGGGTGTTTGGTAATATCATACTTACGGGACAGGAAGGGACGCACACCTCTGATCTGTAAGAGGCATTTGCAGCCGTCCATTACCGCAAGCTCGTCAACGGACATCAGATCCTTTCCTAACTTTTGAAAGTTCTGCCCGTGGGATTCCTGGGTGCCCTTCGTGACGCTGGTGTTATACATATCAATGGTTTCTTTCCCCAGCAGGGAGTTCCAGCTTTTCAAGGTGGTTTCCTCCTTACCGCCTAAAAAAAGAGAAGAATCACAGTTGCCTATGATTGTGTCCATGTTGTCCTTATAAAGTGCTTTGAGCTGGCTCTGTGCCTGTAATACCAGGCAGGCCGAAATTTCACGGCTTCGGATCGTTGCCATCAGCTTTTCCAGGTTCGGGATTTGCCCGATATTGGCCGCCTCATCGATTAGGCACCGCACATGGACCGGGAGCCTGCCCCCGAATTTATCATCCGCCCGCTCACAGAGCAGGTTAAATAGCTGGGTATAAGCCATGCTGACAAGAAAATTAAAGATCGCATCCGTATCACTGATGATAAAGAACAGCGCCGTTTTTCTGTCGCCCACCAGGTCAAGCTCCAGTTCATCATACATGGTGATCTCCCGGACTTCCTTAATGTCAAATGGGGCAAGTCTGGCGCCACAGCTAATTAAGATCGACTTAGCCGTCTTGCCAGCGGCCAGCTTGTATTTTTTATACTGCCGGAGGGCAAAGTGATCCGGGTCCTTCTGTTCCAGGGCGTCAAAGAGCAGGTCAACCGCGTTCTTGAAAGTCTCGTCATCCTCCCGGACCTCCATAGCGTTTATCATTTCCACCAGCGTGGAAAAGTTCTGCTCATTGGAGGGAGCTTCATAATAGATATAACCGATCAGCGCCGTATAGAGCAGCGTTTCGGCCTTGACCCAGAAGTCGTCTCCGGATTTTCCTTCACCTTTCGTGTTGGCAATCAACACCGTTACCAGTTTAAGAATATCTTTCTCATTGTGGATATACGCAAAAGGGTTATAGTGCATACTCTTTGAGAAATTGATGGTGTTGAATACCTTGATTTTATAAGGCTCATATACAATCTTCCCATTTTTGCCCCGGACCGGCTTTCCGGCCTTATCCAGCTTCGGCGTACCCCGGCTTAACAGCTTTCCAACCTCAATCAAGACCGTGCCCTTTCGGACGATATGTCAAGGACATAGAGCAAATCCCCTCAAAAATTCATTCCTGACAGGTCATTTTCCAGTAACCGCATAACTTTATCACTCATACTTTCACTACTGGTCTTGCTGAAATGTAACGAAACTTCATAAATAGTCCTGCCGATTTTTCGCTTAATTGTCTGTGGTTCTCTAACCATCATTTTTTCATCTCTTGCTTGTCTAGTTTCCGTCATACATTCCCCTTTCTTTAAAAAATAAAAAGGGCGATAAAACCACGTGATTTAATAGTTTTACCGCCCCTGCTTTGTATAGGTGACTATTATTTAATTTTTTCTCATCCTAAAAGTTACATGGCAGGATTATTTTCCTGCCACATCTTTTGATTTATTTTTTACACTATCAATTCTATACCATAAATAAAATATACTACTACCTGCCGCTACCAATAAACTTATCCCCAAGATTATATCCTTTCTTATAATTTCATAAACACCGACAATTATCAATCCAAAACTAATGGCTACGGCACACCAAAAACATAATGCCGGTACGAATGATTTACGCTTTCTTTCTTTATCTGATTGAATATATTCTTCTGTCCTTTCCCAAAACAGAAATTCTGTGATACCGCTGATTATTATTTCAAAAATATCTTTCATAAGCTCAATCCTTCCCCAATAAACTCAAGTTATCCATATGTTTTCATATCTATTGTATCACTCATCCACCTCAATTACAATTCCATATTTTTCTGCTTTATTTTTGTTTTGGTTTGTTCGGTCTGTACGGCCTGTTCCACGCATTTCCTAATTGTCTCTGCCTCATATACTTCATCTTGCAGACTCTGGACTTCGCTATACAGACGGTTCTTTTCTAAAGCAAGGGTTTTGATATCCGCTTTCCATCCTTTCAGGTTCAGCATGTTGTTATCGCCTAAATGCTCCTTCAGATAGCGTTCTGCGGTCTGGTACAGTATCAATTCGGCGGTATGCTCGTTGTAAAAGCGTTCCTTCTTTCTTGGCTTCGTCTGCTTATACTCCTTGTAAACAGGGCGGTATTCGAGGTACTTCTCGGACTGGTCTACCAGTTCTTTCCGCTCATGTATCTGCTTCTCCGTCTGTTTGATGCGCTTATTGGTGTCCCGGTAACGCTTCTTTATCCCCGATACAGTATCTTGGAACTGTGCAAGCGTTGTAATCTCTTTCCTTCGCAGGAAACTGACAGCCTTGGCATATGCTTTTAAATCTCTGGCTTTCCCATAGCCGCTCTGTTGGGTGCTGCCCTCCTGCATGGCTTTGTTTAAGTAATCCAACAAAGTGAGGGATTGATTTTGATTGGATTGGATAGGATTGATAGATGGTTTCTCCCTTTCCTGCACTGCCATCTGCCTAACCCATAACGTAAGGCGGGAAATCTGTCTGCGTACTTCTGTCAACAGGCGGTTCTGTTTCCGTATCTCATTGTTCCTCCCACCCTTGTCTGTTGCAATGCCCCTCCGCTCCATCTGGGTAGCCGCAACTCCCATATGTACAGTCGGTATCTTATCAATCCCCTGTCGTTCATAAGAACGGTGGTCAATGCGTTCCGGGCGGTTCTGTTCCGCAAGGTAACGGTTCGTGACGTCCGCCCACGCTTTTCTCCAAACCTCCGCTTTCTCCTTGTCATTCCAGTCTACTGTGTTGATTTTCCGGGTTTTGAATGTCCCATTTTTCAGCTTCACACGCTGGCCGTCTTTATCTAAGATATATTCTTTCCGGGATTTTGCTCCCCACTCGCCGGATTCTGCAAGCGGACGCATGGTAAGCATGATATGTGCGTGTGGGTTTCCATCCTCCTTATCATGGATGGCAATATCGGCGCACATGCCAGCCGACACAAAATTCTCTGTCACATAATCCCTTACAAGCTGTATCTGCTGTTCCCTGTCCAGTTCTACCGGGAGTGCAACCTCTACCTCCCTTGCAAGCTGTGAGTTCCTCGCTTTCTCGGTTTTCTCCACGCTGTTCCATAAAACGGAACGGTCTGAAAAATCCGGCGGGGCATGGGATGGCAAAAGGATTTCTGTATGGACAATCCCCCTTTTCCTCGTGAAGTCATGGGTAATTCCGTCATAATCATTGGTGAGGGTTTCACCGCTCCTATAAGCAGAAGCCGCAACCGCTGACTTCCCTTTCCCCCGGCTGATTATCTTTATACTGCAATGGTAAATCGCCACGCTGTCAACCTCCTTCCGGGTGGCTCGTCCAGACTTTGCGGACAGGTGCGCTCCGTTTTTTGGAGTGTGCCTGTCCGCAAAGTACACAAGGGGTAGGGCATCGCCCGTAGGGGAGTGTAGCTCCCCTGTGCCTGCCGCAAGGCTGGCAGAAGCCCTCGGCAGAGCGCACACACCTGTTAAGGTGTATAAGTGCGCCCTATCCGAGTTCTTGGATAGAACGCATTATCCGAGATAATCAATTATCCGAGGAAACTCTCAAAACCGCCAGCATAAAAGGCTTTCAGAGAAGTTGCCTCGGATAATGTAAGAACTATTTCAGGAAGTCAGGGAGCTGATGCTCTTTCTTTTGTGTAACAGGAT
>CAJTIU010000078.1 GCA_910576335.1 Lachnospiraceae bacterium
ATATTGAATCGAACTGATATTCGGTTTTGTGTATAACATACCGAAGGTCTGTTAAAGTTACCCTTTTTTCTGAAAAACATAGCAAAATCTTTTTCAAAAAGTTCTTGACATATCACCAGAATGCTTCCGTTTCCACACAGTTCTGTACAGAGCTTTTTTGAAATCACCAGCGCAATGTACAAAGTATCTTTTGTAGATTCTATTTTTTTGTATATTTTATACAATGCAAAGTTTTCTAAACAGAGACAATTTCCAGTAGTTTTTGGATTATTTTTATATATCATTGAAGTAACCTGAAATTTATGCAATAATTTATAAAAATAGTACAATTCATGAAAAAGGAGATTCCTTTTATGGAACAGATTATCAAAGATTTTGTAAAAGAAATGTTTGCCATATCAAAAATCCCGCACCATGAGTTTGCGGCTCCCTGCAGTAACTATGAATGGTTAGATTTTGGGTTTCGCACAAAGATTCTGGGAATCAGTAATTCCCGTCTAAACCCGCTGCTAAACCGGCGGTTCATGGAATTACCTTCCCATACCATTCTTTACTGTACGGATATCTTTCAGTTTCATTATATCTTCATGCGGAATCCCGATCCGGATCATATTTATTGTATCGGACCGGTGATCTATGAACGGACCGGCGCTTCTTTTTATGACGAACTCTTTGATTCCCTGCATATTCCAAAAGAACTGTGGGAACCGATACGCAGCCACTATTCGAATGTAAAATATATTCCTTATTTGGGAATGTTAGATGATTTCACTTCTTTATGCGCCAATCGTATCTTCGGCAAAGGAAACTATACGATCCGTCATAAAGATGAAAAAGAATTTCCTGACTGGTCTTGGATTTACCAAAACTATCTTCGGGTTCCGGATGAACCCTATATGAATATCCGTCACATTGAAGACCGATACGAAACAGAAAACGCCCTAATGAAGGCAGTCAGTTCCGGCAATGAAGCCCTGGCGGTTGAATGCGCCAACCATTTTTTCTCTTACCGTATTCCCCAGAGGCTTTCTAATCATCTTCGGGATGACCGGGACTTATGCATCACTTTGAATACTATTTTACGAAAATCTGCCGAACATGCCGGCGTCCACCCTATCCATATTGACAGCTTCTCTAATGGCAATATTCAACAGATCGAGAGACTTGCAAGCGCGGAACAGCTTCTTCTCTTCCTGATTAAAATGGTCAAAGGATATTGTCGGCTTGTGGCAAAATATAACTTAAAAGATTATTCGCTGCCGATCCAGAAAGCTATCACTTACATCAGCACAGACCTGACTGCTGATCTAAGCCTGAAATCATTAGCAAATCAGGTAAATGTTAATGCAAGCTATCTCTCCACTCTTTTTAAGAAAGAAGTTGGCGTTCCGCTTACAGAATATGTAAATCGCAACCGAATCGAATATTCAAAAACGCTGCTTTCAGACACTGACCTTGCGATAAAGACAATCGCCATATACTCCGGGATTCCAGATATCCAGTATTTCACCCGGATGTTTAAGCGTATCACAGGAATGACGCCGAAGGCCTATCGGACACAGAGCTATACAAAAGAATTTTCTTAGAGCAAAGAGCTGCCGAAAATTAATTTGAATAATAATCGGGCGGCGGTTCGTCCCTCGGCGTCCTTCCGGTAATTGCCTGACGCACATAGGCTTCCTGGCTGATTCCGCTTCTCTTTACCCTTTCCCGGAATGCCGTGTCAATCCCACGCCTGGTAAGACAGGGAACAACATACGTCTGGTAACGGTCCGGTTTGGGTAACTTTCCTGCCTATAATTGGATATTTGCTGTCTGTTTTAGAATATCCGGGCATAAAAATAGCCGACTGATTCTCATTTTGAAAACCAATCGGCTATGTAAAACATGTTTTCATCCTTCAATAAATATATTTCCATTTTTCAGCCTATCTAAGACTGGATACCTCCCATCTTCTTAATTAGCAGTATAAATTTTCCTTCCATTTTCTAAACCTATCAAAAACAATTCCAATGTTTGAGGGTTCGTATTTCTATATTTGAGATGATAATAAATTTGCCCAATACCTTTTACAAGATCTTTCTGGTCTTCCTCGTAATAGTTTACATTCTCATCATAGCAATTGCCAGCCTGTAAAAGTAACGTCAAGGCAAACCTCTCATTGATGTATATATAATCTTCCTCACAGCCTTCTACAATTTGAAATGGTTTTCTTTTTAAGCACCATGAAGCAGTATACGCAATAAACTTAACATAATTCACCCGGCTAATATCATGAAAATGTTTTAATCGTGCCAAATCAACCAAAATATCTATCAAGCAATGATTAAAGATATCATCACTAAAGTAGATTTTTCCTTTTAGGTTGTTTTCTTCATAAAATTGCTCTGCCAGTTTATGAATAAGAGTTCCCGCATTGCGTATGTACGCATCTGTAAAAGATTCATTTAACTCTTCTTTTAGTTCCTTTACCCGTTCCTTATCCATCGTAACTCTCCTACTATTTATATTGCAAAATATTTTTTAGTAAATCCGCCATTTTTTTCGTTTCACGATAGTTATCAGCTTGCTTGATTTTATCCACAATAGTTTCTTTCACTTCTACATTATCACACTTCTCAATTTCATGTAAAATAAAATGATATACTTCATTGTCATCTGTAACACCAGCATATAAACTTTCTTGAAAGTTTTTAATATAACTATGGATAAAAGTTCCCATCTCATCACCCATTCCAGTGAGACGGTTCATGATATTTATATAATTAGCTAACATTTCGTTTGTTAAATTGTACGGATAACGCAATTTATGATCAATCTCACTCCATGCCTCTTCATATAAAGTACGTACTTGTATTTCAATTGCCAATCCTTTGTCTGATTGAATTACATAATGAACTGATCTATAAGGTTTTTCTTTTCTTATTTTAATCTTATTCTCATATAAATGAGTGTCATCGCCCTCCCGTACATATGCGAATGGCTTCTCTAACAATACAGTCTTATACATTTCCATAAGATAATCATGAACTTCAAGCCAATCTTCCTTAAACAAAAGCAAAATGCGAATTCCCATCAAATCTGTAATTTTTTGCTCATAATTATTTAGGGATAAAGCGTTTCCTTCCTCTAGATATTTGGGATTTTTACGAATAATCTTTTCAATCAAATGCTTTGTGTCTTTAACCCTATAACTCAAAGAATGAACACCCAAACACTTTTGTAATACCTCTGCATACTGCTTTACAGTGTTTTGATGTTCATTCCTTTTACGTTCAAAATCCTCTGCAATTTGCTCCAACTCCACCCACGTCAATCGAGAGTTTCTGAACTTTTCACCTGATATATTATACTCTGTACAAAAATCAGCCTGCTCTTTTTCCGTACTCAGCATAAAACTTTCACCTCTTACTCGCTCAACAATGCCGCTTCTACAATACCCGACTTTAAGAGTTTAGAATATGACTGCAATTGTGCATCAATAAAGTCCAAACTGATCTCCGGACCATTGTTTGGCTGATTTTCCTTCTCAAACCCATTGTTTCCTAATCTTTCCATAAAACGATCCATTACAACCTTTGCTTCAGTCATACGTATCACCTCTTTGCTTTCAATGCATTTTTTACGCGTTGGTTTAATATAATACCATATCCTATATACATTATCAACAACTTTTTCCTTTTTATTAAAGAAAATTATACCATGCTTTTTTATACATTTCAAATATTTTTTATCAATTTTATTTTAAATTTTGTCCTAAACTACGCCTATTTTCTTCAAATAAGCTATTGCTGCCGCTAAATATTTTCTCCACTTATTATTTTCAAGTACTAATGAAACCAACAGCTGCTCTTTGCGTATCTGTTTTCAAAGGCTGTATTTTCAGTGGAATTTCTCACGCAGGCACAGATAAACATAATTTTCTGTCAGAAGCCCCTTTACCTGTCCGGGAGCCGCGCCTGTTGTCTTGAGAAAATATTACGCAATCCCCAAATCAAGGAAGTGTCAGGAAATCTTATTTTCCATAGACACAAGATTTTTTACAGCCTCTGCTCCTGCCTCATTCCCGTTCCCTGACCGTCACCAGGATCCTGTCCCCCGGCTGCTTCCCTATCCTGGAACGGATATCCTTACGCACGCCGATAATATAGCACACGCTCCCGTCAGCATTCTTTACCCCCATATTCACGACACTGCCATCATAGGGCTCACCGTCAAACGTGGCATGTACCTTCACCCTTCCCTTTCCAAACTCTTTCCTGATATCATAGGGAAAAATGATATAAGCGCCCCCTGTCTCCCCCGCTTCATAGAGCAGGGACTCATACTCATACACTCTGCCATTCAATGTCTGCACCTCTTTCCATGCCTGTAATCAATTATCACAAATATCTTTTCCAGGCTCATTCGCAATAAGCCAATCCGCAATCTCAAAGGCTCTTACCCGCCCGAGATCCTCCCGGTTCGTTTATCCCATATAATCGTCAGATACAGTCATCAGACCTTACAGTTTACCCCCCCCCCCCCCCCCCCCCCCCCCCCCCCCATAAACCCAGTCTGCATATAAGACATCTAGAATATCCGCTGCCCCCGCGGGGGAAAGCTTGAAACAGATTGCCGCCGTGGAGGCAGCGGACAGACAGCCAAACATAAATCCTATAAAGATTTTCTGGAATACATATTGTCTGGATGTCATAGGCGCGTACATTCCTTTGCCCTGCTTTTATCTTTTTAACTTAAAAATCTGCAAATACCTCCATCTGATGTTTCAGTTCATTTACAATCTCACGGTTTGTATCCATACGTGCCGTAATATCCGCCATATCCCCGACCAGGCTCTTCGTGCTGTCCGCAACACCAGTAATCCCGGCCGCGCCATCATCTATCGCTTTTGTAATGCTTTCAATCGAATCGGCGATTTCAGTCATGGAATTTCTAAGGCGGTCAGTCCTGCTGTTGAATGCGTCGATCATTTCCTTTATATAATCGGCATCCTCTTTGTATTGCTTTCCGGAACAGACGAATTCCTGAAATTCTGCCAAAATAGTCTCACTCAGATAGTCTGCCAAATCCTGAGAATGCTTTGACAGATTATGTACTGCGTTTGTAACAATCTGATTGACACTCTGAATGCGTCCTGCAGTTTCACTGCAGGAGCTCGCCAAGGATTTGATCTCAGCGGCAACAACGGCAAAACCTTTCCCAGCTTCGCCGGCACGCATTGCTTCTACAGAAGCATTGAGGGCAATTAAATTGGTTGTTGACGAGATCTCTACGATATCCTTTGTCAGCTTATCTACCTGATCTACACTCTTGCTGTTTTTAATGGCTTCTTCCAGCACTTCCAGGATATCCCCCGCCTTCGTTTGGATGACTTCTGTGTTTGTCTGTGCCGCTGCTTCCATCTCATTTGCTCTTATTTTCATTTCAGCAGAATACTCCGTGATGGCGCTGCATTCTTCTGCCATATCATGTACATCCCCTTTGATATCCGCAGCGCTTTTGTTAATAATCACCGCATGATTTGCCACCTTCTGGATTGCCATAGACAAGGAACCTGCCAGCGAAGAAAGACCTTTCGCACTTTTTCCTGATGTGCGCGTATGTTTCAGCACCTCGCCTGTCACTTCGTCAAGCTTCTGAGAACTTTCCTGAAGCGTATCCACCGTGCCTTTGATTGGCGTAATCACATATTTCTTAATGATCCGTATCGCCGCAAGCACCAGTACCAGACACGCGACTACAGATGCAACAGCGATAATCAGCGAGATGATATAAACAAACAATAGCCTCTGTCTTGCACTGGCTGTCCTTGCGCTTACATCCGCATACAGCTCATCGGCATTGCCTGCTATGGCAGATCCATAACGGGCAACGTCGCCATTGGCATAATCATAGGCATCCTGGGTATTGCTGTCTGCACTCGCGCAAACAAGATAAACCAACGCATGTCGAAAAGAGTCATAGTTCTCCAAAAGCTGTTCATAAACCGCTGCTTCCTCTTCTGTGACATAATTTTGATATTCATTTAAATAAGCTTCCAGGGTATTTTCTTCTTCTTTGATCTGTGCCACAACATCAATCATGGTATTATAGTCTGTCGCAACAATATGAGACAACGCCATCTTATGAATATTTGTGGTCGTGTGACGGATATTCTGCAATGTTTCTGACCCTACCATATAGTTATCTACAATTTTTGAAGCATTCGAATTTACGTTATTGATACTGAAAACCGATAAAGCATTCGATATTAATGCCACGACACCAAGGAGGATGATTGGAAGTATCAGACGTTGTTGTATGGTGAATTTTTTTTTCATTTTACATTAGCATATCCTTTCCATATATGTACTATCTTGCAGAAACTCCTTCTGCCATCTCATCTAACTGCTCCTGCAAGTTCTGACCAGTAGAATTTCCCGCCGCCATATTTGACGCAAACTTCGTAACAGGATCCCAAAAATTACCGCCTACCCTCTGAAGCTGAGAAAACTCAGATTGTTCTAACAGAGCAGCGATTGCCGGCGATTGGTTGATCTCCTCGGAATCTGCGACCACAAGATTTGACGGACCCTGACCGCGCATTTCAAAACGAAGCCGCTGATTCTCCTCGTTTGTAATCCATTCAGCAAGCCTGGACGCCCATATTGGGTATTCGGAATAAGCGTTTACGCCGATCAGTTTGCAACCAGAAAAAGACGCCATCTGTACCTGTCCGCCGTTGCAAGTATAAGTCGGCAGCTTCGTAGCCGCGGCATTTTCCCCCCAGGCCTCGTTTACCGCAACTGAATTCCATACGCCGCTGACACCCGCAATGACTGTTCCGTCCCTGACTCCGTCAAGAAATTCTTCATCGGTACCATTGACAAAACCTGGATGTTTCGCAATTTTAAGCATTGCCTGAGCCACGTCAATCCCCCGAATATCCCCGTCTGTCTCATTCCATGTGCAGTAATTTGTGATCCCGTCATCGTTAAGCCCAACTTGAAGTCCTGTATTTCCAAAAAAAGAATATACATACCACGCTGAAGACCAGTCCATGATAAATAATTTGCCGTTTTCAGCCGCGGCTTTTAATAAACCGTCCAGCGTCTTTACCTGTTTTTCTGTGATATATTTCCTGTTATAATATAAAAAATAACCGTTATCAGCAGTCAGCGGATATGCATAGAGCTGATCGTTTACTGTAGCGGCCTCTACAGCGCTTGGCAAACTTCTATCTTTGATCTCATCTGCATTCTCAATAGGATCCAACGCTCCGGCGGCGGCCAGGGCATTTAACTGATCGTCAGCAAATGTAAACACATCTGCGCCATCTTCCAATCCTCCGAGCAATACGTCTTTACACTGGGATTCTCCCTGTACCTCAAACGAGATCTGAATATTTGCCTCTCCCTGATACTTTTTCTGAAAACTCTGAATGATCTGGTTCATCAGTTCCGCATCTTCCTCAGCGCCCCAGACTACAAGCTCAACTTTTTGAGATTCTGTATTTTCTGACAGATTTGGCTTCTCTGTCAAGCCGCATCCCGCAAGCGCTGCGGTGCATAGAATACCCAGAAGAAATCCACATATTCTTTTTTCCATTTTGTTCCCATCCTTTACACTCCGTTTTTGCAGTTATTATAACATTGATACCATCATTTTGCAATATGAGAACGTTGCACGGCCACGGTAAACGCACGATTTTATAGGTTCACTTTCCAAAAAAAATATGTTACTATAGTTGCAAGATAGTAATGACAACTTCTTTTTATTTCTGTATAATCTTCCCATAAGCACTTAGTTTGGGAGGCTATTTATGGAACATTCTAAAAAACTTACATTTCTAGATTTTATGGGACGGATCACTGATCCCAGGAAGCCTTATAACCAGTTATATGTCTTTCTTGATATTGTTGCCATTGCCGTCCTTGCCACGCTTTGCGGCGCAGACACCTGGAATGAGATTGAACTTTGGGGAAATGGCTGTAAGGAATGGCTGGCTACTTTTCTTATATTAAAAAATGGGATCCCATCCCATGACACGTTTAACCGGGTATTCCAGATGATTGATCCGGAAGAATTTCACCGTGTCTTTTTGGAATGGATACAGGAAATCGTTAAGGTAGTCAAAGGAGTGGTTTCCATTGATGGGAAAACGGTACGGCGCAGCCGTGACGGAAAAAACGGGAAGAAGGCCATTCATGTCGTCAGCGCCTGGGCCGGGGAGCTTTCATTGGTTCTCGGTCAGGAAAAGGTGGTGTTTTCTGCCTGTGATTTCTTTCTCTGAATTGGTCAAAAAGGAAAGTTGGTCAGGCGGGTTGGAAGTTGGTCAAACCTATCTATTTTCAGTTGGTTCTTCCAAACTTCCTACTCGGTTCTGATGGGGATTCACTTGTTTTGCAAGTACCTCGTATGCCTCTTTATTTTGTCTGGTCAGTCTTTTAGAAATGTTTAACTCAAACTTCCCACATCAAAAATGGGATTCGCACATTGAAAAATCAATACTTTAACCTATAAAATAGTTTCATGCCGCTGTTTCTGTCCGCTCCAGAGCCTCCTGCATATATTGGGGAAGACGCTGAATAAAGCTGGTGGTGAATTCTTCCA
>CAJTIU010000079.1 GCA_910576335.1 Lachnospiraceae bacterium
CGCCGTTCTCACCGATAAAGCCGTATATATGCTTATTTTTGAGACTAATGCTTACATCATCAAGAGCAAGGAAATTACCGTATTTCACGGATATTCCGTGTGTTTGCAGGATAATGTTTTCCATTTCGCAGCCCTCCTTTCATTATCCAAATGTGCGCTTGATCTCGTCACGTTCTCTTTGTACTTCCACCCAATTTTCCACATATCCGCAATCACAGCAGACATAGCGTATAACCGGGATTTTTTTCATCAATGTAAAGGTCGAAGTATAAATATTGTTCCCGCTGGCATGTCGGTTTTGGTTATCGGGAACACGAACAATATTTTGTGAGCTGCATTTAGGACAGCGTTTTGTATTTTTCATGGTATTATATCCTCCTTACGACAAGTGATAAGCTTAAAACTTCAGCTATGACAATGCAGAGCAAAACCCATATATTTATAGAACACATACTGATAAGCCCTGCAATCAAAAACATAATCAGCGGTACAATATACTTTCGCGGGTGGTGCCATAAATCATTTTCAATCTTCCAGTTACGGATAGGGCAAAGCCACTCCAACAGGACAGAAAAGATTGCACTTTGCAGCGCGATTATAAGCGCAGTAATGATTTCTGTACTATTTACGCCGCTTTTGCCTATTTGCCAGCTAATCAGATACACGCTGTTTACCGCCATATTGACAGAAAAGATAAAAAAGCAATAATTCGTGCAAAAGCGTTTTGCCTGTCCCGGTAGTGTTCGGACTGCCTGCTCTAAACCGGGGTCACAGGAAAGCAATATACAGATTGGGGTATTTAGGCATAGAACGGCAAACCCCAGTGGCATAACATTTACTCCCTCAAATTGCCCTAATATGAATGGCATAACACCAGCGATTACGCATAATCCGGCAGTATTCAAAAGATAGTTTTTGTTTGTTATCAGATAGCGCAGCAAATATAAAAATATGCTTCCTGTCCCTTTTGTGTGTTTGATTAGAAGTTTTGCTGATACTGGGTGATAGAAAACGTAAGCGTCTACTTTCAGTAACCTTAAAAATGAAATGAGCATACTTGTAAACGCAATAAAACAAATAATCACCGTTTCCCGCACAAGGAATATTGGCGCGAAAATTGCTCCACCCCATAATATGAAAACAGGCAGAAACATTTTTCTCTTTTTCATGGTATACCATGCAGCAGCCGAAAAACAGCTATTACAGGCACAGAGCAAAGACACAGCAATTTGCAGTACACTCCATTCATGTACGGCAAAGAACAAAGCCAGAACAAGGAATGTTTTAGTAATCAACGTATAGCTTGTAAATGCCAGAACAAAAGAAAATGTCATTTCCCTGTTCCGAAATGGCAGCATAAACAACCCGGTCATACGGTCTGCATTTCCCGAAGAATTAAGGATTTGCCACATGATACCCATTGAAAAAGCCGTAGCTGTCAACAAGAGAATAGACGGTGCAATCTCTATTTCAATTCCTGCGGTATGGATAGCAAGAAACAGGATAATGCAAGCAATAAGGCTTTTTACAGCATGTTCATACTTTGCGCCGAAAAGCTGTTCCCCGAGGTTTTGAAAAATAATCATTCTTTTAATACCTCCCGTATTTTCTCTGCTTTGATTTCCTGTCCGGCAAAACTCCTTTTTATCTGCCCCTGTTCCAATACCGCTACCCGGTCGGACGTAAGACAGATACTTTCAAGAATATGGGACGAAAAAAGGATTGTTCCGTATTGCCGGAAGCTTTCGATCTGCTGGTATAGGTATTCGGTACTCTGAAAATCAAGTCCATTCACAGGCTCATCCAGTATGAGCAGTTTGGGCTTCAAAGCAAAAGCTGTAATTAAATAAGCCTTTTTCAGATTGCCCGTTGACAGTTCTTTCAGCAAAACATCAGTGTATTCTTCAAAGTGAAAACCATATATCAATTCATCAATATCAGATAACTTCCTGCCGTAAGACGCTGCCACATAGGAAGCATACTCGCGGAACGTAAAAAACTGAAATGAATGATCTTCGGCAAAAACAACATACCGTTCTTCCTTAAATTCCCGGTCACGGAATAGAAGCGGTTTTCCCTGCCACCAAGCAGCTTTCACATGAAAAGTGTTAAGCAGCCCGGAAAGCGTTTTGATAAAAGTGGTCTTGCCCGCTCCGTTCAATCCAATCAGTCCTATCACTTCATTCGTTCCCAGCTCCATAGATAATTTTTCAAGAACAGGTTTCCCCGGCGTATACCACACATTCAAATCATTAAGGACAAGCATTTCCCCGTTGTTCATTATGTTACCCCCGCTTATCTTTGTCCTTTTCCTTTTTCCAAATTGAATAAGCAGACCATAGAAATACGATACCCAGCGAGGCATACAGAGGGGCAAATGAAATATTTGCTTTCACGGCACTAACAACCGCAACAGCCAGCCAGACAATACCCAAAATCAATCGAAAATAAAAATGACGCATAAGATAACCTCCATTTCGTTTTGTGTGTAAGTTTCTGTTACAATCATAGCATACTGCAAAAGCGACATTTCTTCCGCTTTGTCCATAATCGGTAGGTTTTTGTCCATGAAAAAGCAGACCGCCAGCATGGACGGTCTGCTTTCCAGATAGATTGATTATGCCTTTACTGCTTCAAAAGATAATGTGACAACAGCGCGGAATATCTGATCGCTGTATTCTGTTTCGATAGTCCCGTCATAGCGTTCAGCAGCGGCACGAACGCTTTGAAGTCCCCAGCCATGCAAAGTTTTATCTGCTTTGGAAGTCTGCAAACTTCCGTTCATTTCGGTAGGTGCAGCACTGCACCCGTTTTCCACCTTGATAACCAGCATATCATTTATGCGGCGGATTGTTAAATTGACAAAGCGAAATCTATCTTCCTCATTTTCTATCGCTTCAAGGGCATTATCCAAAAGATTACCTAAAATCGCAACTAAGTCAACACTTTGTATATTGGTGCGGCGTGGAAATTCAATGTTTGTACCTACCTGTATATTTTGGGAAGCAGCAAGGGCAATCTTGCTGTTGATTAGATAGTCTACGGCTTCGTCGCCCACCCATGCTGTCTGTGTAATTTCCCGTATTGGAGAACGCAGATTTTCAATGTAATGGGCGGCTTCCGTTGTATGGTTCTTTAACAGATAGTGATACACTACATCAATATGATTTTGGAAGTCATGGAACAATTTTGCATTAGCAGCATAAACATTTTTAAGGGTCTGATAGTCATGCTCCAATAACGCATTTTTTTCTTTTTCAAGCAGCATGATCTTTTTTTCCATTTCATATTGGCGGTTAAGGTTGAAAAATAAGATTGCTACAAGAATTAGCATTGAGAAGATAATCCAAGTTGTCAGCCTATCGTCACTTATGGGTATGGTATTCTGCCCGGATAAAAGAACGGCTCCCAGCAAACCGGTTATTGCAACTTTGGCTATTACCCGTGGTGATAGATTTTCATTTCTTTTATGCGATTTCACAGTAAGAAAGGCAATTCCCAGCATAAAAAGCCGGACAATCCAAACTGCCGCTATATATCCATTTGACCGCATATCAAGAAAACGGTCTGATTGAAAGATAACCCCCAGCCCAGCCGATAGAATAAATTCCCACAAAGCAACCGCTATTTCATAAAAGAAAATGAGAAACAGGCTCACCCTGGGCTGTGCCGCGTATAGATAATATGCAATCAGTATTACAAAAATTATTTCTATACCCGTCAGATAAAATTGTTGAATGGGGAAACAGGACAGCACGGTAATAAAGGCTGCTGCACATACAGAAATGACGCTTGCTTTTTTCCTGTTTCCAGCTAATTGCTGCAATGTTATAACAAGATACAGCCCTAAAAATATCCGCAATCCATTTGTAAAAAAGAATGAAAGTATCTGATACCAAGTCATCATATATGCGCCCCCCAAAACCTGTTTATCTGTTTTTTTACTTCCTGCAAATGGGAACGGCTGATTGGAAGCGTTTCACCATTTTTGAGATATGCCATGCTATCACTGATTTTCATAATCTGTATGATATTTACGATATAACCCCGGTCAATGAAAATAAATTCCTGTGCTTGCAGTTCATCAAAAACCTGTTGCAAACTTTTTCTAACTTTCGATATTCCTAAACGCGAACATATCATAGAATTTTTTCCACCGTCACGCTGGATATAGAAAATGTCTTTGTACGGTATTTTTTCCATGCGCCCGGCAGCTTGTATGATATACTCCTTGCCACCCTCTAACTCAATCAGTTTTGCAGCGTCTACCACAGCGGACACCAGCCGATTAGTTAGGTCGCTTTTTGGCACATAACGGAAAATAGAAAGTTCAAAAGCGTCAATCGCATATTCGATATGCGATGTGATAAAAATAATCTTTACATTTGGCAAATGAGGTTTGATCTTTTCAGATAATTCCATACCTGTTATTCCGGGCATTTCTATATCAAGCAAAATCAAATCATAGAAAAAATGGTCGTCTGTAATATCAAAAAGAAGATTGCTGCTTTGTGTATAAGTTGAAATCTCATAACCTATTCCGCAAGAGTGCAGACAGTTTTTCACAATATCCCCATGATATTTGACGGCTTCTTTATCATCATCACATATCGCTATCTTTATCAATGCGTTCACCCCGTTTCTTGTATCTTCCGTCAGCGGGCTTTTCAGCGTCCTTTGGTATCAGCCACAAGCGGCTGAATTTTGCCACGCCCGGTATGCGGTTTTCCTCACATAGCTTTTGCACCCGTCTTTCTGAAATCCTCCATTTTTTTGCCGCTTCCGGGGCAGAAATATACTCTACCATCTTCATTCACCCTTTCTCTAACCTCTATCAGTATAATTATATGCGTCCAGCCGAATAACTTCAAGATACTTTTTGTTGAGTTTGGAATTATTTTGGCTAACTGATAGAACAGTGTAGACATATTCAAGAAGAAAGGTGAACAGTAATATGTAATAGGGTGAATGAATATGGCAAAAAAACCAGTACCACGATACGACTTTAAGGCTTTTGGGGAAGCAATCAAGACAGCCAGGAAAGGGCGCAAGGAGAGCCGGAAAAAGGTATGTGATGAAATGTATATATCCCCTCGCTACCTTGCGAATATTGAGAACAAGGGGCAGCACCCCAGTTTACAAATATTTTTTGAGCTTATGCTGCGTTACAATATTTCGGTAGACCAATTCCTTTTGGAGCAGCCCGCCGGGAAGAATACCCAGCGGCGGCAGCTTGACGCGCTGCTGGACGATATGAGCGATACGGGAATACGGATAGTCACCGCCACGGCGCGGGAGATCGCAGAGGTTGAGGGTGAGGGACAATAGCCCTTGTCCGGCTAAAATTGAATAGCGGCTAAAGAAGCGTTGTAATCTTTTTTGAGATTGCAGCGTTTTTCTTTTGTGAAAGTCCGTCATTTTCGGTGTTGTATTTATCCTCCCTCAAACAATACAATATCTAAATATCCTTGCAAAAGATGAATACGAAAAAGCCTGACAGTAAAAATATTGTTTACTATCAGGCAGTTACAGCCAGAATACGAAATGCAGCGCGATCCCGGTTCATTTTTCGGTTAACACTCACATGCCTGTTTTTACAGCCATGCGATCTATTGTGCCTCTTTCAAGGCTTGACATTTAAACAAAGAAAACCCGCAAACGCTGATGTTTACGGGCTTTTATAAGCTCCCCGAGTTGGGCTCGAACCAACAACCCCACGGTTAACAGCCGTGTGCTCTACCAACGGGTGCGCTCGCACACCGAAGAAATATGAATTTTTACGCCCCTTTTTCTACGCGGCCTCTCGGCGGATTAACACGTCTGAATTTCAGAGCCCTCTCTGGAGTTGTCTCTGGACAATCTTCATCAAAAACAACTGGTCTCTTTCTTGCCTCCGCAAGAGCAACCTTTTCATCCTCCGAAAAAGCAAGAGATTCAATCATTTCTTTCGTCATTCCATTAGTATTTACCATAATACAGCCCCCTTTCAAAATTTGTTGCAAATCTGGCAGATATTAATCTCGTAACATCTGTTTTTTCTTCATCCCCATCAATTTGCACTCTCTCTGTATAAACAACAAATATAATATCATTTATTTCTCCCATAAATGAACCTATATTTCCGATTACAGTTTCTCCTGAAGAAATATTCGCATATCCCACCGATAAATCCCCTATTGTATCATAACGATCTTCAACTTCACTATTCTCTTCATCATACAGTTCAATCCTATCATAATCAAAAAACACTCGGGCAGCCTGTTTAAAAGATATACCATGATGCACAATATTATACTCATTCTTTCGTTCATCATACTCAAATATCATATCTCCCAGTGTAAATGTAACAGTTCTTGATTTCTCTCGATTAATCACTCTCACCTCACTTATAAACTCAATCAAAGCAATATTTTATTTTCTTTACAAATATATTATCATATCCTCTAAATTCTCTCAATCTATTTTTCTCTATCTCTATTCTGATTCACAGTATTATGCCTGTTTTAAGTTCTGTTTCTCACTCTCTATAACGTAAAAATCTGCAAACATTGATGTCTGCTGGCTCTCCCTAACTCCTTGAGTTAGACTTGAACCAACATTACCACGATTAATAGCAGCCTGCCTACCAACGAGCGCGTTCGCATACTCAATTTTAAACGCACCTTTTAACCTCTTTCTAATTCCTTTCAAGAATTTTATGATAATATATATCTGCCATATTTTCTGCTCTTACAAGAACATCCTCCTCTGTCCAAGATGTATGTTCATCAATAAAATTCTTAACCCAATCATAATTAGATTCCAAATAATACTTTTGTCTCTTATCTGCGTAAGTGGCTTGACCTGCATTATTATTCAATTCAACCGCTTCCCCTTCGCATTTAATATCTCAAAGATCGAATTTGCGTCTTTTCGTTCCCCCGTTGAAATTATAACAACAAGACTTTTAAGCACTTGATCTCTAAGCGCTTTTAAAATATCCTCATAAGTAATATTATCTACATGATTTTTTCCATGTAACTTATATAAACTACTCCTCAAACTATTTTCAGATGTCCTTTGATATAAATACTCAAAAGCTTCCTGTATACATATTTCTTCTTCTGAATTTGCTTCCTCCTTTATCTCTTTTTTTATATCCTGAATATAGTATGAGAAAAAAGGATAATGTGTTTTACTTTGTAAAATCCTAACTAAATCGCCATTATCATCTTCTGTCATAATATATTGAAAAATACGTTCACTCAACTTATCATTCCCTATTTCACGAAAATGATCTGAAATAGCAGAAAACAATATTGTTATAATTGTCAACCTCTGTTGACCATCTACAACATCTAATGTCTGACCAGCCATTTCTAGGTTTCCAATAAAAAGCATAGTTCCTAAAAAATAGGGCATATCACAGATTTTGCCATTCACATCTATCTTTAAACAGCCAAGCATATCATCAAAAAATTCTTGATAATTTCTTTTCTCCCATGAGTATTCCCTTTGAAATCTAGGGATTGAAAATTGACATCGTGATGATAATAATTGAGTTATAGTCATTGTACTTGGTTTTATGTCCATACTTCATTCCTCCCAAATTATTTTCAAATACACCATAAATTTACAATTTTTATGAAATGTCTCCTTTCTCACACATTATTTGGCTCATTATTTTTCTCATCTTCGTCCATAGTATACATCAGCAGCCTTTTGCTCATTTTCTCTATAATTAACAGGAAATAAATATCCGCAAACCATAATTTCTATATATTTCTATTCATTCTTTTCTATGAGACTTACTTCTGTTATAATATTTACCTTTCCAAATTTCCTTCTATTCAATGTCTTGATACTCTAACATTTTTCCAGCTTTCACTTATTTGATTATTCATATATTATAATCTATTCTCCGACTATCTTCAATTGATTAATACAAAAAAAGAAACCCTGCATAAACTCAATACAAGGTTTCATTACATGAAAAGCCGAACCTTTACTTTTGCCTCTGTACATCCCGTAGATAATTTTTCCTTCTTTTAATTTTCCTTGTTGTCATTCCTAAGCAAGCATAATCCTAAACTACAATTTTCCCATTTTGCACAAAAAGCCACTACTAAACGACTAATGATATGTTTCAATAAGTGTAACTCTTTCATTGAGCCATTGAGGATTATCTTTTTCGGTCAACAGTACATTGCTTTCTCGAATCCTTCTCTTCTATCTTGAGTATAGCAAAATCCTGCAAACAATAATGTTTACAGGACTTTTCCAAGCTCCCCGAGTAGGGCTCGAACCTACAACAACTCGGTTAACAGCCGAGTGCTCTACCATTGAGCTATCGAGGATTATTCCTTATTCAATTATAGTCCCTGCTTCTTTTTCTGCAGAGACTATCTTTCATGTACCCTCAAAACTGCATACAGGAATTACTCTATCCGCTTCTTTTACCCTTCCACCTTTGGTCATGCCCTCGACCGATTAGTAGCAGTCAGCTCCATGCATTACTGCACTTCCACCCCTGCCCTATCTACCTCGTCGTC
>CAJTIU010000080.1 GCA_910576335.1 Lachnospiraceae bacterium
AGGTGGAACCTCTTCATAAACTTTGTGGCAAAATCAGAAACGCTGTTCCCATTATCGGTTGTCTGTGGTATACTTGACATGGCATAGATCTCCTTGTTGTGTAGTTGTTTTTTGGCAATTCAATTATACCACAGGAAAGAGGTTTGTGCCTTTTTTATTGGCTAAAGTATTGATTTTTCAAGGTTCAACACACCATACGGTGTGGGAAGTTTGAGGTACTTACTTTCCAGTATATTATAACGCTTGGCTTTATGATAATCATGACGATCCATTGATGTCTTTGATATTAATTATAACTAAAGTGTTTGGAGGTTATTGCGATACAAAATTAAGTAGTAGCTTTTCTGAGAAGATGACTGAGCTGCTTGATTGCTTTTCATTTTCAATGGGCAAATTTCAAATAGGAACTAATCTTGTGGGAGTTAAAGATAAATTTGCTGCTAAAGATATTTTATCAGCAGTAAAAACAGAAGATGAAGTGCGAGATAAGGTAAAGGAAGTTTTTAAAACCGTTATAGAAGAAAATGTTGAAAAGCTTGTTGTTTTTATTGATGAATTAGATAGATGTAGACCGACTTATGCCATAGAAATGTTAGAGCGTATTAAACATTATTTTGATGATGATAGAATTATATTCGTTGCATCAATAAATAAAGAACAGCTAATACATTCAATTTCAAAATGCTATGGTATGAATTTTGATTCAACAGGTTATTTGGATAAGTTTTTTGATAGAAATGTCTATCTTCCAAAAATCAATAGTAATTTAGATAATATATTGTCTTTCACAAATGAGCAATATTATATAGAGAATATAATGAAACAATTAAGCGAATATTATCAATTAACATTGAGAGAAAATTTACGTTTTTATGACAGTGTATCACATGCCGTGGAATCAGGAAGCATTAAAGATCATGAGGCTGAAAAAACACTATTTTCGGCTTTTGTCCCGATTATTGCAATATTAACTATTAAAGATGAAATTAAGAAAAGAAAATTCCTAGAAGGGGATAGCAGCATTTTGGACGAGCTTTTCCAAAATATTCCAATCCTCTATACGATGGCATGTCAATTTGCAGAATTTGGTAACAATTCAGAAGAGAATTTTAAAACCGGATATGAAAAAATAAAGGAAGTATATGAACACACATTTAATATTAACATTGATGGAAAAAGATATTATAAAGGAAGAATAAGGATTCATAATAATTTTAAAGAAAAGTGTCTCAAAATATGTAATGGATTTTTATAAGCTGAAAACCATGATAAATAGATATTATCTGAAGAGGAACATATAAAAAACGTCCTCACCACACAACAATCCTCAGATGTCAAAATAGAAAAGCCAACAAGCTGAAAAGTTTTTTATAGAAACTCAATCGCCAATTTTGTCGAATCAAAAAACCAGTTGTATTCTGAACTCCCATATCCTATAATATCCTTAAGGACAGGAGGTGTAGACCATGAACGTAGTAAGAAAAGAAGACATCTATACAATAGAAGATATTCATGCCTTACCGGATGGAGAACGTGCGGAACTGATTGACGGACAGATTTACTACTTAGCAGCACCAACCAGGACACATCAGAGAATTTTATTGTCATTAAGTAGGAAAATTGCTGATTATATTGATTCCCAAAATGGAAACTGTGAAGTTGATATAGCCCCATTTGCCGTTTACCTCAATGAGGATGATTACAATTATGTAGAACCTGATATATCGGTCATATGTGATCAGTCTAAGCTTGACGAAAAAGGATGCCATGGTGCTCCTGACTGGATTATTGAGATTGTATCACCTGGAAGCAGATCAATGGACTACTATAAGAAATTATTCAAATACCGGACTGCAGGTGTAAGGGAATACTGGGTTGTTGATTCTGAGAAGAACCGGATTATAGTTTATAATTTTGAACATGATGACATGCAAGAATATTCTTTTGGTGATGATATTCCTGTAGGAATATATGAGGGATTTTCCATAAGGGTATCATAATTATCTAATACCTATAATAAGTATTTGATGGAAGTGTTTTAACAGGGAAAACACACCCAATAGATTATATTAGGTGTGTTTCCACATACTACTTGATCTTAATTTTTATAGAAGATTTCTTGTTACTTCCATCAGTAGCTAAAGCGGTAATTTTTACAGTTTTCCCTTTGCCTTTCTTATAAGCCTTTACAGCTCCCTTGCTATTGACTTTTGCATATTTCGTATTATTGCTAGTCCATTTCAGTTTTGTATTCGCGCCTTTCGTAAATTTGGCATATGCTTTTAGTTTTTGAGACTTCCCGGCTTTCATAGTTTTATCACCAGAAATACGTAATTTCTTTATAACCCCTTTCATTGATGTGATTTTATATGTTCCTTTTACTCTGCTACCATCATTTGCAATTGCTGTGATTATAACTTTTTTCCCACCGGAATTCTTTTTCATAGTAACAACACCTTGGCTATTTACTGTTGCCACCTTTGTATTGCTGGATTTCCATGTGAGGGCTTTATTTGTTGCATTGGATGGTGAAATATTAGCAGTAAGTTTTACTTTCTTTCCGGCAGCTATTTTCTTAGAGATGCCAGATAAGGATATTTTGGATACTTTAATTTTGTTTGAGTTATTTCTATCTGAAACAACCATTATTTCACATGATGCTATAATGTCAGGAGCATCCAAAGATACGCAGGAAACTATTGTTGTTCCAACGGAAAGAGCCTTCACCTTACCGTCAATTACAGTAGCGATTTTCGGATTTGCTGACTGCCATGAAACAGATTGGACAGAAGCATCTAATGGTGAGAATAATACTTGAAAAACTCTACTTTCTCCCACTTTTAGTTTTATCTTTTCATAATTTAACGATATATTATCTACCAGAATATAAGAATCTTTAATGGATATAGTACCTTTCTCATCTGTTTTTCCATCCCCATCATTATCTATATTGTATGTTTTTTCTTGTGTGATTTGCTTAATGTCCGCTTCTATAATTGTATTTTCATTTACTGGAGCATTATCAATAGCATACGTTTCCCTTCTCCGTTCATTTTTCTGTATCAATTCCATATTTACTAGACCTTCATCTGTACCTATAAGTTTAAAATTATAGTTTTCTTTATCATTCAAACATATAATTTTTATGTAATCACTAGAATAGGAATCATACATTACAACAAATCTTCCATAATCGTTTGTTATATCAGATTCTTTTCCATCTTTCAGCAAAGCAGCTAATTCTCCATTTGACGTATATACTCCTACATCGACAGGACATTTTATAACTGACTTTGTAGCAAATTGGCAAGATTCTGGTATTGCTTTTGCATTATCGAATGTAAACTGACATCTTTCGCGTAATAATCCTAAGGTATCATTCACAACTTCTTCTCTTATTGTATTTCCATAATCTGAAAATAATCCTGCAATTCCATTAACTTTCGTCATAGCTAAATACGATTCTTCACCTTTATAACGAAGTCTATATAAAATATTGTAGTTATAATAAAAGTTCCATGCATTTTCTTCCGTCTTATTTTGTATAAATGCTTGCTTTGAGCGTTCTAACTGTGTTTTAAACGCATTAGCCAAATATGAATATCCTTCCACATATGCCTCATTTTTAACCATACCGCCAATATCTGCAATCTTATTAATAAAGAAAGATTCAATATTAATTACTGCAAGCCATGAAGAAAAACTAGAGGCTCCGGCTTTCGCTAAAGCCGCTTCTTTTACTGTACTATTAACCCCTGTCTGTTCAATAATATCTATTACAATATCCTTAATTTTTCCCCAATATCCTTCCTCAATTTCTGTCAATATGATTGAAGCAGCCCATCGCATTTGGAAAGGAATGTATTCTTTATTTGATACAATGTCTTTCAAAAATTTTCTATATTGAGAAAGAATAGCAAGTTTGCTATCTAATGTAAGAAAATCTAAAATATCCGTAACTGTCATATCAACAATCGAAATTGTTTTTGTAGAGTAACCCATAGCTTTTTCAAATTGTCCAAAACCGGATGATTTATCTAACTGATACGACACAAGAACATTTCCGTTATCGTCACGTTTTTTAGAAAGCTCAGTCCAGACATCTAATGCTTCGCTTGATTTTAATATTTCTGTTTCTTCCTTTACATTTTTACATGCATTTAATCGTTTTATTAAATTATCTGCTTTTATTTTTGCTGCACCTGTTACGTTTTTAGAAAGATCACTTATCAGTTTCACATCACTTTGTATTTCAATACTATCCGAAGTTACTCCCATAAAATCGTATAACATGGCTTTATATTTTGCAACTCCTGGATATTCTGTATCCATAATTGTTGTAAAGTCTAACCAATCATTAATTTCGTTATTAAAAACCAAACCATCCGCAATTAAAGCCGCTCTCATTAAATGTCCTTTTGTCGTATGATCCAACATATATTGAAAATTATTTGCACAAAATAACTCATCAGTCGTTAAGTTCAGATATGCAAACCTCTTATCAGTTGTATTACTTAAATATCTAATGCCTTCTCGGACATCTGTAATCCCATAAGAAGTAAAAAGATTTAACCACATTTGCCATTTCTTTTCATAGGAATAGTTACTTTCTGATATCATATTAAACTGAGCGTAAATTTCATCGGAGGTATATTCTGAAACACGATCGATGATAGTCTGATTTGAATTGTTTCCATTTAATGAATCATTGTTACTGTATTTCTTTTCATCAATTGTTCCATCAGAACATACCGTCCCCGCATAGCTCCATTGATCAGATGATAGATTAAGATTTAAAGCAGGACGTAAGCCATTGCTATGGCTAGCGACAGGGAAAGTACGATTGCTAGTGCTGAGACTTCCTCCATTGCCATACATTTCCACATACGCGGCACACGTAGAATAATCACCCGGAGAGCGTAACCACCACCAGCAATTCCCTTTATATGGAGTATTTGTATCATTACTCCACACTCCCATTGCTTTTGTATAAGTACTGCTCTTACATACTCGTGCTTCATCACATATAGTTCGTTCCGAAACAAACCCATATTGTAGTGCATGGTTTCCGTATACTTCTTCTTCCGACAAAAGAAATATCTGATCTACTGTATTGTTTCCCCCTTCTATTCCACTATCTATACTGTCTGAGTTTATCAAGGGTGTATTTTTTATTGCAGAACGCTCGCCAGAAGTAAAGGCACAGCTGATAAAATTTTTTCTGCCATAGTCTATTGCCTGTTGGTTGGAAGAACTTCCGTATCCATTAAGCCAACTCCGTATGGTACTGGTCTCCCATGTGATGTCCTCATTTATTGAATTATACCTTTGATCATCCAACGCTATATCTGACAAAAGCATCACTTGATCATTATCTTTTTTCAGCACACGCCATTTAATTGGCTCATATTTAAAGTAGTGCCAACTATTTGGATCACCCCATTTATAAAAAGCGTTATTATTTCCAGGATATGCATGAGTTGCATCCTCTTTTTTCATTCTTCGGTAACGGGTTTCGCCAATTATGATATCATTATTATCGTCCCATCCACTCGCATTTTGAAGTGTGTTGTATACAGGATCAGAGCTTGTTATTTCACTTTGCGGATAACTTCCAAACCACACACAATCCCATGTTACTTTTTGACCAGCTTCCATACTATCATCTTTTTCAATTATTGGATTTTTTAAGTCTGAAGCCGTTACATTTGCAGACATCATTTGTTCTGACTGATCCGACACTTCCAGTTCCTGAGAGGATTCTTTTTCATCAATTTCCTGTGCATTAGCATCAATCCCAATACATGAGCCTCCGCATATTGCCAAAGTAAGCAGAAGTGCAGTCATTTTACGTATTAGTTTTTTCATTCTTTTCCTCCATTCCGATAGCAACTATCAAGTTTTAATATAATTTTAATTCTTATTTCATATTTTTACAAGATTATTTTATGGAAATTAATGTAAGAGATATTTGAGAGGTGAATTTAGAGAATATACAAAAATCAAACATAAGTTCGATTTCTCTATTGACAAAAGCAAACATACATTCTATAATAAACATCAGTAAATTAAAAAGACCTCTCCTCAAACGGTGCTGCAACACCATCGGACAGGTCTTTGGTATGTAGAGCAGAAAATGCCCATTGATATTATCACATGATTTAAGCTGATTTTCAAGTAATATCGGTGCATTTCTGCAATATTTCCAATAGTAATTTTTACCATGCTGACAGCATAGCTCCATCTATTATGATGAAGTGCTGATTAAAGTACCATTTTTAAGCATGAGATTTATGTCGGACATTGAAAAAAGAATAAGGAATAAGGGGTATCCATTAGAAAAAAAGAAGAAAGTATATGCATAGAATACATTCTGAATGATATAAAGGCTGAAAAGCCTATATATTTTTTCTAATGAATCCAAATTAGTAAGAAATAAAAGGAGAATATCATTAAAAGAAAGAAGGTGATAAGAATGAATGAAGAGTTAGTCAGAACACAATATGTAATTATGAGGATTTTACGAACTAACAAAGCCACAAATTACATAAGGGCAATGACGGTAACAGAAATTTCTGAACAAGAAGGAAGAAATAAGCCCAACACACTGTACAAGCATATAAAAATTCTTCAGAAAAGAAAGTTAGTGGAACCGGGAGTAAAAGTAGAAAGGGCAAATAGTTATTTCATTAGTGTTTTAGGTTTGGAACTATTAAAAAAATATGATGATATGGAGGGAGATACGGATGAAAACGGCAGTGAACATTAAAAAATGGTATGGTTTTGTTGGATTAGGACAGATGGGAGGTAATGTTGCTAAAAGTGTTCATGCGAAGGAATATCCTGTTATGGCAGCGAATACGGCTAGGTCGGATTTAGATAGTTTGGATATACCGGAAGAATGTAAATACCATATTTTAGGTGGGTATGGGAGTAGCAAAGAGAGGAAAAATGCAAAACAGTTATTGGCAGAAAATAACTGTGAGAACTTTGACTTGCTTATTAATGAGATCAAGGAAAGAACCACAGATTGTCATGTTATTTTCCTTATGGGAAGTTCCGGTGGTGGTTCTGGTAGTGCAATTGTGCCAGCCACTAAAATGAGATTACAAGCTGAAACGGACAAAATCATTTGTGTGGTAACGTGTATGCCTGATGATAATGCAAGTATTAAAGAGTGTATGAATTCATATGAATTTTTCCGGGAGCTGGAAACCATAGAGGGTGGTGGTGCGACTTTCATTATTGATAACAACCGGAATAAAGACAAGCTCGTTTTAAATGAACAATTTGCATGTTACCTGGACGCATTTCTAAATTGTGAAACAATTTCTACAAGGGGAGTTGTTGATCGGTCAGAGATTGAAAATGTCTTGTCACAAAAAGGAGTTTGTATTGTTCCTGAATCCGTGAAATTGGTTGTTTTATGAAGCCAATCCTAAATCTGATTGGCTTACTCTTGATAAATGGTCCTTCAAAGACAGTATTTTAATGAATGATGATTGATTTTGGCTCTAAATGACAGTTAGGAATACTGGAAA
>CAJTIU010000081.1 GCA_910576335.1 Lachnospiraceae bacterium
CTTCTTCCTCATGGAGGCGGACAATCTTCTTCTTAAATTCGGGAGTGTAGTTCTGTGACATAATGAGTACCTCGTTTCTTGTGATTTTGATTATATCTCATTAGCCACTTCTGTTACAACTTTAGTATAGCACTTCATATGTACGTTAGAGCTGGCAGAGGTGTATGTAAAGGCGGTGGAGAGTTTCATGGAGGATATGGAACCGGAAGAACGTACAAGGGAGAACCGTCCTATGTATCAGAGACAAAACGAGGAATATATACAGGGTAGATAAATAATTCCGTTGTTAAAAGGCATAGATGAAATATTCTATGCCTTTTGCAGTGCAATTAACTTACAATTAACATATATGCACTTTTAGAGTTAACATTGGGGACGGTATACTTGGTTCATACAAAAAAAACAAAGGAGTGTGTTCAATATGAAAAAATTTATTATGATTGCAACCGTTTTTACACTTATGACAGGGGTATTGACAGGATGTAGCGGCAATGCTGGTTCGTTCACTGACAAAAGTACAGCAAATGAGACAACTAAGAGTTCACAAACAATAGCCACCGACGGTTCCACTTCAATGGAGAAAGTCATTGGATTTTTGAGTGAAGCCTATATGGAGGAACATGGAAATATAAAGGTTACATACAATCCAACGGGTTCTAGTTCCGGTATACAGGCAGTAGCGGAAGGAAGATGTGATATCGGACTGGCAAGTCGTGACCTGAAGGAAGATGAAACAGCAGATTTACAGGGAACGGTAGTTGCCATTGATGGAATCGGAATCATAGTCAATCCTGATAATCCGGCAACAGATTTAACAATTGATCAGATAGGGAAGATTTACAGTGGTGAGATTACCAACTGGAAAGAGGTTGGCGGCAGCGACGCACCGATTGTCTGTATTGGGCGTGAGGCGGCTTCCGGCACAAGAGACGGTTTTGAGGAAGTGACAGGCACAAAGGATAAATGCAAGTATTCACAGGAACTTACGTCTACGGGCGATGTCGTGCAGACGGTATCCGGCAATCCAAATGCCATTGGCTATGCATCGGTTGCCTCGGTTGGTGATACGGTAAAGATGGTCAGCGTGGAAGGGGTAAGCCCGACAACAGAAAGTATTCAGGATGGGAAATACAAAGTCCAGAGAAACTTCGTGCTGGTCACAAAAAAGGACACTGCTCTTTCTAAAGCTGCACAGGAGTTTTTCGACTTCGCTACCAGCGAACAGGCAGACAGCCTTATTACAGAGGCAGGTGCTGTTCCTGTCAAACGGTAATTACAGGAGGGGCTGTTATGGAAAAGATAAAAAAGACAGCAAGGTGGATGGAAAGGGCAATGAACCTGTTGTTTTTGGTATGCGGTCTGCTGACGATACTGTTTGTCGTCCTAATTACTATATTTCTCTTGATAAGCGGCATTCCGGCAATACGGGATATCGGTCTGGGAGATTTCCTGTTTGGGAAGGTCTGGGCATCTACTTCTGCAAAGCCTTCCTATGGAATCCTTCCCTTTATCCTGACATCCGTATACGGAACTCTGGGGGCAATCCTCATAGGAGTTCCGATTGGACTGCTATGTGCTATTTTTCTGGCAAAGATGTCCCCAAAGAAAGTTAGCAGTGCAGTAAGGAATGTGGTAGATTTGCTTGCCGGAATCCCGTCTGTCGTTTATGGGCTGGTGGGAATGATCATCATTGTTCCATACGTAAGGGAGATATTTCATCTCCCGGATGGTGCAAACCTCTTTTCGGCAATTCTTGTCCTTGCTGTTATGATTCTGCCCTCTGTCATTTCCGTATCGGAAACGGCAATCGGGGCGGTGCCAAAGGAATATGAGGAGGCTTCTCTTGCTCTGGGGGCGACAAAGACGGAAACCGTATTTAAGGTGGTTGTGCCTGCCGCAAAAAGCGGCATTGTCACTGCGGTTGTATTAGGCATTGGCAGGGCAGTCGGGGAAGCGATGGCGGTTATGATGGTAGCGGGAAATGTTGCCAATATGCCGAAACTGTTTGGCAGCGTCCGGTTTCTGACTACTGCTGTTGCCAGTGAAATGTCCTATTCTTCCGGCTTACAGAGACAGGCATTATTTTCCATCGCACTGGTGCTTTTTCTGTTCATTATGGCAATTAACCTGATATTAAATGTAGTAATTAAAAAAAAGGTTTGAAGTTCCACTATTGCATGAAAATACCATGCCAAGTGGAACTAAGGCAAACCTATCAAGAACGCAAAAACAGCGTTCTTGAGGAAAATGGAGGAAATACATGTGACTGATACAATATCGAAAGCAAGAAAAATTAAGGATACTATCTTAAAGCTGATGATGGTTTTATCAGCAGGATTGATTTGCTCTCTCCTGCTCGGACTGATTGGATATATCCTGTACCGGGGCATTCCACATATCTCATGGATGCTTGTTTCTACGAAACCAAGCCTTTTGCGTGGTACGGTCGGGATTCTGCCAAACATCCTGAATACCTTATATATCATTATCATAACGCTTGTAATTGTACTGCCGCTTGGGGTAGGGGCTGCGATTTATCTGAACGAATATGCAAAGAATAAAAAACTGGTACGGGTCATTGAACTGGCAACAGAAACCCTTGCCGGAATCCCATCAATTATATATGGACTGGTGGGAATGCTCCTGTTTGTGCAGTTTTTCTCTCTGGGAACCAGTCTGATGGCCGGTTCGCTCACCCTGGCAATCATGACATTGCCCACGATTATACGCACCACACAGGAAAGCCTGAAAACGGTGCCAAAAGCATACCGGGAAGGTTCGCTTGGATTAGGGGCAGGCAAATGGTATATGATTCGTACAGTTGTCATTCCCTGTGTCATTGATGGGATTGTTACCGGCTGTATCTTATCGGTGGGCAGAGTGGTAGGTGAAAGTGCCGCACTTCTCTTTACGGCAGGGATGGCAAATGAACTGCTGTCCGTACCAGAGGCAGTGCAGGCGGGAAATGCGGGTTCTACCCTGACCGTTGCCATGTATGTATATGCGAAAGAGCGCGGGCAGTTTGATGTTGCGTTTGCGGTTGCCGCTATATTGCTTGTACTTACCTTTCTTATCAATATGTCGGCAAAGATAGCGGCGGTTAGACTGAAACAGAAACGAGGTTAAAGTTATGGAACACATTATCACGACAAAGAATTTAAACTTATGGTATGGTGCGAGCCATGCCCTGAAAAGTATCAACATGGAAATCCCGGAAAAGAAAATCACTGCGCTGATTGGCCCCTCTGGCTGTGGAAAATCCACTTATCTGAAAACATTGAACCGGATGAATGATTTGGTGGAAAGCTGCCGTATCGAAGGAGAAATTATGCTTTCCGGCATTGACATTTACAAGGGGATTGATGTAAACATTTTGCGGAAACGTGTTGGCATGGTCTTTCAAAAACCGAATCCGTTTCCAATGAGTATTTATGATAATATTGCCTATGGTCCAAGAATACATGGAATCAAATCAAAGGTTAAGTTGGATGAAATCGTGGAGCGTTCCCTGACGCAGGCGGCAATCTGGGAGGAATGCAAAGACCGTTTGAAAAAGAGTGCATTGGGCATGAGTGGCGGCCAGCAGCAGAGGCTCTGCATTGCAAGGGCACTGGCGGTAGAGCCGGAAGTCCTTCTGATGGATGAACCGACGTCTGCCCTTGACCCTATTTCCACTTCAAAGATTGAAGATTTAGCAATGGAACTGAAGGAAAAATATACGATTATTATGGTAACCCACAATATGCAGCAGGCAGTGCGGATTGCAGATAAGACAGCATTCTTCCTGCTGGGCGAGGTGGTGGAGTTTGATGATACGCAGACCATGTTCTCCACACCGTCTGACCAGAGGACAGAGGATTATATTACAGGGAGGTTTGGATAATGCGGAATAAATTTGACAGACAGTTATCGCAGCTTAATACAGAACTTGTTACCATGGGAGCCTTATGCGAGGAGGCAATTACCAATGCGGTAAAATATCTTACGGATAATGAAGAAAACAGCAAAAATATGTGTCTGGATGCGGATACGCAGATTGATAAAAAAGAGCGTGATATCGAAACCCTCTGCCTGAAACTGATTTTGCAGCAGCAGCCCGTGGCAAAAGATTTGAGAGTTGTTTCAGCCGCTTTGAAAATGATATCCGATATGGAACGGATTGGAGATCAGGCATCGGATATTGTGGAGATTGCACCTTATGTGGCAAAAAAGGGAACGCTTGGCGAAACCCATATCCGGGAAATGGCAGAAGCAGCGATCAAAATGGTGTCAGAAAGTATTGAATCTTTTGTAAAAATGAATCTGGATATTGCCTGGCTGGTAATTGAACATGATAATATCGTGGATGATTTATTTGACAAGGTAAAGCGGGAGTTGATAAAATCAATAACGGAGAGACACGACGATGCGGAGGCTCTTATGGATTTGCTGATGATTGCAAAATATTTTGAGCGGATTGGCGACCATGCAGAAAATATTGCGGAATGGGTTATTTATTCCATTACCGGAGAGCATCGGAAAAGACCTGAAAATAAGGAAAGCTCCACCAAAGGAGGAATCGGTTAACATGATTTATCTGCTGGAAGATGATGATAATATAAGAAAGCTGGTATGCTATGCGCTGTCAAAAGAGGGATTTGAAGTACAGGGGCATTCTTCTCCAAAGGAATTTTGGCAGGGACTAAATACGGAACTGCCGGAATTGGTTTTGCTGGATATTATGCTGCCGGAAGAAGACGGGTTGTCGATTCTGAATAAACTGAAAGGTAATGCAGCGACTGCGCATATCCCTGTGATTATGCTTACCGCAAAGGGCAGTGAATTTGATAAGGTCACAGGCCTTGATATGGGAGCGGATGATTACGTGGCAAAGCCTTTTGGAACGATGGAACTGATTTCAAGGATCCGGGCGGTACTGAGGCGTTCCCAAAAAACGCAGGATGACAGAACGTATACGATTGGCGGGCTGTATGTTAATCCTGCAAAACATATTATTACGGTATCAGGGGAAGCGGTATCGCTTTCCTATAAGGAATATCTGCTGTTGATGGTTCTGCTGGAGGCAGAGGGCAATGTAGTGGAACGTGACAGGCTTTTAACCAGTGTCTGGGGGGAATATTATACAGAATCCCGGACGCTGGATGTGCATATCCGGAAACTGCGGGTAAAACTGGGGGATGCCGGAAAACTCATTCAGACTATAAAAGGAATCGGTTATAAATTAGGAGGCGATTGGAATGAATAAAAAAATTTTTCGTTCGTCACTGCTTACCGTCTGTCTTGTATTGGCAGCTACCATTGCATTGATTATGGGGCTTTTGTTTCATTTTTTTGAAAAGCAGATACAGAAAGAGCTTGCCAATGAGGCCGGCTTTCTGGCACATGCTCTTGAAAATGAGGGAGCCGGATATTTTGACAGTTTTGATAACAAGAATAACAGACTTGCCGGAAATAACCGTATCACATGGATTGATGAAAATGGAACGGTATTGTTCGACAGTAGGGCAGATGTGTCCGAACTGGATAATCATGCCGACAGGGATGAAATTAAAACGGCAATGAAAGAGGGGAAGGGCATGAGTACGAGGTACTCCAAAACCCTGACGGAAAAAACAGTGAATTATGCCATACGGCTTTCCGATGGCAGCATACTGCGGGTTTCGACAGAACAGTATACGGTAGTAACCATTCTGATGGGGATGCTTCAGCCGATTTTATTCATTATGTTTGTCGCATTGATTTTAACACTGGTGCTTTCCGCAAGGGTATCAAAAGCCATTATAGAACCAATTAACAAACTGGATTTGGAAATACCGGAAAATAATGACACATATGAGGAATTAACACCTCTGTTACGGAAAATTGCAGACCAGAAAGAAACGATAGGGGAACAGCTTGCGGACGCCCGCAAAAAACAGAAAGAATTTAACCTTATTACAGAAAATATGAGTGAGGGCTTTCTGGTTATTGATGCAGACGCCAATCTCCTGACCTATAATTCTGCCGCATTAAACCTGCTTGAGATTACCCCTCCGGCAGACAGGAGTGTCCTGCTGTTCTGCCGGGCAAAAGAGTTCAGAGGCGTTATATCCGATGTATTGTCAGGAATAAAGGCAGAGAATACGATGGTGCGGGAGGAACGCAGTTACAGTCTGATTGCCAATCCGGTTTATGAGAAGGAATCCGTAATTGGGGCCGTTGTGGTTATTCTGGATATTACGGAACGTGAAAAAAGGGATATGCTGCGCCGGGAGTTTACGGCAAATGTTTCCCATGAACTGAAAACTCCGCTGACGTCTATCTCTGGCTTTGCCGAACTGATGAAAGCAGGCGATGTTCTGGAAAATGATGTGACTGACTTTTCAAAATCCATTTATGATGAGGCACAGCGGCTGATTACGTTAGTCAATGATATTATTAAGATTTCTGAACTTGACGGGCAGAGTATTCCTTATGAAAAGGAAACGGTGGATTTATATGAATTGTCAAAGGAAGTAATCGGACGGTTGGAAAAAGAAGCCGATAAGAAGAATATTACCTTTCATTTGATTGGCGGCAGGGCAGAGATTATAGGCGTGCATAAAATTTTGGAGGAAATGCTCTATAACCTTTGTGACAATGCGATTAAATATAACAAGGAAAATGGTACGGTGGATGTTTTGGTAAACCAGACGGGAGATGGCGTGAATGTGATTGTGCGTGATACGGGAATCGGGATTCCTATATCACATCAGGACAGGGTGTTTGAACGCTTTTACCGGGTGGATAAAAGCCATTCCAAAAAGGTAGGTGGAACAGGTCTTGGTCTTGCCATAGTAAAGCATGGTGCTCTGTACCACCATGCAAAGCTCAGTCTGGAAAGTACTGTGGATGTGGGAACGGTGGTAACGATTGCATTTTCTAAAAAATAATAAAGATAAATATATGCCGGAAAACAGCCCGTATAAGGGCTATGCCCGGCATATTTTTAACGCAGTTTTAACATACTTGTTATCTGCCCTTTATGGTTTATCAGATGGAAATCGTATAAATTTTTGCCCTTATCAGCACTTGTAATCATGAGGGAAACGATATAAAATGATGTAATGAATAAAATAAAGTTGACTTGCTTAAATTTAGAGTCTTCAAGGGTTGGCGGCATTTTTTATGATAGTTTATAACAATTATTAAATATCCTCAAATGAAAGGATTAACAATTTCTATTGTAGTAGGCTTGTTTGTTTCGGGACTTGTTACCTTGGAGAAAGCGGCAGAACTGGCTAAGGAAAGTATTTGGGATTTTATTGATTTTCTGAAAGCACATGACATTCCATGGGGGAGTTATACAAACGAAGAATTGAAGATGGATGAGTATGCTATTGACAGTTTATTAGGAGGGAGTAATGGATAAACAAACCGTATTATGTAATACTAGTCCAATCATAGGCTTGTTGTCGATAGGTCGGCTATTTCTTCTAAAGGAATTATTTGATGAAATAATTTTGCCGGAAGCTGTGTATAAAGAACTCTGTGAAGGT
>CAJTIU010000082.1 GCA_910576335.1 Lachnospiraceae bacterium
AGAAACAAGGGACGCTCTATTCCCCCATACCCATCTATCAACTATTCAGTACCAGATACGATGATATCCATCACCATTGGCTCCTGTTTAAGAGGTATAAAAACACGTCAAGGCCGCAAAAAACTTGCATTTAGGGCTTGACATAATAGGAAGTCTTCCCGGTTGCTTTATCATGCCATGGCCTGTAAGTATTGCAGCATTCCATGGCAGAAAAGATATGGACGAGGCCTTCTGTTTTTCCGGTTTCAGAAAGGAGCTTCTGGATACGGTCATCTTTGCGGAAGGCATGGAGCTTGCGGATGAACTCAATCTCAATCCCGTTTTCCGAAGCAATCCTTTCTGCATTATGCCGAACCTGTTCTGTAAGGGGCTTTGAGAAATCAGGATAATCAAAAATGCGGATACCGTTGGCCTTCATATATGCGGTCATTGCATCAGCATGGCTCCAGCTTGGGATGTATCCCTGGATGATCATGCGGTCATAACAGGTAATGATGCCATAAATTTTATCAGCATATTTATCTGTAAGCAACATAATAGAAATCCCCTTTTTCTTTATAGTAACACAAAAGGGGAAAATACAAAATAAGCTTTTCCGGTTTATCCGGGTTAGGTGTGGATGCAGGTTATGAGAACTATAAAACGGCGAGATGCTGTTTTCCGACTTCTGTAAGCAGGAGCAGCCAACCGCCTGTCTTTACGAGGGACTATCTGGAATATAACGGTGGCTACTACACCATAGGCGAGGGATACAAGGATTTTGTTGCAGAAAAAAATGGATGACGATAATTATATCCTTACCCTTGCCGCGATTGCAAAGGAACTGAAAGCAAGGGGACTGTCAGCCGCAAAGATACACCTGTGAATGTTATATGGCGATCCGTAACCTTATTCTGGACAGGAAAGCGGAGGAACTTCCAGCGGAGATCATGGAGGATTATCTGCGCTACGGAGACACAAAAGTGGGCGGGGAATACTAGCAGCTCATGGAGGAAGCGGCAAAAACCTATGTTGATAAAATATTTGCGGAGCTGAAAGCGCATGGTTATAATCCAAACCTTATGAAACTGTACGTTATGGGCGGCGGCGCAAAAGTTGTGAAACTTGTAGGGGACTATGACAGTGAAAATGTTACCTTCAACCATGATATACGGGTAAACGCCAAAGGGTATGAATACTTCTGCTATATGAACTGCGCAGACAGAAAGCAATGGCTTCTGCCGGATAAGGGGGCGTATCCGGATGAAGAATAAAAACCACAATATCCGTTTCAACATGGAGAAAGGGGACGAGTGCAAGGCGTGGGAGCTTCTGCACTCCCCAAAAGTGCGGCAGATGTTCAAATCGCAGAACAGATTCGTGATAGAGGCGGTCAATGATTATTATGATAGATGTGTAGCAAAAATCAATGATCCGTATCTGGAAACGAGGGAGAAAGAGAACGCTTTTGCGGAGCGTATCGTGGAAACGGTGGAAAAGAAAGTGATGTCCAACCTTCCGGCACTTTTTGGAAGCCCCGTCTCATCAGTGTTCTTACGCAGATAACGGATGATATGGACATTGCATTCACCGTGGTCTGTTCCAAAATGATATAATTCTGTTCTCCATTGACCGTTACTGTGGTTGCATCCGTTAATACTACTTCATGGTTCAGCAGTTCCTCTTCTAAATTTTGGATACTGTTTTCAGCATTCCCTGCAAGTTTTTTGCAGAATCCATAAACGCTCCCGGCTGAAAGACCGAGTTCGTCGTTGCCTGCAGCATTTAAGAATGCAGCTATCCTGTCGTTTGACATGACGCCCTCGCTGTAGAGGACTGCCGCAAGTGCTTTTACATTTGCTCCGTATACTACATCGCTCCGATATTCATCCGGAATGTTGAATTTCCCATTCTTATCTGCATAGATGCGTATTTCCGTTACAAGAGATGCAGCATCAAGGTCTACAACGTATTTTGTGACATATTTCCGGCTGGAAGGATCTCCAATCTCCCTAATTTCGTGCCTGCATTTTCCTGACCGGATTTTTTCTTCCACTTCTGCTTTTGTAAGGGTTGTACCCTTATGTCCTTTCTGACCTCCTGCTTTACGCTCTGTATGCTGGCGGCTGTTATAGGTGTTAGCAGGTTTTCCGCCTTTCTGGTCCGTAGATGGCGGAAGGGAAGTGTTGGAGCTGTCATTATTGATAATGCTTCTCAAGCGGGCGTTGTCGTCTTTAAGAAGCTGATTTTCATGTTCAAGGGAATCTATCCTGGCATTCAGACGGTCAACATCGTTTTTATGTCCGGTCTTTTCAGTATGGAGATCTTGTTCCACGGCATCAAGACGTGCCATGGCTTCCATAAGCTGGTTGTACATGCTTTTTTCATGATTGCCGCCCATCTTTGAACGCCTCCTTTCAATGTCCGACAATCTGGTTTTATCAGAAACGCGAAGAAAAAGCGAATTCTAGCAGTGTACCATACCGTCAAAATGACGGTGGATAACATCTGGTGTCTGCGGGAGATTGTGGACAGCTTTTTGAAAAAACGCAGGAAAAACGGGAATTACAGAAAAGTTATACACATAGGATTCCATGGCCACGCTGTAATCCCCAATTGGATGTAAAAATGAAATTTATTGTGGAAAAGCCGTTGCAAAGAGGCTGAAAAATTTCGGCACTTTTTTCTATTATTTTTTTTGGGTTCAATTTTGATGGCTGAAATGTTACGAATGGGGAACAATGGGTGGCGGAATGATTGCACAGAGAGAAAAAGAAGGGTATAATGAAAAAGTATTGGCTGGAAAGGATAGATAGATGCAATGGAAAACAAAAACAGTAAGAGAATCTGCCCCAATTGCGGAAGAAAGATGAAACAGCAGTTTATTGGTCTGAAGTATTGCAAATGCGGCATGAGTTGGAAAAGGGACATCGGTTATTTTGAACGAACAGAAGATATGGTTTTTGCATTGGAAAGAGGGAAATTTGGAAAAAAGTGGAAACAGCTGCCAGTAATCAAGTATAAATAAAGAAGGAAATCATTAGAAAGGATTGACATGAAAACATGAGATGGAAGAAAAGAGTTATTATTCCGGTAATAAGCTTCCTCTTTATAGTAATTGTTTGTATTTGGTATGTAAACGACTACTATCATACAGATGAAAACGTACAGGAATATTTGCAGAAAAAAGAGCCTGTTTCTGTAACAGAGATGTCTGACGGTCTATATCTGGATGGACCGGGAAATAATGCGGCAATGATCTTCTATCCAGGTGCAAAAGTAGAATACACGGCATATCTTCCATTATTGGGTGATCTGGCAGAGCAGGGAATCGACTGCTTTCTTATCAAGATGCCTTGTAATCTAGCATTTTTCGGGCAGAATAAGGCTGAAAAGATTATGGATTCTTATGAGTACGATCACTGGTATCTCTCCGGGCATTCTCTGGGCGGGGCAATGGCGGCAGCCTATGCGTCCGAGCATCTGGAGAGTTTTAATGGTCTGGTTTTTTTGGCAGCATATCCAACGAAAAGCCTGAAGTCGGATTCTTTTTCTGTCCTGTCGCTCTATGGAAGTGAGGATGGTGTTCTGAATATGGAGAAGGTGGAGGAAGGGAGAGCATACATGCCTGTGGATTATGCGGAAGTCTGCATAGAAGGAGGAAACCATGCGCAGTTTGGAAATTACGGGGAGCAAAAGGGCGACCATGCTGCCAAGATCAGCTGGGAGGAACAACAGGCGCAAACTGTGGAGGCCATTTTGAATATGATGGAAGCTCATAAGGATCAGAAGCAGGAGGAAGTAATGATGACTTATGAGCAGATTAGCCCGCAGGAAGCAAAAAAGAGAATGGATAAAGAGGCGGATGTGATTATTCTGGATGTCCGGACACAGGAGGAATATGATTCCGGGCATATCAAAAACGCAGTATGCCTGACAAATGAAGATATTTTAAGCGAACCGGATATACTGCCGGATAAAGACCAGCAGATCCTGGTATACTGCCAGAGCGGAAACCGGAGCAAACAGGCGGCACAAAAGCTTGCAGATATGGGATACGAAAATGTTCTGGAATTTGGCGGGATACTGGATTGGCCTTATCCGGATCTGGTAGAATAAATCAAGTTAAAAGGAGAGACAAAAATGATCAATAGGGAAGACATGTTGGAACTGACCAGGCGGATGACGCCGGCCCGGGCATCCATAACGAGGGTTGCCGGGTGTTACATAGACCGGGACGGGGAGTTTGGCGGAAGCTTTAATACCAATTTCCTGAAGCTGTCCGGTTCCGACAGAGCGAAGAATCTGAAACTGGCAAAGACGGTGCCGTTTGCTGATACCAATAAGAATCTGAAGAAATATAAGTTCGCGCCGAAAGCGCAGAAACCGGGAAGCATGTGGCAGTTACTCATGGCCATGAAGGAATGCGGGCTGAAGAATGATGCACTGATGGATACGTTCTATGATGTGGTCATGGAGCGTTACCATGCGGATTCAGAGTATGCCGTCCTGGTATTCCATGACCGCTATGACATTCCGGCAAAGGCATCGGATAAAGAGCGGCTGGGAGAATCGGAGGAAGTGTTTGAATACCTAATTTGCGTAATCTGTCCGCTTTCCGGGGAATATGAGCCGGGAGAACCGGAATGTGGATTCCTGTTTCCGTCATTTACAGACCGGTGCGGGGATCTGAACCATGTAAATATCTATCAAAGGAATCCTGACAAGCCACATATGGAATTAGTAAGAGAGATTCTAGGGGTAGAATAAATGGACGTACTTTTAAGAAGAAAGGGAGATGCAGGATGGCATACAAACCAGAATTTGGGCGGAAGCGAAGAAAAATGTCGGTTAAATGAGGGAGAAATCCGAATGGCAAAGAAAATGGGGCTGAATCCGAAAAGTCTGATTAAAAATATCCCCAGTCCCAGGGAGCAGTGGAAACACCCGGTGAAAATCTGGATCCGTGAAATATATGAAGAAAGGCATAGAAATAAGGAAAACAGAACGGGCGAGACTCCGTATGGATAATCTGGTTAAATATGCTTATTGGAACATTGCTGCGTAATTTTTCTGCAATATCTTCAAATCCTGATATTATCCGTTTCATTTCTGTTTTGGATACATGCCAACATTGACAGGCAGGCACAGGAACGATTTGAAAGGCTCATAGAGAGTATGAAACAGGCACAGGGCATAACGGAACGCCTAAAGGAAAAAATGCCTTAGAATGGACAGGACGGCTAGGTAACATAAGGGCTTGTGCGAGAGAGATTGTGAACAGGAATTGATTTTTGTGCAATATAGCAGTGCCTGTTTAAGAAATTGACTTTTTGACACCCTAATCATTATATAAGAATATTCGTAAATATAATTCAGAAGGAGAAAAATAGACATGCATGTATACAAATCATATGGAGTTTATCGAGTGGGCAAGAAAATATGATACTGGTAGTGTTGATATGAGAAGCAAGGCAAAACATGATGAGTGGCAGAAATTGTTATTATGCAAACAGATTGTTTTGAATGGTGCAGATGATTTGGAGAAAAATTTCAATATAGTGCATAGCTCGATGAATTCTGTTATTGGAAGAACAGTAACTGTAACGGTTGATAGACCAGTGGGCAGTTACCATCCTGAACATAAGGATATGTATTATCCAATAAATTATGGATACGTAGAAGGTATTATGGCGCCGGACGGAGAGGAACAGGATGCTTACATATTAGGTGTGGATGAAGCTGTAGAAAAATTTACAGGTAAGATTATTGCTGCTGTTCATAGAAATGATGATGTGGAAGAAAAGTGGGTTGTTGCACCTGTAGGAGTGACATTTACGAAAGAAGAAATCAAGAAGCAGATTCATTTTCAGGAACAATATTTTGATAGTGAGATTATGATGTAAAATATATTGGAGGAACGAAAGAATGAGTAAAAGTCTTGTTTTGCTAGATGATTTTTCCAAAGAAGTGTGAAATTATTACGGATCTATATGCATTGTCAAAGCTTCATAAAGTATTGATAAAGAAGAAATTCTTGCTTGTAGGAGCAAAAGGAAATATTGGAAATACATGGAAAGCAGCATCTGGACTAATGGGATTTGAGTTGGAGCAATGCTGTCCTGTTGGATGAAAAAAGGGGTATGCTATGGCTTGTCTGGATTTTGCAAAGCAGATTGCTAAAGATAACAATTGTTATAAAATGCTGCTTACTGGTTCTAAGGAAGCAAGTACGTTAAACTTCTATCGAAATGCTAGGTATAGCAGTTCGGACAAGACAGCATTTATACAGTGGATTAATATGTAAAATATGGAGAAAGATTATGATATATGAATTAGCTAAAACGGAGGATTTACAGACCGTTTATGATGTGGTACAGCATACTATAAAAACAGTTTATCCGAAATACTACCCGATAGAAGTGGTGGATTTTTTCTGTGAGCATCACAGTATGGAAGCAATAGCAAAGGATATTGAAAATGGTTATGTAAGCGTACTTAAGATAGATGAAAATATTGTGGCAACAGGCTGTTTTGCGGATGATCATATCACAAGAGTTTATGTGTTGCCGGAATTTCAGAAAAAGGGTTACGGTACATTTATTATGAAAACAATAGAGGCTCAAATTGGCGAAAAACATGATAAGGTATATTTGGATGCTTCATTGCCAGCAGCAGCACTTTATGAGAAATTAGGATTTTCAACAACAAGGCATGAGCGTTATCTGGTAGAAAACGGAGTGATACTTGCCTATGAAATTATGGAAAAAGAATTGCATCAAGTTTCTGCTGGAATAAATTATGATGGTAGAAAATTTGTTCCTAAACCTCCATGCCCACACACTTGGCACCACCATAAATGAAACTGTGCAGACGGTAGGCTGTTGAATTTATTTGTGCCATTGTTTATACTTATAGCAACGGCAAAGATCGTGTTTATTTTGGGCAGGAAGCCCGTTTCCTAAACTGATTTCAGGTACTCTCATTTGCACCACCATCTGTCCAGCCTCTTGTTCATGGCAAAAGGACGTATAGTAAAATGATAAAAGACAGAGTACCGTGCCGTAAATTCTTCCAGGAGGTGCCTTTATGGATAAAATTTACGACAAATGTTGTGGTATTGATGTTCACAAAAAACTTATCG
>CAJTIU010000083.1 GCA_910576335.1 Lachnospiraceae bacterium
ATATGCCCACCTGTCCATAGCTGAACTTATAAAAGCGGTATGGAAGGTTGACATCCGCATCTGCCCGGAGTGTGGATGCTGCCGGATGAAGAGTATTGGAAGGACCTGTGGCACTTCCTGATAAAGGCTTTTGTCCACTGAATAAAATTTTTTCAGGCCTCCGCAAGAAGGCTTGCGAAGCATGCCCATTTATAAAATGATTCCGTGAAGTTACACAAAAAGGTGGTTTTTATACGGCCTATCCTTTCAAAAATGCAACATTTTAGCCAAAGGGAACAGATACTATCCCCATACACTTCCTGGCTGATCCGTCCGCGGCTTGGTAAAATTAGAAAGAATCACATTCAGAGCAGTTTATCTTTTGTATAACTGTTCTTTTTTTGTTGCTCTGAATCTGATACTTTCCTTATGAATTATACCAAACCGCTAACGCGGCGGCTAGTCCCAATTGAGTTGGGGACGGGGCATTTTTAAAAATGCCCCGTCCCCAACTTTTAAAGGAATAGATAGATCAGTACAAATACCAGTCCGATTCCTGCAAGCTGCAGCCCGTAGGACAGGGAAAACCGTATCATGTCCCGGCTTTCCTTATGCTCCAGTCTTCTGCGGCGGATCTGTAAGCGGTAGGTCATGGCCTCCTCCTGATGCTTTAAGTATGCGGCTCCTTTGTCAAGGACAGAGCCCAGTACGGTCTCAAGCCTTGGGAGGGATCCGGTGCGGTAGGCGATCCCTGCGTCTTTGTAGAGTGTCTTTCGCAGAAGGACAATCAGACCGTCCACGGCGGTATCGCAGATACGGCTTACAAAGCATCCGGCAAAGGGCAGAGCCCTCTCAAGCAGCGGGCGGTAGACCAGATTTTCCAGGTCGAGCCATGCTGGCCAGAGGTCTGCATAGACCCACTGTCCGCTGTCTGCTTCTTTTCTAATAAAGACTTTACGTATGATAAGCAGATAGACTGCCGCACCGATGAGAATGGAAATGAGTCCTCCTTTCAGGCATTCAAGGCTGAAAAAGTGGGGGACGTGCATCTCCCCGTGCATGCGGAAAAAGTCCATGGTGCTTCCGGCCATCCGGGCCATGGTGAGCGTGGGGGTCATTCCCAGTACAGGGAGGACGGCGGCGCTTATGCCGATGGCGAGCATGCTCTGCCGGTTTATGTAGCGGTGGTTCATGGTATCGTACTTTTTCTGGATTTCCAGATCTTTATTCTTCTCAACAAATATTGCAATGTAGAGCTTCAGCATGTAGGCGACGGTCAGGCCGCCGCTTATGAGGAAAATCCATTCCACGAATACATAGGCGGGTGCCTTGGAGTATTCAATGATGCTCTCGTGCAGGAGTGTCTTGCTGACGTAGCCGTTCCACAGGGGGATCCCGCCGATTCCGAGGGCTCCCATGAGGAAGGTGATGTTCAGGAAGGGCTTGCCGCGTCCAAAGCCCCGGATCTCGTTTAAGTCCAGCTTATGCAGGTTCATGAAAACCACGCCAGCGGCCATGAAGAGCACCAGCTTGATGAGGGAGTGGTTCATCATGTGGAGGAAGATTCCCCCGGCTGCCAGGCTTCCGTGTTCCCCCAGGAGGCAGAGCATGGCGGTCCCGACTAGGATGAATCCGATCTGGGACATGGAGGAGCAGGCCAGGGTCCTTTTTAAGTCCACGGAGAAGACGGCAAGGACTGCCCCGGAGAACATGGTGATGACTCCAAGGATCAAGATCAGGGTTCCCCAGTTCTGGTCGCCGGAAAACAGATAGCAGGTGATGACCAGGATGCCGTATATGCCGGACTTGGTCAGGATTCCGGACAGCAGGGCGGATGCCGGTGCCGGCGCCACGGGGTGGGCTTTGGGGAGCCAGATGTGCAGGGGGAATGCCCCGGCCTTGGCCCCGAAGCCGGAGAGCATGAGGGCTCCGGCAAGGTACAGCTTCTTTTTGTCACCGAAATCCCGGCAGGCTCCCGGGAGGCTGCTGATGTCCAGTGTGCCTGTGTATGTATGGAGGAGGGCCAGCCCCATGAGGAGCGCCATTCCCCCGATGACTGCGACGGCAAGGTAAGTCTCAGCAGCCCGTAAGGATTCTTTTCTCTCGTCCTGGGCGACCCAGACGTAGGAGGTGAAGGACATGACCTCGAAGAAGATGAAGGTGGTGTACAGGTCCGCGGACAGGAATACCCCCTGCACGGCTCCCAGGGTGACGAGCTGGAAGAGGTAGTAGCGGTTCCTGTTCCGGTAGTGGGTGAAGTATTCCCCGGAGAACAGGAGGGTCATCATCCACATGAAGGCAGCGGTCAGGGCGTAGAGGCCCCGGAAGCCGTCCAGTTTCAGGGTGAGGCCCATGCCGCACAGGGCGGGGGCGGAAGCTTCTGCCTCTTTCAGGAGGATGGCTGCTGCAAGGAGCAGGAGGAATTCGGTGATGCCGATGAAGGAGACAAGGTAATCTCTTCCTTTTTTGGTTTTTCTTCCCATGGCGTAGGAGAGGATGGCTCCTGCCATGGGGTAGAATACGGGTATGAATAGTAGTGGGGAGTTCATGGGCTCCTCCTTTCTGGAATGGCCTCTCGGGACCTTTTTTTCCTGTAGTAAAATTTATATTGTGGTTCTTGCTTTACGTAGTGGGGAAGGACGCAGGCGGGGGAACAGACCTGTTCCCCCGCCTGCTGTTTTTATGTCAGCGCCAGGCCTCATTACAGCTTAAAGTTTTCTGGGTGTTATACTGCGCGCCAGATAAATCCTGCCGCACAGCATAACATGATGCATACAGCCGCATAAGGAAGTATGCCGCTTTGCGACTGCGGCTGGCGCGATACTCACGGCCGATGAAATCTGCCGTGAGTATAAATTTTCCTGCATGTTCCGGCAGATGTATTCCACAATTTAGCACAAATCCCGTGCAAAGTGGGGTGTACAGATGACGGAAATAAATTTTCAGACACGCTTTGGCAGTCTGTGGGAGGGACAGAAATCCATGCACGAGCACGGGGCAGTCCGTGTGTCTGAATGCCTTTTGACACTTTCTCATTACATGTTTACAGGCTGCTTACCACAGAGGTAAGGTAATTCCCCAGAGGCTCTGAGCAGACCCCCAGCACCACGATGGCTGCGGAGAACAGCATCAGCGGGACGATCATCTGCCAGCCCGGGTCTTTTACATGCCGGATGGACGTCATGTCGAAGTCTTTTTCCGGGAAGAAGCCCCGTACCATCATGGTCATCATGTAGATGGCTGTCAGGAGGGCGCTTGCAAGGAGGCAGCCCACCCCCAGTACTGCCAGGGTGCTGCCGTTTTCCAGGGCTGCCTGCGCCAGGTACCATTTGCTGATGAAGCCGCAGCCGCCCGGAACCCCCATCAGGCCCAGGGCCGATATGAGGAAAGCGCCGTATACCCACGGCATCCTTCTTCCGAATCCGGTCATCTTATGGATATAGTGTTCCCCGGTCTGGTGCATGATGGCTCCGGCGCAGAAGAAGGCGCTGATCTTCATCACCGCGTGGAACACCATGTGGCAGAGCCCCCCGAAGAGCCCCGCCGGGGTCATGAGCGCAGCCCCGAACAGGATGTAGGACAGGTTGCTCACCGTGGAATAGGCAAGCCGTCTCTTTATGTGGGTCTCCTTTACCGCCATGCTGCAGCCGAAGACAATGGTGAACATGGCAAGCCCCATGACTGTCTTCTGTGCCCAGGTCCCGGAAAGGAGCTCTGTCCCGAAGCAGTAGTAGGTGAGACGGATTACGGCAAAGGCTCCTGCTTTTACCACTGCCACCGCGTGGAGCAGCGCCGTCACGGGCGTGGGCGCCACCCCGGCGTCCGGAAGCCAGGAGTAGAAGGGGAACATGGCCGCCTTGATGCCAAACCCCAGGAAGGCCGCCACGTAGACCAGGAGCAGGAGGTTCCTTCCCACTCCCGCTGCCTCTCCTCCCAGGATGCCGCCCGGGGTGAAGCCTGCGTTTTCCCCGAAACGCAGGAGGAAGGCCACTGCCATGAAGCCCAGGGCCGCCCCTCCCATGGAGAAATAGATGTATTTCCGGGTGGCCAGCACTGCCGCCCTTGTGAAGGGGTGGATGACCAGCGGGATGGTGACCAGGGTCAGCAGCTCGTAGAAGAAATACATAGTCAGCAGGTTCCCCGCGCATGCAATCCCGAGGGTGATCCCGTAGGTCATGACGTAGAACATGAAGAAGGGGCGCTCCCTCTCCTGAGTTGACATATATTCAAAGGAGTACAGGACTGCTATGGGCCACAGGACCGCGATGAGCCCTGCAAAGACCCTGCCCAGCCCGTCCAGTTCCAGCACGAAGGCCGCTTTTTCCGAGAAGCGCAGGACCGTCAGCTCCCCGGGGGTATGGAGAAGGAGCAGAAGCACCATCATGGAGGTGAGGATGACCACCAGTTCCGTATAAAGTTCCATATGTACGCGTTTTCCAAACGGGAGCAGCGGGATTCCCACTGCCAGGATGACCGGGAACAGGACTGCCAGGATTAAAAACCATTCGTTCAATATTTTCACCTCCTTATAATACTGACTGTGCGATTTCGCCCAGGTACCCGGCAAGGCCTCCCGGGAACAGTCCTGTAAGCAGTGCCGCTGCCGCAAGGATGGCCAGGGGTATGGTCATCTTTCCGGACGGCTCCAGGCTGCCAGACCTGCTGTAATCGTAGTCCTTTCCCGGCAGGAAACCCCGGATCGTTACGGGCAGGAGGTAGCCTGCGGTCAGGAGGGCGCTTATGAGAAGCACCGCCGGACCCAGCCAGGAGAATACCCCTGTCCCGCTTTCCAGCATGCCGGACATCAGGTACCATTTGCTGATGAAGCCGCTCATGGGCGGGATCCCGATCAGCCCCAGGGACACGAAGGTGTAGCACCAGAGTGTGACGGGCATCCTTTTCCCAATCCCGGCCAGTTCGTCCACCCTCGTGCATCCGGTCTGGTAAATGACGGCTCCGGCAGTGAGGAACAGGGCGGTCTTGATGAAGGCGTGGAACAGCACATGCATCAGGGCGCCGGTCAGCGCCGCCGGATGCAGGACCGCCATGCCGAGCAGGATGTAGGATGCCTGGCTGACCGACGAGTAGGCCAGCCTTTTTTTGAAGACCGGCTCCCGGAAGGCCAGCATGGAGCCCATGAAGACCGTAACCAGGGCCAGGACGAGCCAGGCGTACTGCACCCAGGTGCCCTGAATGAAGTCCGCCCCCACGGTGTAGTATACGGAACGCAGCACTGCCAGGACGCCGCCTTTTACGATGATGGCCGAGAGCACTGCGGACGCGGGGGCCGGGGCTACCGGGTGGGCCGTCGGGAGCCATGCGTGCATGGGGAACATCCCGGCCTTTACCCCGAAGCCCAGGATCATCAGGAAAATGGATAAGTATGGCAGGACCCCGCCCTGCGCCAGTGTTTCCGGGGAGAGGACGCCTCCCGGGGAAAATTCCACGGGGCCTCCTCCCAGGTGGTACAGGTAAAACACGCCGAACAGCGCCATATACGCCCCGCACATGGAGTACAGCAGATACTTAAGGCCCGCCATGACTGCCTCGTGGGTCTGGGTGTGGAGCACAAGGGGCATGGATACCAGGGTCATCATCTCGAAGAACAGGTACATGGTCACAAGATTCCCCGACAGGCTCAGCCCGTGCAGCGCACCCAGTGTCAGGAGATAAAAGCCCCAGAAGCGTTTCCTCCGGGTCTCGTGTTTCAGGTACTCCAGGGAGAAGATGCCGCCAAGGAGCCACACCAGGGGGATGAATCCCATGAAGAAGATCCCAAGGTCATCCGGCCTGAAGCAGATGTCCAGGTTTTCTGTCAGTGAAAAGATGGTAAAACCGGCTGCTGCGCCGGCTGATTTATGATACATGCCTAAGAGGAGGACCGACAGGACCGCAAGGATCCCAAGCACTGCCACGGAAATGTGGGAAACAGTCCTGTTTTCCGACATTTCTGACGGAAGGCCCAGGATGACAGTCCCGGCCAGTACCGGTACCAGTATTAAGCATAAAATGATTTCGTGCATATGAATTTCCTCCCTGTAACAGAAGGGGAGGCTGCCTGCTGCAGGATGTTCCTCCTGTCCGGGTATTCCCTCTTCTGTCTTTTAGCCACTATTCACGATCCGGAAATGTGCGCAGAACACCCATTCCGTAAGTACAGCCCCACGTTTCAGGGGCGGTTTCCCGTAACAAAAGGTTAACTGCCGCCGTGAATAATGAACCTTTTACCGGTACTATCCGAAAATAGAAAGTCCTGCCTTCACTGCTTCTGAAACCGGTCCCGTGCAGATGCCCAGGAACAGGTTCAGGCAGATGAAACCGGTGACTGCAATATAAAACTGCAGACTGTTTTCCGTACGGGTTCCGCTTTCCCCGAAGGTTCCGGCCGGGACTGTCCCGGCTGCGGCCCCTTTCCCGTATCCGGCATCCCGCCCTTCCTCCAGAAGGTGCGCCTCTTCCGGAGTGCGCACGTCATCCGGCGTGTACAGGAACAGCACCACCCGCATGAAATAGATGGCATTCAGCAGGGTGCTGATGGCGAGGCAGGCAAGCACCGGGATCATGTAGAAGGCATCCTCCAGGGAGGCCTTCGCGAACATCAGCTTGCTGACGAACCCGGCGCAGCCCGGGATCCCGATCATGGACAGACTCCCGATTACAAAGCCTGCCCCTGCCGCCCTGTTGCGGAACCCGGCCCCGGAAAGGTCCCTAAGGCCTGTCTTTCCGCCGGATACGCGGACCAGCCCGGATACGGCGGTGAACACCAGGGCCTTGGCGGATGCGTGGGCGAAGATGTGGTATACCGACGCTTCCATCCCTCCCTCGGTCCCCATGCCGATCCCCATGAAGATGTAGCCGATCTGGGCAACCGAGGAGTAGGCCACCATGCGCCAGATGTTGTTCTGGCGGATGGCGTCCACGGAGCCCAGGATCATCCCGGTCATTCCGAAGAGGAACAGGATCTCGGTCACATGGCTTCTTACAAAGGCCTCCAGTCCCACAATCCGGAATATGATCTTTAATAACAAGAA
>CAJTIU010000084.1 GCA_910576335.1 Lachnospiraceae bacterium
TGTCGTCATGTATGATAAGAGCAGATCAAAGGTAAAAATCGTACAGGAGATTGCGGAGGAGCTGCCCGTACCGCCAGTTGTCTCCTGCTTTCTTTGTGACAGCTGGTATACCTGCAGCGACATTATGGACGCTTTTATCAAAAAGGGCTTCTATACCATTGGCGCACTGAAGACGAACCGGGTACTGTACCCCTGCGGCATAAAGCAGAAGGTCAGTGAGTTTGCCCTTCATTTCCGGAAGACAGATGCTGATGTCAGCCTCGTGACCGTTGGCAACCGGAGCTATTATGTCTACCGGTATGAAGGAAGCCTCAACGGAATTGAAAATGCAGCAGTTCTGATCAGTTACCCGAAGGACGCGTTCCATGATCCCAAAGCCCTGCGTGCTTTTATCAGCACAGATGTTTCCCTAAGCACCCGGGAGATTTTGGACAAATATGTAGAACGGTGGCCGGTTGAGCTGTTTTTCCGCCATTCCAAAGGTAAACTGGCTTTTAACCGATACCAAATGCGTTCCGCAAAAGGAATCCAGCGTTACTGGCTCCTGATGTCACTGGCACATCTCATTGCCTGCACAGGATGCGGGGAATCCATGCCCTTTGAGGAGGGTTATGCTTTTATTTCCCGCCGTATTCAAGAGGAAAGACTCTTCTACATCTACCAGTGTGGGGAAAGGCATGTGCATTTCAAGGAGGTTTTGGCCTTAGTAGCATAGATTCATTGTGCAATTTTTTGAATTTGCTCATTTATAGTTTTCATCTTTTATAATTACAACAAGATCATTTTCCCGTTGTTCATCAACATATTTCAACCACTCCCCGTCAACTTCGGTATCGGCATTAACCCTCAAAAGAAATTCTCTGATAAGCGCTATTTTGCTCCGCAGGTTCAGGCTTGAATTGACTGTCTTTTCAATCGTAACTACAATCTCTTTATCCTTATTCCCGTCTTTCTGATACTTCTTCACAAGCATTAAAATATAATCAATATTGACCTCGATCTGCTTTATAAGTTCGATTTCAAATACAATATCATCATTGATATTTTCTTTTTTTCCCTTTTTCGGCTTGAACTCTTCATAAAGATCTATATACTCACTCTGATAATCTTGAAAATCCCGTGGTGAAAGTATCTCTTGCCCAACGAAATCATCAAAGGCGGACAGGATATTCCTTATTTTCAAAATTGCACCATACAAAGATATAAATTTCTTCTTGTCCTGCTCTCCCAGTTCCGAAAAACGCCCAAGGGGAAACAGCGTCTGCAGCTTGTCAATCAGTTCTGTATATCCCTCATAGTGTTTTCCGTTTTCATCATATCCATTGTAATAACTTGCATAGTTTTTCAGCAGGACAATACCGCCTGCCTCTTTATTCCCAAAAAGTGCAATCGCATCATTTGTTTCCTGCTCCAAGTTACGGAAACAAACTATATTTCCAAATGTCTTTACAGAATTGAGAATCCGGTTGGTACGGGAGAACGCCTGCAGAAGTCCATGGTACTTCAAATTCTTATCCACCCAGAGAGTATTCAGCGTTGTCGCATCAAATCCGGTAAGGAACATATTCACAACAATTAAAATATCAATTTCCCGATTTTTCATTCTAAGCGATACATCTTTATAATAGTTTTGGAACTTGTCGCTTGAGGTATCATAAGTAGTGGAAAACAACCTATTATAATCGTCAATAGCACTTTCCAAGAAATCCCGTGAACTTTGATCCAGTCCGTCTGTATTCTCGGAATTTTCATCAACCACAAAATCATCATTCTCCGCCTCATTGACGCCATAACTGAATATCGTGGCAATCCTAAGCCTTTTCGCCTCTGGCAAGTTCTCCATTTGGTGCTTAAATTCTGTATAATAGAGCTTTGCAGCCTCTATGGAGCTTACTGCAAATATGGAGTTAAAACCTTTTATACGAATTTTATTCTTCTTTTCCTTTATCTCGTTTCTATTCTTTGCCGTAGCTACTTCTTCCACATTTTCCAAAATGGAAAATGTGAAACTGTCTCCCCGGTTTCGCTTTGTCTTTTGATCAAAATGTCCTAATATGTAGGATACAATTTCACTAATACGCGCCTGATTTAAGAGTGCCTTTTCTGTATCTATTGCCGATACCTGCTTGTCCTTTGCTTTATCACTGTCCTTAATAGTTTTAATATAATCAATACGAAATGGAAGTACATTTCCGTCATTAATCGCATCAACAATTGTATAAGTATGCAGTTTCTCTCCGAAAGCCTGCGGTGTGGTACGCAAATCAGCGTGTTTGCCGCTTCCTGCATTGACCGAAAATATCGGTGTCCCCGTAAATCCAAAGATATGATACCGTTTAAAGTTCTTGACAATCGCTGTGTGCATATCCCCAAACTGCGACCTGTGGCACTCATCAAATATCAGGACAATATGCTTGTCAAATACTTCGTGTCCTTTATTTTTGCGGATAAATCCGTCTAATTTCTGAATGGTGGTTATAATTATCTTGTACTCGTGATAATTACCATTCTTGTCCTTATTTTCCAACTGTCTCTGCAAAATTGCAGTAGATGTGTTGCTGTTCGCTGCTCCCTTCTGAAAACGGTCATATTCTTTCATTGTCTGATAATCAAGATCTTTTCTATCAACTACAAACAGCACCTTGCCAACAAAATCGAGCTGGCTTGCGAGCTGTGCTGTCTTAAAGGAAGTCAATGTCTTTCCACTTCCAGTTGTGTGCCAGATATACCCGCCTGCGTCAATCGTTCCCCATTTCTTATAATTTGTAGCTATCTCTATGCGGTTTAATATCTTCTCCGTAGCCGCTATCTGATACGGACGCATAACCAAGAGCAGTTCTTCTGAGGTAAATACACAATACTTCGTTAAAATATTCAGAAGAGTATGCTTGGATAAAAAAGTTTTTGTAAAATCTACAAGATCAGGTATCACTTTGTTATTTGCGTCTGCCCAAAAAGAAGTAAATTCAAAACTATTACTTGTCTTTTTCCCTTTACCTGAACTTTTCTCCTGTTCCTTTAAATGTGAAAACCTTGTGGTGTTAGAATAATACTTTGTATTTGTGCCATTCGAGATAATAAAAATCTGCACATACTCGTACAGTCCGCACCCGCTCCAAAAACTGTCACGCTGATAACGATTAATCTGATTGAATGCCTCTCTGATTGCCACTCCACGCCTTTTCAGTTCTATATGAACAAGCGGTAACCCATTCACAAGAATTGTCACATCATATCGGTTATCGTAATTAGCCGGATTAGCCGTATCTTCTGTAGCATTTCCTGCTTTTCCCAACACCTCGTACTGGTTAATCACTTGCAATCGGTTATTATGTATGTTTCCCTTATCGATCAGCCTGATATTCTTCGTGCTTCCGTCATCACGCTTTAAAACCTTTGTATAGTCCACTTGAATAGTGCGTGTCTTTTCTACAATACCCTCGTTTGCATTTGCAATATATTCCCGAAAAAATCTTTCCCACTCACTATCCGTGAAATCATAGCCATTCAACTGCTCTAACTTATGTTTAAGATTTTCTATCAGCTCTGCTTCTAAATGGATTTGCAGATATTCATAACTCTGTTCCGTCAGCATACGGATAAACTCTTTTTCAAGCTCCGCCTCACTTTGATAACTGTCGGAACGCCTGCTCTCCGATGTATACTCTGCCACCACCGTACTTTCATTCATGGATGCAACCATATTGAATGTGCTCATTTTACTACCTTCTTTTCTAAATATTCATAGAACCTTTTTGTATTAAACCATTTCCCCATAAATGCCTCATAAAAATTCCAATGAATCAATCTCAATTTCTTAGATACAAACAAAATCATAACTGAATTTTGCGTTTCATTTAGATTATAATTCCCTCCGTCTCGCTTTCCAAAGCGAAGCCTCAATTGCCGCAAGGATAATTTCTGAAATCCCTTTTCAAAAAACATAAAATTTTCTCCTCCTTTTTTTGCATGAGAATCAAATACCAAACAGTCAGGCTCCTGTGCAAGCAAAGAAGCCATATAATCTTGTTCTGTTTTTGTAAGCAACATACCATTGTCTGCCTTATCTAATAAATCTTGCACACCACATTTGCGACCATCAATAATTATCAATGGCTCTTGGTTTTGCAACGTAGGAAATGTACTTGTTCCATCATCATAAGCCCAGAATGTCAAAATATTATTTCCTGCACCATGCTTTTTTATTTCTGCTCTGGCAGTTATAGGACTATCTGCCCAATAAGACAATTTTTGATTAGGAAACAACTTTGAATATCTTCCTGTACACTCCCGCAAATTGCCATTAAAAAGTATGCTTGCCGTTTTTTCATAAAATTCATTATTAAACTCTACACATCTAAAAAAGTCAAATTCATCCGTAATATATACAGGTAAGTCTTTATGCTTATATATTGGTCTGCCATAATCTTGACTTATAAAAGCCCTTCCCCAACTCATACCTTTCCCTCAATTTCTGCGATGATTTTAGCAATTTCATCACGAAGTACCTGCTCTCTCGCTACAATCTGTTCAATCTTGGCATTCAGTAACTTAATATCTATCTTTTCTCTTGTATCTTCCTGCTCCACATAAGAGGAAACAGAAAGGTTATAATCGTTCTCAGCAATCCTGTCATTTGCAACAACTGCTGCATAATACTCTTTATCTTCCCTCGCCTCATAAGTAGCAAGAATATTCTCTATATTCTCACTTGTGAGCTTATTATTGTTTGTAACCTTTACACACTCCTTTGATGCATCAATAAACAATGTACTATTTTCTGATTTGCTCTTTTTCAGAACCATAATACAAGTTGCAATACTTGTCCCGAAAAACAGATTTCCCGGCAACTGGATAATGCACTCCACATAGTTGTTATCAATCAAATATTTTCGAATCTTCTTTTCTGCACCGCCCCGGTACATTACCCCCGGAAAACATACGATAGCAGCCACTCCATTTGTCGCAAGCCATGATAATGAGTGCATAATAAATGCAAGATCAGCCTTCGACTTTGGCGCAAGTACACCTGCCGGAGAAAATCTTTCATCATTGATAAGAATAGGATTATCGCCTCCTTCCCACTTAATCGAATATGGGGGATTAGACACAATCGCCTCAAAAGGCTCATCGTCCCAATGCAACGGTTCAATCAATGTATCTCCGTGTCCAATGTTAAACTTCTCATAGCCAATATCATGCAAGAACATATTGATACGGCAGAGATTATATGTAGTAATATTGATTTCCTGTCCAAAAAAGCCCTGTCGGACATTCTCTTTCCCCAAAACCTTTGCAAATTTAAGAAGCAGTGATCCGCTGCCACATGCTGGATCGTACACCTTATTTACATTTTTCTTTCCATACACCGTAATTCTTGTCAGAAGTTCAGAAACCTCCTGCGGAGTATAATACTCTCCGCCACTTTTTCCGGCATTAGATACATACATACCCATTAAATACCCATTAAATATTCATAAGCATCACCAAATGCATCAATGGTATTGTCCTGATAATCTCCCAATTTCATCTCGGCAACGCCATTCAGGAGTTTTACCAGTTTCGCATTTCTCTTTTCTACTGTTCCACCAAGCTTGTTGCTGTTTACATCAAGGTCATCAAACAGACCTTTTAAGTCATTTTCACTGTCATGTCCTTGTGCAGAACTTTCTATATTTCGGAACACCTTTTCAAGCGTTTCGTTCAAGTTCTCGTCCTGTGGTGCTTTTTCCCTCACATTGCTGAACAGTTCACTCGGCAAAATAAAATACCCCTTTGTATCAACCAATTCCTCTCTTGCAGGCTCTGCATCACTATCAGAAAGATTAGCATAATCAAAATCGACATTCCCCGCCTCAATCTCTCCTGCGTTTACATATCTAGCAAAATTTTCAGAAATATATCTGTAAAACAGCATACCTAACACATACTGTTTGAAATCCCATCCATCTACGCTTCCTCTAAGTTCATTCGCCATATTCCATAGCGCAGCTTATAGCTGCAATCAAACGTTTTAAGTCTATTCCAAACAAAAGGATCATCCTATTGCTGATGCATGTGCTATAATGCACTTACGGTATCTGTGTACCAATCATTCATCGGGAACT
>CAJTIU010000085.1 GCA_910576335.1 Lachnospiraceae bacterium
AGGTGGAACCTCTTCATAAACTTTGTGGCAAAATCAGAAACGCTGTTCCCATTATCGGTTGTCTGTGGTATACTTGACATGGCATAGATCTCCTTGTTGTGTAGTTGTTTTTTGGCAATTCAATTATACCACAGGAAAGAGGTTTGTGCCTTTTTTATTGGCTAAAGTATTGATTTTTCAAGGTTCAACACACCATACGGTGTGGGAAGTTTGAGTTTATAATAATTCAGAGGTGGACAAAATTGAGCGGGATTTCCAGCGGACTCTGAGCAAATGCCATAAGATGACCCTGATAGAAGTAAAGGGGCAGACGCTCTTCACCAAGCTTTCCGGAAGGGTGCTGAGACTGATTGCGCCGCTTATGTAAGAACATATGGCCGGGAATGCCTGGGACTGCGCAATCCATAAGAATACGATACAGAAGTGAGGGGCGGCTTTTGCGCAGCAAAACTTGGAATGCTGTCCCGAATCGTTACTATGAACGGCTTTCCTGGTTGTGAATAGTAACGAAAAATGTGAAAAACATGTACATATCAGGAAAAATATAGTATAATGGCTATCGGTGATTTTATCATAAAAGTGACGGTATGATGTTACTCATACCATGTAGGAGGAATTCATTATGGTTAAAGCAGTAGTAGGTGCAAACTGGGGAGATGAAGGCAAGGGCAAGATTACGGATATGCTTGCAAGAGAGGCCGATATTATTGTGCGTTTCCAGGGGGGAGCGAATGCGGGTCATACGATTATAAATAATTATGGGAAATTTGCTCTTCATACATTGCCGTCAGGTGTATTCTACGACCATACGACTAGTATAATAGGAAACGGCGTGGCGCTGGATGTACCGGTGCTTTTTAAAGAAGTGCAGTCAATTGTGGACAGAGGTGTGCCGCAGCCGAAGATTCTTGTATCTGACAGGGCTCAGATGGTCATGTCCTATCACAAGAACATTGACGCGTATGAGGAGGAAAGACTGGGCGGAAAGTCCTTCGGCTCTACAAAGTCGGGAATTGCTCCGTTCTATTCAGATAAGTTTGCAAAGATCGGCTTTCAGGTGAGTGAGTTGTTTGACGATGCACTTCTGAAGGAAAAGGTCGTAAGAATCGCAGAGCAGAAGAATGTGCTTCTGGAGCATCTCTATCACAAGCCTTTGATTAAGCCGGAGGAGCTTTTTGAGGAGCTGATGGAATATAAGAAAATGGTAGAACCTTTTGTGTGCGACACAGCGCTTTACCTTCATAATGCTGTAAAAGAGGGAAAGAACATCCTTCTGGAGGGACAGCTTGGAACATTGAAAGACCCGGATCACGGGATTTATCCGATGGTGACCTCCTCCTCTACACTGGCAGGATATGGAGCTATTGGTGCAGGTATCCCGCCTTATGAGATTCAGAAAGTAATCACTGTATGCAAGGCCTACTCCAGCGCAGTAGGTGCAGGCGCATTTGTCAGTGAGATCTTTGGTGAGGAGGCGGATGAGCTTCGAAAAAGAGGCGGAGACGGCGGCGAGTTCGGTGCAACAACAGGACGCCCGAGACGTATGGGATGGTTTGACTGTGTGGCGTCAAAGTATGGCTGCAGGCTCCAGGGTGCAACGGATGTTGCCTTTACTGTACTGGATGTGCTGGGATATTTGGACGAGATTCCGGTATGCACAGGCTATGAGATTGGCGGAGAGGTCACAAAGGAATTTCCGGCTACCCATCTGCTTGAAAAGGCAAAGCCTGTGCTGAAGCGCCTTCCGGGATGGAAGTGCGATATCAGGGGAATTAAGAACTATGAAGAGCTGCCAGAGAACTGCAGAAACTACATTGAGTTCATAGAGGGCGAGATCGGATACCCGATTACCATGGTCTCAAATGGACCGGGGAGAGAGGATATTATATATAGATAAGGATAAATGAGAATTAATAATAATCACACATACTTTAAGAAATTTCTTATGATATTTTAAGAAATCTGCCATATTGCGGACATATTTACCTCTTATAATAAATTTATGCTAAGGAACAGAAAAATAGCAGGCATATACTTAAAAATGCAATCATATAATAATAAGGCGGGAGTAAGGCCTTAAGCTTTAAGATATATGCAGGCTATGGCAGATTGGAGGTAATAATATGCAGCAGAAAAAAAGTATGGATTATCCGGAAGTTATATCAATGGAAGAGTACCTCGCGAAAAGAAAAAAAATAAAAGAAAAAGAGCAGTCAAAGGGGAAAAAACAGAGACAGCCGGGAAACAGAATGTGGATGTTGGCAGAACTATATGTTTAACATAGAGTTGGGGACGGGGCATTTTTAAAAATGCCCCGTCCCCAACTGGCTTAAGCCAGGGGTTCTTCAGAATGTTTATCTAGAAGAATATTTGTGTCTGACACGGATAAAGATTTTTTCAGTGAAAAGATCAAAATGGAATCTCTTTTCCTTCTTGGATACAGGATTCCTGTATTGGCGAGTGTAAGTGCGCGCTGTGTTTCCTCAAAAGTTAGTTTGAGGGAGATGCACAGCGCGATGATTTTGTCCCGTCCGGGATTTTTGGTTCCATTTAGGATCTGATAGCCGTAGTTGCTTTTGAAGATGGAACGCGATTGATTGTAATAGAGGAGTATATTGAAGGGCGGAACCTGAGCGATATTTTAAATGAATACAGGTTCTCAGAAGAAGAGGGATGCCATATTTTAAAGGAAGTGTGTCGTGCACTTTATCCGCTGCATATGGCAGAAGAGCCTGTCATATGCAGGGATTTAAAGCCGGAAAATATTATGCTGACTTTGCAGAATCATGTGAAGCGGTAAATGAGTGTAAAGAAGGAAAGGCATGGCGAAAATACCTTCCGCCTGGATTCCGGACAGGTACAGCATGGAAAATGATTCTGGCAGTGACCGGATATCTGATGGTGATGAGTCTGAGCTTTTCAATGGAGATTAAGGAGCAGGAGACTCCTGGATGCGTTATTTTGGTAAATGTATGCTGCCAGCATACCACAAAAACAGAATAAAGTGAGAAAATAAAGAAGCATAAGATAGAACCTATGCTTCTTTTTGATTTAGATATTCTTTTAAAATGAGATTGATGTACTGAGAGAAGGAACGGTCATCCTTTTCAGCAAGCAACTTGATTTTTTCGATAATATCCGAATCAAGGGTGATACTGACTTTGTTTTTTAGAGGCTTCATAGGTCAACTCCTTAGTTATAATTTACGGAAACTTACAGCGCCTATGGAGAAGAATGGAAATCAGCTTGATGGAACGATTGCAGCAGGAAAGAAGCTAAAAGGTTGGATTGGCTGGGAAGTTCCACAGGACTATCAAAAGATAGAGATACACTTTACGGATAATGTGTGGAGCAGCAATAAGTTTGTATTCTTAATTGAAAAATAGTCAGAGGCAGGGCGGCAGAGGGGTCTGCCGCCTTTGGCTATTGACTGTTGCCGGAAATATCCCTAGTAACGCAGTATACTAAGGTGTAGGCATACAGAAGCACATATTGATATAATTTTATGATTTCAATAACGAAAAAGGGAGGGAAATAATAGTGAAGAGAAGAAAATTAAAGAGATGTTGGATTGTAATGGGTATTCTTTTTATTATGCTTTCAATGATTCCGGTCAATGTGAGGGCATCCGAAAAAGTGAAGTTAAGCACAGCCAAGAAAACTATTCCCATAGGGCAGACTTGTAAGGTGAAGCTTAAAAATAATAAGAAAAGAGTGAAGTGGACAGTATCTGGAAATAAGATCAAAATTCTGAAAAAGACTAAAACCTATGCGAAGATCAAAGGAATAAAAAGGGGAACAGCTTATCTGAGGGCAAAAGTCGGGCGAAAGACATATAAATGTAAAATTGTAGTCAAGAAAAAGAAAAATTTCAGTGGAAATCAAAATAATAACCAGAGTAACAGCACACAAGTAGAAAATGTTTCATACAGAAGCCAAAGCATCCATAATGGGGTAGTTATTTTTGTGAAAAACAACTATTCGTATACGGTGTCAGTTGGTGTTGACTGCCTGTTTTATGATTCAAGGGGGACGTTATTAAAAATGGGCTCTGATTACAATTACGGATTGCAACCCGGGTGGGAGTGTGCACTGTTCGTATGGAATTCGGATTCGGACTGGACATCCCATAAAATTAATATCAAGGTAGAGAATGCGGCAAATATCATAACAAACGCCTCTAGAATAGGCATGACGTATAATGTTGGAAACAAAAACGTAATGGTGCAAGTAAGAAACAATGGTATAAAAAATGACTTTACACAGATAGCAGTAGTTTACTATAAAAATGGATATGTCGTAGGATATGAGAGAAGGTATGCGGAAGTCAGCAATTCAGGAGCGGTTGATTATCTAGAATTTCCGTTCCATTATGACGGAAATTATAATGTTATCATTCCGGATACATATGCCGTATATGCGAATTATTCTTATGCGTATACATGGTAGAGAAAGATAGAGGATTGAAGAAATGAGGGGAAAAGAAAAGGCTGTATTAGGAGGTAAAATAAAATGGTTACTAAAAAGACTAAAAAAAGAGCACGAGCGGATGTTTCCTTTATGCTTTGACAGGAATATTGATTTTATTGTTGGTTCTTTTTCTAGGGCTTATTTTGACATCATTGAAAGTAACAAAAGAGAAAACATCGGAAGAAAAGATACCTGTTTCAACTCAAAAAGAGAAGGTTGCTCATAGAGAAGGCATGAATAGAATAAGTAATAAAGATATTGACAAAGAATGTGAGGGTAATATAAACATATCATCCGTAAGAAACGATACAACTGGAAACTGGAGAATTGTAACAATTGCTGAAAACATTAATATAGAAGAATGTGCTTTGAGTTACTACGAAAAATATTTTGGAAACAATGACGAAATACATGCAATAGTAAATTTTGTCAGGAAAACAACAACTAAAATTTCGGTTCTTGGAAATATGTTAGATGTTACAACATACGAATATGTTGAAAACGAGGAACATGATGCAAAAGCATTGTTTAGCGGCATGGTTTATAAAGAATATCATGTTTACCTTGATAATGGAGATATAGAGGAACTCTCTTTATATTAGATACATTGTGGCAGAAGTCTGTTCTCTTGGCTTGGAACGTTTCTCTAAGAGAAGAGAGATGCGTGAGTTTGGGAGGAATATAACGGTGGGGAAGTTGTATATATTAAACTCAAACTTCCCACACCGTATGGTGTGTTGAACCTTGAAAAATCAATACTTTAGCCAATAAAAAAGGCACAAACCTCTTTCCTGTGGTATAATTGAATTGCCAAAAAACAACTACACAACAAGGAGATCTATGCCATGTCAAGTATACCACAGACAACCGATAATGGGAACAGCGTTTCTGATTTTGCCACAAAGTTTATGAAGAGGTTCCACCT
>CAJTIU010000086.1 GCA_910576335.1 Lachnospiraceae bacterium
TCTGCTTCTATCTCTTCCAACGCCTCTGACAGGGACTCGATCTGCTCCGCAAAGATTTTGACCGCTTTCCTTCCTCCGGCTCTCCCATGCTCCAGGCCGATGCTTTCCTTTGCGTACTGGACAATCTGGTCTGCCTTGCTGTAGCCGCGCCCACGCAGCTTTGCTCTATGCCAGATATCCTTCAGGCCGTCCACCCCTAATCTTACGATATCCTCCGGGAAGGGGGCTGCTTTTAAGGCCTCCAGGGTGAATGCCCCGTCCAGCTTCCCAAACGCGTCCCTGTATTCCGGAAAGTAAATCTTCATCTCCCTGTGCAGGCGGTTGATGTTCCTGATCCGGTCTTCTGTCAGCTGGTCCCGCAGCATGGATAATCTCCGCAGGTCCGCGTACAGCCCTTCTGGCAGATAGGGCATGCCATAATTCCCATCCTTCACAAGATTTGCGATCAGTTTCGGATCTTTCCGGTCATCTTTACGCTGGCTGTTGTCCTCAAGCTCCTTCGTCTGCTTCACTGCGTAAGGATTCACCTGCACAACACTGATATCATTGCTAACCATCCATGCCGCAAGGCAGAACCAGTAGTGCCCTGTCGGCTCAAGGCCGAGCACGATCTGTTGCTTGTCATTTGCGGCAGCCAGTTCCAAAGCCCAGGCCTTTGCACTCTGAAAGCCTTCTGAGCTGTTGCTGAACGGAAATGCGTCCTGGCTCAGTTCCCGTCCCCTGGAATCAATGGCTCTCACATAATGCATTTCACTTCCGATATCGCATCCGATGATAAGCATATCATCGCTAATAAACGTGAGTTTATCGTTCTTTGTGAATTTGCCATTTGTTTCCAGTTCCCGCCAGGTCGCAGCCTTCATGCCTTCCTGAAGCATGGCAGTCCTCCTGGCCAGTTCTTCCTTTGATAAAATATTTGCTGTTGAATTGTTAATAACTGCTTGCTTTTTTGCTTTCTTTGCTTTACTATTCATCTTAGATACCTCTTGTGTTCTTGAATTTTACCAACTATTGGGTCAGTAAGAATTCAACTATACACGAGGTATCTTTTTTTATCAACTCCCTTTGCACTTTATATTATACAGGAAGCTCCTTACTAAACTTTTTCCGTTGTAATTGTTTTTTCCTTAATGTGATAAAGTATATTCCTCTTTTTACAGAACTCAATTACATATTCCGCCTGTTCATTATAAAACTTTTTATGTTGCTTATAAGCAGATACCTCCTTGCAGTAATTAGTCCTCCCAAAGATAATTTTATCTGTAAAGGATATTTCTTCTAATAATTGATCCAATTTCTGATTAATCAAATTCGGTGTTGGGTACGGCTCTATGCTTACCCATGTTTTACAACCAGCATCATGCAATGCTTTCATTGCCGCCAATCTTGCTTGGTATGTTGCTGTATATGGCTCCATCTTTTTTCTGTAATCCTCATCCAAAGAAATCAGTGTAATACCATATTCATTATCACTAGAGTAATTTGCAAGCTCTATTGGAAGTATTCCCTTTGTCAAAACTGTACATTTTATATCTGCTTGATTAAGCATCTGAATCGCTGTTAAACTCGTCTGTGCAATTTCATCATATTCATACATAAACGGATCTGTTGTAAAACATAGCTGAACGGACTCAATTTTATCTTTTAATTTTGGTATTTCCTGTTGAAGAAGCTGTAACGTATTTGATACCAAATAAGGCTGAATCCACTGTTCATATGTTTGAATTTTCCCGAATCGCTTTTTCTGTAAAAAAGCATAACATGGAAAATTACAGCCATGCGCACAACCTAGAACATGATTCATAGTATAATCCCCATACTCTACACCCGTTTCATAGAGCATTGTCTTTCGCTGTATATAACCAGCCACTTTCTTCATGATTGCAGCCTCCTAATTATAACGCTGCGTCCCCCCTTTTCTTCCATAAATCTTAAAGGTTGACCATTTTTTTCTGAAAATTGTGGCTGTCTACAAATCTGTATAAACCCATCCGCTTCCAATTCTTTAAGAGCGTCATTAACCATATTAATATAACCAATCAAACCATAACGCCCATAAAATTCTGCCAGCAATTTATTCAAATGCACTTCACCTTTATAGTTTTGTAAATAGGAACACATCTTCTTTTTCACATCATAGATAGTTGTCTGTTTCCCCGAACTATCGGTACTCACATCAGACATAAAATCAAAAATCGACATCTGTCCCTCTCTTTGTATATTCAGCACTAATTCATCTGTCCTCTTCAACATGTTTTGTGCCATCAATAAACATCCGTCTTCATGATTACATACATGAATCAGTCTATACTTCGGATGATTTGTCTTTTTTATCTGTATTGGCATATCAAGAACATATGTATATCTTTTCTGTAGTTGCTGCTTATAGCAAGTTGACAATCTCTCCTCTGCCTGATAACCATCAATTTGTCCTGCGTTAAAATCATTAACTATATCTTGCCAATAAGTTCCATCTGCAATTTTATTGAGCAATTCAACCGACTTTTGACTGGAATCGACCTGTATCGGCGAATATTCAATCAAATCATCAAGGTCTGTTAATGCGGCATCTTTCGTATAATCTACCTTTAAAACCCTGCAAGCCTCTCTAAAAAATCCAAAAGAATTAAAATTTATCAGCATCTCAAATGAGGCGAAGGCAAACATTGAAAATCTATCAAACAGTTCAGAATCTAATGCCTGAATTCCATATGGATCAATATACAGAAACACATTATAATTTCTTTTATTTTCAAGGACTTCAATTATTTTTTCTTCATATTTTCCAGATATAATAATAGGCTTTCAGCTAAAGTCCCTATAGTTTGTCAAATTCATTTCAAGTTCCGGCGCATAATTTAAATCAATAAAGCACATATCAATACTTGCTTTTTCTGATTTTGTACTTGCCATGCACTCTTTCCGAACATTCAAAGCTATAATTGGCGAACCCGGTTTTCCATCGTCAAATCTTCCTTTACCAGAAAAACAGTCTACATAAAAAACTGGATGCCTTGTCATCAAGATTTTTTGAAAGTATGGTTTTAGATAAGCTCCAAGCAAAGTATCTTTTATTTCCGACCAATCTTTTTTCTTTTCAAAAAAGTTTCTATTATCTTTTGGCATTAGAATCCTCTTGTTATTTTTCTTATCATTATTTAAATTTTCCAGTTCACTACACAGTGTGTAGCGAATTATTCCAATTTGTTTTCATTATACATCAATTTATTACGTTCCAACTCATTTCTTAGTTCTTCTACCGTAGGCAACACAGTCATATACTTAGATGCAAATATCTGTTTACTCTCATTCAAAACGGAATACTTTACCATCGTTTCATCTTTATCTGTGCAAAAGATAATACCAATAGTCGGATTATCATCTGACTGTCTTTTTAGATCATCAAACATTCTGATATACATATCCATCTGTCCAATATCCTGATGAGTCAGCTTATGAGTTTTCAAATCTATCAATACAAAGCATTTTAATATATAATTGTAAAACACTAAGTCAATATAAAAATCAGATGTTTCGGTGCAAATACGCATCTATCTGTCCACAAAGCAAAACCCCCTCCCCAACTCTAAAAGAAATTTTTGCAAATTACTGATAATTGCGTTTTCAACATCCTTTTCAGCAATTTCCTTATTATCTCTAATCCCCATAAATTCTAAAACATATGGATCTTTCACGAAACTAGAAGTTTGTCCAACTTTATCAGGAAATTGTGCTGAAAGAATGCGTTTGTAATAGCCGGATTTTATATTGCGCTCCAATTCCTTAACAGACCAGTATTCATTTGCAACCTCTTTCAAATAAAAATTCCGTTCTTCCTCGTCATCCAACCGCATAATAGTTCTAAGATGTGACCAATGAATTTTTCCAATTAATGAATATCCATAAGATTCTTTTGGAAATGTCAAATATAATTGTCTGCAATTCCTAATATTGGCAACCGAAAATCCTGTGCCATATTCATCGGACAATTCTTGCGAAAGACGTTTTATAAGATACGAACCATACTTTGCTTTTCTATTGCCCTTTTGTTCCTGTTCAATAATTCTTTTGCCGACATTCCAATATGCATATGTCATAATATTATTAGCAGCTTCATATATTTTACTTTTTGCCTCATCCAGTATAGCATGAACTTCCTGATAAAATTTCAGTTCATCTTCTGTATCCATCAGTTCTGTATTCGCCATTTTTCACTCTCCTCAATTCACTACACGCATGTAGCGAATTCAATTTGATAAATATTAATCAACGCTTTCAATAAACTCTTTAATACAAGAAATCTTTCCATGTTTTAATAATACAGATGCCAAAATTCCATATAAGTCACTATTCAAATCTTTTAAAATCGCATCATATTCAGAAAATGACTTGTCCTGACATATCCTTGCAGGATTTTCCATGTTCGATGCTATGTTATGCATTTCATTGATTTCAGGATAGTCCTCATTGATTCTTTTGTCTAACTGTTTCGCCGCATTGACAAACTCCACCGTCGGCTTTGCCGTATGAATCATAGCCTCTATTTCAGCTACATCCTTCGAAGCTTTTATATCATCATATTTGCTTTTTATATCAACTAATTTTACTGCCAATTCTACTTGTTCCTTATAAAAATGTATCATTCCCCTTTTTCCACCTCATAACTTTTTTAGTGTTCTAATTCTCGCAAAATATCTGCAAATTTCTCAAACATAAAATAGCGCATCTAAAAATTTCTGTTTTAGATATATACCTTTTCCAATTCGCTACACGCATGTAGCGAATTTAATACTTTTAAATTTTCAGTTTTAAAAGTATCTGATAACATTATTTCACCCCAACTAAATCCAAATACTTCTCAAAATATGCAAGCAACCTATCAATAACTCTTTTCTTCGTTTCACTGCGGTTCCCTGCACTACCACTACCAAATCTTGATACTGCAGGCATTATCGCATCAACGTCTGTACCTGTAGTTTTTAATACCCCATCACGGAAAGAATTTTCTATAAAAATATGTGTTTCCTTATCCTTTAGCTTTTCATCTATAAATGAGCAAATTTGAAATTTTACCAAAGTTGCATTAAATGACCCAAAACTAAAGACATCAAGCCTTTTTAGGTGTATACTGTTTTTGACCATAAAAAACAATACCATGCAAAGGATGATGTCTTATAGAAAACAGTATATACCATTCAGAGTTGCTTTACAACTGCTTTAAAAAGTTAAATTTATGCCGTGTCTTTCCGCAGACCACCATGAAGCATATCATGGCCATACTGATATCCGTTTTTTCT
>CAJTIU010000087.1 GCA_910576335.1 Lachnospiraceae bacterium
CTTCCTGAATTCATGCTCCTCCTGGAACAGTTTTTTACGGAATATATGCCGCTCTCGTCAGGGCTTTCCCCTAATACCACGAGATCCTATAAACATGCCTTCCGCCTTTTGTTCCAGTATGTTTATCAGGAAAAGAAGAAAAATGCTGGCGAAATCCTCTTCCGGGATTTGAATTTCGAGACTATTGACGGCTTCCTGAAATGGATCGAAGCAGAACGGGGATGCGCAGTATCCACAAGGAATCTCAGGCTTTCAGCATTGGCCTCTTTTGCCGGTTACGCACAGAACAGGAATTTTGAAGCAGCGACTGTGTTTGCAAATGCGGTGAAAAGAGTGCCTGTAAAAAAAGAGGCCGTCCAGCCGAGGATCACCTTTACGCTTGATGAAGTTTCAATCCTGCTCCGGCTTCCTGATCCCGGGAAACGGATGGGCTTCCGTGACCAGGTCCTTTTGAACCTGATGTATGCCAGCGGAGCCAGGGCACAGGAAATCTGCGATCTCAAAGTCAGGGACTTCCTGGCCGAGAAAAACCTTTATAAGCTTACAATTACTGGAAAGGGAAACAAAACCCGGAGGATCGTGATTGCAAGGCCTAGCGGAACTCTCCTGGAACGATATCTGGAGGAAACGGGAAAGGCCGGTCGGTTGGAGGCCTACATCTTTTCTAGCCAGACCCATCCGCAGATGAGCATTTCCTGTATTGAGGAGATTTATAAAAAATATATCATGCTCGCAAGAACCGGGCATCCGGAAATTGTAGTGGTCAAGCATTTTTGTAACATTTGTGGCTAAAAATTTATTGGATTGTTGCCTGGAGTCTATCGGGACTGCCAGCTTTTATCAATGGTGCTTCGCACCGCTACGCGGCCGTGCCATTGACAAAACCTGCCAGCTCCGATTTTGGGTGATCAAGCAATCCAATGATGAGGCATGCTCCCGCCGCTCCTTATGCTGCCGTCCGTGCCTGGTATGGCGTGCGGTAGCCGTTATAGCTGTGCGGGCGTACATGGTTGTACGTGACATAAGCGAATTCCTCCACGGTCTGGTACAGTTCCTCATCTGTCCGGAATTCATAGAGCTTGGTACATTCATTCTTCAGGGTGTTGAAGTACCTTTCCATTGGCGCATTGTCGTAGGGGTATCCGGCTTTGCTCATGCTCTGTGCCACATGGACGGATTCGCAGTATTCTATGAAAGCCTTCGATGTATAATGTATACTGGCTCCCCTGGTCGCTGTGCAGAATCAGGCCTCCCTTTGCCGGATGCTGGGAATCCAATGCCTTTTGCAGGGTGCGTACAGCCAGGTCACTGGTAATGTGTTTGTCTGTTACACTGGCAACTACACTCCTGTCATGGCAGGATTTACTGTTCAGAATAAAAAGTCTCAAATCGTCTTAAATACTTCTATAAATAGCAGTTCTTGTGTTCCATTTTCAATTTTACCAATGATTTACCAATATTTCTGGAGAGCCAGACTTGCAGAAACAACAAACCAGAATGAGGAGATTAAAAATATGAGCGAATTAAAGAAACATATTTATGATGAAGAGAATGGTCTGCATTTTACTTTGATTGGCGATTACTATATCCCGGACTTGAAACTGTCGGAGGAACACTGGCTCATTGGAAAGTACGGACGGATGCACCGGGAATATTTAAGAGAAGTCCACCCAGCCAGATTGAACACATTGATACTAAACGGAGAATTGTGGACATATCTTTCAGATCTGAACAAACAGGCACAGGAACGGTTAGACACCATTATGGAACAGATGAAAGCTGCCGAGGGTGTGACCGCGGAATTGAAGCGTACCCGTCAAATGGAATGGGTGCAGCGTTGCAATAGCATTCACAACCGAGCAGAAGAAATTATTTTGCATGAGATGATTTATTCATAATGGTATGGTAGAATGGTCATTGCAAATATAAAATCGTAACGGAGAGGAGATTAAATGGCTTTTTCAGAAAAACTTAAAAATGAAATACAACTATATTGTACCAATCATTTACCCCCAGATTCATGGTATGAAAATGAATTTTCTTTTATTCAGGATATAGAGTTGAAAAATCGAATTATTGCAGAGTTTAAAGCGATTAGGTTTGCATATAAACTTTATGAGGGAATTGAAGCAAGCAATGAAAATTTAGTATTTGAAGTGCGTAACCAAATACTTGCCTATGCATCAATATACGAAGCTGTAATAGAAAATGTGTTAAATACATACTATTCCGACACTGATGAATTCGATTGCTTAATTCATCATACAATTCCAACAAAAATATCAATTCCTCAAGATAAGCAAAAGATATTGCAAGATACATTATTACACGATGGAAAAGTAATTGTTCCTTTTTATTATGCAAGAAAGAAAAAAGAAAAACCACAAATTAGATTTGATGATAAATGTAGAACAGCAGAACGATTGGGATTGATTCACAAGTTTGTTAATACAGACGGTGAGGAAGTGGATTTAGCTTCTGAAATAATTGAGATTTATTCATATCGAAATGGTATTCATATTATTGCGGAAAGGAGAAAAGGTATTAGTTATGAGTTAGAGTTAAGTCGAAAAGCATATCGCAGAATGAGACCATTTATCGATCAAATAAAGGAAAAACTTGTTAATGATAGAAAGATAGAGATAAATAACTATTAACTTGTTATCCTTTGAAATTTAACTGAATAACCATAGCACAAACCGCTGCTACATGGAAACTAACGCACCATGCAACAGCGGTTTTTCTTTACCGTTTTTTCCTCTGACTGATAGGCGTTCCCATTTTCTTTGATTTTTGGAGAATCCGAATCAGCCAGCGAAATTCTTCTTCCGATAAATTTTTGTAGTTGATACCGAGCTGCTTGCAGTAAAGCATTGCCAGTTTTTCCAAACGGCTGCCCTTGAAATTTTCGACTGCTTCCAGATTTTCTTTCAGTTTATCGGCAACGGTGGTCTGGGGCGCACTCTCACTGTCCTTTTTGTGGGCTTCCCGAATATCCCGGATAATCAGGTTGAGGTCATCCAGAACCATGTGACTGAAATACTCATCATCACTGATATGGGCGGCTTGCAGCACCTTCAAATGTGGGTCATCTTCGCCGGGGCGATACCGTTCAATGATTTCATGCCGGACGGTATCGACAAGAGCGTTGAGATTTTGAATCTGCATGGTGGCAATCCCGTCCACATAAATCTCAATGTCTGCAAGAAACTTGATAAAATCTTTATGTGTGGCAAGTTCGCAGAGCAGACGGTTGTTAATCCGACCGCTTTTCAGAAGTGCAACCATTTCATCGTTTAAATGCAGTTCCGTCAATGGCGTGTTGATCTGCTCCTTGTTCTCTGTCCGGCATAGCAGATAATCGACGGAAACCTCATAGAAGTCTGCCAGCGTGATAAGGTTGCCATGATTGATTTCCTTATAATCCTCTTTTTCATAACTTCCAAGAGCTGATTTGGAAATGCCCGTCAGCCTTGATAGTTCTTCCAGATTTAAGCCTTTGTCCTTACGGAGTTCCCAAAGGCGTTCCTGTATGCTTGTTGCTCCTTTCATGGGCACACGCTCCTTTCCGGCGGTTTCATTACTGCCGTTTAACTGGATTATATCATACTTTCCGCAATCGTGGAAATTTCTGATTTTTACCCCTAATTCCTACTTTGTGGACATACGGCACAGGGCACAAAAATGTTCTATGATACAGGTAGTTCATCGATGGATTATTCCAATCGAATGACCAGCCTGTGTGGGATATGCTTCCCCGGCGATGTAGTGCCATGACTTTTGGCAGGGATGTGGAGGAACCCTGACCGAAACGAGCATACCAAAGGGAGCGATACGCCGCTGTGAGATTCAGGGGAGGAACGACACCGGGGAGAACTGGCGAACTGACACCGAAATGATACCGAAACACGACAATCTGATAGTGGGATAGTCTACCCTATCGCTGATACTTCGGGAGATTTTAAGCGGCTCTATGACCGTAATTTTGCCGAAAATCGCCCCGAAACCATACACTAAAACGGGAGGAAGCGCAATATGCCGAGAATGAGCAAAAAGAGGAAGTATGAGCTTTCCTTTTACCTCAATGACCGGGGGCGTGTCACTTACAACGAATTATGCCGGAAATGCCAGCATGGGTGCAAGCAGAGCTTCCGGGCGGTTGTGATTGACTGCCCCCGTTATTTATCCAAACGAGCAAAGAAAAAGGAGGAACACACCGAATGAATTTTGAATTTATGACGATAGACACACCATTGCCACCCTGTATGCCATTTCCAAGAGCGTTGACAGGATTTCCAGTCAGCAGCACCGCAAAGGTCATGTACTGCCGGATGCTGGATGCTATGCTCTCTAAAGGTCAGGAGGACGAGAACGGAATCCTGTTTGTCTGCTTCCCTGTCACAGCCATTGCCACTGTCCTGTCCCGCAGCCCCATGACGGTCAAGCGTTCTCTGAATGAACTGGAAACCGCCGGACTTATCATGCGGGTGCGTCAGGGCGTGGGAGAACCAAACCGGATTTATGTGCTGATACCGGGAAAGGAGGACGCTGCCCTTGCCTGATACCTCAAAGCTGGAAAAGCTCAACCGGGAGCTGGAAAAAAGCGAAAAGAAACTGCGGAAAGCCATCAATGATGAAAAGGCATTGCAGCACCAGTTAAAGCAGCTTACCCGAAAGGAACGGACACACCGGCTCTGTACTCGTGGCGGCATGCTGGAAAGTTATCTGCAAGAGCCGGAACGCCTGACCGATGATGATGTCATGCTGTTGTTGAAACTCATTTTTCACAGGCAGGACACGCAGGAACTATTGAAAAAACTTCTGGAACGAGAGAAGCCGTAAACCCCTTAGTTTACTAAGGGCGCATTATCCGAGATTTTTAATTATCCGAGGAAATTCTTAAAAACCTTTTGTATGCGGGGGTTCATGCAAAAAATCTCGGATAAAATTTATCCACATGGGCATAGTACAGTTAAAGCTATCAAACA
>CAJTIU010000088.1 GCA_910576335.1 Lachnospiraceae bacterium
CCCAGATTTAGCAGCTTCTTAACAGCCACCTGAAATAAAAGCTTTGAAAAGCCTGCCTTTTTGACAGGCCGAATACTTGTACCTAAATTTATCTTTTGATGTTTTTTATTGATGTTCTGTTAAGTGAATATCATAGCCTTTGGATAAATGCACCCAAAATTTCAATTTTCTGGACAGGTGCATACGTACCACGGTTTTGTGGTTCTGCTTCAGAGTAATACAGCATACAGGAGATTTTGTATATCGCTCTGAAGATTATTACAATTCAGCAAAGGAGATGATGTTTATGCCAACTTACAAAGATAATAAGACTGGTAAATGGTTCTGCAAGTTCTACTATACGGACTGGCAGGGCAACAACCGGCAGAAATGGAAACGGGGTTTCGCCACCAAAAAGGAAGCCCTAACATACGAAAGAGATTTTCTTGAAAGACAGTCTGCTAACCCGGATATGACTTTTCAGAATCTCTACGAACTTTATATGGAAGATATGGCTGCAAGGCTCAAGCAGTCAACCATTCTGACCAAGAAGCATATTTACGAGACACACATTCTCCCATTCTTTGGCAGCAAACCAATCAATGAGATTAAGGCTTCGGATGTACGCAGGTGGCAGAATCAGCTGATGAATTCCCCAAATGGTTATTCCAAAACTTATCTAAAGACCATCAACAATCAGCTTCCCTGCATCATCAACTACGCAAAACGCTTCTACGATTTAAATACGAATCCCTGTGGTCAGGCTGGAAGTATGGGACAGGCAAAAGCTGAGGAAATGGATTATTGGACCTATGATGAGTATACCGCATTTCGTGAGGGCATCAGGGACAAGCCGCTTTCCTATATCTGCTTTCAGGTACTCTACTGGACAGGAATGCGTGAAGGAGAACTGCTGGCGCTTACCGCTGCCGATATCAATCTTGCGGCAAAACAGATTGATATCAACCAAACCTATCAGCGTCTGAATGGAACGGATATCACCACCCCGCCTAAGACAAAGAAAAGCAGGCGGAAAGTTCCAATTCCCGATTTCCTGTGTCAGGAACTGCAAAACTTTATCAATACCAGATATATGCTCACCCCTAACGAAAGACTATTCCCGGCTACCAAGCACTTTCTCTCTCACGAGATGGAGCGGGGCTGTAAGAAAACCGGCATTAAGCGGATACGAATTCATGATATCCGCCACCCGTATGTCAAGCCCACGACAAAAAAAATTACAACTTTTTTTGAGGATTTCTGGGCAGCCGCATAGCTGCCCGTAGCTGCTTAATACGGTACTCATGGCTCACGCCTCCTTTCCTGGTTCGCTTATTCCTAAGAAATCCTGTGTCACATATTCAATCTCGATCCGGTCTCCCGGAAAGATATAGACCTTACTGATAAGCCGGTCAATCAGGGCTTGCGTCAGTGTGTCGGCGCTGCCTACTTCCTGAACGATCTCACGCTGTTTCAGCTTTGCTTCATAATCGCTCTGTATCTGCTTGGTCTGTGCGGTAATGGCGGCATGGACATTCCTTGCCTGCACCAGCTCCGCATCATATACCGCCTTGCGCTCCTGGCAGGTTTCCAGGTCAATTTCTTCAAGTGCATACTGTTCATAAAGCTGCCGTTTGCTGTCCTGGATAGAGCGCAGCTTATCTTCATGCTCGGCCTGCTGGACCGTCTGCAAATTCAGCTTATCCTTGCTGCTGTCAATCCCCAGCGCCGGACACATCTGTGCCCGGATTGTTTCAAGGACCGCCTGCTCCAGATCAGCCATTTTCACCCTTACCCCATGGCAGGGGAGGGTTTCTGCCACTTCGGAGTGACGGCAGTAAAACCACGTTCCATTTCTAAGTGACATAGCATGGTCGCAGCATCCGCAGAATACTTTCCCGCGGAGAAGGTAGTCGCGCCGTTTTTTATTTGGAAGGGAGAAACGCCTGATCGAAGCGTTGGCTTTCTCAAACAGCTCCATGCTTACGATTGCCGGGTGGTGGTCCGGTATTTTGAACCATTCGCTTTCATCCTTTAGCTTCATGCGGCGGCTGCCGATTTCCTGTACCTTATGCTTGCCGATCACATAAGTGCCGATATACCGCTGGTCCTCCAGCATCCGCAGGACCGCCCCGCTGCTCCAGACGCCGTGTGTCCTGGACACATTATAATGGTCTTTCCCTTTATCCCTCCGGTATTCCCCAGGGGTAGGGATATTCATGGCATACAGTTTCCGCGTGATCTCGGCAGCCGTATTGCCGTCAGCCGCCCATTCAAATATCTGCCGTACAATCCCTGCAACGTCCTCGTCCGGCTCCATGCGCCCGTCCGCGCTCTTGCGGTAGCCATAGGGACAGATAACGCTCTGGTACTCGCCCCGGCGCATCTTTGCATATTTGGCGCTTTTCGTTTTCATGGACATATCCCGGCTGTAACATTCGCTGATAAGATACTTAAAGGCAACGTCAATCCCTCCGGTATCTCCTTTGAAATTGGCGGTGTCAAAATCGTCACTGACGGAGATAAACCGGGTATGGTAGAGCGGAAATACCCGCTCTATGAAATAGCCGGTCTCAATGCTGTTGCGCCCAAACCGGGAGAGGTCTTTTACGATGATACAGTCGATCTTCCCGGCCTGGACCATCGTCAAAAGCTCCTGTACCGCAGGGCGCTCAAAATTCGTACCCGTATGGCCGTTATCAACAAATTCCAGGACCTCGCCGTCATCCCATTCCGGCAGCGACATAGCCTTTTCCCGGAGGATCAGCTTTTGGTTGGGAATCCTCAAACTCTCGGTCTTAAAGTCCTCCACGGACAGGCGGATATAAAGGGCGATCACATATTTTTTGTGCATGGTTCCACCGCCTTTCCCTGGAATTCACTCTTGAAGCGGAAAGTTACATGGATATTCCGCTCATGGTCGATTTCGATCCGCTCAATCAGCCGGTCAATCAGTTCTGCCGTAAGCGCATGGTCTTGTGTCAGCGATTTCGCATCCTTTTCCATTGCCCGGCAGCGCACAAGCCGGCTGTCCAGGGCGTCCATATCTTTTTCAAGCGCCTCAATCTCGCCGGACAGTGTACGGATGGATTCCTCATAATCCGCTTTCAGCTCAAAGTATTCCTCGTTTGTTAAGATGCCCTGGACGAAGTTCTCATACAGTCCGCGGATCAGCCGGCGTTTCTTTTCGGTTTCCTGCCGCCTGGCCGACATCTGGGTTTTCAGCCTGTCTTTGTCCTTTTTCTGTTTTGCCTCCAGCTGAAAGAGGGGGAGGGACATTCCCAGGGCAACAGACAGCTCTTTTTCCAGAATAGCTGTGACCGTGGCGATAAACTCCGTTTCCTGCATCATCACGCCTTTACAGCTATCCTTTGCCACACGGCTGTTGGTGAGGCAGTGGAACCAGTAAACATCCGGCCCTTTCTTGCGCTCGGCGCGCTGCCGGTGGAGGCTCCTGCCGCAGTCGGCACAGAACACCTTCCCCTTGAAAATGTTTGGGGTGTAGGGCCGCTTTGGGACCGCCCGGTGTTGTTTTCCAGATTAAAAGAGCAGCCAATCTTCAGATTATTTTAGCACCATATAAAATTGATGTAGTTCTCCAGCCACATTATCCGGAAACGCTTCTGCACATTACCAGAACGAAAATACTCCCATGCAAATTAATTGCGCAGGAGTATTCTGTATCATCTTATGAAAATGGCAGTTCCTCTTCTTCTATCTGGCAAGCATGAGCTTTATATTTATATCGTAGATATTCATACAAGAGCCCTTTCTCTTTTAAGAAACCCATGAGGGCCAGGATCTCACATCCCAGGAAACTCTGGGCATCCCGGAGGAACTTTCTGGTTTCTTCCAGGGAGCCTTGCTCCATCTTTCTGTCCGTATAGAAATCAAACCGTTCCTTGTCAGACACTTCCACTGCCGGAGTCTCTGTGACCGTGACCCACCGCGCACTGCGGTGCCATTCAATAAAGTCAAAAGGAGTGCCATCCTCATGAATGATCTGTTCCGGATTTGTGAAGGGGCTGTTGCCGGCCTCCACCCAGGAATACAGTTCTCCCTGTTCCAGCCAGTCAAGTGTTCCGGCATAGATTTTTTCGACGGCCTTAAGCTCCCGCTGTAAGCGATGTCTTTTTTTCTTCATAATGCTGCACCCCCCTATCCCAGCTCGCAGTCGTTGATAGCCTGCATGGCTGCGTCCGCATCTACCAGATCCCGCCTTTTTGCCTCTGCACACAGAAGGCTCTGGCTGCAGAGACGGTTTACCATGCGGGGTGTCC
>CAJTIU010000089.1 GCA_910576335.1 Lachnospiraceae bacterium
AGAAAAGACTTTTGAAGGAGAGAGGGGAGCGTTTATCCAAGGAGCTTATGAAAAAAATGACTCCATTTATTTTGAAGCAGTAAAAGGTAAAGGTTCCTTGGTGTATGTCTTGATTGTATTAAAATAGAATACGGTAGTAGAGGAACATTAGAAGTCTTGACCTGTGGGTAAATAATATATAATGATAATATAGGATGTGAACAGGAGGTCGGTAATGATGTTAGCAGTAAAAGGCATAATACAGGGTAATGCAGTGGTTATTGAAGATGAAGATATAAAAAAGTATGAAGGAAAAGATGTTATTGTGACTATTCTTGATTATCCATATAAGAAACAGCATAAGGAAAAGAAAGTTGATTTAAGAAAATATATGGGGAGAGGGGAGAAGATGTTTCAATCAGATGCACAGGAATATATAAAGGAGCTTAGGGATGATGAAAGGATATAATAAAGTATTTTTAGATACGGCTCCGGTCATTTACTTTCTTGATGAAGATATTAATTTTGCAGAAAAGGTGAAAGATATTTTTGAAGAGATATTAGAGAATGAGAAAAAAATGACTACTTCAGCGATTACATGTACAGAATATCTGACATTTCCATATAAAACTAATAACCTTGAGAAAGTTGGTGCATTTTTCGACTTTGTAACGGACTGTGATATTACACTGTATTCTGTTGATGTGGAAATTGCAAAGAAAGCATCTAAAATTAGAGCTGAGTATAAAGATTTTAAAACAATGGATGCGTTACAGTTGGCAAGCGCATGCATTCAAGGATGCGATTTGTTTCTGACCAATGATAAGCAGTTAAAGCAGTTCAAAGAAATCAATTGTATTACTGTGGAGGAGTGGTAATGGGTAATGCGATAATATAAGATGTGAACAGGAGGGTAGTTATGGAGGTTGTACGAAAATATATCAATGCAAGTAGTTTAATGTCAATCATGAAATTACCGGAGAATTTTAAAAACCGAAAATTAGAGGTGATTGTTCTGCCGACAGAAGAAAAAGAGACAGTAGAAAAAGAAGTAGATGTTCAAAGTGCAGTACAGTCATTAGTGGGGATAATCCCATATACAGACATTTCATTATCTGAACTATGGGAGGAAAGGTTGAGTTTATTGATGCAGTGAGAGCGCATTCCAGTGAAGAAAGCGCAATTAAGAAGGCAATCAGGGAATGTATTGACCGTGGAATACTGGTAGATTATCTGAAACGGAAAGGAAGCGAGGTTGAGAATATGCTGATTGCAGAATATAGCTATGAGGAAGATATCCAGGTGAAGCAGCAGGAGGCGAAACAGCAGGGGATGGAAGAAGCTACAGAAAAAGTCACAGAAGAAGAAATTAAAAAGATGGTTTTGGTTTTGAAGGAATTGAATGTTCCTCAACAAACCATTTTACTAAAGATTCAAAACCAGTATGATTTAAGCTCAGAGGTTGCTGAGCGGTATTTGTAAGAAAAGAATACAGGTAATAGAGGAATACTGGATAAGAAGTCCTGACCCATTTAGAGTGGTATCAGGGCTTCTTGTGTTTTGGGAAGGTTTTCCGGTAATAAAATGCTTTATACATCCAAATGCAGGTAAATCATTATGAATCTAAGTGGCTACTGATGCCCTTATATGGCGATATTTTTTAAAGATTACCAATCCATGTTTAAGTGTTAATGACAAAATCAGATTGAGTAAAATGATGAAGCGTGGTAAAATATAAGAAAAGGAGATGGAAAACTAATGAGAAGGATAGAAACATGGGAAGAGCTACAGATTAAAAATGATTTTCTATTTGCAAAGGTCATGAGTGACAAGAAAATCTGTATCAAGCTTTTGGAAATGCTGTTACACATAAAAATTAAGGATATTAAGTACTTGGAAAAGCAGAAAGCATTAGATTTCCAAAAAGATGCGAAGAGCGTGCGCCTTGACGTGTATGTTGAAGGGGATGAACGGGTTTTTGACATAGAGATACAGGCTACAGAGAAGAGGAACCTGCCTAAGAGAAGCCGGTACTATCAGGGAATGATAGACTTGAATACAATAAAGAAGGGCGAAGACTATGAGGAGCTAAAAGAGAGCTATGTAATTTTCATCTGTACCTTTGACCCGTTTAAAAAGGGAAGGGCGCAATATACATTTGAGAATGTATGTTTAGAGGATAAAGAGATAAGATTAAATGATGCATCACGGAGAGTCTTTTTCAATGCAAGAGATTACATGACTGCAGAGAACGAGGATATCAGAGAATTCCTTAAGTATGTAAACGGCGGCAAGAGTAATCATCCATTTGTAAAGGAGCTTGAAACCAGAGTAGAGCAGGTAAAAGAAAATAAAGAATGGGGGTTGGAGTATATGACACTGCGCATGAGAGAAAAAGAGATTTGGAAAGAAGCTACAGAAGAAGCTACAGAAAAAGTCACAGAAGAAGGAATTAAAAAGATGGTTTTGGTTTTGAAGGAATTAAATGTTCCTCAACAAACCATTTTACTAAAGATTCAAAACCAGTATGATTTAAGCTCAGAGGTTGCTAAGCAATATTTGTAAAAAAGAATACAGGTAGTGGAGAAGGCCTTGACCCATTTAGAGTGGTGTCAGGGCTTTTTTTGTGTGTAAAAATATTTCAGAAAGGTATAGGAGGAAAACAAATGAGCATGAATTACAATGAATTTATCAAGAATCTAAAAGAGATGGTGAATCATGGGTTAGGCAAAGGACTAAAAGCTTCTTTTTCTACGGTTGAAAAGAATAATGGGAAGAAGGAAGAGAGTATTGAATTTTACAGGGAAGGGGAAATGTTACATCTGACCATAAGCCTGGAGAATCTGTACGGGCTCTGCACGGAATCCGGGGACATATGGCTCGGCATCCAAAAGTTTTTAGAGACTGCAGATACAAGAGGAAAGGTAGAAGTGAATGACAGTTTTTGGAGCTGGGAAAGAATAAAAGGAAATCTTTCTGTCCGTCTTGTGAATTATGAATGGAACAGAGGAAGGCTGAGAAAACTGCCCTACAAAAGATTCCATGACCTGGCTGTTACTTTTCAGATTGTTCTGCATAGGTGTAGTGGTCAAGCATTTTTGTAACATTTGTGGCTAAAAATATATTGGATTGTTGCCTGGAGTCTATCGGGGCTATCAGCTTTTATCAATGGTGCTTCGCACCGCTGCGCGGCCGTGCCATTGACAAAACCTTCCAGCTCCGATTTTGGGTGATCAAGCAATCCAATGATGAGGCATGCTCCCGCCTCTCCTTATGCTGCCGTTCGTGCCTGGTATGGCGTGCGGTAGCCGTTATAGCTGTGCGGGCGTACATGGTTGTACGTGACATAAGCGAATTCCTCCACGGCCTGGTACAGTTCCTCATCTGTCCGGAATTCATAGAGCTTGGTACATTCATTCTTCAGGGTATTGAAGTACCTTTCCATTGGCGCATTGTCGTAGGGGTATCCGGCTTTGCTCATGCTCTGTGCCACATGGACGGATTCGCAGTATTCTATGAAAGCCTTCGATGTATACTGGCTCCCCTGGTCGCTGTGCAGGAGCAGGCCTCCCTTTGTCAGATGTTGGGAATCCAATGCCTTTTGCAGGGTGCGTACAGCCAGGTCACTGGTGATGTGTTTGTCTGTTACACTGGCGACTACACTCCTGTCATAGAGATCTATGATGGCGCAATTGTACCGTACATCTCCGTTCCGTAGGAA
>CAJTIU010000090.1 GCA_910576335.1 Lachnospiraceae bacterium
ACCTGAAATCAGTTTAGGAAACGGGCTTCCTGCCCAAAATAAACACGATCTTTGCCGTTGCTATAAGTATAAACAATGGCACAAATAAATTCAACAGCCTACCGTCTGCACAGTTTCATTTATGGTGGTGCCAAGTGTGTGGGCATGGAGGTTTAGGAAGAAAGAAATTTTTAATACGGGAAAAGATGATGTGCAAATAATGTGTGATTTCTTCAAGGGAGCAAACTTTGTTGCTGTTTATTCTCATTCTTTCGGATGGCTTAAAAAAAGTGCGGAAATTAGAGAAGTTTTGACAGAGTTATCAAATAAAAATAAGCTCAAACTATATACGGGAGATGATTTAGACAGTGTCAAGACGCGTTTACAGAATGATTGTGACACTAATTTGATAAAATGTATTCAAAAATCAGAAATATCTTTGAGATTTTCTTATATTGAGCGTAACAATGCAAAATACTTACTTTATAGGCAAGAAGAAGAGAAACACATATATGTCATAAGTGTGCGTGAAAATAGTGAAAGTCAGTATTTGCTCCAAGTAATTTCGCAGTTAGTAAAATAGTTTTATAAGAGGAAGGACATATGGCGGATATTAATAGATATATTAGTTGTGTATTTGATGAAATAAGGGGTGAATTAGAGGAGTATTATATTTTTAAAGAGAAAATAAAAATTAATGATTATTTATTGAAAATATTTTATGAGATGTGGGGAAAGTATGCGAAAGCTAGTAAGCTTGATTATAATCCTATTGCTTCATCTTTCAATAAGATTTATTTTTGGAAGAATTTACTGAAAAGTTTGATTTTTTTTGATAAATTTTATGATTTGATTGGTAATTCTATTTTAGATGTCGGTTGTGGGGCAGCTCCGGTAAGTATTGCCATTACTAAGCTGATAAAAAAAAGAAAAGAGGAAAACCTATCTGTTTCTTTAATAGATAAAAGTAAAAATCAGTTACATATTGCAAAAGATATAACACAGATTATGTCTATTAATGTAAAATCTTATACAGAAGATTTCTTTGAAATGCCATATGAGAATTATAGTGAATTAGTGATTTTTTCATATTTTTTTTGTGAACAGAGAAGTGATTTTTTAAAAATATTGTTTAATAACAGAAAAAAATTTTCTGGTGGTTTTGCTATTATTGATTATCGTGATAATATAGTAAAAATCGAAAAATATTTTAGAGAGAATGGAGATAATGGAATAGAATCTGTCTTTTTAAATTATTCAGTTCCTAAAATAATATCAGAGTTTATTCATGATTCGGAGGTAAATGTATATGGTTGTTTCTATAGACCATAAGCAAAGAGTAGAAAATTATTTTATTGCTTGGAAAAATTATGATATCGAATTGCTCAAGTCTATTTTTTCTGAATCGGCTAAATATATTATTAGAAGAAAAAAAGTATATAATGGAATCGAAGAAATTGTAAAGTATTGGAAGAAAAATAAGGAACGCCAAAAAAATATTCAATTACATTGGAAAATACTTAATTCTAGTTTTCGATGCGAAGTTGTGGAATTTGGTGCTTATTTTTGGGATATAGAAAGCAAAATGTACACAAAGGTAAATGGGCAAATTATTTTTAAATACGATTGCAATAATCAAATAACCAGTTTGACAGAATCTTATAAAAAAAGAACAACAAAATAGTTAATATTATGGATTGGGCATTACGGAAATTTGTGGGAAAAGGGTTGCACGAACGGTATTACTACTGTATAAATATTGCCTATATTTCCGCAATTTTGTGGGGATATGTTCTAATTTGGTACTCATGTGGAGACGGTTGTAATGCTTTCCCACAAAAAACCTGATAGCGTAATCAACGTAAAAGTGGAGTTTGGCGAGGGTGAGGGTAAAGTACCGCTTGATAATATCGCCAAGAGAGCCGAAGCGTACAAGCCGAAAGAGCGTGTTACTTACAAGATGATTAAGGAGTACATAGAAGCGAAATACGGCTTCAAAGTACATACCGCATATATCGCAGAGGTAAAGAGGGATTTAGGGTTGCCGATGTATGATGCCCCGAATGCGGTAGAGGAATTGAAACAGCCGAGGAAACATCCGACAGCGGAGAAAGCGGAAGCGATAAAGGATGCTTTAAAGCATTTTGAGGTTATTTAAAACCGTGAGCGTATCATTAGAAATAGTGGTACGCTTATTTTTTCGCTTATTTGCATCTTTGAATATACTGGTATCTATCTATATAATAAAAGCAAAAAGGACGGTGACATTTATGAGAGAAAAGAAAAATCATTTATATGTTGATAGTGAGGAACGGAGCATTTTATTACATAGTCTTGTGGAACTGAAAAATCAGCTCATTCAGCAGGGCAGATATACAGATTGTGTTGATGAACTTATTTTCAAAGTTATCCATGCACCTGTAAAAAAGTTAAGGGTAGAACTGGCAGGAGGAAGTGATGTGCGATAAGGAATTTAAAGAACTGGTGAAAATAGCAGTCGAGAAACTAAAAGACGAATCTGTATTGAAACTGTTAAAAGCGGATGCAAGTTATCAAAAGGACAGTAATAATGAGGGGAGTGCAGAGGAGGCTTTTAATCAGCTTGATTTAACGGAGAAACAGAGGGCTGTTTGCCAACACCTTTTAGATTGCAGGGATAAGCAGGATTTTGAATACGGAACTCATGCGTATATTGCAGGGCTGATAGATGCGTTTCATATTATGGCAGTGTTGTTTCCAGAAAAATGGGATACAGAGAGAATAAGGAAAGCCTTATCATATAAGAGCAGATAAAAACAGAATAGACTTTTACATAGCCGATTGGTGTAGTTCATAACAAAACAGCCAGTCGGCTTTTTTTACTTTACTTTATAGGAAATTCCGACCTTTTAAGACACAAAGAAAAACATATGTTTGCCAAACATATGCTAGATGGATATGTGTTTAAGGTATACAGAATAGACGGTCAGGGATTTAGAAGATATAAAAACCTTCTTCACCAAAATCGTCTTCAAAAGGGTCCTCTTCATTTAAGAAATAATCCATATCAAGAAGATCATCCCCGCGCATACGGCGCATGTCCTCGGATGTCATGCCTTCTGGTGGATTATTCATATATTTTTTGCGTAGTTTCTCTGTGTTTGGATTCATAGGTACCGCCTCCTTTGAAAGGAGTATACCATAGGAACGGGATTTGGGGAAGTCAGGCGGACGACCTTCTTCCACGAGAGCGGGACATGACTTTCTCGTACATTTCTTCCAGAGAAACACGTTTATGGTTAAAGTAAAGTTCTAAAAACAGCAGGGTCGTGCCACATTCACAAGTTAAGGGGTCATAACCAAAAGAAAAAAGGATAGCGGTACGCCATTGGTTAAAACTTCTGTAAATAGAATGTTTTTCACGGTAGATGACTCTGTGGAGTTTTTTGTCAATCTCCCGGTGCCTTGCATAAATGCCGCCATAACGGATCATTTTGTAATACTTTTCAGGGATATGGCGGATGAGGCGTTCAATGAATTCCATAACAGGAAGAGTTTCTTCCACACAGGCATTATCTTCGTGCCGGTTATAATGGAACGAGACAAAGTCGCCATCGTACTGGTCAATCCGGGAAG
>CAJTIU010000091.1 GCA_910576335.1 Lachnospiraceae bacterium
ACGCCCTTATCAGAAAAAAAGAGTTATCAGAAAAACAATGAGTGAAGCCACTGTTTCAAGAAAACAGCGCAATAAAAATTTCTGATAACTCTATCTGATTATTTTAGGCCGCAAAGCCTTTTTAATAGTTCTTCATTGCTGACCTTATAACGTGCAGCATTAAGGTGTTCCTTAAGCGGACTGTCATCCGGTACAGCCTGTTCGAGTGCTTTCCGCTTCAACTCCGTATCCGCATGGGCATAGATAAGCGTAGTTTCGAGATTAGAATGGCCCAGCCATTGAGAAATTAAGGTTAAATCTACACCATTCTGGTACAAGATCATCGCCCAGGAATGACGGAATAAATGCGGATGGACATTTTCAGGCACTTCTTTACAGATTTCGCGTGCCTGTTTGCCATACTTTCTGACCAGTTGCCTTACGTTATCTTCGGTCATGCGTTTTTTCATTCGGTTCCGTGTAACGTAGAACAGATGCTGCTCAGAAAATAAATGTTCCTCTGGATGAAACAGTGCAAGATATTGTTTCAGGTGCTGCACCACATCATCCCGCAATGGTATTGACCGAGTTTTCGCCCCCTTTCCGTGGATGGTCACTTTAGGATGTCTGCCTAATTGTATATCACAAAGGCGGATGTCAACGAGTTCCTGAACACGTGCCCCGGTTTTATAGAGAAACAGAAGCAGAAATGCATCTCTTTTCCCTTTTTCCGTGAAAGTGTCGGGCTGCTTCAGGATTGCATTAACAGCGTCCTCACTCATGTGCTCAACAATGGTTTCAGGCTCTTTTGCCTTTTTTACTTTTTGTATTTCCTCTAAATGGGAAATTACAGTGATGTCCTCTTGTGCTGCATATTTATAGAAAGCACGGATGCAATGCAGACGGTGGTTCCTTGTGGATATACTGCAATTACGTTCTGTTTCGAGATAATCCAAAAATTCCGAGACAGCATTACGGTCAATCATCTCAAAAGTGATTTCACTTAAAGAGATATCCCGCTTTGTCTTGATGAAATCGAAAAGTAATTCCAAAGACTTACGGTAAGAACGTATTGTATTTGGGCTGCATTTTTGTTCATCCGGCAACGAAACCAGCAGGAAATCGTGGACAAGGGAGAATAACGGGGTTAACGTGCCCATATGTCCACCTCCATTCCAATGCGGTCAATGTTTTCCCACTGTACTCCCGGAGATACCATAAGGCGTTCCGGCAGGATGTGGATGTAATAAGCGGTGTCCGAAAACTTTTCGTGTCCCATATAAGCACGAAGGTAAGGGAGCATCGCATAAAGATTCCTGCCTTCATCCAGCCAGCGCTGCAGGACTGTCGATGCAAATCGGTGGCGGAGATCATATGGCCTTAAACGTGGCAATAGTTTTGGGTCAACTTCTGGATGTGCCGCTGCCCAGCATGATTTTACAAGTGCGGTCAACTGCCATGATTTCAGGGCAGAGGAATCTGTATGGATAAAAAAATATTCATTCCCTTTGTCGAAAATAGCTCTTTGGGAACGGTACTTTTTCAGCAGCAGCAACATATCATCAGAAGCTACGACGATCCGTTCTTTCCTGCGTTTGGTTTTTGTGATGAAAAGCTCGCCGGTTTTGAAATTGATATGCTCCAGCTTTATGTTTCTGCCCTCGTTTGGCCTTAACCCGCATGAGTGGAGCAGCCGCAAAAGGACGGATGCTGTTTCGCGAAAGAATGGGTCATTTTTATATTCCATCGTATCGGCGGCATGAAACAATGCAGCAAGTTCACTGTCTGTCAGGATGTATGGCAGATAGTCCGGCGTTTTGGGTACACAACTCATCGGCAGTATATAAGCCGATACGCCGAGATATTTTGCAAATAAGCGTATGGCGGTAGCCTTGCTGCTCAAACAGGAACGGCCTCTTGCGATTTCGTCGTAGAACCAGCCACGGACAACTTCTTTTGTCAGCTCGGTTTGTTCTGGGCAGTGTTCATAACAATACCTGTCGAAATGCTGCAGTTGCTGTTCATGCTCATTGGAGTAGCCCATAGCGGAACGAAACTCAAGATATTCCATGATAGAGGGCCTAAAAGCACTTTTAAATTCTTTCATAAATGACCACCCCCTTTTTCCGGCATGAAGCCTTCTAAATTGAGGGCACATTCTTTCAGGTGCGTGCTGTCTAAGGAGATATATTGTTTTGTCGGCTCAATGCTGGAATGGCCTAAAACCTGCGAAACCGTAGTGACTGGCACACCAGATATTACCATGTTGGTGCCCACAGCACGCCGCAGCCCATGAAATGTACATTTCGGAAGTCCGAGCTTTTTCCGGTAAACATTAAATGTCTGATAAGGCAGAGTACGTCCTAACTGTACGGCGGGGGATTTTGCACGTAAAAAAACAAACGGCAGATCACTTTTCGGACGGCCATTCAATATATAGTCCTGAATGGCTTCTCCAACGTCTGTCGTTAAAGGAAGCGCAAGCGTCTTCCCCGTTTTATGTTGGGTGATTCGGATTTCCCCGTTAATCCAGTCAATCGCATCAAAAGTCAGGTTTATGATGTCAACAGACCTTATCCCGGTGACAGCCGCTGTCATAATCATTGCATAGTCACGCTTGCCCATAGCGGTGCTGCGGTCAATAACATCCAGAACAGCGGCGATTTCATCCAGAGGGACAGGTTTTTTCACCTTATGTTCTGTAGGGGTTACAAAAGACAGCGTATCTGCAAAGCTGTTGCCCGTAATTCCTATTTCATATAGATACAAATGCAGCTTTTTAAGAGAACGCTTGATGGTATCAATACTATTGAGTGTCATGCGCCTGGAACAATCCATGAGGTATTTTCTGATAATGCTGTCATCCACCTGCGCAAATGAACCAATCCCATTAGCCAAAAGCCATTTGAAGTAAGGGTTTGCGACCTGTCGGATACTGCATTTGGTTTTGTCATTCCATTCCCCATAAGCCTTGATACCGGTTAAAAGGTCTTCGTAGTATGGGGAAAGAGCAGACGGAACCCTCCGGGCATATAAAGTTATAGAGCCTTTTTCATGGTATTCGGTCAGGTAATCAGCAGTTTTTGTAAGGAACATAAATCGTATTTTCCCGATTTCCTTTTGCTGATAGCGGTTCTCTGCGTCCCGGATAAACAGGGATACAATTTCAGGGCTGTAACAATCATATCCGTTCTCGTGGTGCAGTTGGACAATCTTTTGCAGGGCAAATTCTTTTTCCCGGATACTTCGGTGGTTATATCCATTTTGCAAAAAGATGTTGGCTGTTTGAGCTGCAAGATTTTCAATCGTTGATTGAATCAAAATAATCACCATCCTTAATGATAGTCAGGCACAAGCCTGCCAATATCATTATGACAGTAACTATCAACAAATGGCAGATACCTTATCAGAGTTATCAGGAATCATGAAGCTAACACATATCTAAAAGCAAGGATTCCGTTCAGTAATTCCTGATAACTCTTTTTTTCTGATAAGG
>CAJTIU010000092.1 GCA_910576335.1 Lachnospiraceae bacterium
CACTCCTTATGTAGAGAAAGTAGTTATGAAAAGAAAGCAGAGAAATAGCCGTTAGAATGCAGTGTTCTCTGCTTTCGATACATATATTTCTTTACATAATTATTGTTGCTTCCCAAAAGATTTCAGCCATTCTAAAGTATCCGTATCTGTTGCCCAAGACGGTGTGCTTGGTGCCGTCACAATCGAATGCTTCTCCAAAGCCGCCCGCTGTGTTTCTATGCTTGCTTTGGCATACACTTCCGTAGTGGATATATCCTCATGCCCAAGGAAATCCTTGATATAAAACAGGTTTACTCCTGCTTCAAGCAAGTGCATGGCTTTGGTATGGCGGAGGGTATGGGGTGAAACATGTGTTTCCACGTTTGCGGCTGCGGCATATTTTTTCAGTATGTAAGCAGCTCCCGCACGGGTTAATGGCCTGCCCTGATGGTTCTGGAATAAATTCCTGTCTAACTTTACGGGCATGTCCAGATGATTTTCTGAAATGTACCGTTTCAAATGCTCTGCCGTATTGGAAAGTATCGGGACTTCCCGCAGCTTCCGCCCTTTTCCAAACAGGATTACTTTGGCGGGATTTTCCAGGCGGACATCCCGCACCCTGACAGACAGGATTTCTGACACCCTTGCGCCCGTATCATACAGCAGGCTTAAAAAGCAGAGGTCACGCCTGCCGTAAGCCGTTGACTGGTCTGGCTGTCTTAAGATTTCGCCCATCTCTTCAACGGACAGGTAATTCATGACAGGCTTTTCACGTTTTGAAAAAGGTATCTGTATGATTTTTTGGCACAGCAGCATATTTTCAGGGCTTTCCACTTCCGCATATCTGAAAAAAGCCCGTATTGCCGCCAGTCTTTGGTTGCGCGTGGAGATGCTGTTTCCCCGTTCATTTTTCAGCCATGAAAGGAAATCCTGTATCATATCGGGCGAAAAATCAGATATGCCCAGGCTCTCTGCTTTTAACCCGTAAACATCACGGCAGAATGTGAGCAGAAGGCGGAACGTGTCACAGTATGAAGAAACTGTGTTCCTTGTCACATTCCGCAGTGAAGGCAGGTAAGCTGTTAAGTAGGATGCTAAGATTCTTGAAAAGTCGGTTGGTTTTTTCATTCTTCCTCCATTCTTGGGACGATTTCCCCAAAAGATGATTCTACGGCAGTTATTACATGAGGGAACATATCTGCTGTAAACTGTAGGTATGTTTGTGTGGACGATGTATTTTTATGGCCGAGATACTGGCAGAGCAGCGGCATTACTGCCATGATATTTTCGCCATGCAGGACAAGTTTGCGGAGTGACTTTACTGCAAATGTGTGCCTGAAATCATGCACTCTCGGCCCTTTCCCTGCGCCTCCATGGGAGATTCCTGCTTTCCAGAGCGCTTTGCGGAATGTCACATATACTTCGTGTTCTGAATACGCCTGTCCGTGCCCGGCAGGAAAGACCGCCGTGCTGTCTGGAAAAAGCAGGGCGGTTTCTTGAAGGTATTCTTTGAATTGGGCTGTCATTTCTTCTGCCAGTGGTATTTTTCTCTCTTTATTGAATTTAGCTTCCCTTATGGAGATTACGGCATGGCCATTGTAAAAAGATATATCGCTTTTTTCCAGATTCAACGCTTCCCCAAGCCGCATCCCCGTACATATGAGCAGTGAAAAAAGCATATAGAAAACTTTCCGCCTTTTTTCAGAGCGTTCCATTTCACGGGCTGCATCAAGAAATTTCTGTAATTCCTCATTTGTAAATATGTGCGGGCGGTATGCCCTGTCTGTCCTTAACCGTGCCATAGCGGGCGGCACATAAGCGTCCCCGCCAGACCTTACAATGTACTGGCAGAGCTGCCTGAAAGTGTTCCGTCGGTTTTCGCAGGTTTTATCCCTCTCATAAATACGTTTGGAAGTCCATGCTTCAAATATTTCTTTTGTAATGGTATTTTCCTGAAAGCCATTTTCTTTCACAAACTTGTCAAAGTGCCATAAATTCCGCATCTCGCATATGTATTTGTTTCCAAGCCCCTGCTTTTCACGGATAAAGCCTGTGAGTTCCTGCGCAAACTGGCTTTCAAAGCACAGTTTTCCGATATATTCATTCATGTGACGTCACCTCCTGAAGTTCCAATGCACATTTAAGCAGGCCGTCAAGGTCTATATGGGTGTAGGCATCCGTCGAGCCGATTCCAGAGTGCCCGAGGATTGCCGATACCGTGCTGTATGCTTCCCCTTGGCGCACCAGTTCACTCGCCAGTGTGTGGCGGAGTATATGCAGCCCGTGGCTGACGTTTTTTCCCACGCTGATACCTGCGTTGCTGATACATACAGACATGACGCAATAAAAAGACACGGCTTTTTCAAAAGGGGCTTTATGCTTGACAAACACATAGCTGCTGTCAGTCTGCGGCCTGCCATATTTAAGGTAGTCAATCAGCGCATCCCCTACTGCTGGCAGTAATGGGAGCTTTACCATGCGGCTGGTCTTTTTTTGAAAAAATGTAATGCTGTTTTTCTCCCAGTCCAGATTGGAAAAGGTAAGGTTCGTGATGTCGCTGTCACGCATCCCGAGCAGCGCCGCCATCAAAAGGATTGCGTAATTCCTTTTCCCAATCGGATTTCCCCTGTCGATGGAATCAAGGAGTTTCCTGACATCATCTTCGCTGAGGATATGCGGTATTTTTTCGCCAGTCGCGCCATGAAGCCGTGGCACAAAGGGGGAAACATCTGCCTTAACATATCCTTTTTCATAAAGAAAGCGGAAGAAAAAACGCAGCCCTGTCAAATGAACGGTTGCAGTGGCTTTTGAGTAGCCGCTTAGTCCAGCGGCGTACTCCGATATGGTTTTAGCATTGATTTTTTCAACTTTTACCTGTTTGTCAATAAGGACAACCTGCATAAAACGGCTTGCAGCATACATCCGTGATTTTACAGTTGACCTGCTGTTCAGATTTTTCTGGCAGAAAACTTCAAACTCTTCCCGCAGGCTTTCTGTTTCGCTGTTCCATATGATACGCCTGCGTGGAAGGGCTGAAGGGATTGCGCCGTTTTCCTGATATTCGTTAAGGAAACGGATGGCTCTGATGAAATCCCGTTCGTCATGCGTAAGGGTTCTTTCAAGGATTTCTGGATAATTGATTTTGTAATGCAGGTAATCCAGACCATTTACTGGCGCATAGGATGCAATCCCTTTAGAGGAAAGATATTCGGAAAGCTCTCTCCATATTTTCCCATGCACGCAGAGGGACGTGGAGCTGTATCCTGTGTCTTTCAGGTTCTGTTTTGTTTGATTGATTAGTTCCTCAAGGTTCGTGATTTTTTTATTTTCCATTTTGAACACCTCCTGTGCCAAGTATATCGTCAGGAGATGAACTGCCTATGTGTTATGTAAAGTTTTGATATATAAAAATGGGTAAATCTCTCGGTATTATGAAAGATTTACCCATTCTCTTTACATAAGTGCTTTCTCTACATAAGGATG
>CAJTIU010000093.1 GCA_910576335.1 Lachnospiraceae bacterium
GAAAAAATTGACCCAAGAAACCAACGCATGTAACGCTATACATGTGTGCCGGAAGACAGGGGGAAGCATTCCAGGTCAGAAGGCAGATTGGTCATGATAGAAAGAGCATATGGTGGATGCCTTGGCACTAAGAGCCGATGAAAGACGTGATAAGCTGCGAAAAGCTTCGGGGAGGAGCAAATATCCGATGATCCGGAGATGTCTGAATGGGGAAACCCACGCAGGAAAACCCTGCGTATCCCTGCATGAACACATAGTGCAGGGAGGGGAACCCGGTGAACTGAAACATCTAAGTAGCCGGAGGAAGAGAAAACAACCGTGATTCCGGGAGTAGCGGCGAGCGAAACCGGAAGAGCCCAAACCATGGCGCGAGCGCCGTGGGGTTCGGACCGCACAAAACCACTGCAGAAGTTAGCAGAATGGCCCTGGGAAGACCAGCCGGAGAGGGTGAAAGCCCCGTAAGCGAAAACGGAAGCAGGGAGGCGGGATCCAGAGTAGGTCGAGACACGTGGAACCTTGACTGAAGGAGCGGGGACCACCCCGCAAGGCTAAATACTACTTAGTGACCGATAGCGCATAGTACTGTGAAGGAAAGGTGAAAAGGACCCCGGGAGGGGAGTGAAAGAGAACCTGAAACCATATGTTTACAAGCTGTGGAACACTGATGCCCGCAAGGGGACGGTGAACCGCGTACTTTTTGTAGAACGGTCCGGCGAGTTGCGCCGGCTGGCGAGGTTAAGCGCTGAGGGCGCGGAGCCGAAGGGAAACCAAGTTTTAACTGAGCGTCCAGTCAGCCGGAGCAGACCCGAAACCGGGTGATCTATCCATGTCCAGGATGAAGTTGCCGTAAAAGGCAATGGAGGTCCGAACCCACATCCGTTGAAAAGGGTGGGGATGAGGTGTGGATAGGGGAGAAATTCCAATCGAACCCGGAGATAGCTGGTTCTCCTCGAAATAGCTTTAGGGCTAGCCTCATACAAGTCTTGCGGAGGTAGAGCACTGAATTTCCTAGGGGGCGTCAAAGCTTACCGAAGAATATCAAACTCCGAATGCCGCGTAGATGGTGTATGGGAGTCAGACTGCACGAGATAAGTTGGGCAGTCGAAAGGGAAAGAGCCCAGACCTGCAGCTAAGGTCCCAAAATGTGTGTTAAGTGGAAAAGGATGTGGGATTTCAAAGACAACCAGGATGTTGGCTCAGAAGCAGCCATACATTCAAAGAGTGCGTAATAGCTCACTGGTCGAGAGGTCCTGCGCCGAAAATGTCCGGGGCTGAAACACACTGCCGAAGCTCGGGAATGACGGAAGTCATTGGTAGAGGAGCATTGAATACCATGAGGAAGCGGTACCGGCAAGGAGCCGTGGAGGGTATTGAAGAGAGAATGCCGGAATGAGTAGCGAGAGGAAGGTGGGAATCCTTCCGGCCGAATATCCAAGGTTTCCAGAGTAAAGCTGATCTGCTCTGGGTAAGTCGGGGCCTAAGGCGAGGCCGAGAGGCGTAGCCGATGGACAACAGGTTGAGATTCCTGTACCGCGTGTACACAGAACTGTGGGGACACGTGTGGAAAGGGCATGCCGGGAAAGGAAAGACCGGCGCAAGCGGGGGAGGAGAGATGCAGGCAAATCCGCATGTCAATCCGGAACCGTGAGGCGGAGCGAAAAAAGAGTAGCGAAGTGCCCGTGCCATGCGTCAAGAAAAGCCGCTATGGCTGTATACGCGCCCGTACCGTAAACCGACACAGGTGGATGAGGAGAGAATCCTAAGGCCGACGGGAGAAGCATTGTTAAGGAACTCGGCAAAATGACTCCGTAACTTCGGGAGAAGGAGTGCCGGTGAGAGCCGGCCGCAGAGAATTGGCCCAAGCAACTGTTTAGCAAAAACACAGGTCTGTGCGAAACCGGAAGGTGAAGTATACGGGCTGACGCCTGCCCGGTGCTGGAAGGTTAAGGGGAGAGGTTAGCGCAAGCGAAGCTTTGAACTTAAGCCCCAGTAAACGGCGGCCGTAACTATAACGGTCCTAAGGTAGCGAAATTCCTTGTCGGGTAAGTTCCGACCCGCACGAAAGGCGTAATGATTTGGGCACTGTCTCAACAATGCACCCGGTGAAATTGAAATACCAGTGAAGATGCTGGTTACCTGCGCCAGGACGGAAAGACCCCATGGAGCTTTACTCCAGCCTGATACTGGGATTCGGTATTGCATGTACAGGATAGGTGGGAGACGAGGAAGCGGTGACGCCAGTTGCCGCGGAGTCGCTGTTGGGATACCACCCTTGTGATACTGGGTTTCTAACCGGAGGCCGTAAGCCGGTCACGGGACAATGTCAGGCGGGGAGTTTGACTGGGGCGGTCGCCTCCGAAAGGGTATCGGAGGCGCTCAAAGGTTCCCTCAGAATGGTTGGAAACCATTCGGAGAGTGCAAAGGCAGAAGGGAGCTTGACTGCGACACCGACGGGTGGAGCAGGTACGAAAGTAGGACTTAGTGATCCGGTGGTAGAAAGTGGGATTGCCATCGCTCAACGGATAAAAGCTACCCTGGGGATAACAGGCTTATCACTCCCAAGAGTTCACATCGACGGAGTGGTTTGGCACCTCGATGTCGGCTCATCGCATCCTGGGGCTGGAGTAGGTCCCAAGGGTTGGGCTGTTCGCCCATTAAAGCGGTACGCGAGCTGGGTTCAGAACGTCGTGAGACAGTTCGGTCCCTATCCGGCGTGGGCGCAGGATATCTGAGAGGAGCTGTCCTTAGTACGAGAGGACCGGGATGGACCGGCCGCTGGTGTATCTGCTGGCTCACCAGGGCCATGGCAGAGTAGCCAAGCCGGGACGGGATAAACGCTGAAGGCATCTAAGCGTGAAGCCCCCCTCAAGATGAGATATCCCTACCGTAAGGTAGTAAGACCCCTTGAAGACGACGAGGTAGATAGGGCAGGGGTGGAAGTGCAGTAATGCATGGAGCTGACTGCTACTAATCGGTCGAGGGCATGACCAAAGGTGGAAGGGTAAAAGAAGCGGATA
>CAJTIU010000094.1 GCA_910576335.1 Lachnospiraceae bacterium
GCTGGAAGAATTCACCACCAGCTTTATTCAGCGTCTTCCCCAATATATGCAGGAGGCTCTGGAGCGGACAGAAACAGCGGCATGAAACTATTTTATAGGTTAAAGTATTGATTTTTCAATGTGCGAATCCCATTTTTGATGTGGGAAGTTTGAGTATTAAAATAAGGGTTGAAAAAGTTTGGAAAATGGGGATGTTCCGGCATCCTCATTTTTATTGTATTTTTAACTCAAACTTCCCACAAGGATATTTATACTAAAACCTTATAATAGCTAATGCTATCGCTAATATTATGCAACTGTTGACAAATTTCCTCCATTTTGGTATATGGACAGTATTTCACAATCATTCATGCTACGCATGCACAGCTTCTGTATAAATGCAGGCTGTGATACATGCCAGTCAACTAACTCCTTGCAGACCGATTCAGCAATCTGCACAGTACCATCCTTATCCCATCAAGGAAGATTGCCAACAGCCGTTCCAGAGCATCGGTAAGTTCGATATTCCGAATATCATCGCAACACACAAAGAACTGTTCACTTGTTGCCAATAGAGCAACTTAATCTGAAAAAATGCTTATTTCACAAGGAGTTCTGGCTAAAATCCTTGTGGGAAGTTTGAGTTTATGAAATTATGAATAGCTCACCCTTTTATAAAGTATTGGAGGCAATAGAGATGAATTTGACTGTTAGTGATATTTCGGACGAAGTGCGAAATGTCAATGAGTTTAAAGATTACAAAATAAGATTGATTCACAATAGTGGGGAATCCAAACTTATTGTTGTCGGGGATTGGTAGGACAGGCATGATTTGAAAAGAATAGATCCCATATGGTCAGATGAGAAATTTGGTAAGGAATGAAAACAGGATAAAAATTCTTTTGTCGTTGCTATAAATTATGCCAATGAAACCGCTCTTTCAATCGAAGATATAATTGTAAAATGTCTTAGGGTTATTTCACTGAAGGGGGTATTTGAGCCTGTGTGATTCAGAGGGTAAATTGTCCATGCGGTTTGTTTGGAGTGGGATATAGGGTGGATTCAGAGGTGTAGAGAGTAAGAATATAATAAGGAATCTAATGGAATGGATGCTTGAAAATTGGGTGGAGATATGGAATTTATTTCCAGTTCAGAGGATTGCTGTTGCTTAGAAGTACAGGCCTATTTACGAAAAAAAAGCAAAAAATAATATATCATTAGGAGGAAGGAATGATTCTCCAAGGGAAGGTTCGCAGAAAAGGTTGACAAAACAACAAATTTGATGTATTCTGATAATAGAAAACGAGAAGGGAACAAAAGAAAAATTAGCATGGGAAACGAGGAGGCGGAAGGTTATATATGTGGATATTGAGTTAAAAGAAACTATTTACTTCATAAATGTTTACGCAAAGAATGAAAAAGATGATCTGACGGAAGAAGAAAAGAAAGCGTTTAAAGCAGTAGTCAAAATCTTAAAGGAGGAATAAAGACATGAGTAAATTTTTTGATGATACAATGCAAGGATTATTACAGGCTATTGAAATTGAAAAAGAGAATATTCCTCTTACAGAGCGTAACGGAATGCCAGCACCAACTTTTTATGTGTCTAGTGATGATAAAGAGCTAGTTGACAGATTAGTTGAAATACGTAAACAAGAGAATATTTCGCAATTAGAGCTTGCAAAGATGACAGGGAATACACAACAAGCCATATCACGGTTAGAAAAAAAGAATCATAGTCCATCTTTACAAACGTTTTGCAACATACTTGACGCATTAGGCTATGGGCTTATGATTGAAAAGAAAGCTACTATATAAAAGTTTGCAGTTTTTGGCTGTCACTATTTGAAGTGATGGCTTTTCTTTATCCTATATATTGAACTATATGAGCGATATTTAAGAGTATTTGGGGTTGTATGATTTTTGCGTAGCAAAACTTTAAATATCGCCCCGAATCGTTACTATGAGCGGACAGCCGGATTGTGAAAGCTTTTTCTAAGCCGACGTGTCATCTTCCGCATCATCTTTGGAGCCGGAGGTATCTCTTGTAACGCGGTATACTAAGGTGTAAGCGTACAGAAGCACCGGAAGTATAATCGTACAGGCAATGGAGGCCTTCAGAAGTCCCTGAGTGGCCGAATGATCCATTAATGCAAAAATCAGAGTACAGGCATACATTGCAAATAAAAGTATTGCACCAAGAAGTGCTAAAAGACGTTTCGCTTTCATGCAGAAGCCTCCTTTCATGAATTAAGATGAATCTATTATATAGATATTGCGGCTGCCTGTCATTAAATACTATCAGGCATTCTTATGGTTGGTGAAACAGCCTGCCATCAGACTTTCAAGGGAAGAAATAGCCGCCGCTACTGCGGACGGTGGCGAATGACCCTTGGAGGGTATAGCTTAAACTGTAGGGAACAGAACCGCTTGTATAGCGTTCTCTCTGCCTATAATATACCACATCTATGAGGATAATCCAAGAGCCTTTCCATTTGGCTTTTTCTCAGGGTACTATTCAGTTACTATGAGTGAAAAATGGTTGACTTATTCTGTATATCCTCATATAATGATTAGGTAGTCAAAAGGGTATTAGTATTTTATTCTTTTCACCAATAGGAACTTTGAAAACTGAATATATTGCTGTAAATTTTTGGAAATGATGATTTTGGATGGTTTTTGTTGCGTATGGCAGAGAGTTATCCCACCATTTTTTAGGCAGTTGCCATTTTAAGGGC
>CAJTIU010000095.1 GCA_910576335.1 Lachnospiraceae bacterium
CAATATTTTGTACTTGCTCATTAGGAGAAACTACAAAGAAGGCACAGAAAAATCCTGTGCCGATGAAAAGATGATATAAATTTTAGAATGACAAACACTATATATTGTGGTTGCTTTGATTAAGTTGTTAACATTGAAAATTAATCATAAGATTATTCTGGGCAACATCTGTTAATTTATTCTCCATTTTCCATCATTCCTCACATCACCGCTTTATCTGACATCTTAGCCATTTTTCATAGTTATCCTATATTTTCACTCGCCTGCACAATCATTTGCCTGTATTCTTCCTTTACGCTCTCTGGCGAAAGTATCAGAACCTTGCCGCCAAATCCAAATATCCACCCGAAAAAGGTAGGACTTGTCGAAACTTCCACAGTCACCTTGAAAGAATTTTCATCATAAACAAGTGTAGTAATATCCTCTCCAAAACGGTCAACCATTGTTTTCATCAGACTATTGTCACATTTCAGGTCAACCAAAACGGCTTCTCCATCATACATATAAAACACCTGCTTTGTAAACTCCACAATATCAAAATCTTCTGGAGCAGGCACTGCATCCACTGATAATATATCTGGCTGCGAAGCAATACGGTCAACTCTGAATGTAACAATCTTTTCCCGTTTTTCAGAATAGCCGACAACATAGTAGTAATCATCGTTCCAAACAAGATGATACGGACTTACCGTATACACTTCACCTTTATTCTTCAGCACTTTCTCTTTCAAACCTGTATATTCGTAATACTGAAAGGAAATCTGCTTTCCCTCATTAATAGCGTCATTGATTGTATCCACAATATAATATATCTGTTCATTATTCGGTTTTATCCGTCCCGAAACATAATTGTTCCTTTTTAATTTCTTCACTTGCCCATTACTTGTCAGCATATGTATTTTCTTTATAAGCACATCGCTTTTCTTGCTTGTAATAAACTTTGACGATTCCACCGCATCAATGAGAAGCTTCAATTCGGGCAGTTCAAACTGACGGCTTCCAATAAAATATTTACATTGTGTAGAATGGACAACTACAATATCCACACCAAACTCCTGTAAAGCAGCAACGTCCTTTGCAATGGTCGTCCTGTATGTCGATATTCCATATTTTTCATTAAGCATTTCTATTAGCTGCTTTGTTGTCAGCGGATGCTCTTCATCAGTATATTGTTCCAATATCCGCAGCAAATATAATATCCTCGGTTTTGATTCCATACCCTTCGCCCTCTCATGTTTACACTACGGCAACTGCGGCAAATATGTATTTAGTTCTTGAATCCTGCCACAGTATATGTTATATTATAGACAGAAATGGGAAGCCATAGAAGCGGCTACCCACCAAATAAGTTTTATCAGTAACCTTTTACAAGGTCAGCCGTCACTATTGGCAGTAGTGGCGGCTATTTCCATTTTCCCTTAAAAATTGTGTAACACAATCCAATAAGGGCAACAATGAATATTCCAGTCTGAACTAAATCAGAATATGTAATCATCATTAGCAACGCCCTCCTTTCTTTCGTACCCAAAGGGCATGACATCTGGAGGGTTAGCCCCTCCGAAAAAGAGGGTAGCCGCCCGGCTCTATGGTTTCCCACGTTCCAAGTATACCATACATTTCCTTATCTGACAATTATAGTACACTCTTTTATCCAATATGGTAATATGACAACTTGTTTCAAATATTACTTTATATCCCTAGTTTATCAAACAACACCTTGTTTCGTTTTTCAGAATCATTCCGAACCTTATCGTACGAAAGAACTTCAATATAAGTATGCATAGTCCCATTGTAAAAATATGCGCCTAATCTATCCGGCGTTCGTGTAAATGACATTGTATTTAATACGCGCTCAAGTGAAGGCGTGATGTCGCAAACGGCATAAAGATAAAATTGAGTGCTATCGGTAACTGTTATTTTCCTATGATTGCTATCTTTTACTTTTCCATCAAGTATTCTTTGAGCATAATCGGTCAACTGCGTAATAGGATTCTTTTCCATATTATAATCATCCCTCATCGGTTTCTTAAGCTCAAATATTATAACGGTATCATACGCCATTCCATTGTTTTTATTTTCCGCAATAGCCACCGGACTATCAAGTGCAAGAATATCTGTACGTTCTTCTCCGAATTTGTTGTCAAACGGCTTATCCGAAGAAATAAATTGGCAAAAAGATAGCTTTTCATCAATAAGCCACAAATTATGATTCTCATAAGGAATCTCATCAGAAGTTGCACGCATTGGATATATCAATTGATGCATATATTTTTCCAAATTAAATTTTCCATCATCCTTTATGTTAACCCCTTTACTAAACAGGTCAAGAATAATTCTTCGATGCACAACATACTCCGCAAGAGCCGCTCTATTAACATCACTTACCTTTCCTATTGTCTTCTGAAATCTCGACTGATATTCCTCTGAAGAAATAGTTCCTTTTTCCAACTGATTTAGTAAACTTCTGCACTCTGTTTTAGTTTTATTTTCAAATTCACGTTTTATTCCATAGCGCAGCTTATAGCTGCAATCAAACTTTTATAGTTAATTTCAAATAAAAAGGATCATCCAATCGTTGATGCATGTGCTATAATGCACTTACGGTATCTGTGTACCAATCATCAATCGGGAACTTAATTCCCCAGTAGCATTCATACGAAAGGATGACCCTATGAACACTATATTAGAACA
>CAJTIU010000096.1 GCA_910576335.1 Lachnospiraceae bacterium
TGGAAGAATTCACCACCAGCTTTATTCAGCGTCTTCCCCAATATATGCAGGAGGCTCTGGAGCGGACAGAAACAGCGGCATGAAACTATTTTATAGGTTAAAGTATTGATTTTTCAATGTGCGAATCCCATTTTTGATGTGGGAAGTTTGAGTTAATAATACTATAATATCCCTTCTCTACTTCTTGAATATTCCACTGACTGAATAAATTGGCGCTATCTTCTGTCTGTATTATTTCTGCATTTTCGCTTATTGCATTTTCTTTAATACTCATTACCTTCTGGCTATTCAAATTACGTAAGATCCAAACATTTTCTGTACCTTCTACTTGCTCCGGAATCCAATAAAAATTAGCTGTATTTTCTAAATCCCATTCAAGCACTTTACTCCCTTCTTCTGTAGAATTTTGTGGCAAACATAGATATTTACCACTATATTTGTTTGATATCATACGAGCATTTTGGGGAACACTTTCAAAATCTGCTGTAATTGTCAAATCTTGTCTTACATTATTTATTTTAAACCAGGTTCCTTGCATTGAGACTTCTGTACCATTAACATATATTGTGTTTACTGTATTCCCTCGAACTGGATTAACAATAAAATATTGATCTGCACCTGCTTTAATTTTCCCTGTAGATGGAAACAGTTCAGCCGCACCGTCTAATTGGTTTATAATATCATATGAATTGGTATCTTCAATCAGCATCCATTTTTGTAAATCAGTTCCATTATCTTCTGAAAGTAAAACTGCTACATCATTTTCAAACCCTGAATTTTCAAGATTGCCATTAGATGTCAATACTTTCCCAGTTCCTACACTACTTATTGTACTATACCCGTCCTCTTCAGTTGTGATCTTCCATAACTGCCCCTGATTATCCGATTCATAATTTGCCTGCACAATTTTGTCATTAGATACAGTAAGTACTTTTTTGCTGTTTACATTTATAAATTTTACTAGATTATTCTTTTTATCAACTATTTCCGGTATCCAGTTAACATCCATAGTTATAGCATCTTTCCATTCGACTACTCCAGCGTTTTCATCTGTAGAGGTACTCCATATGCACATGTATTTCCCTGTGGCTTTATTTGTAATTTGTTTAGAGTCCTCAGAGATCAACAACGATTTTACATCCACTTTTCCCCAGGTTATTTCGTTCTTATGACCTTGATCCGGAACGCCACAACTTAAAATGAAGAGACTTTCATCGTCCAATTGTAATAATTGCCTGTTATAGCCAGTTGCAACTTCTGTAGGATACACAATCCATCTGCCACTCAAATCTTTTCTTGTATTGATGAACACTCCGCTCTCTCCCGAAGCTGTCATTGCGACATGACCATCATTCAAAGTTAGGCAATACGGACTTCCACCATATCCATATGTAACTCCAACATCTGATGCATCCCAATGAAATGGATCATTTGGATATAATGAAATTTTGTAATTACAAGGAATAGGATTATTATGATTTAAACCAACCGCTTCATACACCATTACATAGTAGCCATTTTCCATCTGGGTTACAATCGGCATTCCTGGGCGCATTCCTGAATCAGTCCACGCAACAACATCAACTGCCTCTTCCCAGTTTATTCCATCAGTCGTTACTTGATATACTAATTTTTGATTCCATTGTGGATATCGTTCATCGGAGTAGTAACATATAAGAGATTCTGTTACATCGTCATAAAGAATAAACGGTTCCCAAACCGGATCATCTCCCATAAAATTACGTCCGCCGTCCGTCACGAGAGAACTCATATACTTCCAACTTCTCCCTTTGTCTTCACTATAATACATATCAAAGTGAGTAGCAGATAAATCCTTCGGACATACACAACCAATACATATAATACCTCCTTTCTTCATTTCTCCCACATCTGAAGGAAGCTCAAATAATTGAGGACAACATTCCATGCCCCATCTGTTACCTGCGTTTTCCTCAGATTGGTTCTGTGTCTCTACAATATTTCCGACAGATGTCCATGTTTCTCCTCTGTCTGAACTTTCATAAATGGGAAATACTTTTCCGTTATTTTCATTTTCAATAATCCCATATTCCCAAGTTATTAGCATTTTCCCATTCTCTGCTTTATTGTTCTGATGTTTAAGTTGAATTGCCCTTGGGGAAACAGCACTGTTTCTTGTACCATAAGTATCTGATGTCCATTCATCAGGTGTTGTATATATAATTCCACTATTCGCCGCCTTTGTTGTTATTCCCGCTGTCAGCATCAGAATCATAATTACAACTACTCCAAAAATAGATTGAATCCTATTTCCTTTTTTTCTCATATACATCTCCCTTTCATATTCTTGAAAATTTTGCCATTTCCTAACAGAACTACTCTCATAAAAGCAGGATTATTCATGCATGTCCTGATAGGATTCCTACATCATCGCCTCGACAAACAAAGATTGCTTTTTCATTCGTATTACATTTCCTAGTTTTGAATTTGCAATAAAATAATATCTTATGATATTCTCTTAACAGAACATCAATAAAAAACATCAAAGGATAAATTTGGACACAAGTATTCGACCTGTCAAAAAGGCAGGCTTTTAAAGCGGTTATTTCTTGTGGCTGTTAAGAAGCTGCTAAGTCCGGGTATATTTTCCGTTTTGTTTCAA
>CAJTIU010000097.1 GCA_910576335.1 Lachnospiraceae bacterium
ACCTAAGATTATCCCGAATTATTCTCCCTAAGCGAGAGATTTAGGAAAGCTGACCGTGTAAATGACTAAAAAGTTATCCCGAATATTTCTCTAAGAAATGCCGCTATTACTGGCTTTCTTTGATGTATTCGGGATAATCTGACTTTCGGTATAACGAACTTTGTCCCGAATTCGGGGTAAAAGTGGCAAGCACTGCCCATGTCCGGACACATGGGCGAAATTCCCCATGCCTGCCTACCGTCCGCATGATGAAATTTCCATAGGGAAGTATCCCTAACCCTCTTTGATTTTCTTTCCGTTTTTCTCTAGCAGTCCTTGACCTTTACCCGCAGATTTGCTACAATAACACATGGATAATTTTATCCAAAAACAACTGAACAGACACGAAACCAGACTGTTGTAAATCGAACATTTTACAGCAGTTTTTTTATGCCCAAATGCAGGAAGGAGTATCAGAAATGGCAAACAGGACACGCACGAACCGCAATGAAATTTGTCTGAATGACAGGGAACAGTATATCCTTGATGAGAAGTTCAGACTGTCCGGCATGAAAAGCAAATCTGCTTTCCTCCGGAAGCTCATTCTCTATGGATATGTATATGATGTGGATTACAGTTTTTTGAGGGAGTACAACACAGAGCTTGGGCGGATCAGCTCCAGCCTGAACCAGATTGCAAAAAGAATTAACAGTACAAGCCATGTCTATCAGGAAGATATGGACGAAGTAAAGGAGTTGATGAAACAGGTATGGCATACACAAAAATCCATGCTATCACAGCAACCGTTGATAAAGCGGTAGCCTACATCTGTAACCCGGATAAGACTGATGAAAGCATCTATATTTCCTCTTATGCCTGTGCGCCGGAAACCGCAGCGATTGACTTCAAATATACCTTAGACCACTGCCGGGAAAACAGCCCGAATAAAGCCTATCATCTGATACAGGCTTTCGCTCCCGGAGAGGTCAGTTTTGAGGAAGCACACCAGATAGGGAAAGAGCTTGCCGATAAAGTTTTAGAGGGAAAATATTCTTACGTTGTCACCACACATATTGATAAAGGTCACGTCCATAACCACATCATTTTTTGTGCCACAGACAACCTTGAACATAACAAATATCATGACTGCAAGCAGACCTATTACCGCATCCGGAAATTGAGTGATGAGCTGTGCAGCGAGCATAACCTTTCCGTCATTATCCCCGGCGGGGAGCGTGGAAAAAAATATAATGAATGGCAGTCAGACAAAAACGGTGCAGCGTGGAAAACGCAGATAAGAAAGGACATCAATGCTGCCATAAAATCATCTTCCACCTATGAGGAATTTCTGCTCCTGATGCGGGCAAAAGGCTATGAAATAAAAGGGGAAAGTTTTGAGGAAGATGCGCCAAAATATATCTCATTCCGCCCGCTTGGAAAAGACCGTTTTGTGCGTGGCAGCGTGAAATCCCTTGGCAAAGAATATACAAAGGAGCGGATCAAAGAACGGATTGAATTGAAACGGGAACGGAAGGCTGTTATCCCGAAAAAAGATTACTCTAACAGAAAACTGGTTGACACCTCTGATGAAAAATTCCAGAACAGTCCGGGACTGCAAAGGTGGGCAGCTATCCAGAATTTAAAGATTGCTGCACAGGCATATAATGAAGCCGGTTCTATTAAAGAACTGGAGCAGAAAATCGCCACCACAGCCGCCACAGGGAAGGAAGCAAAACAGACTGTCCGCAAGCTGGAGAACCGCATGAAAGACCTTGCGGAAATTATCAAATATGCAGAACAGTATAAGGCAAATAAATCCTATAATATTGCCTACAAAAAAGCTAAGAACCCCGACGCATATTTTCGGAAGCATGAGAGCCAGATCATTCTCTATGGCGGCGCAAGGCGTATGCTGGAACAGGCAGGCATCAGTTTAAAAGGTTTGAACATCGACAAGCTGAAAGCGGAATATCAGGAGCTTACCACGCAGAAGAAAGAACTGACCGCCACTTACAAAAACTGTGATAAGGAACTGAAATCTCTGAACCGGAAACTGGAAAATCTCAACCAGTATTTAGGGCGCACAGAGCCGCAGAAAGGCGCACCGGAACAGCCGGACAGAAATAACACCCCTGCCCGGTAAAAAGGACGAAGAACCGTCTGTTAAGAGCCTGAAAACGCATCGTGGAAATGTGCATAACTCCCCATTCCGTCATGACAACACCGTTCACAGGACATGGAAAAGCAAAAGGCAGCTTTCCCACATCCTGCAAACAATGTTGCCCACAACTCCATAAAACGGGGAGTTATACACATTACGCACAATGCCGACGCCTGCGGAATCCCATTCTTTCCCTCCTCTTTTTTATATAATCAGAAAAATATTCTTGCAGATTATACCATAGCGCAGCTTATAGCTGCAATCAAACTTTTATAGTTAATTTCAAATAAAAAGGATCATCCAATCGTTGATGCATGTGCTATAATGCACTTACGGTATCTGTGTACCAATCATCAATCGGGAACTTAATTCCCCAGTAGCATTCATACGAAAGGATGACCCTATGAACACTATATTAGAACA
>CAJTIU010000098.1 GCA_910576335.1 Lachnospiraceae bacterium
CAGAAGCCCAGCTGGAAGAATTCACCACCAGCTTTATTCAGCGTCTTCCCCAATATATGCAGGAGGCTCTGGAGCGGACAGAAACAGCGGCATGAAACTATTTTATAGGTTAAAGTATTGATTTTTCAATGTGCGAATCCCATTTTTGATGTGGGAAGTTTGAGGGTGTAATTCTCTCTGGAAACCGGGATACCTTCTTTTTCAAGGTAATCCATATCCATAAAACGAATATCCCTTGTTTCTGCTGAATCTTTAATCTGGTAGATGCCAAACCTTCCCTCATTGCCATACAAAAGCTGTGCTTCCCGGTTAGGCTCGCTGTCCTCCAATTCCTGCCTCATGGACTGGTATTCCTTATAAGCGTTCCAGTCCCCTTTTTCCACGCCGAACAGCCCGTCATGCTCCTGCAATGCCGCCCTGTCCTCTACAAGCGTTTCTGAACCGTCTGCGTGGAGCTGGTACACCGAAACATCTTCCCCGAACAGCTCCGATGCCATATCCTTTGTGAGAGGGAGCATTTCATCCCATGAATACCCGTATTCGTGCATCTCCGACAGCCCCACCATTCCGTCCGGGAGAGCGTCAATTTCTTCCTGCGCCACCCGGATCGTTTCCCAAAGCAGGGCTGAATCGTCTTTCTGTTCCGCAATGGAATATGCAAGGGAAGTGGTCTTATACATATCATCCAGCTTATACGCATGGTTCATAATCAGATTGCGCTCATCGCTGCCATATACCGACCTGTGAAATTCCATGCGGTTAATGAGCCGCTCCGCCTGTACCGTTACTGGAAGCTCCAAAGTAGCATGAAGTTCTTTTTCCGACATATCCATGTCAAAATCAAAAAACTGCGGATAACCGTCATTCAAACCACCACTTCTCATAATCGGCACAAACTCAAAACCCTTCTCACGCATGTAGTCCAGAGTATTTCCCTCCTGCCCATCCACTTCACGCATCAGTATGTCATACAGGGTATTCTGCACTTCCGACTGCATATTTGTGATTTTTATGGTTTCATATTCCCCGCTGTCCGGTGTGGAGAATCTCACAATCACATCGCCATATTCAATCGGAATGTTGGCTTTCTCCCGTTCTTCCTGCAATGCCTTATAATCGGTTATCTCATGGGTATCCGTATCATAGGCATAGTCTAAATGGTATTCCTCTACTTCCTCACTCCGTTCATTGGCAAGCAGCGTTACCCACGCCCCGGCTCTTTCAAGGTAGGCGTCCACGCTCTGCCTGTCATCATCTTTCATGGCAGACAGCAGATTAAATATTTCCGTCCTCTCCATGCCCTTAACATTCAGAAGGTCATATTCGGAGCGGTCTGTATTCGATACAAGCAGGATAATGTCCTCCTGTGACTGTTCTGCAACACGTTCCTTTTCAATCTCCAGAAGCTGCGCTTCAATCCCCTTTATCAGTTCCGAGGAAGTCCGGCGTATGGTGTCGAGGGAAGATTTCAACTCCGGCATCTCTTTTCCGCTGCTCCACCCGGCGATATACCCAAAAGAATAATCAGACGTGTCAATCCCGAAATGCTGGCATACGGTGTAAGCGATGCTCTCGGCTTCAAATGGATACATTAACATTTCAGGCTTTATACTCAGCATTCCAAAATGTTAATCATTTTAAAGAATGCTGAGAAATAAGACGTTTTACTGCTAAAAGATGGGCATTATTCGTTAGCGCAACCCGCAAAGTCTTGCCATTTCATCTTCGTTGCCCTCCCACATTGGCACCTCATCAGATGCGGGTGTTGGGACAGATTCCATTGCGTCTCTAAGCTGTTCTACCGATGGCTTTGCATAGTAGCTTTTGGTTGTATCAGTTCTGGCATGTCCTAACACTGTAGAAACTAGCTCAATGGCGATTCCATCCTGATAAAGATTTGTGGCTCTGGTCCGGCGGAAAAAATCCAAAATTTGGGATTTATTCCGGCATAGCAAAGCAATGCATCTGCTTCAGTCCGGAGTCAATCTTGTTTATATCAGAGATCTACTGGGACACTCTGATATTTCAACAACCGAAATCTATGCACGGGCAGACGAAAAAATGAAGCGAAAAGCATTGATGGAAGCTTACAACAGTCCATCATCTGACGAACTGCCAGCGTGGAAAAAGGATAAAGACCTTCTTGATTGGTTGAAATCTTTGTAAGGGTTTACCCCTGATTATGCAAAGTTCAAAAGAGCCTATACCCTATAAAATCAGCAAAAGTGAAGGCTCAACTTTGCATAATAACTTACTTTTCATAACCCGTCCCGCCTTTCTGGTTTGCAAGAGCGATTACCTTACATTTAGACATCACGGTTTACCTCCTCGTATAATAAGTTTATAGCCAATCAAAACAGGCTATGGACTTATTCTTATTTGTGATATAGATGAAGGATAATTCAGAAGGAGAATCTTCCCCATCCTGTCCCATCTATACTGTCAACAGTTACTTTAATTA
>CAJTIU010000099.1 GCA_910576335.1 Lachnospiraceae bacterium
CATTGTACCAAACCGCTAGCGCGGTGGCTAGCCCTAGGTACGTGATTCCACTACTTTTTCAAAATTTTTTCGTTTTCTCAAAATAAAAGTAGCAGTTTTTTGGTTTATGTTGTATTGTTGAGTTACCACACACAACTGCAAACATAACCCCAAAAACTGCTATGTTTATATTATCATGGATTTTCAAACTCAACAACTCTATATTTCATTTTTTTGCCCGCCCTCCCCCTCTTTTGTGATTTTTCCTGTTCACTCTATCAAAATCACACCAAGGAGGTTCCATTATGGACAATTATTTAGATTCTTTCAGGGAAATGATCTCCCTTCGTGGCCTTACCGCCCACACACTTAAAAATTACTGCACTTATATCCGTGCCTACCTTGATTATCTCTCCAGCGTACTCCGCAAGCTTCCGGAGGATGTTTCCTGGGATGAACTCCGTGTTTATATCCGCTGGCTAAAGCGTTCCAGAAATCTTTCTGACCGCACGGTCAACTGTGCCATTTCACAGTTGCGTTTTTTTACCCTTTATGTCCTTCATAAGCCATGGGACGATACCCAGCTTCCCATGCGTAAGTTTGATGAATACCTCCCCTTTGTCCCTTCCAAAGAGGAAGTTTCCATCCTGATCGACGCCATGCCCGACCTCAAGCAGAAGGCTATGGTCTCCCTCATGTATTCCTCCGGTCTGCGCATCGGCGAAGTCTGCCATTTACGGTATGAGGACATTGAACGCAAAAATATGCGTATCCATATCCGTCACGGAAAGAACCGTTCCGACCGTTATGCCATCCTTTCTAAAAGGGCTCTGGATATCCTCACTTCCTACTGGTTTGCCTTTGGCAGGCCAAGAGGCTGGCTTTTCCCAAAGCAGACCTGCCCGGATAAACCCATTGATACATTTTACCTTTCCCGGCATATCCATGCTGTGGAGCGCTCACTCGGCTGGGAAGAACGGATCACCTGCCATTCCCTGCGCCACGCCTTTGGCACCCATCTGTATGAGGACGGTACAGACCTGCTTACCATAAAAGCCCTGCTCGGACATAAATCTTTAAATTCCACTACGATTTATGTCCACCTGGCTTCTAACGGTACACATACTGCCGTAAGCCCCTTTGACCGGATGGAGGGTGTTTCCCATGAGTAATTCCCAAATCCAGAGGATCTGGCAGCTCTCTTACGGGGAGTACACTTCTTCCGGGAGTTTCCAGTCTGATGTCCAGCGTAAGGCATCCTATGCTATTTTAAACTGTAAATCCGGCAGACTCGGCGTAAATATTTCACAGTGTCCGGATTGCGGCCATATAGAGGTCCGCAATAATTCCTGCCGGAACAGAAACTGTCCGAGCTGCCAGGCTGTTAATAAGGAAATCTGGGTGGATAAGCGCAGGGCTGAGGTGATCGACGCGCCCTATTTCCATGTGGTGTTTACCACTCCCCACGAATTAAACAGCCTCTTTTATTGCAACCAGCAGCTCCTTTATGGGCTGCTCCACAAATGCTGCGCCGAAACACTCCTGGAACTGTCCGCAGATCAAAAATACCTAGGTGCAGTCCCCGGCATCATCCAGGTACTCCATACCTGGGATCAGGAGATGCTTTACCATGTACATATGCATTGCATAATCTCTGGCGGCGGGCTCACCCAGGACCATAAAATACGGAAAACAAAGAAAAGCTTCTTCCTCCCCGTAAAAGTCCTCAGGAATAAATTCAAGGGAAAATTCCTTGCAGCACTTGATGCCCTTTATCAAAGCGCCAGCCTGGAGTTTTCCGCTTCCTGCGAAGAACTGCGCAGTTCCTATGAATGGGCCGCATTCCGCAATTCCCTTTACGAAAAGGACTGGTGCCCATACATTAAGGAAACCTTTAACAGATTTGGCAATGCCCTGGAATATCTTGGACGATACACCCATAAGATTGCCATTTCAAACAGCCGTATCCTGGATGTGGATGAACAGGAAACCACTTTTTCTGCCAGAGGAAAAAGGCCCGGCGATCCGCGTAGGACCATCACCCTGGAAAACACGGAATTCATCCGGCGTTACCTGATGCATGTGCTCCCTCCCGGTTTTCAGAAGATCCGCTATTTTGGCTTTTTAAATAACCGGTATAAAAGCAGGAACCTGAAACTGATCTTCAAAATCCAGGGAGGACAGCGGTTTAAAGAAAGGTATGCCGGACTATCCATAGGAGAGCTGCTGGCTGTGGTCTGGAAGATTGATATCCGCATTTGTCCGGAATGCGGGTGCCACAGGATGCAACAGGCCGGAAGGACATATGGTTCATCCTGATACAAACTTTTTCTTACTGAATAAATTTTTTAAAAGCCTCCGCAAGAAGGCTTGCGAAGCATGCCTTTTTACCGGATATATTTGTAAATC
>CAJTIU010000100.1 GCA_910576335.1 Lachnospiraceae bacterium
CCTCCTCGTATAATAAGTTTATAGCCAATCAAAACAGGCTATGGACTTATTCTTATTTGTGATATAGATGAAGGATAATTCAGAAGGAGAATCTTCCCCATCCTGTCCCATCTATACTGTCAACAGTTACTTTAATTATCCTTCTTATTGATATAGGTGAAGGTAATCAGGAGGGTTCCCCTCTCACCTTTTCATCACCTGTACAACCCAGTTTCATAATCGTTTATCCTGTGGTATGATATCAGGTAGAGTCTGATGTCCGAAGGCACTGCTGTTCCTCCTTTCAGCCGGCTTAGTCCGAGACTGCTCCGAAAGCATTCAGCCTGGCACATACGGCACATTCCGCTGACACAGAATTTTCATCCCCAGCCGTTAGCCCCAGCAAGAAAGGCTGACTGGGTGCATGCTCATTGCGCGAGGTTTCGGTCACCGTATGCAGCACAGGATAAACCTTTAGCCTCAGGCTTCACAAATCCTGACCAGAATGGAGGTGATATCATGTTAAAGATCAACTATATGTCCACCTTGTTTGTTGGTATTGATGTAAGCTCAAAGGCCAATGTTGTCTATGCCATGGACTTTGAGGAAAACAAATACATCTCATCATCGTTTGGCAATAACCAGCCGGGTGCCGATAAGCTTGTAAATATGATTGCTGAGTGTATGCAGAAGCATAAAAACCTAGATACACTCCTTATCGTGCTGGAATCTACTTCTGTGTACAGCGTGCATATTTCAAACTTCCTGTCGGCCAGCGAGGCCCTCATGCCCTACAGGCCTTACGTTTTCTGTGTAANCCCAAAGGCCACTTCCAATTACCGCAAGTCCTATATCGGAATGGAAAAGACCGATCCCACAGATGCATACCTCATCGCGGACTTTGGCAGGGTCGGCCGTACAAAAAAACTGGAGCCATGGCGCGGCGGGCAGTTCATAGCCCTCAAACGCCTTACAAGGCACCGTATGCACCTTTCTGAGTGCATCACCAGGGAGAAGACTTATATGGTTTCTAATCTTTATCTGAAGTTCAGTGAGCTTCAGCTCCTCGAAGGTGATGATAAGCCCTTTGGCAGCCTTTATGGCGCTACGTCCTCAGCTGTCCTGACGGAATTTTTGTCCCCACAGGAGATTATCGATATGCCGGAAGAGGACCTGCTTGCCTTCCTTGCACAAAAAAGCAGGAACCGCATCTCTGACATATCCAAAACTTCGGAACTCCTGCGCAAGGCAGCCAGGGATTCCTACCGGTTGGACAAGTGCATGTACGAGCCACTGAACATATCGCTGGCAAGTTCGTTTAACTGCATCCATGCCTATCAGAAAGAAATCAGGCTGATAGAGCAGGCGATTGAGAAATGCATCAACGGAATGAACCCTAACGCCCTGATCATCCTTAGGTCCATACCCGGAATAGGCCCGGTATGGGCATCCGGGATTCTGTCAGAAATAGGCGATATAACAGCGTTCCATTCATCCGATGCCCTTGCCAAATATGCTGGGCTTTACTGGCCTAAGGGTGATTCCGGAGATTTCACTTCCGAGGACAACCAAATGTCGAAAGCCGGAAATCCCTATCTTCGCTACTACCTTGGCGAAGCGGCAAACAGCGTCAGGAAGCACATCCCTGAATATGCTGATTTCTATGCCAGAAAATATGCTGAGGTAACCAAACATCAGCACAAAAGAGCACTCGCGCTTACATCTCGTAAATTTGTACGACTCGTTTTTGGATTGCTGGTCAAAAACCAACTGTACACCGGCGAAAAGCTGGACACTGAATATAATATTGAATCGAACTGATATTCGGTTTTGTGTATAACATACCGAAGGTCTGTTAAAGTTACCCTTTTTTCTGAAAAACATAGCAAAATCTTTTTCAAAAAGTTCTTGACATATCACCAGAATGCTT
>CAJTIU010000101.1 GCA_910576335.1 Lachnospiraceae bacterium
CATAGCGCAGCTTATAGCTGCAATCAAACTTTTATAGTTAATTTCAAATAAAAAGGATCATCCAATCGTTGATGCATGTGCTATAATGCACTTACGGTATCTGTGTACCAATCATCAATCGGGAACTTAATTCCCCAGTAGCATTCATACGAAAGGATGACCCTATGAACACTATATTAGAACAATTTAAAGATAAAATCAATGGTACATTTGCATTTTTTGACAGAATGATCATCAAAGGACATATCCGTCAGTTCTTCTCTGCCTCTGGCAAAGGTTTTTTCCTTTCTGAACAAAATGTCCTGCTGAAAGATTTTTCCGCCTATGCCAACCAGGTGACCTCTGATATTGTTGCCCATGTTGAAAAAATGGCAGAGGAAACGCACCGCCCCCTGCGATATCTTACCTCCGCAAAAATCCCGAAAGAACAGACCGCCATGGAGATCTTAAAGGATGACCCGGTAGAAGAGGGATTAGTCTGTATTCTTTCTGTTGTCGAATACTGCCAGACACTTCAGCCCATTAAGAACAGGGATGGCAGGCTGGAGCTGCGCAGTGTCGACCGAAAATGCAAATACTACTACTTATATTACCTGGATAAGCATTTTGGCTTCATGCATGTGAAACTGCAGACATGGTTTCCGTTCCTTATCCAGGTCTACATCAATGGACGTGAAATGATGAAGCATGTTTTCGATGAAAACGGGATCACGTACAAGATGTATGATAATTCTTTTTACGAGATCAGTGACATTGCGAAAGCACAGGAGCTTGCAGACAAGTTTGATTCCAAATCCCTCTGCCGCCAGCTTGATCTCTTTGCACATAAAGTGAACCCTTATCTTGATACCATCGAAAAAACATTCCACCAGGGTTATTACTGGTGTGTAGATCAATGCGAGTTCGCAACCGATGTCATGTTTAAAAGCCGCGAGGCTCTGGAGGATATCTATCCATCCCTGGTTGGGCACGCATTCTACGACTTCAGATGCACCGATGTTTTTTCCTTTCTCGGGCGTAAACTTGACCCCAAGTTTCAGGGAGAAGCAGTCTCCGATTACCGTAAACGTCCGGCTGGCTGGAGGATAAAATTCAAAATGAAGTCAAACAGTATCAAGATGTATGATAAATTCAGCTGCCTGCGTGTGGAAATGACAATCAATGACCCAAGGGAATTTAAGGTTTATAAGGATGTCCACCATCAGGATGGGACGGTCTCCAAACGTTGGGTTCCCATGGGAAAATCCATTTCCAACCTGTACCGGTATGCTGAAGTATCAAAAGCTGCAAACAGAAGATTTTTGGATTCCCTGCAAGGCATCGTCCCGGCAGGCAGCATTGAACGGGAGATCAATGAAGTTTGTGGGAAAAGGACGGTCCGTGGAAAGACCGTCACCGGTTACAATGTCTGGTCAAAAGAAACCATGCAGCTGTTTGAGACAATTTCGGATGGGAAATATCTCATCCGCGGCTTTACAAACAAGGATATACGAAGCATCCTGTATCCCCAGAGTCAGTCCGACAAGAGAGTGCGTGGAAAAATGAGCCGCACACTGTCCAAACTCCGTGCGCATGGCTTGATACGGAAGATTTCCCATTCCCGAAAATATCTTGTGACGGATAAAGGTCGCCGTGTCATGGGGGCATTGATTGAAACAAAACGGAAAATATACCCGGACTTAGCAGCTTCTTAACAGCCACAAGAAATAACCGCTTTAAAAGCCTGCCTTTTTGACAGGTCGAATACTTGTGTCCAAATTTATCCTTTGATGTTTTTTATTGATGTTCTGTTAAGAGAATATCATA
>CAJTIU010000102.1 GCA_910576335.1 Lachnospiraceae bacterium
CCAATGTTAGCAACTTAGTAGTGGTATGGTATCAGTAGTGAAAATACAGCATTAAATTAACCAGAATATAACAAATAGTATATTTGATGAGAGAAAAAAGGGCAGACTTCCCCCTTGGTGCTGTAAGCAAATTTAAAAAATATTTCTCTGACGCCATGTATCATAGATATTTAGGACATCACCACCTTTCAAAAATGGTAGTTAGTGTGTTGCCTTGTTATTGTAATGATGCTTTACCTTTCTGGGAATGTCACGTGGATTTGACTCCCCACAACCTTTTTTATCCCGTACCCGATGTGATATGGCAAAGCGAAATATATCCCGAATCACGGTAAATTTTTCGGTAAGCGTCTCAGAATCCATATATTCCGGCAGGTGACGGCTCAGGCATCCAACGAGTTCATTCATATTTGTCATGTATCTGTGCTTATTGTTTTTCTGGTTAATGGTATGGTCGATGATTCCGTCCGTTTCCCTCTTGATAGCAAGGGTGAGGTTCGCAAGCAGTATGGATATCCAGAATTCCTGAAGGACCGAGTTCTCGGAATAACCACGAAAGTTCGTAAGCCCTATTTTTTCCTTGATCAGCTTGTAATCTTCTTCCACCGGCCATCTAAGAAAGTAGCACTGACGGAACAGATCTTTAACCAGGCCAAAGTCATTTGTGATCAGTGTTTCCAGTGTCCCGCTTGGAAGATAGAACTTTAGGACGCGGACTTTCCTGTCATCCAAAACGAGAATGTGGTCGGTAGTCCCATACTGGTCTGTCGGTGCGGGAATTGCATCGATTGTATTGTTAAATTTAGATCTGAGCCGGAAGAGATACCCGGCATGGATCGTGTCTTCAATATAAGCGATCAATTCTTTTGAAGCATATCCCCTGTCGAAGACAAACATGGTGTATAATAAGCTTGCCCGTGCTTTGTTTTTGATATTGTCCATATGTCTCATGGCAAGTGTACGCTCATCCAGATGGATTGGTTCGAACTGGGCATCAAGGACGCGGTCATTGAGAACGTCAAAAGCAACACTGGCAATGGCAGTGGGAGAGCTGGCACCTCTCCCTATGCTGCCGTATTTATCAAGGAGGGCTTTCCGGTTGGGCAGTGGGATTCTAGAGCCGTCAATAGCTATGATCTGCCGTCCCCAGACACCCAAGAACCGTGCATGGAAAGCAAAGGAATCCCGACTGCAGAGGAAATCCAGTGTACGCTCAAAAGCTTCTTTGAAAATGGAATGACTAATATTAGAACGCGCTTTGCTGAAAGCCTGCTGTGAGCAGCAGACAAAAGGTGCTCCAGATTTCAGCTTGAGTTCATGGAAAAAACTATCCAGGGACGCGGAGATTGTCTTTTTAACATTACTAAGTAAAAGTTTGACTAAAGTCCAGTAAGGAAGTTTTCGGCAGTTACGGGTAAAAGCACCTTTTTGTCTGCGCGCCCTGTCCAGGGCATTTGGGTCAAGCAAAGTATTGCAGATAATATCGGCAAGAATCTGTGTTAGTTTCATAAGAAACAGCTCCTTTCAAAATGTACTATAATCAGGGGCTGCGCCGCAAATCTTGGTTATTTTGTCAATAGTAAATATAACGAAAATTTGAAAAGTTATTTGTGCAATATTTTGTACTTGCTCATTAGGAGAAACTACAAAGAAGGCACAGAAAAATCCTGTGCCGATGAAAAGATGATATAAATTTTAGAATGACAAACACTATATATTGTGGTTGCTTTGATTAAGTTGTTAACATTG
>CAJTIU010000103.1 GCA_910576335.1 Lachnospiraceae bacterium
GGGTGTAGATAAAAAACTTTGGTTTTTATCTACGCAGTAAAAAACGGCAAATGCACATTTTTACATTGTGCGTCTGCCGTTTCGTCATTTCATTCTCTTAATGTGGTCTGAAAAAAATGTAACCACATCCTTTTCCCATCTGCCGCTTTCGTATTTGGATTTTAAAGTTAATAAATACTGTGCCGTCTCAGTCTCCCAACGCATACCGGCCTGTTTTAACCTTTTTTGCAATACCACTTTGTTCCCGCTTTCCACTGCTCCGCTTCCACAAAAATATCCTTTTCTTTTATATTCGGGATAATTGATATGGTCACAGTGTACCGTAATATAGTGATACAGATTGACGCAATTGCTGTAATTCTCATCGGGATTCAGTTCTTTCAACACATCCTTGCTTTTCCCGTCCTCAAGCATCCCGCATATCCTTTCTGCCCACGGAATATATTTTGTTTCATCAAACCCGTATTTGTTTCTGGCAAAATCATACACGTTTTCCTTTAAATGAAACAGATCCAAGATATGGCAGGCATCAGGAAACAATTCTTCTGCCATATTTGCAATCCAGGCAGCCCCATCACTCAGGAGCACGGTCTCTTTGTAATCGCCATACCCATTGCGTAAAGCACATCGGTATAAATGCCTTTTAAATTTCTCCGCAGTTCCGACATAACTTACATAGTCCCTTTTCGTGATGCGGTGCTCCCGTTTCCCTTTTTTGTTCTTCCAGTAATATATGTGGTCTGATGAATAAACAACGCCAAGCTTATTTTCACGCCAGGTAGACCCCTCCTCATTTTTATGCCGGGTATTTAAGGCAGCTCCGTCAGCTTCAATATAAAGCACCCCTTTTTTGCTGTTTTTGAAGTCCGCTTTCCCGGAATCAAACTTTTCAAAGACGGCCTCCGCCTGTCTGCAGTCTTCTTCAAAGACAGCCTTTCCTATGTAATTAGTAACCATACGGATTGTATCATCGTTGATCTCCAGTTTGTAAGTATTGCGCATGGCATCCTCTGCCGCCTGGTAAGAACATTGGTTTTGTGCCCAGTAAGCACACCGCAGCATCAGGGCGGGTGTCATTTTAAATGGGAGGTTTGAAATTCCAAGTGCGTCATCCATTGGAATGACTTTCTTCGTCTGTAAGAGGCTGCTCAGGATTTCTTTCGACTCCTGATCAGCCGGTATTAAAATATTCCGGCTGTAAGTAAGTTTGCCATGCAGGGTCAGAATCGAACGCTCTGCACGCCTGTTTGTCCGAAGCTTTATTCCTCTGGCCTGGAATTCTCTTTTTTTTGGCGGACCAGCCCCCGTTCGTCTATGTTTTGAATCAAAGACTGAACCATATCTGAATATAAAACATTGGTATCTCCAATTAACCTCCCCCACAGTTCTTCAATTTCTGTCAGTGTAAGGAAACGATTCGGGTCTTCTGTTCCGTTTTGTATTTTTTCTTCAAATTCCTTTACGATTCTTGATAATTCTCCGATAGTGACAGCGGATGGCGATTTGATATCATCCATATGAATTCCTCCTGTCGATATGTAATATATTATCACAATCAGCAGGAAAAGTAAACATATATACCAAAGTTTTTTATCTACACCC
>CAJTIU010000104.1 GCA_910576335.1 Lachnospiraceae bacterium
CCCGGAAGAGGATTTCGCCAGCATTTTTCTTCTTTTCCTGATAAACATACTGGAACAAAAGGCGGAAGGCATGTTTATAGGATCTCGTGGTATTAGGGGAAAGCCCTGACGAGAGCGGCATATATTCCGTAAAAAACTGTTCCAGGAGGAGCATGAATTCAGGAAGTTTATTTTTCCTCATACGCCACCTCCGTGAATACGCCAGCGGCATAATCTTCAAACAGCTCCGTATATTCAGGGAACATATCACCACTGAATTTCAGATATTTCTCCGTTTCGTCCATGTCATGGTGCCCAAGACAGACTGACAGGAAAGGAACAGAGTCATCTGTCGGGCGTCCGTTTTTCTCTGCCTGCGCAAATGAATGGATGGCAAAATAGTGACGGAAGCAATGAAGGCACTGCCCTCTGGAATGGGATTTTTCCTGTACATACAGGCCGGTTTCCCGCAAGAGGTTCCTAAACCGAAAATCAAAGGTTCCTTTACTGACGGAAAACTCTTGGCCCCTGGCTGCCGGGAACAGACAGCTTTCCGGTTCTGTTTTGATCCCCATAGCAATGCAGTATCTTTCCAGCATCTCTGTCAATGTCCTGTCCATTGGAACAACACGCTGTTTGTTGTTCTTGGCATGGCGGATCAGGATGGTCCCATTGCGGAAATTTATATCTTTTACCCTGGCGGCAAGCGGTTCTCCCAGGCGGAACCCGCACCCAAGGAGCATCCGGAGCAGCATACAGAGCTCCATGTCCGTCCGGCGGGTTTTCGGGTCTGTATGCCTGTTGGCCCAGCTGTCGGCGCAGGACAGAAGCGTTTGGATTTCCCTGTCCGAAAAAATATATGGGACATAGCTGTCTGATGTTTTGGGGCAGGCGGGCATGAAAACACTGTACCCCTTGTATTGAAGGTACCGCAAAAATTTGCGGAGATAGCTTACCTTATCGCTGACCGTTTTGGGCGCGTTTATCTGCTGGAGTTTCCTGATCCAGTGATTGATGGCTGTTTCCGTAACCCTGTCGGCGTTTTCTGCCACCAGCAGTGAATCGAACGAAAGAAGGGTTCTGCGTGTACTCCGCAAAGTATCATCGCTGACAGTCCCCTGGCTGATTTCCAGATATTCTGCAAGCTCATGTTTGAAAACCGACCGGAACTGTGTCATGACAGGCGCCACCTCCCCTCCAGAAAAGCGGCAAATGTACCTGTCGCCTCCATGACCGGGAGGGCGTAGTTCCGCAGCTGCTCCACATCCAGACTGGCATAGGATTGGATGGCGTTCTGGTCTGTATGCCCAAGGGCTTTCCTTACCTCCTCATAAGGGATGTTGTCATTGACCATGGAACTTGCCAGGGACGACCGGAAAGCATGTGCGCCCTGTTTGCGTCCCGCCGGATCAATTCCGGCTGCCATAATGGCAGTCCTGACGATCTTGGTGATTGCCTGCACAGAGATATGGCTGTAAGGGGGAACGATGCGGAGAAATACATACGGGCTGTCATAGCAGGATCGTTCTTCCTCTAAATACTGTTTCAGGGCGGCCTTTACATCCGG
>CAJTIU010000105.1 GCA_910576335.1 Lachnospiraceae bacterium
CCCGGAAGAGGATTTCGCCAGCATTTTTCTTCTTTTCCTGATAAACATACTGGAACAAAAGGCGGAAGGCATGTTTATAGGATCTCGTGGTATTAGGGGAAAGCCCTGACGAGAGCGGCATATATTCCGTAAAAAACTGTTCCAGGAGGAGCATGAATTCAGGAAGCTTATTTTTCCTCATACGCCACCTCCGTGAATACGCCAGCGGCATAATCTTCAAACAGCTCCGTATATTCAGGGAACATATCACCACTGAATTTCAGATATTTCTCCGTTTCGTCCATGTCATGGTGCCCAAGATAGACTGACAGGAAAGGAACAGAGTCATCTGTCGGGCGTCCGTTTTTCTCTGCCTGCGCAAATGAATGGATGGCAAAATAGTGACGGAAGCAATGAAGGCACTGCCCTCTGGAATGGGATTTTTCCTGTACATACAGGCCGGTTTCCCGCAAGAGGTTCCTAAACCGAAAATCAAAGGTTCCTTTACTGACGGAAAACTCTTGGCCCCTGGCTGCCGGGAACAGACAGCTTTCCGGTTCTGTTTTGATCCCCATAGCAATGCAGTATCTTTCCAGCATCTCTGTCAATGTCCTGTCCATTGGAACAACACGCTGTTTGTTGTTCTTGGCATGGCGAATCAGGATGGTCCCATTGCGGAAATTTATATCTTTTACCCTGGCGGCAAGCGGTTCTCCCAGGCGGAACCCGCACCCAAGGAGCATCCGGAGCAGCATACAGAACTCCATGTCCGTCCGGCGGGTTTTCGGGTCTGTATGCCTGTTGGCCCAGCTGTCGGCGCAGGACAGAAGCGTTTGGATTTCCCTGTCCGAAAAAATATATGGGACATAGCTGTCTGATGTTTTGGGGCAGGCGGGCATGAAAACACTGTACCCCTTGTATTGAAGGTACCGCAAAAATTTGCGGAGATAGCTTACCTTATCGCTGACCGTTTTGGGCGCGTTTATCTGCTGGAGTTCCCTGATCCAGTGATTGATGGCTGTTTCCGTAACCCTGTCGGCGTTTTCTGCCACCAGCAGTGAATCGAACGAAAAAAGGGTTCTGCGTGTACTCCGCAAAGTATCATCGCTGACAGTCCCCTGGCTGATTTCCAGATATTCTGCAAGCTCATGTTTGAAAACCGACTGGAACTGTGTCATGACAGGCTCCACCTCCCCTCCAGAAAAGCGGCAAATGTGCCTGTCGCCTCCATGACCGGGAGGGCGTAGTTCCGCAGCTGCTCCACATCCAGACTGGCATAGGATTGGATGGCGTTCTGGTCTGTATGCCCAAGGGCTTTCCTTACCGCCTCATAAGGGATGTTGTCATTGACCATGGAACTTGCCAGGGACGACCGGAAAGCATGTGCGCCCTGTTTGCGTCCCGCCGGATCAATTCCAGCTGCCATAATGGCAGTCCTGACGATCTTGGTGATTGCCTGCACAGAGATATGGCTGTAAGGGGGAACGATGCGGAGAAATACATACGGGCTGTCATAGCAGGATCGTTCTTCCTCTAAATACTGTTTCAGGGCGGCCTTTACATCC
>CAJTIU010000106.1 GCA_910576335.1 Lachnospiraceae bacterium
ATTCGCAGGATGTTATAGGCCAGGATTGTCAGTTCCAGTACCAGTTCGTTGGTCTCAAATTTGCCGGATGGCAGCCGCTCCACATCCATATCCGTCTTGATCTCGCTGTGGAACTGTTCACATTCGCCGTGGGCATGATACAGGCCGATGACTTCGCGGTCCGTCATCCCAAGGTTTGTCCACCAGGTATTGACCTCTGTGTCGCCTTCCAAAAGGAATGCCCATATTTATCAATGGTACGGTTTATGATCGCATAACCGGTACGCAGGGTGATGTTTTTTTCCTCACCATCCTCTGATTTATACGAAACTGGTTTCCAGTCGCTTCCAATATAAACGGTCTTTCCATCCCGGGGAGTTTCCACATCCTTACTGTGTTCCCGAGCCATCTTCAGCCAGTCCTCTTTGCTTTCCTTGCGGAGGTTGCGCTTTATGATGAAATGACAGCCCGCTTCCACCAGGATGCCGATATTCTCTGCGGCATCGTTTCCTGAATCCAGGCGGACCAGAAGCGGCTCATCCGTAATCTCCCTGCACATACGGATGGTTTCCCGTAAAAATTCAGGGGTATGCTTCTGGCAGTGCTGTTTTCCTTCCCGGAGCTCACAGTTGACCAGATAACCTTCCGTTCCAATATATGCCATGATCGGCGCGTAGCCGTCATATCCTTTATAAGTTCTGGAGACACCCTGCTTTTTCGTCTTGGAATTATCAAAGGGCGTAACATCAATATCCACTGGCACATAACCATTTGGAAGTTTTCCCGGTACAATGCCATTTTCCCTTAGCATCCGGATGTTTTCCGCAAGGATATAAGAACGCATGGAGGAGCCAATGTCATCCATCCGCTGGCGCAGGGTTTCCCCAGAAGGGATGCTTCTGACAATTCCAAGTGCGTATTTGTAAAAATCCGGGTCGTCATCAAACTCATGGACGGACTCATAAGCAGGTTTTCCCATCGTGAGGAGCCCGATATAAGTGAGCAGGACATCGCCGTTCTTGATTTGGTGCTGTGAACGGTTTGGGGTTACATCCATACGGTTGCAGCGCTTTACAAAGTCGCATTTGCCGAGAATAGCACCGACAACTGCAAGGCCACTGGCTGGGATGATCCGCTCATTGGTAAACTCAATTTTTATCTTTTTCATGATGACTGCCTCCATAGTTTTCTTATGGAGTATTGTATCCTAAAATCCCGTTCAAATTATACACATGTTTAAGGTGTCAGCCCATATAACTCATATATGTCTTTTTGAAATGGCGTAAGTTCCGTTGTGTATTTTTTTCGTGTTCCATTTATACTGACACTACGGACAGTTTTCATTTCACTTATTACTTTTTGAAGATCATGACTCAAACTTCCCACGTCAAAAATGGGATTTGCACCTTGAAAAATCAATACTTTAGTCCACAAAATACCCTTATGCGGCTGTTTCTCTCCGTTCCAATGCGTCCTGCATGTATTTTGGGAGACGCTGAACAAAGCTGGCTGTGAATTCCTCCAGCTGCGATTCTGTGATATGGAAAT
>CAJTIU010000107.1 GCA_910576335.1 Lachnospiraceae bacterium
TCGTGTTTATTTTGGGCAGGAAGCCCGTTTCCTAAACTGATTTCAGGTACTCTCATTTGCACCACCACCTGTCCAGCCTCTTGTTCATGGCAAAAGGACGTATAGTAAAATGATAAAAGACAGAGTACCGTGCCGTAAATTCTTCCAGGAGGTGCCTTTATGGATAAAATTTACGACAAATGTTGTGGTATTGATGTTCACAAAAAACTTATCGTTGCCTGCTTCCGATACGGCAGAAAGCAGGAGGTGCGCGAGTTTGGTGCAACAACCAGGGAACTTCTTTCATTGACTGACTGGCTCAAAGAAGGCGGCTGTGAAATGGTCGCTATGGAGAGTACAGCCTCTTATTGGAAGCCTCTGTATAACATTCTTGAATCTTCTGACCTGAATGCCATGGTGGTTAATGCCCGCCATATGAAAGCTGTTCCAGGTCGAAAAACAGACGTAAAAGATGCGGAATGGATCGCTGACCTTTTACAGCATGGCCTGCTTCAGCCCAGTTACATTCCCGGCAAAGACCAGCGGGAACTGAGGGAATTAGTCCGTTACCGCAAAAGCCTTGTAGGGGAACGTACCAGAGAGTTGAATCGACTCCAAAAGATGCTGGAAGGAGCCAACATCAAGTTGTCCGGGACCGTATCCGACATCAATGGCAAAAGTGCCCGCAGCATCCTGGAATATCTCCTGACTGGAGAATCCATCGATGAGGCAAAATATGATGAGATGTATAAGCGGAAGGTGATTGCCCATAATCTCAAAGCCACCAAGGAGCAGATCATTGATGACCTCAATGGTGTCATGTCATCTCTCCAGCGCCGGATGATGAAGGAGCTTCTCATCCATTTGGACGAACTGAATATTCACATCAGAAATCTGGATGATGAGATTGACAACTTCATGAAACCGGAGGAAAAGCAGGCTTCCCAGGCGATCCAGGACGTGACTGGCATAGGCAATACCAGCGCCCAGGCCATCATTTCTGTCATTGGTACGGATATGAAGCGTTTTCCAACGGATAAACACATTTCATCCTGGGCAGGGTTGTGTCCTGGAGACAATGAAAGCGCCAAAAAGAGAAAATCCGGAAAGACCAGAAAAGGGAACTCTCTGCTACGGACAACATTGATCACCTGTGCGCATGCAGCTGTAAAAAACAAGAAGTCTTACTTCCATGCCCAGTTTATGCGAATAAGTGCCCACCGAGGGACAAAGCGTGCCTATGTGGCCGTTGCCCATTCCATGCTCATTGCGATATACCACATCCTTAAGGATGGAGTTGTTTTCAAGGATCTTGGAGCTGATTATTACAATCAGTTCAATAAGGAACGTAAAATAGCTGCATACCTTAAGAAGTTAAAAGCACTTGGCTGGGAGGCCCCTGTAGTTGCCGCTTAAGCCTGTCAGTTAAGTTCAAAATCAACCTTTTTAAGTTTGACAGGGGCAGTCTGCGCTTTTTTAGTTACCCGAAAGGTTATGTTTCATAGTAA
>CAJTIU010000109.1 GCA_910576335.1 Lachnospiraceae bacterium
GGAAAACTGCTCTTTAAATGTAATGCCGGAAAAGAAAAAGGGATCCCTGTGATGGATGTCTTCCGCTTCCTGTTCTGTATGATGTTTTCTGACAGGAGTTTCTATATGCAGATGAAAACAGGTACATTTGGAGAGGGATTCTCCAAAAACACCATCTACCGTTTTCTCAACAACGCCCGGACGAACTGGCAGCGCTTCACAACACTGCTTTCTGCCAACATCATCAACGGCTTTATGAAACCCCTGACGGACGAAGATCGCAAGGATGTCTTCATTGTTGACGACAGCCTGTTTGACCGCTCCCGCTCAAAAAAGGTGGAACTGCTTGCAAGGGTCTTCGACCACTGCTCCATGAAATACCGTTCCGGGTTCCGGATGCTCACCCTTGGCTGGTCGGACGGAAACTCCTTTGTGCCCGTCAGCCACTGCCTGCTTTCTGCCGCGGAGGATAAGAACCTCCTTTGTGAAGGGAAAGCCTGTGACGGACGCTCCCTTGCCGGAAGGAGACGCCTGCAGGCACGCCGCAAAGCTACAGATGTCATGGTGGAGCTGATCCATTCTGCCCAGTGTGCAGGCATCACTGCCAGGTATGTCCTGTTTGACAGCTGGTTTTGTGCACCAAAGACCATGATTGCCCTGAAAAACCAGGAACATCTTGACACGATTGCCATGGTCAAGAAAAGCAAAACGAAATACCTATATAATGGTGAAAAACTCAACGTGAAGGAAATCTACAGCCGGAACAAAAAGCGCAGGGGCCGCTCCCGTTACCTTCTTTCTGTGCCTGTGACGGTTGAAAAAGACGGCGAAAGCATCCCGGCAAAATTTGTGTACGTGCGCAATAAAAGCAAACGGAAGGACTGGCTGGTGATCGTAAGCACGGATACGGAGCTTTCCGAAGAAGAAATCATCCGGGTTTATGGGAAACGCTGGGATATAGAGGTCTTCTTCAAGGCATGCAAATCTTACCTGAACCTTGTAAAAGAGTACCGGGGCATCTCTTATGATGCCATGAATGCCCATGTTGCCATCGTCTTTTCCCGTTACATGATGCTGTCAGTAGCCCAACGTGAAAACGAGGATGATAAGACGATATGTGAACTGTGCTTCTGCCTACTGGATGAAATGGAGGATCTCACATTCAGCCGCTCCATGTGCATAATCATAGATGCATTAATGGATACAGTCATGGAATATTTCCACATCACAGAAGCCCAGCTGGAAGAATTCACCACCAGCTTTATTCAGCGTCTTCCCCAATATATGCAGGAGGCTCTGGAGCGGACAGAAACAGCGGCATGAAACTATTTTATAGGTTAAAGTATTGATTTTTCAATGTGCGAATCCCATTTTTGATGTGGGAAGTTTGAG
>CAJTIU010000110.1 GCA_910576335.1 Lachnospiraceae bacterium
TATGATTTAGGTGTCAAAAGGTACGACCTTTTTGAACGATAACTGTTCTTTGAAAACTGAATATATTGTTGTAAAACACTGTATTTTCCATTCATTTCAAGTATAATGTAATCAGCAAGAATGATTGGAGGCCCTCTTATGTCCTTTGTCCAAAACCGAATAGAAGAACAGCAGCTTTCCCTGTTTGACCCATTAAACACATTGACTGAAAGAGAAAAGAAATTCCTTGACAAGTCATGGGCGAAATATTTTGCGGAATTTATTTTTCCCAAGATTGATGAAATTCCATATGCTGTCTTATACAGCGATAAAGATTCACGCCCAAACACGCCTGTTAATGTTCAGATCGGTGCGCTGCTGATCAAGGAACTGACAAATCTTTCAGATGATGAATTGCTGGAATCCCTGATGTTTGACATCCGGTTCCAGTATGCTCTCCACACAGCGTCTTTTGCAGAACAGCCGCTCAGTGACAGAACGCTCAGCCGTTTCCGCGCAAGGTGCGCCGCATATGAAACAGAGCATGGCGTGGATCTCCTTCATGAAACCATCACTTCCCTGTCATCGGAAATGGCGGAGTTGATGAGGATCGACAGCAGCATGAAACGGATGGACAGCCTGATGGTTGCTTCCAATATCAAGCGGATGGGGCGTCTGGAACTGCTCTACACCTGCGTGGCAAACCTCGCAAAAGAAATGGTAAAAACCCGTGAGATCCCTGAACATCTGCGCCATTACACAGAGGCGGATGACAGGAACCGTATCATATACCACAACCACAGTGAGGAAACTTCCGCAAAGATAGAAACGGTCCTAAAGGATGCGGCCACATTGAAAGAACTTTGCGGGGTGGCTTATGATGATTCCAGCAGCTACCAGCTTCTTCTGCGTGTGCTGAAAGAGCAGGCCGTGCAAAGGGAAGATGGAACCTACCGCCTACGTACTAAAGAAGACGGCGGCATGGACGCGACCATTCTGCAGAACCCTGCAGACCCAGATGCGACATACCGCGAAAAAGCCGGGAAACAACACCGTGGGTACGTGGCAAATGTCATAGAGGCATCCGGCAAAGACGGGAGTATCATTGAGGATTACCAGTATGAGCAGAACACCCACAGTGACAGCCAGTTCCTGAAAGAAACTCTCGACAGCATGGAGAAACAGGATGAAACAGTAACGATTGTGACGGATGGTGCCTACAGCGGTACGCAAAATGAGGAACTGGCTGCCGAAAAAAATGTACGCCTTGTCACCACAAACCTTACAGGGCGGGAAGCCGAGGACATCATGGCTGATTTTGAATTCAGCGAAGATGGCAGGAAAGTCATCAAATGCCCCGGCGGGCATGAACCGAAAAGCTGCAGCT
>CAJTIU010000111.1 GCA_910576335.1 Lachnospiraceae bacterium
CATATTTGTTGCCGCAGGTGGGGCAGAAACGGCTTTTGCAGCGGAAAGGGACAAACTTAAGCTTTCCGCAGTGGGGACAGCCATACATGGCACCGCCAAAGGAAGGACTGCCGCAGTTAAGCATTTTATCGATATTTTCCATCTCAGTTTTTCTGGGATGAAGGGTAAATTTAATTTCTTCATAATGGTCGGAAAAGATTTTCTGTAAAATATTCATAAGACTATTATGCACGAAAAAGTAAAAAAAGAAACCCCTTATTCCCCCATATAGCTTGAAAATAAAAACAGAGGTTGCATCAATCTTCATATATAAGAATAAAGCCTTTACTTCATAACAAAATAATAGTATAATTTTATGAAAATATTGATATGAAAGACGGTTACCAGTAATGGCACAAGAAAGAAAAATATAACAAAAATTGAAGGGAGAGAAGATTATGCTTATAAAAGCATCGGCAGCACTGAGAAATGATTATGCATCGATATCTGCACTGGCAAAAGAAACAAAAGAACCCATATATATTACCAAGAATGGGGAAGGCGACTTAGTATTAATGAGCATAGATGCTTTTGAGAAGCGGGAACAGATGCTGCAGTTAAGAGCAAGCGTACTTCAGGCAGAACAGGAACGAATAGATGGAGAGCCGACAATCAGTGTTTCAGAGGCAAGAAAGCGTCTAAGGGAGAGAGCCAGTGAAGCATAGGGTGGAAATTTTGCCTTCCGCATGGGAGGATTTGAAAAAAATAGAAGATTATTATATCCTTCAGTTTGATGTGCAGACAGCATTGAAAGTCAGCGATCATATTTTAGATACCATTGAACGTCTGGAGCAGTTTCCCGATTCCGGTTCGGCTACCCCGGACGATTGGCTGAATGAGCAGGGATACCGGATGGTAATCTGCAAAAAACACATTGCCATATACCGGGTTATTCATGAAATCGTATATGTATATCACATCGCAGATACGCAGACGGATTACACAAAGTTATTTTACCAGTAAATGGTATTAACAAGCTGACATAGAAGATGACAGGAGGGAATAACCATGATTTGTAAGGCAGAAGATAATATTTTTGCATCCGATGAGGATGTATTAAACACTCAAACTTCCCACACCGTATGGTGTGTTGAACCTTGAAAAATCAATACTTTAGCCAATAAAAAAGGCACAAACCTCTTTCCTGTGGTATAATTGAATTGCCAAAAAACAACTACACAACAAGGAGATCTATGCCATGTCAAGTATACCACAGACAACCGATAATGGGAACAGCGTTTCTGATTTTGCCACAAAGTTTATGAAGAGGTTCCACCT
>CAJTIU010000112.1 GCA_910576335.1 Lachnospiraceae bacterium
AGGTGGAACCTCTTCATAAACTTTGTGGCAAAATCAGAAACGCTGTTCCCATTATCGGTTGTCTGTGGTATACTTGACATGGCATAGATCTCCTTGTTGTGTAGTTGTTTTTTGGCAATTCAATTATACCACAGGAAAGAGGTTTGTGCCTTTTTTATTGGCTAAAGTATTGATTTTTCAAGGTTCAACACACCATACGGTGTGGGAAGTTTGAGTAGATAATATTGATTTCTTCAATCTCATGGAAATTATTTTAGACAGACAGCTTTCTAAAAATGAGGCTAGAAAAAAGGCCATACAATATAGTGAAGAACATCAGACCGGTAAATCTGTAGTAATGGCTGTTGCCGGAGCCACAGACAGTAAAATTGATTATCAGGCTTTTGAGAAAGGGGATGGGCATATGTGTACTTTATTTGAAGAAATTGCAAAAGAAAGCGAATCTAAAGGCAGGGCTGAAGAAATTATAGATTTGGGCTTTGAATTTGGTCTGTCAGAAGATGATATTCTAAACCGTCTGCAAAAGAAGCTTGATGTTCCTTTTCAAAAGGCTCAGGAATATTTGAATATGTTCAAGAAACAGACTATATAATTTGAATCTGTTAATGTATGGGTATTCTCCGTACATTAACAGACTTTTTCTTATATCGTTCTACTTTTCCGCTATTTTTAAGTCACCCATCTTTCTGAATAAATGTCCTTGGCTTGCTGATATGATTGTATTTCAACAAGATTCTGCCTGCTGTTTCATATATTTTATTATTTACTCAAACTTCCCACACCATTTTGATGTGTTGAACCTTGAAAAATCAATACTTTAACCCATAAAAAAGGCACAAACCGCTTGCATATGGTATAATTGAATTGCCAAAACCAATTACACAGCAAGGAGATTTATGCCATGTCAAGTATACCACAGATTACAGATAACGGAAACAACGTTTCGGATTTTGCCACAAAATTTATGAAAAGATTCCACATCGGCTGCTTTCTTTTCAAATGTAATGCCGGGAAAGAAAAAGGCATCCCTGTCATAGATATCTTCCGGTATCTTTTCTGCATGATGTTTTCCGACAGGAGCATCTATATGCAGATGAAGACCGGCACATTTGAAGGGGCATTCTCAAAAAATACCATCTACCGTTTTCTGAACGATGCAGGGATCAACTGGCAGCGCTTCACGATGCTGCTTTCCGCTGAAATCATCTGCCGTTTCATGAAGCCACTGACTGATGA
>CAJTIU010000113.1 GCA_910576335.1 Lachnospiraceae bacterium
CCCCCTATCCCAGCTCGCAGTCGTTGATAGCCTGCATGGCTGCGTCCGCATCTACCAGATCCCGCCTTTTTGCCTCTGCACACAGAAGGCTCTGGCTGCAGAGACGGTTTACCATGCGGGGTGTCCCATCCGAGGCGTTCAGGATCGCTTCGACAGCAGCATCCTCAAAAACAGTATGGCTGCATCCAGCGCCATGAAGCTTTGTCCGGATATATTCCCGCCCTTCCTCTTTCGTCATGCCCTCCATGTGGAAGTTCATCACCAGCCGCTGGCGCAGGGGTTCGTGGACGGACAGGCGCAGGGTGTTGTTCAGCTGGCCAAGGCCGCACAGGAGGATCACGGCACGGTCCTTTGAATCCATCTCAAAGTTGAAGAGGAGCTTTAAATCGTTCAGGATGCCGTTGCTGACATAGTTGGCCTCATCAATGATGATGACAGGCGTCTTCTTCTTTTCCAGGGACAGCCGCTTTATCTCCTCCTGGATGGAGCGGAAGTTATCGGGCTTGCGGAAGGAGGGCTGCCCTCCCAGGGCCTCGGTGAGGCTGCGGTAAAAATCCGTCACGGTGAGGGTGGAGAGGCAGGAACAGACCACCTTGTAAAGGGAAGGATTCAGGGAGGCGGCCCATCCCCTCAAAGCCGTGGTTTTGCCGCGGCCGGGTCCTCCCGTGAGCAGGCCGAAGCCTTTTGTTTTTTCCAGGTAAGAGAGGCGGAAAAGGACCTCCCGGTACTGTGCTGTCTCTACCAGGACCTCTTTGGAATTCTTGAGGAAAGGATTATATTCCATTCCGAAACGGGAAACGTCCATCATTGCTCACCCCTTTCGGAAAGCAGGAGTTTCTCCCGCTTCACAGAGGCGTTCTCCTGCTTGTTCAGGAGCCGCACCGGGATCAGCCCCCCGTCTGGCTGTGCTACGTATACTTCTTCCATATCCGGTGAGCAGCGCAGTCTTATTCTCTGTCTGGCAAAACGCATATCCACTTCATACTCCACATTTCCGATGGAGACCACGCTGTCGGCGGACACCCTGCGGGAAAACTCCAGGAGGAAGTCTGTCCTTAGTTTTTCTTCCGAAAGGCGGCGTACCATCCCCGGCTCACAGAAGAAGCGTTCCTGGGGGGATTTCCCTTTGAGGGAGGA
>CAJTIU010000114.1 GCA_910576335.1 Lachnospiraceae bacterium
AAGTTTTTTGCGGCCTTGACGTGTTTTTATACCTCTTAAACAGGAGCCAATGGTGATGGATATCATCGTATCTGGTACTGAATAGTTGATAGATGGGTATGGGGGAATAGAGCGTCCCTTGTTTCTGCTCTATAAAGGCCATTTTCCCTCTGTTCAACTATGGCGGTGAACCTTCCGTGTCTATGGGGATCGTGTCCCAACTTCCTTCGTCCCACCTATCCATACACCGAGTGCCAGCCATGCTTTCAAACGGGGTCTTGCCCCACGGAGAACACCACTGCTGGCTACGGCTCTTGTTTTACTATTGAATTACTTCTGACCTGACCTCCCTCTGGCTGCACCGTTGATTCAGTGGACGCTATGCCGCCATCGTTCCGTCTGGCTGTTGGTACGGATGCCGTATCTGCTACGCCATCATTCTCGGGTTTCCTTCTCCAGGACCCTGCCCAGCCGCTGTTTCACCAACAGCCGTTCGGCAGGGCGCTGGAGGATATGGTTCTTTTCCGGACTTTCTTCCTTATGCTGCCTGTGCCGCTGCCCGTTCAGGCCGTTTGATATCCCTGAGCATCTTCATTGGGTCATATCTACAACCCGTCCTTAGTAGCGTAAAAATAATTCTGAGGAGCTTACAGGCAATCACGATCAGCGACTGCATCTTCTTGAGCGGATTATCCTTCCTTGTCGTATAATGCGCATGCAGCTCCTTGAATTCCTCCCCATGGGATACCGCTGATTTTGCCGCCTGAAACAACCAGTATCTCAGTCTCTTACGCCCACGGTGGCTGATTTTGGTCTCCCCCTTATGCTTGCCGGAACTACACGCTACCAGCCCAAGCCCGCTCAGTTTCTGGATCTCACTGGCATCATCGAAACGGGTGATGTCCCCCATCTCAGCCAGGATCCCGGCCAGAATGTTTTCGCCGATGCCCCTGATCTCCAGGATATTCTCCGCATAAGGAATTTCACGGCACTTCTGGTGAAGCTCTGCTTCTATCTCTTCCAACGCCTCTGACAGGGACTCGATCTGCTCCGCAAAGATTTTGACCGCTTTCCTTCCTCCGGCTCTCCCATGCTCCAGGCCGATGCTTTCCTTTGCGTACTGGACAATC
>CAJTIU010000115.1 GCA_910576335.1 Lachnospiraceae bacterium
GATCTACACAATCCTGAAGACGGGGGCAACATATGATCCGCAAAAAATGTTGAAGGATATCAAACGCCCGGAAGCTGCACCGGCCCAGATGGCGGCATAAGAAATAAAAATGAGCAATATACTCCAGAACTCTGTCGAGTCACTGATCATAAGTATTGGAGACTGGACAGGGTTCTGGAAGAGAAACCCGTAAACGATGGAGTCTGAAAGGGACTGCATCAGCCAAAAACCAACAAGAGTCTGTAGTGGTATAGCGTCCACTGATTGAATCAGTACCATGACAGGTGAATGCAGGTCAGTAACAATCAAACAGAAAAACAAGAGCTGTAGCCGGCATCGGTTTTATCCGTGGGGCATGACCCTGTTTAGGAGCTTGGCCGGCACTCAGTGTATGGTAGATGGGACGAAGGAAGTTGGGACACGATCCCCTTAGACACGGAAGGTTCATCATCATAGTTGATCAGAGGGAAAATAGCCTTTATAAAGCGAACCAAAAGGGATGCTTTTAAAACTATACCCATTTATCAGCTATTCGGTATATGATACAACGATATCCATCACTCCCGGCTCTGTTTTTGAGGTAAATAAAAATCGTCAAAGCCTGTAAAATCAATAAATTTAGGCTTGACAGAATAGGAAGGATTCATTAAGGTTTTGGGATGAAACCAAAAGCGAAGAAGAATTGAAGTGCTATACTAAAGTTGTAACAGAAGTGGCTAATGAGATATAATCAAAATCACAAGAAACGAGGTACTCATTATGTCACAGAACTACACTCCCGAATTTAAGAAGAAGATTGTCCGCCTCCATGAGGAAGAAGGACGAACATACAAAAGTATTACCGCTGAGTATGGCGTATCAAAAGCCAGTATCTCCAAGTGGTGCAGTGAATTCAGCAAAGAATGCCAAGCGAAAGCCCAAACCAATCCTGATGCCCCGAATGAAATGGAACTTATGAAGGAGAACCTCCGGCTGCGGAAGGAACTGGAAGAGGCGAGGAAGGAAAACCTCTTCCTAAAAAAAGCGGCGGCATTCTTTGCGAAGGAAATCGATTAGAGGCTTATCGGTTTATCGAACAACACCATAAAGA
>CAJTIU010000116.1 GCA_910576335.1 Lachnospiraceae bacterium
CCTTAATCCGTGAAGCTTAATTATTATTCCATGCTATAATCGCTCTGTTTATGCGGCCTTCCGATATTTTTTTAAGATGAAATAATATCACCCATTTGGTGATGTTTTCTGATACAATACTCCATAAGAAAACTATGGAGGCAGTCATCATGAAAAAGATAAAAATTGAGTTTACCAATGAGCGGATCATCCCAGCCAGTGGCCTTGCAGTTGTCGGTGCTATTCTCGGCAAATGCGACTTTGTAAAGCGCTGCAACCGTATGGATGTAACCCCAAACCGTTCACAGCACCAAATCAAGAACGGCGATGTCCTGCTCACTTATATCGGGCTCCTCACGATGGGAAAACCTGCTTATGAGTCCGTCCATGAGTTTGATGACGACCCGGATTTTTACAAATACGCACTTGGAATTGTCAGAAGCATCCCTTCTGAGGAAACCCTGCGCCAGCGGATGGATGACATTGGCTCCTCCATGCGTTCTTATATCCTTGCAGAAAACATCCGGATGCTAAGGGAAAATGGCATTGTACCGGGAAAACTTCCAAATGGTTATGTGCCAGTGGATATTGATGTTACGCCCTTTGATAATTCCAAGACGAAAAAGCAGGGTGTCTCCAGAACTTATAAAGGATATGACGGCTACGCGCCGATCATGGCATATATTGGAACGGAAGGTTATCTGGTCAACTGTGAGCTCCGGGAAGGAAAACAGCACTGCCAGAAGCATACCCCTGAATTTTTACGGGAAACCATCCGTATGTGCAGGGAGATTACGGATGAGCCGCTTCTGGTCCGCCTGGATTCAGGAAACGATGCCGCAGAGAATATCGGCATCCTGGTGGAAGCGGGCTGTCATTTCATCATAAAGCGCAACCTCCGCAAGGAAAGCAAAGAGGACTGGCTGAAGATGGCTCAGGAACACAGTAAGGATGTGGAAACTCCCCGGGATGGAAAGACCGTTTATATTGGAAGCGACTGGAAACCAGTTTCGTATAAATCAGAGGATGGTGAGGAAAAAAACATCACCCTGCGTACCGGTTATGAGATCATAAACCGTACCATTGATAAATATGGGC
>CAJTIU010000117.1 GCA_910576335.1 Lachnospiraceae bacterium
GAATATATGCCGCTCTCGTCAGGGCTTTCCCCTAATACCACGAGATCCTATAAACATGCCTTCCGCCTTTTGTTCCAGTATGTTTATCAGGAAAAGAAGAAAAATGCTGGCGAAATCCTCTTCCGGGATTTGAATTTCGAGACTATTGACGGCTTCCTGAAATGGATCGAAGCAGAACGGGGATGCTCAGTATCCACAAGGAATCTCAGGCTTTCAGCATTGGCCTCTTTTGCCGGTTACGCACAGAACAGGAATTTTGAAGCAGCGACTGTGTTTGCAAATGCGGTGAAAAGAGTGCCTGTAAAAAAAGAGGCCGTCCAGCCGAGGATCACCTTTACGCTTGATGAAGTTTCAATCCTGCTCCGGCTTCCTGATCCCGGGAAACGGATGGGCTTCCGTGACCAGGTCCTTTTGAACCTGATGTATGCCAGCGGAGCCAGGGCACAGGAAATCTGCGATCTCAAAGTCAGGGACTTCCTGGCCGAGAAAAACCTCTATAAGCTTACAATTACTGGAAAGGGAAACAAAACCCGGAGGATCGTGATTGCAAGGCCTAGCGGAACTCACCTGGAACGATATCTGGAGGAAACGGGAAAGGCCGGTCGGTTGGAGGCCTACATCTTTTCCAGCCAGACCCATCCGCAGATGAGCATTTCCTGTATTGAGGAGATTTATAAAAAATATATCATGCTCGCAAGAGCCGGGCATCCGGAAATGTTCCTTGAAAAACGCTACACCCCGCACACCATGAGGCATACGACCGCCACACATATGTTGGAAGCCGGGGTACCAATTATGGCAATCAAAAATTTTCTCGGACATTCCTCGATCTCCACAACAGAACGGTATGCTGAACTTTCACAGGGAACCGTAAACAGGCATATCCGGGATTGGAACGAAAAGTGGTTTTCCCATCAAAAAGAAAATCCTGTTACACAAAAGAAAGAGCATCAGCTCCCTGACTTCCTGAAATAGTTCTTACATTATCCGAGGCAACTTCTCTGAAAGCCTTTTATGCTGGCGGTTTTGAGAGTTTCCTCGGATAATTGATTATCTCGGATAATGCG
>CAJTIU010000118.1 GCA_910576335.1 Lachnospiraceae bacterium
ACTGGTTCCATCTTCCAATCCCACGCTTTTCTCTGCATGGTTCACGATTTTACCGGCCCTGCTATAACCGCGTCCTCTTAGCTTCGCATCATGCCAGATGTTTCTCAGCCCTTCTGTTCCCAGTGCTGCAATCTCAGACGGGATGCAGGATACTTTCAGTACTTCCAATGCGAATGCACCATCGATTTTTCCAAATGCGTCCATGTATTCCGGAAAATAAATCTTAAGTTCTCTGTGAAGACGGTTGATATTTCTGATTCGGTCTTCTGTAAGCTGGTCTCTGAACATCGAGAGTCTTCTCATATCTGCGTAGGTTTTTTCCGGAAGATAAGGCATCCCATAATTACCGTCTTTTACAAGATTTGCAATTAGTTTCGGATCCTTTCTGTCATCCTTGAGCTGACTGTTATCTTCAATTTCCTTGCTCTGCTTTACCGCATATGGATTGACCTGAACAACGCTGATTCCTTTCGAAATCATCCATGCAGCTAATGCAAACCAGTAGTGCCCTGTCGGTTCAAGACCCAGGACGATCTGTCTTTTTTCATTCTGCGCCGCATGTTTCAGCATCCATGCTTTCGCATTCTCAAAACCTTCTGCCGTGTTACTGAATTCAAATGCCCCTTTGCCCAGTTCCCTTCCCCTGATGTCGATTGCTCTTATATAATGGCTTTCACTGCCTATATCGCATCCAACTATAAGCATGTCATCTGTAATGAAGGAAAGTTTGTCATTCTTGGCAAATTTACCATTTGTTTCCAGTTCTCTCCATGTATACGATTTTAATTCTTTTTCAACACCTTCCATTCTCTTTCTAAGTTCTTCTTTTGACAAAAGAAGATTTGCCTGGTTTTCTACATTTACTTGCTTTTTTGTTTGATTTGCCTTAACATTCATCTTAGATACCTCTTGTGTTTTTGGATTTTACCAACTGGCTGGTCAGTAATAATCCAACTATATACGAGGTATCTTTTTTTATCAACTCCCTTTACACTTTATATTATACAGGAAGCTCC
>CAJTIU010000119.1 GCA_910576335.1 Lachnospiraceae bacterium
ACCGGCACATTTGAAGGGGCATTCTCAAAAAATACCATCTACCGTTTTCTGAACGATGCAGGGATCAACTGGCAGCGCTTCACGATGCTGCTTTCCGCTGAAATCATCTGCCGTTTCATGAAGCCACTGACTGATGAAAAACGGAAAGATGTGTTTATCGTTGATGACAGTCTGTTTGACCGCTCCCGGTCCAAAAAGGCAGAGATGCTTGCCAGGGTTTTCGACCACTGTTCCATGAAATACCGATCCGGATTCCGGATGCTCACTCTGGGATGGTCGGACGGGAACTCCTTTATCCCGGTCAGCTACAGCCTGCTTTCAGCGGCGGAGGACAAAAACCTGCTTTGCGGGGGTAAGCGGCATGACGGCCGCTCCCTTGCGGGAAGAAGACGCCTCCAGTCACGGCGCAAAGCCACCGATGTCATGGTGGAGCTGATCCATTCCGCACAGCGTGCGGGCATCACGGCAAAATTTGTCCTGTTCGATAGTTGGTTTTCAGCGCCCAAAACCATACTGGAACTGAAAAAGCAGGAGCATCTTGACACCATAGCCATGATGAAAAAAAGCAAGACAAAATACAGATACCAGGGTGAAAGGCTCAATGTCAAAGAGATCTACAGCCGCAACAAGAAGCGAAGGGGACGTTCCCGCTATCTTCTGTCCGTACTTGTGGAGATCGAAAAGGATGGGGAAAGCATCCCTGCAAAGCTGGTATTCGTCCGCAATAAGAGCAAACGGAAGGACTGGTTGGTACTGGTGAGTACGGACATCTCCATTTCGGAGGAAGAGATCATCCGTATTTATGGAAAGAGATGGGACATTGAGGTCTTTTTCAAAGCCTGCAAATCGTATTTGAAACTTGTGAAGGAATACCGTGGGATTTCTTATGATGCCATGTGTGCCCATGTGTCCATTGTCTTTGCCCGTTATATGATGCTGTCGGTGGCGCAGCGAGAAAATGAGGATGACAAAACGATATGCGAACTCTGTTTCTGCTTGCTGGATGA
>CAJTIU010000120.1 GCA_910576335.1 Lachnospiraceae bacterium
ATGGAGTATTGTATCAGAAAACATCACCAAATGGGTGATATTATTTCATCTTAAAAAAATATCGGAAGGCCGCATAAACAGAGCGATTATAGCATGGAATAATAATTAAGCTTCACGGATTAAGGTTGTTAATAAGCAAGGTTCTGATAAAGCAACTACACAAACAGTAATTGAGAGGATCAGGGACAATATTTATGTACCATTGGAGAATGATGGTGTAGTGGCAAATATAGCATTGGTCAATTCTAACAATAATGTGCGTTTGAATGAAATTATTGAAAGTGTTGGAAGACCACTTGCTACATTCGAGGGATGGGAATCTGATGCTACTGTATTGGCAATATCGGGTTGTTCTCTGCCATATAAGAAACTTGGTGAAATCAAACAGAAGATTGAGGACAATAAGGATACGATTAAAAGGAATTTAAAAGCTACAAGTGAACGCAAATTGACAGGAAGTATTGACTTTTTGGGTGATATTACTACTGAAAAACCGAAGAAAACTGAAAAGAAAAAGTCTACAAGAGACTGGTTATTCATGTAAGTTTATCAAACATAATCAGAATTAGTGAGGGCTTAATAATAGCTAATCATGGGTAGGTGACAAATCATCCTACCCAATAAAAAAATAGAAAAGAAACTATAACATTAAAAGAATATATAACTGAGTAGGCGCTATGCCTATTCAGTATATATAAATAACTATAAATGAGCAAATTTGAAATTTTACCAAAGTTGCATTAAATGACCCAAAACTAAAGCCATCAAGCCTTTTTAGGTGTATACTGTTTTTGACCCAAAAAAACAATACCATGCAAAGGATGATGTCTTATAGAAAACAGTATATACCATTCAGAGTTGCTTTACAACTGCTTTAAAAAGTTAAATTTATGCCGTGTCTTTCCGCAGACCACCATGAAGCATATCATGGCCATACTGATATCCGTTTTTTCT
>CAJTIU010000121.1 GCA_910576335.1 Lachnospiraceae bacterium
TTCTGACCGGTATGCCATCCTTTCCAGGAATGCCCTGGATATCCTGACACAGTACTGGTTCCATGCCGGCGGGCCAAGGGGATTTTTGTTCCCCAACCAGAACGACTCCCGACGCCCCATGGCCTCTTATACCGTAAATCAGTTTATTTCCGCCAAAGAAGCTGAACTCGGCCGGGAGCACCGCTTTTCCTGCCATACGTTTCGTCATGCGTTTGGCACACACCTGTATGAAAATGGAACGGATCTGCTCACCATTAAGTCATTGCTTGGACATAAATCCTTAAATTCCACCACGCTCTATGTCCACCTTGCTTCCAATGGCACTGGAAATGCGGTGAGTCCTTTTGACCAGATGGGAGGTGCTTCCCGTGGCCAGGTTTAATATCCAGCAGGTCTGGGATTTTTCCTATGATGCTTTTAACTCCTCCGGCCTGTTCCAGTCCGATGCCCAGAAAAAAGCTGCACTTGCCATCAGGGACTGTAAATCAGGCTCCCTTGGTGTCAACATTTCCCAGTGTCCGGACTGCGGATATACGGAATTCCATAACAATTCCTGCCGCAACCGCAGCTGTCCCAACTGTCAGGCTGTGAACCAGGAAATCTGGGTGGATAAGCGCAGGGCCGAAGTGATAGATACACCTTATTTCCATGTGGTTTTTACACTTCCCCATGAATTGAACAGCCTCATTTACTGTAACCAAAAGCTCCTCTACGGACTGCTCCACAGATGCTGCGCCAGGACCCTTCTGGAGCTCTCTGCGGACAAAAAATACCTCGGTGCAATCCCTGGTATCATACAGGTTCTTCATACCTGGAACCAGGAAATGCTCTATCATGTGCATATGCACTGTATCATTTCCGGGGGCGGGCTTACACCGGACCGCAGGATCCGCAAATCCAAAGGCCATTTTTTCATCCCGGTAATGGTTCTCCGGGATAAGTTTA
>CAJTIU010000122.1 GCA_910576335.1 Lachnospiraceae bacterium
TGGAAGAATTCACCACCAGCTTTATTCAGCGTCTTCCCCAATATATGCAGGAGGCTCTGGAGCGGACAGAAACAGCGGCATGAAACTATTTTATAGGTTAAAGTATTGATTTTTCAATGTGCGAATCCCATTTTTGATGTGGGAAGTTTGAGTTATTTACTATAAATGAGCAAATTCAAAAAATTGCACAATGAATCTATGCTACTAAGGCCAAAACCTCCTTGAAATGCACATGCCTTTCCCCACACTGGTAGATGTAGAAGAGCCTTTCCTCTTGAATACGGCGGGAAATAAAAGCATAACCCTCCTCAAAGGGCATGGATTCCCCGCATCCTGTGCAGGCAATGAGATGTGCCAGTGACATCAGGAGCCAGTAACGCTGGATTCCTTTTGCGGAACGCATTTGGTATCGGTTAAAAGCCAGTTTACCCTTGGACTGGCGGAAAAACAGCTCAACCGGCCACCGTTCTACATATTTGTCCAAAATCTCCCGGGTGCTTAGGGAAACATCTGTGCTGATAAAAGCTCGCAGGGCTTTGGGATCATGGAACGCGTCCTTCGGGTAACTGATCAGAACTGCTGCATTTTCAATTCCGTTGAGGCTTCCTTCATACCGGTAGACATAATAGCTCCGGCTGCCAACGGTCACGAGGCTGACATCAGCATCTGTTTTCCGGAAATGAAGGGCAAACTCACTGACCTTCTGCTTTATGCCGCAGGGGTACAGTACCCGGTTCGTCTTCAGTGCGCCAATGGTATAGAAGCCCTTTTTGATAAAAGCGTCTATAATGTCGCTGCAGGTATACCAGCTGTCACAAAGAAAGCAGGAGACAACTGGCGGTACGGGCAGCTCCTCCGCAATCTCCTGTACGATTTTTACCTTTGATCTGCTCTTATCATACATGACGACAGAATAATTCA
>CAJTIU010000123.1 GCA_910576335.1 Lachnospiraceae bacterium
CCCCCTGCGCTCCAGATAGGCAGTCATACTGCGGTACCCGTCTACTCCATTGTGGCTGTGGTAGATTTCTTCTATCTGTTCCTTGATTTTCTCTTTTTGGGTATAATAATCCGCCTTCCGGTGTTTCCGGTAGTTATAGTAGGCATTCGGGCAGATCCCTAGCCGCCGCAACAGCCAGCGGACGCCGAATTCTTTATGGTGTTGTTCGATAAACCGATAAGCCTCTAATCGATTTCCTTCGCAAAGAATGCCGCCGCTTTTTTTAGGAAGAGGTTTTCCTTCCTCGCCTCTTCCAGTTCCTTCCGCAGCCGGAGGTTCTCCTTCATAAGTTCCATTTCATTCGGAGCATCAGGATTGGTTTGGGCTTTCGCTTGGCATTCTTTGCTGAATTCACTGCACCACTTGGAGATACTGGCTTTTGATACGCCATACTCAGCGGTAATACTTTTGTATGTTCGTCCTTCTTCCTCATGGAGGCGGACAATCTTCTTCTTAAATTCGGGAGTGTAGTTCTGTGACATAATGAGTACCTCGTTTCTTGTGATTTTGATTATATCTCATTAGCCACTTCTGTTACAACTTTAGTATAGCACTTCAAAACAACTACACAACAAGGAGATCTATGCCATGTCAAGTATACCACAGACAACCGATAATGGGAACAGCGTTTCTGATTTTGCCACAAAGTTTATGAAGAGGTTCCACCTTGGAAAACTGCTCTTTAAATGTAATGCCGGAAAAGAAAAAGGGATCCCTGTGATGGATGTCTTCCGCTTCCTGTTCTGTATGATGTTTTCTGACAGGAGTTTCTATATGCAGATGAAAACAGGTACATTTGGAGAGGGATTCTCCAAAAACACCATCTACCGTTTTCTCAACAACGCCCGG
>CAJTIU010000124.1 GCA_910576335.1 Lachnospiraceae bacterium
AAATGGAAAACATTATCCTGCAAACACACGGAATATCCGTGAAATACGGTAATTTCCTTGCTCTTGATGATGTAAGCATTAGTCTCAAAAATAAGCATATATACGGCTTTATCGGTGAGAACGGCGCAGGTAAGACCACACTAATGAAAGTGCTGACAGGGCTGCTTTATCCGACAAACGGTGATTTTTCGCTGTTCGAGAAAAATAAACCGTGTGATATTCTGAAAATGCGCCGACATATCGGCAGTACCATTGAAGCTCCGGCCCTTTATCCGGAATACTCTGCTTACCGTAATCTTGAATTGCAGCGTATCCTTATCGGTAATCCCGACAAGGAAATATGTGATAAGCTGCTTGGAATGGTGGGGCTGACCGAGGTTAAGGATAAGAAAGTAGGAAAATTCTCTATGGGCATGAAGCAAAGACTTAGCATAGCAATGGCTCTTGTCGGTAAGCCGAGGCTGCTTATACTTGACGAGCCGATAAACGGTCTTGATCCTAAAAACATATCCGAACTGCGCAGCTTGCTCAAAAGGCTGAATGAGGAAAATGACGTGACACTGTTCCTGTCAAGTCATATCCTTAACGAACTTTATCTGCTTGCCACTGATTATTATATTATCCATAAGGGGAGGATAATTAAGTCGATCACCCATGATGAACTTGACAAAAAACTTTCCGTTACGGGGCAAAGCCTTGAAGAATACTTCCTTAGCATTACGGGAGGTGACAGCAATGTATAATCAGCTAATCATAGAAAAATACAAAGCGAAAAGATTTATTATCATGTATCTTGCGGCGATTGTTCTTGCAGCAGCAGGATTTTTCCTTGGACTTCTTAAACTCCCGGAAAATCTTGATACAGCAACGGTGTTTTCTCTTTCG
>CAJTIU010000125.1 GCA_910576335.1 Lachnospiraceae bacterium
AGGGCGCATTATCCGAGATTTTTAATTATCCGAGGAAATTCTTAAAAACCTTTTGTATGCGGGGGTTCATGCAAAAAATCTCGGATAAAATTTATCCACATGGGCATAGTACAGTTAAAGCTATCAAACAGGAGGTTTTAACTATGGGTTACCATACAAGGGAAACCAACACAGTGCCATGCGGATACCACGAATTGAATCCGGAAATGGAGGCTCTTTTAGCGGAGTACCTTGAAGACGGGAAACGCAAGGGGCTTCAGGAAAGCAGCATCCATCTTCACGATAAGATTGGGCACTACTTTTTATCCGCCCTGGCTGATACAGGCTGCGCAGCGCCGCAGGCAATGAACGCCCAAAATGTAGGAGCCGCGTGTTTAATGGTCAGCAGCAAATGGTACCTTTCACACATCCGGACATTCCTCAGATATGCATATCAGGCCAGACATACCGACAGGGATTACAGCGGCATCGTTCCTCTTTTCAAGAGGCCGCAGCCGTACCCTTCTGTTTATACAATAGAAGAAATCCTGAAAATTGAAAACAGCGTAGACCGGGACTCCCCACATGGAAAGCGTGATTACGCAGTGCTGCTTCTTGCGACACGGCTGGGGATCAGGAGCGGGGACATCTCATCCATGACATTCCGGGAACTGGATTTTGGCAGGAACCTGATTCTGCTTACACAGCACAAAACCGGCGTTGACATTGAACTTCCCATGGTCCCGGATGTAAAGGCCGCCCTGAAACAGTATTTAGAGGAAGAACGATCCTGCTATGACAGCCCGTATGTATTTCTCCGCATCGTTCCCCCTTACAGCCATATCTCTGTGCAGGCAATCACCAAGATCGTCAGGACTGCCATTATGGCAGC
>CAJTIU010000126.1 GCA_910576335.1 Lachnospiraceae bacterium
ATCGGCTCTTAGTGCCAAGGCATCCACCATATGCTCTTTCTATCATGACCAATCTGCCTTCTGACCTGGAATGCTTCCCCCTGTCTTCCGGCACACATGTATAGCGTTACATGCGTTGGTTTCTTGGGTCAATTTTTTCCGTCCGTTTTCTTCGGACTTCTTTGTTTCTGTAATCATTACCTGTTTATAACAATTACCTCGGATGTCTTGATTATCTTTTCAGATATCTTTTCTTTTTTCCTGTATGCGGTTTTCAAGGTACATGTCCGGATGCCTCTTCCCGGCATCCGAATGGAGAATACGAGATTCGAACTCGTGACCTCCTGCTTGCAAGGCAGGCGCTCTCCCAACTGAGCTAATCCCCCTTCTGGGTTTTCTTTATTTCCAACTGGGCTTAAGTGGGCCTTACCTCTTTTATCCGTAAGGCTTTACTTATGGGCTTAAGTGGACTCGAACCACCGACCTCACGCTTATCAGGCGTGCGCTCTAACCGGCTGAGCTATAAGCCCTTCCTTTTTTTCCTTTTTTGTTCCTGGCAGCCGCCTGCTCTCCCACACCGTCTCCAGTGCAGTACCATCGGCCGTCCGGGGCTTAACCATCGTGTTCGGGATGGGAACGGGTGTTTCCCCCGGACGTATCGCCACCAGGAATGCCTTCCGCCTTCTTACAGTACGTCAGACCCTTTGCGCAGCGCGGGCATCTTCCTTCTGCCCGCTCCCTGACACCTAAACAATAGACAACAGCCCTTACTTTTTTCCTTAGAAAGGAGGTGATCCAGCCGCACCTTCCGATACGGCTACCTTGTTACGACTTCACCCCAGTTATCGGTCCCGCCTTCGGCAGCTCCCTCCGGTTAGGGT
>CAJTIU010000127.1 GCA_910576335.1 Lachnospiraceae bacterium
AGCTGCCGAAGGCGGGACCGATAACTGGGGTGAAGTCGTAACAAGGTAGCCGTATCGGAAGGTGCGGCTGGATCACCTCCTTTCTAAGGAAAAAAGTAAGGGCTGTTGTCTATTGTTTAGGTGTCAAGGAGTGAGTGCACAGGATATATAACTTGTGCAGTAAAAAAGACCTGATGTTCTGTAAGAAGGCAGAAGGTAATTCTGGTGGCGATACGTCCGGGGGAGACACCCGTTCCCATCCCGAACACGATGGTTAAGACTCGGACGGCCGATGGTACTGTACTGGAGACGGTGTGGAAGAGCAGGTGGCTGCCAGATTTCAAAGAGAGTAAGACAAAGTTAGGTGTAGCTTCAGAAAATAATCTGAAGCAGGAACTGACTAGAGTGCTGTGAGCACGAAGTCTTGAAGCATAGATACCGGCAAAGATGAGCTACAACTCATCAACGCCAACCCAATCAACAGGGCAGTGTTGTTATAATAGCTGGTTTTTACCAGTGATTAGAGATTGAAAGTTGATTTCGATTTCTAATGACTGATAAATATCAGTCAGCATGTACCTTGAAAACCGCATACAGGAAAAAAAGAAAAGATATCTGAAAAGATAATCAAGACATCCGAGGTAATTGTTATAAACAGGTAATGATTACAGAAACAAAGAAGTCCGAAGAAAACGGACAGAAAAAATTGACCCAAGAAACCAACGCATGTAACGCTATACATGTGTGCCGGAAGACAGGGGGAAGCATTCCAGGTCAGAAGGCAGATTGGTCATGATAGAAAGAGCATATGGTGGATGCCTTGGCACTAA
>CAJTIU010000128.1 GCA_910576335.1 Lachnospiraceae bacterium
GATGTTGTTCTGGCGGATGGCGTCCACGGAGCCCAGGATCATCCCGGTCATTCCGAAGAGGAACAGGATCTCGGTCACATGGCTTCTTACAAAGGCCTCCAGTCCCACAATCCGGAATATGATCTTTAATAACAAGAAGACATAGCCCTTGGATACAATGCTTGACAGCATGGCCGAGGAGGTCACGGTGGAATAGCCGTAGGCATTCGGGAGCCATGCGTGGAAGGGCCACAGGGCGCTCTTGATGGCAAGCCCCACGCTCACAAGGCCCACGGTCAGCAGGAAGGGCACCTGGTAAGCGCCGGTTCCCGTGATCACGGCGATCTCCTCCCTGATATTGCTCATGAGGAGATGCCCCGTCATGTCGTAGAAGAAGCAGATGCCCAGGAGCAGAAGCCCCGACCCCATCAGGCTCATGATCATGTAGCGCACCGCCGAGGCAATGGTAAGGTGGTTAAATTTCCCCAGGATCATGCCGCAGGCGGCGATGGTGTTGATTTCCACAAACACGTATGCGGTGAACAGGTCGTTGGTGTAGACCAGCGCCAGGTTTGCCGCAAGGAGGAGGTCCGCCATGATGTAGTAGAAGTTTGCCTTTTCCTCCCTTACGTCTTCTGCCGCCTCCTCTCCCCCGCCCAGAAGGGACAGGAGCATGATGATGCAGAACAGAAGCGCCATGGCTGCCTCCAGCATCCCCGCACGCAGCTCGTTGCCCCAGGGTGCGGGAAAATG
>CAJTIU010000129.1 GCA_910576335.1 Lachnospiraceae bacterium
AGGTGGAACCTCTTCATAAACTTTGTGGCAAAATCAGAAACGCTGTTCCCATTATCGGTTGTCTGTGGTATACTTGACATGGCATAGATCTCCTTGTTGTGTAGTTGTTTTTTGGCAATTCAATTATACCACAGGAAAGAGGTTTGTGCCTTTTTTATTGGCTAAAGTATTGATTTTTCAAGGTTCAACACACCATACGGTGTGGGAAGTTTGAGTAATCCACAAAAATTCACCCCCTGTATGCATTACATTCCATGGGATGAAAAAGAGGAAGAATTACAACGGCTTCTTGAACAGGAACCAAATTTTCCCGTTTTTATTACAGGACTTCCTGCTTCTGGAAAGAAGCAGCTGGTCAAGCACTATATAAGTTCAAATTTTAACGGAACTGATATATTCTGGTTGGACCACTATCCAGATCTTTCTTTGGAGGAACAACTCAGTAATATCCAATTCCTCTGTGAAGAGACTGACAAACCTTCAAATACTGAAAAAATCATTCAATTTCTTCAATACAAAACTTCATCCTCTTTATTAATAACTCAAACTTCCCACGTCAAAAATGGGATTCGCACCTTGAAAAATCAATACTTTAGTCCACAAAATACCCTTATGCGGCTGTTTCTCTCCGTTCCAATGCGTCCTGCATGTATTTTGGGAGACGCTGAACAAAGCTGGCTGTGAATTCCTCCAGCTGCGATTCTGTGATATGGAAAT
>CAJTIU010000130.1 GCA_910576335.1 Lachnospiraceae bacterium
TATTTTAATACAATCAAGACATACACCAAGGAACCTTTACCTTTTACTGCTTCAAAATAAATGGAGTCATTTTTTTCATAAGCTCCTTGGATAAACGCTCCCCTCTCTCCTTCAAAAGTCTTTTCTGCTCCATTTTCGCCCATTCTACAGCTTTCAACTGGTCTTCTAACCGTTCACTTAAAATAGCATGTTCTTCCATTGTTTTCTCCTTTCTAGTTCTCACCAGCTTTATCAAGAATTTGATAATACAACTCATCTGAAATACGATACCCGTTCATACGCAGTTTATCTACATCCGGCTTCACACAATTTATGAATCCCTTTCGTTTACTCAAAAGCAAAATTCCTAAAATACCTATTGTATTAACAAGAAATTCTGCAGCCATTTTTCTAGCCGCATTCTCATCTATTATAGCCAGTTTTAGGCCTAACTCCTTCGTGGCAACAATCACTTCCAGTTCTCCAAAATGAAGTTTCCCATACATACTTCTAACCATCTCGGCATTTTTAACTTGATATACCTTGAAATATCCCTTTAATACCCACTCTTTAATCTCGTTACTTTCTTGTTGATGTGCAGGTGAACCTTCACAGAGTTCTTTATACACAGCTTCCGGCAAAATTATTTCATCAAATAATTCCTTTAGAAGAAATAGCCGACCTATCGACAACAAGCCTATGATTGGACTAGTATTACATAATACGGTTTGTTTAT
>CAJTIU010000131.1 GCA_910576335.1 Lachnospiraceae bacterium
TGGTTACAGTAAATGAGGCTGTTCAATTCATGGGGAAGTGTAAAAACCACATGGAAATAAGGTGTATCTATCACTTCGGCCCTGCGCTTATCCACCCAGATTTCCTGGTTCACAGCCTGACAGTTGGGACAGCTGCGGTTGCGGCAGGAATTGTTATGGAATTCCGTATATCCGCAGTCCGGACACTGGGAAATGTTGACACCAAGGGAGCCTGATTTACAGTCCCTGATGGCAAGTGCAGCTTTTTTCTGGGCATCGGACTGGAACAGGCCGGAGGAGTTAAAAGCATCATAGGAAAAATCCCAGACCTGCTGGATATTAAACCTGGCCACGGGAAGCACCTCCCATCTGGTCAAAAGGACTCACCGCATTTCCAGTGCCATTGGAAGCAAGGTGGACATAGAGCGTGGTGGAATTTAAGGATTTATGTCCAAGCAATGACTTAATGGTGAGCAGATCCGTTCCATTTTCATACAGGTGTGTGCCAAACGCATGACGAAACGTATGGCAGGAAAAGCGGTGCTCCCAGCCGAGTTCAGCTTCTTTGGCGGAAATAAACTGATTTACGGTATAAGAGGCCATGGGGCGTCGGGAGTCGTTCTGGTTGGGGAACAAAAATCCCCTTGGCCCGCCGGCATGGAACCAGTACTGTGTCAGGATATCCAGGGCATTCCTGGAAAGGATGGCATACCGGTCAGAA
>CAJTIU010000132.1 GCA_910576335.1 Lachnospiraceae bacterium
CAAGATGTATGATAAATTCAGCTGCCTGCGTGTGGAAATGACAATCAATGACCCAAGGGAATTTAAGGTTTATAAGGATGTCCGCCATCAGGACGGGACGGTCTCCAAACGCTGGGTTCCCATGGGGAAAGCCATTTCCAACCTGTACCGGTATGCTGAAGTGTCAAAAGCTGCAAACAGAAGATTTTTGGATTCCCTGCGGAACATCGTCCCGGCAGGCAGCATTGAACGGGAGATCAATGAAGTTTGTGGGAAAAAGACTGTCCGCGGGAAAACCGTCACCGGTTACAATGTCTGGTCAAAAGAAACCATGCAGTTGTTTGAGACAATTTCGGATGGGAAATATCTCATCCGCGGCTTTACAAATAAGGATATACGGGCCATTCTGTACCCCAAAATCCATACTGAAAAGAAGGTGCGTGGAAAAATGAGCCGCACACTGTCCAAACTCCGTGCGCATGGCTTGATACGGAAAATCCCCCATTCCCGAAAATATCTTGTGACAGATAAGGGACGCCGCATCATGGGAGCATTGATTGAAACGAAACGGAAACTATACCCAGATTTAGCAGCTTCTTAACAGCCACCTGAAATAAAAGCTTTGAAAAGCCTGCCTTTTTGACAGGCCGAATACTTGTACCTAAATTTATCTTTTGATGTTTTTTATTGATGTTCTGTTAAGTGAATATCATAG
>CAJTIU010000133.1 GCA_910576335.1 Lachnospiraceae bacterium
GAACTGGCTGCCGAAAAAAATGTACGCCTTGTCACCACAAACCTTACAGGGCGGGAAGCCGAGGACATCATGGCTGATTTTGAATTCAGCGAAGATGGCAGGAAAGTCATCAAATGCCCCGGCGGGCATGAACCGAAAAGCTGCAGCTATAACCAGGGAACCGGACGGTGTACCATTTCTTTCCAGAAGAGCCAGTGCCAGGACTGCCCACATAAAGAGCAGTGTCACCCTAGGATGTTCAAACGTGTAAGCAGGAAAACGGTAACATCCAAATCGAACCAGAGGGCGAAACAGCAAAGGGAACGAAGAACCGAAGAGTTTAAAAAGCAAAGCCGATTTCGAAACGGGGTGGAAACAATACCATCCATCCTTCGTCGAAAATATAGAATTGATAAAATCCCAGTACGCGGACTGATACGGAGCCGTTTCTTCTTCGGATGTAAAATAGGTGCGCTAAATATTAAAAAATTCTGCAGATATATGCAGGGTCAGGATAAGTGCGCCCTTAAAATGGCAACTGCCTAAAAAATGGTGGGATAACTCTCTGCCATACGCAACAAAAACCATCCAAAATCATCATTTCCAAAAATTTACAGCAATATATTCAGTTTTCAAAGTTCCTATTGGTGAAAAGAATAAAATACTAAT
>CAJTIU010000134.1 GCA_910576335.1 Lachnospiraceae bacterium
TTCCTATTCTGTCAAGCCTAAATTTATTGATTTTACAGGCTTTGACGATTTTTATTTACCTCAAAAACAGAGCCGGGAGTGATGGATATCGTTGTATCATATACCGAATAGCTGATAAATGGGTATAGTTTTAAAAGCATCCCTTTTGGTTCGCTTTATAAAGGCTATTTTCCCTCTGATCAACTATGATGATGAACCTTCCGTGTCTAAGGGGATCGTGTCCCAACTTCCTTCGTCCCATCTACCATACACTGAGTGCCGGCCAAGCTCCTAAACAGGGTCATGCCCCACGGATAAAACCGATGCCGGCTACAGCTCTTGTTTTTCTGTTTGATTGTTACTGACCTGCATTCACCTGTCATGGTACTGATTCAATCAGTGGACGCTATACCACTACAGACTCTTGTTGGTTTTTGGCTGATGCAGTCCCTTTCAGACTCCATCGTTTACGGGTTTCTCTTCCAGAACCCTGTCCAGTCTCCAATGCTTATGATCAGTGACTCGACAGAGTTCTGGAGTATATTGCTCATTTTTATTTCTTATGCCGCCATCTGGGCCGGTGCAGCTTCCGGGCGTTTGATATCCTTCAACATTTTTTGCGGATCATATGTTGCCCCCGTCTTCAGGATTGTGTAGATC
>CAJTIU010000135.1 GCA_910576335.1 Lachnospiraceae bacterium
ATTCCTTTTGGAAGGCGACACAGAGGTCAATACCTGGTGGACAAACCTTGGGATGACGGACCGCGAAGTCATAGGCCTGTATCATGCCCACGGCGAATGTGAACAGTTCCACAGCGAGATCAAGACGGATATGGATGTGGAGCGGCTGCCATCCGGCAAATTTGAGACCAACGAACTGGTACTGGAACTGACAATCCTGGCCTATAACATCCTGCGAATGATCGGACAGGAAAGCATCGGCAGGAAGGGAACCAAGACAAAACATAAAGTCAGACGCAGGAGGCTGCGCACGGTAATCGGGAACATGATCATGACGGCAAGCCACGTTACAGAGCATGCCCGTCAGTTGTTGATAGGCCTTGGCCGAAGTAATATATGGCGGCATGCTTTTGCGGAGGTATATACAGCTTTCGCAGATTTCCAATTGTAAAATCGTCCTACCAGGTAACCATATGAAAAACCAAGGGGAAAGTATGCCATTTTTTAAGGTTTTCCAGTATTCCTAACTGTCATTTAGAGCCAAAATCAATCATCATTCATTAAAATACTGTCTTTGAAGGACCATTTATCAAGAGTAAGCCAATCAGATTTAGGATTGGCTTCATAAAACAACCAATTTCACGGATTCAGG
>CAJTIU010000136.1 GCA_910576335.1 Lachnospiraceae bacterium
CATAGCGCAGCTTATAGCTGCAATCAAACGTTTTAAGTCTATTCCAAACAAAAGGATCATCCTATTGCTGATGCATGTGCTATAATGCACTTACGGTATCTGTGTACCAATCATTCATCGGGAACTAAATTCCCCAGTAGCATTCACACGAAAGGATGATCCTATGAACACTATATTAGAACAATTTAAAGATAAAATCAATGGCACATTTGCATTTTTTGACAGAATGATCATCAAAGGTCATATCCGTCAGTTCTTCTCTGCCTCTGGCAAAGGGTTTTTCCTTTCGGAACAAAATGTTTTGCTGAAAGATTTTTCCGCCTATGCCAGCCAGGTGACCTCTGATCTTGTTGCCTATGTTGAAAAAATGGCTGAGGAAACGCACCGCCCCCTGCGGTATCTTACCTCCGCAAAAATCCCGAAGGAACAGACAGCCAGGGGGATTTGAAAGGATGACCCGGTAGAAGAGGGATTAGTCTGTATTCTTTCTGTTGTCGAATACTGCCAGACACTTCAGCCCATTAAGAACAGGGATGGCAGGCTGGAGCTGCGCAGTGTCGACCGAAAATGCAAATACTACTACTTATATTACCTGGATAAGCATTTTGGCTTCATGCATGTGAAACT
>CAJTIU010000137.1 GCA_910576335.1 Lachnospiraceae bacterium
AAAAAACAATACCATGCAAAGGATGATGTCTTATAGAAAACAGTATATACCATTCAGAGTTGCTTTACAACTGCTTTAAAAAGTTAAATTTATGCCGTGTCTTTCCGCAGACCACCATGAAGCATATCATGGCCATACTGATATCCGTTTTTTCTCTTGGGTATCATGGAAAGACGATTGACTTTGAAAAATACAGCCCTTGCCACCGTACCACAATTGCCCATTTCCTCAACAAAGGGAAATGGGACGATGCCAGACTGGAAGATCTCCTCAAAAGTACTGTCATCCAGCTCATTTATAAGGAAGCCCGGCGGTCTGGAAAACCTGTGTTCTGCATTGTGGATGATACCATCTCTTCCAAGACAAAGCCCTCGTCACAGGCTTTGCACCCGATCCAGGATGCCTATTTCCACATGTCCCATCTCAAGGGGAAGCAGGACTATGGCCACCAGGCTGTAGCTGTCATGCTCTCCTGCAACGGGCTCGTCCTGAATTATTCTGTCGTCATGTATGATAAGAGCAGATCAAAGGTAAAAATCGTACAGGAGATTGCGGAGGAGCTGCCCGTACCGCCAGTTGTCTCCTGCTTTCTTTGTGACAGCTGGTATACCTGCAGCGACATTAT
>CAJTIU010000138.1 GCA_910576335.1 Lachnospiraceae bacterium
TTGACAAAAGAAGATTTGCCTGGTTTTCTACATTTACTTGCTTTTTTGTTTGATTTGCCTTAACATTCATCTTAGATACCTCTTGTGTTTTTGGATTTTACCAACTGGCTGGTCAGTAATAATCCAACTATATACGAGGTATCTTTTTTTATCAACTCCCTTTACACTTTATATTATACAGGAAGCTCCTTTATAGGATTCTTGTTATCAGCATAAACTGCAGCCGTTGAAAAGCTGATGTAATGATTTGTCTGATTTACTAACTTTTCATAAGTATTATGAAACTTCTTTTCATTATGCCAAAGCAAGTCTATAATACAATCCCACTTTTGGCTGAACAATATATTTTGTGTACCGCTGTCAGAATATTCTCCGACAATTATTTGAACATTCTCAATTTCTTTTTTTCTTCTGCACAATATGTATACGTCATAATTTGGAGTTTCTGAGAGTCTCCTTGTTATGGGCAGTCATCCAGCAAGCAGAAACAGAGTTCGCATATCGTTTTGTCATCCTCATTTTCTCGCTGCGCCACCGACAGCATCATATAACGGGCAAAGACAATGGACACATGGGCACACATGGCATCATAAGAAATCCCACGGTATTCCTTCACA
>CAJTIU010000139.1 GCA_910576335.1 Lachnospiraceae bacterium
CTTATGATCAGTGACTCGACAGAGTTCTGGAGTATATTGCTCATTTTTATTTCTTATGCCGCCATCTGGGCCGGTGCAGCTTCCGGGCGTTTGATATCCTTCAACATTTTTTGCGGATCATATGTTGCCCCCGTCTTCAGGATTGTGTAGATCACCCTTAGTATCTTGCAGGCTATCACAATCAGTGACTGCATCTTTTTTAGCGGATTCCTGGCCCGTGTTGTGTAGTACACATGCAATTGTTTAAATTCTTCTGCATGTGAAACCGCTGATTTTGCCGCCTGGAACAGCCAGTACCGGAGCCGTTTGCGTCCTCTGTGACTGATTTTTGTCTGTCCCCTGTGCTTACCTGAGCTGCATGCCACAAGACCCATTCCACTTAACTTCTGGATTTCTTTTACGTCATCAAATCTGCTGATATCCCCCATTTCTGCCAAAATCCCGGCTAAAATGTTCTCACCCACACCTTTGATTTCCAGAATATTTTCTGCATAAGGTATTTCCATACATTTCTTATGTAAGGTACTTTCTATCCGGGCAAGCTGTTCATCCAGTTTCATGATCTGTTCTGAAAACCACCTCACTGCCTCACGGCCAG
>CAJTIU010000140.1 GCA_910576335.1 Lachnospiraceae bacterium
TGTTTGGTTTTGCATAGACATAAAAGCCTTCCCTGTGTTCCCGGTAACAGCGTGCTTTCACTTTATTAAAAGAGTGCCCGATCCTGTGTTCCATTTCATTGAGAAGTGCGGTGCGGAAAGAATTACGGAGGAAAGTATAGTTAAAGTGATTCACATTACGCCAGAAACCGTTATCACTATAGCCGCCCTCAGAGATCAGGCAGTGAATGTGGGGGTTCCACTTCAAATCCCTGCCGAAGGTATGGAGGACCATGATAAAACCGGGAGTGAAATTCATGGACTGATTCTGTTTGAAAAACATTCGTGAAACAACGCTGTTCACGGCATGAAAGAGACAGTCAAGCAGGGAACGGTCATTCAGAAAAAAGTCCCGGAGCTGTTCATCGATTGTAAAAACGCAGTGGCGGTGACGGGCATTTACCAGTTTAAAGGACATACTGGTAGTGCGTTCCATGGCATATTTGTTGCCGCAGGTGGGGCAGAAACGGCTTTTGCAGCGGAAAGGGACAAACTTAAGCTTTCCGCAGTGGGGACAGCCATACATGGCACCGCCAAAGGAAGGACTGCCGCAGTTAAGCATTTTATC
>CAJTIU010000141.1 GCA_910576335.1 Lachnospiraceae bacterium
TCAGCTTTTATCAATGGTGCTTCGCACCGCTGCGCGGCCGTGCCATTGACAAAACCTTCCAGCTCCGATTTTGGGTGATCAAGCAATCCAATGATGAGGCATGCTCCCGCCTCTCCTTATGCTGCCGTTCGTGCCTGGTATGGCGTGCGGTAGCCGTTATAGCTGTGCGGGCGTACATGGTTGTACGTGACATAAGCGAATTCCTCCACGGCCTGGTACAGTTCCTCATCTGTTCGGAATTCATAGAGCTTGGTACATTCATTCTTCAGGGTATTGAAGTACCTTTCCATTGGCGCATTGTCGTAGGGGTATCCGGCTTTGCTCATGCTCTGTGCCACATGGACGGATTCGCAGTATTCTATGAAAGCCTTCGATGTATACTGGCTCCCCTGGTCGCTGTGCAGGAGCAGGCCTCCCTTTGTCAGATGCTGGGAATCCAATGCCTTTTGCAGGGTGCGTACAGCCAGGTCACTGGTGATGTGTTTGTCTGTTACACTGGCGACTACACTCCTGTCATAGAGATCTATGATGGCGCAATTGTACCGTACATCTCCGTTCCGTAGGAACAGGTATGT
>CAJTIU010000142.1 GCA_910576335.1 Lachnospiraceae bacterium
CAGGCATACTGCGTTTTTGATATGCCCGGAATCATATTCCTCCTGTGTCCGGACATCCAGAATAATCACATCCGCCTCTTTATCCATTCTCTTTTTTGCTTCCTGCGGGCTAATCTGCTCATAAGTCATCATTACTTCCTCCTGCTTCTGATCCTTATGAGCTTCCATCATATTCAAAATGGCCTCCACAGTTTGCGCCTGTTGTTCCTCCCAGCTGATCTTGGCAGCATGGTCGCCCTTTTGCTCCCCGTAATTTCCAAACTGCGCATGGTTTCCTCCTTCTATGCAGACTTCCGCATAATCCACAGGCATGTATGCTCTCCCTTCCTCCACCTTCTCCATATTCAGAACACCATCCTCACTTCCATAGAGCGACAGGACAGAAAAAGAATCCGACTTCAGGCTTTTCGTTGGATATGCTGCCAAAAAAACCAGACCATTAAAACTCTCCAGATGCTCGGACGCATAGGCTGCCGCCATTGCCCCGCCCAGAGAATGCCCGGAGAGATACCAGTGA
>CAJTIU010000143.1 GCA_910576335.1 Lachnospiraceae bacterium
TTTTTCAAAAAAGTAGCAGTTTTTGAAAATATGTTGTATTGTTGAGTTATCACACTTAACTATAATCATAATCTCAAGAACTGCTATGCTTAGTTTACCATGGATTTTTAAACTCAACAACTACATCTCTGAAAATTTTTGTCGGCCTCCTCCTGATTTGTGATGGTCTGTTACTTTTTACTTTTTTTTACATCATTTTTTCTAGGAGGTTCCATTATGGACAAATATTTATCTACTTTCCGGGAGATGATCTCCCTGCGCGGTCTTACTGACCATACCGTAACATCTTATTCTACTTATATTCGTGCTTATCTGAATTATCTTTCCGCCATCCTGCACAAGATGCCGGAAGATGTTTCCTGGGAGGAACTGCGTGACTTTATCCGGTGGCTCCAGAAGGAGAAGAGTCTCTCTGACCGTACCATGAATTGCTGCATCTCCCAGCTGCGTTTTTTCACCATCTACGTTTTACACAAACCCTGGGACGCCACACAG
>CAJTIU010000144.1 GCA_910576335.1 Lachnospiraceae bacterium
AAAAAAATATGCCAGATCATAACAAACCTGTATAACAAGTTTGATTTTGTTTTGGAAACAGATTTATTGAATGAAAATGAAAAAGATATGTACAGGAAGGTATCTGCTGATATGGAGGATTACATTGCCTCTGATTCTATAAAGAATTTGTCCGATTATCTGATGCGCTACTATGGAAAGAAGGTAATTATTTTATTGGATGAATATGATACACCCATGCAGGAGGCGTATCTAAACGGATATTGGGATGAATCAGTGTCATTTATTAAAAATCTGTTTAATGCGTCTTTCAAAGACAACCCCTATTTGGGACGTGCTATTATGACTGGCATTACGAGAATCAGTAAGGAATCTGTTTTTTCGGATTTGAACAATCTCGAGGTGGTTACAGCTACTTCGGAAAAATATCAGGATAAATTTGGCTTCACCCAGCAGGAAGTATCAGATGCGCTTAAGGAGTATGGATTGTCGGAAAAGGAGTATGATGTAAGAG
>CAJTIU010000145.1 GCA_910576335.1 Lachnospiraceae bacterium
TGGGAATCCAATGCCTTTTGCAGGGTGCGTACAGCCAGGTCACTGGTGATGTGTTTGTCTGTTACACTGGCGACTACACTCCTGTCATAGAGATCTATGATGGCGCAATTGTACCGTACATCTCCGTTCCGTAGGAACAGGTATGTGAAATCCGTACACCATTTCTGGTTCGGCTTGTCTGCATGGAAATCCTGATTCAATTTGTTATCGAATACTTTATGGGGCTTCCCTGGCTTTGTCCCTGGTTTCTTTGGGCGGACGATGGAATGCAGGCCCAATTCCCCGTTCATATATTTATGGATTGTTGTCTGGCTATAGCTGTACCCCCTGCGCTCCAGATAGGCAGTCATACTGCGGTACCCGTCTACTCCATTGTGGCTGTGGTAGATTTCTTCTATCTGTTCCTTGATTTTCTCTTTTTGGGTATAATAATCCGCCTTCCGGTGTTTCCGGTAGTTATAGTAGGCATTCGGGCAGATCCC
>CAJTIU010000146.1 GCA_910576335.1 Lachnospiraceae bacterium
CCCTCGGACGGGGTAATCTCACGGATGCTCCAGTCATCGCCGCATACATAATATTTTGTTGTAAACTGCCCATTTTCATCGGTGGTGTAAGTGTCAACCAGTTCCTCGCCTTTATAGATGCCGTAAACCGCACCTGCAAGGGAAGCGTCGCCCTGCGGCTTCTTTCCTGTTTCCACGTCGGTCTTTAATACCGTAACATTGAACTTCTTTAAAATGTTGTGGAAGCTGCGGTTTGTGACCTTTTTCCACTCAATCGGGGCGGTCTGGGATGCAGGGACGACATAGCGGACTGCCGTGTCCACTTCCTCAAGGGTATAAGGCGTGCTGCCGCTGATAAGGACGTTCTCAAACTTTGCCAGTCCGTTCTTATCGGTTATGGCATATTCATCAACAGCCAAGCCGCTCAATGATGTTCCGTAAAGGTGGAACTTCACGCCCTCCACAAGATTATCCTCGGATGTTTT
>CAJTIU010000147.1 GCA_910576335.1 Lachnospiraceae bacterium
GGACATCCTTATAAACCTTAAATTCCCTTGGGTCATTGATTGTCATTTCCACACGCAGGCAGCTGAATTTATCATACATCTTGATACTGTTTGACTTCATTTTGAATTTTATCCTCCAGCCAGCCGGACGTTTACGGTAATCGGAGACTGCTTCTCCCTGAAACCTGGGGTCAAGTTTACGCCCGAGAAAGGAAAAAACATCGGTGCATTTGAAGTCGTAGAATGCGTGCCCAACCAGGGATGGATAGATATCCTCCAGAGCCTCACGGCTTTTAAACATGACATCGGTTGCGAACTCGCATTGATCTACACACCAGTAATAACCCTGGTGGAATGTTTTTTCGATGGTATCAAGATAAGGGTTCACTTTATGTGCAAAGAGATCAAGCTGGCGGCAGAGGGATTTGGAATCAAACTTGTCTGCAAGCTCCTGTGCTTTCGCAATGTCACTGATCT
>CAJTIU010000148.1 GCA_910576335.1 Lachnospiraceae bacterium
CTGGAATACGCCGGGCAGATCAAAGCAAATGAGAAACGTATGGCGCAGGCTGAGGGTTTCAAGGCAAAACTCTATGAAAACCTGGTGAGCGGGATTCTCACCAAAGAAGAATTCCTCTCCTATAAGCGGAAATACAATGCGGATATTGAACTGCTGCAGAAAGCGGTTGCCGAGTGGAACGAAAAGCTGACGGACGTACTGGAGAACCGCAGCGAGCGGAACCGCTGGATCAACCACTTTATGCAATTCTCCACGATGGAGGAAATTGACCGGAGGGCGGTCATGCAGCTTATCCGCAGCATACGGGTAATGGGGAAAGACGAGCTGCACATTGAATTTAATTACCAGGATGAATACCAGAAGGCGGTCTCCCTGGCGGAACAGATTGCCGTACAGGGCAAAGAAAGGAAGGTGGGCTAAATGGCAAGAAAGAGCAGGAAACAGAGGTTGGCTCC
>CAJTIU010000149.1 GCA_910576335.1 Lachnospiraceae bacterium
GCAGATCATATTTTACGGAATGCCAGGTCAGTAACAAGTATAAGCATACCATCTACCGTAAAGTGGATCGGAAATGGTGTGTTCAGAGACTGCGCAGGGCTTTCCAGTATTACATTGCCGGACAGCGTGGAAACGGTGGCATCCGAGGCTTTTTATGGATGCTCAAGGCTGGCAGAAGTAAAATGGCCGTCGGGTATCAAGGTGATACATGATAGGGCATTTTATGGAACGAGTATAAAGGAAGTAGTATTGCCCAAAACGGTGGAACAGATAGGAGGGAGTGCATTTGCATCATGCAAAGAGCTTGAAACCGTGGAATTTACTTACAATAGTAAGACCGGATTTCAGTTGAAATTAGGGTGGGATGCCTTTTGGGGTTGTACATCGTTATGGAAAGTAGACCTGACAGAAAACGTTAGGGAACTACCGTCAGGTATATTTTCAAGTTG
>CAJTIU010000150.1 GCA_910576335.1 Lachnospiraceae bacterium
TGCTGTTTTTAGAACTTTACTTTAACCATAAACGTGTTTCTCTGGAAGAAATGTACGAGAAAGTCATGTCCCGCTCTCGTGGAAGAAGGTCGTCCGCCTGACTTCCCCAAATCCCGTTCCTATGGTATACTCCTTTCAAAGGAGGCGGTACCTATGAATCCAAACACAGAGAAACTACGCAAAAAATATATGAATAATCCACCAGAAGGCATGACATCCGAGGACATGCGCCGTATGCGCGGGGATGATCTTCTTGATATGGATTATTTCTTAAATGAAGAGGACCCTTTTGAAGACGATTTTGGTGAAGAAGGTTTTTATATCTTCTAAATCCCTGACCGTCTATTCTGTATACCTTAAACACATATCCATCTAGCATATGTTTGGCAAACATATGTTTTTCTTTGTGTCTTAAAAGGTCGGAATTTCCTATAAAGTAAA
>CAJTIU010000151.1 GCA_910576335.1 Lachnospiraceae bacterium
CATCTTATGTCCTTTGTCCAAAATCGATTAGAAGAACAACAGCTTTCCCTGTTTGATCCATTAAACACATTGACTGAAAGGGAAAAGAAATTCCTTGACAGGTCATGGGCGAAATATTTTGCAGAATTTATTTTTCCCAAGATTGATGAAATCCCGTATGCTGTCTTATACAGCGATAAGGATTCACGCCCAAACACGCCTGTTAATGTCCAGATCGGTGCACTTCTGATCAAGGAACTGACAAATCTTTCAGATGATGAATTGTTGGAATCCCTGATGTTCGACATCCGGTTTCAGTATGCCCTCCACACAACGTCTTTTGCAGAACAGCCGCTCAGCGACAGAACACTCAGCCGTTTCCGCGCAAGGTGCGCCGCATATGAAACAGAGCAAGGTGTGGATCTCCTTCATGAAACCATCACTTCCCTGTCAT
>CAJTIU010000152.1 GCA_910576335.1 Lachnospiraceae bacterium
CCATCTCATACCACCGGAGTTTTTCACACCGGACCATGCGGTCCTGTGCGCTTATGCGGTATTAGCAGTCATTTCTAACTGTTATCCCCCTGTATGAGGCAGGTTACCCACGCGTTACTCACCCGTCCGCCGCTCAGTCAAATCACTTCTCCTCCCGAAAGAATCAAAGCAAAGTGCTTCGCTCGACTTGCATGTGTTAGGCACGCCGCCAGCGTTCATCCTGAGCCAGGATCAAACTCTCGTTAAAAATTCTTAAAAGCCGTTCTTCACAGCTCTTAAAACCAGGTTTAATCTCTTCAGGAAAACTGCTGGTTTTCCTTATTTCCCGTTTTACTGTTTCTTGGGTTGACATCTTCTTGATGTCCGTTCTGAATTTTCTTTTCAAAAGAATCTTCAGGGTTGTTGTCTATTGTTTAGTTGTCAAGGTGCTTTT
>CAJTIU010000153.1 GCA_910576335.1 Lachnospiraceae bacterium
AAAAACGGATATGGAATTAGGAAAGGAGGCGGACGTATGCGTCTGATTGGTAAACTGCTGGCACTTCCATTTGTAATAGTTACAGGGATTCTTTATCTGTTCTGCAAATTTCTTGTTGTGGTTTCCGGCGCTGTGCTGGGGATTCTGTCAGGGATTGTTCTTCTGGCAGCGCTGGCGCTGTTCTTCGCTGCCGGGTTCTGGCCGGGAATGTCCTGGCTGGTGATTGCGTTCCTTATCAGCCCATACGGCCTGCCGATGGCGGCGGCCTGGCTGGTCGGCATGATCGGCGGCGTAAATGGCGCCCTGAAAGATTTTATATTTGGTTAAACAGTTTCGGCGGGGCGCATTGGCAGCCCCGCCCTTTTTCTATAATTATGGCTGTCTGTTACGGCAGCTTTTTGATTGGAGGGATTTCATTGAAAGA
>CAJTIU010000154.1 GCA_910576335.1 Lachnospiraceae bacterium
CTTCCGGCCATCCGGGCCATGGTGAGCGTGGGGGTCATTCCCAGTACAGGGAGGACGGCGGCGCTTATGCCGATGGCGAGCATGCTCTGCCGGTTTATGTAGCGGTGGTTCATGGTATCGTACTTTTTCTGGATTTCCAGATCTTTATTCTTCTCAACAAATATTGCAATGTAGAGCTTCAGCATGTAGGCGACGGTCAGGCCGCCGCTTATGAGGAAAATCCATTCCACGAATACATAGGCGGGTGCCTTGGAGTATTCAATGATGCTCTCGTGCAGGAGTGTCTTGCTGACGTAGCCGTTCCACAGGGGGATCCCGCCGATTCCGAGGGCTCCCATGAGGAAGGTGATGTTCAGGAAGGGCTTGCCGCGTCCAAAGCCCCGGATCTCGTTTAAGTCCAGCTTATGCAGGTTCATGAA
>CAJTIU010000155.1 GCA_910576335.1 Lachnospiraceae bacterium
ATCCGTGACGTAGACATGGCGAAAGAGATGATGGCTTACACCAAGAATAACATTCTTGTTCAGTCCGCTCAGGCTATGCTTGCTCAGGCTAACCAGGTACCGCAGGGAGTTCTTCAGTTACTTCAGTAATTTAGTGGATTTTCATAGGAAAAAGGCTTCTTTTTCGAAAGGAGCCTTTTTCTGTATGCATATAAAAAAGCAATCTTAGAGATGTCAGAATACCTTCTGACCCTTACACCATAAAAGAAAAGGAGCGCCATCTTATGAAACCACAGCTCACCATCTCCATTCTTGTCTCTGACCGCATGGACACCCTGGAAAAATGCCTTAATTCCATCACCCCCATCCTCCAGAATCTGAACAGCGAACTGATCCTTGTCCTCACGGGAAAAGACCCTGCAGTCCGGGAAATTGCC
>CAJTIU010000156.1 GCA_910576335.1 Lachnospiraceae bacterium
GCCTTCCTGGGGTTTGGCATCAAGGCGGCCATGTTCCCCTTCTACTCCTGGCTTCCGGACGCCGGGGTGGCGCCCACGCCCGTGACGGCGCTGCTCCACGCGGTGGCAGTGGTAAAAGCAGGAGCCTTTGCCGTAATCCGTCTCACCTACTACTGCTTCGGGACAGAGCTCCTTTCCGGGACCTGGGCACAGAAGACAGTCATGGGGCTTGCCATGTTCACCATTGTCTTCGGCTGCAGCATGGCGGTAAAGGAGACCCACATAAAGAGACGGCTTGCCTATTCCACGGTGAGCAACCTGTCCTACATCCTGTTCGGGGCTGCGCTCATGACCCCGGCGGGGCTCTTCGGGGGGCTCTGCCACATGGTGTTCCACGCGGTGATGAAGATCAGCGCCTTCTTCTGCGCCGG
>CAJTIU010000157.1 GCA_910576335.1 Lachnospiraceae bacterium
CTTTGGCTTTCGCCGTCGGAGTGTAGGGTTTACAGTAGTTGATGGTGGTGCCGATACGTGCTGCCAGCAGTTCCATCTGTTTGTTCTTATAAGCGCTGCCATTATCGAAATTGAACATCCGCGGGACACCGTACTTTGCCACAGCTCCCTTCATGACGGACATCAGGTTTGCAAAGGTATCCTCAAAGAATACGCCCGCCCCGGTGACGAGTCGGCTGGAGTCGTCGATCAGGGCGATCACATATACCCTGCGCTTCCTGCCGTCCGGTGTTTTCAGATATGGACCGACGCTGGAGTCCCCGCACCAGACTTCATTGATGTGTGGACGTTCATACCGGCGCATGTCCTGCATGGGCAAAGCCTCCGCTTCCAGGGCGAGGCTGTTCACGTACCGGTTCACGG
>CAJTIU010000158.1 GCA_910576335.1 Lachnospiraceae bacterium
AATGAAACCTGCTGGTTATCTACAGAGAGGATACGGCTGTTGGAGATTGCTATTTTATGGGTATACCTTCCCAGATATTCAATGGCATTTCCAAAGCCGTTAAAGGTTTCTTTGATGTAAGGGCACCAGTCCTTTTCATAAAGGGCATTGCGGAATGCGGACCATTCATAAGAATTCCGCAGCTTTTCACAGGAAGAGGAAAACACCAGCTCACCGCTTTGATAAAGGGAATCCAGTGCGGCAAGGCAGCATCCTTTAAACTTATCCCGGAGAACCATTACCGGGATGAAAAAATGGCCTTTGGATTTGCGGATCCTGCGGTCCGGTGTAAGCCCGCCCCCGGAAATGATACAGTGCATATGCACATGATAGAGCATTTCCTGGTTCCAGGTATGAAG
>CAJTIU010000159.1 GCA_910576335.1 Lachnospiraceae bacterium
TTATTTGCGTGGCTGCCCTCCAGATAGACCTCCCATTCCCGCAGGGTATAGGTGCCGCAGGGCCGTGACAGCCAGAGAAGGCGCCGGTCCTCCGGTTCTCCCGATAGAGCCAGCTTTGGGATCAGTTCTTTATCCAGGTCAAAATCATCCTTGTAGTGCTGCGTGTGCAGCTCCATGATCTGCCCCAGGCTGTCCAGTATATCTACGCCCTCAAACCTTACCGCGCCCATCAGCGTTCCCTCTCTGCCATCAGTGGCGCTGCCTGCCTTGCTTCATGCTCCGGGTGGCCTGCCTTCAGCCGTTCCATTAGGGAAGGTTTCGCTGCCGTTTCCTCCGGCAGCGTCTCCGGGGCAAGCTCCCGGATTTCCTCATAAGTCTGTCCGTCAGGTCAGGGCGC
>CAJTIU010000160.1 GCA_910576335.1 Lachnospiraceae bacterium
GTAATGTGAATCACTTTAACTATACTTTCCTCCGTAATTCTTTCCGCACCGCACTTCTCAATGAAATGGAACACAGGATCGGGCACTCTTTTAATAAAGTGAAAGCACGCTGTTACCGGGAACACAGGGAAGGCTTTTATGTCTATGCAAAACCAAACAAATGTGATCCCAAAACCGTGGTAAAGTATATCGGACGTTATCTTGGGCGGCCCGTGATCGCCACTTCCCGGATTGACCAGTACGATGGCGACTTTGTCTCGTTCCATTATAACCGGCACGAAGATAATGCCTGTGTGGAAGAAACTCTTCCTGTTATGGAATTCATTGAACGCCTCATCCGCCATATCCCTGAAAAGTATTACAAAATGATCCGTTATGGCGGCATTTATGCA
>CAJTIU010000161.1 GCA_910576335.1 Lachnospiraceae bacterium
CCGCAACCGCAGCTGTCCCAACTGTCAGGCTGTGAACCAGGAAATCTGGGTGGATAAGCGCAGGGCCGAAGTGATAGATACACCTTATTTCCATGTGGTTTTTACACTTCCCCATGAATTGAACAGCCTCATTTACTGTAACCAGAAGCTCCTCTGCGGACTGCTCCACAGATGCTGTGCCAGGACCCTTCTGGATCTCTCTGCGGACAAAAAATACCTCGGTGCAACCCCTGGTATCATACAGATCCTTCATACCTGGAACCAGGAAATGCTCTATCATGTGCATATGCACTGTATCATTTCCGGGGGCGGGCTTACACCGGACCGCAGGATCCGCAAATCCAAAGGCCATTTTTTCATCCCGGTAATGGTTCTCCGGGATAAGTTT
>CAJTIU010000162.1 GCA_910576335.1 Lachnospiraceae bacterium
GCCTTCATGTGGATGATGACCCTCCTGTTCTCCGGGGAATACTTCACCCACTACCGGAACAGGAACCGCTACTACCTCTTCCAGCTCGTCACCCTGGGAGCCGTGCAGGGGGTATTCCTGTCCGCGGACCTGTACACCACCTTCATCTTCTTCGAGGTCATGTCCTTCACCTCCTACGTCTGGGTCGCCCAGGACGAGAGAAAAGAATCCTTACGGGCTGCTGAGACTTACCTTGCCGTCGCAGTCATCGGGGGAATGGCGCTCCTCATGGGGCTGGCCCTCCTCCATACATACACAGGCACACTGGACATCAGCAGCCTCCCGGGAGCCTGCCGGGATTTCGGTGACAAAAAGAAGCTGTACCTTGCCGGAGCCCTCATGCTC
>CAJTIU010000163.1 GCA_910576335.1 Lachnospiraceae bacterium
GCCGAGTTCAGCTTCTTTGGCGGAAATAAACTGATTTACGGTATAAGAGGCCATGGGGCGTCGGGAGTCGTTCTGGTTGGGGAACAAAAATCCCCTTGGCCCGCCGGCATGGAACCAGTACTGTGTCAGGATATCCAGGGCATTCCTGGAAAGGATGGCATACCGGTCAGAACGGGCTTTGGAATGACAGATATGTATGCGCATGGAAGAACGGCTGATATCCTCATAGCGGAGAGAGCAGACCTCACCAACCCGGAGCCCGGCAGAATACAGGAGAGACAGGATCGCCTTGTGCTTAAGATTGGAAAAAGACTGGATAAAAAACCAGACCTCTTTTTGTGTAGGCACAAAAGGAAGGTAAGAATCAAATTTCCGCATGGGAA
>CAJTIU010000164.1 GCA_910576335.1 Lachnospiraceae bacterium
TGAAGTGCTATACTAAAGTTGTAACAGAAGTGGCTAATGAGATATAATCAAAATCACAAGAAACGAGGTACTCATTATGTCACAGAACTACACTCCCGAATTTAAGAAGAAGATTGTCCGCCTCCATGAGGAAGAAGGACGAACATACAAAAGTATTACCGCTGAGTATGGCGTATCAAAAGCCAGTATCTCCAAGTGGTGCAGTGAATTCAGCAAAGAATGCCAAGCGAAAGCCCAAACCAATCCTGATGCTCCGAATGAAATGGAACTTATGAAGGAGAACCTCCGGCTGCGGAAGGAACTGGAAGAGGCGAGGAAGGAAAACCTCTTCCTAAAAAAAGCGGCGGCATTCTTTGCGAAGGAAATCGATTAGAGGCTT
>CAJTIU010000165.1 GCA_910576335.1 Lachnospiraceae bacterium
ATCTTAACAAACGAGGAATACTTTGAGCTGAAAGCGGATTATGAGGAATCCATCCGTACACTGTCCGGCGAGATTGAGGCGCTTGAAAAAGATATGGACGCCCTGGACAGCCGGCTTGTGCGCTGCCGGGCAATGGAAAAGGATGCGAAATCGCTGACACAAGACCATGCGCTTACGGCAGAACTGATTGACCGGCTGATTGAGCGGATCGAAATCGACCATGAGCGGAATATCCATGTAACTTTCCGCTTCAAGAGTGAATTCCAGGGAAAGGCGGTGGAACCATGCACAAAAAATATGTGATCGCCCTTTATATCCGCCTGTCCGTGGAGGACTTTAAGACCGAGAGTTTGAG
>CAJTIU010000166.1 GCA_910576335.1 Lachnospiraceae bacterium
CCCCCTGCGCTCCAGATAGGCAGTCATACTGCGGTACCCGTCTACTCCATTGTGGCTGTGGTAGATTTCTTCTATCTGTTCCTTGATTTTCTCTTTTTGGGTATAATAATCCGCCTTCCGGTGTTTCCGGTAGTTATAGTAGGCATTCGGGCAGATCCCCAGCCGCCGCAACAGCCAGCGGACGCCGAATTCTTTATGGTGTTGTTCGATAAACCGATAAGCCTCTAATCGATTTCCTTCGCAAAGAATGCCGCCGCTTTTTTTAGGAAGAGGTTTTCCTTCCTCGCCTCTTCCAGTTCCTTCCGCAGCCGGAGGTTCTCCTTCATAAGTTCCATTTCATTCGG
>CAJTIU010000167.1 GCA_910576335.1 Lachnospiraceae bacterium
CAAGGCTCCCTGGAAGAAACCAGAAAGTTCCTCCGGGATGCCCAGAGTTTCCTGGGATGTGAGATCCTGGCCCTCATGGGTTTCTTAAAAGAGAAAGGGCTCTTGTATGAATATCTACGATATAAATATAAAGCTCATGCTTGCCAGATAGAAGAAGAGGAACTGCCATTTTCATAAGATGATACAGAATACTCCTGCGCAATTAATTTGCATGGGAGTATTTTCGTTCTGGTAATGTGCAGAAGCGTTTCCGGATAATGTGGCTGGAGAACTACATCAATTTTATATGGTGCTAAAATAATCTGAAGATTGGCTGCTCTTTTAATCTGGAAAACAACA
>CAJTIU010000168.1 GCA_910576335.1 Lachnospiraceae bacterium
GTTATGACAGGTACAGGTATGAGGGTTGGAGAGATTACAGGACTTAGATGGTGTGATATCGACTTAGATGAGGGGATTATCAATATTAATCATACGCTTGTTTATTATAACCACAGAACAGACGGTAGCAAGAAAGGCTGCTATTTCAATATCAATACAACAAAAACCCCTGCAGGTAAACGGCAAGTGCCGATGTTAGAGTTTGTTAAAGAAGCATTTTTAATGGAAAAAGAAAAGCAGGAGCTATTAGATGTTCACTGTGAAATTACGATTGACGGATACACAGATTTTATTTTTATTAATCGTTTCGGGCAGGTACAGCATCAAGCAAC
>CAJTIU010000169.1 GCA_910576335.1 Lachnospiraceae bacterium
TAAAAAAGCGTCTTCGACACTTCAACCCCCTAACCCCCATTCATGGGGGAATTAGGGGTTCCTTTTTTTTACTTTTTCGTGCATAATAGTCTTATGAATATTTTACAGAAAATCTTTTCCGACCATTATGAAGAAATTAAATTTACCCTTCATCCCAGAAAAACTGAGATGGAAAATATTGATAAAATGCTTAACTGCGGCAGTCCTTCCTTTGGCGGTGCCATGTATGGCTGTCCCCACTGCGGAAAGCTTAAGTTTGTCCCTTTCCGCTGCAAAAGCCGTTTCTGCCCCACCTGCGGCAACAAATATGCCATGGAACGCACTACC
>CAJTIU010000170.1 GCA_910576335.1 Lachnospiraceae bacterium
AAAGATCTCATTGAAACTAATATTCGCCAAAGAGGTATTGGTAATCCTAACCCTATTAAGTTAGGGAGGTGTATTAAGGAATTGGAAAGGATTTATGGAATCCATCAAGGTAATGGTTCAAATCAATATGAGCAAAATCCGAAAGTTTCGGATAATGCAAAAACCAAACAGGAAGAATTGGCAGATATGATTGGCATTTCAGTGGATACTCTTCAAAATTATAAAAAACTCACAGAATTGGTTCCTGAGTTACAAGATTGGGTTGAAACGGGTATACTTGCCCCCACTACTGCTATTGCACTTATCAAATATATGTCACCTAATGA
>CAJTIU010000171.1 GCA_910576335.1 Lachnospiraceae bacterium
CCGGATCGTGAATAGTGGCTAAAAGACAGAAGAGGGAATACCCGGACAGGAGGAACATCCTGCAGCAGGCAGCCTCCCCTTCTGTTACAGGGAGGAAATTCATATGCACGAAATCATTTTATGCTTAATACTGGTACCGGTACTGGCCGGGACTGTCATCCTGGGCCTTCCGTCAGAAATGTCGGAAAACAGGACTGTTTCCCACATTTCCGTGGCAGTGCTTGGGATCCTTGCGGTCCTGTCGGTCCTCCTCTTAGGCATGTATCATAAATCAGCCGGCGCAGCAGCCGGTTTTACCATCTTTTCACTGACAGAAAACCTGG
>CAJTIU010000172.1 GCA_910576335.1 Lachnospiraceae bacterium
CACTCCAGCTGACATATCTGGATGGAATCCATGGCATTATCATAAAACTTTTGTGAAATTTCGTTGCATTCTTCAGTGATTATTGTTATCATAACTTTGTCTATGGCGGATATATCCGCCGTGGTATGGTGAGGGCTGGAACACAAACTTTGGACGGTTGGGGTTCCAGCCTTTTTTTCGTGTATCAAAAGGAATGATAACATAAAAGATACAGAGATAAAATAATCTGACGGAAAATGCGTCAGATTGAGGCATCCTGTATCTTATTTAATTTGAAGAAAAAGAAGGGATTTTGGTTCAGATAAACTAACGAATAACAC
>CAJTIU010000173.1 GCA_910576335.1 Lachnospiraceae bacterium
TTTTTGGTAGGATTTATATAAATTTAGAATATGCAGAGGTGCTTGTGGATATGAAAAGATATGTTGCATTATTAAGAGGTATCAATATAAGCGGTAAAAACAAAGTACCGATGGCGGAATTAAAGAAAGAGTTTGAAAAGCTGCAGTTTGGAGGGGTTAAGACATATTTGAACAGTGGTAATGTGCTTTTTTCGAGTGAAAAAGGTGATACAGAGGGGGTTACAAAACAGATTGAGATAATGATAAAAAAACAGTTTGCTTTAGATATTCCTGTTTTTGTCATATTAAGAGACGAACTTGATGACATTTTGCACAAT
>CAJTIU010000174.1 GCA_910576335.1 Lachnospiraceae bacterium
ACTGCATTGAGAATAGCAGGTTCCGCATTGTCAAGGGCTTCGAAAAAGATCGGTACAACAGGGGCAGATACAGAGCGGAAACGAAGGAGTACACGTTTGAAGAGTATCTTCTGCAACATCTTGGTATTGATGATGAAGTAAAATGCTATCTGGATAAACAGGTGGATGAAGTTCGCCAGCAGGTGAACCGTGATGTGAAAGCAGCGTTTGATGAAAGTACGAAAGCGATGCTGTCTAATGCGGTGCTGCAGGTTCTTATGGCGAACGATACTTACAAAAAGATTGAGGGAAATATCGCGTGTATAGCGGACAG
>CAJTIU010000175.1 GCA_910576335.1 Lachnospiraceae bacterium
TCAATACCACAACATTTGTCGTAAATTTTATCCATAAAGGCACCTCCTGGAAGAATTTACGGCACGGTACTCTGTCTTTTATCATTTTACTATACGTCCTTTTGCCATGAACAAGAGGCTGGACAGGTGGTGGTGCAAATGAGAGTACCTGAAATCAGTTTAGGAAACGGGCTTCCTGCCCAAAATAAACACGATCTTTGCCGTTGCTATAAGTATAAACAATGGCACAAATAAATTCAACAGCCTACCGTCTGCACAGTTTCATTTATGGTGGTGCCAAGTGTGTGGGCATGGAGGTTTAGGAA
>CAJTIU010000176.1 GCA_910576335.1 Lachnospiraceae bacterium
CACCGAGGGTCTCTTTCAGAAACTGGCTGTCACTGTGGATGTTTTGCTCATACTGGTAATCCTCAATGATGCTCCCGTTTTTGCCGGATGCCTCTATGACATTTGCCACGTACCCACGGTGTTGTCTCCCGGCTTTTTCGCGGTATGTCGCATCCGGGTCTGCAGGGTTCTGCAGAATGGCCGCATCCATGCCGCCGTCTTCTTTGGTACGCAGGCGGTAGGTTCCGTCTTCCCTTTGCACGGCCTGCTCTTTCAGCACACGCAGAAGAAGCTGGTAGCTGCTGGAATCATCATAATCTGCC
>CAJTIU010000177.1 GCA_910576335.1 Lachnospiraceae bacterium
AGCATAAAAAGCCGGACAATCCAAACTGCCGCTATATATCCATTTGACCGCATATCAAGAAAACGGTCTGATTGAAAGATAACCCCCAGCCCAGCCGATAGAATAAATTCCCACAAAGCAACCGCTATTTCATAAAAGAAAATGAGAAACAGGCTCACCCTGGGCTGTGCCGCGTATAGATAATATGCAATCAGTATTACAAAAATTATTTCTATACCCGTCAGATAAAATTGTTGAATGGGGAAACAGGACAGCACGGTAATAAAGGCTGCTGCACATACAGAAATGACGCTTGCTTTTTT